>NZ_JAUSZD010000002.1:1397000-2794000 GCF_030817275.1 Paenibacillus sp. V4I7 | reverse complement strand
TTCTTTGTAATTCATTACATTGCTAACTTTGTTCTGAACGATTGTCTTGTGCAGCCTTGCCATAAGTTCCGCACATCCCTGGAGGTCACCTGTTTTCAAAACCCAATCCAACAGGGATTCGCCCTCCACTCTGTCATATAAAATACCCATTCGCCCTTCGCAACAAATAATTTCATATGCCTTTGGTTTTGCAAAATTCATACCATTGATTGCCTTCGCGTTTTGAAACTCTCTTTCTACCGCTTTATTTGGATAGCCCTGATCGAAAAGCTTAAGCACTGTACCTTCTTCCCATTCATATACAGTTGCCGTATTGCCTTCACCAATTATTTTCCCGTATTTCAATTAAGTCACCATGCCTTTCAAACCCATTTTCACGCTCTACCGTGCTTCTGTTATTTAACAATCGTTCTGCGTTAGCGCAATCTAGCAGGAAAATAAATCGTTCCTTGTTCGATTAGCTTTAACATGTTTAAGTTGAGCAACGATGATGACACTAATGATTACGAGAAGGAACCATGAGCTGATCTTGCTGAAACTAACCAGTTGCCAGGTTTGGTGCTGATCAGGGTATTTCCAAGCGTCAAAAAATGTGGCTATATTTTCTGCTAACCAAATGAAAAAACCTACAATGAGAAAAGCGAGAGTTAAGGGCATTCGATAAGTTATAGTCCGAACCCGATATATGATCTGTGTTTTCCAGAAGACAATAAACACAAGTGCCGTCAACCACCAACGAAAATCGGGAATAAAATGATGTGTGAAAAAGTTGAAATAGATGGCTCCTCCTAACAGCACCGAGGACCTAAGCCCAGGCCAGCCGGTCATGTCCATCCGCAGTCTCCGCCACACCTGACACATAAAGCTTGCTACACTTGCATACATAAATCCGCTATAGAGCGGGACACCGAGCAACTTCGTATACCCAGGCTCAGGGTATGACCATGATCCCATCCATACCTTATATAACTCCAGCAACAATCCAATAAAGTGAAAAACACAGATTACTTTGATTTCATCACGTGTCTCTAATCCGCTGCGGTACATGAAGTATTGCACTCCAAGCAGTATAAGTAGAATGGCATCATAACGATAAATGAATGGTACCGCTATTACGTTAGAAAGAGCTAAAGTTCCAAAGATCGCAACAGGAAATATGCAGCTCATCGTCTGATGATAGCCAAAATGCAGGAGTTGAATGATTGGTTTCAATTATGCTTATCTCCTCCCCATGCATGATGTTGAGCGATTATATGATATATTGGTTACCATTATATTTCTTGCTCTTTTGTCTTAGATCAAGAATAAAGGCAAAATCCCTATTTAAAAAGAGAATTTTTTTCGTTTAATATTTCTTATTTTTTGTTACTCCACATAGGCATATTATGCGTAATGTCCATTTATATCTGTCTAAAGTCAAAGTCCATCCCTATATCCTATTTCATTAGTTATCTGATTCATTAATTCTACAATTGCAGGGTCTGGATCTGAAAAATAATAGATACTATTATATTTGTTGGAAACATCTAACTTCCACCAAAGCCAATGAAGTCTTGATTTATTTCTTATTTCTGACTTTGATACAACGAAGTAAACACTTCCTTTATCATCAATAAATAAATCTCTTCCCTTATCAGAATTATAAGCAAAACTAATTATTTTAGCTGCAGATTTTGTTTTTTCAAAGGAGATTCTTCTAACATCCTTAATTTTGTTTAAATCAAAATACTTCTGTATGAGTGTTTGGTTCTTGTAATATGTACCCCCTTTATAAAAATATAAGGTTTCAGCACCAAGCCCAAAATCAGAAAATTTCATTGTAGAAGGAACTACAGATTGAATCTTATATAATAAACAACCAAAACCAATAAGAATTATTGCAATCAAAATATATATAGACTTTCTTAATGTCATTGTAACCTCGCTGCACTTGTTAGTTTTACTTCATAAGGTGCTTTATATAAAACGTATTTATTGGTCCACTGTTGAGATGTAACTACAATCTTATCCTGAGTGTTCTCCTTACTAAAAATATATCCAGACCCCATCTGCTCAATAAAAATAAAACCTAAAGTTTTCATTCGTTTGATTAGTTCAGTTCCGCCTTCTTTCTGAGGTCCATTATAAATATACCAATTGTAGTCTCCTTGATCGGCTAAAAACACAATGGCATTGTGACTATTAAAGATTTTCTCGTATGCTTGTCTTTTGGTAACACCATCCAATGGTAGATCAGGTAAGTACAACTTAAAGTAAGAATAAATTGCGGCAATCAACAGTATTAAAATTAATATGCCAACAATGATTGATGTTGATTTCTTAAACCTTGTGATCTGCATTGAATTTCTCTCCTTAAACTAAATCTGGATTCACCTGCTAAGGTTACTTATGTACATAATAGACGATTTAACTAATGAAATGGTTACGTTAAACTGCCCGTTAACGTCAATGGAGGCTGCCGTTTGTGCCGGCAGCCTCGTTTCGTTCTGTATTGAGCTATAGTTCTCCGTTAGCCATCCATGCCCCTCGCAGGGCACCACAGATGAATGAAGATTCTTGGTCGACTACTTTCAGGTAGTTTAATACCCTAATAGACGACCATTATCATTCCACTGTCCATACATTTTATTTACACGAGTATGTTCAATAAACTTTGTCAATCGATTATGATACAACGTTGCATCGTGCCGCACTGACTGGATATTGTCAATTTTGACTCTAACATATAGTTCTGGCAAGGCTTGAAAATTGTGAAAGAGCGCTTCGTCCTGACGCATTTGCGCTAAGATATCTTCATGAATTATAAAAGATTCGGTGTTCATATCGGGCAATACTTTATTTCCAGATTCTGTCATGATGCCTAGTTTATCTAACCGTCGGACACGTTCTTTATTGAGCTCTGACCAGTTGCTCTTTTTTTTCCTGGGTGAAAATCGTTGCGCCGTTTGAGTGTCAGCCATTTTTTTACGTGTGCTATCAATCCAGCCAAAACACAAGGCTTCTTCAACAAAGTCTAAGTAACTTACGGAATGATGATTTGTAGTTAACCAACAATAATCTTCTGTAATGTGATAGTCACTTAGCCACTTTCGCCATTCTTGTCGAGTGTGAACTTGTACTATTTTATCTATTACCATTTATTCTGGTCACCCCTAGATTCTGGAATTCAACATCTCCAAATAGTGAGAATTGTACATAATACCCAGCACGTTACCAAATGGATCCGTGACGGAAGCCGTGATGAATCCCTCCCCACGATGTACAAGCGGTTCGTACTCTTCCGCTCCCATGGCCATCAAATTGTTAAGCGTGGCTTCTATATCATCAACATGCCAGTACATAATGGTCCCACCGGGGCCAGCCGTTGCACGCGCAGGAGCAAAACGGCGATCGATCAGACCTAGTTCGTGCTGGTAGTCTCCAAGGCGAAACTCGGCATAGGCTAGTTGACCATCTGGTCCTGATCGTTCGAAGTAAGGCGAACTGCCCAGCAGCTCAGAGTACCACGCCTTTGCCGCCTCCATATCATCTGCCCAATAACTGATGGTCGCAAATCCCTCGTAATGTTTGTTTTGCACTCATACTCAATTTCCTCCTAAGTTAAATATTATTGGTTTTATTGTTATTATAAGCAACCATTACTGACACCAATATGTCAGCAATGGTTGCTTTTATTCTGAATGTTTTAGACACTTGTCGTATTGATGTCTATGGACGTGAAGATATTTTCATTCAATTCCTCACCTATGTCAGTCATTTTAATAATATTACTCTAGTAAAGCTCATTCTCTTCTTTATCTTAAGTGAAAAAAAGGCCACCGATCCACCGGCAGCCTTGTTCTGGTCGTTTATTCAGCTATAGTTCTACGTAACTTCAACCTTTTAACCCTAATTTTGCAAGATTGGCAAAGCTGATCTTCAAACTTTCGAAAGGATTGCGGTCATAACAGTCGTCCTGCTCTACCGCAGCCCACTCCACGCCGATCTCCTCGCATGCTTGAATAATCCCTTTGAAATTCATATTACCTTCGCCGACTTCCGAAAAACGCTGTTTCCGATCCGGTGTCACAATCATGTCCTTGAAATGAACAACCTTCATTCTTCCTTCCATCTTACGAATCCACTCGATGGGATCGGCCCCACCAGCTTGCACCCAATAAACGTCCAGCTCGAAATCCACGCTATCTGGGTCCGACTCCTCAAATAAAATCTCCATGCCTGTTTTTCCGTCATATTTCGCGAACTCAAAGTCGTGGTTATGATAGATGAACTTTAACCCAGCACTTTTCAGCTGTCTCCCAAATTCCGAGGCTTGCTTTGCGAAAGTGGCGTAGCCTTGGCTGTTTTCGCGAAATTCCGGCGGGAGGCCGCCTAAACCGACATATTTGCAATTCCATGCTTTATGCTTCTCGATGACAGTATCCATATCGTTCAACAGCTCGTTGTACCCGATGTGCGTCGCGCAGATCGTCAAGCCTTCCTGATCAGCAAGCGCTTTAAATTCTTGAATGTCGATCGGTCCGACACCGGAAGCTTGTACGGCCTGGTACCCCATTTGCTTTACTTTTTTCAAGCTTTCGCTGATGTCCTTTGGGGTTTTCAGAAAGCTGCGAAGCGTATACAATTGCGCGGCGATTTTCATTCATCTCACTCCATTCGTCAAATTTGAGTCATTTCATATATATCATGGAATATGGCGCAGAGCCACAATAAATTGGACGACAAGCATCCCATTCTCAAATGCAGGGATGTACTTCTAATAAATAGGCTCATGCCATAGGCAATATGACCATTAGGCACATAGGATGATATCGGATTTAATATAATTTGCAAAGCGAGGAATTTACGATGACTTATGTTGTTCAACCCGGCGATACCTTATGGTCCATAGCAGCAAGATTCGGCACAACGGTTCAAGCTATTATGCAAGCAAACCAGCTCACAGATCCTAACTTCGTTTATGCCGGCTTAAGACTATTTATCCCTGTACCTGGTCCTGGTCCTGGCCCGGGACCAATATATCCGCCGGGCCCACCTGCAGATCGTGAGCTGGAAAGAAGAGTTACACGGTTGGAACGTGAGGTTACAAGGCTGAACAATCAGGTCGAACGTCTCGACAGACGGGTAGACCGGCTGGAACGCCCTTGATAAGCTTGTCCCAAACCAAACAGACAGGCTGCAGCCGTACTTGACACAGCCTGTTTGCTATTTCATTGCTTCGGCGGCTCATTGAAGCTCTGCCATTCAACCTCCCACTCCATCTATACACAGCGGTCAACCTTGTTTCTAACGTTTAACTGGTATGTATCATTCACGTTAGTCGAACCAATAAACTTTTAAACACGGAATATTGGCTTACAACGAAGACCTTGATGAAACAGCCGGATAAGCATAACATTATTGTATAGAGTGATAGACCACTAACTAATGCAATACTAATAAGCAGCTTCTACACAGAGGCTGCTTTTTAATCATCTTATAATTAAACCAATCTTTAGCGGAGTAGCGGGCAGCCATGATGCAGTCCTTATAATATTAAACTATAGTTTTCCGTTCTTATAATCCCCAAAAATCAGTGACAAGAAGTCACAAAATATGCTGCTAGTTTGATGCTATTTCGAAAACATCGCAAACTCAAAGTCACCGATAAGTAGGTACGAGACCGTTTTTTGCTTGTTTTCATTGAACAAAAACGATATGTAATACCTGTTCCTCACTGGATCTTTGGACAAAGACGAGGATTCCAGCTTGACTAATGTTTCGGTTAGGCTTTGATCCTCTTTCCAAAAGACATAGGTGGCATACTGATCACTATCTTCACTGTCCTTTTCAACACTCGCCCCATACTTTTGCTGGACATACATCTTGGGGGTGAGCAGGTTTACATTTCGGACCGTAGAAAACCTTGTAGATAAGTTATTTTCTGAACTGACCATTAGCCCTGCCGCTTTGCCATCCCTGTAATATACTACGAGCCCCTCATAATTATATTTTCCAAATATATTCTTTTCTGGCTGAATTCCAAACAACTTATCGATCTCTTCTTTCGCCATGCCAAGACGAATCTGCTTTTTCAAGACCGCATCGTATATGGATAAATCCTCAGTGCTAAAACGATCAGAGGAAAACGTGTCCTTCAAGGCGTTTGTGCTTATAGATATTTTATTATCCCCGTGCCAATATACCTTACAGCCGAGGCTCTCTGCCACAAACCGCAGCGGAATCATCGTAATGCTGTTCAAGATAACCGCTTCTACATCAAGCATTTTTTCTTCGTTATCCACAACGGCCTTTTTATTGCCGATTTGCAAAATTATTCTTTTGCTTTTGTATTTGATGTCAATGATACTCTCGGCTTCGTCCCACTTCAAGGTACCCCCCAGCTTTTCAATAATGATTCTTATAGGGAGTAAGGTAGTTCCCTCTATTAGTACCGGCGCCGTCTTAAACTCTGGATCAATTTCCTCTGTCTTCCCATTGAAAATCAGCTTCGGATTGCCGATTTCCAAAATAAAAAATCCATACTCACCATCTTCAGGGACGAGCTTATTTTCGTTTGCGGGCTCAGCGGCAAATGTACTATTCATTAATAAACAAAAAGCAAACATAAACAGTAAAACAACACAGATGCGTTTTCTCATTTCAGCGTCAGACCTCCATATTTATCCTGAATTTACCATTCTAATTTAATCATTCGTTGGTAATCTGAGTTATAAGGGGAGGGTAACGCTAAAACAGCCTAAAAAGGATACCGCCAAGGAATAGGTGAATTTTGCCGAACCTGTACACAACATTATCTTTTTCATTCTCAAATCGCAGCGTTCCTTCAGCTCCTAGCTCTCACAATAGGAGCCGATCTCTACCTGAGACAAATCGGTGCTCTCCAGCAGCTCGCAGGAGACCGATCCGCATGCGCAGGCATGTTAGACCTGCCCATTAGCACAACAGGTCACCGATTTTATCACCGGCAGCCTAACTTTCAGTATCAGCGAAAGGCCATCCATCCACTCGATACATCCCTATATCTCAAGCTTCTAACATCAATCGCTTGCTTACTTCACGCTCTGGGAAATCCAAGATTGGATCGATTCTCCCACCGGCTTCCAGCCAAGTAGATTCCGGGCATGAACAGCACGAACCCGGCTGTTGGTAGCGAGTGCAAACTGTGCGAATCCCCCCCAATTCCCCGACGGCTTCGTCAAATGACCAACTGACCGTTTGCCCTCCATATCCCAGGGCTCTACTTACGAATTTGGCCAGTTGACCGAAAGATTCTTCCCCATTTTCCGCATAGAAGTAGGATGCGGACGGAGCCTTCTCTACAGCAAGCAGGTACAACTTCGCTAGATCTTTAATATGAACATTGGACCAGCGGTTTACACCCTTACCGATATAGACGCCCGCGCCCATTTCCTTGGATTTTCGGATGATAAGCGGCAGGTGAACACTTTCCCTTGGAAGGCCAAGCGCAGTTCCATAGATCATACTTGGTACGATCACGATACTCCGTATGCCCTGTTCCACACCTGCTTTTCGTATCTGTTCGTTAATCATGACGCGATCTTTTTGCGGATCTATCGGCACAAACGGCGTTTCTTCTTCATAAATTTGCTGACCTTTAGACCCATCTATAGACTCTTATTCTGTTCACAGATTGCAGACTCGCTAAAATCACCGGTTAATGAGAAAAAGGTTTATTCCAAGCCTCTTCATTCAGTTCATTGTTAATGCCCACACCTGCCAATGAGCCCAAAGAAGCAGCTGTAATGGCCTGATGAAGTTGCGATGCTGCATCACCGGCACTAAAGACGCCAGGAACATTCGTTTTACCGAAATTATCAACGATGACAGTCCCTGCTTCCGTGATCTGGCAACCTATTACTTGCGGCTGGTCTGATCCGGTAATAAGCTTCGGTCTAAAAAATATCCCAGTGCATGGGATTCTTGTACCGTCCTCCAGAACAACTTGCTGCACCATGCCGTCGTTAGATTCGACAGACTGGATCGGTGTGTCAAATACAGGAACGTTATGTTGATTTAGTTCCTCACGTTGTGCGTCCGTCATTTCATCAGGACCATTGGTACAGATTGTAAAATGATTCGACCATCCAGATATTATTTTGGCCATGTGTAGTGCATCCGCTCCCTTGACAATTAAGACAAGCGGTTGCTCTCTAAGTTCCCAGCCATCACAATACGGGCAGATAAAGGCGCTTTTACCATATACATCTGCCAGCCCTTTAATATCCACTGGGAGGTCCTTCATACCTACTGCAAAGAGCAGCTTTTTGCTTCGATAGGTCTGTCCTCGTGCAGTCGTAATTTGAAAACAACCATCGGTTCCCGTGATCGATACCGCAGTATCCTCCACAAAGTAAACGGATGGATATGATCTAATTTGTTCCTTCGCAATTCGCCTAAATTCGCTTGGACTTATATGATCTCTAGTAAGAAAGCCGTGGGTCTGACGAGCAACCCCATTTCGCGGACGCCCTTCATCAATAACCACCACATTTTTTCTTGCCCTGCCTAGTACAAGAGCAGCATTTAGACCTGCCGGTCCTCCGCCGATAATAGCACAATCGTGAGTCATCCTGATTCTCCCTTTCGCTTTTCAATATTTATATTAGAGACATAATAGATTTATTATATCTTTAATAACTTTTGTAAAAATGACGGATCCTTACTCCGTTTGATTAATTTCGACAAATCCGCTATTTTTTTGTTCTACAGATACTGCTCCATCTGACGTTCGGCATCGATCACAACCTGCTGGATCAGACATTCGCTTCCGTGATTCAGGCTGCTTTCGAACAAAGAAGCGGTCCCTTCGATCGCATGGATGATATCGAGAAAGGAGATATCATCCTGCTTCTGTCTGAGGCGGTATCCACCGTTTGCGCCTGGAATATTTCATTCAGCATCTACATTAACGACTTTATGAATCCATAATAACTCTAATGTTTCTGAAAGGCAAGCATTTATTCCATACAATCGCTCATTTCCCAGTATCCAAGCAGCTTTTGCGCTATCCTGTCCGTCCCTCGGTTTACTTGAATGAACAAAAAAATGAGTTGCCGCGAGGCAAGCTCCATTACTATCGTTTCTCGTTAGCTCAATCATTAACTATATACTTGGTGGTCTGAGCAAATTCTTGAGTTATCGGGCATTAGTCAGGAATTCAAAGCAATGTGGCAGCGCCAAGAAGTGATTTATGTCCCCGAAGGGCATAAGATCATTTATCATCCAACTGCAGGAACAGCCGATAAAAAAATACAAGAAGCCCGTTTTTTTGTTTTCTTTGAGTAGCCCATCCAATCAATTTATTAGGATGTTTCACATATACGATGTCTTCATCTGAGTACGTGATTAATAACCAACTACTTTGGCGCTGAAAAATATTTTCGTGTATCGTTGCGTATTTGTCTTGGCAGGACGCGCTCCAAATCCTCATTCAGCCATTTTAGCGTCTTGCTTCGCAGAAACGACCTCATGTGTTCTTCTGCCTCTAGCATAACTAAATTTATCGTGCAAGGAGGCGTATCTGCTGTACAAGACGTACACTCTTTATCTTGGTACAGAATGCCGTTTGCAATTATGTTTTTGCATTGAAAAATAGGATTTGTGCCTTCAATTGCATCGATTACGTCCAAAAATGAAATTTCTTCTGGAGATTTGGACAAACTATAACCGCCCTTAACACCAGGAATGGATTTAACGATGCCAGCCTTTGTTAATTTGCCAAACATCTTAGAGAGGTACGTTTCAGAAATTCCTTGAAAAGCGGAAAGTTCTTTTATACCAATGCTGGAATCTGGTGGAACTTCGATTAAATATACAAGGCAGTGCAGTGCATATTCAACACCAATACTATACTGCATGAAAAACCTACTCCTTAGAACGAACTTTAGTTAATATTTATATTAAGATATAAAAAAAAATGTCAAATCTGTACATACCTTCACCCATTAGGAGATATTACTATGACCAAAACACTTATTATTAATGCCCATCCGAAAGTGGATTCAATAGACTCTTATACATTACTGGTTTTGAATAAATTTTTAAAAACGTATAAGGAACTAAACCCAATGGAAACTATTGAATAGATCAATTTATACGATATTCATATTCCCATGGTAGATCGGACACTATTAAATGCAAGAGAAAGACTAACAAAAGGAGAACCACTTAGCAATGAAGATCAACTAGTATTAGATCGGACAGTTGAACTTCTTAAGCAATAGATAACATCATTATTCCTCGTGAGACCTATAAATTTACCGAAAATGGCTCCGTAGGCTTATTAAATGACGGCAGAAGCCTCTTAGTTATTCAGGGAAGCGGCTCAATTTATACAAATAACGATTGGTATACAGAGGTTGAATACTCACACAAATATCTGAAATCCATGTTCAATTTTTTAGGGATTGAAGATTATCAAATTATTAGAGCTCAAGGTACTGCCATTAGAAATCGGGAAATCGTAATAGAAGAAGCCTACAAAGATGCTGACCAAGCTGCCAGACATTTGTCTGGTTTAGTTAGGTCATAAAGGGATACTAAAAGTTAATGAGAGTTATAGCAGCCGTCGAAGACGGCCATTTAGGTCAGTGATGTGCAAATGACTCGCTCTGATCAGGTCCGCTGCAGCTAGTTACGCGAAAATTCAAAAGAGCCCAATGAAATTGGGCTCTTTTCTGTGCTTATATGAGGGTCACATACAGGCTGGCCGTAGCAATTGCTTTTCACAATCATTTGATTTAATCCATACTCGAAGTGGACCTATTGGTGTCCATCCAGATAAGAGTGCTGATGTTAGATCATCGCCGTTTTCATAACCCACCATCGGTATCCCAGGGAAATAGGTAGAAACAATTGGAACAATATCTGACCAAATAATTTTATTACTATTTGAAAATACATTGGATATCCCCACAGCATTAGCACTCAAGTTAGCTATGAATCCTGATAATTCACCATTTACCTCGTGCATAAAGATTTTCACATCTTTTTGATCTAATAGTTTTGCTTTTATCACTTTTTGCAATCCGCTTGCAAAGGCCCACTTTGCTAAATCTTTCTCTGACGAAACAACGGTCCATTCCGTTTGAACGTAATCAACATCGGCAACCGGTGAATGACAAATCCATTTCGCCTCAAATAATACTTTAAAACCAAATGGCACTATATTAAGATTAGCAAAACTATCTTTTATACTGAATATTTCTCTATTACCTATAAAATTTATCACTTCTTCACTCGTTGCATGACTGCTTGAAGTAATGATATCGGGGTATAGTTCGGGTGCTTTAGAAAGCAGTCCCCATACACGCTCACTTGAAATTTGAGTAAGTCCATGCAACTCACAAACAATCCCACACCAAACAATATTATTTAAAACCGCAGTATCTACGTTATTCAATTTAATCCCCCTTTGCTTCAAACTTTCTTGCGGTTGACTTTATATGCTTATATTACTAAATGGCTGTTCGAAATGCTTGGTAAAGTTCAAGTAAGTACCAAACTATCCTGCTGCCCGTTTCTTCTCACAATTTTTGGCCATCAACAGGATGTAATAAAAAGCAGTCCATTCATTCGTTTACCTTTTACGAAGTAAATCAGATTCTAAATACTTTGCGAGGTAAATAGTATTTGCAGGATTTAAACTCGGAAGATCGTCCACATCACAAAAACTTACCTCATGTGATTCGGATGAATCGCTCACCAATTCTCCTTTGTAATCATTGCAAAGATACAGTGCTGTTACTGAATAAAGTTCGTCTCCATTTTTTAGTTTTAAATAAAGATCTGGACCAGAAAATAACTCCAACAAGGTTAAACGATTTAAGGTTAACCCAGTTTCCTCGTATACTTCCCTAGTTGCTGTTTCCTCCAATGACTCCCCTGGCTCCATAAGACCGCCTGGTAATCCCCAATTACTATCTTTACGATGTTGCAAAAGAATTTGGTGGTTATCGTTTTGAATGATAACAACTGCACCAACTAGAATTAAAGGTATTGTTCCAACTAATGAACGTAATTCCCGAATATATTCGCTCATTCTGTCACCCCCACTCATCTTCGATATGGCATTTTCCACCATGTTAGCCTGCCTGTTAACTGAGAAGGCTGCCGATCCATTCCTGTCGGCAGCCTTCTCCTTATGTTTATTAAGCTATAGTTTGTTGTTGACTGAACAAACGTTCCGCGTTAGTTGAATCTCTCTCCAACTGACGGGTGTGTAATTTTAGGCAGAGAAATTCAACATAGAGCCTACCATTTGCGAAGAGCGATGATAAAACAAGCCAGAGCAGCGATTGAAGCTATCGTTCGTACATGATTCCAGGGCATCCAACCGGCAAGATATTCTCTCCACACTCGAGTTCCCTCGGGATTCCCTGAAGTCACAGAGGCTAAGGTATCGTTTTAGGGGTACGTTAAATACGATTGTCACCAGAAATGCGCCGACGAAAATGAGCAGACTGCCTGTAAGCACATATGCTGCTCCAACCGTACCTAATTTGATGGATGATGCTATTCCCAGGATGATGCTTAGAAAGGTTGTGCCCATGAAGACCAAGATAAACAACGATTGTAAGATAGTGGTATTGATGGACTGCATGGCAGATATGCCTTGCTCTGCCGGAAGCCGGGCTATCGAGGTCATTATGAATGCCGAGAAGGTAAAAAATATGCCAGCAAGCAAGCCGGATCCCATTGCGGACGCAAAGGTTAAATAATAGAGCAGGTTATTCATGGTTATTCATCTCCAACTGGGTGTGATTGAAAATCGCGTCAATGATGGTATCCCAGTCTTCATGGTGAAGCTCATGACCAGTCCCTTCTAAGGGTAATAAAACCGCTTCGGGTATAGCGCAGGCAAGAGCGACTCCATGTTCATAAGGTATAATCGGATCCTCAGTACCGTGAATAACCAGAGCGGGGACGTCGATGTCGCCTGTTCTTACCAAATAGAATTCTCCCCCCGTCACCATGCCGTGATTGTTCATGCTCGCCATATTACGGCTTCTTTTGACTTCTTCTGAAGCTAAATCATAGATTCTTTTCTCATCAATCGTATGCTTCGAACCCGCGAGAACTTTCCATTTGCCAACCGTAAAAGCAATGACCACTGCATCATTCGTCCAATCTGTCGCCGCCGCATTGGAGAAATAATCCATCACCTTATCTTCCATCGGTGGGAGGTCTGGGGCGAAATTCGATGTAGAGAGTAGCGAAACGGTCAAAACTCTTTCTGGATGTCGCAAAGCCAGGATTTGAGTCAGCATGCCGCCCATAGAGATGCCTACAATATGGGCTTGTGCGATTCCAAAATGATCGAGGATATGGATAGCATCGTCAGTCATATCTTCAAAGGTGTATTCAGGATAGCCGGGTTCGTAGGTGACGGACCGACCGACATCACGATTATCGTAGCGAATGATAAAGCGTCCTTTGGCTGCTAGACGTCGGCAGAAGTCTTTTTCCCACCAAACCATGGACGCTTGAGCACCCATGATCAGTAATATTGTCGGGTGTTCCGGGTTGCCGAAGCTTTCTGCACAAAGTTCGATTCCGTTTATTTTAAACAGTTGTTCGCTCATTTCAAGATCTCTCCTCACTGTTAAAAAAATAAAAAACACAGGCCGACTGCCTGACGCTTCTAAACCTCAATCAGGCAACCTTCGTCTTTTCACGACCGGCGCTCCTTTTATACAGCACCAGCAGCACCATACTTGCCGCGAACGATAGAACAATTAATAGGAACGGCAAGGAAGGATCGAGGCGGTAAGCCCATCCCCCAATAATGCCGGACGGTGATACGACAAGCAGAATCAGTACAGACAGCATGGCAAATACGCTTGCGCGGTTTTCGTCGTCAATGGCGTTCGCGACCGCCGCTTCCAAATACGGATACGTCATCATCGTACCCGCCGCGGCGAGAACGGTGCTGACGATCAGCCAGAACATCATCCCGGGGAGCGGGAGGATCAGCAGTAGATTGGACACCAGCGAAATGAAGAAGCCCCACAGCATGACCGAGTGAAGTCTGTTATCGCTCAGCTGGGGCAGCAGCAGCCACATCGAGAGGAGCATAATAATAGAAGTTATGGCCGGGAATATAGACACAAGACCACTGTCCAGCTTAAGATCATCCACTAGAAAGAGCGACAAGTAGGTGCCTTTCATCGTAAGCTGGAACTGGAACAGAATATAGACGCCGAAAATCATCAGCAGCGACTTATTCTCCCCCATGCCGCGGATAACCCCTTTGTACTCACGCAGCCCGGCTATAAAACCTACGCTGCGGGTTTCCACCATTTTACGAAGTCCGATCTCCGTCTCGCGGGTGGCAAAATGCCGTCCGACGAATTGAATCGTCATGCATACGCAGGCGAGCACATACATGATCCGCATGCCGGGAATCAGGCCGTAATGCGCGACGAGCAGTCCGCCGAGCGGAGCGAACAAGCCGCCAAGCATGGCGACGAACTGAAGAACGGAGAAGACGAAGGTCCGGTCCTTTGGATCGGTATCCTCCACAAGTAAGCAGTAGAATGCGGTATGCGGAACCCGCTGAAAACCGTTCACGACGGCCGCGACGATAAAAAACCAAATATTTTGCGATACCGCCCATAGCAGGGTGCCGACCGTCCAACTGAGCAGGTCAAAATAAAGTAGCGCCCATTTCCTGCCGAGCCTGTCAGTCAGATAGCCGCTGATGAAGGATGAGAATACCTGCACAAGCAGGGTCAGCGTGGTGACCCAGCCGATTGTCGTCTCGCTCATCCCCATTTCAAACATATAAATAGTAGCATACGTGCTGAACATGCTATACGGGATTAGAAACAGCGGCTCGTACAGAAGACAGCCGCGCGCATTTTTGGGAAGCCTGGATAAGCTAAACATCTTTTTCCTCCATTCACTCTGTCAACTAGCCTTTAACCTTACTAAATAGTTCGGTCGGAATGGACAATTATCCTTTTTTCAAACTCTAATAAATACTTTAAAGACCTGGCGATAACGAAAGGGTTCGCAACGACACTTGATGACGTGGCCAGTATAGCAGATATAGTCGAGGCAGAAATGAACCGGTGCTATACGAGCATGGAACGGAACGGCTCGCAAGAGTGGAGTGGGAAGCGCATCGTCTTCGTCATGGATGAGCTGGCTGATTTAAAAGCAAGGCTTAAAGATCCGCATGCCGGAATTAATTCGGCTATTAAAACGTGCCTGATGTTCAAGAAAAATTACGTATTTGTAGTCTGGATGTGATGATTCCACTCTTCTTTTCGAATTACAATCTGTCAGACTTCGTAAAATAAGTATTAGACTGACCCAAATATAAGAAACAGCGGCAGCCATGGACTGAGAAAATAAGTCTGAACTGCCGCTGTTTTATTGAACTCGTTTCCCCGTCGGCTTAATGATTTATAGCGATCCGAGAAAGCTTTTAGGTGATTATAGACATTTATCATCTACCAATTATTAATTACATACACAAGTTGAATTGAAAAAATAACAAGGTAACTAACATTTAAAAGGAAACATACTTCATAAATAAAGAAAAGAGGAGCTGCCGCGAAGATAGCCCCTCAACTATAGTTTATCGTTAGTTTAACTACGGATTCTGTTGGATCTCCTAACAGCAAATCAATAATAAAGCCCTGAAGTTCATTAAGCCGAGATATCAATGTCTTTATTAAGTTGTCTCATCTTCTTGCTCATCGTATTTGTTAATATGAGCTGTGACGGCTTCTACAGCTTCATTCACATCAGTTGTGGCAGCAACCTCTTTTACTTCATCCTCAGTTTTGTCCAGAAAGTTTGCTTGATCGGCTTTAATTGCATCTAAGCTGTTACTCATAAAATCCCTCCATTATTAAGGTATGGTTGATTCTTCAAATCCAATATAGTTTTTGCCTTTGGACCTGAAATTATACCAAGATATGGGACGTCAAAATCAGTGATTTATACTCTAATAAAAGCATTTCTACGAGATTCATTTAATAGTTCTAGCATCGTAAAAGAATGTTTTTCTTCAGGAAAACGTCTATTCATCACATCAGCAATAGTGTGCCAACTGAATCTCCTTCCTTTTTTTACTTACGCAATGCCCATATTTCTCTTACAGGAATTAGCAGCCCGTCAAATGCAATGAATATCTTTATTTTTCTCCGTTTTCCTTCAAATTCTTGGTTTGTCATGCAATAAGGTGTTTGATACGCTTTGGATATCTCAGCGTTAGACCTAATCCATGGAAAAGGGGACGTCCCCATGCGTACACAGCGTTTCAATTTAACAGAGACACAGCGTTTTTTACTTCGAAATGTTTCCATCATCGGTCTCGGACTCTTTATCAATCAAATGTTGCAAACCGTAGGCAGTATCATACTCGCCCGGGAGCTCAACGATCCCGATCGGTTTGGCGAGGTCAACCTATTGCTGCAAATTTTCGGTATGATCTCGCTTTTTCTCAATTTCGGCTTCAACTCTTCCTTAATTTATGCGTTTTCGCGAAAACCTCTGGAAGCGGTTCAAACGAATTTCCGTGTCGCCTTAACAGGCAGCACCCTTTTCAGCCTCTTTATTGGATTACTGCTCTGCGCCTTAGCTCCGCTATTAGCGAACTACTACCATTTGACAGAGCTTCGAGGGGCATTGATGCTGAGCTCGATCATGTTTTTTTTCAACTCGATTCTAAACATTGGCGTTGCTTCCTTCTCAGGAAACCGAGATTTCGGAACGCAAGCATTCTTTATGGTTATCACGACGGCACTGTCCACGATCGGTACGGTACTTGGCGTGCTTTTGCCTCGTGGCGGCATTAATTTGCTTGAAAACATTTCACTTTGGATGGGCGTAGGGGCACTCCTGACAGCCTCTTTTATTTGCATCAAAGTTGAACGTGTGCATAAACCTCGATGGTTCGGTCCGCTTCCGATTCAGGAGATCAAAAGCATGCTGGCATACGGGCTGCCTTCCTGGGCTGGCAATATTGCGAAGGCGTTTCAGCAGCCTTTTCTCGTCATGATGGTAGGTTCCAGTTCCGTATTGGCCGTAGGTTATCTAGCAAACGGTTTTCGCATTACCGGCTTTATCGGAATCATCACATGGGCGTTCATGATAGTTACACTGCCCTTTGTTGCAGAGAGATCGCAGGATGTTGAAGAAAGCAAGCGGCGTGGTACGAGTTGCATCCGTTACAACAACCTCTTGCTTTATCCGTTAACAGCAATCATTTGTTTATTTCCAGATCAGATTAATGGATTTTTATTTGGCTCGGATTATTCAACAGGCGATTCCGCTGCGTACATTCGCTTAATGGCGCTAGGCGTCCTCTTCTCATCCGTTGGCCGTCTAGGGGGAAGTATTATGGCGGGTATTGGCAAAACGAAATCCACCTTCTGGGTCATGATTGCCGCCGGGATTTTCGTTGTTATTTTTGTACCTATGGTTGCTTCTAGCAGTCCTGTACTCGCAGTTTGGATATATACCGGAGGCTGGGCCGTATCCGCCCTGACAATGATCGGATTTTATTACTATGAAAAGTTTTCCCTTAACTGGTGGAAGGCTTACGGCGAGCCATTGCTGCCGACACTAGTGATGATTGCGATTATGGTGGCCGGTCGATTTGCAAATAGCTGGTTTCCCCTCTTCGTTTGCGTAGGACTTCTTGCTTTAATCAGCTTCACGATAAGGATCGAGAAAAATCCTAAACCTAGGGTAAATGCTGCGTAAGGTGTTAATATGTCGGAACGAACTCTTGTGTTGGTTGGAGTTGTTGTATCAGAGTGATAAGGAATCCATAAGGAATCTCTTAGCGCTTCAAATAACAGCCTTTGAAAATTATCTCCTCATAACAAATCGTTCTTCGTTAGAGCTTAATAAACCCTACGTGTACGTATTAAACATTCTCACTCTTGGAAATATATAGTTCATGAATCATTTTTACATTTAGGTGAGATTTTTGAAATGAGGTAGCCAAATGTTTAATCAAATTATTCAATGGTCTGCTATTGTTCTTTCTTTAATTATTTTACTCATAACCTTAAAGAAATCACTTATCAGAGATTGTTTATACGTATTTCTAATTACCGTGTTTTTTAGCAGTTTTATTCCCGTAATTCTAATTGAACAGCATTATTACGAACATCCCGTCCGATTTCTCAGTCAATACTTCTCATCAGCGGTTTTGTTCGATTATCTTGCATTCCCAACGATAAATGTTCTCTTCAACCTAACAACGAAACGTTCGAAGCATGTCGGGGTATTGGCACAGGCTTTTTTATATAGTGCTCTAATGACAACAGTGGAATTTCTTTTAGAAAGGTATACCGAATTAATTAAATACTACAGTTGGACCTGGATGCACTCTTTTGTAACTTTATTTACATTTTTTTTGTTCCTGAAACTGTTAATGGTCCTTATCCGAACAGCGGGAGAAAGAGAAAGGAGCAAAGGAGTGGGTTGAATCAGTCAAACCCATTTGGCGTGGAAGTTCATGGAATTTATTGTTTATGTGAGGTGGTAGAAATTTCACGAAGATAACTCTTGTACTAGAGAAGCACCGGACAGACAAAAAGCCCGAAGGAAAGAATCCTCGGGCTTTTTTCGTGCTTTTATTAACCACCTAAATTATGTTTACATTATCAATGCCATTATTTCTGCTTCTTCTTTTTTCTACTTCCATGATTTGGTTTGTTATCTTTCTGGTCTTTAGCGTGATTTTCTTGTTGTTGGTCGTGTGTTGACATGATTTTATCCCACCCTTAAAGTCATTTTGAAGCACTATTATTGTGTGCATTTAAAGGGTGCACCTATACAATGAATTCCTCGAATACTGGTAGCTGGCGGACTGACTGGGTAATTCCTAGTTCCAAGCACATTTACAGCCTCTTCAAGTAATCCTTTGCGAACCTCTAACGGCAAGCCCGTCACATCTACGTTGCGGTGTACAAAATATCAAAATCGAAGTAGACAACCTTTTGTTTTACATTGCTAGACTTAAAACGATAATTGCATGCTTCGAAGTCAGCTTTTTCATGTTCATCTAACGCCACAATCTTAGCTAGCAAATGTGGATGAATCGTCAAAAGCATTGGAGGAATAAACATTATCTTCATCACCCATAATAATGTTACACCTTAGAGCTATTGATGACTAATGGTACTTGAAGGAATAAAGCCCAAGGATACTCCTCCCCTTGGGCCCTTTAAAATTGGCTTATAACAGAAATGACATTTAACTCTCTGTTCGATATGCTCAATCCTACAACTATTTTTGAGTAGTCATAGCATAGATATGTGGAATAATTACACCACCCCCCGGCTTCCACTCTTGAAACTCCGCTGTTTTGTAAGCATCTTCGAAGAATGCATTATATATTGAAAATTTACTTTGCCATTGCTTTGCACTTTGTTGGCGTCCGCTTGTTCAATTGCATGAATAACGTAATAAAGAATTCGCAGGGTGTTAGATCATACAAATTATGGGAGGTAAACCCTTTGCAAATTCATAAAATCGAAACATTTCCACTCTTATATCGTCTTCCCAAACCATATGGAGATGCCAACGGTATAAAAGCCTACCGCACCTGTTATCTGATCCGAATAACGACCAACACTGGTATCGAAGGTTGGGGTGAATGCGTCGATTGGCTGCCAACCTTGCAAAAAGGCTTTCACGAACGAATCATTCCTTATTTGATCGGTAAGTCAGTCACTGACAGAAGCAATTTAGTTTCGACTTTGAAAAAATGGCATTCCCGCTCGTCTGCAGCCGTGAGTATGGCTTTAACCGAGATTATGGCCAAATCATGCGGTATATCGGTGTGTGACCTTTGGGGAGGTAAGTTTCGAGAGAAAGTGCCCGTCTATGCCTCATTTCAATCCTATTCGGAAGAAGCAGATTGGAAAGATCATTCCCTAAGGATTATTGAAAAGGTACTCAATCAAGGATTTGATAAAATCAAATTAAAGATAGGCGGAAAATCAATCTCCGAGGATCAACAACATATCGTTTTAGTTCAGACCTTGTTACAAGGTAAGATTAATTTGGCTTTGGACGCCAATCAAAGTTATGACGTAAATGCTACTTTACGCTGGCAGTCTCTACTTGAAACTTGGCCCAATTTTCTATGGTTTGAAGAGCCGCTGAAGCTCCGATACATTGCTGAATACGCATTGTTAAGAAACCGTTTGTTTGCTCCTTTAGCCGGCGGCGAGAATATTGAAAATGCAGCAGATTACATTCCTATTCTTAACCAGAATGCTTTGGATTATATTACTCCAGATCCTCTGCATATAGCTGGAATAGACAGTTATAGGGAAGCATTAAACTTAGCAAGAAGTTTTGGGATTCGCGTAACGCCACATACTTATGACGGAGCGTTATCACGATTATACGCTATTTTTGCTCATGCCAATTTGGAGCCTTGGAGCAAAATGGGAACGGACTCAATCGAACCTCTGGAATGGGACGTAATGGATAATCCTTTTGCTAAATTGGTCCCGGTTCGTCCATTGAATGGGGAAGTCGCTATTCCAAGTGGTAGTGGAATCGGCATCGAGATCGATCTTGATATACTTGCATTTTATCATTGGGACGGGAGCAATTATGTATAGTACAAAATATACGCATATTTCGAGCTTTGTTCTCCTTTAAGGAAAAAAAGATATGCCGCGAAACGAGCTTCTCAACGATCGTTTTGGGTACAAGGCGATGGACTAGAGCCCTTACCAATTGAATAAACGCCTACAGGACGGACATACTAGCGCCTGAAAGGAGTGTTGAAGATGGATCGTCAGAAAGAGACCGCAAGTGAACGTTTGCTATCGGACAAGTCTGAGATTGAACAAGCAAACATTCGAATGGATCGCGAATACTACGGAGATACGGACATAGACCATCCGGAAGAAACAACGGTTCCGTTCATTAACCGCAATCAGAGCTGATTACTATGTAAGCAAAAAAAGGATAATTGAAAACCGTTTAAAATTAGACCGACGAAGTGAAATACGCTTTCGGATATTTATATTCTCATCAGACTCAATTAGCATTCCTCTAATAGCTCCAACGCCATAAAAAAAGGCCAACCTAATAATACAAAAAACCTTGGAATGAAAAAACTTTTTACTTTTTATTTCCGAATAATTTTCATATCATTTAATACATTTTATCTTACTACAGTACTGTTTCAATCCATCCCAATTGCCCCATATGCATCCTCGACACTTCTTAGGTTGCCTAGGTTTTATTTCAATGCTCATATATTTCCCCCTAACATGATTCAATTTACATTAAATTATCCAACAATTTTATAAATATACTAATAAACAATAAGAGCCTAAGGCATTTCTTGAGCTATTATGTTTCTGGTTAAATAACCAAAAAAAAGCGCCACCGGATCTTTCCGACTACCCTTAGCTCTACATCAGTGCAAAAATATTGAATAGTAATGCAAACTGAGGAAATATTAAATATAACAATTTTTAGAAAGATGATAATATGCAAAACCGAGCATAGATTTTATTAACGTCTGCAGAAATCGCAAATAATCAACCATTGCCCCGCATTCAGATAAACTAATGTTGTTCCATGTTGCCACGTTAAACTCAGCCGGAATTGCACATTATGGCAGAAGTCTTGGTCAAACTCCTAGGACTGATTCGGAGAAATTTGCGTTCGATTTAAATCGGAAGTTTTGAATTTTGCAAAAGATGGAACAGATATTTTAATACAGAATGGTTGGTTGGAACAGCCGCCACAAGCAGCTGAAAGAGATAAACTAGCAAAATCATATTCCAACCACACAATGAAATTCCTAAGGTTAATAATAATAGAATCATGTTTATTGTATGATAAAGGTAGGTAGATCCATGCATCTTACTTTAGCTTTAATTACCATACTAACAGCATGGCGATGGTCCGATTGGAGGAATTGGAGGCAGTTCCACTCTTCTATGTTATACACTACTGCAGCTGGATTCTTGTATGAATTTTTAACTAGCTGGGATCAAGCATTGTGGGTCTTTCACCCAGATTTCTTATACAACCAATCTGTCACAATTATTATTTATGCTGTTGTCACAATTCCACTTTCAATCTTGCTTTATCTATCTAGATACCCCAAAACAATTGGAAAGCAAATTGGACACACATGCCTATGGATCGGCATCTATGTTTGCGCAGAAGTCATATTATTTGTATCAGGCAGGATAACTTATCAAAATGGATGGAATATGGGTTATTCAGTTATCTTTGATATGATAATGTTTCCAATGATTAAACTACATCACTCTCGGCCACTAATAGTGTACATAATCTCCATTCCCATTGTTTATGGTCTACTATTCTTTTTCCATATTAAGCTCATATAATCTGTCTAAGTGTATTTCATATTCACCGGTGTTCATGTACCTTTTGGCAGTAGAATAGCATCAGTATATTACTTTCGTCAGCCCATACCTTAAAGAAACATGAAAAGCAGATTATATTTGGGCATGTTAATTAAACCTATAAAAACAAAAAACCGCACTTCCCTTTTTCAGGAAGAACGGTTTATTTTTATTTCTTTATTCCTTCCAGCAAGAGGCCTTTTGCCGATGAGAGTTGTCTAATATCCTCCGCCGTATCCATATCCATACCCAGGATAATAAGGATAATATGGTTGGTAGTATGGGTAAGGTCTGAAGAATGGAAATACAAAATGAATAAATGGAAAATGCTGCCGGCGATATCGGCGATATCTCCTTTGACCATATGGTTGTCTGGTTGGATCATTTTCCCTTTCTTCGCCATCAACCTCTTCAGGAACTAACATAGTGACGCCATCATCGTCCATATCATCGATAATTCCCTCAAACTGTGACCCGTCTCTCATTTGCGCAATAACATGGTACTTCAAATATCTTTGACATA
This sequence comes from Paenibacillus sp. V4I7, assembly GCF_030817275.1. Lineage (NCBI taxonomy): Bacteria > Bacillati > Bacillota > Bacilli > Caryophanales > Paenibacillaceae > Paenibacillus > Paenibacillus sp. V4I7. The sequence continues at coordinate 2,771,074 of NZ_JAUSZD010000002.1, read as the reverse complement.
ATGTTTTTGCATCGCCACCCATAGGGTTAGCTTGAATAGGATTCATTTGATACACGCGCCTATCCCTCCTTTAACTATCGTTAGGATATTCGCCCATTATAGAAAATGTTCATGTATTTATGAAAAAAAACACGGCACTAGAAGTTCTTGATATCCAAGATCAACACTCCACATAAGGAAAAGACCTTCTTATTAGCTAAGAAGGTCTTTTCCTTATGTGGATTTTCATGATAACCACTTTATCTTACAGAAGTGTTAAAAAAAGGCTGTAATCTATTCTAGTGAACTAGTCAAAGAAATCAAAGGCATCGTTGGGCTAGATTTCAGCACCAATATCTCTCAGGCCAATCAGCACCATAAACCGAAGGTAGAAGAGCGAACATGATCAAACCACTGTAAAATACTTTTAATCCAGCATCTACGGTATGCTTTTTAAGTTTGGTCCACTTCTGATACCTTGTATCTTCACTCATTATTATCCCATCCTTTTGATTATAGTGACAATACGACATTCCTATGAACGCTGCGCAGCATTCTATTAATTCTAAGATTGCCTTCATTTGATAAATATTACCAAATGTATCATGCAATATAAATAGTACAAAAGATGCAATTATTATTATAGAGGGTTGTCGATTTCCTTAATCCCATCACCTCACTTTATTATTTTAGCCTTTTTTCGGAACGGCGCAAATAACGGAAACGAGATTGATGTCTCCGGCGCCCAGACCGATGTACCATTCATCCGAGGCGCTCGATACGACCCGGGGTATGTGCAGGGACAAGCCGTTCATGTCCGGGTTCGGCGAGAAACCGGACATGAACGGCTTGATCCAATCGGTCGTTGACTCATGCCGTTCGCAGCGCAAATGCTCAGAGTTTCCGATAATGTCCTCGATCTCACGACCGAAGAAAACTTTCAGCGCGCGCTTTTGTTCTGACGGTATATCCAACGAATCGATCAATTCGAACACTAGGGAGAAATGCTCCCAACAATGGACAAACCGGCTGATCGCATCGGACGTCTGATGGTCCGAATCCGGCTCGCACATGACGACGACGGCCGGACGAAGCGAGCAAAGCTTGCGTAATACGCCATTCTTGCCTGCCGATCCCACATGCGTATCGCGAATGTGGTGCAGCGCGAAGGAAGCATTGACAAGCATGCTGCCACCTACGGCCAACCTACTCCAAATCTCGTCGGGCATTCTCTCGACTTCGTACGGAATCGGATGAAAAGCGACGCGGATTCCGCAGCTTTCGGCGGCTTGCATAACGTTCTCCTGCGCTTGCTGCAAGCACTGTTCGTTCGGTTCGATCGCAAACAGCTCAATCAACGAAGGGCGTCTATCTTGAAGAGCCAGCTCCTGCAGTAGCGATACGATTTGACGTCCGGTGCCAATCCCGATCTCCAGGAACGAAACAGGTTCGCCGGGATGGACATAGCGGGCCAGCAGGCTGTTCGCAAGGCGCGAAGCGTTTGCGACCAAAGGATATTTTTGCGCTAGCAAATTAAACAGCGTGATCTGCGGAACATCGTACTTCCGCAAGTAGAGGTTCATTTGTTCGTTCCTCACGGGGTCCAGCCTCTTCATCAGGGCCGCGGCGAATAAATAAGGCAGCATATCGCCCGGATTCTCCTCGATCTCCAATGTCTCCGCGAAACGGGCAAGCTGCGTCCGGGCAACCGTTCCGCCTCCGTCAACCATCGATTCGAGCAGCAATGACCGGAGCTTCTCGTAAGAAGGTAATTGCAAAAGCGTCATTATTATCATCCTTTCTAGTGGTCCAATGCTAATAAGCTTACCATCCGCAACGTCCCGATGTCTTGGGAAGGACAGTCCCATGTTTCGGGAAAAAACCGGGAATACTTCCCAGGGAGCCGACCGGCTCAGTCTTCGGCTTGCTGGACAGTGTTACTACCTTATTTTCACAGATCACAGCGACAGGCGGTATTATCCATAGGTATAATTTAAAGTATACTTTCGGTCGATTTTGCCGAAGAGGAGCTGATTTGCATCGTGACATAAGTAGTGTAAGACGAGGGATTACTCCCTCGGACTCCCCGTCAAACCGTGCATGCGGATTTCCCGCACACGGCTTTCCGAGGCTAACTTGGCCACGATCGAAGCGCGGGACGTATTGATCAGATATGCCGAAGGACGCATACGCTTCAGCTCTGTCGCGCTAGTCAACGCCACTTGCTGATAGTCGTCTAATATCACACAGCGAAGCTTCATAATAAATTTGCCTCCTTCATAGTTCGCATAATTACACCAATCCTAAGCAGACGTAGGCAAATGCTTATACATCCCGCACGAAAGGACCCCCTCATATTAGGGAGCCTTTCATATTTGTTTATTTAACTTCCACTCGCATTTCATGACAAGATGATCCCCGAGTAACTCTGCGGTCAGCTCTCCATTCATTTTGACCATTAGGCTTCTTGCAATAAATAGTCCCAGTCCTGTTCCTTTGCCTGATCGAGATCGATCAGCCGTATAAAATCGGTCGAACAGGATGTTCAAATCGCTTGGTGTCAAATGTTTAGCTTCGTTGCGAATGGACAATACAACCGTCGACTTCAGCATCTCCATGCTGATCCAGATTGGTCCATTGGAATGATGAATCGCATTGGTGATCAGATTTTCAACCACACGCTTTATGGCAGATTCATCCGTATTCAAGACGATCTTTTCTTCGGGAAGTTGAATGATCGCCTCCCTATTGTGTTCATTCATCCTATCGTAGAAGCCCAATAAAATATCAGGGATTAAGGCGGCTATATCCACCTTCGCCATCCTTAGCTCATAATCCATAGATTCGATAACAGATAACTCGAAAAACTCGTTCAGCAGCACCTGCAGCCTCTTGGTTCGGCTTTTGGCAATCGACACATATTCTTGCTTCTCCTCTTCGGACAATTGATTGGATTCCAGCAGCTGAATATACCCGAGAATGGAAGTTAACGGCGTTCGCAGGTCGTGTGAAATGTTCGAAATACTCTGTTTCAGTTCGTACTCCGTCCGTCTTCTGAGCGATTTCGCATCTGCTACCAAATCCATTAGGTTGTTAATTTCCCCCGCTAGTTGTTCGAGGTCGCGTTCCAAAAAAACGAGGTCGATTTTTTTCCCCGTTAATCCATGATTGTAGTCGTGTAACTGATGATGAATTCGCTTCATTTCTTTCTTCAACAGATATAAGCGAATGAGAGCAGCGGCCGCAATGACAACTGCAACTATAACCACATAAACCAACCTGATCTCACCCGCTTTCCCTAATTACTTAATTTCTTTCCGACGATACGCCCATGCGCCAATAAAACCGAAACAGGCAAAAGTCATCACCGGCACCCCTATCATCCGAAGCAGCTGCCCACCTTCTGGTGCAACCGTCCCCACATCGTACAGCTGCTTGAACACTGTATATTCATACAAATTTCGGATGAAAGGGATATACTGACCCACTATACCAAAGAGGAGGTCAATGCTTAAGAATAGCACGATCGTAATGGCAATGGTTTTACCACTTTCGGCCATAAGCGTAGCAAACAATGTGGCTATTGAAGCAAGCGCTGTGACGCATAGAATGGTAAGTCCAATCGTTCGGATGACATATATAAAGCCCGCTTCACCCGGCAACTCGCCAAATCCGGAGAACAGCGTACTAACAGTCATGTTGATAACAGGGAATATAAGCGCAAGTATGACGGTACCTAGACTGAATACCAATAATTTTGCCGTAAAAATCCTGCCTCTTCTATTCCCGCTTGAAGCAATGCTTTTCATGACTCCCGTGGAGTACTCACTTGAAATAAAGAAGCCTGCCAGTACGCAGAGCGCTATTTTAAAAATATTCGGGTTCCCTGAAATGGCATCCATGAACATCTCAATTCCTGTTGCTTGTGTCTCCCCATCCGCAATATGGTCAAAGTACTGGAACAATGGCCAAAATAAAGAGAGGCTCACTATAATAAGAATGAGCGTTCGGAACGACGGATCCATTCGCAGCTTATACCATTCTGATTGAATGAGATTATTCATTCTGCTCACCTCCAATTCGGCTGGTAAAGTAACCTTCCAAATCTTCACCCATCGGCATGAATTGTTCGATGACCAGTCCTGCAGCTGTTAATAGCACAGAAACTTTGCCAGGCGTATCTACAAATTGGTATAGCTTGATCGTCCCATCCGGCATAACCTCAAATTCAGAAGTAGCTAGCTCCTCTTCGATAACGGCAGCTGCTTTCCCAATATCATTCACTTTAATATGCAGGTAATGCTGACATTTCTCATTCAGATCTTTGGCTGATAACTGTTCTAGGAGCTTCCCTTTATGAATGATACCAAAGTGGGTAGCCAGTAGATGAAGCTCGCTTAGTATATGGCTGGAGATTAAAATGGTAATCCCGTTTTCGCGATTGAGCTTTTTGAGGAGCTCTCGCATTTCAACAACCCCCATCGGATCTAAGCCATTCGTCGGTTCGTCTAGAATCAGGAACTCCGGATCTCCAAGTAGGGCAATTGCCAGTCCTAGACGCTGCTTCATCCCTAAAGAGAAGTTTTTTGCTTTCTTCCTCCCCGTATCTTGGAGTCCGACTAATGTTAGGGTTTTCTCGATGCAAGCTTTGCCCGGAATCCCTTTTAGAAGCCTATGCGTCTCTAAATTTTCTCGAGCTGTCATATGCGGATATAAAGCCGGACTTTCAATGATCGATCCGATTCGTTTCCTCGCCTCGCTCAGTTCCTCTGCTTCCCTCCTACCAAACAATTCGATGGAACCCTCTGTCGGAAAAGCCAACCCACTGGCGATACGGATCAAAGTCGATTTGCCCGCACCATTTTGACCAATAAAACCGTAAATGGCACCTTTTTTAATGGACATATTCACTCGATTAAGCGCATGTTCCGCCTTGTAGATCTTAGTCAAATTATTGGACTGTAATACATATTCACTCATGATCTCACGACCTCTCTATGTAATAGCTTCATTATCGGAGGCAAGACATAAGTGATCATAAAGGGATTATTAAGAAAACCTTAAGTCTTCATTTGAGGCGGTACCCCATTCCCCATAATGTTTCTATGTAGTCCTCTTCGGGATTCGCTTTGGATAGTTTGTTTCTTAGATTGCTGATATGTACGTTGATGGTGTTGTCATCCCCCACAAAGGTGTCCTCCCATACGCTCTCGAATAAATTCGCTTTAGAGAATACTTTTTTCGGAAAGGATATGAAAAGCTCTAGAATTGAAAATTCTCTTGCGGTTAGTAACACTTCATTGTGGTTGATGGTTACGACCTTCGTATCTTTGTCCAAACTAATGTCCTTGTACTTGATTCGATTGCTTGGAGCAATGCTGGCCAAACGTTTGTACCTTCTTAAATGAGAATCAATTCTAGCCGATACCTCTTCGATATCAAATGGCTTCGTTATATAATCATCTGCCCCGATGCGAAGGGTTGCAACTTTCGTCTGTTGCTCTTCTTTAGCCGAGATTACGATAACAGGTATCGAATTCTGTTCGAGTATTTTAACAAGGAGCTCCTCTCCTGTCAGACCCGGAAGCATTAAATCAAGCAATACCATGTCCCATTCCTGTCTTTCCAAATAAATCAGGGCTTCCGTTCCGGAATAGGCAGCTTGAGGGAAATAACCGCTTTTCTTTAAAATTTTGCATAGTAGTTGGTTAATGTCATTATCATCTTCAACTACTAAAATGTGAATGATCTTATCCATCATTTACACCTTCTATCAGTAAGTTTACTTTCATTTATTTTACCATAAGCCATGTTAATCAGAAATTCCTCCAAAAACTGAAAGGAGTTGTGCAGCATGATTAAATTGTCTGTTTGGATAACGTCTCAAAATATTCTACAACGACTTCACGGAACTCCAGAGCAGCCCGCGAAATATATCGACTCCTGTGCCATAATAAAGCTATTTCCCGTACCAATTCGTGATTCTCTACTTGGAGATATATGATATGTTCCTGTGAAAACCTTGCCGTGCTTGGTATGAAGGCTATGCCAATTTCGGCTTCCACAAGAGTGCTTAGCCTTGCAGGTTCATCTCCCTCATACACATATTTAGGTACAAATCCAACCGATTTGCATATAGAGTCCACTAGATCGCGAGTACCGTAGCCTCTTTTTACACCGACAAACCATTCATCCCTTAGTTCTGTCAAGGATACGCTACGTCGGTCTGCCAGCCGATGCCCTTTTGGAACAGCTACAAGGATCGGGTCGATGAACACGATTTGACATTCAATGTCGTCCCCTTGTATAGGAGGTGAGGACAAGCAGAAATCGACCTCTCCTCTATGGAGAAGCGTAACCATTTCCAGAGTGGTCAGCATTTGCACATGAAATTGGATATAGGGCTGCTTTTTCCGAAACTCTCGAAGGATATTTGGTAACGTGCTTGCTGTGGTCACCGCCAATTCGAGTGTGCCGTATTCCGGGCTAGATAAATCGCTAAGCTCCTGCTTCCCCTGTTCTAATTCAAACAAAGCCTTTTCTGCACGCCGAAGGAATCTGCTTCCGAACTCATTCAAACGTAGCTTCCTCCCTATTCGATCGAAAAGAGGGACCCCTAAATCCTCCTCCAAGCGTTGAATCGTTTTGCTTAGTGACGATTGAGTAACGTGCAGACTTCGTGCAGCTTCGGTCACATGTTCCAAACGAGCTACCGCGAGAAAATATTTCAGTTGAAGAAGTTCCATTTTGCACCCTCCATTCATTCCCTCAAGTCAATGATATCATAACATAAAATGCGTTGGAATAAATAAACGATTTCAAGTACGATGACTTTAATACGCTTTGGGGGGACCAAAAATGAGTGTTCACAGCAGGTGGTTGATGACTTCCGTTGGACTGGGGGTACTATTGAACCCATTAAATTCTTCGATGATTGCTGTTGCTATTACAAGGCTGCAAAATGTGTTCCAACTTGACTTTACAGGTGTTTCCTGGATTATTTTTTCTTTCTACATTGCAAGTAGCATCGCTCAACCTGTCATGGGAAAGGCTAGCGATTTATTCGGTCGTAGGAAGATATTTCTTACTGGGCTTGTTGTAGCCTTCATTTCATCATTATTAGCTCCACTATCACCAAACTTTGGCTGGCTTATCGTGTTCCGCATTGTGCAATCCATCGGAACTAGCATGATGGTTGGGGTTGGAATGGCCATTGTTCGAATTCATATTACGGAGAAACAAGCGACTGCGCTGTCTGTTTTATCCATATTCCTATCAGGAGCGGCAGCAATTGGACCCTTTATTGGCGGGGTCTTGATTCACTGGTGGGATTGGCCTGCTATTTTTTTCGTCAATATTCCGTTCGTGGTGGCTAGCTTTCTATTGGCTTGGAGGACTATTCCAAAGGACGAACCGCCAACATCCGTTGCACTAGCCATGTCCTTTCGTAAATGGTTCGATTTGATTGATGCGTCAGGGATCCTGCTCTTCACAGTGGGTCTGGTTGCTCTGCTCGCTTCCTTACTCTCAGCAAAATCATCTGGGCATATCTCATTAGGAAATGTCATTGTCGGGCTGATAGGCCTCGTGCTACTTGTGGCTTTCGTACGACATGAGTTAAAAGCGACGTCACCCTTTATTCCTTTGCGCACATTCGCCAAATATCCTGCGATGACTTGGGTTAATGTCGAATTCATGCTCGTTAACGTACTTTTTTACTCACTCTTTTTCGGGCTTCCGTCCTACTTGCAAATGGTACGTCATGTCAGCGAGTTCCAAACAGGGATTCTCATGCTAAGCTTAGGCTTGTCCTCGCTAGTTACTTCTCCAATAGCAGGACGATGGATCGATAAATCAGGACCCAGGCCGGCATTGCTGGTGTCCGCAATGCTGATGACATTTGGGTCGGTGTGGCTCGTGACATTGAATCAAACTTCACCGGTTATCAGTGTGTGTTTGGCTTTGGCTGCATTCGGTATTAGCAACGGGTTGAACAATGTCGGTATGCAAGCGGCCTTGTTCCAAAGTACTCCAATAGAAATCATCGGTGTAGCATCCGGATTATTTAATACATCCAGATACCTGGGAACCATTCTCTCTTCCTTGTTGATTGGCATCGTAATGGGAAATAAGTTCAGCTTCGAGGGATTTCAAGTGCTTGGAATTATCCTCACGGTAATTGCATTGTCTTTGGTATTCATGAGTCGGCGGCTCCGGAAGTCAGGGCAATTGCAAGAGTCTTAGGTTCACCAAGTTCAAATTAAAAGGAGTATCGATCATATTCTAGACAGGTGAGAATGAGTTCCCATTCGAATTCACGCAGTTAAACGAATAAGCGTTCACCCCATAGAGTGAACGCCTAATTACTTCAAATTGTCTTCTTATTTGTCGGATTTACCCCACCGCTCAAGCAGTCTAACTAGGATAACAGCAGCTTGTGCTCTCGTTGTTGTTCCTTTCGGCATCAGAGTTGTCTCGGTAACTCCATTCATTATGCCTTCTTGAACCATAAGGCTCATAGCTTCCTCTCCCCAGCTTGCCGTATCCTCGCTATCTGCAAACTTACTGAGCAAGGAAGTTGGAGCAGGCGATGTCTCTGCTTTCAGAATTCGCTGTATGATAACAGCCAACTCTTCACGGGTAATTGGAGCATCGGGACGGAACTTTCCATCTTCACCTTCAACTAGTCCAAAAGCTGCAGCATCTCGAACGGGCTCGGCATACCAAGCTGTATCGAATACATCGCTGAAAGAATGCTCACTGTCATGCTGCTCCGGCAAGCGGCCCTCATGACGTAATAAATTGGTTAACAGCTTCGTTACTTGAGCCCGTGTGACTGGTGAATCCGGTGAAAAATGATGCTCATCCACCCCATCCACAAGATGGCGGCTGATCAGAACTTCCAACTCCTTTCGACTCCAGTGTACATTCAAGTCATTGAAACGCTTATCATAGGTCATTACTGTGTAAGTGCCCCAGCCATCAAGTTTTACCGATATCTCGTTCTGCCCTTGGCGTGCCGCTCCGCCCAAATAACGCCAACCGCCAGGCACTGTACGATCTAGTTTATAAACGGCAAGCTTTCGGGAATCGAAATCCTTCTTCTCGACCTGCGAGTACTTCCATGTCAGCTGCAGCGGTTTGGATAGCTGAGCCTCGGAGGTAATCGTTATATAATCAGAGTGTGCTTCATACCCTGCCGGCAAGGGGCTGGGAGATGTTTGAACACGGTTTAAATGGATCCTAGATCCTTCCTTTAGCGCACCCTTCGTCAAACGGATTCGAAGCAGCCCTTCAAAGGCATCATAGTGCTCTTGACCTTCCTTAATTTGTAGGGTCGCCGTATCTGGATCCTCCGTTGGCATTGGACCGCCGCCACCACCGTTGCCTGGGTTGTCACCTTCGTCTCTAATCGTCGCTGACACTGATACTCCATCAGCTAGCTTCCCTGATGCATCAATGGCTTTCAGCTCCACTTTATACTCGCCAGGCGCAGTTAAGCCTTCATACCGATACAGTTGAACACCTTTATCGACTTCAACCGAAGGCCCGAAAACAACTTCACCTGGTTTCTTAATAGAAACCTTAACCCCTCTTAAATCTGCATCGCTCGGATCTGTCCAAGCTAGTGTTAAGCCACCGTTTTCGATTTTAAGAGAAGCGTTTTTAACGATCCCTGGAGCTGGATTCTGCGAGACTTCAGGCTTAGTAAGCGTACTAACTGTCAACAGTTCACCCTCCGATACTCTGCCATCCAAGTCAACAGTGAGAAGCTTTACTTCATAATTCTTGCCGGGCTCAAGTCCCGTAATGGAACTAAGACCAATACCTGGCCCTACTTCTTCGAAGCCGAGCGGTTCTCCCGCTCCCGCCTCTTTCCACTCCATCTTTAAGTGGTCATAACGTGCAACGGCGTTCTCTTCCCAGCTTAGGGCAAGGGCATCCTGCCCGTGAATCAATTTCATACTTCCAGCCTTCACAGCTTCTGCCACAGGCCCAGGTGCTGTGATGTTCACTACCTGCATGTAAGGTTGTGTCATTGCCGTACCTGAGTAGCTTTGTACCATTGCATCCACATCCACACGATAACTCTGCCCAGCAAGAAGCGGCGTCTCAGGTACGATTCGGAATTGCTTAGCCAGCGGTTCCCCGCCTGGGCTGTTCTCCGGCTGTATAGGTTCGATTCGAATTGTAATCTGTTCAGCATCGACTCCATTTACAATGTGGGTCAGTGTAACATGGTCCGGTGTAAGGGTTGCCGGAATCATATACTTGGTGAAATATAGCTGAAGACCGGTTCTGTCGGCTTGTGGTATCAAGGCGTGAACAGTTGGGGCTGCTTTCGATACGATGCCGACGTTGACATCATAATGAGGCGGCAATACTTCAAGCACTTCGCTGCGTGCAGTTTCATAGCCTTCCTTTTCATATAGCACCTGCCATTTGCCCTCAGGCACATCCCATGCATATTTCCCTGCACGATCTGTCAGGAGAGGGTTTTGCTGTCCATAAATGCCTGCATCCCAAACCTTCCACGTTTGATCGTTAGGATCAAGGAACAAAGCCGTCGTTTTTACGCCTTTCATACGATTCGATTCAACAGCCTCGAAAACATAACCGCTTGGATCATAGATCCAATAAGGATCAACGATATCCTTTTCATCGGGATCACGAGGATCTTTCGGACGTTTTGGCGGCTGCTCATCTTCGTCCTCACACTCTGCATTGTTTTGATCAGTGGTGAATTGCTGCTGAAGATCAGCCAAATCACTTTCCCACGCTTCATTAAACGCATAATTAATCGCGAAGGATGTAGCTACGACACCTACGCCGGCGAAAAATCCGATTCCCACGCCTGCCAGCCCCATTGCCGCCATCTGTAAAGAATATTTTAAAAGTAATTGCTGAAAAAGTCGTTCGGCTAGATTCTGCAGCTCGTCATTATAATGTTTGATCGAGCTCGCCGATGTGCAACCTCCACCGACTTGATCCATAAAAGCATTCAATTCATTCATTTTTTGTTGATAATCATATCCAGCGTATATAGCTGAGGCAAGACCAAGTGCGCTTGGAGAACCTGGAGTCTTAAGTTCAAAACGGAAGTTAGCGCCGATTTCAACGTAAGGAGCTCCTGACAGACTTTGCAAATCACCTTGCAGGCTTTGTACAAATGGCTTTGCTTGCTCTACAGGAACAATCGCACTTACATGCATCGTCCCAAGCTGAGCATTGAACTGAGTCTTGAGGTTATACACAACCGGACCTTTCGCTGGAGGAGGTCCCGGATCATACCCGACAGGCATCGGAGCATAGAAAAACTGGGTCTCGATCTTTTCATCAGGTGAATCCGCACTTGTTAATACGACCTTATTGACATAAGTACGATCAGGCGCAGCCATTTCCTTATTCTCTGAAGCCACTTCCGCAAGTGGCAGCACCTCTTGCTTCAAGCTGCGAAATGCAGGAGGCATAGATTTCAGAATATTTTCATGCGAATCGACCGTTTGATACGGTTTAGGAAGGACGTCATAGCTTACCGCGATAGGACCCAGATGTCTTTGGCTTGTTGATTTTAACCCCTCATAGCGCTCCGTCAACGCATTGAAGGCTAGCGGAATTTCTTCACCTGCCAAACGAACCCGAACATGTTGGGCCCGCTTCGGCTCCCGGAATTGAAGTGAGAATGAAATCGGCTTTTGGGGATTTACGGCTAATGGAAATCGAGCGATCCCGTTGGTCAAATCGACATCCACACGATGATCAATCGCAGTAATACTCAAATGAATTGGCATAGGTTCATCAACATCCGTATATTCAACAAACACTTGCTTTGAACGCCATTCATTAGCTCCAAGAACCGCGACGGCCGAGAGAGCATGCGTGCGTCCTTGTGCTTGCTCATCGATCAGCGTAATACGTTGATTCCAATAGCCTCCTGGTGACGCTAATGTTTCAGCAGCCACCCTTACTCCATCGTATAGAATTACTCTGCTGCCGGGAACTGCCCGACCGCTAACCATAAAGGTGGTTTTATCCACTTTTGGCGGTGCATCCATGCTGATTTGCGTGGTCTGAACCAAAACTCTGGCGATTTCCTCTTCGTCAAAATCATCTGTTACTGATTGTTTGAATTTCATCCCTATATCAGCCGTCAAGAATTCGGATTTAATCACATTCACCTGCAGTTGGTACAGGACCGTTCCCTCTTCCCCTACGGCAAAATCACTAGGCAGCTTCACCTTGGCATGCGAATCGCTACCTACAGCTACATCTTCTACCGCGCTGCCATTCATTACGACACTATTAGGCACCAAAGAAGTACCTTCCGGAATTCGTATCAACAGGGTAGGTGTGATAATGGGTTCATGTGAGCCATTGCGATACGTGCCTCGCATGGTGACATGACTTCCTTCAGCAACGGGACTATCCAAAGCCTCGAGCCCGTTCCCGCCGGCTTGATTAAAATATCCAGACGGAGTAAGCACCAGGTCGCCTAGTTCCGTTAACTCTCCCTCGCGGACAGTGATGGTCTTCGTCACTTTCCGAACCTGGTTCTTTTCCCCTATTGCAGTAAAAGTAACGAAATAGCTTCCTGCTTTTGGAAGACTCAGATGGAACTTACCTGGCTGAAGCGTAGAGTACGTAACCGAATGACCGGTTTTCCCTTGATCATCCTTCTCGAAAAAGCCTGCATGGATGGTCCAGATTCCTTTTTCATCAAGTACGGTTCTGCCCGTAACCGCCAATTTCTCCTGTAAGCGCAGTTCAGCGGTCGCCTGCATGTGTTCATCGATCGTAACAAGCTCACAGACTGATCCTAATTGTCCCAAACGGTCTCGTAAGCAGACACGGAATTTTTCACCTTCGGCGGCTTTAAGGGTCAGACCATTATCAAAATAAGTAGGGGATAACGTAATTCCCCTCTCCGTTGAAATAGTCGGAACAAACAAATTTAGTTCGGAAATACTCAAATTACGAGCGATCCAATCCCCGCCAACAAGCTTGGTAAACAATTTCAGATGAATGGTGGCCGTTGACTCTTTGTACAGTGTCAGATGAAAAGTTTTCTCCTTCGATGCTTCCACCTGGAAAGCCTCAACATTAAGAGTACGACGGACAGTCTCTCCACCCAAATATCCGCTAATAATGGTTTTTCCCTCTGGCAATTGCTCGCTGAAAGCACCGTTCCCATCTGAAATTGCTTCGATTGATCGGTCTTCTTGCTTAATAGAAACAATCGCGTTCGGAAGCGGCAAACCGCTCGGAGCCTTGACTTGCCCGCTTACCGTGCCATAGTGAATCGTTGCTTGCAGAGAAACGTCTGTTTGTCTTCTCTCGAGTTTCAGTGATATAGGCTCAATCGCAGCATACGGACGAGGAACTTGGATTTTTACAACAATGTTATCACCTATGAAACCGGCAGGAAGCCCAATTTCTCCTTGCGCGTTCGTTATTCCTGAGGCAATCACATCTTTTTGCTCTGCACGTTGAATCCAGACCGCAACATAAGGTAAGGGTTTATCCCCTTCTGCTTTTAAGACTTTTATAGTCACTTTTGCAGGTACAATAACTTTCATAGAGATGGAAAGAATTTCCCCTTTGGCCGCAATAACCTCGGGTTTCTCTGCTAGAAGTGTACCATCACTTGCAAGGAGCGATAGCCTATAATCCTCTGCATCCGGCACTATGAGAGTGAATGACTCATTAGGGTGATAAGCAGCCTGCGTGCCTGTCTTCTTGCTTGGACTCCAAGCCACCAGACGACTGCCAATAAGTGCAGCACTCACATCCACATTTACTGTATGATCAGGATTCAGCAAGTTCGATAAATCAACCTTTATGCCGGCCGACACCGAAATCGGCAACCCCTCAGCCGAAAGAGAAATCATCTTCCCGTCTGCGTCCGCTACTTTACCGACAATGGAATTCAGGACAGTCATACCTACTTGAACCTCAAACTCACCTGTATACTTCCCTGGTGACTGTTCTACTAAAGTTAGCTCCCGGGATTGTGCTGTACCTCCTTGTAGATAGGTAATCGTTGCAGCAGCGTTTCGGTTCTCCACCCCTTCCACCGCGACAGTAAGTTGGCTACCCAGCTTGATATGTGCCCTTGACGCCATTGGCGCCTTCCAAGTCACCTTGTGAATCGGCTTATCCTGAGGGACCTCTTGACAAGTATTCGGACAAACGACGAAGCTTCCTGTACGAAAAAATCCCTGTTCATCAAAGCTATTCGTAGCTGTTGCAATAAAACCAACCTTACTGCCATCTCCATTGATGGTGCCCGACTTTGCTTCGGTTGCCGGATTGCTAAGCAGCCTTGGCGTCCTATTTGGGTCATTCAAGTCTACGACATATATACGGTAGCCTTGAAACGCATAACCCTGTGAAGGTTGAAACTCAAAAGCTGTAAAAATCAAATGCTTTCCATCACTGCTTATTTGAGGCTCAAAGTATATGGTCTCCCCGCTTACTCCTTGCACAATACGAGTATGCTTGTTTTCCTCACTTGCTTCGCGGTCGTAAATATATATCCCTTCATCCTTACTGTAAGCAATAAATCGGCCGTTCCCGCTGATGCTTCTTTCAAAGTAACCATCGGCAAGAAGAACCGTACCCCCATCCAAAGAAAGATCTTGAAGATAGAGCCTCTGAGTGTTACACTCCCCGCAACCGATGTAAAAAAGAACATATCTGCCATCACCAGAAAGGATAGGGTTCTGAATTTCCTGTCCATATAGCTCTTCGGTCAGCTTAACACGGGTTATTTGGTTCAAACTCCGATGATAAACGAAAATATCTGCATGATTATTCGTATCATCCACTGTCAAATTACTGGCCAAAGCGTTGAAAACAATATGCTCACCATCTTCACTCATGGAGGGCGGTCCCACATATTCGTTTGGTTTTTCCCCATCTATAGTGGGCATGCGCTTCGCTGCAGGAGCCCCTTCTTCGACGAACAGATTGTCATAGGTTCCCAGCACATCGGCATGGAAAGCAATGACTCTGCCATTCTCACTTATGTTTAGCGAGTTTATGCTGTCGACACCAGCAGGAAGCGGGAGATTTTTTACGTTTCCACTTTTCAAGTCTTTGACAAATAACGCGCCAATCTCTTTATTCCCCGCGCCTTCCACTAGATTGGTCGCGTTGGAAATAAAGACAGCTTTGGTTCCATCTCCGCTTAGTTTCACATCCCTCGAACCCTCATTACCCAATTCTCCTGATGAGGAAGTGTTTAAATTCTTTTGAGTGTGATGCGCTGTACCTGCAATAAATTCTAAAGGATATGAAAGATTGCCAGCAAGATCCTTCGCATAGATGCTATACGATAGAGCACTAAGCTCCCCTACCTCTCGATCCGTAAATTCCGTGTCTGCGGTTTCTTCGACAAACACACCGTTTCGTTCAATTCGATACTGCAAAGGTTCCGTTCCAGATTCTCCTGATGCCCACATCACTTTTACTTCATCGAGTCCTACAGTTTGCCATCGAAAATCCGATGGAGTTGATGGCCTTGTTTGATCTATTCGAACTTGAACTGCCGTCGATTCACTGCTTACCTCACCACCCAGCGTGGCAGTTGCCGTAATAAGATAGGTCCCTTCCCCTGTGAAAATAACCTGCGCGAGAAACTCACCCTTTGCATCAGCAATGACCTTTCCGCCTTCTGCTTTAGATCCATGAGCTTTAGTGACATAAATGGTAACCTCTGAGCCTGGCAGAGCAGTCCCTTTTACATCTAATGTTTCCGTATTTACTGCTTCTGGCAAAGGAGCAATGACAGGAGTCAAGCTTGCATTCTTATCGATGGCATATACAGCCTGAGTTACGGATTCTTTAAGGAAGGTTTCTGCGGAAATGACCGTTTTCAAATAATCAGATATGGCATCTTGCTCTTGAGCATACACAGCAGGAGATAACGACGCCGTTACCATGGATAAAATGATTGAGGTATTCACCGCCTTTCTGTACATACGTTTTAGAGTTCCAGTTTTCATTGGATACATCTCCTTGAAAAAAAATTTCACAAATTGAAAATGATACATTTTGTATCAGATCATGTATATACTAGCTCCGCTTTCAACTCTGCTCTCTGTTGTCAGCAATAAGCTTATTATATCAAGGTTTCTTTCCCGCTGGTTTGGGAATTCAATCCCAAAAATCGGGAAATTTAAGGGATAAAGTTATGTTAGTATCGTCCGAAACGTTGCTATCCAATTGGATGTGAAATGCTCATTATCCTTTGACGGTAAGCTCTTTCTGATATAGGGCCTGTTGAAAGACCGCCCTCATACCTAATTTCTCGTACAGCCGGTTGGCGCCTGTTAGACTGGATTCATCGACGCTAAGCCGGATATTACGGATCCCAAGTTTGTAAGCCTCCCGGAAAACATGCAGTAGTAGCGCGGAGGCAACCCCTTGTTTCCTCCAAGAGCGGCGAACTCCTAGTAGATCAACATATACATGATCCTTAAAATTTTTACTGATGATAAATCCGGCAAGCTCATTACCATCCCAAGCGGTAAACCAGAGATTCCACTCATAATGTTCTCCGCTCTTCCCTTCCATCCATTCCTCGTAACTTGTATCGTAAAACCGGTTTGTATCCTGGAAGGATTCTCGGTATGCTCGATAGACGATTTCTTCCATACCTGATTGAAAAGGTCTGATCTCAATACCTGCAGATGGCGGACTAATAACAGGCTCTTCTCTAAGGTCAATCATCATCCGACTATATAAGCGCTTAAAAGCATAGTTGTGTTCTTCCACGATGGATTGGGCCGATTCATTATTGGCAGGTATCACATTACATAACACCCAACCGTGCTCCGGATGGTCTGCAGCGTACTGCTTTGCTCTCTCTTCAATGCGTTGGACCAATTCTGTCCCAACATTCCTGCCTACATAGTCGGGATGGACATATCCAAACGACGTGAGCGCGCCTTCCCCTGTCACTTCCACAAAGGCAAACCCGATGATTCGTTCCCCGGAACGAGCTACCCAGGTATCCTTTTCCAAATCCAAAGGTCCTAGAATGTCCAAGAGATCTTCTAATACAAAATCAGGCTGGCCGAAGTCCGCAATATCGCAGGTGATGACGAGTGCGGTAATCTCCGCAGCTTTATCCATAGTTGCAGGAATGATTTCAAACGATTTATTTTTTGTCATAAGTTGTTTTCAACCCTCTCTATTTCTTCTTGCGATTCTCATAAATCCACTGAACCATTTCATCATGTTGATTCTATTCCAATCCACTACGCCACCATCATTATGCAAATTCTGCGGCAATAACACCATAATTTGATTGCCTTGGGGGTCGGGGAAACGAAAAAAGATCCCGTCTGGCTGAACATACAGCCTCCGCGCAGGGATACCACTGGATTTGACCTTCTCCCAGCCTTTCTACTTCTATAATCCTAAGATATCACGGAGTACGAAGGCGCATAATTATCCCATTAGATACAAATAGGGTATACAAAAGTATACCCCCAACCAAATTTGCATCTATACTACTGAAGAAGCTTCTGGACAGAACTCCCATCCTGGCACAAAATACGCTGTTCTTGATTGGGTACGGTCGTAAGGCACAGAAAAGATAAATAACCCGTACTGGATTGCACCAGTAGAAGGTTATTTCCACATTATATGCCATATGAAATCATCTTTTTCATAGGATTTACCGTAATATGATCAGGTTAACAAATGGATCAAACAAAAGATGCCTCCGGCTTCACAGATCCCACGTTTACGAATAGGGTTGCTGTCATTGCCGTTCCCAAAATCCATTTTCTACGATTGTTTCTTACCAATTTCTTTTCCTCCAATATTAAATAATATTTTGCTTTGATTCGTTTTGATATCTAAGGGATCAATTCTTGGTTGGCCCCTATAAGAACTATAAAACAAAAATAAAAATCTCTATATTATCCTTATGGATATATTTTGGCATCCTTTGGTTTCCTGTCAAACAAATTAGGTAATGCATCTGCTGAGAGATGACAAATAAACCTCGCGTATTTCCACTTTATTAATCAATGATACTGTCTTGTTATGTGTTCATTCGAATCTTTCATTAATTTGGAGAGTAGCACTATTTGCCCAGCATGATACCCGTAGTGTACAGCAACCTGAACAAGAAGCCGACTGATTACTCTCACTTCATAGGTTTCATCTTCTGAAGCGTTAACCCGAAGCATTCTGTTCCAATCCTCCAAGTCATAGCGGATTATGACTTCCCTTTTTAAATCCTCCTCGGACAAAACGGATAGTATACTTTCCGATTCGGATCGAGTCCTCAAAAGAAGACTACTCAATTCATCCTTCGATATGCGACTTTTAGAATTAAATTCTCGAGTGCGTTCCCGAATGAAAGGTTTGTTTCCGATTGCACTTATGAGGTTCTGATACTCGTTTCCTGCTAAATGTAAGCAAAGGTTTCCAATGCTGTTCATGGAATCCTTCATTTTTTTCCAAATCAAATCATCATCAAGTTGGTCTAAGCTCTTTATGATTCGATCGAGCTGCTTGTTCATGTCTTCGATTACGTTTTTTGTCAGGTCTGGCACGACTATTTCCCCTCTGCAATTTAGTAAAAATGCACGTATCACTTTTTTAATAATTCGCTTAACTCATATAAATGTCTACGCAGATCCCAGCCTCATAACAAACTAATTCTTCCTTTTCTAAAAAAAACCTTCATCTGATTACTAACTCTACTTCACTGAAATCAAAAAAGGAGCTGCTTCAATGCAGCTCCTGAGTTCTTCGTTAGCTTAACAACAACTCCGTTACTTTTGATGCATATCCTTCTCTCCTATTTAGATCCTGCATGGTTTTATCGACTCCTACTTCATTTAAGCAGCTTTTTATCCAGTTTACCTAAAGGGGTATAGGGCAAATGATCGACGAAGATGATTTCTTTTGGTAGCTGAAATCGTGCCAATCTGGAGCGCAGCCATTCAAAGAGCTCCTCTCTTGTCGTATCATTATAAGGGGCCAGAAGGACAAAAGCTTTCAACCGCTGTCCAAAATGCTCGTCACGAATCCCGATCACGGCCGCATCCTCTACCCCCGGGTGAGTGAGTAGAACCTGTTCCACTTCAAGAGGATAAACATTTTCCCCCGCTGAAACAATCATACTATCCGCTCTCCCACACAAAAAGTAATAGCCCTTCTCATCTCGATAGCCCAAATCACCGGTTTCGATCCAGGCAACGTTTCTCATGGACCACTTGTTCTTAATGCAAAATTGACCTACCCTGCCGATTTCAACTTCCTCTTTAAGATCATCCACAATTACTAAGCGAACGCCCTCAATCTTTCTGCCGATCGTGTGTGCGGAATAGATCAAATCCTGTGGATCCGCGATGATATTCAAGCCCGCTTCTGAAGTACCATACAGATTGTACAACACATCTCCCAATTGTCTCAAAGTCTCTTTTGCCAGTTTGGGATTGAGCTCTGCACCGCCTGAGGCTATACAAGAAAGGGATTTCAAATCTTCCGCATTGCTTTTTAACATTTTATGTAACATTAAGGGGACAACCGTTACGACATCAACCTGGTGCTCCCGAATCAAACGGCAAGCTTTCTCTGCATCGAATCCACGATGAATAACCATTTTCTTTCCCAAAGCGCAGAATAAGAGCAGTACCGCTACTCCATAACCGTGATAAATAGGCGTCGCAATATACGCAGTATGATAATTTAGAATTTTTAATCGAGTAAGGAAGCCGGAAAAAGGATCCAAATAATTGAATAGCGAAGGTTTATGCGCTGCTTCTTTGGCATTTCCAGTGGTCCCGCCGGTCAGAAGCACAAGTTTCCCCGAGGAAGTCCGATGTCGTTTTTGTTTTTCGTAAATGCTTGCAGAAAGTAAGTTGTTTATCGCTGGAAATGTATCATGATAACTCAACATTTTGGCTTTCGTATACGAAGTTTGCTCAAGCAAGGAACTTAGTTCCTCATCATAGATCAGGAGGTCAAAATGATGGCGCTCTAGGATGTTATTCAACTGCCCCTTGCTCATTTCTGCATTAAGCAGATATAGATCCGCCCCCGATAAAGAAACCGCAAAAATGGCTCTCACCAAAGAAGCATGGTTCTTACACAAAAAACCCGCTTTCTTGCCCCTCGCAAGATGGTACCTTCCCCTCAAAACTACCGAAAGCCCTTCGGATTGTGCAAACAATTGTTTATAGGTTAGGGTCTCTTGCTCATCTACTAACGCGACATTTTCCCCGTAGGTTCTGGCTGAAAAATTCAGCAGAGCCATCAGATTGATCCCATATTTATAGATGGCGGAAGTTAACTGGAACAAGGCTAAGGGGGAAAGAAGTCGGATTTTATATAAAACATAGATCAGTTTATACGCCTTCATTGCCGTTACCCTTTTTCCTTAACATTCTCGGTATTGAATATTCCCAACACCTTCTGAAAAGTACGGAGGCCAACTGTCCGAAAATCAACCACCACGGTTTGTATGTTCTCCTTTTGGTATAGATGGAGCTGCATATAATCTTTGCAACGTGTTGTGGGGTCATGGCCGGTAAGTTTTGATAAGCAGCGGTTGGCAGGATCATGGGTGTTCTAACTAACGGAAGATAGATCGAGGTGGTAGAGATCCCCATCATGTTCAGCTCGGGAGCTGCAGACCGAAACCAGGTGTCAGAAGCAGCCTTCGAAGCCTGATAAGCTGCCCAATGGGGAAGGGGAAGCAAAAGAGCATTTACTGTTGAGACGTTAATGATATGCCCTTTCTTTTTTTCAAGAAGAAGAAGGGTAGACAAGAGCAGCTGAACCGGCGCAAAATAATTGATCGCCATCGTGCGAGTAAAATCATGATAGCGGTCCAAGGAATGATAAATCGATCTGCTGATGGAATGACCCGCATTGCTTATGATGATATCCAACCCATCCGGAAGCTGATGGAGAAAGGTGAGCAATCCCTCCATCTCCTTCTGATTTCGAAGATCGGCCGGGAACACACTTATTTGAGCTGCTTTCGTTTCGATTTCGCTTTTCATGGCTAAAAGCTTGTCCTCTCGTCTGGCCACTAATATCAGATGAACCTTTATCTCGGACAGTAGATAAGCAAGCTGTTCCCCTATTCCGGAACTTGCGCCCGTTATAAGAACAATCTTTCCTTCCAGTTGATGCCCTAGCTTCTCTCTATTCAAGAATGTCGGAGGGAATAAGAGATGTTCGAAAAGGCTATAGGTATGCATTTGAGCTCCTTTCTTGCCTGAAGGACGACCAAACAGGCTAGCTCTCATGTTCTTCGACAGCACAGGAGATATCTCCTTTTTACTGTATGGCAGATCGACACAACAATCCTACCCGGGAGTTCACAAAACGGCAGCCATGAATGAGCTGCCGTTTCTTCGTATTTATTCAGCTATAGTTCGTCGCTTGCGTAACGATCAATCTCGTTTGCCAGACAATAAACTCAACCAAAAACTTATCTTATCTGGTTCTAACTTCTCAACTCTTTTGCTAAATAACTGCATTTGTGACAGGACTGGACTCTTGCCTTCGAATTAATTTCCTTTGCTCACCCAAAACGTGATCCGGTCACCATTTTTGACGGCAGTTCCGGGAGTGAGGTCTTGCTTGAACACGACCCCCTTAGCTGCGGCGTTCGATTCCAAGAAAAACTGGTATCGAAGTCCGGAGGCAATTGCCATTTTCGCGGCATCCTCCCTTGTATGAGTAAGCAAATCCGGGACGACGCCAGCCTTGGCTTGTTCCGCGCCATCGACTGTTGCGTCTAAAGGCTTAGGCATCGGCGCGGCCGTTTGAGTCGGCATCGCGGATGCCGATGCGGAAGTCTCAGAAGTCTCGTTACGATTCACCGATACCTCTGTGGAAGCGGGCGTCGGAATTGTCTGCGGCCTAGAACCGTTCACTTGGTCCAAGTGCGGACGCAGCGACAGACTGAGCAGTAGTACGAGCACACCGAAGGCAGCGGCAGAATACAGATGCCATTTGCGCAGCTGGTACGATCTGCGGAACAGCTCGCTAAGTTCCGACATTTTGCGGCCAGCAGCCCCGGTTTTAGGTTCTACAAAATCATGTGACTCATGTACGGCGGATTTCCGCTTTAGTCCCCTTGACGACATCCTATCGTAAGCCGGTACTGCCGCTGTAAGAAGTGGTATCTTCCTATCGCCACTGATACCGAGCAGTACTTCCAGCTCCTGTTGAAAATCGGCAAGCGTGCATATCCCTTCATACGCTCTGCAGGCCAAAGCTACGGCACGTTCCCGAGTTACATCCGACAAATCCGCAAACGACCGATTCAAATCAAATGAGTATGCACTAATAGAAGATGTCGGGATATCCGTTTTGGCACACAGTTGGTACAGAAGTAGAGCGAGCCCCGGAACACCGCGTCGTCCATTCTTCCCTTCCGTCCAATAATTCATGATCCGCAACCGGCCATTATCTTCAATCCATAGATTTTCCGCGTCAACCGAGCATTCTAACAGTCGATTGCGGCGAGTTTCTCGAATTCCCTTGGCCAGCTCGTACACATACGTGAGCGCCTTGTGACCCGTTATGTCCAAATCGTTCAGCCGATCGGACAAAGGACTTCCCGTTAACGCTTGAAGAACAACGAACAATGTTCCGTCTTCTGAACCTGCATCTAGAATGTGCATGAAATGCTCGTCGGACATCTGAGACGCTTTTCTCATCCATCGCAAAGTTTCCTGATGCAACGAATCGTCGATCTCATGGAATGTATACAGGAGTACTTCACGTTTGAAGGTTAGATCCATCCCTCTTAACCACTGCCCGTTCGCCATCCTCTTAAGCGGTTGATCGAGCATGTAGCGGTTTCTGATGTTATCCATGGACGTTTCCCCCTTATACGCATAGTTATTCGCCTATCATCCATTTTTTGCGTCACTAAAGGTTGTAATTCCCAAAAATTATTCGCGTGGCTAGCCATTTTGATAAACGGGTTGGTGGTTTTACGATTTAAGCCGTTATATTATTGGAAAGAGATTCTGATGGTTACCATTTTCTGCTAAAGCTTCTCTAGCGGTCTTTTAGAATTTGGAACTACCTATCTGTTCCATCATCAGAGAAAACAATAAAAAAAGGTCTGTCTGCTAGAGCAAACTGACCCTTTATATTCAACAATAGTTGCTCGTTATCGTTATTGTCACGTGTTCATGCCATAGTTCCATATAAAAATAATCAGAGAAAAGATCAATCACCCTAAGTGGAATGATCTTTTTCTCTTTTCCTTGATGCCTGTGCTTCGCGTTTCCGCCAGATACTTTCCCCTTTAACCGCTCTTCTGGATCGATTCCAGATGCTCGACCAGTCTGTTCCAAGTATCTGTGATGCCCTCCAGCATGCCCATATCTAACACCTGCTGCAGTCCTTCAGCCGTTGCATATTCCGCGCGGTTAATGAGCTTTGTTCCGTTATCCGTTTCGATGAAGGTCAGCGTGACTAATGTTTCCGGCATATTTTCCGCCACGTTGCCTTCCGCATCGGAGAAATAATCCACATACACGATCTGCTCCGGCACGACGATTTCACGGTACACACCCTTGCCCCATGATTCCATGCCATAGTAATCGCCTTGGTTCTTATCCTCGCACTTCATGCAATAATGCCAAACTCCGTCTACGCGGAAATCAACATGGCATACCGGAAGCGTCCAGCCTCTCGGACCCCACCAATGCCTCAGATGCTCCGCCTGCGAGAACGCCTGGAACACCAGCTCGCGAGGGGCATTGAATTCACGCTCCAGAATAAGCACTTTTTCCTCTACATTGGATACCATTTGATTTGTCATCTTTAACTTCCTCCTCGATTTCATTACTTGGTCAAAATAGTGCTGTCACAGCGTTCACATAATCCCAAACTCAGTCTTGCTGCTCTTTCCGTATTTCATTGCCCTGCAGCTTCTGTAAATAGTCATCCAGTCGGTCGAACCGCTTCTCCCAGATGACGCGGTAGCTCTCCAACCAATCGTCCAGCTCCCGGAAAGGATCCGGCCGCAGCCTGTAGATCCGGCGATTCGCGTCTACCTGGGCTTCTACGATTCCAGCCTCACTTAAGACACGCAAATGCTTCGATGCTTGAGGCTGGCGCAGTTGCAGCCGTTCGGCGATTTCCCCTACGGTGAGCGGACGTTCGCGCAAAAGCTCAACAATCTGCATGCGGTTAGGCTCTGCCAAGGCACTCATGACGTTAGCATTCATGCTCTTCATCCGTTCTCTTGCTGTAATTGTAGGCGTCCTAAGTTAGTGTTTAGAGGTTGTATTTTTTTGCTGAAATCAATATACCACATTAGGAATATTCCTGTAAAGGAATATTTATAACGATTTTCGCCGCATAGATTCACTACCGTGGTGTCCTTCTATTTTAGTATTTCACACTTTGCCTATTAGCTTATTAAAGAAAGTGAGCAGCTGTGGTAGCAAAATGCTCCTTGTTGTTCAACTATAGATCTACGTTTGTTTAATAATGGAAATAGAGGCTTTTTTCGAAAATATCTTTTAAAATTCCATATTTCCCCAAGGAAAAAGATGACAATATGGCGAAAGATAACTTGTAAGATATTAGATTGGTGGGAGGATCAACGAAATGCGAAACATGAAATGGTTAACAAACATCGCGACGATCACCTGCAGCCTGCTGCTGTCGTCCTCAGTGGTGCTCGCTGCCGAAACGGTCAAATCTGACATGATGCTGCAGATTAATGGAAAGGATGCCACATTTGCAAGCCAAAGCTTACTGGTTGACAGCAATTTATATGCACCTTATGAAGCGGTAGCCAAGCAACTCGGCGCGGATGCGAATTGGAATGCTGATACAAAGACGCTGAAGCTCCAGAAGGAAAGTAACTCCCTAGAGATGAAAGACGGTGCCAATTCATATAAGGTCAATGGGCTTGAACTCACCGCGACCACTTCTCTGCAGATTATTGACGGTGCAGTGCTCGTTCCTGTACGCACTGTGTTTGAGGCATTCGACTACCAGATCAAGTATGACAGCAAAACCCGGTCTGTAAGCATGCTATCAAATACCGATAAGAAGCCTATGATTAAGGTACATGGGGTATCCCAGGACGGTTACGTCATAGGTAATGAGCTAAAGGTTTCCGTCTATGCTTTCAACCATGCACTGAAGGATTTCGCGCTAGCGAAGGACGCTAAGGCCGGAGAGGGACATATTCATCTGTGGCTTGACACCGATAAGTTGGAGGAACAGACAGCGGTTGAGGCTTTTAAGAATGAGCCGGTAGTCTTCAAGGATCTGAAGCCGGGTGAGCATACGTTGACCGTTCAACTTGTCGGAAACGACCACAAGCCGGTGCAACCGGAAGTGAAGCAGGTCATCAGGTTCAATTCCGCCATCTTGTCCATCCTGAAAGATTTGGATCCGAACAGTGCGACGGGCCTACGCATTGAGGGCGTTATTGCAGACGAGAAGCATCGCGTATACACGGTGGAGACGACGAGCAAGAAGCTGTATCGAATTATGAGCGATAGCGGCAAAATGGAAGTGCTGACCGAGTTGCCACGTCCTGCGACAGGTATGGCATTTGATGCTGACGGAAATCTGTTTATTGCGAGCGGCGGTATGGAAGGCGTTATTTTCAAGATCAATGCGAAGGATCTAGTAGGTGGACCTTTCGATACGTCGAAGGTCGAGACTTATGTCAGCGGCACGCAAGGAGCAAACGGACTGGCGTTCGACTCCAAGGGCAATTTGTATGTCAGCGGTGGTGCAAACGGCAACATCTATATGGTGACGAAGGACGGCAAGCTGAGCACCTTCAAGAGCGGCATTATTCCGGAACGTCAGGTGCAGACGATTACAGTGAACGGCATTGCCTTCGGCAAGGACGGTAAGCTTTACGTTGCCAACACGAGCTCAGGCGAAGTCAACCGCTTTGCGATGAACTCAGACGGCTCTCTCGGTGCAATAGAACTCGTAGCCCAAAGCCCACTGATGTACGGCGCAGATGGTCTGAACTTCGGTCCGGACGGTGCGATATATATCGCTGCGAATGAGCGCAACGCCATCGTGCGTATATCCGTAGACGGTACGATTACGGAGGTTGCTCATAACGGCAACAATGGGCCGCTTGAGTTCCCAGCAAGCCTTCATTTTGTAAGCAATATGCTGTATATCAGCAATTTCGACCAACCACGCGGCGCTAACCTTCCTAATGAACCGGGCATTGGGGCTTCCATAGTGAAGATGGAGTTTGGTACTAAGAAATAACGCGTTAGAAGCGAGGAGCTTTTGCTCCTCGCTTATTCGTTGTGCCTTAATTTGTTTCCTGCCCGTCCCTTGTTTATAAGGGTTTATCTCACATATACTCTTTATGATATTTATTCCGAAAGTTTTAAATCCATAGTTAAAACTAACTACTTTTTATGACTTGTGCATTAAGCCCCGACTTCTTGCGCACCGGGTATAGCATCGTAAAGTCGAATGTCTCGATTTCCGTATAGGGGATTGTGAGAGCGTTCAACGGTTCAAGCGGAACCGTCTCCATCCCGAGTACTCCTTCACGCCGATCGAGCTCATAATCTGGCGACTGCTCTAGCCACGCAAACATCGCATCATATACGCGCCACATGTGTATCTCATTCCCGTATACGCGGGCGCTCGCACAGAGCCCTCCGCGTACCTCCAGAGTCTCAACGCCATCCGGTACATCTCCGAACTCGCAAACCGCCAGTCCGACCCAGAGCGTATCGACTTGCTTGCTCCATTGCTCCTGTGGAATGAACACATACGCAGAAGGCCCATTAGTGAGTCTCGCATCCTTAAGGGGGACCTGCGCTGTAAGTGTGCTCCACGCCGCCCGCGTCCCGCTCTTGTCAGGTGTCATACCCGTCCGTACTGCCAAGGCCTTGAAAGGCGCCACTTCAACTAACTCAACAGCTATCGTCTTCTGCAAAATACCCTCTCCTCTCTTCACGATTATCCATGATGAAGACATCCTGCTACATATATTCGCAATTTGCCAGAAAAAACCTTTTTTATAAAAAAGATTAGGCTAGTATGATTGTATTAAGCCATGTCAAAAAATCAAAACCAGTCCATCACTAAGTTACAGTGCCAGACTGGTTTTCCATTTACCGCATGCTACTAACTTAAGCTGTTCCACGCGTGCTTCTTCTTACCAGAAAGAAGTAGGCCAGCATCGCTACGGTGCTCGTCAATAAAATAATTACGCCCAGCGGAACGGCAGTGTCTTCACCCGCGATGCCAACTAGCGGAGAGACGACCGCTCCGAGCAAGAAGGGAATGACACCAAGTAACGCAGCAGCGCTGCCCGCCATATGACCCTGGCTCTCCATTGCAAGCGGGAATGCTGCCGTGGATGTAATGCCGATTGCCGCTACGAAGAAAAATAACGGAATCACCAATGCGAAAAGCGGTCCATGGACGGTGGCCACCACTAAGACAACGACGCTTGCCAAGCAGGCAAGCCATAGGCCGAATAACAGAAAGGTGTGTTCGGATACGCGATGCGACATCCGCCCGACCAGTTGGGAGCCGATGATCAGGCTGATGCCGTTCGATCCGAACAAAAGAGCGAAAACGGTCGGCGTGGCCCCGTAAATATTTTGATAAATAAAGGGCGTTCCCGAAACATACGCGAAGACCCCCGCGATCATAATGCCCTGAGCCAGCATATAGCCGACAAACTGGCGATCTCGCAAGAGCGATCCGTAGTTCCGCAGCTGCTGCACGAAATTGCTGGGCCTGCGGCGATCAGATGGCAGAGTCTCCCGCAGCCTCCATTTTGTCATCGACAATAGGTAGATTCCCAGCAGTGCCAGCGCTATAAAGACTCCGATCCAAGTAGTGAAAGAAAGAACCCCACTACCGGCAACCGGTGCTACAAGCGGACCCAAATTACCGACAAGCAAGAGCAGCGAGAAAAATTTTGTGAGCTCGTTACCGCTGTACAGGTCGCGTGCGATCGCGCGGGAAATGACAATGCCCGCCGAAGCGGCAAATCCCTGCACGAACCGGAATGCGATCAACAGCCAGATATTTGGCGAGAATGCGCAAGCTAACGAGGCAGCGACATAAACGGCCATGGAGATAAGCAGCGGATTGCGTCTACCGTAGACGTCGCTCAGCGAACCCATGACGACCTGGCCGATGCCCAGTCCGAGTAAACAAGCGGTCAGGCTGAGCTGTACCAGCGAAGCCGTTGTATCGAATTGCTTCACAATCTCCGGGAACGCCGGTAGATACATATCGATAGTAAAAGGCCCGAGTGTCGAAAATAAACCGAGCAGCATAGCTAGTCTAAACACATGCAGATTGTTCTTGTTGGTCATAAGTAAGAGAATCTCCTATTCTTCATTCCATATCCAAGACTCTTCATCTCTATTTGTCGCTTCAAATTTGCACAAGATCCGGAAGCTGGCTTGTACGTTTCGAAGCAAAGAGTCTTTTTTCAGCCTATCACAACTGTACGGATTCCGACAACAAATTATGTGCGTGCGAGCTGAATCCTAATCTACGTTTATCCGCATCATATATCATCCATGAATCTTTTAAATTTCATACAAAAACCTCCGAATTCATCTCTTAGTCCATAGCTTCACTTGAATTGTGAGGTTTTAATCAATTTGATTTTTCACCGTGCTATCGTTCTCCGTTAGTCTAGTAACTCATCCTTCTCTTTTACGAAAGTCATCAGTTAGAATACCGCTGAAACCCCAATTCTCATCTTCAATTTCTTGAATAACAATGTGGATATGTTCAGGCTTTTTACCGAGTACAGTGACAAGTGTCTCAGTAAAATCCTTGACTATTCGGGCTTTTTGTTCACGGTTGGCACCCTTAGTTATTTGTAGATTGATATACGGCATCTTGATCCTCCTCAATAATTATGAAGCACGTCCGAATTACTTTTTCTCAATAAAGTATCCATGGGTCTCTATATGTTCTTCAAATTCTTTATAGATGTCTTCGATACTACTAGCTGGAGGGCTTAGCCTTCGAGATTATCATATTCGATATCGAAGAAACTCGGCTAGCCGTGCCAAGCCACCCAATAATACCGTTTGTACTCTTCGCGGTGGACCCACTATGTAACCATCGATACATTTCCAAGCGACTCCAAGCCATAATGGGTTTATCGGAACTCCCTTCTTGTTTAACTTACCCTCACATTCTAATTTATGAATTAACTTAAACATCTTCCAATGTTGTCCCGGGGGACGAACTTCGTGCAGTGCAATTAGCCGATTATCACTAACATTCCAGAACTGATGAGTCTCATTGGGATGAATGCTGACCCGACCTCCTTGTTCCACAATCGTTTCTTTGCCGTCTATCACAAATCGCATTCGTCCCTCCTTCACCGTGAATTTTTCTTGAAGAACAGGATGCCAATGGGGACCATTCATCGCACCTTGCTGAATAATCATGTGCTCAACTAACAGGTATTGTCCTTGGTCGTCTGTGCCACTGTCCAGTAATGTTACAGTTCTACCATCAAGATGAATGAGGGACTCTTTTCTCACACGCATCAACTCTGCCTTTCCGCTCTCAATTATTGTTCCTACAAAGGTTCGTATCCATAGCTTAATTATACTAAAAACAAAACGAAAAACGTCACCTTCTTTTCCAGAAGGCGACGTTATATGACGTTATCTTTTGGCTATCGTATCCCAGTCGGATGCGGTGAAATTGCCCATATGCCAGAGAGAAATGCCTTTAAGGTTATAGACTTTGGCGAGCCAGATTTTTTTGGCGATGCTTTGCGTGTCTTCATAATAAATTTCGTTCGCAGTGCTGCCATCCTGGTAATGAATTAACTTCAGGAAATACGGCAAACTCCAGGTTTTGGAAGCATTCGGGTCCGCGAGGCGTTTTTCCACCAGATCAATGCTCGGCCCGGCGGTTGTCGTTTTGCCATTCGTTGTAATCCACTGGTTCGCCTGCTTGGAAATGCCGAGCACAAGCTTGCTGGCAGGCACGCCCTGCCTGAGCGCTCTCTCCACCCCATCCCTGACGAGCGGCAGCGGCGCCGAAGGAAGGTTCGAATCATCGTGCGTAAAATCGTACGCCATCAGGTTAAGGGTGTCAGCCGTTTCGCTGAGCCCTTTTAAATCGTAGCCTTTATAATAATAATCCGTTGGTACGGAAACGGAGAGGGTTTTACTCCCTATGGCCGCATTCACGTCCCGGACAAATTGCAAGTAATTCGGCGCATCTGATGCATCCATCAACCCTTCAAAATCCAAGGAAACGCCGGAAAGCCCGAATGCCGGATCTCCGAGTTTGGTGACGAGCTGGTCGATAAACGCCATCTGCGCTGGCACGTCTCGCAAAAATGCTGACAGTTTCTTGCCATCGTTGTAAAAAACCATCAGTTCTTTATGGACATGGGCCTGATCGGCAGACTTCACCACGTCCGAGTACCCATCCGGAACTTTGAAGACGGTCGTATCCGTACCCAGTTTTGCCGTCCCCTCCGTATCGTATTCGAGATGGGACCATCCCATTACGACGTTGTCGACGAGCGGCATGCGGCCGATGGCAGGGCTCGATTTGATTGCATAGAATCCAGTCACTTCCAATTCCTTCTCTGCCGCTTCGATATCGACAAGGCGGTTGATCACGGCGGCTGCCTCGCTGCGGATCAATCCGCTTTTCGGACGGAAACCTTGGTTATCACCTTCCATGACGGTCCGGTTTACCGTATAAAACACGTACGGTGCTAGATTATCATTAATTTTTGAGCTGTCGGCAAACGCTCGTTCATCCCGTTCCTTCGACCAATCTCCCGATGTCCACTGAGAGCCGGCTGTTCCCACCTTGTCCAATAGATACTTACCGACGACGGCGGCCACTTCTTCGCGCGTAATCGGCTGCTCCGGCTTCAATTCGCCGGCCTCGTTCACCATAAAATCGATCCAGTGCCGCTCCGAAGCGGCCGCTATATATGGAGCCGACCAACGGCCGGTCGCGTCTGTAGGCACGATCCCCGAAGTATGGGAAATATCCAGTTTAGCCGTAGCGACCAAGAGCTTGATAAAGGCTTCCCGGGACAACGCTTCTTCGGAATGATAACGGGAATCCGGATACCCCTCAATAATACCGAGCGCTGATAAAGTGTACACGTAATCTTTTTCCCAAGCTTGGTCCGCCACATCCTTATATGTAACCATTGGGACATCGTAGGCATAAGTGTTTCCGGCTGTTGCGAACAGGAACACAACGGCAAACCCTATCATTTTCTTGTACATGTTTCTCTCCTTCTCTGTGACATCAACTCTACTAATTCGAGATAAACTATTATCTATCCTGCTGCAACGAAACAAATACAGCCGGCCTCTTAAGAGGGCAGGCTGTATTTGTTAATAGGATTTTAATTGGATGGAATGATTCGAATATCCTTATCCAAATTGGCAAGCATGATGAAATTGCGATTGAAAGTAAAGATGCGTTTTACCTGATAATAGGACATGGTCACAGCAGTGAATGCTTCGCTGAGCGAGAAACGGAGCTCGGGTCTGTCCATAAGCAGTCTGCGCGATTCCCCCTCCAATTCGGGGCCGCTGGAGACTAGCGCCAGCCTTCCTTTACTCACTGCTTTATCAATTGCATTCAGAAAATATTCCGCCTGCTGATAGCTGTATTCATTGCGAAGCCATTCGTGAAGATCAAATATAATGGAGTTGGTCGTCATGTAATTACGTTCAAGATCATGCAAATCCAGAAACAGGGAACGGGCCTTCGCGTAGTGGGGGTCTTCAGGGTTCATTAAAGCAGCTAAAGCTGTTTCATCCAGAAAAATTGCATCCTGAACGTTCAAGTGGTTATCCATATGTCAGCACTCCTTAATCCTCTAGTTTGCAAATACCAACCAAATACAGAAGTGGGTTATCTTCCTTTTGATCCACTGAGATGGGGGTTGATTCGTATGGGGCGCTTGCCAGGTATTGGACAATGATTCCATTGACGATCGCTTGCACCGTCGTATGCTGCATATCGGCGATTGCTTTCAGTTCAACATAATATTGCGGATTGAGTTCTATAGTGCCTTCTTCTTGTTCTTCACTTCTTGAAGAAATGAATTCGGAAGCGGTAGACTTCGCTTTTTCGAATTGATTTTGAATGAAGCGTTTGTAATTATTCGCCATCGTGATTCACTCCTTATGCATAGCTTTTATAACAATTCGTCGAATTTCGTCGATTTCAGGGGGTAATGTCTTTTTCAAAGTCCATCCCAATCACATCCCAATAATTCATACTTATATTATTCGGAGTATGTTTTAATTCCCTTTTTCTTGTTGAAGTATAATTGCCGTTCTTTCAATGAAAAAAGAGGATCTGCCTCACGGCAAGCTCCTCCACTATCGTTTTCCCGTTAGTTAGATTTTTATTTCTTGAACAATTATTGTAAACGGTTATTTTCTTTAAACAACAATGCTTTCATTGCAAAACGAGGCAAAATTAATTGTCTTCGCCATCTAGAAGGTTGATTTATTAATCGGTACAGCCATTCCAAATTTAACTTTTGCCATATAGCTGGTGCTCTTTTTACTGTTCCGGCAATGATGTCAATACTTCCTCCTACGCCAATAGCAACCCTAACATTTAATTTATTTTTATACTTATGTATCCAAAATTCAGCTTTGGGGGCTCCGAGTGCAACTACTAAAACATCGGGACTCAAGGTCGCAATTTCATCTACAATTTGTTCCTCAACCTTCTGATCAAAAAAGCCATGTTGTCTACCTAAAACAGATACGTTTGGGTATCTCTTACTTATTTCTTCTGCAGCCTTTTTACTAGTTACCTCATTCGCGCCAAGAAGATAAAACGACCATCTTTTTTCGTTCCCTATCTCCAATAAATGGATTAGAAGATCACATCCTGTAACACGTTCGGGAAGTGGATTTCCTTTTAAACGGGAGACCATAACAATACCTGCACCATCCGCGGTTAGGTGACCAGCCTCATCAATTATGGAGCGGAGCAATAAATCATGTTGACTAGACATGGTGATTTCTGGATTTATTGTTACCACATGGAACAGTTCCGCTTTTTTTTCCGTTATTACTTGGTCAATTATAGTTACTGTTTCTTCCATAGTTACTTTTGGTACTGGAATTCCCATTATTTGCGAACAGTTCTCCATTGAATCCACCTTTGATTTTTAACCATATACTAACATAAAGGATTACTTCAGACTATCCTGTCCATCGTATTTTGAGGTCAAGGATTATCAACTGGGTTATTCATTGTTAAACTTTTTACTAGAAATCCAAAAGATCGTTACAATGATTGTTAGTACAATCCATATAAGTACCACTAAACCATTCCATATGACATTGGGGTTGACTGCTCCTGTAATTAATACTTCCATCGCATGTTTACTCATACTTGCGGGATTCATAAAATCTGTAAGAGTACTCAAACCAAGTACAATTCTACAACCTAGTAGGAAAACAATTGAAATTAATGCAATAATACCTTGGCTATTAAAAATAGTGCTTATCATCGTAGTGAAGGTTACCATAAACAGAACCCATAACAAGTAGAACAACGAAGCTATTATCACGTCCACAAAATTAACATTAGTAAACAACAAATTAACATACACATACGAAATCAAGTAACCTAACACCACAGAACAAGCAACAAATATGTAATTGGCAATTATTTTCCCACCTATGTACGATATTATAGCGACCGGTCTTGTAAGAATAAAAGCTAACATACCATTTGCTTTATCTGTCTGTAAGACTCCCATCATCGAAATTGCAATAATGATAACCCCCAACTGATCAAATTGAGCAGCTAAAGTACTTGCGAGTACTTCCCCACCTTGTTGAGCAGCCATACTAGGATCAATTGTGATACCTTGTGCTCCACCGAGTGTTTTTAATATAGAAGGTAAATAATGGCTAACAACGGGTTGAGTTACTCCTAAAAATATAAATACGAGAGGCAGCCAAATAACTTTAAATTCACGCCACATTTGAACAAACTCTTTTTTCATTAGCACATTTAAATGATTCATTTTTCCACCACCAATTTTATGAATATCTCTTCTAATGTATCGTTGGTGATTTCAAACTTTACGAGATCAACCTGATGTTCCATAGCACTTCTTAATAACATGTTCTTATTCAAACCTATATGTTCCACTTCTATTTTTATTTTGTTTCCTACTGCCTCTACATCCTTTACATAGTTCAAATTTCTCAAAACTTCCATCCATTTTTGATTGATAGACGTAACTTCAAAAATCATTTTATTTTGGCTATTGCTGTTTAACAAGTCGGAAATGGTAGTATCTTCAATTTTTTGACCATTCTTGATTATAATAAATCTTTCACATATTTCTTCAGCATCACTTAATATATGCGTCGACAATAAAATCGTCGTCTCTCTTTTGATTTCTTCGATTAGATTCAGTACTTCTCTTCGACCAATTGGGTCTAATGCCGATACCGGCTCATCCATTACAATCAATGATGGTTTGTGTAACAACGCCTGTGCAATTCCAAGTCTCTGTTTCATGCCACCTGAAAATGTTCCAACTTTTGAATTCTCTTCTCCACTTAACCCTACTTTAGATAATATCTCTGGGATAGCTTTTGTTAAATCTTCTTTTCTTAATCCTGATAGTTCCCCCATGAAAGCAAGAGTTTCTTGTGCAGTCATCCAATGATAAAAGTTAGGGTACTGTGGTAAGTAGCCAATTTCCTTTTTCATTTGCGAAATTTTCTTCCCGTTAAGCAATATTTCTCCCATGGTAGGATTAATAATATCTGAAATAACTTTGATGAGTGTAGATTTACCGGCCCCATTCGGCCCTATCAATCCCACACATTCTCCAGATTGCAGAACCATTGAAAAGTCATTTACAGCCGTTTTTTCTTTATATGTTTTAGTAACATTTTTGACTTCTAATTTCATGTTCTTTCACGGTCCTTTCTGCCAATAACAAAGTATAGTATCGGACCAAACGTGTTTAGAAAAATAATAATGAGACTCCACAGCAGTACATTTTTCCTCGTTTTCCTGTGCTTGTATAAATCCATTAATGCTATTAGGATCAAAATCACCCCTACAATAAGTACCGGTAAAATAACCGGTAACACAGACATGAAATCAATATCTTTTAATTCGTTCCACCCGTAATGCATTTGCAAATTAACCACTCCCCTAAAGTCATTATGAATAACATTATGTTATCATTATCGATAATGATAACATAAGAATGTAAAATGTTACACTTATTTTTTCTTTAAAGAATATTGTTTTAACTTTCATTGTTATTTACAATGAGAATATTATCATTATAGATAATTACGAAATCTTTTTATGATTGGGGAGAAAAAAATGATTAATAAAGCTGAAATTATCCTGCACCCAGTAAGGATGAAGATTTCTCAAGCTTTAATGAGAAACAAAGAAAATGGACTGACCCCACTAGAAATGGTAAAAATCATAAAAGATGTGCCTCAGGCAACACTATATAGACATATTCAAGTTTTGTTAGATGCTGGAGTTATCCGCATTATTAAAGAAAAAAAAGTGAGATCCATTTCCGAAAAATACTACACTTTAAATGAAGAAGAAGCCCGACTTAGTGCAGATGATTGGAAAAAGTCTTCTACTAAGGAAAAGCTGAATTATATTTCGTATTACCAATTATCGCTTATGACTCAATATCAAAACTATCTTACCAAATTAGAAGAACAAGATTGCTCAGATGATGGTTCTACTTTTTCACTTGTAGAATTAAAGCTTGATGATGAAAATTTTAAAAAGTTTCAAACTGAATTAAACGACCTGGTGATAAAATACTACAACACTGCTAACAAAAGTAATGATCTGGATGCACCCATTCGAACTATTGCGTTTACCATTATTCCAGAATCCTAAAATAGAAAATTTAAAAAAACATGATGCCGCCCTACAAAATTTAGGATACAGCATCCCAAATCCTTCAATGTCATAATAAAAACCCTTCCCAATATAAGTTATCTCTAGCTTTGCTAGAACTGGGAGGGTTTATTCTTTGTTTCTATAACTGAACCATGAACTCTATTACCGGATAAGAAATCACATGGCGGTCGCGGTATGCAAGGGCAATAAGATCTTCTTTTGCACTCAATATTCCACGCTGTAAAATGGCTGCCTTAAACCCGCGTTCTATCGCTCCATTGTATGTAAATAAGACGCAATTCCCGGCGTCAAAGCCTGCTACCACGACAAGGCCAATCTGACGATTGAGCAGAATTTGTTCTAATTCCGTTTTCCAGAAAGCATTGGAGAAGGTCTTCTTCACAATGAGGTCATCATTCTCCACTTGAATCTCTGGAATGAAATCCAGCAGTTCTGGACTAACAGCTTCGGCATCTTCTACATCTTGTATATGAATGACGTGATGTCCGCTTGATCGCAGAGTTTGAGCAACATGATTAATATACTCGCATGCGCTTGCCACGGGATGGTCTTGCAGGGAATTTTTTTGCATATCGACGATCAAAAGTGCAATTTTCATCGGTTTATCCATATTAAATGCTCCCTTCTTCACAAATTATTCCCAGTATTCTTTCATAAGGTCTGATACCCAGTCTGGCTGCTTGATCTCTCCTTTCGGGGCAAATTCCTTCATTACAGGCTTCAAGTCCAATACTGGTGTCCCGTTTATTGCATCAAGACCTTTTATGTAAATAATTTTTCCCTCGCGCTTTAAAACCTCTACTGTAGTTAACCCCAGTTTGTTCGGTCTATTCTTACCCCGCTGTGCAAAAATCCCTACTTTAGGGTACTCTATATTATTTCGAGGGTGTCTGGCATCGAATTGAATATGATCATCTTGCACTTGATTAAAGTAGAAAATGACTTCTAGATGGGAAAAATCTTCGATCCCCTGAACGCTCTCTTCGCTAAATTCGCTAGTAAGTTCAATAGTCGATACAATATTACCCCAATAATCATCTTCTATTGCTTCTCTACTGTTTCTGATATATGCGATGGGTTTAACGCTGTACATAGATTTCCTCCTATACACTGGATAATTGCGCGCGTTTGTCCGACTCCTTCGAGCCTTTCTTTTTTAAATTTAAAAGCGCGATGCTAAAATAACATCGCGCTTTTAATGTTTGGGCCAGTTCCTATTCAATCCTGGAATGCCGCCTGTTGAAAAATATTGCTTAAACTTTATCATCAAACACCTTTGTTTCTCCAAAGAATTAACTATAGACTAGCTCTTTTTCGTTTAGACCAAGCGTCTTTGTTGTTGAAGTATGAATTTCGTGCAGAAGCTCTGGATTTTCCATAAGTGACACGCCATATGAAGGAATCATTTCTTTAATTTTCGGTTCCCACTCTTTCATATGTTGCGGGAAGCATTTTTTAATTACCTCAAGCATAACGTGAACAGCAGTAGAAGCACCTGGAGAAGCACCTAGTAATGCTGCAATCGAGCCATCAGTGGCACTAATAACTTCTGTACCGAATTGAAGTGTACCTTTGCCGCCAGCTTCAGTATCTTTGATAACTTGCACACGTTGGCCCGCTACTACTAAATCCCAATCCTCACTTTTGGCGCTTGGGATAAACTCTCGCAACTCTTCCATGCGCTTTTCTTTCGATAACATGACTTGCTCGATCAGGTATTTTGTCAATGACATATTTTTTGCACCTGCCGATAACATAGTTACGAGATTATCCGGTTTTACGGAAGTTACCAAATCAAACATGGAACCGGTTTTTAAAAACTTTGGTGAGAAGCCGGCAAACGGTCCAAATAGCAACGATTTTTTATTGTCGATAAATCTTGTGTCAAGATGCGGAACAGACATTGGAGGAGCTCCAACCTTAGCTTTTCCGTATACTTTGGCATGATGCTGCGCTACAACATCCGGATTTTTACACACCATAAATATTCCGCTTACCGGGAATCCTCCAATATGTTTTCCTTCAGGAATACCGGATTTTTGCAGTAAATGCAGGCTTCCTCCCCCGCCACCGATAAAGACGAATTTTGCAGTATGGCGTTCGACGTTACCGCTGTCGTTTCGTACTTTCAATTCCCACGAGCCATCGCTAGTACGTTTAATATTATCAACGCTATGTTTGTATTTAATATCGACGTTTTTACTCTTTAAGTGGTCAAACAAATTGCGCGTTAAAGCACCAAAGTTGACATCAGTTCCAGAGTCAATTTTGGTTGCCGCTATAGGTTCATTCGATGGACGATCTTGTATAATAAGCGGAATCCATTCCATCAGTTTTTCAGGGTCATCGGAAAATTCCATCCCTTGAAATAAAGGATTATTAGACATCGCTTCAAAACGTTTCTTTAAAAACGTTACATTTTGTTCCCCTTGTACCAAACTCATATGAGGCAATGGCATGATAAAATTCTGCGGATCACGTATCAGCTTGCTGTTTACAAGATAAGACCAAAATTGCATTGAAAGCTGAAACTGTTCATTAATTTTGATAGCTTTGCTAATATCTATAGATCCATCAGATTTTTCGTCAGTGTAGTTAAGCTCGCACAGTGCCGCATGCCCTGTTCCTGCATTATTCCATTCGTTAGAGCTTTCCTCTCCTGCATTTTCGAGCTTCTCAAACACTGTAATTTTCCATTCCGGTACTAATTCTTTGAGAAGTGTCCCTAAAGTCGCACTCATGATTCCGGAACCAATTAAAATGACGTCTGTTTTAGTTTCTCTGTTGCTCATTTTTACCATCCTTATACCCTGAAATTTGCAGAAAGGATGTAGGCGCTCCTGCTAGAGCGTCACACCAAGATAAGGCGCGACCAAGTCACACACCTTTTCTGTTTAATTATAACAATATCATCGTGTTTTACAATTATTTATAGATTAAAATATCTACTATTATATGATAATTATAAGCTATTTAAAAGCTGTAAAAAGTGAGAATGGCATAGTCTGTCATTTCAGCACTCATCTTTACGCAAATTCTGCAAATTTGGGTAAATATTCGGTTACTCAAATTGAACTCATCTCCTTTTACCTCTTTTATAAATCTATCAAATAACGGATATTTATAATCGCAAAACGATTTGGAAAAAATTTTCGGAACCCAATTCCCCGGATGCAAAAACGCCATTAGCGGTTAGGCCAATAGCGTCTTTATGAGATTTCCGAACAATGGTCGGAGATTTCATCTTCTCTTCGTAGATTGTTCCAATTCATCCATCAGAAAGAATAATAAGAATTGCGACGCACATGATCCAATGACGACCCAAGGCAACCATGGGGCATTCAAATTGCTAGAAAGAGAAATCAGTAGAAAAACTGTCGCTATCCTACCTGCATCCCAGCTTATTTCACGGACGACCATCGACTCGATTCGCAGCTTGCCCTTCAGAGGTAAGGTGCCAATTAACCGATAAAAATAGGAATCAAATGCATTGGACTTCAGAGGTCCGAACAGCGTCTGCAGGATCATAAAGCTGATTACAATAACTGGCGACAGTTTGAACAACAGAAGAGAAGCCGCAATCATATAGCCAATGACGGACCAAAGTAAATATTTTCGCTCGTGACGTTCCCTTGCCAGTTTGGAGAATAATATATTGATTAAAATTGTCAGCATCGAGAGGAAAGCTCCAAAATAACTGACGAAAGACTCTTTTTGAAAGACTGCTATCAGAAGGATTTGCGGCAGAAACAAAAAGACTCCCTGCATAATTCCTGTGATTAAATTGCCGTACATCGCTTTACGCCATGTTTTGTTTTTACGCAGCAGCAGCCCCATATGCCCGAGATAGTAAGCTTTGCGGTGGCTTGGAGCTTTCGGCACCAGCAGGCTCAAGACAGCCGTCAATAAAAATACAACAAAAGCGATACCAAATACGATTGTATAGCCGCGCAAGCCTCCTACCGCGTTGAAGATCACCCCCGATAATAGCGGCCCGGACATCGCAGCAGCAGTCGAGAACGCTGAGCTGAGCCC
Organism: Paenibacillus sp. V4I7; assembly: GCF_030817275.1. Classification (NCBI taxonomy): domain Bacteria; kingdom Bacillati; phylum Bacillota; class Bacilli; order Caryophanales; family Paenibacillaceae; genus Paenibacillus; species Paenibacillus sp. V4I7. The sequence goes on along the minus strand of NZ_JAUSZD010000002.1, from coordinate 2,731,108 downwards.
CAAGAACCGCATGCGGTTCCCATCGTTCGAAACATCATATAGCAGTGTCCAATAACCTATCCAATAAAACCCGCTGCCAATCCCGGAGAATACGGCGAAAAGTATATAATATTCGGCTACATGCACCTTCGCCAGCAGGATACAAAGGTAAAACAAAGCAATGAGTGTGATTCCGATTCGGTACACGACCATACGGTCCAACTTCTTTGCCAGTTTACCGCCGATTACGAAGCATACGGCAATGAAAGCATTGGAAACAATGTTGTAAATCCCGTTAATCCATAAACTTTCCGTCAACCGCCACAGATACAGGTTCAGAAAAATGCTGGACAGTGATGAACCGAAGGTGAATAGTGACTGAAGAGCTAAGGTGATCGCTGCCTCTCTGTCCAGACGTTTATCTGGTGGTATGCGATTGAACAAAATGGGAATCGCCATGTCGGTTTAAACTCCTACTCGAAGGACTTGAGTTTTATGGTCGCACTGGAGAACCGTCGGGAATGCGAGAAAGCGTCCACTCTGGCAGACGATTATGGCAGGGATAAAGCGATGCTTTGCTCTCGTCCAGATCGACACCCAAACCAGGCTTCTCATTCAGATATACATAGCCGTTTCGAACCACTGGACAGCCCGGAAACACTTCGCGCATTTTGTCGGAAAATTCACTCCACTCCTGAACGCCAAAATTCGGGCTGCTCAAGTCAAGATGAATATTAGCAGCCTGACCCACCGGAGAGATATCATTCGGTCCATGCCAAGCTGTTCGTATACCAAACGCCTCACATAGCGTCGCCAGCTTCTTGGCAGGCGTCATCCCGCCGATGGCACTGATGTGGCAGCGAATGAAATCGATCAATCTTTCTGTCACAAGCGGCATCCATTCCGCAGAATTGACGAACAGTTCGCCCATAGCGAGCGGCGTAGCGCACTGACTGCGGATTTGCCGGAACCAATCCAACTGCTCGGGTGGAAGAGCATCCTCTAAGAAAAACAATCGATATGGCTCAAGCTGTTTGGCCAACCGTACCGCTTCAATAGGCACAAGACGCTCATGAATGTCGTGCAGCAGCTCAATTTCATTACCGAGCTTGCTGCGCAAATGCTCAAACAACCGCGGCACACTTCGTGTGTATGCATCTGGGTCGAAATAGGACCCTTGCTGCGCGTTCTCCGGTGAATGAAACTTATGGCCTTTCCCGCCATACCCACCCATTTGACAGCGTAGGATGCGGTAGCCCTGCTCGATATACTTGCGTACATTTTCTTCTACTTCTTGTTCATCCCGACCGTCAGTATGCCGGTAAACGACCGCCGCTTCTCGGAGCTTTCCGCCAAGCATCTCATACACGGGCATGTTCGCGAGCTTGCCCTTAATATCCCACAGTGCCATGTCCACACCTGAAACAGCATTATTCAGCACTGGTCCGTTGCGCCAGTAGGCACTGACCATTGAGGTTTGCCAAATGTCCTCGATTCGGAGAGGATCCTTTCCGATGAGGAATGGTTTCAAGTATTGATCTACAGCGGTTGCCACGGCCAAATGACGCTGTGTAAAGGTTGCACAGCCCAAACCGTACAAGCCGGGCTCATTCGTTTCTATTTTAACGACAACAAGGTTAACACCATCTGGTGCAGTTAAAATCGTCCGCACATCTCGGATTTGTAATTGTGACATGTTAGGCGCATCTCCCATTTCTGAAGAATTTATATAAGCTGATTGCTGTGGTTTAGAACTCCTCTAGCTCCAACCGATACCTTCCTCCGTTTCTGGCATCCCTGGCAGAATGAGTCCGCCATCGACGCGAATGGTCGTTCCCGTTATATAGGACGCCTCATCTGAGGTAAGCCATACAGCGGCCTTTCCTATATCTTCCGGTGTACCAGGACGTTCCAGAGGAATTCGCTGACCGAACTTGCGATAATAGTCACTTCGATTGTCATTTGTTTGAATTGCCCCTGGAGCAATGCAGTTCACGCGGATCCCATATGGCGCCAAATCCAGTGCAATCGAAGCTGTTACTCGAGTCAGCGCCGCCTTGACACCGCCGTATACAGCATCTCCCGGATAAGCCCTCTCTCCCCGAGTTGAGGTGATATTGAGTATGCTTCCACGGACCCCATGTTCGATCATATGACTAGACACCGACTGCATAAGAAGTAATGGAGCGCGTAAATCGAGGTGGAGTAATCGATTGATTTTTTCTAGCTCCATATTGGCCGCATTCTGAAAAATCGTAACACCGGCATTATTAACGAGAACGTCGAGATGACCCAGCGTTCGAATGGCTTCCTTCGCTAATTTAAGAGGCTCCTCCTCCTCCTCTAAGTTCCCTTCAAATACAACGCATTGGCGGTTTAGTTGGTTTTCAATCTCCCTTGCCGTGAGATGAGCGTTATCTGCATCCTTCCAATGACAGATCGCGATATCATAACCCCTGGTTGCCATGGCCAGCGCAATCCCGCGACCGATTCCACGACTTCCCCCTGTAACGAGTGCTGTTTTCCCGCTCATCCGCCCGTCCCTCCATCCATATGGCGCTCGAAAAAATCAAACTGCCTTACCCAACGAATCGTTTGACCCGAATGCGCGGCAATCTCCATAAATACCTCCGGCGAGATCACATGAGCGTCCCCCCAAAGCGCGATGAATGCAGGGGAAAAATCAACGGATTCACGCATCCCTACACCGGACTTATGCGTCAATTCCCATTGCAAGCCTGGAGGAAAAGGTCCGCTTAAGCGTGAGTAAAACGGTTGTTCCGGCGTATAAGCCCAGGTCATATGCCCATCTTTGAAATCAAATAGAGAACTAGGCTCGCTGGGGAACGTAGGTGTCATTGGCAACTTCAGCCGATAGTCTGGTCCGAGAGGATTTCCGTTTAATGCTACGAAATTATGGCAGTATTCATGCGTTACAATTGTTTTTTCACCCAAATTGACTAACTCGTACGCAATGGAAAGCAAGTTATCTTTCACAGATAAGGTTTTAACGAGCTTTGCCGCGTATCCATTACATGGGTGCGCGTGAACGGTGAACGTCACTTTCGAATCGTCTGCCTTTGTTTCTATGAAGAAAGGTTCAACCATGTACGGACGGGAGAATTTATAGCTCGCTTCATCCGGACGGGTCAAGAGACCGACACCCAGCTTCGGGAACCGCCCTCCTGGAAGCGTTTCCTCGTAACCAATCGGCTGAAAAATGCCAAATTCATTGCAGAGTCCAGAACCACCCGTTCCCTCACCTGGCGTCAACGATTCATCCTCACAAAAAGTGTGGCGATTGTGCAACGTAATGCTAGAGACCCAACCGGTCCAATCAAATCTCGAACCGTTGTAATTGGTACCTGGCTTTCGAACTGTGACCTCCAGACTATGGGAGCGCAGCACGATCGGTGCAACTTCTACCATATCGCGTTTAACTTCCAGATCGCCAAGGATTCAAACTGGATGCATCCTTCCTCGGCAAAAACGCTGATTCCTAAGCTTTGCGGATCTGGGTAAATACGGAAGGAAGCCGTCGTTTGACCGTCATTCGCGAATAACTCCAAAGAGGAACGATCCAGGAATATTTGCAGCTTCAGTTTTCCATTCGCCGCCGGCATCGCCTGAATAACTCTTATGCCCCCGTCTACAATACCCGATCTCGTTCGATCCACGATCAGTTCGCCGTTCATCAGACAGCAGGTAATAACAGTCTCTTGTGAGCTATCTGCAGAACGCCGCAACCGAAATCCGAAGCGATTGGCATCGCTTTCATTTATATGTATAATGGCTTCTATTTCAAGACAATCTCCCTTGACCTCATCGAGCAGATCCGTTTGCTCAGGCGACAAGCGGAAGGCACCAAATTGTTGCTCGTTGCTCCGAAGCTGCTGAAGCTCTGGCGCTGGCGTGAATGCAAGCTTTCCATTCCCGTCAAGTGTAACGACACGCGGAATGGTCATAGCCCCCGTCCATCCGTAGGCTTGTGTCGGCATCGGATTCCACCACATATCCATCCAACCGAACAGGATAACTCTACCGAGGCCGTCAATCAATGTCTGAGGTGCATAAAAGTCAGGACCGAGATCTATATCCCCATCTGAAACTAGGGTAAATCTTCCCGTCTCATAATCCATTTGGCCAATCATGTAAATATTGGTGCGGATATCCCGCTCTGTTGGCGACACTGCTGGGGAAGCAAGAAGTACATCCACTCCGTCCAATCGGAAGAAATCCGGGCAGTTCCAAATTCTCCCTTGTCCATCAAGGCCGTTGGCCATTACGCTGACATAAGTCCAAGCCGTCAGATCGTCTGACTTGTATAAGAGTGCATTCGCACGCCCATCCTTTCCTGAACCGACAGCCATATACCAGACATCCTCATGCATCCATACCTTTGGATCTCGGAAATCCTTTGAACCCTCCTCGGGAAACTTATCGATAACTGGATTGCCAACATATTTCCGAAAATAAATACCGTCTTCACTGGAGGCGACGCATTGCACTTGTACTTTATCCGGGCCATTCACATTACCGGTATAAATAATTGTCATCGTTCCATTGTTATCAACCGCACTGCCTGAGAAACATCCGTTTCTTTCGAATTCTTCGGTGGGTGCAAGAGCGATAGGCAAATGCTCCCAATGAATAAGATCTCGGCTTTTTGCATGCCCCCAATGCTTCAAACCATTTTGAGCACTAAATGGATGAATTTGATAGAACAAGTGGTATTCCTTACGAAAATAAATCATTCCGTTGGGGTCATTTATCCAGCAGGATGGCGAAATAAAGTGATAGGCCAGCCGGTGCGGATCGTGGGATACCCCTACAGCTAGCAAATCGATTGATTCCTGCGCTTTTCGGATCGCTTCCAGGTGACGGGTTTCCAAGTGTTCGGATGTAAGCATCATCAATCTCCTTCCTTTTTTAGAGGGTTTTCGAAAGATTATGAAGGATCTTGGTTGTCGCTTTCATTATAACCTACATAATCCCAAAATTAATAGTGGTATTTTGTTGTTTGTTGATCAAAAATTTGTGGGAATCCGAACGATTCACTTAATGAACCAGAAGAAAAGAAACCACCTCTATTTGTACGCCAGTGTCAAAAACATTGATTATCAGGAACTTTTTCATATTTGTTGAGAATTACGCATACCTGCCCGTTAACGTAAGAGGCTGCCAATCAAGCTGGCAGCCTCGTCCTGTGTTTATATGATTTATATTCCCCTATTACTTCCCGCTCGCGGGCTCTACCAGGCGGTGCTTGTACCACCGCTCCCCGCGATAACGCCACAGGAAGATTGCACCGCGAACGCCCCACTCCAATTGCATAGCCGCCCACACCCCGAATACCCCGTAGTTTAGCGTGATACCAAACACATAACCGAGCACAACCCGGAACAGCCACATGGTCAGCATCGAAGCGATGGAGGTGAAACGAGAATCCCCCGCTGCACGCAACGCGCCCGGTAGCAGAAAACTGATCGGCCATAGAGGGATTTGGGCTAAAATATTTACCAGCATAATGAGATACAGATCATCCATGATTTCGACCGGTGGGCGGAACAGACTAACCAGAGGCTTAAAGAACGGGATCAAAATAAGCCCCGTCACCACAAGGGAGCCAGACGCCAGCCACAGAAACGACCTCGTAAATTTGCGGGCATCCTGAATATTCCCCCTCCCTATGCATTGCCCTACCACCGTGACTAGTGCTGTAGACAATGCGATGGCGGGGATTTGTAAAAGCATAGCGAGTACGGAACTGATGGCGTTAGTTGCAATCGCATAAGTGCCTAGACTGACGATGTAGATTTGGGTTAACATTTTTCCCCCGTTAAAGAACAACTGCTCCGCAGCGAACGGCAGCCCGATGAACATGATTTTCTTAAACATGGAAAAATTCCAGTCCATCAAATCCTTAAGGCGAATTCGCAGGCTGGCATCCATACGGAGCAGGTAGTACAATGCGCATACCGCTGCCAAATAACGGGAAATATTCAAAGCCACGCTCAAACCTAGTACTCCCATTTCCAAAAAATGAACGAACAAGACGTTCAGCAATACGTAAGAAAGGTTCAGGATTAGGGACAACGCCAATGTCACTCTAGTCCTTCCAATCCCCCTCAGCGCTCCGCTGACTCCTTCCTTGAACGCGATTCCGAGGTAAGATACAGCGCTTCCTACCATGTAAGTGCCGGCATGGTCGAACACCTCCGGATCCGCCGTTCCAAAGAGAAATTTCAGGATCGGATGATAAAATAGGAGGACGACCAGGCTGAGCGTTACCGCAACCAAAGTCACCGCGGAAAGCGAAGCTGCCGCCGCCTTGGATACCATCTTTTCATTCCCGCTGCCCTTGTACTGCGCCACAACCACCGTGCCTCCGGTCGCCAAGGCGACGAAGACATTAACCAGGAAGAGATTGAACGAATCGACCATACTTACCGCGCTGATCGCCGCCACCCCTGACGAACTGATCATCGCGGTATTCACCAAACTTATGCCGACTAGGAACGCTTGGTCGATGAGGATCGGAAGAAGCAGCGATATGACCTGTCGGTAATCAATAGATTCCCCTGAAAGATATTTGTTCAAAATAGCATGGCATCGAGCCTTATAACGAAACGGAATCATACTAGGTTCACTTCCCATCCGAGAACGTCCGAAGTCGCCGCAACTGCGGGAACAAGTACAACCAATGGTTCACTATAGATCAAACCACTTTCTTGAGTTCTCGTTCCCCATTAGATTGAAATCATACCAAGCAATATTCAACAGTTAACCCCGCTATCCTGCCCGGTCGTAGTTGAATAGCAAAAAAAGGACCACAGCACGGGCTGAGGGCCTAAGTTTTATATTTCTGTCTTGTATTTCACCACTATCATGATATTCCCATCGGAAGCATTCAACAGTAGAGCTTAATGATTTGATAAATTGTGTCAAGCTTCCAATACAAAAGATTGGGCTTTCTCCCGGTATATCCGGCTAACGCATCCCTCCAGATAAGCTGAAACAATGAAAAGAAGACCCGTAAACGACCGGATCTCCTTTCATTTACATCTTGATTCTCGTGGGCAACTGCTTCGCTATACGACAACCTAGGCGTCGATCATGCTTTGCTGAATTACCCCTGAGGTGCTGAGCGGCTAAGCCAATCATGGAAACGTGTCGTAGTGATGCGTGCGTTGCTATCGCTCGGAACGAGAGATTGATCATTCACCTCTACTGATCCGAAGTAGAGCGCGTTGGCGTCTGTGACAACCTGACGTGGGTCTTGATTTGCGCTCAAGTATTGTCGAACAAGTTCGTCAAGACGAATCTGATCTGGACCAGCTACCTCGACAATTCCATTCACTGGCGCCCCAAGTGTGAAATCGACCAACGCGGCTGCAACATCATCCGAAACCATAGGCTGCGTAAGGGCAGAAGGTAAACGAACGGTTTCCCCTTCAGTAGCCACATAGGCGATGCTGCCGACGAACTCGAAGAATTGCGTCGCGCGGACGATCGTATAAGGAACCTTGGAAGTCTTGATTAGCTCTTCTTGGGCCATTTTCGCGCGGAAATAACCACTTTGGAGAAGTCGGTCGGTACCAACGACCGACAGCGCAACGTGATGACTTACTCCAGCGATTGCTTCAGCAGCAAGAAGGTTCTTATTTGAAGTCACGAAGAACTCCATAACTGCCTCGTCCTCAAACGAAGGCGAGTTTGTCACGTCGACGACAACCTGAGCGCCGCTAAGCGCTTCAGCGAGTCCCTCGCCAGTGATCGTGTTGATGCCTAAGGAAGGTGATGCCGCCACTGCCTCATGGCCAAGCACACGAAGGTTTTTTACAAGTTTTGATCCAATGAGTCCACTTCCACCAATAACTACAATTTTCATATTAATTCCTCCTAGATTTGTAACTGATTAGCTCAGGCCAGCTTTCGTCAATCCAAACGCTGCGTCAGCCGAACCCGGCACAGTCTTGAAGGCTACGTTAATGCGATTCCATGCATTAATCGCCATTACTGAGAAAGTCAGATCTGAGATTTCTTTTTCAGACAACTGTCCTCGAACGCGGTCATACAATTCGTCGGGCACACCTTGCTCAGGCAGTTTGGTCAGGATCTCGGTCCATGCCAGCGCAGCCCGTTCTCGTGGAACAAACAACGTCGATTCCCGCCAAATCGAAATGTGATAGAGGCGAAGCTCGCTCTCACCGTGGATTTTTGCTTGCTTGACGTGCATATCCAGACAGAACCCGCACCCATTCATTTGCGAAGCTCTAATGTGAACGAGATCGAGGATCTTCTCTTCAATTGCACTTTCCTTCTCGGCGTTGCTGAATTCCATCATTTTTTTGAAAAGCTCTGGTGATTGCTGCATATAGTTTAATCGTTGTGTCATAACTGTGTACCTCCTATTTTTTTGACACTAATAAGGCAATTGGCGACTTCAATGTGTGACATAAAACGTTTCTTTTTATTTTTACCCGGAACTTAGCTTGCGTGGCAAGACACGCGAACTGTACTTTGCTTTGTAACTAATTAGCTCAGACCAGCTTTCGTCAATCCAAACGCTGCATCAGCCGAACCCGGTACAGTCTTGAAGGCTACGTTGATGCGATTCCATGCATTAATCGCCATAACTGAGAAAGTTAGATCAGAGATTTCTTTTTCAGAGAACTGTCCTCGAACACGGTCATACAATTCGTCGGGCACACCTTGCTCAGGCAGTTTGGTCAGGATCTCGGTCCATGCCAGCGCAGCCCGTTCTCGTGGAACAAACAACGTCGATTCCCGCCAAATCGAAATGTGATAGAGGCGAAGCTCGCTCTCACCGTGGATTTTTGCTTGCTTGACGTGCATATCCAGACAGAACCCGCACCCATTCATTTGTGAAGCTCTAATGTGAACGAGATCGAGGATCTTCTCTTCAATTGCACTTTCCTTCTCGGCGTTGCTGAATTCCATCATTTTTTTGAAAAGCTCTGGTGATTGCTGCATATAGTTTAATCGTTGTGTCATAACTGTGTACCTCCTATTTTTTTTGACACTAATAAGACAATTGGCGACTTCAATGTGTGACATAGAAACCTAAAATAATCATTCAATCGGAACCCCAGAGAAATATATCAAAGCGATTACTGCATCCAAAAGCCAAATTAGCAAGCAAGAAGTACAAAATGGTTGAATGGCAACGTTGCCAGTCTCTCCAAACTCTCCAATGCCACACCACAACTAAAAATGAAAATCACACAACATCTTTTCATTATTTAACAAATCGATCTGAACAATTCAAATGTATAAAAAACTGACCAAACCTCTAACAAAATGTCAGAGTTGGGTCAGCTTTTATGGATTGACTATTGGATTGACTTATACACTTTGTAATGCTTGATGAACTTCCTGAACGATAGATAATGCTACACTTCGTTTCACCGCGGTAACTTCGCGCAAGCCTTGATAATGCTTATCAAAGAGGGCTTCCATCTGCATAATTTTCTCATCCAGGTATGTTTTGCGTTGTTCATCACTATCAAAGCAATCCTCTGAAGCAACTGTGCGCCCTCAGGTACAAGAGTATGATCGGTAGCGGAAACGTCGCTGATAAATATCGTCCATCTCATCGCTTGCTACAACTAAGAGTCCGTTTCTTATCAGCTTCTTTTACCTTCGTCTACATTATCATTCCCTTTGATTTAATGGAGTATAGGCAGTATACACCAACGCCGTAAAACGTCGAGTCTCAATTAAGCTGGTTTACTTAGTCCCAGCGAGTTCTATGGAATTCAGTTTAAGTGCTGTAATTTATCGGGATTCACTATAATGTAAATTCGTTGAATGGTCATCGTTTGGGCATCCCATTCAAAACAAATGACCCCGGTTGGAATACCATCTTTGGTTAACAATATTCCTGGTTGATCATTGACCTCGACCAACTGTGCCTTAGATTCGGGAAATCGAGTTGACGAAAGGGCGTTCAAAATGGTGAGCACTCGTTCTCTACTATATATAGGATGGATTGCGGCGGACACTTTTCCTCCACCGTCGGCAATCAATATGACATCCTCTGTTAACATGTCCACCACTGATTGAATGTTACCATTCGAAAGAGCAGAAATGAAACGAGTCACCAATTCATTTTCTTGCAGAAGATGCGTTGATAGCACATCATTTTTTTCTGAGGATAAATCTACTTTTTTCTTGACACGACTGAATATTTTACGGCAATTGACTTCTGACTTGTTAACCATTTCTCCAATTTCACTATGTTCATAGGCAAAGACTTCTCTTAAGATAAACACAGCTCGTTCCAACGGCGTAAGTTTCTCCATAAGAATAAGAAAAGCATAAGATATCGTATCATGACGCTCAACGCTATCTAACGGACTACGATCGTTGAATCGCACTGTGGGTTCTGGAAGCCAATTACCTACGTAACTTATTCTTTTTTTTCGTGCAGATTTTAATTCGTTCAGACAACGATTGATCATCATTTTGCTCAAGTACGATTTGATATTATTAATGTTGTCATTTAGATATCCATGTATACTTATAAACAAATCTTGAACCATGTCCTCTGCATCTGATTTAGAACCAAGCATACGGTAAGCAATTGAAAATAAATGAGGCTTGTAGGTTTTATACAAATCTTCAATGTTATTAAATGATGGATCAATTGTATAACTTTGCATAATATCCACCTTTCTATCATTCGAAAAATCTCGCACATATCTACTTATTATTAAACAAATCGAAATGATCCATTCCATTAAATAATTAATTTAGGTAAAATAAGCACTTTCGGATTTTGTTTGTAAATTATTATGTAATTTCATTGTTGTTTCCTTCATTTTTTTGGTTTTGTCACTGATAAGACAATTGGCGATGCCAATGTGTGACATAAATCTCAATAAATCTTGAAGAGACGTGTCCCGTGATCCAATATACAAATGAAATTATTCAACGCGTGTTGATTATTTGTCATTCGTTGATAGCGACAAATACGATTTACTAGATAAATGCATTGATGACCATTTGAGCAGCCTGATCACTTTTTGTAGTATAAATGAAGAAAATCGGGGAATAACAAAGCTAACCAGTGAACTTAAGCCAGTATTTGTTTATTTCGAGGAAACTAACTGTTCTTCACCGCCAACTGAATGCCCAATTTGTGGCCTCGGCTTCGTTGGTATCGAAGAGTTGTAGATCCGGCATAAAATGCCGCATTCCCCTGAGTATATGGCGGAGCAGCTTAGGAGATTGATTGAGAGAAATGATATCTATCCAGTGAACAAATAGAAAGTCTGCCCTCCGTAAATCGATGACAGCCAAATAAAAAATGCAGTCCATTCTCCGATTGGAGTTTGGGCTGCATTTGTTTGTCTTGTTCACATCAGCGGATGGCGAATCGTCGCTTTGCATCCTCCATGTTCCCTCTTGGTCAACGACACCCCATACTTGGTGCCAAAGCGAATATTCAGCCTGCGATTGACATTATATAGTCCAACCCCCCCAGTCTGCCCTGAAGGCAGATCTGGACTGCTCATTCGAGCTTGCCATTCTTCCGAGCACCCAGGTCCGTTATCCTCCACTGTGCAAACCAGCTCATCGCCTTCGATAAAAACGCGGACGAGAATTTTCCCCTGTCCAGTCGGCAGCTTATTGACCCCATGCCGCACAGAATTCTCTACAAGCGGTTGGATAATTAATTTCAATATCGGCACATTCAAGACACGAGGCTGAACATTCATGATGACTTGAAACGTATCGTGGTTTCGCAATGACTCAATACTCAGATAGCTTTTGACGTGCTCAACTTCCCGCTCGACTGTCGTGAACTCTTCACCGTTATTAATACTGTATCGAATTAAATTGCTTAACGAGGTGACCATTTCCGCAATCGTTACTTCCTTCACGTGATCTGCTCTCCATTTAATCGCGTCGAGCGTATTGTAAAGGAAATGTGGGTTAATCTGATGAATCAACATTTGCATTTCCGTTCGAGACTTCTCGGACTCCATCTGTTTCGTTGTAACGAGCAGTTCCTCTAGGCTGAAAATTAAGGAATTGTACCCTCGTGCCAGCTGACCGATTTCATCGTTGCGTTCTCCATACCTCTCGCTTGGTACTAGCTGTCCCAACTGCGCCTTTTTCATTTGACCGACTACATATTTAATCGGGGAAATAAAACCGTTTGTAATCAGAGCGAGCAGCATCGAAATCAAACCAATACTTACCAGAACGAGCAGTATGGAGAAACGTTTGATCGTCTCCACTGGGCCAATCAAATCCTTCTCAGGGATGGCGGCGACTAGTTTCCATGGTGCATTGGATAGTGGAATATCGGATATGAACATATCTTTTTTCTGGGAAAGTTCCCGATCCGAGCCTGTGTACAAAACGGTTCCGAGATCGTCATCAACGATGTAATGCTGAAAGTTTGGGTATTCCGCTGGCGACAGAAGCTGCTGGTTCACTAATGCTGCCGGAAAGCTCAATTGGATTACCGCCAGAGGCCTTAGATCGGACATCTGCCGAATCATTCTTGCGAAAACGAACGTATCGTTCTGGAAATACCAAAAGCCCCTGCCCTTTAGTCGAATCGCTTTTTGTATCCACTCCGAGTCGGGCGATTTCACTCCTGATTGAATCAGTAAAGAATACGTTTTGTACCTCTCTACATCTGGTGGGTAAATAGACAGCTCATAATTTCCCTTTAATTCATTCATTAACGAGAGTGATCTGCTTAAGAACAAGCGATCCTCAATTTGATTATCAAGCACCTCCAGTTTCTGAGAGGCGATAATCGATTCAGAATGGAGCTCCGTCTGCCAGAAGAATTGCTCGATACGCATTCGATTCTGCTGCAAATTTTCCGTGAGCAAGGCTGATGTAATATGCTCGATTTGTTCGCTGGATTTGTCAAAGTACCACACTCCAAGAATCGCAACCGGCACCGAAACGGACAAAAACAGGAGAATGAACATTTTGACAAATAAGGTGAGATTCCTGATTCTAAACGCTTTCATTTGCCTGATCTAAACTCCTTTGGAGTCATATTCGTTCTCTTCTTGAACAGCTTACCGAAATATTGGATCTCCTGATAACCGATCATTTCAACAATTTCATAAATTTTCAAATGTGTGCTGCGCAGCAAATGCTTCGCTCGTTCGATGCGGATTTCGGTTAAGTAATCCAGAAAATTTTGTCCCGTTTCTTTCTTGAACAGCCTGCTCAGCCATACCGGGTGAATACTCAACTCATCAGCTACGCTCTGAAGGGTAATGGCTTTTCCGTACTTCTCATCGATGATCTGCTTCGCTTTATCAATGATGAAATTCGGCAAGCTAGGATGCTGCTGCTCAGCTACGAGCTTCATCAGTTCGTAAAGATGATCCCGCAGAAGCCGCTTTAAATCATCCACTGTCGGGCAGCGCTCCGCCTTTTCCCAAAGTTCCAGCGTAAAATGGCTGATTTCCATTTCAATCTTCTCTGCAAGATAGGAATGAATTTCCAGGATCCATTCAAAGCATTTGAGCGTCAAATCGCCAGTCTTGTTCACATCCCTGTCTAGCATGAAGTGATGGATGGTTTCCTCCATATACCGGTTGATTAGCTCCGTGTCCCCTTCCAGCACCCCTTCAGCCACCCATTCACTGATAGGTCCTCCATCTTCATAACCGATCCGATCTGTGATATCCGCATAACTGGCGATCCCTCGACTGCTGTTTAATAAGGCAACCTTGAGCGCCTTGCGCGCTTGCTCATAAGCTTCCGAAATGGCTTGAAAAGAGTGCATGCGATTGCTAATTCCAATAGCGGGACTGATATATTGATATTTCAATACCCGTTCATGGATCTCTTCAGCAACCGACTGCTCATGTTCCCATGCAGTAAGGATGACCCAATCATGGTGAATACTGCGGATCATTACGGATGGATGGTAGTTCTTCAACACTTCCTCTGCTATATTGCCAATGGCAAAGAGGTCTAGATTTATATCCTTATCTTCCCTGCCTCTTATATCCTCCCTGTTTATACTTAAAGAAATAGAAACGTAGGACTGTGTCTCCAACCATTGCAAGTTCCACACCTGAAGACGATGATGAATATGCTCCTGCAGCGAAGTCTTTTGCATACACAGCCCCAAAACGAACTTTTCCTTAAGCGCTTCCGTGCCAAGACGTGCGAAGACGGTTTGATTCTTCAGCCGTTCCTGACTAACGAGCTCACGCTGAACCATTTCATATACAAGACTGATTTTTTCGGTAAGTTCCTCTTTAGGTGACGGTTTGAGGATATAATCGACCGCTCCCAATTGAATACTGCGCTGGGCGTACATAAAATTACTGTAGCTGCTGATTACGATCACTTTTGGCAAATAGTCGAACGCTTTTACCGATTCCAACATATCCAAACCTGTCATTTCAGGAAGCAAAATATCCGTCAAAATGATTTCCGGCCTGTATTTTTCGATTAGTAGGAGTGCTTCCTCTGCGGTAGTTACAGCGAAGACTTGGTTAAAAAGCAGCCCACTGTGTTCGATGACCTCTTGAATTCCCCTTAAAATGTCGACCTCGTCCTCTACAACAATGATATTCATGTGATCACCCCCTCAACAATTATAACCTAAGATGCCATGAGCCAGAACACCTATCCGCAAGAAGAAGACCTATATAGCAAGCTACAGGTCTTCTTTCCTACTTTAGCCGATCCGCTTATCCCTTAACCGAGCCTAACGTGATTCCTTTAATAAAGCTTCGCTGCAGCAGCAGGAAGAAAATAATCATGGGAACAGCCGCCAAGGATGCTCCAGCCATTGCATAGCCATAATTCACGTTGTTCTCCGAATACGTAATCGTCGAAATGCCAAGTGGAAGCGTTAGCTTTTCCTTGGACTGCAATATAATAAGCTGCCACAAATAATCATTCCAGGTGTGCATAAATGCGAAGATGGACAGTGCCCCAAGTGCTGGAAGTAGCAGCGGAAGCACAATGGTTGCAAACATTCGGATTTCCCCAGACCCATCGATTCTGGCCGATTCTATAATTTCATCAGGAATTGATTTGGCGAACTGCCGTACAATGAACACCCCGAACGGGAAGGCGATCGCTGGTAGAATAACTCCCAAGTAACTGTCGATCAACCCAAGCTCCCTGCAAATAATGTACAAGGGGACGAGTGTGACTTGAGTCGGCATCATCATCGTCGCAATCACTACAATGAACAATACTTTATCGCCAGGAAACTTTTTCTTGGCATAAGCATATCCCGCCATTGCCGAGAAAATAACAACAAAAACGACGGTTACCAAGCTTGTGAACACACTATTAAACACCCAAAGCGGTGCAGGAGTCGTGGAGAAAATATGCTCGTAATTGACAATCTTAAGCTGGTTCGGAAACCATTCGGGAGGAGTTGCCCAGATCGATACTTGGGATTTAAAAGAGCCTGTAAACATCCAATATAACGGAAAAATAAAAACGATCGAAATGATCAAAAGAAAAGCGTACCTGGAGACAACATGTAATTTCATCCGCTTCATATCTCCTCTATCAAGTCTGCGCTGATGGATTTAATCCAGTTTTGTTTTCATGAGTCGGAATTGCAGCAGCGAGATAATCAAAATTATAAAAAACAGGATAACGCTTTGAGCTGACGCTTTACCGAATTCCAAAGATACGAACGCCGTCCGGTAAATGGTGTACACAAGCGATTCCGTTCCATGAAACGGGCCGCCCCCTGTAATTAAATGGATAACAACGAAAATTTGGAACACACTAATTGTCGAAGTGATCACGATTAATAGCGTCGTATGTGAAATCATCGGAAGTGTAATGCTGAAAAACGTTCTCAGCGCACCTGCCCCGTCAATTTCAGCGGCCTCGTATAGATCCTTTGGCACGCCGTCCATCCCCGACAAATACAGGATGATTGGCTGACCTACCATCCAGGTGACAACGATACCGGAAAGCGCCAAAATCGCGCTTAATTGTCCTGAAAACACATCGACTGAACCGAAGCCAAGTACCTCGGAGAAATACTTGATGATGCCAAAGCTAGGATTGTACATCCAGGCCCACACCAACGATAACACGACCGGCGTACTAACGACTGGCAAATAAAATATAAGCCGAAAAAAGCTTTTGGAAACCTTATGGAATCCCTGCATGAACGCTGCGATGACCAGTGAAATGACGATGACGCAGGGAACGATGATCAGAACAAAATAGAATGTGTTCACGAATGCTTTACGAAACAATTCTTCCCCAAACAAATTGCTATAATTGTCAAATCCAATAAAGACGGAGGAATAAATATCGGCTTCAAAAAAACTTAAGTAAAACGTATAAAACAACGGAAATACTAAAAATACGAATAGAAACAATAAGTTAGGTCCGATAAAAAAGTAACTCCACAGCCATTCGCGAAGCTTCATTTGCAAAACACCTCAGCTATTCCTCATCATGTCGTTAACCGTATAAACATTTTCGTCCCAGTACTGTACGACAGACTAGGACGAAATAATTCTACACCTGTATTCTTACTTCTTAGCTGCCAGTTCGTTCGCATTTTTAACGAAATCGTCTAGCGCCTGCTTCGGGCTCTTCGCCTTCAGGAAGGCTGCTTGCATTTCTGGATAAAACTTTTGTCTTAGCGTTGAGAAGTAGGCTTTGTTTTTACCCAAGTCGACAATTTCCAATTTATTTAACTGCTCAAATACCTCTGCGGCGTCTTTATTCGTAATCTCATAAGTGCCTGATTTACGCGCTGAGATCCCATAAGTTGCCTTATTAATCGCTTTAATGTTCTCCGGTTGGGTCAAGAACTTTACGAACTCGACAGCCATCTTCTTCTTCTCTGGATCGTCCTGTTTAAAGATTGCGTACCCGTTCTCACCTGTAACCGTGATTCGCGGGGTAACCCCTTCTTTCACGACGGGGATAATCCCGAAAGCTTCTACGGACGGATCAACCGCTCCGTTCTTCTTACCTGCTTCCAGATCGCCATAAACTGGGGAAGTGTGATTCAAGATGGCAAGCTTGCCCTGTTTGAAGAGCTCAAAGTTCCCGTTCACATCCATTGTAGCGGTACCCGGAGCAACCAGTCCTTCCTCCTGCAAGCTCAGCATAAAGGAGAGGGCTTCAACACCTTCGGAACTATTGACGGTATATTCCGTGATATCCTTGTTCGCCCACTGGGCTCCTGCGGCAAGCACATTGCTGACCATCAGTTGGTCTGCTTGCTCGTTTTTCGCGAAATAGGCGATGCCATACGTATTTTTGTCAGCTACCTTTTTCAAGGCATCCTTCATTTCATTCCAAGTCCAAGAACGATCCTTAGGTACGGTAACTCCTTTTTTCTCAAAAATGGTTTTATTCAAAAAGACGACCTGTGGAACGCTGCCTAATGGCAGTGCATACAATTTTCCATTGATCGTTCCCATGTTGAGAAAAGCTTCCTTCCAGTCTGCTTTATCATCTTTGACTACATCATCAAGTTCGATCAACACGTCTTTTCGTGCGTGCTTGCTGATCCGGATCGGAATGTTGTCATATAAAATGTCTGGAGGATTGTTCCCCGCTACAGCCACATTCACCTTCTGCTCAATATCTGAGAAAGGAACGGATTCGACTTTAACGGTAACGTTCGGATGAAGCTTTTGAAATTCCTGCGCCTTCTGCTTTTCCCAGTCTCCATAGTTCTTGCTTTCGTAACCTTCTATATCTTTAAATCCCGTGCCTGCCCACATGGTTAGCGTGATCGGCTTAACGTTCCCTCCAGCTTGCGGCTTTGGATCCTGATTCGATGCACAGCCCGCTGCAACACCTGTAATTAATAAAATAGAGAGTCCTTTTTTTACGATCTTTTCCATGTATTCACCCCTATATCTTTTTGGTAACAAACACGCTGATGTGATTTGTTACTTTGATTATAAAGAAAAACGCAGATCAGTTTAACATGCGTAAATTAGCATTTTACAATACAAAATTAACTTCCTTGGAGACAAACCACCTTCGCTCATCCATAAAACGTTAGACACGACTTGGCAGGAACGCAAAAACATCCCTAACCAAAGTGCTGATCTTACAAACCAGCTAGGTTTCGGGATGCTTTTGTCGCTTTACATTTAAAACAAATCGCGATGGATCTTGACGACCAGCTTCACTAAATGCACGCTGCCCTTAGGATGGCAGTTCGGGCGGTGAACTTCCCCTGGCCAAAATATGCTAAAGTCGCCTGGACGGAGCAAGATGCGTGTCTCGTTCTCGACATGCTCAAACAGCGCATAATCGCTCTCTTCCAGCCGATCCTCCACCATTCTGTTGTTCCCAGTGGCAGAAGCAACGCCCTGCCATTCCTCTCCTTCTACCACGAGATGGATGTCCGCATGCTGCGCGTGAATCTCAGCCAGCTTTTCCTCAAAGGTTCCGGTCGTTGGCGACTGCTTCATAACGAACATTCGCTTTCCATCCATCTCGAGCAAAGAAGGCATGTCAGCGACATTAACTTTCGAGATATAGGCGAGAGCGCGCCGCACGGCTTCACCGTACTGCCCCTGGTTTTGCTCCCATTGGCTGATCCTATCAATAATCAAATCGATCCCTCACTTATGGCCTGCTTTCTGTAACGTTTCAGCACTTCACTCTGTGCATAGAACGATTCAATCTGCTCACGCTCTTCTGTAGTAAATTGCTTCAGCGGCTGCCGGACGGTTGGCGTTGCCAAAATGCCTTGAAGATACAACATATACTTCTCATAAGCGATGACATCGAATTGAATCATATGCGCGATTGCCTCGTTGGCTTCCGCCTGCATCGACTGTATAGACGCCATACGAGGTCGATCCTCTGACACGATTAACTCGTACATTTGAGCGAATAATCCGGGCATCATGTTGAATGTGCTGCCGATGGCGCCGTTCGCACCTGCATATGCACCTGCCGAATACACTTCATCATGTCCATTAAATATGAGAAAATCTTGACCGCACCTAGCGCGGATTTGCTGCATTTCAAACAAATTAAGCGATGTAAATTTAACACCGATACATTGTGGATTTCGACTCATTTGCTCGTAGAAGTCCATCGACAAGCTGACTCCTGTTGCACCTGGAAAATGATAGACGATCATCGGCAGAGACACTGCCGCCATAATAGCTTCATAATGCTCGCGTATTTCTTTCATTGAAACTTTATAATAAAAAGGAACAACCGCCGATACCGCATCGACACCTTGAAGCTCGGCATGTTTGGCTAGATTAATTGACTCCATCGTACTGATGCAGCCTACATGCGAAATAATTGTCACGCGACCGGCTGCTGCTCGTACAACTACTTCCAACACTTGCTTGCGTTCCTCACTTGTCAAAATAAACCCTTCGCCTGTACTGCCACCTACATAAAATCCATGAATACCTTGTTCGATTTGATGCTCAACCAGACGTGTCAAAGAATCAAAGTCAATCGCACCATTCTCGTACATTGGAGTCAGAAGCGCTGTAAAGATGCCGCGAAACGAATCGCGGTTTTTGATTGGATTGGTCATTGGGTTCGCCCTCTCTCATGCGCTGCGGCGCATCTATAGTTTGTTTGTGATGACTGTATTGTAGCTCGCTGGGCGACAGTGCATAGTTCATTTTTTTATAAAACCTTTCATTTCTTTACGAAAACGAAGCAAGTATAATAGAGCTAGGAGGCGAAACAGCATACCATGTATCCACAATACCTTTTCGAATACCCAAATATCGATTCGGACTTTCCTTTTCATATGAAAAAAAAGAGATACACCTCTGTTCCCTCCCATCGTCACGATTTCATCGAATTTTCATTCGTCTTGGAAGGAAAAGGCATAGAGCGAATTAATGGGACCGAGCATGATCTGCTCCCTGGCACGATCGTGCTCCTGCTTCCTTACCAGATTCACGAATACCGGGCCCATACAGATGAGACGCTGCAGATGTACATCTGCAATTTCGATATGAAGCTGCTCACCGCAGGTCCCGAATCCGCTTGGGGTTTGCATGAGCTTTTACTAGGCAGAGACAACGCTCAACCGGCCTATATTCACTTACAAGGCAAAGCCTATGAGGAAGGACTGCAGCTGTGGGAACGGCTATATCAGGAGCATGAATCATCGCTCGCTTGGAGGCCGATCATGCTCAGAGCACTGCTGCTGGAGGCATTGTCGCTGTTTGTCCGAAACAGTGGTCAACACGACCAGAACCAGACCGAGAAACAGCGTTCTGTATCTTCAAACGGCATTTGGCCGGTTGTGCAGTATGTCTACGACCATTACCTAGATCCATTATCGTTAACGTCATTATCCGAGCGTTTTCATATGCACCCAACTTGGCTAAGTACACAATTTGGAGAAGCACTCGGCATCAATTTTGTTGATTTCCTTCACGAACTTCGAATTCGGCATGCCTGCAGCCTGCTGATTTCCTCCGACCTGCCCATTTCACAGGTCGCATTTGAGTCCGGGTTTTCCTCATATCCCACATTTTCTCGCGCGTTTCTTCGCATTAAAGGGATGACCCCGCGTCAATACCGGGAGCAGCAGGGTCAAGTACGGCATTGAAGCAGTGCTTGACCCTGCATATTGTCCTCTACGACGATTCCGCCGACAATAAGAAATCGTTGAGAGAAAGACCGTTTGGTATGATCATGACGGAGACTGCCGGATTTGCTCACCAAAGTGCCAAACATACGATCGATTTCGCTCATCCAAATCGTGGCGCTGCCGTCTTCGTGTTCCTGCTTCTTCAGACGCCTCAGAAACTTTCGCTCCATTTGGGCCCCCGAGACTACCCTTTATGCCTTCTCTGGGACGCAAAACCCGCTAACTTGCCTTATCTCAGCAGCTTAGAGGTCCTATTCAGACGTCTCGCGCCACTTTCGCTGCATTCGAGCCTCCGAGACAGCCTTTTCTGCCTTCTCACGACGCAAAACCCGCTAACTTGCCTTCTCCCAGCACCTGAGAGGACCTTTTCAGACGTCTCGCGCCACTTTCAATGCATTCGAGCCTCCGAGACAGCCTTTTCTGCCTTCTCAGGACGCAAAACCCGCTAACTTTCCTTCTCTCAGCACCTGAGAGGACCTTTTCAGACGTCTCGCGCCACTTTCGCTGCATGCGAACCTCCGAGAAAGCCTTTTCTGCCTTCTCAGGATTTACATACTACTTTACTTAGAGTATCTGAAAAGAGCATTTTTGGCCTCTCACTCTATGGAGGTTCCAGAGGTATCCTCCGATTTATGCGTTTTCTCACTATCAAGTCACTCCCACGCATTCCCCGCACTTTGCGATGAATACATCCGTTTCCAAGGCATCCCAATAAGAAGAACCAGCTCAGTCTTTGGTTGAGAGTGTTTATAAATGTTGATGCAAAGCAATCTAAACGCGAGAAAAACATAGTTACGTACTTGGGAATAAACCGACACTTGGCCAACGCCCTGCAGGTGTATATCCGATTTCATGGTAAACCTTACGAGGAAGGCTTAAGCCTTCATAATCTCCGGAATCAATTCGTAAGCGATAGACCGCAAACGCTCAGCTTCGAATTCCGGAATACTCCGGTACGGCCAGCGCATTCTGCTGCCCACATCTGACCTTCCGCCGATGACCGACATAAGCTTGTCACAGGCTGCATTACAATAGCCTTGCTCCGTGATGAAAGGAGCGATATAATCCGCCATGAACCCTCGAATCCTCATCTCAATCTCAAGTGCGCGAGGAAGGTCAGAGGTCATTAGGTCGTACCAGCGCTGTGCCCCGAGCGGGTTGAGACAACCAACATTTGAGTAGGCTCCATGAGCACCCTGTGAATAGCCGGTGGCGAGGTAATGGCCCGGAACGAAGATAGAAATACCTTGTGCATACAGCTTCATGGCTTCATACCACGCCGAGTCGCCTCCGGCCAGCTTGATGCCGACTAGACTCGGTACCGCCTGCTTCAGCTTGCCGTATACCTCTGGGACTAATACCCGCTTGGCGTGTGGCGGATTGTACAGCACAAGTCCGATGCCGTCAGCCGCCTCCGCCATCCGCTTCAAACAGTCGATTACTTCGTCGTCTTTAAGTGGAAACCAGTCGGACAGGATCACCTGAATGGCGCCCGGCCGGTACGTCACCGCACGCTTAATCCGTTCCAGGGAGAGCTGCGGGCTCATATGGCTCGCACCGATTTGAAACGGCAAGCCATTACGCTCACATCGGTCTGCCACAAGCTCGCTGATACGGATGTACTCCTCCTCGCTTTGAGTGTAAAACTCTCCAGCCGTTCCGTTTGTGTAAATCCCATTCAGCCCGAGTCCCGCCAAGTAATCGACGACTTGCTCCAATCGGATAAAGTCAATTCGATCATCCTCGTTTACGGGAAGCATCAGAGTTCCCCAGTTTCCTACAATTTCATGTCCAGCCATTGGTTTCATAGGTTTACGCTCCTTCTCTTTGAGAAAAGGCCAACAGCCCATTATGGATGGGCATATTGGCCTTTCCTATTATTCCGCTGCCAGTAAAAAGTCGTCTTCTCGGAGGCTGTACCCCCGGATTTGCCCCTTCGGCGCGTCGTCAACAATGTACTGCACAACGTAGATTTCCCCATCCTCAAACTGCACCCATCCGGAGTAGCCGAGATCGGCCACCGGACTGCGGTCAAAATCGACCGGCAAGATCCGTGTCCACTGATCGCGCCGGTCCTGCGCCTTGGCTGATTCCTGATCCGTCAAAGCAGCAAAGAAATTTTGCGTCCATGTGCCGAGCCATCCCTTACCGCCCTGCATGAACCGATATGTGATAAGCACGCGTCCGCTCTGCAACAAACCGGATATTGGTCGATGGCATCCTGGCAGCGGCATTCGAAACAGACCTATCCAGCTTTCTCCCTGGTCGTAGGATATCGATTTATAACAATCCCAGCCTTCACCGGAGTTTTCCCGCAAAAAGGCCACCAGCGTACCGTCCTCAAGCGGAAGGATACTTACCTCACAAAGCTTCAAACCTTCCTGATACGCAACGAGAACTGGTTCCGACCAATCCTTCCCTTGATTATCGGAATACCGGAGCCGTTGACCGTCGGAGGAGTGGGCCGACAGCAGCCATCAACCCGACGGGAGCTCACAGAGCTTTTCGGGGACTATCCCCTCAAGCGGAGTCTAGATCGGTCCCGTCCAGTTCGTTCCTTCGGCGTTACCGATCCATAAGTCAGGCGTGTAGCGGACCTATTCCCGTGGTGGGTGCATTGTGAGAATACACAAACGAGCTTTCCGCCAACCGTCAACGTCACATCTGGCCATGCCTCATACCAAACATCATCGCGGCTTACTGCAAATTTTAGTATCATTTCTTCTCCATCTTTTCTTGATAACATTAAGGCTTGACTCATTGCTCATTAATAGGATTGGTCATGTTTCACCGATACAACGGCAGTCTTGCTTGTCACATGTCCAGCTTGGTCCGTAACCGTATATTCAATCGTATAGATACGTCCTGTACCGTTCCCATTACGTTCGGCTCGCAGCAAGAAAGTTCGATCATCTGTTCCGTACTCCACATTCTGGATATCACTTTCTTGATCCAACTTTCCTTTCTTGTCGTCCGTTTCGTTACTTGTGATAGAGACAAGCTTAATTTCAGCTACGCCGGATCGTTCATCGATCGCTTGGATGTCCACCTGAATTGGAACCAATTCACCGTTTGGCGGCCATAACTCCGTTTTATCCAGCACCATGTTTAGTCTTGGAGCAATCTTGTCGATACGGAGCGTCATGCTCTTGGAATCTTCGATATTACCCGCCCGGTCCACACTGCGGTACTCCAACAGCTGCGTTCCTTCCTCCGAAACAGTAAACGCTCCCTCGTAAGCTTTCCAGTCCCCGCTGTTCAGCCGATATTCTGTTCGAGCAACTCCGGAAAAATCATCATACACGGAAAGCGTCACTGTTGCATCAGTGGTATACCAGCCGTTCGTACCGTTCGGTTCGCCGGGTTCTACAGCAGCCTGAGTTACCGGTTTCAACTTGTCGATATGCCAATAATGCTTTCGGACGTCCGCTTCATTCATGGCGTATTTGTAAATCTTCAACTCATCCATGTACCCTTTCCAATCACGGTTGGCAACCGTCCCTTTGTCATACCCAACCAACGGGGGAGCACTTGGGTTTGTAACATTCATCGTGGGACTGTCGTATTTGGCGGAAGTGGCAGCCCATTCGCCGTTGACGTAAATTTTATTCACGGATCCGTCTCGGACAACCGTAATGTTCGTCCATACGCCAGTCTTGACGAGTCCGGCTGCTGTGGCAATGCCCACTTCACGCCCGGATGGCAGACCCGCCATATTCATACGGACTGCTCCGGTATTATGCACAGCAAACCACCATTGCGGAACTTTACTGCCTGCCTTGCCATACCAATACAAAACGTGCATGGGCTGAAACAACGCCTCGGGGTTGACCCATACCGAGAATGTAAAGTCATCCGTTCCGGGATGCAAATCCTCCTCGTTCGTAATCTCTACATTGGCCCGGGTACCGTTCAAGTACAACGCATTTCCGTCCAAGCCGGGACGAAGTTCAGCACCGTTATGCATGACCCCGCTATGTCCCTTACCGGTCAAATCCACGATGCCGTTCGCATCCGTTTGATCGAAATCCCAATGCACCAGCGGGTCTGGCGTTGGTCTTGTTCGATCGAGGTGAAGGGTATACTGCCGGACTCTCTGACCGAGCTTCGCCTCGATCGAAATAGCTTGCAAATCACCTAAAAGGATTGATACCGGCTGTCCAGCCGCTACTGGATTACCGTTTACTGTAATGTCGATGTTGGTACCCGACGTTACTGGAGTTAAAGTCAATTGTTCGGTTCCACTGTACAAAGCTAGAGAATATTCCGAGATATCGCCTCGGAACACGGGAGTAAGGCTGCCGTCGGAAAACAGCAAGTTGTCGAGATCCGGTTCTTCCACTTGGAACCATTCGAGATTGAATGTTGCAAACATGATTTTGTCATAGGGTGTGTACTCGCCTCCCTCGAAGAGTAAGGAGACTTTTCCATCCGGCAAAATCGCCAGTGAGGAATAAGCCGAAGGCCCTTTGTAAGCCATCTTGGACGTCGACCACGTTTGCCCATCGTCATTGCTGATTCGAACAGTCATTTTATCCCTACTCACCGTATCTGCTGGGTTCGCGAAAAGTAACATGCGGTTACCCACCCCGTTATCAGCGGGCATATATCGGATGATGCTCGCCTCGCAGATCGGATCAATCAGTGAGTCATCGTAATATATCGGGGACCATGTAGCTCCTTGATCGGGACTGATCGATATTCCCCGCCTTCTTATCTCCTGGTGGCTGGACAATCGGTCGTTGCGCATCAGGGTCCCGTCCGTCAATTCCACGACGGTTGGTTCACCCAAGCCGGGCGGCAGCTTTCCGCTCTCGTACCATGTCACGCCATGATCATCGCTTTGAATGTTTCGATCAATGGCCGGAATCACTAGTCTTCCCTTAGCCGCACCTTGTTGAAGCTGGATACCGATCCCCGGTCCCGTTCCGTCCCATCGGGTGTTCGGAGCCTGCACTTCGCTAAAGCGATTGACCGGCTGCGTCCATGTCGCTCCATCGTCGTCACTGTAGGTGCTCCATATCGTGCGCACGCCACGACTCGTTCCATTCACGATTGTACCGTATGTATCCGGAGCGTAGTTTTGGGTAACGAACAACCATATTCGGCCCGTGCTCTCATCCTGCACCGGCGTTGGGTTGCCGCACGTATCAACCCCAGCGTCGCAAATGATCTGCAGCGGCAGCCACGTTCTGCCTTGATCGAAGCTGCGTTTCAGCACCAGGTCAATATTTCCATTATCAGCAGCGCTGTTTTTGCGTCCTTCGGCAAATGCCAACAGCGTCCCGGTCTGAGTTGTTAAGAGCGAAGGAATGCGAAACGTGTTGTACCCTTCCGTACCCGCTACGTACAAATCCATGTTTTGAAAATAAGGGTCCTTTGCTGGGGAAGCTTCCGCTACTTGACTTTCGCCGATCAATGAGAGCGGAATTTGGACAAGAGCAAACACGAGGATGAAAACGAATAAGTACGATTTTCTCAACATTATTACAAACCCCTTCCTTATAATGTTTAATGGTTGGAATTATCAATTTTTGGAAAAGCGGGCTATCGTGATACGCTCGTATGGTCTCTCTTCGCCACATTCATAGAAACACAACACCGTTCCGTCTTTAGCGATCGCCAAGTCAGAATAAGCAGCAGGTCCTTCGTGAAGCATCCTCTCAATCGTCCAAGAACGACCGCCATCCACACTAGTCTTAACCGTCATGTTGTTTCGCTTTAAGCTGGCCGGATTAGAGAAAAGGATGCCCCCTCGCCCATCTTCGACCACGCTGCCTTGGCATACTGACTCAATCAACGCTTCGTCGAGAGTGATCTCCGACCAAGTAAGGCCTCCGTCGAGACTCCAAGCTGAAGCGCGCCGGTTTTGGCCGTGATAGCTGCGCATGTTCATATATACCGACCCGTCTGGCAATTCCGCGAGTGTGCATTCATTCGTGTTTGGACCAACGATACCGCCAATTTGCCAATTAGCTCCGTGATCGTCACTGTAGATGACATGTGCGGTGTACGGAGCCGACGTACCTGTCTCTGGGTTCAATACAGCGTGATTGCACGGCACAATTAACCGACCGCTTTGCAGCTGCACCGCGTGACACGGACCAGTTGCGTACCATGTCCATTCCGCCCGTTTGACGTCCGCTGTAATATCCTTCGGCTGCGTCCATGTCGCTCCGTCATCGTCACTTTTCATCACAAGCACATCCCTAGCCCTTTTCCCCGCCAAAATATCTTTCTCATGACCATCTCCCGCATTCCGGCAAAGCAGCAGCCAGATCGTGCCCGACTCCCGATCCTGAACCGGGCAAGGATTGCCAATCGTACTCGTGCCGTCGCCCGCGATGACCTGAAACTTCTCCCAAGTATCCCCATTATCTAAACTTCTTCGAAGTGCTACATCGATTTCACCGGCATCGCCAGCCCCGTTTTTTCGTGCCTCGCAGAAGGCTAGCACCGTTCCCTCCCGTGTCACAAGTAAGGACGGAATGCGGAATGTGTGATAACCGTGCTCTCCCGATGTGAATAGGTTTTGTTTATCAAGCACCGAATGCTCTCCTCTCAAAATTAACCTTTAATGGAACCGACCATCATGCCTTTGACGAAATATTTTTGGATAAACGGATACACAAACAAGATGGGAAGTGTACTTATCATCACAACCGCCGATTTTAAAGATGCGGCAGGAGGCGGATCTCGAATGTATTCCACCTGCGTTTCATCTTGTAAGAGTCCAGTTAACAAAATATTGCGCATGATCACTTGAATCGGAAGCAAGCTTTGACTATTAATGTAAATGGAGGCACCGAACCAATCATTCCAATGATGTACGGTGTAAAAGAGTCCAATTGTGGCAATAGCCGGCATGGAGAGCGGAATAATGATTTTCCATAGAATCACCGCCGGAGTTGCGCCGTCTATGATCGCCGATTCCTCCAATTCTTCCGGTAAAGCTAAGAAGAAGTTCCGCATAATAAACAAATTCCACGCGCTGATTAATCCAGGAATAACTAGCACCCACAGTGTATCCTTCAAACCTATTTTATCGATCAGCATATAGGTCGGAATCAGGCCGCCATGAAAAATCATCGTGATAAAAATAATCAGCACAAAAGTGTTGCGGCCAGGAAGCGTTCTTCTCGACAATCCGTATGCCAAAGTCGCAGTAAAAAGCAAATTGAGGAACGTACCGACAGTAATCCGAAAAAACGTCACTTTATAAGCGTTGTAGATGATCATTCCACGGTTCAACAGCATGTCGTAGGCGCCGAAATCGATCTTTTCCGGAATGAGGACGAACGCTCCCCTTCTCATCGATTCTTCGGCACTTATGAACGAAGTCGAAAACACCGCCAAGAAAGGAATCAGAAACAGCAGAGATAATACAGCTAGGATTAAGATATTAAACACATCGAATGTGTGTTCGCCAACGGTAGGTTTGATTGCGCTCATCGACCCGTCACCCCCTACCAGATTCCTGTCTGGTTCATTTTTTTAGCGATATAGTTGGCTCCCAGAATGAGGAACATGGCCAGGACGTTTTTGAACAATCCGACCGCCGTCGCGAAGGAGTAGTCTAACTTCGACAACCCTTCCCGATACACATAGGTGTCGATAATATCCGCCACTTCGTAAACCGCTGGAGAATACAACAGCAGTACCTTCTCGAACCCGGCATTCAGCAAACCGCCGATCGACAGAATGAGTAAGAGAACCATCACTGGAGCAATTCCTGGCAGCGTAATATGCCACGCTTGCCGCGTACGGCCAGCGCCGTCCATCTTCGCCGCCTCATAAAGTCCGGGATCGATCCCTGTCATGGCTGCCAAATACAAAATGCTTCCCCATCCGATCGTCTGCCACACATGTGAAATAATCAAAACACTTCTGAAGTAAATGGGATCCCCTAGAAAATGAATCGGTTCACCGCCGAATTGAACGATGATGGCATTCACCATACCTCCGTCAGTGGACAACACCATCATCGCCAATCCAGCAACGACGACAGTGGAGATGAAGTGCGGCAAATAAGAAATCGTCTGCACGATTCTTTTGTACACCGCATGTCTCAATTCATTCAGAAGCAGTGCTAGAAGGACAGAAGCAGGAAAACCGAACAGCAGCTTATAACCGCTGATCAATAAAGTATTCCGCATCACATTCCAAAAATAATAGGAGTTCCAAAAACGGATGAAATGTTTAAACCCAACCCATTCACTTGTGAAAATTGCGCTTACACCCTCGAATGGGGATATATCCTTAAAAGCGACAATGATACCAAACATAGGGATATAGTCGAAAATCAAAAAATAAAGCATGCCGGGTATGATCAAATAATAATAAAATCGATGCATCTTGATAGCCGACCATAACCTCTTCTTGGCAGCCTGCGGGCGGCTAGAGGATTTTAAAATCGCCGCATTCGTTGATGTCAAAAGCGTTTCCTCCTTTCAGAACGTTCCACGGCAGCCTACACAGGAAACCAATTAGCCGCAAGCCGCCGTATAACGATCTCTTCAGCCGTCTTACTTCTTCTTTTCGTTAAACTGCCGCGTATATTCAGTGATCCACTTGTCAAGCCCTGCCTTATTCAGCTGGTCGATGAATTTATCAAACTCACCGAGTGGTCTTGCCCCCGTCACGAATTTTACCAACTCTTCGTTTCTCAACCGTTCAATATCCCCAAGCGTCGGAATATTTTCCTGCAGCTTTTTCTTGTCGTACATAATCGTGGCGTCTACCGCTATTTTTGCAACATCAAGCTTTAATGCTTCTTTCGTTAAATAATCGGCATGCATTTTCTTTACTGGATCCTGGAACGCATATTTCAACTCCGTCGCCGTGCCCAGAGATACGAAATATTCACCTGCATACTGAAGGTCTTTGCTTTTCAATTCGATATCAAACTTGCTGTCTCCGATATAGCTCCAGTTCGTGCCGAATGCGGCCGTAAGTGAATTAGTTGGAATATCTTGATATTGATGATTAATAAATTTCATGACTGCTTCTGGATTCTTTGCCTTTTTCGTAATCACCATGGAAGCGGTGTTACCCGAGGAAGCTGTCATCAGCTTGCCCTTAGGACCTTGAATTCCCCTGATCATTTCAAAGTTGGCGTCGGCCGGCAGATTCGGTTTAATTTGCGGGAACAACAGCGTAATCCGCGAATACCACATGGACGAAGTGCCTACTCGATTCGTTTTCAGCAATTCCATGGGATCGAACTTGGCGAACGCTTCTTTATAGATATAGCCCTTCTGATACCAATCAGCCAGCTTCGCGACAAAATCTTTGAAACCGGGAGCGAGCTCCACCGGCTTTAGCTTTTGATCCGCGGGATCAACCCAGTTGCTGTTTCCGTGCTCGACGAATCCACCCATGAGAGCGTTCCTAATACCGGCCAAATCCGTCATCATCGGAATCGTATCGTCTTTCCCGTTCCCATCAGGATCCTTTTCTTTAAACGCTTTCAAAACGGCTTCCAATTCATCGATCGTTTGCGGCATTTTCAGATCCAGCTTCTTCAACCAATCCGAACGGATCCAGATCGGATAGTGCACAGCTGGTTCTCCCCTCGGAATGCCCCATATTTTCCCGTCTTTGTCTTTCATATACTCCCAGGCTTTCTCGCCCCATGCCTTCTTGATGTCCTGTCCGTATTTATCCAATAAATCATTAAGCGGAATGATCGCACCTTTCGAGGCATAATCGTCCCAATTTGCTTGGAAAGTATCGACTTCATCGCTGGAACCGCCTAAGAGCAGGTTTAGCTTTTCCTTTGATGCATCCCCACCTTGGGGAGGAATGATGGCAATGGGCTCGATACCCAGCTTTTCCATATACATTTTTTTCATTTCTTCAAGCTTTTCCGGTACACTCCCTTCCGGCTTCTGGTTTAATGCCCCCGTGTTTTGGTAAATGTAGATTTTGGGTATTACCTTCGGTGTGTTCCCTTTTGGAGATTCATTTGCAGTACCCTTAGGGTCAGTGGTGGTGCCACTAGAGCATGCCGCTAGTGTGAATGCGGATAGCAGCACGATTGCGGTAGCGCTGACAACTTTTCTAACCATTCCTGTTCCTCCCTTGTTTTCCTACGATCCCCAGATCCATTCATCCGAACCTTGAGTCTGAGCCAACAATAGCAATGTATGTAAGCGTTTTAAATAGTAATGTTTCTACATTCATACAACAATTTATACATGTCAAAAATTTATAATGTGAATACCGTCCAGCCACCGCAGAACTTGCACAGTAACTGCGGTCGCTCAGGGGCCATATATTTTTTTGTACTCACCGGGCGTTAAACCCATCATATCTTTAAACACTTTGATAAAATAATACGAATTACTGTAGCCGACCTGTTTACTGATCTCGTTGATTTTCAAATCACTTTGGACTAAAAGCTCTTTGCTTCTTTCGATCCTCACTTTTTTTAGAACATCAACAAAAGGTTGACCGGTTATTTGTTTGAAAAGCCGGCTGATGTAGGCCGGGTTCAAATTCAATTCTTCCGCTACTGAATTCAAGGAAATGTCTTGGCTGTAATTCCGTTCGATGATATCAATCACTCTGGTAATATGATGGTTACCTTTTGAGCTCATTTCCCGTTCGATATAAACCGTTGTTAAAAGAATGAGCCTGTGAAACCACTCCCCAATTTTATCCATGGAATCTTGATCAAGAAGCTCCCGGTAAGGGTCCGTTTCGCCACCCAAAACAGCCCTCATATCTGCTCCCAACTGGTTGTATGCATGCATGATTCCCGTTAATAGCTGCATGAAAAGCGGCCTAATCTGATTGTAGTGCAGCTTATTTTTATGCTCATTGATTTTGGAGACAAAGTCGTCGAACGCTTGGAGAGCTTCTTCCGTGCGAGCCGTTTTAAGATGGCCTAGCAGAAGTTCTTCCTTTTGTTTCGGGTAATGAAACCCAGTTTTATTGTCGATACGGATATCGTCGATGGAAATGACATATCCATTCCCATACAAGATCCGATATTTCAATGCTTCTAGTGCATCCTCATAGCCTTGCGGTAAATCCAGAATAGAGCTGCAGACTCTGCCAATTCCGATTGTGCAATAACTCTGCAGCTCCAAATTCACTTCGTCAAGAAGCTGCTGCCCAAGCAGGAATACCTGCTGCTGGTCCATCCCTCCGCGACCCAGCACGATTACGATGATATCTTTTTCGGCATCAACGAGATAAAAGGGGGTTAGGATAACTGGGCTTTGTATGATTTTGTCCATGATCCGGAGCTTGAAGAGCTCATTTGTAATATTCGTAATCATCCCCCTCTCCATCTCTCTGTTACTGTGGCCGTCCAATGAAAGTGCCAGCACAACAAGATCGTCCACATCGATTTCCAAGTCCAAATAGGCTTTCTTACTCCTGATTTCTTCCAAATTCATGGAATGCCGGCGCAGAAGCGAATACTTGAATTGCTCCCGTTGAAAAGGCAGACTTTCTTCAAGCTTTTCCTTGTAGTAGTCTCGGTCATGGATGGCTGACTGCATGAAGATACCTATCGTGCCGATTTCGTCTGTTTGACCCGTTTTCCGCTCCGATTCACCGCCAATCATCGCCTTGAGCCGGGATATCGGTCTGTATAAGCTTCTCGAGGACAAGTAAGCCAATGTTAGTGTAAGAAGAACCAGAACCAAGGCGGATAGAACGATCGTTTGCTTGATCGAAGCTGTCCCTTTGGATAGTGCCTCCATATCCGAAATGTTCACGAAGGTCCACCCCAATAAAGGAGATGCGGAATGGCTGATCAGCTTTTTAGCACCCTTCAGATCTTTCACAAATGAACCTGATTTCCCAACAATATCTTTTTCCTCCAGTAAAATAAGGCTCAGTTTCTGATGCATGCTAGCTGGATTGCTGTGAAATAGAATTTTCCCAGATGATGAAACAACGTAAATATCATCCTGATGGTTCAGCTTGTTAATAATTTCATTATAAATAACAGAAGCATCCAGATTGATGATAAAGGCATTGTTGTCTTTATTCGTTTTATAGATAATGGATAGCAAGTTTTTTTCTTTTGAAGCATACGCTTTGGTGATTCGGGTATCCATAAACACGTAATATTCTTTCGATTCAATTAACGTGTTGTACCAGTCCCTATCATAGAAATCATCAAGATCAAATTGCCGGTTGGAGCCGCTATTGTCCGAAGTGATAACAAGGCTTTTACTGCTGTCATAGTAATAGACGGAATCCACAAATTCATTGGATATTCGGAAGGTATTAATCGTAGAGATGGAATTGGTTTTGGCTGCCAAATATCCGTACAGGGAAGGCAGGTCCTCTTTGCCAAGCTCTCCCTGCAGGTCTTCGTAATAGCTGCCGTTCGGAAACTTTTCAAACTCTACGAAGGATTGGTTCAGTGCAAGCAGATTGGAATTCTCCTTGATTCGTTTCAATACAATTTCGATGGCATTGCGTGTTTGGTTCAAATATTGCTGCTTCGTTTTCCCTGTTTCTTCTTCGAAGGTTTTGGAAACTTTGTAATACGCGACTACGTCGGAGAGCAGATTTGGAATGATGGCAATCAAAGCCGTAGTCATAATCAATTTGATGAAAAATGTGTTTCTCATCCTCTTGTTCAACCAAGCAAAACGGCTGTTAGTATAGAACATGTCGTTTCTGCCCCCTTTAACTATTTAACGTATGCAATCGCTTGCAATTTCGGATGTAGCACAACGATTGTGCTGTAACTGCCATATTCAAACACAACCTTGCGGTCAGCAGCGATCAAATGTCATTATCTTGGATAGGATCTCTTGACAATAATGGTCAACATTACGTAATTTTCTCATTCATGAATTTGAAATTCGAAAGAGCCAGACAATTGTCCAGCTCTTATTATTTCTATAAATGGAATTATTGATTATACAACCTCTGAATTTCCTTGGAGCTTAAAGCCCTGTCATACACACGTACTTCATCCAGCATACCATCCCAGTAACGTGTGGTTCCATTTTTGTCCTTACCGATGGCAAGACCATTTGATGTACTAGATACATCTGGTACGTTGCTGGTATATATACCCTTATTTTCTACGCCATTCACATAGATCCTAATGATCAGATCTTCACGGGTCACAGCAATGTGCGTCCAAGTTCCAACCGACAGTGCGGCAGTATCCGTTACCACATAATTTCCGGTAGGCGCTGATGTGCCATCAAGTTGGAAAGCAACTTTACCCGATTCCATGCGTACCCACCATGAAGGTACTGCAGTACCCACATCACCATACCAGAAAATGAACCTGTTTCCAGATATGGTATCGGTTTTCACCCACGCAGACGCAGTAAAATCACCTTTACCAAACTGCAGACTATTTTTGTTGCCTGCATCTACATAATCATTGGTTGCATCAAATGTTAGCCCGTTGTTTAGCTTACCCACAGTCCAAACCGAGCCATTGTACACGGTTCCCGTATTTCCATTACCTGATGAATCTGACGCCGAGGTGCCGCTTGTTTCATCGAATTTCCAGTATCCAACAGGACCTGATCCAGGCAATTCTGTGTAAAGCTTTGTGGATTCTATGTGAGCATTTACGGCATCCGTACTTGTGCCTAAAACCCAGTACTGCAGTGTATCACTATAGATGCCGGACTGCATAGCGAATTTGCTCTGGAATACACCGTCCATAAATACTTCGGCATAACCGTTATTCACCCTTACTTTCCATAAATGCCAATTACTATTCAATGTCACAGCTTTTACTCGCGTCCAAACACCGTAATTCGTTATTGCATAGATACCATCTGACCTGAAGTCCAGCATCAGCCTGTATTTCCCATCACCAATCTTAGTCCCTAAGGATGCAGGATACGGACTCCCCCCTATAGCTCCATTGCTGAAATCATCTACTTTCGCCTTGAATTCAAGCGTATACGACCCCGGAATACTGATATCCGTCCTGTTCACAGACGTATTGGTACTTGTATTGCTAGACAATTTCAGCTGTCCCGCAGGGCTGATTATAGCGCTGCCAGCTGTAGTCCAGCCGGACATGCTGTTCCACTGCTCATCGAGATTTACCGTGGCGACATCCCATGTAACAGGCACATCTGTATACAGTTTTGAGTATTCGACATGTGCATTTACTGCATCCGTGCTAGTACCTAGAACCCAGTGCTGCAAAACATCGCTATAGTTGCCAGACTGCATGGCGAATTTACCCTGAGATACTCCGTCCATGAATACTTCGGCGACACCATGATTCACAATTACTTTCCATGTATACCAGCTGTTATTTAGCGTCACTGCTTTTATTTGCGTCCAGACACCATAATTGGTTATTGCGTAGATTCCGTCCGTCCTGAAATCCAGCATCAGCCTATATTTCCCATCCCCTATCTTGGTCGCCAAGGATGCAGGAAATGGGCTGACCCCTATGGCTCCATTGCTGAAATCATCTACTTTAGCCTTGAATTCAAGCGTATAGGACCCCGGAATACTGATATCCGTCCTATTAACAGAAGAAGTGGTACTACTATTACTAGACAAGCTCAGCTGCCCCACTGGGCTGATTGCAGCGTTTCCAGCTGTTGTCCAGGCCGAAAGGCTGCTCCATTGCTCATCCACATTCACTGTAGGTATTGGAGGATACAGTGGAGAAGGTCCTGATAACGGATCAAGACTCTGTTCGCCGTCGGTTAGCCATTCCAAGTTAAACCTTGCTAAAACCATATAATGATATTTGAGAGTGCCATTCCATTTTTCATAATAGCAATAGATCGTCTGTTTATCATTGCTGACTGCAAGATCTGAATAGGCAGCACCTGTCGGGCTTATTACTTTGGAATAGGTCCAGTTATCTCCCTCATCCATGGACATCTTAACCGTCAAATTGGATCTATCGCTAGGGTTATTTGTATTGGTAAATAAAAGCCTGTTGTTATAGTATTCGTGTTGATCTGTAAAACGTAAAATGCTTCCATAATCATTCGGGTCATTCAATTCATTGTCCAAAACGGGAGTAGACCACCCGCTGTTCCCGTTTAGACTTGTTGCAACAGATCGCAACGGGGAGACCTTTGTACTATTTCTCATATTGAGCATAACTGAACCGTTATAAAGCTGTACGGATGTTGTCTCATTGGGACTAGGTATATCCGGAGTGTCCCAGATGATTTCACCTCTATTCCATGTAACCCCACCGTCATCGCTGTAAATAGTGGAAACAACTCCGGGTGCATGGGATGTGTTTAAAGTAAGCCAGACAGGTACAAGCAACCTTCCATTATTTAGTTGAATCCCATGTCCGGGACCCGTGGCGAATGCTGCCCAATTTAGCTCTGATTTAAACTGGTTGAATACAGAGGTTATTTCCACAGGACTCGACCATGTGGCACCGTTATCCGTACTCTTCCTGTAATAGGCCTGATTATATTCCTTGCAGTATAGGAAGTGCACCGTGCCGCTGTTCTTTTCTGCGATCATGACAGGATTGTTGATTGTATTAGCTGTAGACACACCATCCACCAGCTTGACTCTGGACTGCCAGGTATTTCCGCCATCAACACTTCTTCTCATGTAAATGTCAATATCTGCCCAGTCCGATGTCGTCTTCCTTGCTTCCGTGTAAGTGATAACGGTACCATTACCGGTAACAACTACACCTGGTATTCTGTACTGGGCATATCCATCAACTGTCGATTCAAATAGAATGGTTTCATCATAAAAGGGTGCTGCAGCCTTTGCCACATTTCCCGAATGGAAGGGGACAACGGATGCTAATAGGAAAAATGCACATAACAGTGTAAGAATTTTAACTGTTTTTCCTTTTAATATACGTATATGACGGTTCGTCATATCATCACTCTCCTGTTTAGGCTCAACTTCAAAATCAATTCTTAAAACCCACCCCCTTTCTTATTCAGCTTAATCGACCGGAAAATGTGATTATTCACCCTTCACAAATATCAATGTTTAACAACAGCAGTTGCTATAGCTGTGGATTGATTCCCAGCTGCATCGCTTATGGTATAAGTAATTGTATAGATTCTCCCATTCCCTTTGCCTGAACGTTCTGCGCGAAGCTCAAAATCGGTATCTAACGTACCAAAATCAGCTCCTAGGATATCGTGTGGAGTATCCCCATCACCTAATCCATTGTCTGGCTCATTACTAGTAATGGATTGAAGAATAATAAATAGCGTTCCCGGATTATTATCTTCAGATGTTAGTGCGGCATGGATCGGCACCAATTTATGATTAGGTAGATTTAGCTCATTTTGATCCAGTGTAATCTTTAAAGTTGGAGCAATACGATCAATGTTACTCACGGAAGTTGTAACTGAACCTGTGTTACCCGCTGCATCCATAAATTCAAATGTGAAGCTTCCGTTCTCGCTAAACACATAGCTGTCAGATCCACCGTTGTTTATAATGGTTACCGGCTCGCTAGGGGTAATGGTTGCCACAACGTCTTGGTTTGTTGGATTGACATTGCTATAGCTTACAGAAGCCGTTGGAGCAACGATATCAATCAGGACCAACGCCGTAATTGCAGCCTGCAGATCCAATTGAGCCTGATCCATCCCTCCTTGTGTAATTCCATCGCTGTCCAATTGAGCTTCTGCTGCTGTCAGGGCAGCTTGCAAGTTTGCCCAGCTTTGAGAGGTATAAATGGCTTCATTTAAAGCTTTTGCTTCCGTTATTTTTGCATCTAAAGCGATCGAATCTACAGACAACTGTGATGCAAGCGCCTGTATTTCGGCTGCACTCAGTCCGTAGTTGTACATACGGATTTCATCCATTTTACCGTGCCATCCGCGATCACCGGACTTTGCTCTGCCAATATACAAGTTAGTCTCGGGCCCTCTTGAAATATTAAGCGGAGTTGAGCCTTTTCTGGTTTTCCTAACCCCATCTACATAAATCTCCATTACTCCATTTTTCCTTTGGGTTACTATATGCTGCCACACGCCAGCTTTTATGGGAGCATCAGATGTTGCTGCGTTAATTTCACTACCGATGCCATTAGGTTTATTGCCGGTTGAAAACTCTAGATTTGCTGTTCCTGTAGCAGCATTTAACTTTGTGCGGACCCACCATTGGCTGATATCGCTTGCGCTGCGCCCATACCAAAAAAGTACATGCTGCCCATTCCCACTGTTTACATCATCTGCATGTATCCAAGTGGATACAGAAAAATCTCCTGTACCAAACTTGGTAGCATCTATACCTGCAATATCAAGAAGCTCTTTATTCTGAATGGTTGTTCCCGTTGGCGAGTCATCAAATTTAAGAGCTTTGCCTATATACCCTTGTTCGTATTCAACACCCCTGAATGTAGTAGCAGTACTATTTCCAAATCCGGATGAATCATATATACCGTTGCTGACAGACTTCTCGAACTTCCAGTTGGTTACCAATCGTTTCTTAGCAACCCTTAGCGTATAGGTGTTCGATTGACCATTTGCAGTAACTGTAACCAAAATTTCTGCAGAATCCCCTGGGAGGGGAACTTCAAAAGCTTCACCGCTGTTAGCAGGTTGACCGTTAATGGTGATCGTCGAGCTGCTGTTCGGGAAAGCAATAGGATTAATCAGGATACTAGAAAGGCTCGCATCCACCCTGACATCATAGGCGTATATTTCACTTATAAAAGAGGGTGCAAAATCAGCTCCAGATATCGCTATATGATTCAGCTGCGCCATTGGCGGTGGGGATGTAAGCCAATCCAATCCGAACTTTTTGACAGTCAAATACTTGTACGGTTCTCTCTCATAAAAAACATAGATGGATTTATCAGGTCCCACAGCAATATCCGAATATGCCGCTCCTCCCAGTTGAAGAAGCCTTGAGTATTTCCATGTCTGCCCTTCATCTTCACTCATGCGAAGGGTGAGATGCTCTCTGGCTGTTTCACTGTTATCATTTACAAACAGGATACGATTCTTATCACCGGCCTCGCCTGCTTCACCAGCCTTAGAGTAACGAACAATGCTGCCAAAGCATAACGGGTCAACTAACTCATCATCAAAGACCGGCGTAGACCAATTGCTGATTCCATCCGGACTTATCGAAACCGCTCTCCGATTACCGGAATCGTTATTTCGCATGTTGATCATCACGCTTCCGTCAGCAAGCTGAACGAGCGCTGATTCATTCGGATTCGATAATTCAGGGCTATTCGCAGCCACTATTTCACCTATATGCCATGAAACACCATAATCGTCACTATAAATGGTAGAAACCACGGAAGGGCTATGAGTTGTAGGGTTTGCCGCCCCTCCGTTTGCCATCCAAACTGAAGCCAGCAGCCGTCCATTATCAAGTTGTATGCCATGTCCGGGACCGACTGCAATGACCCGCCAATCATAGGTTGATTCATGAAAAGCACCGGTGATCTCAACCGGAGCAGATGATCCTGGATCCAATGGATTGGTCCAGGTTAAGCCGCCATCGGTACTTTTCAGATGGTACGTCTGTGCATATTCTTTGCTGAATAGGAAATGCACCGTATTACTATTTCTTTCTGCAATCATGACTGGATTATTCATTGTGTTCTGGGTAGATATACCATCAACAAGCTTGGATGGTGCACTCCAGGTTTGGCCATTATCCGTACTTCTGACCATAAGGATGTCAATATCCGCCCAGTCAGAAGTCGTCTTTCTTGCCTCGCAGTAAGCAATTAGCGTTCCGTCTTGTGTGACAACAATTCCCGGAATTCTAAAAATTTCATAATACTGTCCGCCAATCGTCGTTTTCTGAGTAAACAAATCTGCCATGGTTGCCTCATTTTCAGTGTTCACCGAAGCATCAACCTTTGTTGGAACAACAAACATGATTTGCGTAAAAAGCATACACATCATTACAATCATGCAGACACTCTTATTCAAAGTAATTTTACGCATTTTTTCCTCCTTTTACTTTCCTATTATTCCGCTGCCAGCAAAAAGTCGTCCTCACGGAGGCTGTATCCCCGGATTTGCCCCTTAGGCGCATCATCCACAATATATTGCACGATATAGATTTCCCCATCCTCAAACTGTACCCATCCGGAGTAGCCGAGATCAGCCACCGGACTGCGGTCAAAATCAACCGGCAAGATCCGTGTCCATTGATCGCGCCGTTCCTGTGCCTTGGCCGATTCCTGATCCGACAAAGCAGCAAAGAAATTTTGCGTCCATGTACCAAGCCACCCCTTCCCGCCCTGCATGAACCGGTAGGTGATTAGGACGCGTCCGCTCTGCAATAGACCGGATACAGGGCGATGGCATCCCGGCAGCGGCATCCGAAATAGCCCGCTCCAACTTTCTCCCTGATCGTAGGATATCGATTTATAACAATCCCAGCCTTCACCGGAGTTTTCCCGTAAAAAGGCTACTAATGTACCGTCTTCTAGTGGAAGGATACTCACTTCACACAACTTCAGTCCATCCTGTGCAGCAACCAGCACTGGCTCCGACCAATCCTTCCCTTGATTATCGGAATACCGGAGCCATTGTCCGTCAGAGGAGTGGGCCGACAATAGCCATCGACCCGACGGGAGCTCACAGAGCTTGTCGGGAACGATGCCCTCGAGCGGGGTTTCGATTGGTCCCGTCCAATTCATCCCTTCAGCGTCGCCGATCCATAAGTAATTACGGCCGCCTCCTTCCCGTTCCTTCGTTATTTGGTCCGCGACAATGATAAGCCGTCCATCACGGAGCCGTGATATGCGGGCACAGTTCCAATACGGCCGGCCGTTTGTCAGTTCGGTGAATGGCCTCTTGTTCCCCCAGGTTCTTCCCCGATCCGTGCTCTCTGTGATCATCAAGCGTGTGGCCGACCGGTTCCCATGGTGGGTGCATTGCGAGAATACGCAAACAAGCTTTCCGCCAACTGTCAATGTCACATCCGGCCATGCCTCATACCACTCATCATCGCGGCTTACTGCAAATTTTTGTATCACCGTTTCTCCATCCTCTCTTTGTTAAAGAAGAAGCCAGACCTGCATCTGGCTTCTTCTATTAAGAATTTGAGTTATGTTATTTGTTTTTCTTATAAAATTCCTGTCCATTGGTGATAACCTCTTGACCGCCTGCTGCCAGCCACTTTTTCTGAAGTTCTGTCCAAGCGCCGTCAAAGTCGTCGCCCATGATAGCCTTCAGCCAACCTTCTCCAAAGGTTGATCTTAGTTTGGTTTGGTCACCAAGAATTTTGTCATCAAAAACGTTCATTAACGGTGGAGCCATTGTATACTTAGCGTTCGTAGCAAACCAGTCTGTGAAAGCGCCTTCTGCCATTTCGGTAGGAATCCATGGCTGCAGCTTCTTAAACGCCTCGTCATAATTAAAATTGTTCTCTTTGATCGGGATGTAAGCATATTCAAAGTAATTCATTGCACCCCATGCTAATGGATACAGATAGCCATTCTTTTTGGTGTCCCAGTCTTTATCGGCTTCAGCCTTGTTTACTGTAAAAACTCTTCGGCCGCTTTCTTCTTTAACATCTGTAAAGTGGGTTCCCTTAATTCCGAACAGAGTTAGTTCTCTGCCTTCCTTTGTTAAGGTATATTCGATTAATTCCAAAGCCTTTTCAGGGTTTTTAGAAGTCTTTGGAATAATATTCCCTCTCCAGAAACCGCCTGAATGTCCTAAGTTAGCAGGTACGCCATTCACACCTTTAAGTGGTGGAAGATAGGCAATTTTAGCATTAGGATTTACAGACTTGGCCTTTTGCAAGAATAAATCAGGCTTCGTTGTAGAAGCTATACCATATTTCCCTGCTCCAAAATCATCGGACTCAGGACCTTGGGCACCATCGGGTTTTAAGCTAAGCCAATCCTTGTTAATCAAATCTTCTTTTAATAGCTTTCTATAGAAAGCAGCCGAATCTTTTGCATTTTGTGATACTTCATATCTTGTAATGCTACCATCTGGCTGGGTCACCCAGTTGTCTGTCCTGCCTGCTATGGCATGTGCTCTTGATATAAACTGTCCAAGCTGGGTAATGGATGGATCAGACATACCGCTTGCCCTCGTATAAACGCCATAGGTGTCAGGTTTGCCATTCTTATCCGGATCTTTTTCTTTGAAAGCTTTTGCAACGTTATAAAATTCCTCGAGCGTAGTAGGCATACTTAAGCCTAAATTCTCCAGCCAATCTGTACGGATAACCCAGCCCCACTGCATAGGAGCAAGTCCCAGCGGCTTGTAATAAGACTTTCCATTAATCTTAAAGCCTTTGTAAACTTCAGCGTTAACAACAGCATTGATGTGTGGGTACTTACCGCTTTTTAAATAGTCATCATACGACAAAATCAAGTCATTCTTAGCCCATTCGTTTAATGTTTTGCCGGAGTCAACCGTAGCGATGTCAAAACTTTCTCCCGAAGCCATCATGAGGTTAATTTTGTTAGCAAATTGATCACTTGGAATGCTTACAATTTCAATCTTCGTATTCGTTCTTTTTTGCAGTTCCAGAAGGATACGATCCTTTTGAGGGTCCTGCTCATTTGCTGCACGCACCCAGCGGATTGGAACTGGTTCACTCGCTTTTTGCTCTTTTGCCTGGCTGCTTCCTGTTGCTGTTGCTGCTGGCTGCTCTTGCTTTGCACAACCGCTTAATACGGTAGCTGCAAGCAGCACGGACATAGACAAAGGCATGATCATGTTAAGCTTTTTCATCTTTTTACCTCTCCCTTTTTAATTTTTCCGTTTGCAAAATGTCTTATTTATGTCATCCACCAAGTGGGGGATTGCCATTATTCCTTAACTGCACCCATCATGATTCCTTTTGTAAAATATCTCTGTATGAATGGATAAACGATGAGTACAGGAATCATCCCAACGATTATGGCGGCCATTTTAAATTGCTCCATATTAGATCCCGACGTCATGACACCTACCTCCGCCGTAACCATATCCTGAATAATCATCTGCCGCAATAAAACCTGCAGCGGAAACATATCATTGGAATTTATAAATAATGTAGCCAAAAAGTAATCATTCCATAAAGCTACACCGTAAAATAAACTAATAGCAGCAAATACAGGCTTAGATATTGGAATAATAATTTTAAACAATATTTGTATATCATTATATCCATCGATTTTTGCGGCTTCTTCTAGACTTGGCGGAATACTGGCAAAATAATTTTTCATAATAATCAAATTATAGGTTGAGATCGCCGTTGGTAAAACCAATGCCCAAATGGTATCGATGAGGTTTAGATTTTTAACTAGCACATAAAATGGAACCAATCCACCGCTGAAAAACATGGTAAATACGATTAGACGAAATAAAATCCCTCTACCTGGAAGATCCTTCTTGGATAGTGCATACGCACCACAACTGGTGAGGATCATACTTATTGTTGTTCCAAGCGCCGTTATTTCTACGGATCGTAATAAGGCTTTTACTATTCCTCCAATGCTGCCTAGCGCTCTCTTATACTCTGTAAGACTGAAGCTCTTGGGAATTAGGTGATAGGGGTCTGTTAAATATACTTCCTGCGTGGATAACGAAATAATCAAGATTCTCCACAGTGGCAGTATGATGATAAGGGCTGATAGACCGAGCATTAAATATATGATTATATCAGTCAAGGAAAATCTTTTTTGTACATACATGATTTAAACTCCTCCTGTTGTTAGTAGACACCCTCTTGACCGAATGCCTTTACAATCCGATTTGAAACGATAAGTAATACTGCGCATATCACAGACTTCAGTATACCTGCTGCTGCTGCGAAGCTAAATTTGTTATCTCCTAAAGCGGTTCTGAAAATGTAGGTATCCAGAATATCACCCGTTGAATAAACCATTGGATTGTAGAAGTTATATACTTGGTCAAAGCCCCAAGTCAAAACCCTTCCGATAATTAAAATAAACATGATTAGAATAACATTACGTATGCCAGGTATTGTCACATTCCACATAAGGGACCATCTTCCGGCACCATCCATGACACCGGCTTCATAATGTTCGGTATTAATGCTTGCCATAGCCGCAACATAGATGACAGTGGCAAATCCAGCTTCTTTCCAGATATCTGTTAAAATCAAGACAGGCCTAAAGGCAGCTGGATTTGTCAGCAGATCTGTAGCTCCGTCTTTAAAAAAGGCTGCTAAAATCCCTGTCTCTGGACTGAAAAAAGTGATAAAAATGGAAGCAACGATAACCCACGAAATAAAATGTGGTAAATAGATAATCGTTTGAACGGCCTTACGGAATTTATGATGCCTCACTTCGTTTAGAAGCAATGCAATAACGATAGGAATGGGAAACTGTGTAAGAATACGGTATACCGCAATAATACAGGTATTCCAAAATGCCCTCCAGAAATCTTCTTCACCAAATAATTCTTTGAAATGCTTCAATCCAACAAACGGGCTGTTAAAAAATCCTTTACTCATGGTATAGTCCTGAAAAGCCATGGTGATCCCATACATGGGAACATAACAGAAGATCACATACCATATGAGCAGAGGGATAAGCATCATATACATATACTTATATTTCAATATAAGTTTCAAATTTTTTTTATAACGATGCTCCTTTGAGTCTTTCTTAATATACAGTTTGGAGGTTTGTATTACGTCAGTATCCATGTCTCTTCTCCTTAACGTTTTCGTATTGG
Source organism: Paenibacillus sp. V4I7 (assembly GCF_030817275.1). NCBI lineage: Bacteria > Bacillati > Bacillota > Bacilli > Caryophanales > Paenibacillaceae > Paenibacillus > Paenibacillus sp. V4I7. The sequence goes on along the minus strand of NZ_JAUSZD010000002.1, from coordinate 2,686,912 downwards.
ACATCCAGTAGCGGTACTCCTTGTGTTAATTATAAAGCGTTTACAGAGATGAATAGTATGACTCTAACTAAACATTTGTTACGTTTTTTTAACCTGATTCTAGCTTTGTTAAGAAAAATAAGCAGCATGGCTACTTAAAAAAGTAACCCTGCTGCTCTAACTTAGGAAAATAGATGATGACCGTGGTGCCTTTTCCTAAAGTACTTTCTACCTCAATCCCATATTCATCTCCAAAATATAATTTGATTCGTTCATGAACATTAATGATCCCAATACTTTCTCCTTTTGTTTTCCCCTCAAGCCTCTCCTTGATTTCCTTCAGCTTATCCTCTGTCATCCCTGCACCATTGTCACAGATGGATATCTTCAGCTTATCCGTCATTTTTTGAACCTCTATGACGATGGTTCCTCCATGTTCCGTTACCTCCAGACCATGATAAATAGCATTTTCCACGATCGGCTGGAGCGTCAGCTTCAGAACCGGAATTTCTAACATATCGTTACTTACATCATAGATGACCTTAATTTTGTCCCCAAACCGCATTTGCTGTATATCGATGTAGGTTTTCACATGATCGATTTCCTCACTAACCTTCACCACTTTTTCTCCCCGGGTGATGCTGGTTTTAAACAAGGCAATAAGCAGTTTGATCATTTTCTCTGTTCTGGGATCCTTAGCAAAAGCCATATATTGTGCTGTTTTTAAGGTGTTGTAAAGAAAATGAGGGTTAATTTGTGACTGCAGCAGATTTAATTCATATTCCTTGGCCTTAAGTTCAGCGTCTTTTACCTTAACCTCGGATATATATTTTTCTTCAATTAGTAGACTTATACGCTCAAGCATCTCATTGAAGCTATTCCCTAATTCAAATATTTCATCCTCAGTGGTGCTCTTAAACCGAGTTTGCAGGTTTCCTCTTTTCACGTTTCTTACTGTTTTCATTAATGTTGATATGTTCAATGAAAGGATAGAAGAGAATCCATAGGAGAAACCAAAGCTTAGTATGATCAGCCCTAATAGAACCACTATGCTGTAAAAAAGGATGTATTCATTCTCATTAAAGTCCTTTAAAAGGAATACTAAACTCCACCCATTTTCAGCAAAGTACTTAGAAATCATCAGGTAATTATTTCCCCCTTCCCGGAAGGATACCCTTTCATTCTGTTCCAAGGAAGGTTTATTGTTCTGTAATACCTCTAACAAGCTTTTCTTTTGACTTCGGCCGTTATCACTGAAGATATCTTTACCTGAACGGTCCACAAGGTATAAATCCAGATAGCTGATCTTAGAAAACACATTTAGCATCTTCTCAATATCTTCCCCATTGAAATCAACTAAAATAAACCCTAGTAGTTTCCCAGCTTCAATACCATCTGCAACACCTCTTATTTGCATGCCTATACGTATGCCTTTCTTATTAAAGGGTGAATCCGTATAGCTTCGCCATAATAAAGTACTAAAATGATCTTTTACATAATCTAAATCAGTTTTGGCATCGGGACGCATCATGAATGGCCTTCCGTAGGTAGAGGAATATACCAGACGCTTATCTGCGTCATAAATGGTTATATTCGATATTCCTTTATCAAATAAATTTCTGGAAAGAATGATATTATTCATCTCATCCCGAATCTCTTTATCCACATTATTAGAAGGTTTACTGACATCCAGAAGCTTTTGAACCTTCTCATTGAACGAGGAAGTCTCAATTGTCATCCTCCGATAATTATTATAAACAAACTCCATCTGTTGATAGAGAATTTGAGCACTGTATTCAAAGACAGACCCTACCTTGCTTTCAACCGTGTGCTTGGCGGATACATAAGCGCTGCCTGTTATTAATACAACGGGAACAGTTACTACAGTCGAATACAAAATTAGCAAAGTCAATTTGAAACTGATTCTTCGCTTCGACAATACTATTGGCTTATTTTCAATGTAGCTGTGATTGAGTGAACTTATCTGAACTTCCATATTTTTAATTGGCTTAACAATTTTCTTGCTTGTAATAGCTAGTACAATGATGGATAACACCAGACATAATAACCCAATCTGAATATTGGAAGTAAGATTTTTATTAATGGATTTTTGAAGCTTGTCAAAAGTGAACGTATTTGTTATCGTCCATCCTTCATAGTTTAAATAATTTTTAAATGAAAATTTTTGTTCAGCCAATTCGCCTGCCTGTTGATTGTTGGAAACTTCAGCCGTGTTCCCTGCATGATCCGTAATAAAAATGCCATTCCCTGCAAATTGCATCTCCTCAATAAGTTTTGTACTCAACACCACAACCATATAGGCCTTTATTTCATTGGTATACGGCTCAGATATAGGACTTATGATAGCTAACCTTTCATAGATTCCTTCTCTATATCTATCAAGGAAAAACTGACTTTCAGAGTTTTGCAGCAAGGGTTTCTTTAATTGGTTATAAAATTCTGAAGATCCGTATTTGTCATAGCTTTTTCCCACTGAATTACTGGCCTTAATAAAAATATTTCTATTATAATCAACAACAAGAACAGAATCTACCTTATCATTACTTAGAATAAGATTATTTAGAAACTCCTCATAGTCCTTTTGTGCTTTTATGAGTACATAAGGATCTGATTCATTGGAACTGGTAATCCTGTCAAAGTACTCATTTTTCATAGACAAACTAACGATATTGGCAATTTCGCCCAAATAGGTGTTGGCCTTTTCAACTGCAGCATCTGTAGCTATTTCATTTACGCGTTCGAACTGAAACAAAATAAATCGATTCGTGACCATATAGCACGTTAAGGTCGTTAATGCGATAGACATCACGGAGAAAACAATACCGAATATAATTATTTTCTTTTCCAGAGACTTTTTGAAGTTAAATTTAATCATGCGAACTCCCCATAAGTTTTATGGTTACCCTTTGTATTTTTCTCTGTATTCCAATGGCGTAAGTCCTGTGACGTTTCTGAAAAGCTCACTAAAATAACGGGGCTTCTCATAACCAACCATACATGATATCTCATAGACTCTATAGTTGATATCCTTTAGAAGCCTTTTTGCTTCTTCAATTCGCACTTCCGTGAGTAGATACTTAAATGTTTTTCCTACATCCTTACTGAAAAGCCTAGAAAGATGAACAGGATGAACATTGACATACCTGGCTAATTCCTCAAGGCTGATTTGACCGGAATAATTTCCCCTTATATAGTCCAGCGCTTCATCAACAATTCTTCTATTTTTCAACTTGTTCTCTTCATGAAGTAAATCAAATGCCTCTACGATAAACGCTTCCAACTTTTTGAAAATCATCACAATCGTCTCACAATATCCGATTTCCTTAATGATATAGTTTGATTTGTCCAAGAAAACATCTGTTTTTTTTCCCATTTCGCCCAATTCGCCCACCATAGCTAAAACTAGTTTAACAGCAAAACCTGAAATCATATCGATATCGGTTACTTTAGAATCTATGAATTGATTTTTCAGCGTATCGAGATATTCCATTAATTTTTCATAAGCCTTGCTGCTAACAAGAAACATGATTTCTTTCATCCATCGTTCTTCTTCCGTGAAGGTATATATGCGCTTGCTGTTCTGATTTAGTTCCCTATTATCATTAATCATGCAATTGCCAATATAAGCTTTGTGCAGGAAGGCCTCTTTTAAACGTGTATACGAATTACAAAGCTCTTGTATATTAGCTGCCCTATTTCCAATAACACAAGAAATATCAAGACATTCTTCTTCATTTTTTTTATACATGCCTAGCTCTACCTTCAAATTCTCATATACTTCAGATACAGTTCGCATAAAATCTTCATCAGGAAGAGTCCATAAGACACAGAATAACTCACTTAACGAAATAACCGTCCCTTTATTTTGAATTTCGATATGTTCAAATAAATACCCCCGGATTAATTCATGGATACTACGTACTCTGTCTGCCCCGGAATAAAAGGTCATATGCTTATATTCATCAATTCGAAACAAAGTCACCCGGTAATCTTTATTTTTAGTGAAAATACTTGCTTTTTGAATCATTGCAACCGCTTTCTCATCCATATCTGAATGACTTTCCAACATTTCTTTAAAGAGTATTTCCCGCTTTCTCCAAATATCTTCACTATCCATACTGATTTGATTTTCTTTATGTAAAACTCCTTTAAGCTTTGTAAAATGATTAACAATCTCATCTTCCCCATCAGATTTTAAAATATATCCGTAAACCCCACACTCAATACCTTTCTTTGCATAGTCAAATTCGTTGAAAGCACTAAATAACGTTACCTTCGTTTTTGGAAACCTGCTCTTCACTTCCATAGCCAATTCAAGACCATTTAATACGGGCATCCGTATATCTGTCAGAATTGCATCTACTTCTGTTTTATCTAAAAACTCCAGAGCCTTGTTTCCATTTTCACATACCCCTGCTACTTCAAAACCAATGGTATTCCAATCAATAATTGTTGGCAGAACTCTTCTAAAAATCTCTTCATCTTCAACAATAAGCAGCTTGTACAATCCCATTCACCTCCTGAATTTTTTCCCCTTTACACCTTAAAACTCATGTAACCGTTTGCAATTCCACCCCACAATGCCCAACAAGATTCTCCTTGCCATTATGGAGCTGGAACTGCTTCTTGAAGTTCAAACTTCAAACTATAAGGAACTTTCTCTGATGATTAATTCCGGCTGTAAAACAACGATAGTACGATCACTTACAGCTCCGTTCAGAAGCAGCCTAGCCGCTTGAGTGCCTATCTCAAAGGTTTGAAATTTAACGGATGTCAGCTTAGTGGGGAGAGTTTCACAGATATTGGTGTTGTCGCAGCCTACGATTCCAATATCAATCCCAACCGTTAATCCCAATTTGGCAGCTGCTTCATAGGTCCCTTTGGCGATCCGGTCGTTAAAGCAAAAGATACCATCAGGCCTCTCATCATGCTGCATCATCCTAAGGGCACTATCATAACCCTCTCCATCGGACTCAAAGGCCGATTCGAACACAACCCACTCTTGTCTTACTGGAATGTTCGCTTCCGTCAGAGCGCTAACAAAGCCCTGGTATCTATCGGACGATGCTGAATAGACCGGTCTAGATATGAAAGCAATCCTCGTGCGCCCAGTAGTAATCAAATGTTTAGCAGCTATGTAACCCGCATGAAAATTGTTGGAAATGACCCTAGGTGCTTGTATACCCTCAAGCATTCGATGGCAAAGAACAAAAGGGATACTAGCTTCCTTAAGCTTAAAAAAGGGGGTTAAATCCGCTATGCCGTCTATCGCCGGGACGATCATGACCCCATGCACCCTGCTATCTATTAACTTTTGTATGTGTCTTGTTTGCTTTTCATAACTATTATCTGTATTACAGATCATTAAATTGATATCATTCTCACTTGCCACATCACTAGCTCCCCGTACAATATCGGGGTAATTGTAATGAAGGATATCGGGAATCAGCAGTCCCCAGTTTTTGATTTCCCTGCCATCATGGCTATTTCGGCCATTTATAGGTTCAGAGACATATGTTCCGCTCCCATCCCGTGCATAAAGCAGCCCTTCTCCAATTAATTCCGAAATGGCTCTTTCGATGGTTGTGCGCGCAGCTTGATAGGTTTCAGATAAAACGGTTCTTGAGGGCAAACGATCGTGTGGTTTCAAGGATGAAATATTCCGGATCAGTTGATCCTTTATTTGCATATATCGAAGTGAATTGAAACTCATTAGACCAGCCTCCGCCTATAATCTGTATGACTGATTAATCCATGCATACTGATTATACGTTAGCTTGATAGCGTTTTCCATACTTTCTTACAAGCAGTGCAACTAGTTAAAAAAAGGCCACTGATCTACCGGCAGCCTTGTTCAGGTCGATTATTGAGCTAAGGTTTTCTGTTAGTTTAAAGTCCAAATCGTCTTTATGCACCGAAAGCGATGCAGTAACCGTTATTATCACGGATGGCCATTTCAATCCCACTGGACTCGTATAGTCCGCCTTCAACGGACGAATTTGGTCGAACATCGCTTATCTGTTTTGCCTCGTGCATGAATCCTTAATCCTTATACCTTATAACAGTCCCCGCGATAGAGTCGTAAACAGTTTGTTTATTTTTGCTCCATAATGGACTTATCAAGTAAATAAGTGCCAGACCGTAGACCGTCCCCAATAATGAATAAATTAAATAATTGGGGTACTCAGAAGGGATCACCATGTGCCAAATGGTGAAATGGGCTAGCTCCCAAGGGATGAATTTAAGGGCAGAACGAATAAGCGAGGATCCGAATCCGATTGGTTGACCGTAAACGCCAGCCACCACAATCCCCATTTTTCGTTTACCCCATGTTGCATGCGATTTCGACCCCTCACACACGGCAAAATAAAGATATACAGGAAGTGTGATGAATAGAAACCCAGTGATCTCCGCCAACAAGGGATTTGTCGTAAACAGCGGAATCACCTGCGGCCGTGCAAGAAAAGATACTCCGATTAACAGGATGATGTAGCCCAAAATAATAAGATAATCCCAAAAAAAGGCGATAATGCGGATACCAAACGATACGCACTTTAGATTTTCAAGTATCCGTTCATCCACTGATTTTCAGCTCCCTCGTTTAGATATCATAAAAATATATCAGAACCTATGCATCCAAAAGCGATTATAAACGTATACGATGAAGAAAGGAGTTGTGAATTGCATGAATAACCCTGGACAAGATCACCTTCCGGAAACAAGAACTGAGCTGCTTCAAGAACTTCATGAGATAGAATCATGGGAAGCTGAACAGAAAGATCTTTGGTTTTGGGAAAAAATCGGAAGGCTTCCTTTTCAAGTATTGGACCGATTAACGCCGAAGTTTTTGAATAAGAAAATAGGTGAAGCATTGGACGAGCTTGGGAATTATTTGCAGGCAGGGGGCCGCTATCTGATTTCTGAAAAAGGAACATTACGGTACATTGAAGATATGCATCTTCGCAATAGAGTCGAGGGAAACTTAACAGATCATACAGAGGGTCTTACGATAGAAAAAGTGGGAACATTACCTCTTCAAGTGATGGATCAAACGGCAAATGAAATTGTCCAAAATCGATCAAATCTGGCTACTATTCAAGGTGCAACAACTGGTATAGGCGGGATTCTGACACTCGCCATCGATATTCCGGCCATTCTTGGCCTGTCTTTGAAAACTATTCAAGAAATTGCGATCTGCTATGGATATGATCCCAAAGACAAACAGGAGCGGATATTCACGATCAAATGCCTGCAATTCTCGTCCTCCGACATTGTCGGTAAAAAGGCCATTCTCGAAGAGCTGGCGGAATACACTTCCCCGGATAAGAAGAATGTACAAATCATCTCTCAGCTTCAGGGGTGGCGCGAGGTATTCGCCACTTACCGCGATAATTGGGGTTGGAAAAAGCTGTTCCAACTCATTCCTATTGCCGGAATCCTCTTTGGCGCTTGGATCAATCGCGGAACGCTGAAGGATGTTGGCGAAGCTGCGAGAATGCTGTATCGCAAACGACGTATTCTTGAACGTTTACACGCCCAAATGGATGACTAGCTGAAACCATTGGAATACCTTTTCGTATTAATAAGAAAAAGCCAAAGGAGGAATGAAAGTTGCTCAAATATTTGTTTCGCAAACTACTAGGATCTTTTTTTCATTCCAAACGACGCAGACATTATCGACATAGTAGCTCTAATTACAAAACCTATAATAATCGCCGATACTCCTCTAGTGACCATGCGGGGTATGGACACAACTCTCAAGGACATCGTTACTATAAAAATAGTCATCGAAGTTCCAGCTAATCCAAAGCCGCGAAAGTGGCTTTTTTGTTTTTTTAATCCTTTAATAGCGCGTCCAGATCCTCGATACATAACTGCGCGTTAACGTACGGCGGATCGATTTGCAGTAATTTACGAATCACTTGCTTCGTCTGCCTCGTTACCGACAGCTCCTCCTCCCATCCAATTGTGGAGTCCTCCTGACCATCGATCGATTCATATGTCGAATAGAGCATAAATAGTAAAAAGTGACCGATTGCATATAGATCTGAAGTGACAGCTACGGTTCTTCTCCGTATGAGCTCTTCATCAGGTCCAATTTCTAACAGAGCTGGCTCTCCTAAGCGAGCGGCTAAACCAAAATCAATCAGGGTCATACGTTCCCCGTATAAAAGGACATTAGGAATTCGTATATCCAAATGAACGATGCCTTTCTCGTGGATGAAGCGCACGATATCCAGTAAACTGCGTATTAGGCAAATCGCATCCCTTTCTCCAAATCGAGCTCCCCGTTCAAATATTAAATCCTCCACTGTCCGACCTTTTATATATTCGGTTATCATGTACAATCGATTAGATTCTTTAAAAGATGTGTAGCACCTTGGAATAGAGGGATGTTCTAACTGACTCATGATCTCTATTTCCCGGCGCAAAAGGCTTTGACCCAAGCGCCCTTTACTCGGTTTAGCTTGCTTAGCAACGACTTCCTGACCGGACTTCCTATCCTGACATAAGTATGTTAATCCATAGCTTCCCATCCCCAGGAAACGTTCAATCTGATATTGATCTCGAATCACCTTACCTAAGCTCAAAGGATAGTCGATCCATGCTTCATATACTCGTTTCAAATATGCCAACATGGTTAAGAACCCTCCTTCCTGCTACCTTAAAAAATACCATAGGAGGGCCCGGTTTAGCTAATCAATCATTCGGTTGAAAAATTTGTTTTTTTTCATCTATCGTTTACCATATGGTAAAACAAGATGATGACAACATCGACGCAACGGTTGCCGAGCGGGCGCTTATCTGCTCCCTTGATCGGCAAGTGCTCACCGCGGCAAGCAAATGGTTGAACGCGAGCTGGCAAAGAAAACCAGTTTATTCTCTTAACAAATTCTTGGATGAACTGCAATGGAAAATCACCAGGCATCGTGGATTAAAACAACTGTGTACAACATCCGTAAGTTCTTCTGCATCGTTCTTCCTCTGAATACACTGGGTATCAAAAGGTGTTTAAGAGGAGGTCTTCTTCGTGCAGACGTTCTATACCGTGAAACCCGGCGATTCGGTGTCAGCGATCGCTAAGAGGTGGGAAGTGCCCATCGCTGCTTTAATCGCCGCAAACAACCTCGAGTCTCCCAATACTATCTATCCCGGGCAGCAACTTTCGGTGCCGTCCGGCGTTGTAACCGTTCAGGTCAAACCCGGGAACTCCGTCTACTCCCTTGCCCAAATGTATGGCATCCCTATGGCAGCTATTATTCAAGTCAATCGATTGCTACCGCCATACACGATATATGTCGATCAATGGCTGATGGTCCCGCCAGGTGTCCCGTACTATGTGGTACAACCCGGGGACACATTATACGCAATCGCCAGCAGATATAATGTAATGACGGGCGGAGTTCGAAGACCTGGGCTGATCCGCCAAGTGAATCAACTGCCTTCTGACTTGATCACCGTGGGCATGCGCCTCATCGTCCCTTATGCTCCTCCAGGCGGAATTGGTCAGCTTGCCTACGTTTCTAACTTTGGCGGCGCATATGATCTATGGCTGTACGATCCGTTAAGCGGTCAATCCACAGCTGTTGGCAAAAAGCAGGCCGATGCTCATTCCGTTCCCTATTGGTCACCGGATAATCGCCGGATCGCGTATATCGGAATGCAGGGCGTTCTCTTTGTCTTAGACGTTCGGCTGGGAACCTTGACGCAGATTGATCAACTAGAGCCCTATACCACTCTCACTTGGTCCCCTGACAGCACGCGGATCGGCTATACGAAGCAGAACCGGATCGTGCTCTATGAGCTGACCACCTTCTCCGCCAGAACGTTACCCTTATCCGGCGCTAAGCATGTGCAGTGGTTTCCCTCCGGCGATAAACTATTATTTGCGGCCCAGGACACCTCGGGGAACGATCAGCTTTATGAAATTCGAGTCGACGGTACCGGCCAGCGCCAAATAACGCGCAATACAATCGGTCCTATGAACGAGGTAAAACTCTCCCCGAACGGTGCCTATGCCCTCTTCACCTCTCCAGGCGCAAGCATCTCCATCATCTATGTTGTCGAAATCACAACAGGAAACGTGTCCGAACTCAAAGGTGGGCCATTAGCGAAAAATTATAACCCGGCTTGGGCTCCAAATAGTGCCGCCATCGCATACAGCACAACCGAATTTGTCGAACGTAAAGGCTACTTCTCCACGATACGGACTGAACATTCCCAAGGCGGCGTCCAACAAATCCATGCCGTCTCCGATTGCTTTGCGACTCCTGTCGCGTGGTCCCCTGATGGTGAAGCCATCGCATACCTGTCAGGCTGTAGAGGACAGGGGCTTTCTAGCGAGCTATGGGTCATCAATATCCATCATCCGGCACCGATCCGCGTTGTTACAGAGGCAGGGTCCATCACAGCCGTTCAATGGTCACACGGAGCCGTTCCAACGGAAGTTTACACCCAGTTCAGCAGCTCGACGTACGAGGTCAGCTTCCCCTACCCCGTGGACTGGCGACCGGTGAGTGAGACCAGGTTCGAAGGTGCGAGCGGTTTCGTCGGAATCTCAGCCCTGGCCAGCGACCTGCCGTTTCATGAGCTTTGCCGCTCGGAAGCTCATCATCAGCTGATGCCGTATGGCTCTTCACCGCGAATTGTTCCAGGACGAGTACAGGGTCAGGAAGCCTGCTATATTTTCCCCTCCGCGGACCAAGCGCCTGAGTTTCGTCGGCAGTCCGCACTCATCGCTATATATCCAAAGCCTGTAGTTATTAACGGCAATACGTATCCTTACTTCATCCTTTGGGCGGATCTAGATCATATTCACGTGATAGTAAACGGATTGCGTTTTCTTTAATAGTCAGCATTTCACAAACTGAAGGAGCCTTCCCTATAAAACAGCGGCAGGCTCCATCTGATTCATCTAGACTCCTACTTGACCAAATAACTGACGATCTGAACATTATTCTCATGCTTCTGTCGAAAGACAAGGTATACTCGGCAAACCGTATATCCAACCAACGAATGATCCGGTTCTCGTTACCCAAAATTGCATGTATGTAGTTTTAATGCCAAAACGGCGAAATATGACAGACATTTCGGGACTGTTAGTTTATGATTGATACGTTGTGTATCACGTAAACTACCAAGGAGGAAACTATGTTTAAATCTACAGTAAAATTGGCTTTATCTTTTGTATTATGTTTTGTGATTATGGTACCGACAGCGTTTGCACAAGAACAAAAATCTCTTGTTGCTCTCGGAGATTCCATCACTTTTGGGTATAACTTAGACACAAAAAACAATCACCCGTCAAAAGACGCATTTCCAGAGTTAGTAGTGGAAGGCGAAAAGTACCGTGTACGAAATCTTGGAGTTCCGGGAGATACGTCATCTGACCTCCTAACTCTTCTTAAAACTGAAAAGTATCGTCAAGCAGTTCGTCATGCCGATGTGATCACACTTAATATCGGAAGTGCCGACTTTTTAAAGGGTGCAAGTCCGATTATTGCCAAGATAATAACGATTCCCAATTATCAACCTACACTCGAGGATGTATCTTTAATGCAAAATATCACGACAAATCTTGTTACAAATCTACAGCAACTTGTTTTTGAAATTCGCACTTTGACAGATAAACCGATTATATTATATACGATTTATAATCCTTTTTACGGTAAAGATGCACAAGCCGGTGCATTGTTATATGGAGCAAACCTAGCGATCCGTTCTTTTGGGGCAGATTCAAGCATCGAAATTGCTGATGCATTCACAGCGTTTATCGGGAAACAAAATCTCCTTATTCTTCATGAAGATGTTCATCCTAATTTGGAAGGGCAACAACTGCTCGCCGACTTAGCTGGTAATGCAATCCAAGAAGTCAACTAACAAGCAAAATGGATGAATAAATGTTATAAAAAGCTGGTAGATGTTCAGGCATGCAAATGTGCTCATGAAATGTACCAGCTTTTTTAACGTTCATGTTTATACGCATAGCCGAGTAAAGAAAGTAATCAACTATTTATTTTGATTTAGTTCACTTTCAAGTATCTTTAGAAACTGATCAATTTTAGTGAAAACAAAATCTGGCTCAATTTCAAAATGGGTGCTTTGATAGGTAGATAGCCACTGTACTCCAAAAGTCCGCAAGCCTGCTGCTTTGCCCGCCTTTATATCAGCATTGCTGTCTCCAATAAAAACAGCTTCATCTTTTGAAACTCCAAGAAACTCCAATACTGTAAAAATACCTTCTGGATTAGGTTTGGGTTTCTGTACATCATCTCCAGTAATCACAATATCAAAGAAATGTGATAAGTTCAGTGAGTCTGAGGATATTTGAAATGCCGCTCTACTTTTCCCTGTGATTACTCCCATTTTTATGTTATTCGATTTTATATACATTAAAAGCTTTTGTATTTCGTCAATCATATGTACTTGAGAGGCATGGTCCTTTTTATAAATTTGATAATACTCAGAGATTGCTTCTGCAACATATTCTTTTCTTAAAAGGTTAATAGAAATTATATCGTCTTCAGTTGGCCCAAACATAGAGATTAGTTCTTCTGTAGTTACATCCCTATTATCGTACTTTTTAAAGATAAATTTAAAAGCATAAAAAGACAGCGGCAACGTATCGGCCAGAGTCCCATCAAAGTCGAATAATACTGCTTTAATAGTCACATGTTCACTCCCTTAGGTATATTTCTATTTAATTGTTCCTACTGGTGTCTATCAATAATAGACCGCAGTGCATTCGTTAAATCATGGTCCAGTTCCATCAGTAATCACACGATAACCTAACCAATTTTTCTTCACCCAAATAAATGCTTCCTTACAGCTAATTCAGCCGTTGGATAGGGAAAGATAAACAAATAAATCAACAACAATGACGTGATGGATATAATCCAAATCTGCTTTCTCTTCGACATTTTATCATCCTCACGCACATTAGAAAGCTAATTTAGAGTTAAAACACCCATACTCAGATGGAGCTCCGTCAGAGAATGAATACCTCGCTCCTTTAAAGTGGGTTTCCCCCTTAACTTCATCACCATCTGGAGCAATTGAGCCTAATAAAATACGAGCTCTATCTGCGATTTTTAGTTCCGATGCAACGCGGTCTGCAATTATCAAATGCATTAAACGCGAACCCATTCAACCACTCTTCCCCTCTTGAATATTACCAAAATAATACACAATTCGTTGAATTATGAACAAATCCTTTTTCAGCATTAGATTTTTAACTAATCGTTTCTCATTAGTGGAAAGACCCATGAAAACTTTCCTACTAATATTTCAAAAATGTGTGCCTTACTCATTTCATTGAAGTCGGATTCTACATATTGTAGAAATAGATGGACAGCCTGGTTTTGGGAGGGGATCCAGTGTTAAGCCCGGAAGATGCCAATAAAATCATCGAGACCTTTTTAAGCCCGATGTGGTATTTCGTCACCTCGCAAGAGGACAAGGATGAAATTCACCGGCTTGCCAATGAGTTAAGGAAAGCTTCGGGTCAGTCCCAGGATTAAACTTATTGTTAAGGGGGAGGTAGCGGTTGCTTAGTGTGAAAGATACTGTCAAAATTATAGAATCTTTTCTTCGGCCGCGCTGGAATCTCGTCAGATCCCAAAAGGAAAAAGATGAGATCAACCGTCTAGCTGACGAGCTGAGAAAAGCTTCAGGCCAATCTCCTCATTTAAGCTTTTCCGTCGTCAGCGATATTCATGTTCAGTACTGGGATACGCAAGCTCAGGGTAAATTCAGCGCAGCGTTAGAAGATTTATATCGGTTGAACCCTAATCTGGACGCCTTAGTGATTAACGGTGACCTTGGGGACGGGCGTCCTGATGATTATGCTATGTTAAACTCTATTCTACAGAAGTATCCGCTACCGAAGGCAGTCTACTATACGTTAGGCAACCACGAATTTTACAAAGCTTATTACAAATCTAATGCGGACTGGTCGCCAAGTACTTTTCCCAACGGTGAATCGGATCGAGCGTCCATAGCACGGTTTCTGTCACACACAGGAATCTCTAACGTTTATTACAACAGTTGGATTCAAGGATATCATTTCATTTTTCTAGGTTCCGAACAGTATAGACAATCCGATCCGTCTAACTACGAAGATGCCTGGTTATCCTCTGCTCAGTTAAGCTGGCTGCAGAAGAAGCTTCAAGAAAACTATTCCCCGCACAGGCCTATGTTCGTGTTTCTTCATCAGCCGCTTCAAGGCACAGTATCAGGCAGCGTAGAGCGTGGCGTTGTGCAGCAAATAGAATTGAAACAGCTATTATCCGTATATCCGGAAGTAATTTTCCTTTCAGGGCATACTCATTGGGAACTGCGTCTACCCACCACGATTGTCAGGGATGTGTTCACGATGGTAAACAGTTCTTCCGTTAGTTATCCCTACGATAGCAACGACCGGCCGATTCAAGAAACCCGTTCGGAGGGCTTGGTTATCGATGTATACGAGGATCGTGTTCATATACGTGGAAGAGATTTTCATACTCAAACCTGGATCCCGGAAGCTGATTATACCGTAAGCCTGTGAGTAATCTGGAACCCAATAGATCAGCCACCTAACGCGACTGGTCTATTTGGGTTTGTCCACAATACTCCGACTTTGGCAGCGTTTTTTAGTAGTCTCTAAAGCAGTTATGTCATAATTTAAAAAGATTACGAGATAACATTACTTACGCGCTCTAATATGATTATCATACCATTCCCTCCCAGAAGCCCACTTTTTAAAAGCAGGATTCTCTTTTAATATTTCAGAACAGGCGATTGCCATAATATATTCTTCTAATCCATTATTATCACTATTAGCAAATTTATTGAGCATATAATTTAAAGACTTTTCTCCTTGCAAAACAATGTATTGGTAATCCTTATTACTATCTAAACCTTTCATATAGTCATACGGATTAGAGGATAGTGATACTGTATAATCTTTTGGTTTAGTAATATTGTTAAGTTTTCCATCGATTGTTTGCTCAAAGGTTACATCCGTTGAAACTTTCTTTACAGTATTACTGCAACCAATCAAACTAAATACAAATAAAAAAGTAAGACATATAACCATCACGTTCATTAATCTTTTTCTCATAAATTTCTCCTTTCTTCATTCGTCGTAACATCTACAAGTGTTTACCTGTTAGCAGAGAAGGCTGCCGATCCATTGTTGTCGGCAGCCTTCTCTTGATGTCTATTCAGCTATTTAGCTTATTTATTGATTAACATAAAATCATCATAATGAAACCCCGGCGCTACAACACAGGAGACAAAAACAGGCTCGTTTCCAAGCGGTTTTGCCGTCTGCCAAACGTTGGCCGGAACTAAGGCTTGTGGACACTGTCCATTGATGACATCTGGTCCGAGAATGATCTCTTGTGTTTCCTCAGGCTTGTCCTTTGTACCTCCAAGTGTAAGCAACAGCGGACTACCTGAATGCCAGAGCCAAAGTTCATCCGATAATACCTTATGCCACTCTGAAAACTCTTCTGGATGAAGCACGAAATAAATGGAAGTAGCCGCGTATCGGGAACCTGAGTACGCTTCACTAAGCACCTCTTTTGGAATTTCGAAGGAAGCTTTCCAAATCTCCTTGTACCAGCCGCCTTCACGATGTGGCTTTAAGTCTAGTGCTGCAACTAAGGGGGATAAGGATTTTGTAATCATATGGTTTCTCACTCTCTCTCTATTTCTTTCTCTATAAAATTTCTATTATATTATACACTTATAACAGGTGGGTAGCGCCAGCAAAAAAGTGGAACCGAAAGTTCATTTGAACTCAGTTCTTTATCCTACAATCAAATGGAAGCGATGATTTTATGGCATTTGATGGAATCAACCAAGCGGTTCAACGATCTGGAAAAGCTAATACCTAATGTCTCTCAAAAAATGCTGACACAGCATCTTCGAGACTTGGAACAAGAAGGCGTGATCGAAAGAACGGTATACCCTACCATCCCTCCAAAAGTAGAATATTCGCTTAGTGAATATGGCAAAATATTGATTCCTGTAGCAGAAGTCATGTGTGCATGGGGAGAAATTCACAATGAGCGAAAACAAGAAGAACCAGCGTCTTAAATCCGGGTTTTTTTCTACCTTTTTTACGTAACAAAAAAAGCGCCACCGGATCTATCCAGTGACACTTCGGTATAATTCAGTGCATGTATAAAGGAGGCGGTCACCCGCCTCCTTTCCTTAGGTCAATCTGTTTTTTATCCGCTCAAGAATGTTGCTGTTTCTTGCCCTGTAAACGCCATAAATAACCGATCCCATGACTGCTGCCGCGGTTGCTGTTGATGCAACGATCATTGTTTTGTTTACCTGACGCATTACGAACACCTCCACATTTTTTTGAGCGAACAATGCTTAGTTTGCCTTAGAATATGGATAAAAATTCATGGTCTGACTTTTTTAAATCTACCTATTCAAATCAATAAGAATGCTTCTACTTTGACTGAATGTACCCTTCCGCTTTAAGCAGTTCGGCGATCAGCACAGCACCGCCCGCTGCTCCGCGTAAAGTATTATGTGATAGTCCTACAAATTTAAAATCGTATATGGAATCCTCGCGCAATCTCCCCGCCGAAACACCCATTCCGCGCTCAATTTCACGATCAAGTTTAGTCTGTGGCCTGTTCTCTTCTTCAAAATAAGTAATGAACTGTTTTGGTGCGCTTGGCAGACCAAGCTCCTGTGGTCGTCCTTTGAATTGCAGCCAGCGTTCTAGAATTTCTTCCTTCGAAGGTTTTTTCTCAAATGATACAAATACGGTTGCCAAATGTCCATCCGTTACTGGAACGCGAATACACTGCGTTGTAATCAAAGGGGCACTTGCTTTAATAATTTCATCATTTACAATGCTGCCCCATATACGCAATGGCTCCTGCTCGCTTTTT
Source organism: Paenibacillus sp. V4I7 (assembly GCF_030817275.1). Classification (NCBI taxonomy): domain Bacteria; kingdom Bacillati; phylum Bacillota; class Bacilli; order Caryophanales; family Paenibacillaceae; genus Paenibacillus; species Paenibacillus sp. V4I7. The sequence goes on along the minus strand of NZ_JAUSZD010000002.1, from coordinate 2,670,008 downwards.
TCTTCCTCGCCGCCAATATAAGGAATGACATTATCTAACATGTCAGGCCAATCGGTAAAGTTTTTACCGGCTCCGGAAATCGCCTGATACGTCGATGCAACCACTATATTAGGTTTATAATCTAGCAGTGCATGAAGGGCCGGCACATAGCTCTGGATTGAACAATTGGGCTTAACGGCAATAAAGCCGGTGGAGGTTCTAAGCCGCTTTCTCTGAGCAGCAATCACTTCAATATGCCCTGGATTAACTTCCGGAATGACCATCGGGATGTCAGGCGTCCAGCGGTGAGCTGAATTGTTGGAAATAACGGGTGTGCCCGTTTTTGCGTATGCCTCTTCCAACGCTTGAATTTCATTCTTTTTCATATCCACTGCACAAAAAATAAAATCGACCTGAGCGGCAACCTCCTCCACTTTCGATGCATCCTGAATGACGATATTTTTCACTTCCTCAGGAATTGGGGTAGACAACTTCCATCTTCCTTGCACAGATTCTTCATATGTTTTACCTGCCGAACTGCTACTAGCGGCGATGGCCGTTACTTTAAACCAAGGATGCTGATCCAGCAACTGAACAAACCGCTGACCAACCATACCTGTTCCTCCGACAATACCAACCTTTAGTTTTTCTGACATAAGATATTCAAATCCTTTCAATTTAGCATGATGAAGGGGAACCCCTAAATATATATTCAAACAGTCTGATTCGGTGTACCGCATATTGCACGTAAGCTTTACTTCCTATGCACCAATAAAAAAAATCCCACCCCCAAGACTATAATCAGTCTTAGGGACGAGATTGTATATACTCGTGGTACCACCCCAAATTTGCTAATATGTCGCCATATCAGCCTCTTCAAGTACGGCATTACCATGTAATGCGTATACTTTAGCTCTGTAACAGGAGCTCCTGACACACCATCACCCTTTTCAAAAGGATCCGATGTGCTGCTCTGAGGCTTTTTTCAATAACGTACCCTTTACTCCTTTTCAGCAATCCGGAGCTCTCTGTGAAAGAATTCATTTATTTACTCTTCTCTTCATCGCATTTGATTATTGCGATTATATTATCAAATATTCCTTGTAAGGTAAACATAATTTTTGAAAATTCGAAAACATAGAAAAATCATGGCCTTTTCAGTGCCCTCAAACCAAATAAATGGAATTACTTATTGCCTGATCGGTCATGCGGCACGGTGACCGTTACAGAGGTCAACTTTTTATTGCCTGCATGGTCTGTTGCCATGTAAGTTATGGTATAGACACGTCCCGTTCCACTGCCTAGTCTTTCAGCACGTAGACTAAACTCGCCGTAATCGGTATAAAAATTTCATATGGTGGAAAACTATTCCTTGTTGTTATTTTAATAAAAGGAGGTGTCATATGCCCAATCAAGATAATCAAGCAACAAAGGCAGAAGTACAGTCTACGGAGTTAAACAAAATGCCTGTCCCAGGTAAAGATGATACAGAATTTTCCGCAGAGGAAGCAGCAGAGGCATTTAAAGAAAATCAATCCTCCAGCAGCAATTCACAAAATCAATAATCATCTTATGATGCGAAAAAGCCCGGCTCCATTTGGACCGGGCTTTTCGTTTTTCTATTAGATTAATGACCAACCATAATTGGAATTTCTGCACCGTCCGTGGACTCGCCTTCCGCCCTCTTGGGCTTTTGAAGCATAAGACCAAGCAATCCGCCGACAACCGCGATACCCAGCAGAATCAAGAAAGTGTACCCAAAGGAAGATGCATACAAGTCTAAATCCGGCTTTTGCTTACCTGATTCAACCATTAGATTTTTCATCTTTGTTGTAAAGATCGTCATCAAAATAGCGATAGCAAAGGACATCATAACTTGCTGTGCAGCGTTCGTGAGCGACGTTACACGTCCAACCAAATTCTGTGGAGCGGATTGGATCAAGTGATTATTGAGAGGCATCATAAACAGTCCCATTCCCGCGCCAAGCAGTGCAAGCGGAAGCATCACAGTACCTACCCCTGAATCGCCAGACATATTGGACAATAACAAGGCTGAAATCGTTGTAAGTGCCATACCCGCCAAGACGAGCGGACGCGCTCCGAAGCGATCTGACAGTTTACCGCCAATTGGCATAAATAAACCGGAAGCCAGAGCTTGCGGAAGCATGATGAGCCCTGTTTTCAATGGACTATAGCCATGGGCCTGTTGTAAATAAAGGGGTACCAGGAACATGGTTCCGAACATCGCAATCTGTGAAATCCATTGTACAATGATCCCTTTTGTAAAATTACCAGAGCGGAAAACGCGAAGCTCAAGCAGCGGATTCTCACGTCTTAATTCCACAATAACGAATAAAATAAGCGCCACAATACCGATACCTGAGCCTATCAGCGTATCCGCATCCGTCCACGTGGATTTCCCGGTGACCGGGTCAATACCACCATTAGAAACGCCATACACTAGCGCTGCAAAGGCAATTGGCCCTAACAGCATGCCAAGTAAATCCAAGGATGCAACTGACTGCCGTTGTATATTCGGTAATGTACGGATTCCGAGGAGAATACCGATTACACCGATAGGAAGGTTAATCAGGAATATCCATTGCCAGCTGTGATATTCAACTAACCAGCCTGCAACGACAGGTCCTAGCGCCGGACCCAGCAAGATCGGAATCCCCATCATGCCCATGACTGCCCCTACTTTTCCCGGGGGCGACAGACGATAGATGAACGCCATGGCAATCGGTACAACAACACCGCCACCCAGGCCTTGGATGATACGGAAAGTAATCAGCATTTCAACCGTATTAGCCAACGCACATAGACCAGAACCAATAGTGAATAGACCTACCGAGATCAAGAATATTTTCTTGGCGCCAAATCTGTCCGATAGCCAGCCCGCTAAAGGAATGACCGCTGCTTGTGCCAGCGCATATCCAATCACGGTCCATTGTACTAAGGACAAGTTCAATAGTTTGAATTCTTCCTGCAGCTTGGGGAGAGCAACGTTTACCGCCGTTCCATCCAAAATTACCATGAAAATCCCGACAACAATTGCAACCAACGGCCCTAATATACTCCGCATTGAAAACGGAGCTTCTGTTTCTGCACTAGCTTTATTTGAAGACATGTCTTCCCTCCATCCGATTCGAGCCTTCTACTGGCTCTCTCTTGTCTAATGCCAAAATTAACGGACAATTGTCCGATTCACAATGATGCTAACGAAATATTGTTTATTTGTCAATAGGCTGGAAGATGTTCATGATTCATGCAGTTAGATTATTTGTTTCATTCCGTTATTGTCTTTAAATCACTTACTTGTAATAGGGCTTCTCTATTCGTATCATGATATACAACCCTAACTTCTAGTTCATAATCCTTATTTAACTCGAAAGAAAGGATTGTGCATTTCCTACCACGATTCTTCGTCTTTCTTGGATTGTCTGGAGCAAAAACATAGGAGCCTCCAATAGTAAGATTAACCGTATCATTCATTACATCTGCAATCCTCTCATGTTGTATTTACGTACTAAAGCGTCACTTCTCTTATCTCATAAAATAACTTGTTGTGTTAGAATTTTAGTTCTGCAATCGCCTTCTTGTACTTATCAATCCTTGCATAGTCTTTATCAGTTGGGTTAGGAATACGACCAATATCACTATTATCCTCTAGATCCAGAAGCTTTACTTTCGTCGCTAGGGGGTTTAATTTGATCCTCTTGATAAAGCTTTCATATGATTCATCTGCTCTTTTAGTAAGGCAATCAAGAGCTTCTATAATATCTTCGTTAAAACCTGCATTCTTTAAATCAAACAGAGTAATATCTGAATCTTCTACAACATCATGTAAAATTGCTACAATTGATTCTTCTTCGCTGTTGGCTTTTGTTGCTAATCTCGCAGGATGCAATATGTATGGATTTCCACCTTTATCTGTTTGACCATCATGAGCTTTCGCGGCTATTAGTATTGCTTTCGTTAAAGTACTCATTTTCACAACTCCTTAATTAGTTCTGCTATATTCTAGAATCCAGACATCTACTTAATTCGTTTGAAAATTGGATGATCTTCTCTCAGCTCTAGCAAATCCCATAGGTTCCCATATAAATCCTTAAATACTGCGACCGTTCCATACGATTGATCTGTTGGTTCTCTCACAAATTCTATTCCTCTTGAGATCATTTCATTATAATCTCTCCAAAATTCATCCGTGTTTAAAAACAGGAAAACTCTACCGCCTGATTGGTTACCTATAAACGGCTCTTGTTCAGGTTTAGATGCTCTTGCAAGTAATATCGTGGTGCCAACTGAACCAGGTGGAGAGATGACTACCCACCGTTTATCTTGTTCTGGCTGATAAGTATCTTCAACTAAAGTGAAATTTAGCTTTTTAGTATAAAACTCTATGGCCTCGTCGTAATCTTTTACAACTAGAGCGATATGTACGATTGATTGAACCATTTTCATAACCCCCCAGATTTTGGACTTTCTGAATCATTTAACCTATATTTTATCATAAATTTCTGTATTCAACAGCAATCATCCTCCGTCAAGCAATGCAAGTTTCTATTTAATTATCCTGAATATCAGCAATAACCTTACCATGTTCGATTGGTGAAGACAGAATAATCAACGTCGTCGAGTCTCCGTGCTTACCCATTTCATTAATAACGGTTTGGATGGATTGCAGCGATTCGCTAACCACCTTTACCAAGAAATTGTACTGACCGCTTATACGGTGAAGTTCGAGAACATCAGGCGAATTTTTGCAATGATCAACAAAATTCTCGCAGCCCTTCGTGTGAAATAATAAGTAGGCAACAATCGATTTGTTCAATTTCTCAAGAGAGACAACCGCACGGTAATGATCAATAATCCCTTTTTCCTCCATCCTCCGTACTCTTTCTGTCACTGCTGGCTGTGATAGCGCAACGGCTTTCCCTAACTCCGTCATAGAAATTCTGGCCTAATCTTGAAGAATCATAATAATATTTTCATGAAAGAGCTTCTAACTGCAGTCGTGACAGAAATAGGCGCAGAGAGGACGGTCGTTCGTTTTTCAGAAATGAAGGATGACATTCCAGACTTTACGTGGGATAATCCTGAACAAACACTAGCCGCCTATATTCATATTTTTAAAGATATAGGTCTTACGATCCTTCACCCATCAACCAATCAGTTCACAAAGGTCTTCACCAACGGAATGACATTCCATCAAACTGTGCGGAAATATTGGAGTGGAATAATAATTGGAGTAGGGAATTTAGATACTGGTTCTGCTTCCGCCCAGTAACTGAGGGAACGATTGACTTAGCTGCAATCGGGCGTCCGCTCCTCGCAAACCCGGATTTTATTCAACGTTTACAATCCGGAATTAGCATGACTCCCTATGAGCCTGCACTTCATCTAAAGCATTTGATTTGATTCGTTTCTAAAATATCGTTAGATTCAGAGTTTTACGGAAAATGGGAGCTTCAGGTCGTGTAACTTTTCTCATTTTAATACGTATGAATGTTAGATTTATAGATTTCGCCTAAAAGTACGACGAACGCGATAATCGCCATTAAAAACTACGGAGGAATCAGAATGACATTTACAATTAGTAATTTAACGGATAACAGCAACGTCGAGATAAAAGAGAAATTGGGGCCGTTTAGTGTGCTTGAGTATAAGCAGGATTTGAGCAGTACAACGATTGCTGACGCACAGTCCAACTTCTACATGAGCAAAAGCAATATGAAAAAAAGGCAAGTCATGATTGAGTTGAACGGTGAGATCATGATGAGCGCCGGTGCAATGCAATATTATGTTGGCAGTATCGAAATGACGACAGGGGTTAAAGGAGCGGGAGGCTTATTCCGAAATCTTGTTTCAGGCGCTGTAACCGGGGAGAGCGCAGTCAAGCCCGTTTATAAAGGGAAAGGCACCATCATGATGGAGCCGACCTTCAAATATTTGTGGCTGATCGATGTCGACAACGATCATATTGTCCTGGATGATGGGCTGTTTTTAGCCTGCGAGACGACGCTGCAAACACAAGTGGTATCCCGCAAGAACTTGTCGTCAGCCGCTTTGGGGGGAGAAGGATTATTTAATCTTAGCGCTAAAGGCAAGGGAGTGCTCGTATTGGAAGCGCCGATCCCGTCGGAAGAAGCGGTAATTGTGGAGCTGACGAATGATGTCTTGAAAGTGGACGGAAATTTTGCGATGATGTGGTCGCATTCGTTGGACTTTACGGTTGAAAGGTCTGGCAAAACACTGCTCGGATCAGCCGCATCTGGTGAGGGGCTTGTCAACGTGTACCGGGGGACGGGTCTCGTTTGGCTAGCGCCGTTGTCTACCTACAAATAAGTCCGACCATCTTTCACTGCAGCCGTCCGTAGAATGCTGCCCGATAGCGAAGAAGGCTGCCGATTCATTGCTGTCGGCAGCCTTCTTATGATGTCATTGTGCTCGTTACGATCGATATTTCTGTACTTGCTTTTTCAACAGCATCATCTGCCCAATATGGTATGCGTTATGGATACATAAATTTGATATCACGCCCCACCACTGAGCATTGAAATAGGTCGGTATTGTTTTAATTCCAGTTTAGAATCGTCACAGTTCTTAATAACTTCTCGCCAGTGTACAAATCCATCACTTAATCTCCGAATGGTCTCATTCCAACTTGCTTCATTCTGCTTCAGGTGATCCAATTCAAAAGTTTCATCGTTCAATGTATTACTTTCAAGCACATCATCGTTAATAAACCGATTTAACCACATTTCATTCCAGAAAATGAGATGGTTCGCAATCTCCCAGATGGAATGCGGATGGTCATCTGCTTTCCAGACTGCATCATTTACAGATAAATCATTTAGAATCGTTACAGATGGTTTAAACCAACTTTCATCATCATGACAAGCGGCTAATTGATCTAGTAATACTTCCTTCACACTAGTGAGCACTACCACACCTCCAAAGTTATAATGTACTGCAGTTTACGCTATAGTTTTTTTCGTTAGTTTAGGCGATTCAGTTTGGTTATTTCCTGGCGGCAATTACGAACTAACATTAGAGTTCAATGATCTTTGTTGCAACATTTTCGCAAAATTCCCTGTCGTGCTCCACAAAAAGAATGGTTGGTGAGTATTCAAGCAGTAACTCCTCAATTTGCATGCGGGAAATAATATCAATAAAATTAAGCGGTTCATCCCAAATATGCAAATGAACTTTCTCACTAAGACTTTTTGCTATCAGCACTTTCTTCTTTTGCCCTCCGCTAAAAGCTGAAATATCCTTTTCAAATTGAACTCTGGAAAAATCGAGCTTTCTTAAAATCGATTTAAAAAGGCTTTCATCAATCCCGTTATTTGCAGCATAGTCTGATAAATTACCTTGAAGATGGGATGTATCCTGCGAAACGTAGGATATTTTCAACTGACTATCCTTCCTGAAGGTGCCTGTATAGTTTATATCCTCACCGCAAATAAGTTTCATGATACTTGATTTGCCGGAGCCGTTTTTACCCGAAAGAGCGATTCGTTCGCCTTGCTCAATAGTAAAACTGATATCTGCACAAACCATCTTCTCACCGTAAGAAATCGAAACATGATCAAGTTCAGCAAGTTGGTTTTTATGAAAAGCAAGTTGCGAAATCTCTAAGCTGTCAGAGTTTTCGATATTTTTAAGGAGTTTAGACTTTTCATCAATAGCAGATTGCTGTCTGTTCTCAATGGCTTTAGAGCGTTTCATCATTTTAGCTGCCTTATGGCCAATATATCCTTTATCTACCTTGGAACCGGAATTTCTTGTTCCGTTTTTTGTGCTTTCCACTTCGTGTGACCAGTTGCCCGTCCGTTTAGCAGAATCCGACAAGCGCTTAATGTCTTTTCTAAGTTTTTCGTTCTCTGCAAGCTCAAAATTATCTTGTCTTTTTTTATTTTCCCACCAACCGGAGAAATTGCCTCTTTGAATTTCTATGTTGGTCTTATTGATGGAAAGTATGTGGTCTATACAGTTATCAAGAAATGATCTGTCGTGAGATACCAAAATAAATCCACTTTTTGTTTTGAGATAATCACTGACAAGTTTTCTTCCTTTCATGTCAAGATGATTGGTGGGTTCATCAATTAACAGAAAACTATTTTCCTTAATAAATAGTGTAGCCAGTAACACTTTCGTTTGCTCTCCGTTAGACAAAGAATCAAATGGCCGATATAAAACATCTTCAGAAACCTTTAGCAATGAAAGTTCACGCAATAATTTCCAGTGAAGATAATCTGGATAAATGTCGCTGATGATATCAAGCGTATTATTTTCCTTATTTTCGACATGAAAAGGGAAATATTCAAAACTGACATTAGCAGAAATATTTCCGCTGTATTCATATTTACCAAGCAAAAGGTTCAGAAATGTTGTCTTACCTCTACCGTTTCTTCCCGTAAATCCTAATTTCCAATCGGAATCGATTTGAAAACTTACGTTTTCAAATATATTATCGTAACTGCCATCGTAGGCATACGTCAGGTTTGTAACATTTATTAATGACATGAAAGCATCCTCCTGTATAAAAAATATAAAAAGCTACAAGAAAGTTACTTTTCTTGTAGCTCAAATAAATACAGTTAATCCAACCCCATTATGGTGTTAGATAAGGATATATTGATTGAGTGAAAAGATATAGTAACTTTCTTGCATATAAATAATAAAAACATGCGAAAAATACCGCTTTTATTGTTTTATTATTTTATATTGTTAGCAAGAAATATTACATTATGCTTTTCAACTCCATTCGTTTAATTAAGTATATCATAGCATGCCTATTTTTTAATTTCAACAAATCAGCTAAATCAAACAATGCTTCCCTATGAGTCCGAGGGAGAATTAGGATTTGTTTTTATGTTCCACACTAATGACGACTTTCCCCTTGGGGTGTCCTTCACCAAAATACCGGAGAGCTTCAGCAACCTCACTTAACGGGTAACATCTATCTATAACTGGAGCTACTTTGCCAGCCTCAAAAAGCTCCTTCATGAAATTTTGATCATTTTTGTTTGGCTTGTGCATGAGGATACCCATTTTCTTATTTCCGGTCATTGAAATCCATGGTCCTAGGAACATGACTTGGAAGATTCGAGACATGGAACCCCCTACCATGACATAAGTGCCCTTGGGAGTTAATGCACGCTTATAATCAAAAATCGATCGATATCCCGCAACATCAAGAATCAGGTCATAACGCTGCCCATTTTGGGTGAAATCAACTTGCGTGTAATCAATAACCTGGTCTGCACCAATCGATTTCAGCATATCCAATTTCTTCGTGCTGTCCACTCCAATTACTTCAGCCCCGAATGATTTGGCTATCTGCACCGCAAAGGTACCCACTCCTCCACCCGCACCATTAATTAAAACCTTTTGTCCTTTCTGAATCTGTCCTTTATCTCGAAGTCCCTGCAAGGCGAGGACTGCTGCTTGTGGTATGGCCGCTGCTTTCTCGAATGTCATACTGGTTGATTTCAGCGTTAATGCATTCTCACGAGCACACACATACTCCGCAAACCCGCCCCAACTACACCCGGAAATGTCCCCGAATACCTCATCACCTGGAAGATACTGCTTTACGTCTTTACCAACCGCTTCCACCCGCCCCGCTATGTCAGCTCCGAGTATTTTGTATTTTGGTTTAAGAAGCCCCTCGAGACGGACCATAAACGGTACACCTCTCAGGAGATCCCAGTCCCATGAATTTACGGATGCAGCATGAACTTTTATCAGCACTTCATTGTCCTTAGGAGTAGGTTTTTCTACTTCTTTGAGTTTAAGAACGTCAGCAGTTCCGTATTTTGTGTATACAATCGCCTTCATGAAGATTGCTCCTTATCACCTATTTGTGTTCTGGTTTTCTTTATTGATTGGACTTGATTGCAAATGAGTTAAATCCTTTAACTATCAGCCATATCGGTAGTATGATTTCAAAGAAGGCTCCTGGAAGAAATAAAAAGATTCCTGGACTATAGCCGAAAATCTCTAATAAGGCACTTGTTAACAACGATGCATAGCCAATAAGCCCAAAGATTGATATTAAACGTGGAATGAGTTTTGATTGGTATAATAAATAACAAAACAACAGGCTATATAGACTAAGAACGATCATGGCTACCTGAAAGGCCAAATATTTCCCTTTTATTGCTAACGCGCCTATCGTTTGAAAATAGGAAGCGTCTGGAGCTCCTGCTTCTATATATTCCTGACTTAATGTTATTAGTAATAATGGGCTGATAGCGCCAACAATAAGGATTATGGCCTCAATAACCCTGAAAGCTACGTAACCAAGAGCTATAGTTTCATTATGCTTTTTCAAGATTGGAAACAGCATGATTGCAATACCAACAACGGCAGCGGAATTTATGAACTCAAGGAGCATTCCTATGATCACTTGGGTTTTATTTGGATAAACATGAATAAGATAATCCGGAACATTTACAATAGAAGCAATAAGTCCATTACCTAGTATATACGCAGCCGTTGCAACTAGAAATAATACGCCCACATTTCTTGCGATTTTTTTGTTTGAAATCACTTTTTCCCTCCAACTATAATTTAATGTTTTCGTGCTTCACAAATATCGCCAATTTGGATTAAACTTGAACAGCTTTGCAGGTCTATGCCCTGCATCCTTGGTAAATTGATTGGTTTCCATAACCATATCCGCTATCTTTCTTCTAAACGCAGCAGAAAGCAGCTCTTTTCCCAAAGTAACCTCATAGACCTGTTGGAGCTCTGATAATGTAAAAAGTTCCGGCATCAGATTGAAAGCTATATCTGTGTACTCAATCTTATTCCTAAGTCTCTCAACGGCATATTGGATCATTTCCGCATGATCAAAGGCAATTCCATTCGAAACAATAACCTCTCTTTCTACCATTGCTGTTTTTCCAGAATACTTTTCAATAACTTTAATAATAGCTTCCAGGATGTCCTTATCGTTTGAAAGAGTAATCTTTACGACTTTTTCAAATACAAAGTCCTTCTCCAGTATGGTCTTCTTCTCTTCAAGCACACTGTACCTAACGTCGAACCACCTTGCATCATCCGCATCATCCCCAGCCTTCACCTCGAGTGATCTGCAATCAACAAGTGCCATATACGAACAGCTGATAACTCGTGTACGAGGGTCCCTATTTACATCTCCCCATGTATAAAGCTGTTCCATATAAACATCATCAATATTAGTTTCGGTTTTTAGCTCTCGCAAAGCAGCTTCATCGATACTCTCGTCCTCTGTTACAAAGCCTCCGGGTAAAGCCCATTGACCTATATAAGGATGAACCCCCCTTTTAACCATCAGCAGTTTCAGTGACTTTTCCGGCAGCTTTCTATAGTTTTCTTTTTCTTCATCAACTACAGTGAAGATTAACATATCTACTGTAACAGATGGTCTTTCGTAAATACTGGCATCATACTTCTGTAAAAACTCGACTTCAGTAAGCCCCTGCTTATCTCTTAGTTGCTCATTATCCATGTAGATCACCCATTCTTTGATTTAAACATTGTGTTATAAACAAAATGTTATTATCATTTCGTTGATATCATTTAATCTTTAATTCCAATCATTGTCAATACCTTTTTTACCTTTTCTGGAAATTAGTTCTGAATTCGTGACGGCCAGTTCCGCTTTGCATGTCATTTGAAGATCGTTCGCGTTAAGGAGCATGCAAAAAGAAGCCGCTGTAACACGGCTTCTCATAGTTCTTGAAATCCAAAATGTTGTTTTGCTAGCTCTTTGAATTTATCGTTGTCAATCTGTTCCTTTTTCGAATTACCATTCATCCATTGTGTGAAAGAAGCATCGGTTAACGTTATATTTCCATCGCTTGTAAGTTGGGTAATGAGTGGGGTTTTGTTGAATCGTGACTCTTTATGCTGGACGATGATTCCTTGAACTTCGTTCAATTCAGATAATTTCTCTAATGGTCTTTTTGTATCAAAAGCATACCCTATTTTCCAATCGGTATCTTTATATTTTAGTTTCATTTCAAGTATATAGTCGCCATAATCACTTTCCATTGCCTTGACTCGAAATTCTCCATTCACAGAGGTGGTAGTTTCTCCATTTAGCGGCACAGGTTTTAGTGGTAGGTTTCCACCAAAACCGGTATCAACCAAGTACGTTTGATTTTTGTGCTTCAAAAGTATAGCAACATGAGTTCTACCAAGTCTGGACCAGTCCTTCGTTGCATAATTGTATACTTCTCCGCGAACTAACACGGCATTAAACCCATTTTCAACTAAGAAAAAATATAGCAAAGGATTCAATTGATAGCATAGACCACCTTCATTTTTCACGAGCATTTTGGTAATCAAACTCTCTTTTGTTATAGCACTTGTTTTATTTGAAATGATGCTTAAATTTTCAAAAGGAAGAGATATTGCTGTTTTCCTAAGAATGTTATCTAATGTTTCAAATGTAAGTTTTTGATTTTCTGGAATACCCATTCTTTTACGAAATAATCCATTCAACTCATCCAAAAAATTTCCCTCCATGTTTTTATTCAAAGATTAATGATCTTAGCGAATGTAGGTCAACAATTGCTTGGCGTGGCGCTTCATATCCTCTGGACGTTGCCTGAAGGCGCTGTAGGCGATATGGTCGAGGCTGATGTGGATGAGACAGCTGAGAAGACGCTCCTCTAGTTGTGTGGGCCGTCCTCCATGTTTGTCCCAATGATTATCTAGAATTTCCTGCAAGTCAATCTCTTGCCATTTCGGAAACCAAGACCACCAATAAAGAAACAAAGCGTTATCGTAAAGAGGATCACCATAGAACGCATTTCCCCAGTCGATTACTCCTGTTAACCTCCCTCCGTCCACCAGCACGTTTCGGTTCAAAAGGTCGTTATGGACGATTCCACGGAAATCTGAAAGCTGTGTTACGATCTGACGTAGTCTTTCTACTCCAGCATCGAAGACCCGTGCCTCCTGAGGAGAAGCGTCAAGTCGCTCGCGCCAGCCCGCTAGTCGATCCCGAGGCTCATCAACAGAGAGAAGCTCCTCCCCCCAACTCGGAGCAGCCCCATCTGGACGCCAAAGGCCAACCTCTTTTGTGTCAGTAAGGTCAAGTTTCTGAAGTTCGTAGAGCGCGTCGAACAATTGCGGCAGGACAAGTCGTATCTCAGGCCCGTTCAGCTCATCGAGATGCTTTCCAGAAACTCGCTTGGATACGGCGTAGAAGCCGCTCTCCGTCTCGCCAACCTCAAGAACCTTCGGAATCGGAAGTATGTCCGAGGAAAGTTTACCCATCACACGATCCTTTTTAAAGTCGTCCAGATAGGTGCCGAAGCGGATAACCATTGCATGCCCGTCGAGCATGAAGGAATAGGCCTTCGACCAATCACCAGCAGCGAGGGGCACAAGATTTTGGGCACGGTCACCGAAATGCGCCTTCACAAAACGATTCGCCATTTGATTGAAATCCTCCATAGGTTCCTCCTTGGTCAGTTAAGTTGATTTGGAAATGTAACGTTAATAAGATCAAGGTCTTCTTTCTGTAACTCCCATCCTAAAGCATCTATATTATCAATAATATGTTTCGTATTCATTGCTTTAGGATTGGTCATACTTGAAATTAAAAAAACCGCAATATACGCGGCTTGTAATATTAATTTAATTCAAATAAGGTGTTGCAAGCTTCCTTACACGCTCAATGCCTTCCCACATATCGCCAGGTCCGTCATAAACAAGAGTTATAGGACCTTCATACCCAGCTTGCTTGGCAATTTCCATACAGCGATTAAACTCAGCTTCATCCGGATATCCATCCGCATTCGTTTGTGCTTTGGCATGGATCGACTCACTGTGCGGAATCGTTTTGACAAGTTCACCATATTTCTCGCTACCTTTAAAATTGCCAAAATCCGAGGTTAGCCCAAGGAGCTCCCCGCATCCTTCCAATAAGGCAAGGCAATTATCCGCGATTGATGTTAGTGAGTGAAAGTTTTCTGTAACAACGCGTACTCCTTGCTCAGCAGCATAACAACTTAGTTCTCGAAATGCATCAACTGATCTCTTCAAAGCTTCTAGATCCATAGGTTCCGCATCACCGGCTATCACGCGTACCCTCTCAGCTCCTGCTCGTGCAGCAATATCGATCCATCCTTTGATCCACGCGATGTCCGATTGTCTGCGCAATTCATCCGAACTGGAAATATCACCGTATTCAATTAGCAGCGTGTAAAACTGGAGATCTGCTTCCGTGAATGCCTGTTTCAATCCTTGTAGATATTCTTCACTTGTATTCGGAAAATGGAAATGACATACTTCCAGTGATCTAAAACCTTTCTTCGAGAGAACTGCCGGTAATTCAAGCAGAGAGTTGAGTTCAGGTTGGTCTTGGATATCCGTTATTTGAGTACGCGTGTTTTCATCCCAGCGGGTCCACCGCAAAGGTCCAAGATTCCGATGTAAACTCCAACTCGTTAATGATAAAAATGGCATACCATCCACCCTTTCGGCGCTACTGTTGGTAGTATCTTATCAGAGCATTGCGGAGATCACAATATACGAAATCACAGATATATCTCTTATTATGCTGCTTTTGTACAGACTGAAACTTTATATTCTAAAGATGCAAAAAACCATCTTATCAAAGATATGATGGTTTGGATCAATTATTTTACCATAAAATCTCACTTGATCTGATATATAAAGAAGGCTATTACAACATATGGGGAAACAAATAATAACAACCTGGTTATTAATCTGTTTCTCTCATTTCTGTCATTGGCATTTTCTGTATGATAATTTGCTCTTATTCTATCCCCACTAAGTAAAGCCCCAGATAATATTGCAGATAAGATTAACGCGCCCAATACGATATACATTAATAATGTAAATAGCTTATCTAGGTCAAGTATTCTCCAAGTTATTAAACTGATTATTGTGGCGGAGATACCACCCCATAGAAGTGCATTTTTCATTATTACCCTCCAAAATTTATCTTGGAATACGGTCAATAAACAATTCGAGCGATCCATCGAAGGGAAACGTTTTTGTTCTAATAAGTTCCTTTAAGCCCAGTAACTCTTGCCTAGCTTTATGAATGAGAGCTACTGGATAAGCAAATTTAATTGCATTGCTCTCAAACTCATCTTCGTCAACAACCTTCCATTCACCATTTCTTTGTAAATAATCCAGGTCTAAATCTACAAAAGAGACAATGTTTCCTTCCATCTTCGCAGGTTGATTTATATTGCAATAGAATTGTTGAATTTTACCGCCCACTACATCAGCACTAACCGTAAACCATGAATGAAATGAGAAATATTCAATAGTCCAAGCTTCAATAGTAAATACCTTTTGCTTCGTGTAATGATTTAATTTTCTTCCGTACTCGCCTAAGACAAAAATGTGTGAATCTGTCTTATCTAATAAAGTTGTCTTCCACTCGTAATGAAGTAAATCTCCATATTTTAATGCCTGAATTGTTATGTGATTATCCATTGTATCATCCTTATGGTTCGAATATTCATAACTCTTTTGTCATAAATACACTATTTGGGTCCTCTATGTAATCCGAAAACGGCTCGCAATTTTGAAAACCAAAACTTGCATACAATCGTCTAGCTGGCTCGAAAGCATCCATTGAGCCCGTTTCCAAACTTAACCGTTGATAGCCACGTCGCTTGGCTTCTTCAATGATGTGTTCAAGGATTCGTCTTGCAACGCCTTTTCTAAGGTGTGATGAAGAAGTTCGCATTGATTTTATCTCTCCATGTTGACTATCAAGTTCCTTAATTGCCCCGCAACCAACTAATTCATCTTGTTCCCATCCGCTCCAGAAGGTAATTTCTGGTTTTTTCAAATTATCAAGATTTAGGGCATGTGTACTTTCTGGCGGAGATAAAAGTGCCATATTCTGAAGATGTTCCCCGATTAATGCAATCACTTTAGAACCAGTTAAATCATCTACTTTAATATCCAAAAAAATCACTCCATTATCTCTATTTTTTATCATTATAATAGATGATCATTGTTAGATAATCAACACGTTTTGATTGCTCTACAAATATCTCACCCGTTTAATAGAAAAGAGGAGCTGCTGAAGCAAGCTCCTTCACTATCGGTGCATGTTAGCTTAATTTAGAACACTTAAAATTTGCTTTTTGTGATGATCATCGTGCTCAGTAAACTCTTGAATTATGTATAGAAGTGAGTATGGCATACCTGTTTTAGGGCAATTTGATACACCGTTTGCTGTTACTTCTAGCAGTAAATCCTCGGATTTCATGCTCTTTAATAGATCAATCAGTTTCATTCTATCGCTTGAGAATTCTTGAAGGAGTTGATCTTTCGATATACCCGAATGTGCGTATTGATAAGCTCTGCTATTGAAAAAGTTGAAATCGGGAAACTCCATTCCTTTGCCCTCCCTGATCGAAGGAATGACTACGTTTATTAGATGAAGATCCCAATTTCTAAGATGCGCAATGATTTCGGCTATCGACGCCTTTCCTACTTGAATTGGGCTATGCCAATCCTTATCACTTAGTTGGTACAAAATATTTGTCCAACTGCAAAATTGTTCGTATTCGCTGATTGTGCTGCGTAAATTCATGAGATCACCTCCTAGTTATAATGGATAGATCATAGCACAAATCTACTTACAAGAACATATATTCTCATTATTAAGCAAGCTTGATGTCCTCATACAGTTGGTATTTGTTGGGTTTTACTTCTTTATAAACTCTGACATAAGAGACTGTGAATGTTGGAAAAGGAGCAAGGACATCTCCCGCCTCAGATTTCATTTCCAATATTTCAGATTCTTTCATCCCCCAATACGTTTGCCCCAAAGTCAAATGAGGAGTAAAAAGATCCAATTCAGCATAGCGTTGCATAAGTTCTTTTGATGGTGTTACTACATTCACTAACTTTTTGTGAAGCTCTAATAGTTCATTTGATTGAACACTGAGGAAGATAACTTGATTTCCGAACAAAGCAGGCTCGGAGAGCGCCAACTGAAACTTTGAAAACGATGAGCATACAACCTTTACCTTTTCGAGCCAAGCCATATCTAGGGTAAGCCCGCTTTGTGCTTTAACAGTCACGTGAGGCTCAACGACATTCGGAAGACCATTACTCAACCAACGTTTTTGAAACGCAACTACTCGTTCTAGATATTCGTCGGGAGGAACGATGCCTATGAAATACTGCATTTATGACACCAACCTTTCAATCCTGAGGGAACAGCTATTGGAAAGAATCATACCATGGATTGGAAATTTGATGAACATCTACTCTACATTCAATAGATTGTGTTGTTTGCCCCAGCGTTCTGCCTTTTCTGGATAGCGTGCATGCCCATGATCACCGCAACAAGTTCGTAAGTATCCAAATATTCGCTTTGATTGTTCAGAAGAAAAGCCCCTGAAGAAAACCAGCCGTTTACTTATTCGAAACGAGCAACAAGTGCGCCGGAATCATCGGATATCTCATATTCCTTTGAAAATACTGGGGAAATAATCTCGTAGCTGCCTTGCCCTTTGGTTTCATATGTGAATTTCTTGGTGAACAAAGCAATTCTGCTTCTCAACACGCCTAATTGCCCACCATCGGCACCCGTAACCTCCCATTTGCTTGAGAATATCGGAAAACTTCCTTTGCACAACAGCTGGCCATTATGCCCAAACACCTCGATCGTAGAACCAAAAGAGCTCTTCAAATCTATATGACCGACATCTTTTCCCTGTTCGTCCCGAATCTCCGTAACACCGGTATTAAAAAAATTATCCCTGAAATATAGATTCAATACAATCGCCTCCCTCTGGTATATATACGATGCAGAGATCAAAAATGTTAGTCATTCCCAACAATGCCTTATTATTAAAAACCGAAAAAACCAGCAAACAAAAGGTTGCTGGTTTATCTAGATATATTCTGCTAATATATGTTGCTGTATTAGTTACTAATGAATTCTTGTACCCATTCGCCGTTATAAAAAGCAACACCGATTTGTGTGAAGTTGGGGCTTAGAATGTTTTGACGATGACCCGGGCTGTTCATCCAAGCTTTCATGACAGCTTCAGGCGTTTGTTGACCTTTTGCAATGTTTTCACCTGCGTAGGAATAGCGAATGCCGTATTTGCTCATCATATCAAAAGGAGACCCATAGGTCGGAGAAGTATGATCGAAATAACCATTGTTATACATATCCTTCGCTTTGTCCAAAGCCATGGCGGTAAGTGCGCTGTTGCCGGTTAATGGACGCAGTCCTGCTTTAGATCGTTCCTGGTTAACTAAGTTAACGACTTGGCTAGCAAAAGTTGATTGGGATGGCGCACTTGTAACTGGCGTTTTGGTACCTGCATTTATGCTCTTGCTGCCAGGAATGTTGAGGCTCATACCAGACCAAATCACGTTCGGATTGGCAACCTGAGGATTTGCCTTAATAAGCGAAGATAGGCTGATGCCATACTTCTTGGATATTAGCCACATGGTATCATTGCCTGATACTGAATGGGTTGCTGGTGCGGCCATTGCCGCGCTCGAACCTACGAGGACGCTCAATCCTATTGCGCCGGTAACCACAAGCTTTTTGTAACGTTTCAAAATAAACCTCTCCTTTTTGCGGCCTGCGAGGTTAGCTGTCGGATTCGGATCAAAGAGTAATCACCCGGCCGCTGACGCGGCTTCACCCCAAATAATGGGTCCCCCGTGCTTCACATGAAGCTTCGGCCTTCTGAGTTATTTGATCCACATAGATCTCACAAATTGTAACATGTGAAATCATAGAGAACATGACTCAAAATTTTCCAAGAACATTTTGTAAGCGGTATCAGCCGTTTCTTCTTGTCCAAAACAGTGAATTCCAATCACCAGCAACCTCATTCAATCCCATATTTGAGGCCGATCGATTCCAGCCGTTCGCATATAATCTAGCAGTTGCCCGGTGTGAACGGATTCGTGGTATGCGATCCTCATTAACATATCTCCTAAAGTTCGAACATACCCTACGTCACTTCGATTAATTTTAATATTTGACAAATCCTCAGGAGTGAAGAATTTAACGGTATTCAAGAATTGTTCTCTGTACACTTGTGCGAATATCAGTTCATCCTCCACCGAAGAAAATTCCCGATTGTCATAAGGAGAATCGTAAGAAGGCAAACTTCCACAGTTAAGTAACGCAAGATGATAATAATGCTCGCCATCCAATACGTGTCGGATCATTTCTTTCATGCTTAAGGCGTGTGCATCAGGCCTCCAATCCAGCATAGTTAGAGGAATAACGCTCCACACTTTTATACTTCTACGTCGGACTTCTTCCAAGTTCAATATAACAAGATCTATCCCGTTAATGATTAACACTCCTTTTAATTTCTCAATAATCCATGCCTATTTGTTTTATAAATATGCAGTTTACTCATACGAACAAATATACAGTACATTTGTTCGCATGTAAATAATCCCCTATTCAATTTAGCCTGCCAGCTTTATTATAGTGGCGTTCCTAAGCTTAAAGATCTCTGTAATACCCTGACATCGCTGAAGCGGATGGCGTAACAACGATATCGCTTTCTTCTAGTGATTGCCATGGCAGCACGTCTGATGATAGTGATTTATGACCGATCCAAACTTCGTGTAGCAATTCCTACTATTTCCGCTCCGGCTTCGATGGCTGAAGAGAAAATATTCGTAGATGCATGAAAACCCGCACCTAAAAAACAAAGTCTGGATTTGTTCATATAAATCGCTTCCTTTTATCCAAAGTTTATGTAAAATCTTCATTAACATAAAAAAAGAAGGATGAAACCCGTTAAGGCTCCTCCTCCTTTTTCATTTAGTCCTGCTTCCTATTTTAGAAACAATTCCATTATCTTGCCGCCTGCATAAATACCTACAATTCCTAGAATACCCGACAGTACAGGCGGTGCGGGCAAAGGCAGCTTCAACACCTTGAATAAAACACCAATAATTAAACCTGCTCCTAATGACAACAGAAGCTCCTTCATACTTTAGACACCTCGATTGTTAGACTGCATTCTTAAATTCGATAGCTTAATAGCTTTAGCATTTAACAGGCTACTTTAGCTCGATATTTACGTAATTGGGAGGCCGAATGCAATAATCCTCGGCCGCACATTCCATATCCGATAATAACAAACCGTCGGGTAGGTAAAATCAAATTCGTCGTATGCACAAAACCTTCGACAATCGTCTGTCCTACACCGTGCTCGTTCTCAATAATTTGCTTCAAATAGCAGTCATTTATTACAATAATCGGAATAGAGATTGTTAAATCAGCATCATTATCAATTAATAGCTACGGCTTATACTGTAATACACTGTGAATGTTGCGCCCATGCTCTTCGCGGCCATCGGATCTTTGACCATATACCGTAATCCCTTCTGACCTGCTTGGCTTATGTTCCAATTCCGCCGATTCCAATACTTTGTTAGGAATCAGCCAGTTAGAAACCGTAGATTTCTTTTGACGCATAAAGGCACGCACCCTCATGCGGGTCCATTCGTCTAACCGTTGAAACTTCTTCTTTATGCTCCAATACTGACAACAACCAATAGAAAAGTAAATCGAACAGTAGACTTATTCAATACTAAGGTGATAGATCACCAGAAAAATGAAGAACAAGGAATACTTGATAGGAAAAAGTTTATACAAGTTTTAACCGAGACTAATAAAGGTCTTGTTAGGCAAACACCCGAGTTTGATCTCATTCAAGAGAACTTGTATTTGTTCATGGAACTGTACAGGAAGGCTGATCTTGAGGCCTATGAGATTGCTTCCGCTCAGATCGCGGCTAATCCAAGGATGCTGAGGATCGTTGAGCAGCAGATTAAGGGGTGGGGAATTAGAATAGGCCGCCCAATTGGACGGCCATTCAGGCACAGAACTAATGCGATAGATATACGGCTAGTACTCCGACTATTGTGCTAATTGCCGAAGCAATTGCAATAACGAAGCGAGCTGAGATTTCTACTGTTTTTTCCTTTGTTCTGTACTTTAACATAAGCATCTCCTCCTTAACAAAAGCTAAGAAATGTCGATAGGAACCTCCGTCATGGGCAAGCCATGGAATCGGTCCTACGAAATAGCAATTGGGTTAAGGGTAGTGCTTACTTCTTATTATTTCCCACTCATTTTTAACTTATACATTGAAACGGAGGGACGGCCGATGTGCTCGCTAAAATCCATGAGTCTTTGACGAAGCACATTCCCTTTACCTCTATCTTCCCTCTTTCGAATTGGGAGCAGGTTATGCGGCTCGCGTTTTTTTCCTCCAGACTGTTACCTGCTTTCATCGGCTCGGACTTACTCACTACTACGGAACGATCCTCCATCTCGCAGCCCATCGATTCGGCTTTCCCTTTAAGTTTTTACCTCCCCTACCTTATCCACGTTTGCGTCAAGGAAACTACGAGACTTCCCTCAGTTATCTGTACATTCTATTCCATCCATCCTGACCCTACTCACGTCGATGAGTTCTGTAGGTCATATCCCTTTATTTGTTTTCCTACAAGATATACTTAGTCGTATAGGTTTCCCCGTTTGTTGGCGGGTTACCCAGCAACGCCGCCACCTCTGGTTCATCACATTCCGGGCTGGACTTTGCCTGCAGGCCCTTCGGATTCCCTCTCAAGAGAGACACCCTGCCAATCCTACTCATATTCGAGTAGGACCTCTACTTCGGCTACGGCACTTTAAAGGGTAACGTTACCGAGTGGATTTGAACCACTTAGATTGTACGACTGTGAGGCGCACAACAAAAAAAAGGACATGTGTCCTTTTCGAATCATATTTTCTATTAGGTTGGCTAACTAAATGATCAAGCTTTTATCGTGGATAGCTCCCGTTCCATTAACTGTCGATTTTGTTCGGTGAATGTAATGCGATGTTTTGTTCCGAAAGGACATAAACGTATTCTCCTTGTTCACAAACTACATCATTAGAATAGTAGTAACGAACTGTACAATATTGAAATAGATCCTGCCCGTCCTAATGATTACCTGCCTTTCGATATTTCTCCCCCTCTATTCGTCTTATCCGCTGATCTGGATGAGAAGGAAGCTGTGAATCCAGCAGCTTTCTAGAAGCAGCATGTTGTAATTGCTCTAAGTGTTTTGGACTATCTGCCCAATCAACAATCTCCCCACGATCCATGACCGCCACACGATCAGACAAGTAGCGAGTCGCCTTGATATCATGAGAAATAAAGAGGTATGATAGTCTATACTTCATCTTGAAGTGTTGCAATAGCTCAAGAATTTGTGCCTGTAGGATCCTGTCGAGACTACTAACCGCTTCGTCTAACACGATTAATTTTGGGTGTAGAGCCAACGCGCGAGCAATGCATAATCGCTGCTGCTGTCCCCCGCTAAACTGATGCGGTAGTTTGTCTGCATCTGATGCAACCAAACCTACTGCATCCAGCCATTCCAAGCAAACGAGATCCAGCTTCCGAGCCGAATATCGCTCATAGTTGAGCAAAGGTTCAGCAATGATTTGACGTGCTGTCATCCGGGGATTCAAAGCATCCGAGCAGTTCTGAAACACGGCCTGCAAATTCCGGCGAAGCTTATGGGCATCCCTATCAGATTCATTCAGCCAATCCCTCTTTTGAAATAGGATTCGCCCTTTGTCAGGTCGTACCAAGCCGAGCACAAGCTTGCCTAACGTGCTCTTGCCCGATCCGCTTTCCCCGACGATACCGAGACATTCGCCTTCCAACATATCGAAAGAAATATCGTGCAGGACCATTGAGTGGGTTGTTTTCCCCCATAAGGTGCGCTCAGACTGGTAAGATTTTGATACGCCAGACACCTCTAGCAAGTTCATTCGGATCCCCTCCCCAATCTTTGACGTTATTACTGCGAATTAACAGATTCTAGTATTTACGAGTAAATGAGGATATGGATGTACAGGATTGTTAAATAACTGATGGACCGATGCTGTTTCCACAATCTCGCCTTGATACATGACCGCAACATCATCGGCAATTTCTGCGATAACATCTAAGTCGTGTGTCACGATGATCAAAGCAGTACCGGCATTCCGGCACAACTCTCCGAGTTCGCGCAATACGAGCAGTTGACTCCCCGTATCCAAAGCAGTGGTGGGTTCGTCTGCGATTAGAACATCAGGGCGAGCAGCCATCGCAATAGCAATCATGACTCGTTGAAGCATGCCTCCGCTCAATTGGAAGGGGTACTGGTTCATCAGTAGTGCAGGTCTAGGCAGATTCAACTGCTCTAATGAGGTTATTGCCAGCTCCCAGGCTTCCTCCCGACTAATCTTCCCTTGCCCCCTTAACGTTTCGACAAAGTGGTCGCTTATTCGGCGTATGGGATTAAACGCGGCCATCGGATTCTGCATGATCATGGATAGACGTGATCTTCGCAGCGAACGCCACTCTTCCTGTGCGAGCATTGCCAACTCCCGTCCAAGAAGTGCGATACTTCCTCTGCTTATCATCGCATTTGGTGGCAATAAACCCATACAAGCAAGACATGTTATCGATTTGCCACTTCCGCTCTCTCCGACGATTCCTAGCACAGATCCTGGTTGCAACTCCAGACTTACCCCATTGATTAAACGTGTAATGCCTTCCGGTTTTCTGAGATCTATTGTTAAATCACGGACTGTTAACACAGATCGATTCGCCTTCATACGTTCACCTTCCCTTAGGATCGTAGTAGTCTCGAAGCGATTCGCCAAACACATTGCAAACGATCACGACGAACATGACAGCCAGACCGGGGATCCACATCATTTCGGGATGCCCACGAAGCTGCTGACGCGCTTCGTTCATCATCATCCCCCATTCCGGCGTTGGAGCCTGAACGCCTAAACCGAGAAATGAAAATCCGGTTACTTCTAGGATAACCGTACCGATTTCAAGCGCGGCCAATACTAGAATCTGTGTAGAAATGTTAGGAAGAATATGACGCCATACAAGCATCCAGCGACGTGTTCCATTTACGATTGCCGCCTGAATAAAACTTCGTGTATAGACAGAGAGCACCATCCCCCGTACCATGCGAGAGTAATACACCCACTGTGACAAAACAAGAGCCATGATCAAACTCTTAACCCCCGTTCCAAAAATGCCAATCAGCGCAAACGCAAGCACAAGTGTAGGAAAAGCAAGCAGCAAATCACACAGCCTCATGAATGTCGCATCAACCAAGCCACCTTTGAGCGCTGAGAAGGTTCCCACTACCATTCCGATCAAGAGGGTAAATACCATCACAGCAATGGAAATGCCTAGCGAGGTCCTGATCCCCATAAGAAGTCTTGACAGCACACAACGACCAAGGTGATCCGTTCCAAATGGATATTCATGGGATGGCGAGGCAAACTTATGCAGCAGTTCTACGTGGTTCGGATCGTGCGGGGCGAGCCACGGAGCGGCGATACCTACTAAAGCAATTCCTGCTAACAAGACTCCGCAGCCAATTTGGAGTCCCTTATATCGAATTCTTGGGAGAACGCTATTGTTTCGAAGCGCACCAATCATCGGTTACACTCCTTCCTTAATGTTCAAACGTGGATCCAGAATCCTGTACAAGATATCAACAATAAGATTAATTGTAACAATCACAACGGCCATCAGCAGCACATAACATTGAATGACCGGATAATCCCGGTTCAAGATGGACTCTATCAGAAACCGACCAAGCCCCGGCAAACTAAATATTTGCTCGACAATGACCGTTCCGCCCAGCAAATGGCCAAACATGACGCCAGTCGCTGTGATAATGGGAAGCAGCGAATTGGGAAGAATATGACGAAATAAAATGACTGACTCACGTATTCCCCGTATTCGTGCGTATTGTACGTATGACTCTTTCATGTTCTCAAGCATACTGGCGCGAAGCAGACGGGAGAGGAAAGCTACCTGCGAAAAAGCAAGTGTGAGTGTAGGTAAAATGAGATGCTTCCAGCTATGATTCCCCTGTGTTGGCAGCCAGTCTAATTTCAGAGCAAACCAATATACTAGCAAAAAGCCTAACCAATAGCGCGGTATGGATATCCCAATAAAAGACAGAAGTCTGCAGAGCTGATCGAACCATCCTCCTTTGTACAAAGCGGAAAAAGCTCCGAGCGGAATACTAATGAGCAGTGACAGTCCAATGACTGTCACTGCAAGCCTCAATGTGGCTGGAAATTTACCGATAACATCGCTCCAAACCGGTGTTTTGCTGACAAACGAATTTCCAAAATCAAATTGACAAGCCTTCCATAACCAATTGGCAAATTGCATCGGAAGAGAACGGTCCATTCCCAGTTCATTGCGCATGGAGGCGACTGCTTCTTCGGTAGGTGTCAAATTCGACATTCGAAGTATCACCTCGGCTGGTTCAACTGGAACGAGCCGGACCAGGATGAAGGCAAGCAGTGAAATACAGAACAGCTGAACAGGCAATCCCACCACACGTCTTAGCACATATCTTAGTACTGAACCACTCATTTAGTTGTAATATCCAACGTACCAAATGGGAAATCATATTTGGTCGCGTTGAATTTAAGGCCTGTTAAGTTTTTATGATAAACAGTTATCATGGATTCGTAAGCAGTTGGATAGAACACGGCTCCCTCGTGAATCTGAGTCAAAATGGAGCGGTATAGCTCTACTCGCTTTTTCTCATCGGTACTTGCCAACACTTCCTTGCTCTGGGCATCGATTTGCGGTTTCGTCGACAATCCAAGAAGCGCTTCGTATATGCCTGTTTTCGCTTGTGTACTCGTTGTAACAAAATTATGCGGATCATTAGGTACCCCGTAGGTGCTCCAGAAGTTCAAGTGGTAATCACCCGACTTCAATCTTCCATTGCCTACCATCAGTTCTTCGCCCTTGACCTGCACTTGAACACCAATCTTTGCCAATTCAGCTTGAAGGATTTCAGCCATCGGCTTTTGGATCGCATCGGTACTTACATACACAAGGTCAAGCAATAGTGGTTTGCCATCCTTCTCTCGCACTGACTTACCTGAAGGAAGTTTCCATCCTGCTTCATCTAGCAGCTGCTCTGATTTCTTCGGATCATAGGCATATGGCTTTAGATCAATATTCGAGTAAGGGAAATTACTAGCCATGATCGTATCTGCCTTCTTTTCTAAACCTAAGGTGACGCTTTGGATCATCTTCGCTTTATCAATGCCGTGCTGAATCGCCAGTCGTACATTCATCTCCGAAGTTGGCGCTTTGGCACTATTCAGGATAACTGACCTTGTGGTCAGCGGTTCTGAAGCGCCTGTGTTGTATTTACCAGAATCCCTCAAGTATTTAAAGTTGTCCATGCTAATAATGCCAGCACCAACTATCAAATCAATTTCATGCTTCTCGAAAGCTGTTACTATCGTTTCGGAGTCCGGAATGATGAGTACTTTTACTGTACCCAGCTGGGGCTTTATTCCCCAATAGTTCTCATTGCGACTAAATACGGCATACCCATCTTTCTTATATTCAGTTAGCACCCAGGGTCCGGTACCAATCGGCTTCACGATCGCCTCCGAAGTCTTGCCATCCGAAGGAAATCCAGCATCCGCCAAAAATCGGAATGGGCGAGCAAATGCTAGTTCCTGAAGCAAAGGATAGTAAGGCTTCGTTAGAATCAGACGAATCGTATCATCATTGATTTTTTCCGTTCTATCGAGCACAGTGACAATTCCCATCCAGCTGTGCCGCTGTTTGTTAGCTATAATGGCATCTATATTTTTCTTTGCATTATCCGCGTTAAATACAGAGCCATCGGAATATTTTACATCTTTCCGAAGGTGGAACGTATATACGAGTCCGTCATCTGAAATCTCCCACTTTTCGGCTAAACGCGGAACGATTTTGCCACCTTCCACATAGTCAACAAGTGGCTCATACACCATAGCTTGGGCAAACACTTGACTCGGACCGTATAAATGGGGATTAAGAGGTCCAACATCTGCATTCCAAGCCATCGTAATCATCTTCGGAGTCGTCTCTGATTGTTTCTGGGTGTCAATATCTCCTGCTTTCTTGTCAACACTTGTTGAACAAGCTGCTAGACTTATGGCTAAGATCAGCATAAGAATAGAGGGTAACTTCGTTTTTATGTATGAAAACATGGGATAATATCTCCTTTTTTAATTTTGGTTACTTGGAGCAACGAAACGGAATATGTAGGCTTGCTCGTATTCGAACAACATGCGATCTTCAATGCGACCGAACCAACGATCATTTGTAGACAGTTCGATATAATTAGTTGGAATCATACGTCGGATACCCACATCGAATCCTTCGCTCCAGAACGCTCCAGCAATATCATCCAGCGAATGCAAATTCATCGGGATAGCTCCACTGCTGTTAATTTTATCCTTAATATCCGGTAAACTTGGATTCCCTCTATAATCTGTGTACGTAGCGTAATAGATGCCCTCAGACTTCAGTGCTTTTTTTATTTTCCTGGCGTGCTCTTTCAAATTGGAGATCAGATAGATGACAGAAATGCTGAAGGCAAGATCAAAGCGATGTTCGAACTTCTCCGGAGTGGATGTTGCTTCATAATGTAGCGGTAAGCTTCCTTTGCGTGAATTAGCCACCTCAATCGACTGACGTGCAAGATCAATACCTACTCCTTCCCTGAACGGCCGCTGCTCGTAGAGAAAACGAAGGAAGCCCCCTTGATTACATCCAAAATCGAGCACATCGCTTCGTTGCAAATCTTCCTCTTCCACAAATCCTAGCACTTTCTTCCAATGGCGAAGATGCTCTTCCTCCATTCTTTGTTCGCCTTCCGTCTTTTCCTGCCACCATATGTCGTACAATTGATCCTTGCTCATTTCAATCTCTTCTCCTTTACACTATTTATATGTAATATTTACGATTATTAGGTGCGTCACACCTATCTAACTCACATCTTTTGCTTCTCTTCTCCTTTAGGAGCATTCGGCGAACGTACAAAGCTGCCTTTATCGTTTATGTCGTAGGTATGTGTATGTTGTTCCTCAATTGGCTTCCCATCGAGTAGATGTTGGTTAACAAGAAGCCGTCCTATCTCAGGTGTAACGTCCTTGTACCAAACCCCTTCGGGGTATACAATGACTACGCAGGCATCTTGACACCGTCCGTTGCAGTGAGTCCTGCTCGTGTGGATGAGCCCATTCGCCCTTCTTCGGGTAATTTCATCTCGAATTGCCTGTGTGACCTCTTCCCCTTGCCTGCGCATACAGCTGGCACCGTTGCATATTAGTACATGATGGCGCGTTTCTGATAAGTCCCACGTTGACAATAGTGTTCAACCTCCCTGAATTTATTGTAAAAATTACGATTAAAGTTAACATAAAACCAAACGCCCCCATTAAGAACGACAATTATCTCGTTTCAAATTGAGGATTGCGCTTTATAGCTTGGAATGGTTATATTTAATAGTAATATTTACTAATAACAAATTTGATTTTACTTATACAAACGTATATTGTCAATACCACTTTCCCCCCCCTTCTCGAGAACACCAGTGATCAGAGGTGGATTTGAATGTAAATACCATGATATTTTCATTTTAGGAAACCGACTTTTATTTGCCTATCTTTGAATATCCTATAAGGATTGCTATAATAGGTCTGGTTTAACGGGTTTCTCTATCATCAGTATAAAGAGGAGTATGTCGAAATGACTAGTTTCAAGTTATATTTCAAATTTGTCAAACCGTATTGGAAACTTGTTCTTATCACCATTTTAATTGGTATGGTGAAATTCGGAATTCCTTTAACCTTACCTTTAATAATGAAATATATCATCGATGATTTGTTGTTGAGTACTATTTCAATAGCAGAAAAAACGCAAAAGCTGATTGAGGTGATGATAGTTGCTTTTGTACTTTTTGTTATTATTAGAGCTCCAATTGAATACCTTCGGCAGTATTTCGCACAATTAACAACGAGCCGCATTCTTTACGATTTACGCAATCAACTTTATGCTCATATACAAAAGCTGTCCTTACGTTACTATCAGAATCATAGAACAGGCGAAATAATTTCTCGAATGATAAATGATGCTGAGCAAACGAAAAGTATAGTTGAAACAGGATTAATGAATGTGTGGCTCGATTTATTCACCCTTACAATCGCTATCGCATTTATGATTCATATGGATTTTGGGCTAACCATGGTTGCTATAGCCGTATTTCCCTTTTACGCCTTTTCTGTCAAAACGTTATATAAAAAACTAAGAAACTTAACCAAATCTCGATCTCAAGCCCTTGCGGAAATGCAAGGCTATTTACACGAGAAGGTAAGTGGAATTCCGGTTATTAAAAGCTTCACTTTAGAAGATTATGAGAGTGAAAATTTCGGTCTAAAAAATAATAAATTTTTAAATCGTGCATTGGCACTGACGAAATGGAATGCTATAACCAATTCCATCATCAATACAATTACGGATACTGCCCCCTTGTTAGTTTTAGCCTATGGAGGATATCAAGTTATTCAAGGGAACCTTACGATAGGAGCATTTGTAGCCTTTTTTGCCTATTTAGATCGCTTGTATAGTCCGCTCCGCCGTTTAGTTAATTCCTCAACCGAATTAACTCAAGCAAGTGCTTCTTTAGATCGTGTAATTGAACTCATGAAAGAGCCCTACGACATCATTGATTCTTCACAAGCAAAAATAGTGCAAAAAATAAAAGGGAAAATTGATTTTCAAGATGTTAGTTTTCGTTATGATAACTCATCGGATTGGGTGTTGAAGAACATTCAACTTACCATTCAACCTGGTGAAACGATTGCGTTTGTAGGAATGAGCGGCGGAGGGAAATCTTCTCTAATTAGTTTGCTCCCTCGGTTTTACGATATTCAGCAAGGGAACATTTTATTGGATGATAGGAATGTTAAAGACATCACCATAAAGAGTCTGCGTTCTCATATAGGAATGGTTTTACAAGATAATATTCTGTTTAGCGGAACTGTTCGTGAAAATATACTTTTGGGTCATACAAGAGCTGCCGAAGAAGAGATTATATATGCAGCTAAAGCAGCAAATGCACATGATTTTATTTTGAATCTACCCAATGGATATGATACAGAAATTGGCGAACGGGGAATGAAGTTATCTGGTGGACAAAAGCAAAGGGTTGCCATAGCCAGAGTCTTTCTTAAAAATCCGAGCATTTTGGTATTGGATGAAGCTACTTCAGCACTTGATTTAGAGTCAGAACATTCAATTCAAGAATCCCTCGGTAAATTAGCGAAAGATAGAACAACTTTGATTGTTGCGCACCGACTATCTACAATTACCCACGCTGATCAGATTGTTCTCATTGAAAATGGTGAAATTAGAGAAATTGGAACTCATGAACAATTGATGAAGGAAGGTGGAGCTTATTTCCGGTTGTTTAATGTACAAAATTTAAATGGTGTCGAGTAACTATGTACGATTTCGATTTTTACATTCGTATCTGCTTTATCTGGTCAATTGATGGCTGTGACATTCCTCCAATTGTTCCTATCATAGCGTGCCAAACGAGGTTAAATTTCTTATATTTTAAGAATTTCTTATAAGATCTTTAACTGTAGTAAAATGAGGAGTCTATGAATCATTCATCGCATACAAAAAAGACCACTGCATGGAAATGCAGCAGTCTTCTCAAGCAAATAAAAAGAAGAGCCATTAAAGTGAACTCGAAGCTTGAGTGACCAATGACACCAGCTGCCCGGAATCAAAAGAATCCCCTTTACGCAGCTTTAGTGTTTTTCTTTCCGGTGGGCCATCGAACATGCCTTCTGGAAGCTCCAGTGCGACCGCATTAAAGATCGTAAAGCTGACCGCGTCTTTCGACGTCGAGATGACAGCAGCGTATTTTCCGTTTTTCAAAAAATGGGGCTTCTTATACTGAATACGTTCTTGCACATCCGGTATGGCCTGGTGGACAACTTCACGCAGATTATTGGACTGTTCCCCCTGCCACATGTCTTTTAACCCTTCAATAAAATCGGTTACTTCCTGATTCATTCTGATTTTCTCCTTTATGTGCGTAATGGTATATTATAATTTTTTTAACATGTTGATTTGGTCCTCTAAATCGGCTTCCATAGCGAATATTCTAGGGTCTCGTGTAGAATTCGTATTCTCTTTGAGCTCCCGCATTTCGATTACAAATGCCTCGCATCCTCTTGGAAACGGCATCCGGAGTGCCCAATCTGCAGCCTCATCTTCTGAATTCACATCGATAAGTATATATCCGGCAATGAGCTCTTGATCTACCGGAAAAGGGCCGGCCTTCACCTCTGGCTCTCCGCCTTGGAATGGATACAATATCCTGATCCCGCTTGAGCTAGGCTGAAGCTCTTCTGCAGCCAGGAGAGCACCGACTCTGGCCAAAGACTTCTTGTACGCAACCATTGCATCGTTGTGCTCCCGACCGATATTTACACCCGCCTCCGAGTACCCTGTCGCCTTGAAAATCAACATAAATCGCACTATCGTTCCCTCCTTGTAGGAAAGATGACTTGATTCAACAGCTAGCTGCCGTAAACCCTTCCCTTACTAAGACGACGAACGGGAAATCCTGTAATCGACAAGGCGGCTCAAATAAATTATTTCGATGCTTTAGACGTACAATCAGCAGCCCGGCTCATTAAAAGCTCCTGCTCACGAGCATTCTGGGTCATCGACACAGCCCTTTCAAATTCTGTACGTGCTTCATCGAACCTCCCCAGCTTCACTAGGAGATCACCGCGAACGCTTGGCAGCAGATGGTATCCCTTCAAAGAAGGTTCGGCACGCAGCTCATCGACAATCTGCAGCCCGAAGGCAGGACCAAACGCCATGGATATGGCAACTGCCCGATTTAATTCGACGATCGGCGATGGCGTTACCCTAGAGAGCGCTTCGTAAAGTGCTGCAATGCGGATCCAATCGGTCTCAGCTGCGGTAGGCGCCTGTGCATGGCAAGCAGAAATCGCAGCCTGCAGCGAGTATGGACCGAGCGTGCGTCCAAGTTTCTGGCTGCGCTCAAGTGCAGTCAATCCCCGGCGGATCAGCAAACGATCCCACTGCGCCCGGTTTTGGTCCATCAAAAGTACGGGTTCGCCTGTGGAGCTAACCCGGGTTTTAAAACGCGAGGATTGAATCTCCATTAAGGCTACTAGTCCGTGAACTTCCGGTTCGTGAGGTGCGATCTCGGCAAGTACACGTCCCAGTCTGAGCGCCTCCTGACATAGCAGCGGACGAATCCAGTGATCCCCGGAGGTTGCCGAATACCCTTCATTGAACATAAGGTAAATTACCTCGAGCACAGCAGACAGACGTTCTTTGAGTTCCTCTCCTACAGGCACTTCAAAAGGAACCTTTTCGGTGCTGAGCGTCCGCTTGGCCCGGACTATCCGCTGGGCAACCGTTGATTCGGCGGCAAGGAACGAACGCGCGATTTCGTCAGTGGTAAGCCCGCATAACAGACGCAGCGTTAGGGCAACTCTAGCATCTTGAGATAACACGGGATGGCAGGTCAAAAAGATCAGACGAAGGAGATCGTCACCGATCTCCCCGTCCAAAGTACCATCCATGTCTTCCTCTGTATACAAATCAATACCATGGGCAATCTCTACGTATTTCTGGTCGCGCAGTTTGGTCCTGCGCATATAATCGATCGCACGCCGCTTGGCCGTTGTCATCAGCCAAGCACCCGGATTGTCTGGAATGCCAATTTCCTGCCATCTTTCAAGGGCAATCACCAATGCATCCTGAGCAAAATCCTCTGCAAGACCCACATCCCGTACCATTCGCGTTAATCCCGCGATAAGTTTTGCTGATTCAATTCGCCATATCGCATCAATGGTCCGCTGTGTATTGGACAATGTCACGCCTTCTTCTGCTCCAAAGCCTGTTTGCGAAGAATTGCTTCTTTCTTCTGCGATTCGGTATTGTCCGTTAACTCCTCAAACTCGAATACTTGTCTGAGCTCAATCTCGCCTTGTCCATATCCGTGAGGATCCGGCATGCGTAGTGCCCATTCTATAGCTTCTTCCCTGGATTTGACTTCGATCAGCGTATATCCCGCAATCATTTCTTTCGCTTCCGTGAATGGACCATCTATAACCTTCGGTTTGCCTCCGGGCTCCGGATAAGAAATCCGGATTCCGCTTGAGCTGGGCTGCAGTCCATCGGCAGCGAGTAAAACACCGGCTTTCACCAATTCCTCGTTATACCTTTGCATGGCATCAATAAGCTCCTGGCTTGGCATAGTCCCCGCCTCTGAATCTGTTGTAGCTTTAACAATCATCATAAATCTCATATATGTTTACCTCCAATTTGTAATGAAGCATCATGTATCGGAGTAGTACCGTCCGAGTAAATCCGCTTCTATGTATACGACGAATCAATCCTTTCTGGATCGACAAACCATATAAATTATTTTTAGGGTCACTCTATTATCTTTTATGCACCCTATTTTTTCGGCGGTAGGTAGTATAATTCCTGCCGCCCATTGTTGACGCTCTGACTAGTGTTGGCATTGGTAGGCAGATAGCTTAGACCACACACCTGGCATAATGCGCCGCATCAAGCTGACAACGAATGAAGAGGCCCCCATACCCTTGGTCATAAAATACTTGATGGCCTCGGCCCGGCGATTAGCTGTAATAAGTTCAGTAACGTGCATTACGAAATTTTTCGGCGGCTTGCGATCGGCAGCATCGACCACGAAAGGTGGTTCATGCAGAGCCAGTTTCGTAATGCTTACCCCTTTCGCTGCTGCTTGTAGCCCATTCTCATAAAATTGCCCAATAACTCAATAGGCTGCCGATAATGCCGGCAGCCTGATGTTATGATGCTATCGTTTTCCGTCGTTGTAGTTAATTTTTGACCGCAGCGATCAAGAGGAAAATAGGACGACGGGTTTCGTCTCTCATTTCTGGATACTTGTCCAATGTTTCTTGCGTTGGTTGAGGTTCGGAAAGTTTCATAAGACTAAATCCTGAGTCAATTAACGCATTAACATAGGTAGCGATAGTTCGATGATATTTGACGACATCATTGTCCAGAAATCTCGCCTGCCGCAGACCTTCTTTCTGGTAATCATCGACAGGCCAGTGCAATCGCTCACCCTCCGAACCATAGTACCAGTCTTGTGCAGCGAGTGCGGTAAAGACCGGATGTTCAACCGAAAGTATGAAAGTTCCTCCTGATACTAGACAATGATGTATTTTACAACATACGATTTCAAAGTGCTCCACATAATGAAGGGCAAGCGAGCTTATCACAACGTCAAATTCCCCTGCCGCAAAATGGATATCTTCAATCGCGAGCCTACGATACTCGATCGCGGAATCATTGTTATTTTCTCTGGCATACGCTAACATTTTCTCAGAGATATCTACACCAACCACTGATCGGGCTTGCTGATCTCGTGCATATTTACAATGCCAACCAAAGCCGCATCCAAGGTCAAGAACTCTTTTATCACGAAGCGAGGGAAACATCGAACGGAGTACAGGCCATTCCCCAGCAGCATTTAGTCCACTAATCGAGCGAGGCATCTCACTGTATTTTCCGAAGAATCCGAGATCATCATATTTATTCTGTTTCATAATAAGCCAAAACTCCCAACTTGAACTTATTTTCTCACTTTACTCAAATCTTAAATATATTGTTTTTTGGTTAACGGTATCTAGAGTTTATCATCAAACTGTGAAAATCTTTATTGAAAATTTTATTAAAATGAAACAATCCTGCCGTTACCCACTTCAACTAGGTAAAAAATGATTATACTTATTCTTAGAGCTGCACTGAAGCTCTTCATTGTGATACTCTTAAAGTACTTTAACGAAACGGAGGGGTTACGTGTGGTACATTTTATCCGAGTTAGATCTTTGCGCGGCTAATTGAATAGCGCTCAAGATTCTGTCTGTGTACAGAGGACTCAGGATAAGTTTGTCCATTTATAACCCTGAATTGATACTTCTATCGGTGATCAAACAACGCGGCTTGAAGTAAGGTGTAACATCCTTATTGACCAAATCGCGGATTGTTTTCTTTCGTCCGATACGATAGTCATTGTCCTCAACTACAGACAACACAAGCAGCTTGCTTGTGTTGTTTCTTTTTATTTCTTAACTTGAAAGGATGATGAACGATGGAACAACTGAAAGAGAAAGCGATTATCGTCGGGGTCCATATTTTGAACCACCCTGATTTTTCATATTCGATGGAAGAACTAAACAACTTGGCTTCAGCATGTCACATTGAGGTGGTTGGTGAGCTAAGCCAGAAGGTCACCCGTGTGATTCCCTCCCATTACATCGGAACGGGTAAAATCCAAGAACTATCGCAGCTAATTACGGAACGGAACGCATCCGTCGTCATTTGCAACGATGAGCTGTCCCCTTCTCAGATTCGAAACCTGGAATCAGCTCTTGCATGCAAAGTCATTGACAGGACGATCCTAATTTTAGACATTTTTGCGGAACGCGCTCAAACTAGAGAAGCACAGCTCCAAGTTGAGGTTGCTCGACTCCAATACATGCTTCCCAGACTTGTAGGACTTCGTGAATCACTTGGTCGTCAAGGAGGTGGGGCTGGTCTTAAAAACCGAGGATCTGGTGAGACTAAGCTTGAACTCGACCGCCGTAAAATCGAAGATCGAATCACGGCTCTGCACTCTGAACTTGAGAAACTCGTAGCCCGTCGTCAAACTCAACGAAAGCAGCGCCGTAAGAACGAGGTCCCTGTTATTTGTCTGGTCGGCTATACGAACGCGGGCAAATCAAGCTTAATGAACGCTATGATCGATTTGTATAATCCGCAGGCCCATAAGCAGGTCTTTGTCAAAGACATGTTGTTCGCCACATTGGAGACTTCCGTTCGAAGCGTCAACTTGCCAGACCGTAAATCATTCTTGTTGACTGACACGGTAGGATTCGTAAGCCAGCTTCCCCACCATTTGGTTAAAGCTTTCCGATCTACGTTGGAAGAAGTCACAGAAGCCGATCTGCTGATTCACGTCGTAGACATCGCCAACCCGAAATATGCACAGCACATTGATGTTACAAATAACACGTTGAAGGATCTGGGAGCGGATCATATCCCGATGATTTTTGCTTATAACAAATCCGACTTGACTGAGCATGCTTACCCCCTTTTAAAAGATGATTTCGTCTACCTATCTGCTCAGCAGAAGCGCGGAATCGAGGAGCTCACTCAACTGATTCGCGAGCGCGTTTTCCAGAATTACATGCAATGTGAAATTGTGATTCCTTATGAACAAGGCCGATTAGTAGCCTATTTCAATGAACATGCCCATGTGCATTCAACGAACTATGAGCCGAATGGTACCCGCCTTACGATGGAGTGCCGAGTATCCGATTTTGAACAGTTTCGAAATGACTTCCTCCAGCTTTGATTTATGAGAGTAACAAAAAGAACAATGGAACAGGAACTTTATTCTCC
The DNA here is from genome assembly GCF_030817275.1 of Paenibacillus sp. V4I7. Classification (NCBI taxonomy): domain Bacteria; kingdom Bacillati; phylum Bacillota; class Bacilli; order Caryophanales; family Paenibacillaceae; genus Paenibacillus; species Paenibacillus sp. V4I7. Next base: position 2,633,610 of record NZ_JAUSZD010000002.1, on the reverse strand, counting down.
TGGTTCATTGTTCTTCTTTTTTGTAACTATTTCCGATTGTAGCCCCTCTTTAATGTGAGGGAATCCAACCTATGATTTGTAATACCGTTAAAAGCACCTCAATAACAATAAGAATCACAACGATCCATTCAACGAATAGCCCTCGTATGGAATGACTGATATTTGAAAAACCTTCCAAAATATGATACAAAATATCCGTTTTGCTTTTCAATATTTTAAAGCGATCGTTCAATTCAAAAAATCCCATCATCCCATCGTAAAATTGACTAGCTGTACTGTTAGTCCAAGTCAAATCTGGTTTATCCAAGATCATGATATACGCAAGGGTGTTATACTCGTGACGCACGATTTTTGCGGTCGTTCTTGCCAATTCTTTGTTGCCTACACGAAGCTTTCCTTTTTCAAGTCGGTCTATCATAATTTCGAGGTCATCATGAATTTTCCCAAGCTGTTCTTCAATCTTCTCAAGAGCTACCGATTTGGCGAGGACTGTGGAGATTAATTCAGGGTAAAAGAATTCATACTCAGATACCACCACATACTTGTCAGTCAACTCCATACTTTCGATTTCTTCGATGTGAAGGCTGTAATCGTCCGTGTATCTGTCAGCAGGCTGGAGCTCAATATCTGGCTCGAAGGATTGGATGAATTTCAAAAAGCCAGTGATCTCATCCTTATGTGTGTGATTAACAAAGACAACACTGCCGAAAGAAAACACCAGCACTTGTTGCAAGGTATCCATATCTTTTCTAAGGATTGATTTAAGTATATCGCCTCTTAGGATTAAAGGCTGTTCCCATGTGTATTTTTTGGGAATGCCGCAGTGGATGGCGATTTTGTTCAGGTCAATTTCATTTGTGATGGCCAAAGCCTTAAAAGTAATATCTTTCATTTTCACCACTCATCTGCTTTATAAAAGTCATGCTAACTAGTCTTGACAGAAAAAGTGGGCTTCAATCCTCATGAATTTTAAAAGACGGGTAGCCGTCACATTATTCATTTCTGCTCTTCTATGTTTATTATTTCAAAATTCACTTTAGCATACTTAGAAAAATCACCAACCTCACCAGCTGCAACATATTTTATTTCCCCATTACTTATGGTTCGTTTTTCAGCTGAAGTTCCATATTTTGTTGAACCTAAAGCAGACCCAATTAAATTCATTATTTTTGTCATAAAAATTTAGTTTGAAATTTTTTAGATACTCTTTTTTAAAGGTGACTATTTAATCTTTTAAAGCAAAATCAACTGCATATTCAGCATGAATTTTCGTTGTATCGAATATAGGAACCCTGCAATCCAGTTGAGATATTAATAAGGTAATTTCAGTACAGCCAAGGATAACGGCTTCTACCCCGTCTTGGACGAGACTATTAATTATATCTATGTAGGATTGTTTAGAATTTTCTTTAATAATTCCAAGACAAAGTTCCTGATAGATGATATCGTGTACAATCTTCCTTGCTGCTTCATTTGGAACGATAACATCAAGTCCAAATTTTTCAATAAGTCTTCCTTTGTAAAAATCTTGTTCCATCGTAAAAGCAGTACCGAGTAACGCAACTTTTTTAATTCCACACTTAACAATTTCATCTGCCGTTGCATCAGCTATATGCAGTAATGGAATTGAGACTGATTCTTCTACTTCTTTTGCCATCTTGTGCATTGTGTTCGTACAAATGACAATGAGATCTGAACCACCCAATTCGAGTTTTTGTGCTGAATCAATCATGATTTTTGTGGCTTCATCCCATTTCCCTTCATGTTGAAGAGTCTTGATCTCATGAAAATCCACCGAATACATAAGACTTTTTGCGGAATGGTGCCCGCCTAATTTTTCTTTAATACGTTGATTAATGATCTGGTAATAAAGTAAGGACGACTCCCAACTCATTCCACCTATTAGCCCAATCGTTTTCATAGATAAACACCTCAGAAATAACTTTTTACTACATAATAACAGAAAGCGATTGATTACCCTTATTTACTCCAAAGAATTTGTCCGGCCTCTACCTTGGATAGATGACTTAATTCATAACTTTTTCCGGTTCTTTGGATTTTTAACGGATTTCCGCAATCTGAGTCTCTGCAGCTGATTGGTTACGAATAATGGCGTCAAGGTTATCATGATTGCTATATCCTTTTTAATAAAAAAGAGCATTGATCTGCATTGTGTAATATATCAAATATAGTTTATTCGCTCCCATTATGCAGACTCCTTCAAGCGCAAGATATGTCATAATTGCGCTTTTATTCGTGTAGAATTAGACGATTTTTTGTAGGTCTATAGGAGTGTTTATCGAAACACTTGAATTATCATATAAGACATGTTAAATATATTCATGCAGATATGTCATGACATTACAATGTACACTACTCTTCAAAGAAGGAGGTTAAGTCGAAACAAAGACAGCTTCGCTGTCATAAATTTTAAAAAGAGGTGAGCAGATTGATTGGGAAATTAAGAATTTTATGCATGATATTACTATGTGTGACAATGCTGCCTTTCGGAATTTCTGCGGCTCAGGCCGATGGTGTGACTGCTGATGGGATGAAATGGCCGACAAATCAAGCGCTTCCAACATTTAAACAATCCAAATATTTGGACGTTGTCAATGTCTCTAATGCACCTGGAGACGTCAAACTGCTGATGGCTACTCTTCAGGGCATTGTGAATCGAGATAGCCCGCGAATCTATCTGATTCAGAACAAGGTGGACCCCTGGTATAACGAAATGACCATACCTCATAAGCTCCACGAAAACAGTATGGATGTCTTCGATTTGTATAAAAATGAAGTAAAAGGAATCATCATCTATGATCCGAAAACTCCGGATTCCATAAACGTTGCGACCACGTTGGCAGGACTGAAGAATGCCGTTGTCGTAAGCCCTGAATTGGCAGGCAAGCTAACTGCAGCTCCCTACAAATTGAAAGTGATCGAAGATTTTCGGGGCAAATTTAAAGATAAAATTGATGCGTACACATGGCAATACGAACACTTATGGAACCAGACGACCCACCGGATGTTGATTGGGCTAAGTCCAGACACATCGATCTCGATTCCCCCGGGTCTACCTGAATCCTTCGTCACGATCGCTGAAGAGAAAAGGCAAATACGGGATGCCAGTAACCGTGGAACGTATGATTACGACCTTTCATCGTTTTTAGGGAAAGAGGCGGTATACGTTCGTTTCGACGACTCTTTCACGCAGGACGGTTGGGGACCGGCCGTTCATGCCATCACCGTAAAAGCAGACGGGAAGGTCATCGCTCAATTTGATGCCGGTACACCTGATGAAGAATTGTACTTATATGATAGGCAAAATTCCAAGTATTTACCGGGTGCAGACCACCGCTTCGCAGATAATGGAAGTTACTTCATGTATGAATTCAAACCTTCTGCAAGCACGAAACAGTTGACGATCTCTGTAGAGATGTGGAATCAATACAAAGTTTCGGTCGGCAACATTCGCCCTCTCTCATCCGAGCAGAAAGAGCCTTACGGATATTTACGAGACTATGCGGTCGCTAACAAAGCGATGGTTTTCTGGCTTTCGACGGATGTGCCGGATCAGCGAGCACTCTTAGAGAAGATTCTGTCCGATGTCGAACCGGGGACACCTTATCTGGGCTGGTTCAGCAATGACTTCGAAGGCGAAGCCGCCTCCGTCGACCTACTTTCCAGACATAGCGTCTTTGTATTGGCAGCTGATTGGTTCCACAACATGACCGTCTTCTCGGGAACAAAGGTGGAAGCGGCCCCTAAGATCAAACCCAATCCGCTCAAGTTGGAAAACAAAATCTATGTGACGTTTACTTTTGGTGAAGGAGACAATTTGCAATACAATTTGAACCATATGCGCGAGATACTATGGGAAGATCCTGCGCGCGGCAAAGTACCCATTAACTGGACCTCCAGTCCATTACTCTACGATGCCGCTCCAATGGTTCTTAATTATTACCGGAAAACGGCAACAGAGAATGACTTGCTGGTCGCCGGACCGTCCGGTGCTGGTTATTTCAACCCACATCCATGGCCGGAAGAGACACTCCCGGATTTCCTGAAGGGTACCTACCGATATCTCAAACAAACCGGTATGACCATTCCGATGGTGATAAACCGGGATGTCACCAAAGACATACCCATAGGCACATCCGAAGCAGCCGCATATGAGCAAAATTATAAAGTTCCCGGCATCCTTCTTGTAGGAGATAAATTCGGCATTGAAATCATGAACGGTACGCTTCCGGTATCGATGATGCGAGGTATTGGAACAGTTCAAGATGGAATCAATATTCTAGCCGAGGCCAAGAAAGGCTGGGACGGCAAAGCGCCATTGTTCCTTTCTGTCGGGGTTAACGCGTGGGGGATGAAACCCAGCGATATTCTCGCCATCTCCGAATCACTCGAAAAGGAATATAAGATCGTAAACGCCGAACAGTATTTCACACTTATTCGTGAAGCTTATGGGTTGTCCAAAGAAGAATAAATCCATGTCAAAAGGATCGGATAGCGAGCAGTTTGAAACTGCCGCAGTCCGATCCTTTTTTGCTCCTTTTTAGCGATTATTGATTATAGGTTCTTGGGCATGCTTCGCACGGGCGATCTGCGTAGCTTCAACCATGTTACGCAAGGAATTGACTGTTTCTTCGAATCCACGAGTTTTAAGTCCGCAGTCCGGATTGATCCAGAATAGCTTCGGATCCAGCACACGCAAGGCGCGTTCGATCATATTGGTCATTTCCTCCACACACGGAATACGAGGACTGTGGATATCGTATACGCCTAAACCTATGCCCAGTTTGTATGTGTTCAATTCAAAGCTATGAATCAGTTCACCATGACTGCGAGATGTCTCGATCGAAATCACATCGGCATCCATTGCTTCGATCGAATGAATCATGTCATGGAACTCGCAATAGCACATATGGGTGTGAATTTGCGTTGTATCCTGTACCGTGCAGGTGGCCATACGGAATGCTCTGACCGCCCACGCCAGATACTTCGCTTGGTCATCCCCCTTGAGCGGCAGCCCTTCGCGCACCGCAGGCTCGTCGACTTGTATCATGCCAATACCCGCCTGCTCAAGCGCTTCCACCTCTTGTCTAAGCGCATAGGCCAGTTGGTACGCAATTTGTTCGCGCGTGATGTCCTCGCGAACGAAGGACCAATTCATTATTGTAATCGGGCCAGTCAGCATCCCTTTAACGGGACGTTTGGTTTGTGTCTGTGCATACTTGGTTTCTTCGACAGTCATCGGCCCCTTGAACGCTACGTCCCCAAATATAATTGGCGGTTTAACACAGCGAGAACCGTAAGACTGCACCCATCCGTTCTGCGTGAACGCGAAGCCCGCGAGCTTCTCACCAAAGAACTCGACCATGTCAGTTCGCTCAAATTCGCCATGCACGAGAACATCCAATCCGATTTCCTCCTGAAGCTTGATCCAGATATCGATCTGTTCTCGGATGAAGTTAGCATACTGTTCATTGTTCCATTCACCCTTGCGCCACTGTTGACGGGCCTTGCGCACCTCTGGGGATTGCGGAAAGCTGCCAATTGTCGTTGTCGGAAAAATCGGCAATTGCCATTTCTTCTGTTGTGCAATATGACGCTCAGAAAAAGGTCGATTGCGCTCTGGACGTTGAGCACTAATGGCTGCGACAGCATGCTGAATGTCGCTACGGTTGCGCTCACCTGACAGCTTGAGAGCCTGTAAAGCACGATCGCATTCTTCCAGTTCGTCTATGATTCCGGCGGCGCCTCGAGAGACTGCTTTTGCCAGAAGTACAAGCTCGTCTAGCTTCTCATCTGCAAATGCGAGAGCATCCTTCAGTTCAACTCCGAGCTTTGTCTCATGATTTACCGATATCGGAACATGAAGCAAACTGCACGACGTCTGCACGATGAGTCGCTCAGCCGTTACAATTTCAGCGAGTTCTTCTACGAGTGCCAATTTCTCGCGCAGAGGCGCCTTCCAGATGCCACGACCGTTAATAACTCCTGCACCTAAAACCTTATCCGCCGGAAAACCTAGCGCTTTAATCGACGTCATATTGCCAGAGTAACCCTGCACGAAATCCAACCCTATTCCTTTGACGGGCAGCGCTACGATATCACTATAGTGCTCTACCGATTCAAAGTAGGTTTGCAGCATGATGTTTAGGTTCGGCACTGAGGCGGTAAACGTCTCATAAATTGTCTTTAATCGCTGCAAATCAGCTGCGCTTAACTTCGTTACGAGAATCGGTTCGTCTATCTGTACCCATTGAACCCCTTCTCTCGCAAGCTCCTGAAGTATCTGCACATAGAGCGGAAGCAATCGTCCCAGCCAGTCGTCGGTCTCCGATGTACGAAATCCTTTTGACAGCTTCAAGAATGTCAGCGGTCCGACGATAACCGGCTTGCCCTCGATTCCTAGCTTCTCCTTGGCCTCCCGATAAGCCATGAGAGGTCTATTTTCAGTAAGCACCGGCGATACCTCGCCCAGTTCCGGTACTATATAATGATAGTTGGTATTAAACCATTTGGTCATTTCGCCAGCCGTTGCATCCTTCGTCCCACGGGCAATCCCGTAATAAACAGATAATGGAACCCTGCCGCCCTCATAAGGAAAACGTTTTGGAATAATGCCGAACATCGTGGATGTATCAAGAATATGATCGTAATAACTGAAATCATTGACCGCGATGAAGTCGATGCCCTTCTCCTGCTGCTTACGCAAATGATTCAAACGGATCCCCTGAAGCTGACGGTGAAACTCCGATTCTTCGAGCTTGCCTGACCAGAAAGCTTCGAGCGCTTTCTTCCATTCTCGCTCCGCACCAATACGTGGATATCCCAACACACTGCTTTTCATCATCTTGTAAAACTCCTCTACAAATTGTTACAAGAAAGATATCACGGATTGGTGGATATAGTGTAACTGGAAAAAACTATACCTAGTCATAGTTAATAGCTATAGCAAAGTTTTAATGGGATATCGCCTGCATGAGTGCTTGTATATATGCCGCTCCTAGCTTGGATAGCGAAACATTTTTATGGGAAATCCAACCAACATTGATGGTTTCCTCACAATCCAAAGGCACGGGAATAATTTCATTTCCATTCAAATCGGCGCTTAACACCCCTGTCGATATGGTATATCCATTCAAACCGATCAATAAATTAAAAAGCGTCGCCCTGTCATTAACACGAATGCTTTTCTTATGTGACATCGTGCTGAGAATCTCTTCTGAAAAATGAAAGGAATTATACTCCCCTTGATCAAATGACAGATACGGATAATTCTGCAGCTGGTCAATAGTCACGATCGATTGCTTTGCCAGCGGGTTCTTACTACTGATGAAAATATGAGGCTTAGCCGTTAATAAGCTGTTGAATTGCAAATTCGCGGTTTTGAGCAACTTATTGATGACTTTCCCATTAAACTCATTCAGATATAGAATGCCGATTTCGCTGCGTAAATTTTTGACATCTTCAATAATTTCATAGGTTTTGGTCTCTCTCAAAGCTAACTCATATTCATCATGGCCATACTCCCGGACCAGACTCACAAAAGCATTCACCGCGAAAGCATAATGCTGAGTGGAAACCGAGAAATGCTGCGGGGAAGGCTTAGCATTGAGGTAGCGGCTTTCCAACAATTCCGCCTGTTCGACTACCTGTCGCGCATAGCTTAAGAATTCAGTACCTTCCTTAGAAAGTGAGATCCCTTTATTAGATCTTTCGAAAATCGCAAGCTGCATTTCTTCTTCCAGATCCTTAATCGCATTTGAAAGACTAGGCTGAGAAATAAACAACCGCTTGGCGGCCTCATTAATGGAGCCCCGATTTGCTACCTCAATAACGTACTTTAATTGTTGTAGAGTCATCGAAATACTCCCCTCTATAATCTTGATCCAACATTAACATAACTTTAGAATATCATTTACTAGTACTTCTGTTGTCATGTCACGGTTTTCTTCATTCATGGGATAAAGTTTGATCCCAGTTAATTCTTTTATCTTGTCAATCTCAGGATGTCTATCTACGCAAATTGTACCCAGAATGATATGTTGAGAACTCGAAACAATTTCATGGATCATTTCTCTAAAGGGAACGGATAACATTTGCATGAAACCAATTTCATCAATAACTGTAATTCTCTTTGTATCTAATGATTGCCTCACTGCCTTTAAAGCGATATCCTCAAATGTATCTATTTCAACCCCATATCTCCCTACTCTTACCGAGCTTTTACTATCAACACTTGCAATTGGTCCACTATCACCAGTAAGTGTTACACAATTAAATCCAATACGATCCATTGAGTTACGTACTTCTTCTGTGTAAAAACCACCAAAATATTCAGGACCAATTCGGTGAATAATTCGTTTTATTGCTGTAGATTTCCCCACGCGAGGTTTCCCAGTTAACAAAAAACATGTATCCATTTCATCAACCCTTCCGTTAGTTGCAGAGACAATATAGGATGATAGCTTGTTGTACATATACTAAATTCTTTTTGAATGAATGACCAACGAAATAATCCGAAGATATAACATCTTCGCTTACTTCTTCATTTCGAAAAAAAGGAGGACAGGGATTCAATATTGAGTTTTCCCTTGTTAACTTCATTCTTTCTAAAGTTATTTGATACTTACTAATATAGTCAACTGTTCGAAATTGAATCGGTAAAGAATCTGTCAAAATCACATCACTTTTTTTTAGTATTTCTTCAAGTTGTGTATGGAACTTATAGTTATGTGACTGCTCAGTAAGTTCATTACCAACTAAACAGACGTGGTTAAAATCTAGATTCATGACTTTCGCAATGTTTGTCCATGATCTAGAAACATTTCCTGCAGGACCAACAAATGTATATCCAAGTTCCTGGTAATTTGCTTTCATCTCACTAATTGTGTATAAATCTGCTAATATCTCACACGGATGATTATCGGAAGTCATGGCATTGATAATGGGGATAACAGAATTCTTTGCCATTTCCTCAACTTTCGAAAAATCTACATGTCTAACAACTATACCATCAGCCCAATTCTCGATGTATTTGATTGTATCCATTAGTTGCTCTCTTCGATCCAGCGTTTCTGGAGGAAATAATATACATTCCCCGCCTAAATCTTTTATTCCTTTTTCGAAAGTAATTCTCGTTCTTAGGCTGGTCTCAGGGAAGAATAGAATAAAGACCCTCCCATTTAATAACAATCCTTCATTTTTTAGTTTTAATCTTTTGGTAAGATTGAAAATCTCAGTGATTTGACTAAATGATAATTGATTAACGTCTAATAGGTTCATCTGAACACCCCATCAAATATGAATTAAAATACATTTCATTCGTATGATAATACAATTATATGAATATTTATACAATTAATTATTTAATTTAATTGATATAAAATTCATCACCAATTCCTACCTTTTACACAAATAGATTTTAAAAACAAAAAAAAAGCCCCGTCCTCCAAAAGGACGAAAGCTTCTCTCACGTGTTTCCACCTAAATTTACCGATCCCTCACGGTAACTGGCCTCTATAGGTTCAAAGAAAAAAGACCCCTTTCAGGGTCCTTTTCGACGGTGATAGGATGGATGGTACTTTTGCCTTGAACCTTACTTAGCTGGGTCTCTACCTCATCACATTCCTGTAGTACACGACTACATTAATGAATCTGCGGCACATCTCCTCGCTTCTATATAGATTCAATAACAACTTCCCTGGTAGTTCGCTGCATGATATGCGACACAACACCTCGCTGAATCACCGTCGTAAAGTAATATGTCCGATCTCGAAAAAGTTATACATCTAGGAACGCATTTGGTTGACGAATTTATTTGCTAGAAATATAATTGCTATAGCAACTAACTACGTGGGGTGAATGATTTTGGGATTAGATAACTCATTTGGATTTATTTTGAACCATGCCGGTAGACGTTTGACACAGTTATTGAACAGCCATTTTCAGCCCTATGATATGACAACAGAGCAATGGGTTGTACTCAATCGTTTAGCTGATGAAGATGGCATTACGCAGAAGTTGCTGGCGGTCCGAGCTGAAAAGGATCAGACGAATATCACGCGAATCCTCGATCAATTGGAGCGCAAAGGATTTGTGGAACGACGGGCCAATGAGACGGATCGAAGATCGTTTCTTACTTTTATCACAGAGCAAGGCAAAGCTTTGAATGATATCCTGACGCCAATTGAGCAGAAAGTAATCGCCTCGGTTCTTAGCGGTTTCACGGAGGAACAAACATCGATTTTGCGAGGAATGCTCATCCAATTGACCAACCAAGCCAATGCATGCATCAAGGAATTGGAGGAGTCACAGTGAATAAGGATCAAAAATTGTGGAATCGTGATTTTGTTGCTGTCTGTGTCAGCAGCTTTTTTTTATTTATGACCTTTTATATCCTCGCCGTCACGCTGCCAATCTTCGTCACTGATACGCTGCACGGCGGACAACAGCAAATTGGTCTGGTCATGACCGTTTTTATTATTTCAACCGTCATTTTACGGCCTTTAACTGGTAAGTGGATGGATGAATGGAACCGGAAAAAGATCGTTCTTTTCTCGCTGGCGCTTTTTATGATTTGTACGGCGTTGTATCCACTCGTTCATCAATATACTTTTTTGTTAGGGTTAAGGTTTGTTCATGGCATAGGTTTCGGGATGGCAACAACGGCTGCAGGTGCAGTTGCCATCGAGCTTGTTCCTGATCACCGCAAAGGTGAAGGAATTGGGTATTTCAGCCTTTTCATGAGCTTGGCTATGGTTGTTGGTCCCTTTCTGGGGCTAACCATTATGCAGGCTCACAATAATAGTCTTTTATTTGGTGTGTGCATTGTGTTCGCGCTTCTCGCTTTCTTGTTTGGGGTGACCATTCAAATTCCTCAAGCTATTTCTAGAGTGGCGGTGAAATCAGAGTCTGGTTGGAGAAAGTTCATTGAGCCGCGGGCTTTGCCAATTTCTTTGGCCGGTAGTGTGTTGGCCTTTTCTTATGGAGCTATTACTACGTTTCTTTCCGTGTATGCCAAAACCATCGGGTTGGATTCGTATGCGAGTTACTTCTTCATGGTGTTCGCTTTAATGATTGTTATATCCAGACCCTTTACAGGCAAATGGTTTGATCGTTCAGGTCCTCATTTATTAGTATATCCTGGAGTCATCCTTTTCACATTAGGGATGATAACCCTAAGCATAGCATCTTCCCCTATCCTATTTTTAGTCGCTGGAGGTATGCTGGGCCTTGGATTCGGGGCAATGCTACCCAGCTTCCAGACGATCGCTATTCAAGCCGCGCCAACTCATCGCAGAGGGCTTGCGACAGGCACGTATTTCTTACTTTTTGACTCTGGATATGGGATTGGCTCCTATGTACTTGGTGCTGTCGCCTCGAGATCGAATTATCATACGATGTACTTCATAGCTGGTATGGTTGTCGCATGCTCTGCCATTCTGTATTACGGGCTTTATCATCGAAAAATAGCTTCTTCCCTCAAGCCAAGCCCCAACCACAATTAGATAATGGATAAAAACATGCACCCAGCCTTCAAAATGGCCGGATGCTTAGTTTTTCAGATACTTCAGGAAATCCAGCATTGTTTAGACACTTTGTCATTGTCTACATTGAGCAGCATCCCGAACAAAGAAGAATATATGGATGATTCTTTATTGTTAACCGCCAATTATGGTGGTTTTTTTCTATTTTCTCAGAGAAAACTAACTTGGCCCTTTCCATTCCTTACCATATATTCAGTCTAATACTTTAGCCTGTCTAACGGGAATTGAGTCTGTTCTCCCCTTATGGATCAATTGCTTCAAGCTGTCCAGGTTGGCACAAACAGTTCCAGCAATAATTGTAATCACTCCTATCGCGGATATCCAAGTGATCGTTTCGCCATAAAATAGCACTCCAAATGTGAGGGCAATCGTCGGAGAAACATAGAGCCATGTCGTCGGAAAAACGGGATTCGTTTTGGCGACGAGCCAATAGAAAAGACTATGTCCTACCATCGAGCCGATAACGATTAAGTATAAAAGAGACCCGATCGCCTTTGTTGTCAACATGCTCTTGATATCCACATGTTCCGTGAATAAAGACAGAATAAGAAGCAGCAGACCTCCATAAATCATCTGAGCCGCGTTAAGCGCAATAGGCGATGCTTGTGGGAATCGCTGAATGACCCGCTTGGAATATAAGGCACCTGAGGAATAAAAGATTTGTCCGACCAAAATAGCGACGCACCCAATTATCCACCTTATATTAGCGGTTATTGTAAGCTGTGGAAGCAATAACAATACGATTCCAACGAATCCGATGATGCAGCCGAATACAGATCGTAACGTTGTCTTCTGCCGCAGGACAAGGGTTTGCAGCACAAGCATCATAACTGGAGCCGTAGCTGATAAAACGGCAGCAAAACCAGAGGAGACATATTGCTCAGCCCAGTACAACGTAGAGAATGTACCGAAAGTCAAACCTATTCCCGTTAGCAGCATTTCTTTGTGAATTAACAACGCTAAGTTGGCTTTTTTCCTCCATACCATCCACAAGAACAATATCAGACCTGCAATGAAGAACCTAATTCCCGCGGAGAAGAAAGGCGGCGTTGAAGCATCGACACCTACCTTTATCGCTAAAAAAGTTGTGCCAAAAATGAGACATACGAGCAAATAATTGATAATAATCATGGATGTTCCCCCTCTTGATATGTATTATACAAGGAAGGTAATAGAACAGATGAAAGATAGCAGAACAGATTGCGGGGACTTGATATATAATAAGTGAATAAGGGAGTGAACTAGGTATGAAGAATACACACTCATTGACGAATGATACCAAACTACTTTTTAGACAAACATATGATTATATCATCACCAGAATCGAGCGTGGAGAGTTGAAAGCACATGATAAGCTCCCTTCGATTAGGATGCTTGCCCAAGAGCTCCGGGTACACCGGCTAACGGTGTTTCGAGCGTATCAGTTGCTTAAACAAAATGATAAGGTCTATGTAAAAGAGAAATCAGGTTATTATGTAAGTCCTGAGTTCACGGAACATATTATTTCCGAGTATACGGAGAGAAGCCCCATCGCCTCTTCCGGCCACTTGAAAAACTCCTTATCTGAAATTCAACAGGTACCCGTTATTTATCAATTTTCCCAATCCTTGATCGATCCGAATTTACTGCCGAATCTTTACCTATCTGAATATGTAAAGAAAGTTTTCGACATCTATCCGAAATTAATGGGAACCTACTCCAGTGTTCAAGGGGATGAAGAACTGCGTGAATTCCTTTGCCAGTACATGAAGCGCCAGCACAGTATTCAACTGACAGTAAGCGATCTATTGATTACGACTGGGGGTCAGCAGGCGATTGACTTAATTTCTCGGGTATACATCAGACCGATGGATTTCATCTTGGTAGAAAGGCCGACATATAGTGCCGCGCTTGATATATTCCGCCAACAGGGGGCACGGTTTATTCCAGTCGACATTTACCCTGAAGGCTATGATTTGGAGAAGGTCGAGATGCTAATGAAACAGTACCGACCTCGAATTTTTTATATGAATCCTACCTTTCACAATCCGACAGGGTATACGATTCCCCCAGACCAACGCAAGCAGCTTGTTGAACTGGCTGAACGATATCGCTGTTTACTAATCGAAGATGATGCTATACATGAGATGTATTTTGAACAGCCGCCTCCTCAGCCCATTTTTTCTTACGATACAGATGGTTGGGTTGTATATCTCCGCAGCTTCAGTAAATTTGTGGCACCAGGACTGCGTATTTGCGCCGTCATCGGTCGGCCGTCCGTGATAAAACCACTCATTACCGCAAAATCATTGGCTGATAACGGAACTCCTCTGGTCAACCAGAAAATTTTTCTACACTACTTCGAGTCTGAGCGGATTAGGCAACACTTGGAGAAGCTGCGCATCGCCCTTCAAATAAGAAAAGAAATTGTGGAGGAAGAATTGTCCACTACCGGATGGAGTTGGGTCAGTCCAAAAGGAGGCTTCAATTTGTGGCTTAAGCTTCCCGAAGCACTTCCTGTAGAAGAGCTTTTGAAAGAAAGCGTCCGGCAATCGGTCTCTTTTGTTCCGGGTATCATCTTTGATCCGCTCAGAGAGATGCGGTCCTGGATTCGCTTAAGCTATTCATTCGTCAATGAAGGGCAATTGCGGGATGGAGTTAGGCTTCTCACAGATATCGCTCGACGATTTTGAACCCAGAACGACGATGAATCCCACTCCCAAGACTAAGCTTGAGGGTGGGATTCATTGTTGTGTGTATATTTTAATCTCATCATATAAACGGCTTACTTGAGCTCACTCCTAAAATAAATTCCTGGCCTCTGTGCTATATTTATGAATATTTACTTGCTAATAAGTAATGGAGATTTTCTTTTACATTTGGCCATTCTGTATCAATAATGCTATAAAAAACATTGTCATGAATGGAACCGTCCGATTTTATTCGTGATTGCGAAAAACAACTTCCGGTTGTGAGCCTTTGCTTTTATTTTCTAAAGCATTAGCTAACACAAGATCCATTTCTTCGGATTGCTACATGCTTGCTGATCGATCCCGCGTTCTTAAATCCTACCTGCCCCCTGAAAATACGTTTGCATCTCGTATACATTAGTATCAGCTGCAGCTAGAATACATTCATAAGGTGGTAATAATCATGATACTTAAGTTAACAAAAGAGCCCAAAAGGTACAACCTTCTCGCCAAGAGCGCCATGTTCAGCGTACTCGTTTTTAGCATGGGCACCGGTACTGTATTGGGTTCGGAGATTACAACAACACAGTCGTCTACTCCCACATCCGTGAGCGTCACCCAGAATACGACTACCTCCTCGCAAACAGGCACGACTTTGAACGAATCCGAAACGAAGACTCCAGATCTTTTACCAGGAGATTTCTTCTACTTTGTAAAAGAAATGTACGAAAATATTCGATTTGCCCTAACTGTCAATGACGTTAAGGAGGCAAGACTGCTTACCGCATTTGCACAAGAGCGACTGGAAGAAGCTAACGCCTTATTGGCTCAAGGAAAAACGAAAGAGGCTACTCTATCTCTTCAGAAGTCGTTGGAAACTCAGGAAAGTGCTGTTCATAAAACAGATCAGGCATCTGGTATTTCGACAACCGTAAAGACTACGTTAGCAGAGACTAAGACACTAGCGGCGGCTACTAATGTAGAGGCTTCAACACAAAAAGAAACTGCAACAACTACCGCAGCTAAGCCGGGCAGTGAGCAGACAGCAGATCCTGAGCAAACTGAAGCCGAAGATGTGATCAATCCTGTAAAGGAAGTGAAAAATCCGGAGAAGGTATTGAAGGTAAAGGCCGATTTGCAGCACAACATTCTTGCCTTGGCCTCGGCATTAGAAAAGGTGGGAAATCCGAAAGCCCAGCTAGCTTTAATGAAAAATATAGAAAAATCGTTTAATCATCTAGATAAAAAACTGTCCAAAATCGAAATTAAAGAGATACTGGGGCAGACGAATGAGAGCGTAACAACTAAGGAAGAGCAGCCCATTGCTTCCCTAGCTCCAACACCAGTTACAACACCAGTTACAAACGAGCCTATCTCGGATCAAGAGAAACAGGAACGCTTGGTAGTGGCAAAAGCAAATCAAACGAAGATGGGCGAAGACAACCAGGATATGAGTAAATCCGATAAAGCAAAAGAGAAAAAGAACAATAGCCAACACAGCAGAGGCGAAAAAGGGAACGGCTCCGGACACGATAAAAATAAAGGTAGCAAACAAGAATAATACCAGTACTCGCCGCGCGGATTCAAAAGATAAATGTTCTTGTCCTCTTACAATTTACTACAAAATTCTTTCTTCGTAACAGTCCTTTAGCTTAATAAAAACAAGGAGCAGCTGCATGCAGACTGCTCCTTGTTTTATTCAACTATCATTATGGCATGAAGTCAGCGTCCTTGGTATTAGTTCTAGACATAGCAAGTCGAAAGCTCCGTTTAATGTCATTGTTCGCCAGTTTCAATTTGGCCAGAAGCTCTTTGCCGAAGAAGTTATATTACGCAAAGCCATGGCTTTCACATCGTGGGGTACGCAGGAAATGATGGTTTTACTCAATAGAATTTGATATACCTTCATCGTAATAACCTGCTTGGGAACTGAGTTCAGCGACTCAAACCCGCCCTCCCAAACCGGCTGCTATTGCAGGCTTCACCCAACAAGACACCCCTCTTCCTCATTCTCCCCCTCACAACGAAGCGTTATTTCTAACGTGGTTGCGCCCTAGGCACGGCTCATTTCCGTCAATTCGCTGGCTTATCGATCTCTACGAGCTATACGAATTTCGTATTGCCTCTACAATCATCCTTCGGCCAGTAGTGGAACGAGAAGCCAGAGATAATGATCTTGTTCTGATAGGTTCCGTTAACTTCGATTTCTTTATTTTCGAATTCAACAATGGCGGACATGAGCTCTCCGTTCTCCTCTCGGTACCTCGTCGTCCTTCTGGTATCCTTCTACGGACTTCGCCGTCTTTCCTTATGGAGCTATTAATCTAAACATATTGCTCCGGTAAAGCCTTAATAATCTCTTCATATTTTAGAGCGATAGCGATTTCCAAGATATGAACCGGATTTTGATGAGCATAGGCTACCAGCAGTTCTTTATTGAACTCGTCATCGTTCATTTTCAAGCTTTTTCGGACTAACTCCATCATTGCTTTTTGAGTTCTCGTATTCAGTTGCTGAATTTTCTCCACTGCCAATTCAATTTCACTCTCCATAACTACACTCCTATGTCAGATTCGTTTTAGTTCTAACATAGTTATTCGGCGTTAATCCGCAATTTGTGGCATGCAGCGATGTGTAATATTACTGCCCATCGGAACAAGACTGCTGAGCGATTCACCGGCAGCCTAGAGAGTACAATATTATGAAACTATAGTTTTCTATTACTCATCATTCGATTGCAGTCAATTGGTAGTAAGCAGATAGGGCTTGCTGGCAATCCGTCATGACTCGATTCAGGTAGCAGCCCGATATAGTCAATATTGCCGAGGTTGGCAGCTTTTGGTCTATAGCCTCGAAGGTCGAGTGTGAAAACGTGGGCGAGCCCTATTATATAATAAACGGATTTGAGGGATGAAAGGAACCTTCATGTCAATGTTTCAACAACGACTGGTTTATTTTTCCCACTATTTCATGGGATATAGTCGGGATGAAAAAAAGGGGCTGTCTCAAAAGTAGATAAATCTACTTGTGAACAGCCCCTGAGGTCCTACAGACCTTCTGGGACATTCGAATCGGTATTCAGAACGAAATTCATACTTCCATTGGATTTTTCCAATGGAATAGACTTTCAGGCTTCGAAATTCTTTCTTCTATTGGAATAAATCCAATGGAATTGACTTTTGGGACAGCCCCGAATGAACCCGAACTGAAGTGTCCTTTATTTATCGTATTTATAGAGATTAATTTCGTGCTTCACGTAATAAAGATCTCCGTACTTATCCGTTGTCAGCTGCGTCACACCTGCCCCGATTAAAGAAACTGCATCTTTGTTGGCAGAATTGGCGTCAACTCCGTACAATTTCGCACCGATGCTCACATAGACGTTACCGTCATTGCCGACAACCATCTTGCCACCTTGCCAAGACACGGGTATTGAGCTGAATTTGTCGGGATATACTGTCGTATGAGCAGCATCTGGATTATTCGGATCGATAATAAACAAATCTGCGGTCGTATCATGGGACGAATTGCCTGACGAGTTCCCTTCCGCAAGTCCCCATATTTTCCCATCCGGACCCACGATGAGATCAGAGATGACTTTTCTTCCCGGGGCTGGGACAAATTGAGGAACAGGTGTCGAGTTGGCGCCCGTTGTATTCCAAACGAACACTTTTCCTTCCGTCGCATCAACCGTGCTGCTGATTCCCCCGTAAACAGATGTGCCGCCAAAAACTTTATTGTTCTTGTATGCAAGTGAAATAACACTTTGATGGTAAACAATATCGTTAATGGTCGTGACTTGTTGGGAAGTAGACAAGTCATAGACGGTGAAGGAGCCTTTATTATTCCCTGAACTCGCTACTGAACCGACATAAAGCCGATTCATTGAGGGTTCTGCTAACATGCCAAACGGACGATCCTGTTTGTAAGGGGTGTCGTCAATATCCTGGAACAGGAGCGAAGGATTCGTAGTAACATTCCACGTCGACGTTGTATCGTATTTTTTGATCCACGCGCCAGGATATATGCCTAGATACAGATTGTTGCCCATTGTTGTCATGTTTTCCGCTTGGCCTGCGCCTTTATAGCGCTTTTCTTCGGATGTGTCCGGATTATAGATGCCCATCCCTCCAAGCAAATAGCCGCTTGTGTAAATATTGTCGGCTGGTCCCTTGACCAGTGATCGGATTTTGGTCACAGATTCTGGAATTACGAACGATGTCGTCGTATCAATTGTAGGCGTTGCTGCGAGCTTATATTTCAAAATTTTTCCTGATTTAAGCGCAGCATACAGATAAGTGTTGCCTGCATCGGTCAAAAAAGTATAACCAGCTGCGCTTCCTCCTACATCGCCCAGAGTTAATTCTGCTGCCGTTGAAATATCGTAGCTGTAAAGATTATTCCCTTTCGTGTAGAACACTTTGTCATCCGAAGGGTGTTTCATCGATACGCCACGTGAGTCGATATCGCTTAAGGAAGAGGCAATCGCACCCGTTGTGCTATCCAAAACCAGCGTTGGACCCGCCGATAGCTGGGCGAACACCCTCGACGCCGATCCGTTCGAAATATAATCGAGTCCAAGCACAAACTTGCTGCCATAATTTGCCGGGGAAATGGTGGTTTTAGTTCCATTCGTCGGATTAAAGCGTATGATTGTCGCATTCGAGGTCGGTCCCATACCCATATAAACCTCAGTATCGCTCGCATAAGCGATCGACCTCACGAAATCAAGGCCACTGACGATGGGTAGGCCACTATTTAAGACGACAGTCCCTCCGTCCGGATCGTACTGGTACGCTTTGCCGCCGGTGGAAGTTCCGCCGTAGACTTTTCCGTTGCTTCCCGCCGTTACATCCCAAATAACGTCCATTCCGGTTGGTAGGGTGATTGGCACTAACGAGCTGCCAGTAATTACTTTTTGCCCATTAACCGTGCTAACTGTGCCGGGGAGATACCGAAACATCGTTTTCTTGTTAGCCGTTCCCAAATAGACGGACTTATCAGTAGCCACCGTCATTCCCCAGACTGCTTCTATCTTAGTGTTATTCGGATCAACCATGAGATCTCGATCATCCAACAGCTCACCCGTTCGGGCATCGTAAACCACCAACTTGGACGGAAACCCGCTGGAACCAACATACATTAGATCCGTGTTACCGCTTGCATCTTTGCCGAATACAGCGACGTCGAGGGGATTGTTCATAATTTGAACACCGAGATTGTATTCAATCGGACGATCCAGCGTCACATCATCGACGTAAGCGACCATCGACGTTGTGATCCCCGTTGTTAGATATACGGAGACAGTTGTTGTGCCTGAAGGGGCGGTAGCGGATACAGAAACCGGGGTCCATTGTGAAGCAATGCCCGTGAAATCGTTTGCTGCATCTTTAAGGACAATTCCAGCGTCATTCTTGAAAAGAAGGTGGATGCTCAGCCCGGAGCCGCTGGACGCGTATATTTTGGCCGTAGCTCCGACTCTTGTGCCATTATAAACCGTTACCTTCGAGCTTTCCGCAGTGCTAACAGTGGTTGGGCTGGAATCGTCCAGTTTAAGACTGAAGGTTCCCCCCGCCTTCTGCACCGTCGAAACGGCTGCACCAGAGGACACTGTCCAAGTATTGCTTAACAAGTCTTCGAAGCCTGCATTTCTAACGGTTTGACCAATTGAAACATCGTCAACATAGGCTTTCGTAACAGCCGCTAATGAGCTGTAAACCATGACCGCTACTTGTGTCGTACCAGCTGGAGCTTTTGCTGTAATAGTTCTCTTCGTCCATTGATTGAGTGTTGGCGTAACGCCAGTGGAAGCAATAATCGTTTCCGTGGTGCCGTTATAGAAGATGAGCCAAACATCAATCGATCCTTGCTCAATATAAGCAAAAGTAGAAGCGGTATACTCTTCATTCTCTGTAATACTAACCTTTTCGCTAACCCGAGCTAGTGAAGCCGTAGAACTGGTATCCACCATTTTCATACTTTTCAAGCCAGTGTAGGCTCGCTCACTCGAGACGGTTGCTGTGTTTTGGCCGTACGTGGGGTGTGTGGTCCAATGCGGTATGCCGGTTCCGGCATCCTCGAAAGAAGAGTTGGGGATAGCTATCGTGATGCCAGATGCGCGAGCATCGAGGTTCTGGAAACAGCTGATGATAAGCAAACAACTAAACACCATACAAACGAGGCGAATCCACATGGGGCGAAACGTAATTGCTTTCATAATTACCACTCCTCACACAAAGTTTGGCTGCGGTCAATCGTGAATCTGTCGATACCGAATTGCGTTTACGAACTCCTTTCCTACCCAATGAGGCCTATTTTACATTTCTCGTCAAGTCCCCCCCCCTTCTACTCTCATTTTAAGCCCACACGTGCGTTTAAAATATGTCATCATTTCTAGAAAGTGTCGACAATTTCAAGATACAGTGTATAAAATTTCAAGATATATTTTACTGGCCGGTCAAGAATCATGCAAAAAAAATATTTTTTATTAGAAAGGTTCTCTTCGTCCTTAAGCCAACAGTCTCATCATTTGTTCAGTTTGATCTGTTACCCATTCACTCGTCATTTGGATCGAGGTTTCTAAGGATGCAGGTCCAGGTACGATTGAGAAAGCAGCCTTAACGCCTAATTCCGCCAGTTCATTACCCGAAAGCAATCGCTCACCGCAAAGGGCAACGACGGGAACTTTATATTCACGTGCAGCTTTGCAAACACCTGAGATTACTTTGCCAGAAAGAGTTTGCTGATCTAATCTTCCTTCACCCGTAATGATCAAATCAGCATTTTAACATCTCTAAGCTTTTGTTGATAGATGACCTCAGCATATTGCTTTAAAGCCTCATCTAATGTGAGTATCATCTGCGATGTTGCCCCTTTTTGGGGACCATACACGACAGATGCTCCATTTGGGCCGTATAAAGGATTGGTTTCGTCTGTCGCAGCTATGAAAGAAGAGGCAAGTAACCGATGATCCGCGTTGGTTTCATCGATCCGATGTAACTCCCTCAAAGCCGCTCCTCCCTCCGGCAGTTTGTGATTATGAACATCATAAAATTCATAACCAAGTGATCGCAATAGTCCCATTCAACCATCATTCGTTGCACTTCCACCAAGACCAATGATGAATTTACGATATCCGGCAGATAAAGCTGCAGCTATCAATTCCCCTGTGCCTCGGCTGGTTGCGTGTAAGGGATTTAAAGCTTCTTTTGGAAGCAAAGCTAACCCAGATGCAGCAGCCGTTTCTATTATGACGGTTTCTCCATCTCCCAGTTCACCATAGCTTGCTTTAATCTTTTGCCCATGCGGATCCGTTACGATGACGGAATGAAGGGTTCCAACTATGATTTGTCACTTATACAGGTAACACAAAAAAACCGATATACAATCCATGTAGGATTATTCATCGGTTTAAGGTCTCCAACTGCCTTTTGTTAAACTTCACTTTTAGTATCATCTGCTCATTCGTTAACAAAGCTCTATCTCTGGAATTCCTTCCGAGGTTTCCTGAATGTCTTCAAACAGTCCGTCTGCCCGTACCTTCGTGTAGTACTCATATTGTCCGATAACCCCATAATCTCCTTGCATAACACCTGGATAGGCTCGGTTTACGGAATAGATTTGACTTCGATGAGCGTGAAGCGCACGCCCTTTTGTTTCACGCTGATTCACTATGTTCACTTTTCCAGTTATGGGGACTGCACCGATTGGTGCTGAATCTGCGCAATAATCATAGTAGTGAGGAATCGATGCGAAAAACAAGGTAGAATAATGAGTGGTCATCAATTTCTGCTCGGATTGAAGAACCGCTTGTTCTGTAGCCCGGGATATGGCGATATGGTCTCGATGTCCAGTAACTCCGTTTGGAGGAAACGTAACGATGACGTGCGGCTGCAGCTGCATAATCGTAGATTCAATTTTTGCGGCCATTTCGTTGATATCCTGGTTAATTAAACTGCCATCCGCGTAATGAAGCAAATACAAGTTAGTTACGCCTATGACTTCGCAAGCCTTCGACAATTCCTGCTCTCTTAGCGTGGCAAGTTCCTGCTTGCAGGTTACTAAGTACTCGCCAGACTTTCCCCCGCAACCAGAGGTTGCGCAAATCAAATTGACGTCGTGACCGGCTTCCCTATATTTTGCCATGGTGCCGGCGCAAGCGAATGACTCATCATCAGGATGGGCAAAAACGAACAACAGCCTTTTTTTCATAGGATCCCTCCATTGGACTAATCATCCATCACGAAATTTCTGATAGTGATCTAGAGCCAGAGCCATCATTCCGTATATAGGCTCCTTATTCTTGTTTTCGATTTGTCCGGATGGCGCAAAGGTGTTGAATTGGTTCGTTACATAATCCCTCACAAACACATTATTTTGTAATACGCCGCCTTGCAAAATGATTTGAAAAGGTTGTCTATATAAATTTATTCGCTCAATGACAGCCTTAGCACAAGTAAATAATTGTTCGGCTGCCTGAATCATGATGGATTGAGCCACTTGATCGCCCTGCGTATGAGCTTGTGAAACGAGACTAGACAATTCAGCTACTTTCTCCACAGTATAGCTCGAATTGTATGTCCAATTAAATAAATCCTCCGGATCTTTCAGATCCAAATAAGGTAAAACATGCTCAGCCAGTTTGTTCGGGGCCACCCGTCCATCCATTGTTTTCAAAATGTGAATGATCGCTTGTTTACCGATCCAATACCCGCTTCCCTCATCCCCAACTCGGTGTCCCCACCCTCCTGCTCTGGCAACCACGCCTTGATCATTAACGCCATAAACGATGGATCCCGTTCCAGCAATCATAAGAATGCCTGGCTGACCATTGGTTGCCCCTAGTAATGCTGCGAAGCCGTCATTTTCAATAATTAAACGTTTGGCGCGTATACGTAAATGCTGCAGAGCCTCTTCGACCAACGCTAGGATGATCCTGCGGTCATATTCGGTGTCCAAACCGGCGATCCCCAATGCGGCACAATCTGTTTCTAATTCTGTTTCGCCAACCTCCCCATTTCCTACTAATTTGCCGTCCTCCAAAGCATTTCGAATCGCATGGATAAGCTCCCTCACGGCTGCTTCTTTCCCGACCCCCTGATAATTACAAGACCCTGACCTACCCTGTCCTCGAATCTGACCCTGCTCATCGAAGAAGTAGCACAGGCTTTTTGTTCCTCCTCCGTCCACAGCAAGAAATGGCAACTTTTTTGCTGACATTACGGGTTCCCCCACTCCCTCATGACTTCATCCAAAGTCTGCAGCGCGGTTCGGCTTTTATGATCCGATTTTGTTAACCATTGATCCAGAGCTAGTTGTTCCTTACAACGTATCTGAATCATTCTAATCATCTCTTGGGGGCTTGGTCCTCCTGGCAAGGAGCGAATTTGAATAAAGTTCTCAGGGTCTAAGGCTTGTGCCAAGGTGTCTATATCCATCATCAAATTACGACCGATGATCTCGCGAGCTGCTTCATTGACGAGTTCCCATGTTACTTCATTCGCAGCTAACCCTTCCGACATCGCTCTCTTTACGACTGAACTAACAATATGGTGAGAAGTTCGGAAGGAGAGTTTGTCCGTTCTTACCAACGTATCCGCCAGTTCGGTAACGGTAGCGAAGCTGCTTTCTGTCCGTTTACGAAGTACCTCTTTATTAACATCCATCGTCCCCACTACGACGGTAAGTAGTCGATAGATCTTGTCCATGAGTTCAAGAGATTTCCATGCGTAAGGCTGCATATCGTCTTCGGTATCTACAATATCGCCGAAAGGCGTATTATGCATCATCGCAAGCACGGAATCCGCGTTGCCTACGCAGCTAGAAAGAAGGGCGCGCATGTGTTCTAGAGAAACAGGGTTTCTCTTTTGCGGCATGATGGAACTGATCTGTACATAAGGACTGGCTACCTTGATAGCGGCGAACTCTTGTGTACACCAGAGCAATAAATCTTGAACGACTCGCCCTAGGTTGATGGCTGCAAGTTTAATGGAAGTAGCAACCTCTCCCAAATAATCCGCTCCACCAATCGCATCATAGGAATTCTCTACAAGCTCGTCGAAGGCTAGAAGCTCTTTCACTCGGTTCCGATTGATAGGAAAACCCGACGTTGTAAGCGCAGCAGCTCCCATACTGCTGCGGTTACAATTATTGTAAGCGGCCGTCATCCGGCGGATGTCTCTTGTAAGCGAGTCAACAACAGCCATAATGTAGTGAGCCATGGTCGTTGGCTGCGCCTGCTGGGTATGTGTGTAGCCAATCATCAACGTATGAATATGCTCCTCTGCGAATTGCAGAAGCTGCTTACGTAACTGTAAACCGGATTGCATCGTGACCAGAAGCTTCTCCCTAAGTACCATACGATAAATAGTGACACCCATATCGTTACGGCTCTTCGCTAGATGCAAATTCCCCGCAACATCACCTGCATGCTGCTGCAGCTGGCTCTCCACCTGAAAGAATAAATCCTCAAACTCACCCGTATAGTTAGAGTGACGGAGAAGATCAAGGTTAAGATGTACAATGGCTTTCGCAATCTGGCTAGCCTCATAGTGTGAAATCAATTGCTGCTCCTTCAACATGATCAAATGTGCCTTATTGATGGCCATCATGGCATCCAATAAATGCTGTTTGGCTTCATTGTAAGCAGGTTCTAGAACAGCTTCTGTATATGTTTTACCAGGAAATGCTTTACCTTCAACTTCCATAATAGACTCACGATTTACCATCCAATTGGTCACCTCCGTTTTTCATTTCTGGTTTCTTTAACCAGTTTTCAAGTAATTGATGTAAGTTGGTGACTGCTTCCGCAATAATCCATTCTCCTGCTTCTAAAGACGTCTGTTGGACATGCCCCGTGTAGCCATTCCATCCTGCTGGACTGCCTTCCACCAATACATAAGGCAGATTCGAAAGTGAATGATTGGCTGATAGGTCTACATCACTGTCAATTACATGAACCAAATCTGGTCGAAATGCTTTGACCACCGACATTTCATAGGGGCCTCCATGGCCTCTGCCAGTTGTTCCTATAAAGATTCCTGCTTCTTCGGCACTTTGTGTTATTACCATTTGCCACCAGTTCACTAATAGAACACTAGCGTCCTTATAGGTTGCTGTAATGGCTTCAGCTACTGTTCTGGAAACACCCATATTCCCATCATGCGCGTTTAACAACAGCACATTTCGGATGCCCAACTGACAGATCCCGTTAACAATTTCATATAAATAATCGGTGATGATAGACGGACTTACGGAGATTGTTCCTGGATAATGACGGGTTTTTCCAGGACAAGCCGTATACGGGATGACGGGATAAATGAGCGGCTTCAATCCAGGATGGAGACGCTCAGCGAAACCATTCGCAAGAATGACATCCGTACCGAGTGGTGAATGCGGCCCGTGATACTCGATTGATCCTAGCGGCACCACTGCAAAACGGACTTCTTCTAATACAGTTTGTAGATCACGACCATGTACTTCCCTAATATCCATGGGCTTGATTCCCCCGTTTGGTAAATCGGGAGGCCCGTTCAGGCCTCCCAATGTAGTTATGACTATTGCTTTAAGCTGATCATGTTCACGAAGAGGCGAATAGAACCAGGGACTAGGCTAGGAATTTCACGGTACCAAACTAGCGAACTGTAGGTGTAGGTTCCCTTACCGTATTTTGCGCTTAAGAACGTTCCGGTAAATTCCTTTTCTCCTGCATCGCCGTTAGAGATAAGCTGCGTGTACTCTTTGCCCCATTCAGACGGGTTGTAAGCCGAGCGATCTTGAATCCAATCGTTCCAATCTGCTTCTGTGATCTGATTTGGTGTCGTAAAGATCGGATGATCAGGCGCCAGCATCGTTACTTTGGAATTCTCATCCGTGACACGCCATTGAATTAAAGGCGTACCAATTTTGATCGGATAAGGGGCAAGTTCAGGCTTCCATTTATCTTCTGGCTTATGATATTGAACGACCAGATTACCGCCGTTTTCTACATAGGAGAGAAGTCTCTGATTACTCGAAAGCAGTTCTGGACGGAAACCATATGCCCGAATGCCCAATACAATCGTGTCATACTGAGATAAGTCAGCTGATTGGATCGCTTTCTCGTCGAGTTTCGTAACGTTTACGCCAAATTGGGTTAAGTACTGGTCAATATTGTCGAATCCACTGGATACATATCCTACTTTCAAACCCGTAGGCACCTTCAAATCAAATGCCTGAATCTTTAATTCTGCTGGCTGAATCAAATAGGTTTTGCCGATATGTGGATAGTCGATAATTTGTACGTTTTCTTTACTGGTTACATCACCGCTTGTTGCTACCGCTGTTACCGTGTATTTGCCAACTGCTGTTCCAGCAGGAGCTTTTACCTGGAACGAAACTGGCTTCGTCTCACCCTTAGCTGCGAAACTTACTTCTTGAGATGCAGGTGTTACTTGCCAGTCTTTGGGCACATTTAAGGAAACAGAGGTTTTGGTTGCGCCTGGCGAATAGTTGCGAACTGTAACCTTGACTGGAAGAGGCTCTTCCGTCTTCAATGTATTAAGCACTGTTGCATCAGGACTTAACGACATCGCGAAGGCCGGGAGCACAGCCACTTGATTCGATGGGGTAACACGTATTTTTCCTGAAACATTATTTAACTGATACAAGACATCCGCACTTACTACAGATGGTTGATATACTTGGAACTCTGCTGCTTTCTTAGGGACTTGAACCTCGAAGGTGGCAGAAACTGTTTGATTGTAGCTTAGCTGGTCAAACTTGGTATTTCCGACTGCTTTCGCCGTCCAGCCTTCAGGCACATTCAGTTGTAGCCCAATGTGCTTGAGGTTGTTCTTGCCGCCACTGTACGCGGTGACTACCATCTTGACCGTTTGACCTGCAACGATTTCGCCGGTTTCCGATTTCACCTTCACAACTAATGACGCAGCTTCCATTCCTGCTTTGTTCAATTGAGCTTCCTTCACTTGGAGGCGATACAGCAGATCGGACTTGATGCCTGCATCTAGTGTGGATGCCTTCACATCGCTCACAGCCGTTTCTACATCCGCCTTCATTTCTTGCACCTCTCGTGCCACTTCAGAGAACACAGGGTATGCGTTAACGACTTCTTCCGCATCTTTATGGAGGGCTCGCAAATCTTTGATCACTTTGTTATCTTTGCCCTTCGCTTCTATCTCTTTCGCCAAATCGTCGAAGGAGAAAGCGATGCCGTCAAAGAAATCGTTCTCCTTTTCGGATTTAACGGATGAATTTAATTTGTAGTAGTTGAAGCTCGACCCTTCATCAACATGCCTTCCCATCCCTTGACTCTTATGCATAAAACGGGATTCTTCTCCCAATTGAACATAAGAAGCGCCGTAAATTTCGTCGTAATCTCCTACAGGTACAGCCACGTTATAATCCTTATCATTCGCAGGAAGATACAGCTTCTTTATTTGCCAAGGCTGCAGGCCGTTTTTCAAATGTTCTGGAAACACCTCAGGGTTAGCTGCATCCTTGAACGCACGAACGGTGATAACGTTAATGGCACGATGATGACCATGTGTCGATTCTTCGTTGAGGAAAGAAGGAATGACTATGTCAGGCCGCAACTCTCGGATTTTCCGAATAAGTCTTTCATAAACCACCGAATCTCCCCACTTTTGCAGTGTTTCATCAGGACTTTTTGAAAAACCGAAGTCAAATATCGGATCATTAATTTGCTCGCTTAACATACCCAACGTGACATTCGTAATTTTGGAAGCTTCCTGCAGTTCGCGTGAACGAATAATGCCTAAAGCATTACCTAGTTCACTGCCGATCTCATTCTGGCCCCCTTCCCCACGGTTTGCAATGATACTTAACGTATTGACCCCTCTTCCTAATGAAAGATAAGCAAGCATAGCACTATGTTCATCATCAGGGTGAGCTCCTGTGTTCATAGCACTCGCGATGGTCGTGAGTGGTTTAATCGATTTCCAGAGATCAATAACGCCTCTGTCGGCGCTAACCGGCTGCGCCATGCTAGGAAGCAGCAAGGTACCTAATACGGCAACGCTAGTGACACTAGTAAAAACTTTCATCCATGTACCTTTCTTCACTTTAACTCCTCCTTATTCACCTTTTATCATCAAGCAGCGGTCATGAACCCTAGGAGTTCCCGCGGAATGATCAACCTTTACACAGCTGTACCCGCTTTGTCACCGGTCAATTTTTTAGAGATAAAGAGAACAATGATAATGAGGATGATCTGAAGAACGCCATAGGCGCAAGCGGTTCCGAATTCAAACGCATACATTCTTTGAAAAATTTCCACCGAAATCGGAGCTGTTCTAGATGTAAACAACAGAATTGACGATACGAATTCACCGATGCCTGTTACGAAGGCTAATAAAGTTCCCGCTAAGATTCCGCTAAGCGACAAGGGGAATACGATTCGACGAAAGCAATACCACCAGGAAGCTCCCAGATTACGGGCTGCCTCTTCGATCGAAGGATCCATCTGCATAAGCGTAGCCGACGTTGAGCGGAACACAAGCGGTAAATGACGCACAAAGTAGGCTAGTGGCAAAATCCAGAACGTCCCTACAAGAACTTGCCCAAAACTGTAGGCAGAGGGTGTACTGAAAGCAGTAATTAAATTAATCCCTACAACCGTTCCTGGTAATGCCCAAGGGAGCATAATAAACACATCAAGCAATGTCTTCCCTTTAAATTTGAGGCGAACGATCGCATAGGCAGCAGCAACACCGAATATCACATTGCCAACCGTTGCAACAAAGCTCATTTTGAAGCTATTCGCAATAGGTCGCCACGTTTTGCTGTCCGTGAACAATTCCACATAATGACTAAACGTATATTCTGGCGGTAGTATTTGTGTCGTCCATGTACCATCAGTGGAAAAGGATATGAGAATCAATACCAGAATAGGCAGGAGCAGAATGACGACGCCTAGCGTAGAGAGGAACATAGCCGTATATTTCCCCCATGCACTCTTAACCTCGGTCCGATGTACACTAACTCCTTTGCTCAAGTTCTGGTAATTTCGCAAGCCTTGATACCAGCGCATAATAATGAGAAACAGGATGGAAACAATGGATAATAAGGTGGATTGCGTGGCCGCCATATCCAAATTTCCATTGGTTCGGGACAAATAGATTTGCATCGTCATCGTTCTGTCGATTCCGAAGATAAGAGGAGCCGTATAAGAAGCCATGGCAATCATGAAGACAAGCAAGGACGAAGCCACGATAGCTGGAGTGAGCATGGGTAATATGATTCTCCGCCAGATATAAAGACGTCCGGCTCCAAGACTTGCTGCTGCTTCCTCCAGTGAAGGGTCGAGCCCCTTGATCGCAGCGGAAGCGGTCATATAGAAATAGGTGTACATCGTAAAGGTGTGAACCATAAGAACGCCCCATACACCTTTTAGCGAGAACGGTACGTGGTCCATCTCCAACCAAAGCTTGAGCGTCCGCGGAATAATACCGCTTTCTCCATATAGAAAAGTGAATGAAAGTACGCCTACCAGCGGTGGCAGCGCCATCGGCACCATGGCAAGCACGGTCAGAGCCTTGCGGCCTGGAAACTCATAGCGTTCCAATAGAAAAGCCATGGTAACTCCGACTATCGCGCATGTCACTACACTAAGAACGGATATATATACACTGGTCCAGAGGGCTTCCAAATTGGCGGTATGCTCCAAGCTAAAAAACCGTGCATAGTTTTTAAAAGTAAACTTACCTTCCATTTGAATGCTCTGAATAAAGGTCTGATACAGCGGAAATAGTACATAGGCCAGCAGTACCAGAAACAAGGGAGCAATTAATACATATACGAAATGAGGCGAAGATGTGATGGATGGCCGTTTGATCACAGGTTGAGGAGATTCTGGTTTCTTAAAGGTCATGTTCTCATCCTCCGCCTATTCTAAAAAGTAAATGCTTTCCTTTGGTATATGCATCGCAAGTGTATCGTCTCGCTGACGTACTTGATGTCCCTGATTGACGAACATCGCTTTCAAGGGCCTACTGGATACGTCCGTCAAATAATTGACATTCACCCCAGTGAATTCTGCGATGACAACTTTAGCTAAGAACGTATTCTCCGATGGTGAAGATTCGGATGGTGCCTCGCGTACCGCCTCAGGACGAATAGACAGAGTGGTTTGTGCGCCCTCTAACAGGTGACAATTAGGTGCCGTATGATTCACCAACCCGCATAGAACTAGATCAGGTGAAACTCTAACATAGACCTGATCTCCTTCTATACGCTCCACGGTTCCACTCCACAAATTAGACTCGCCTATAAAGGAAGCGACAAAACGATTAATAGGTCGGTTGTAGATTTCTTCCGGTCTTCCAACCTGCTGTACGATACCGCCTTGCATGACCATGATCCGATCCGACATCGCCATCGCCTCGGCTTGATCATGCGTCACGTAAATCGTTGTAATGCCAGATTCAAGCTGCAGCCTTTTAATCTCCAAGCGTGTTTCTTCTCTCAGTTTGGCATCTAAGTTGGATAATGGCTCATCTAGCAGTAAAATATTCGGCTCAATAACGAGTGCTCTGGCAAGCGCAACACGCTGCTGCTGACCGCCTGATAATTGGTCAATACGCCGATTTCCGTAACCCTGTAAGTGTACTTGCTGTAAGGCGCGTTCTACCCTTTGAAGCCGTTCTTCTTTCGGCCGTTTTCTAACTTGGAGACCAAAGGCCACATTCTCAAATACCGTCAGATGAGGAAATAAGGCATAGTTCTGAAACACCATTCCCGTATTGCGCTTATGGGGCGGCACTGTCGTTACGTCTTGATTGCCAAATACGATACGTCCAGAGGTTGGATAGTAAAAGCCGGCAATCATTCTCAAAGTTGTTGTTTTTCCACATCCGCTGGGACCAAGGAAAGTAAAGAATTCACCGGGCTTAATCCGGATATGCACATCCTGAACGCCCGATACTTTCCCAAATTGCTTGGTTACATGTTCTAGAGCGACTTCGATCACGTACAGTACCTCCCTTACTTTAAGCTCGGGTAGAGGAGCTATCTCTACCCGAACGGATGTTACGCTTATTTCGCGCCCTTACCTTTAATGCTCTCATCCCAATACTGCATCCAATCCTTCTCTTTTTCAGCCATAACCGTCCAATCGATATTCATCGGCTTGAGTTCAATGCCTTTCAACCAAGCTGGAAGTGAGTCTTTACTAATATCCGAACGCGTAGGGATCTGAAATAATTTCTCTGCCAGCTCTACACGAAGCTTCGAGTCGAAAAGAAATTCATAAAATTTCTTCGCCGCTTCTTTGTTCTTGGCATTTTTCACCATACCTACACCGTCCACCAGGATAGGAGCCCCGCTTGTTGGATAAATAAAATCAAACGGCTGATTTTTCAAATGCTTCTGAATCATAATGTCCTGCAAATTCCAGAGCGAAAGTGTTCCTTCTTCACGAGCTAATTTTAAGTATAAGTTGGTAGGATCTTGTGCATATTCCTTCGTATTTGCATCCAACTTCTTTAGCCAGTCATACCCTTTTGTAGGATCGGCGGCACCTTCCTTGAAAATCATAGCGGAATAAATCGTTCTCATCGTTCCTGATGCAAGCACGCCCCGAATGATGATTTTCCCTTTGTATTTCGGATCAAGAAGTGCGTCCCAATCTTTAGGAGCGTCCTCCTGCTTAAGTGCTTTGGAGTTGTACATGATCACTTCGGGCAGCAGCATTTCACCATACCAACGATCCTTAGCATCTTTGTACAAAGCGGGTATGCTGTCTGCGAAACTTGGCTTGAAGCTTTCCAAGAGATCTTCATTCGCCGCAGTCATCAGACCGGATTGGGTACCACCCCACCAGAAATCTGCTTGAGGGTTAGCCTTTTCACCCCGTACACGCTCCAGAATCTGCTGCGCTCCCATCGTTAATACCTCGACCTCAACTTCCGGATGCTTCGCATTGAATTTTGGTATAATTTCATCGACAACACTTTTATCTCTAGCTGTATAAATAACAAGCTTTTGCTTCTCTGCAGGTTTTGTCGCCTCCGTAGCTGCCGGTTTGTCCGAAGGCTTCTCCGTAGGTGCTGGACTAGCATTTCCTGAGCTCGGCGTGGAGCCTCCGCAAGCTGTAATCACAACCATCAAGATGCTGACTAGAATGCCTACGAGCATTCTGGACACATTCCCCTTACTTGCTTTCATTCACATAACCTCCCGAAAGGTATATTTTGTTGGAATTTACTACGGGGAAAGCTTCTAGGACACTGTGAATCGCCCCGATGATGCCCGCTTTGTAGCCTAGTGCCGCCAGCTTGATTTGGGGTACGTACGGAACCCATTCCGTCAACATACCTTGGATCTTCTCAACACCGCTTTCTTCGATGTCAATCATCTCACCGCTTAAAATCAACAAATCTGGATCGAGTATACTGACCATATTCGCGATTCCGTAGGCCCAATGTCTATAGATGTCATTCAATAATCGCCCTGCCTCTACGTGGCCATCCTCCGTATGGAGGATTAGTTGTTTAATCACACCCAGCTCTTCCACCAAGGAAGGCAGCACTTTCCTGGCTTTTTCTTGGATGACTGGAACGGAATAATTCCTTTCAAAGACGCCATATTCACCCCGGTTAAGCTTCTTTGCCTGACCCACCATCATATATCCGATCTCCCCAGATGCTTCACGCGAACCTCTATAAAATTGGCCATCTAGAATAATTCCCGCACCGATTCCCGTTCCTACATACATATAAACCTGATTCTTAACACCGTTGCCGACACCCTTATGAAACTCCCCTAATGTCATCAAATTAACATCATTATCAATTACAACAGGTAGACCTAATCGCGCTTCAATCTCCTGTTTCACCGGTAACCCCATCCAACCTGTGCTTGGCGCATAACTCACGGTTCCATCGCGACGCTGTGTAATTCCGGGTAAACCTAAACCAACACCTAGCAATCGAGATTTCTCGAACCCACTCTTGCTAAGCAAAGTTTGCAGACCCAATTCCAGACAACGAATGGCCATATCTCCATTAGTTGGTTGTTGCAGGCGAAAGTTGTAATCAACTAACAAATCTCCACTTAGATCCGCGATAGACATATACAGCGTACTACCCTCAAAAATCGCCCCAACGACTCCATAAGCTTGAAAATTATATTCAAGCAGGATCGGCTTCCTTCCGCCTTTGGACTCCCCTACACCAACTTCATGGATTAGCCCTTCCTTCATCATTTCATCGACCAGCGCAGATACACATGGACGGCTTAGCTCCGTTAGCTTCGCCAAATCTGCTCTCGAAATCCGCTTATTTTCCCGCAGCTTACGCAGAATCTCCTGTCTGTTCAATTGCTTTACGAGCCTGCTATTTCCAGTTTGGTTGCGACCAAGCACCTTGTTCACCCCCTTTGATAGTTAGAATGACTAACAAAGTTTTCTAATACGATTCTTATTATTGATTTACCGATTTAAGTACAACTTCAATAAAAAAGTGAGCTCGTTTTCATCCATCCGGGCATGAATAAAAAAAGACTGCCAAATGGCAGCCCTTGTGAATTTGAAACCCTATGACGAGATAAACGTAATAAAACAATATCAAAAATTATTTTCTGCCAGCAAAATAACAGTTAAAGGAGAGATAATAACATGAAAAAATGGATGTTCCTATTATTAATTCTTTCAACCATGATGTTGAACGCGTGTTCACTATTAGAAGGAGCAAATAACTCGATAGACTATGTAAATCAAGCTACGCAACACATCAACAAATTAAGTAATTTTGCCGAACAAGCTCCACAAATGATGAAAGATGCCGCTTTGAATCCCGAAACAAAACAGGAACTTGAAAATCAGTTAAACGGATTAAAAAAGGAAATAGAACAATTTAATCTGAAAAGTGTTCCTTCATTTGCTAAGGATATTCATCAACAATTGGTAGAAAAAAATGAAGTATTGTTAAAAGAGATAAATAATGTGGTAGAGAATGGTCATTTGGCACTTGATAAACTTCAAAACTCACAAATCTTAACTACAATCAATGATATAACAGGTTTAATCAATCGAATTACAAATTTAGGCTCGTAAGAACTTCACCGATAGGTGAAGTTCTTTTTTTGTTTGGCTTTCGAAGAAAATGTTGCATCATCGAGCTTTTAAAATATCTTATAATTGACGCATCATGTGTACTTGTTCCACAAATGTAGTAAATCCTAAACGCTCTAATAGCCCAATAAGCTCTTTGTTGGAATCTCTTATGTTCATGGTTATACGCTTACAAGAGGAAGAAACAGGTGCGTATACTTCACTTACTACTGCTTTGAGGATATCTTCGGTGTCTTCTCGACCCGGAATTGATTCACATTGGTAAAGAGCGATGGTAGCCAGGTTACCGTCTTCTCTGAAAACACGCTTAAAAAGTGCGTAGCCAATCACCTTATCTCCTTCATCGGAGATGATGATAGATTCCCCATCTTTCAAACTGGCCCATTGT
Source organism: Paenibacillus sp. V4I7 (assembly GCF_030817275.1). Taxonomy (NCBI): domain Bacteria; kingdom Bacillati; phylum Bacillota; class Bacilli; order Caryophanales; family Paenibacillaceae; genus Paenibacillus; species Paenibacillus sp. V4I7. Next base: position 2,598,900 of record NZ_JAUSZD010000002.1, on the reverse strand, counting down.
GTTTGCCACGCTGACAAATGTCTGTAGAAAGACATTCCTTTGACTTCCACAGGCAGTCCTCGTTTCGTAACATACCGGCTATTAGCGTTTGGCTGCAGAAGACTTGCGTCCAAAGCCTCTGTATGTTGTAAACTGATTAGCTGCTCGGTAATACCATAGCCGACACTTTGATAGAGCTTTATCGCAGCTTTGTTTTGAATGAGTGCCTCCAGTAAGGCAATATCCGCACCTTGTTCACGATACAACTGGAGGTTTCTTTCCATAAGTATTTTTCCGATCCCTTTCCCCCGATGTTCCTCCGCAATGCCAGTACCCCCGTTCCATGCCACTCTCTTTCCTTCTATGACACGGAACCCATTCATCACGAAGCCAATTGGGTCACTATTTTCATACACGACTAAGGAATGCTCTAGTGAGAGCCCTTCGTTGACAGTTCTTGAAAAAAATTTGTCCAAATTCATTGTACTATTTAAGAAATATCCTTCGAACCCCTTATTCCATAACGACACCATGTCTTCAGCCGACAATTCGCTCATTCTTTTGAAAATCATATGCCTCTACCTCCATAGTGAATTATCCTATGATATAGCGAAATACCTTCTTTTCCATCTCATTAATCATGGATTTATAGTCGGTTTCCTCACCGCTAAGCATAAATTGTAGAGCAAGACCATCTCTAACTGACCAGAATAAACGGGAAGCTGCCGCAATATCAAGATCAGAACGGAACTCGCCAGTCTTTATGCCGCCTTCCATAATTTCCTGCATGAACAATAAAGCTTTACTCGCATACTGGTTCCATCGTTCCGATAATTCCGGTTGGCGTGCTGCATACAGCATAAACTCCAAATGAAAAGCTAACCATTTACGCAGTTCGTCAAGCGATTGTCGACGGAATCGGTCAAACATATAGCGGATTTGATCCGCCGCGCTTGGCATATTTTTGAAATGTTCACTGGAGTTCTCCACCATCGCATTCATTTTATCGTCAGCCATTTGGATATACATCTCTTCTTTGCTTGAAAAGTAACTGTATATAGCGCCTTTGCTCATCCCCAAATGACGTACGATATCATCAATAGTCGTAGCTTGAAATCCTTTTTCTATAAAGCAATGGAGCGCACCCTCAAGAATAACCGCCCTTTTTTCTTCTTTATAAGCTTGCGTAACTTTAGGTGACATTCAGCACCTCCTTTTTTCAATTTTTACGTCAAAACGCCCAATCACCGTTCCGGAACAACGGCTCTTTCTCGCCATTCCCCAAGATCCCATCAATATTCATGTCTGCTGAGCCCATCATAAAATCAACATGCGTCAAGCTTTCGTTTAGCCCATGATTCAGAAGATCTTGTTGGCTCATCTCTTTTCCGCCATTCAGGCAGAACGGAAAAGCTCTGCCGATGGCAAAATGGCATGAAGCATTCTCGTCGTAAAGCGTGTTGTAGAAAATAAGATTTGTGTTAGAAATAGGCGAGCGATGCGGAACCAAAGCAACTTCTCCTAAATAATGAGAACCCTCATCAATCTCAATGAGACTTCTCAAATTTTCTTCACCCTTCTCCGCTTTAAAATCAATTATTTCCCCTTGTTTGAATGTTAATGAAAAGTTTTCAATGAGATTGCCGTTGTAACTAAGAGGCTTCGTACTTTTCACCGTTCCGTTTACGCCATTTTTTAAAGGAGATGTAAATACTTCTTCAGTAGGCAGGTTTGCTATAAAAGAGATGCCATTGCTGTTTGTATTACCGGCCGAAACCCAAATATGCTCAGGCGGCAGACTTACTGTAATATCTGTACCGTCGGCGCGGTAATGAAGTGCCTTATACTGGCGTTCATTAAGCCATTTTGCTTTAGTGTCTAAAGCGCTTGAATGTTCTTTCCAATCCTCCACCGGATCATCCCGGTCTACTCTTGTTGCTTTGAAGATGGCACTCCATAGGGCGTCAACCCGTTCTTCTTCGGGTAGTGATGGGAACACCTTATCCGCCCATGAAGGTGAAGGAACGGCGATAATCGACCAACTGACTTTATTGGTTAACCTAGCCGCAGATAGTTCCCGCAAAGCTGTGTTGGATGTTTTACTCGCTGTTTGAATACGTTTAGGATCGATACCATTCATAAGATCGGGGTTATTGGCCACAACATATAGAAATGCAGCATCATTTTCTGCTAATTCCTCATACCCTTTTGCCCGCCACATCGGGTACTCAAGCAATGCTTCATGGGGCGCTAGTTCATACTTTAACCGAGTAATTTCATCGTCGAACCACTCGACATGAACGTGCTTTGCGCCGATCGCATAGGATTGTTTTACCAATCTTCGTACGAAATCCACCGATATTAAAGGAGCGAAGATGACCAATGTTTGTCCCGGTTGAACATTGACCCCTAATTGTATGGCTAGAGATGCATATTTATCTAAATTGCTTTGGATTGAATTCATTGAAATCCTCCTTCTTGGTAAAATACGAAATAATAAAGACTGACCAGTCGTTTTATTACATTTATTATTATTCCATATCGTGCCAACTGTCAAGAAATAAAAAAGGAGCCTTGCGGCTCCGATAGGTTTACATTTGTTTTAGTACGTATTATAAATATTTTCGCATTCTTTTGCTGATGGTAATATCTCAATCTTATGAATAAGAAGAAAATCTTATGGTGTTTCCCTTGAAAAATTAGACGACAAAAAACCTTATGTCTTTGTAAAAAGAACATAAGGCTCCTTTTTCCTTCCCGACTCTTTATTGACAAAGCCCTCTACAATTTCCCTACGATCTCGCGTAAAAAAGCGATCGACCGCTGCACGTCCTCGGTCATCGTGCGCGCAGGGTTCGTTTCCGGCGGATGCCATAGCTCGAGCGCTATCCAACCGCCATAATTGACATGGGCTGCCGCTTCCATTAAGGCACGCATGTTAATTTCCCCTTCGGTCAAGTCCTCGACCGGAACGCGACCACGTTGGTTGCGCAGGTGAAATGCTTTGATGCGTTCAGGATATGAGCGCACCCAAGCAACCGGATCACAGCCTGCAACATGCGCCCAGCCCGTATCAACGCAAAGGCCAACAGCTTTGTCAGCGAACTGCACGACAGAGCGCAAATCAGCCTCGGCATTATGCCGATCCGCCGCATGATTGTGCAGTGAGAGCTGCAGTCCAAATGGACTTAGCTTGTCGGCAAGACGAGACAAGTTGTCTCCTTGCCGCTGGAAAAGTTCCTCCGGCTTTGGCAGCGGATTCTTCCAGCCGCCGTAAGGGTCAGCGTTGACGAGCAGATCGTTGCCGCCCGCAGCGGCGAGCCGTTCCGCGTATGGAAGAACTTCCGCTTCAAGCTCTGCATACTCACCATGTAGCGGAAGACCGATATAAGAAGCGGAAACAGTTAGTCCGTAAGCACGGACAAGCGCCAGCTTCTCAGGCGTTGCGTCTGTCTCAACAGCGTCAAGACCCGCTTCAGCGCAGGCACGGTATATATCGTCCCATACTGGCTCCTTACCATCTGACTTCCATCGTTCAAACCAACCGTACATGTTACTCGAAAAGCCTCGAATATTCATTCAGAAGCCTCCCTTGAATCTGTTGCCGGCGCTACAGTAACAAACTGCTTTTCTCCGGAATCAGCACATTTATATAAGGCGCCAATACATAGGAAATGATCGACGGCTCTCCGACCTACGTTCGCATATGACGGCAAGGCGTTCACTTGGTTATAGAAATGTACAAGCGGGTGATCCATGACGGTGTAAGGTCCGCGAGGTCCCGGATCTACAATCTCTTCCACAACAACCCCATCACGGTCTTTCCTTAAAAAAACCGGTTGACGCGAATCGAATGGTGTCCAGCGCAAGGCACCGAGTGTGCCCGCGATTTCGCCAATAAACTGCTCGCTTCCGTGCGTACACGTGCCTCTTTCGTAATTAACGGCGATTGGAAGGGCATTCGATCGAGAGCGAAACGTCAACTGCGCGCCCACGTGGTGCTCAACATCGTACACGACATCTTGAGGATCCGCGGCTGTTTGAGGCTTCGCCGTCCAAGCGCTGCTGACCTCAATTTCTGCAGGATCCAGCACATCGATTAGGGTGGTGAAATCATAGGGTCCCCAGTCCATGAGAATGCCGCCGCCACTCTTGCTTTTGTCTAGAAACCACCGACTTGCTGGTTGGTACTCGATTCCTGCACGACTGCGCGTCCATTTGTTAACGAATGTTACGTGATAGATATCGCCAAGCGCGCCAGATCGTATGACATTCTTGACCGATTCGTTATGCAGCATCCCTTTATAACGTACGCTGCAGCAGCCAAGCAGCTTTCCTTCTGCTTCTGCCAGATGAAGCATCTCTTCCGCCTCTTCATCGTTCATGGCGAACGGCTTTTCGCATAGCGTATGCCGACCTGATTTCAATGCTAGACGCGTCCCTTCTAAATGGGCAAATGGAGGCGTAGCCACGATCACGATATCATCATCAAGCGGCGGTTCGGAGGATAGCATTTGCTTGGCATCCGCAAACGTAATGCTTTCTGGAAAGCTGCTGAGAAATGACTTCAGCGCTTCCGCATTCGGGTCGGCTGCTCGAAGCTGGACAGCTTGTGGAAGCTTGGCTGCTGCCTCCGCATGCGTACGTGCTATGACACCGGCTCCAATTAAGTACAATCGCATAAAGGTTACCTCCAATTTCGAATATGACCCTAATGTATCACATCACGAAATCGCGATTCTCTTCAAAATGCGTAACAAACTTGTCATTTTGTCCACGAACAGAAAAAGGTATAATGACTTGGGGGGGGATTAGGATGTATGTAGAACAGCTGCGGCTTTCACGCTCTTTTGCTTTTAGCCGCGTCTGGGGATCAGATGAGGAACACGATCTGCATGTCCATGATTGCTTGGAAATTGGCGTGCTGCTCGATCATGAGTTGGAGTACCGATTCGGCGATCGCATCTATCACGGTCGACCTGGTGACGTATTTCTGTGCCGACCTTTCGAGCCGCACTGGAGCTATGCGCATCCAGATAAACCTTTTGAAGCAATCCTTGTGCTTTTTACACCGTCGCCGGTTTTGAAGCTTCCCGATGGCAGTCGGCTGCTGATGCCGTTTTATGCCGGGCGGGGCATGTCCCCGCTCATTCCGGGGGATACGACATACGCCAAGGCCATTGCAAAAGCTGCGCGTTCCGCAGCGGAAGCACAGGAACAAGGGCAAACGGCATGGGTGACGCGTCAGTACATGCACTTGATAGATATTTTGTTACAAGTGGACGGGTTCTTTAGCGATCAAATGGAGCAAGCGGCTCCGAGAAGAACGAACACGATAGCGGAATCTGTCGGATATATTGTAAGCCATTACATTATCGCGAGTTTCGTGCACTAACGGGCTTGTCACCGCATGATTTTTTGAATCAGCTGCGCGTTCAGTCGGCCATGGATTTACTACGTATCTCAGAGTATTCGATCATCGAGATCGCTGAAAGAAGCGGTTTTCAGTCGTTGAGCTCTTTTAATAAGCAATTCAGAGCCCACGCCGGCTGCTCTCCCCGAGACTACCGAAATCGGTATCATCTGGTGCCTTAAGGATATAGAAAAAGGTCGATCTGCTGTGGCAGACCGACCTTTTATTATTTCAACGTTCATCTAACTTTTCCTAAAATCCACTTAGGATCCTCATTGCCGAACGAAACGTTCTGCCGGAATTGCAGTTGTATGCTTCCATCATAGAACTTACATATTAAAGTCACGCAAAATGGCGCTTCCACGTATCTTAACGTTAACAAGAGTGTATTCGAATCCTGCCATGTGGCTGAGCCGACCGCCACATTTTTCTGTCTCATATGCAGCATATATGTTCCTTCACACCACTCGTTTCTACCAAAGTAAACTGTATGTTTTCCGTTGTTATTTTGAATCGTAACGTTGGCGGATTCCTCTGTAAAATCAATAGAAAATGTATGAATTTGTTCCTCATTTTCTTCTAACTCGAACTCGATTCCCGATAGGCCGGTCTCCAGCGTCGAGCTTGAATGAACTCGTGGCGGTTCCAAGCTCAGTCCATGCAGCACTTGGGTTAGCGACTCAGAGGCTTCCTTATCCATAGGCAGCTCTTCAGATTGCATGGCAGGCAGCAGATGCTCCCAAATCACATCAAGTACGACTTGCATGTCATTCACTCCGGAGGTTATTGCGATGACAGCATCCTGCTCCGGGAGAACAAGGCAGAACTGCCCGAAAGCTCCGTCGCCTCGATAAGCGCCGTGACGGCATCGCCAGAATTGATACCCATACCCCTGAGCCCAGTCATTATTGGTGCTGGAGTCATTGGAAATTTGCTTCGTTGTCGCTTCTTCCACCCAAATCTCAGGAATAAGCTGGTTCCCCTCCCATTGACCTTTTTGTAGATATAGCTGTCCAAACTTGGCAATATCCTCGGTTTTGATCTTCATTCCCCAGCCACCAATGTGGATGCCGCGGGGGCAGCTTTCCGAAATAGTACCTTGGATGTCCAGCGGTTCCAACAGTCGCGGCTGCAGATATTCCAGTAACGTTTGATCGGTTACCTTCTGCAAAATAGCCGAAAGCATGTAGGTCGCCCCGCTGTTATACACAAAATGAGTACCTGGCTCATGTTCCACGGGAAGCTTCAAGAAATTGTTGACCCAGTTATCGGTTGACTGCATCTTTCCGGTTGTATCTTCCGCATGACCTGTACCCATCATGAGTAAGTGTCGGATACTCATCGCAGCTAGTTTCGGTGTAACTTCTGGCGGCATATCCTCAGGGAAAAAGGAGACAACCCGGTCATCGAGCGAGATTCGCCCTTCTCCGACTAGCAATCCGATGGCTGTTGAAGTAAAGCTTTTGGTTAAAGAAAACAGCATATGAGGACGTTCAGGCAAATAAGGATTCCACCATCCTTCCGAAACAACATGCCCGTGTCGGACGAGCATGAAGCTGTGAAGCTCTAGACTGCGGTCTTGAACCTCTTGTAGAAATCTCATAATCGAGGAAGACGCGATACCTTGACGCTCAGGCTGATTTCTTGGTAGGGATCGAATTGTACTCATTCTTGTCTCTCCTTCTACACACCAGAATATGTAAATCAACAAGACTATTATATCACTTGCATCGGCTACTTTTACAAGTAATAGACTGCTAGATAAATAACAACATGCTCACCGACAGGAGTGGATTAGATTAAGGTACTAGAACCGGACCGAATAAAGGCAATGGTATCCCCCAATCATCCCTTAGGTTAAGAGCAGGATAGTATCCAGCTCCGTATTGCAACATGGCAGCAGCAGGAATACGTTGGTTGAAACGAAGTAGAACTGCCAATCGATCATCGGATAAAGTAGCTTCTACAGGCTCCCATATTTGATCCGCCAGCTTGAATTGGAAGCCGAACACTCTATTTACATGCTGGAGGGAGCCATTCAACCCTGTAAGACGGACCCTTAATTCCGTGCGATCTACGTTCCATTCAAAGTCGCTTGGACGTGGGCCTGTTGGGAGGCTTGCACCGTATGCGATCCGTAAAGCTTGCCAAGCAAACCGTCTACCCATCACTTTAAGTGATGTTGCATCGAGATGAATGGGGTCGGACAACGTTGCGTCCGCTGTTGGTACTAAGGCGCAGGGTGCCAATCGCTGTTCCAATCGAATTTGCACGTGCTGAATAAAGTCCCAACAACTTTCATGCTGTTTATCCCACGAATGAAAGTTGGCCAATTGCGCGTAGATGAACGGCAGCTGCGGTTCATGCAAATCCTCTCTAAGACGATGTACGAATTGCTCCATGCGGTGCGCATACATAGGGGTCTCCTCTGGATTGGCATCGCTCTCTCCTTGATACCACAAACACCCTTTCACCTTCCCGCCTGAAACCTTAACCCGGCGCAGCATGGAGCCATATAAAGAGTTTCCTTCCTGCTCCAGGAACGCAGGGTCCCATTGTGTCATCCTAGTTCCACCGTGCGCACAAACGATGAGTCCGACAGGGACGCCGGCACTCCGCAGCAATTCTTTCCCGAAGGAAATGCCCAGCCCCGCTCCGCGTGTTCGTGTTTGACGTTCCTTGAGACGCGCCTCCTGTAGCTTCTCCGCAGGAACGCTCCAATGCACGGGATCCAGGGCTTCAAAATACCAACACATAGGGTCCTCAGCAATGCCCCAACGGTCATCCAAGTAGAAGCTGCTTACTCCTTCCATAGACTCCTCCACTTCAAGAAGTGTGCCGCAGCCCTGCATATTGGATTGCCCGGCAAGTATCCAAAGATCTCCTACGAAGACTGGCTCTACCGCCGCTTCTGCAATTAGTACTTCAGAAACGCCATCACGAATACGAAATTGGAGACAATGACTCCCTGTTGAAAGCCCTGAAAGAACACCGTCGAACGAATCCATATTTCGAATAACCCCCAACGTTATCCATGCTTTCTCTGCAGGCATGCTTCTTGCAGCCACCGAGCATACTTCAACGTTCCCATATGCCGGCTTAGAAAGTCTTAACGAGAAAGGAATGTCTGCCTGTTCCATCGCATCACGTTGATACACTCTTTGCGGACTTGGGCCTTCCACCCGAATTTCGCCAGGTACATTCATATTTCTCAACGAATCTCGATCACGCGAACCTTCCATTGTTCATTCTCTCCCCACAAAGAAAGGAAGCCGACCAACTTGCATCGCTTCCCCGCTTGTTATTTATTTGCCCGTTTCTGTTTTCTTGATATATTCGTTCATTTGCTTCACGTAATCAGTACCGCCGTTTTTGTACCAGCCTGTTAACAACGCATCGAATTCGGTGGCCGGAAGTTCGCCAATCAGAATTTTCATGGTCGTTGTATCCCAAGCCTTCTGGAAATCCATGTAGTTTGGCTTCTTCGCAGCCTCCGGCTGGAAGCCCAGATCCTTTCCGGCGACAACGGTGTCTACCGACTTTTTCAACCATGGCTTCACTTGCTCCACGATTTCCTTAGGCGTTCCTGTTGTGATGAAGAACTCGGTGTCATTCGCTCTGCGCATGGAGTTGCGGCGGATATAGAATTTCGGCGGCGGCGTAATCGCCTTCTTTTCACCATTCGTCAACGTATAATCTTGTCCTTCATAGCCATCGACGACGACAGGCCACATTTCATCGGAAAGCCAAGAGTCGAACAAATCAACAACCTTCTGCGGGTTTTTCGCATTTTTTGTAACTGCCCAGAAGCCCCATAGACCGGTTGGACTTGTTGCCAGATTGCCGCCCTTGACCTCGCCTTTTTCGTTCTGCACATGAACAAATGTCAATTCCGCATTTGGCTGCTGCTTTTGCATCTCGGGAAGATGCCAAGTGTAGTGTCCTGCGAAGCCGGGATAAATCCCGGTCAATCCGCGCCAGAAGCGCTCGCGCTGCTTCGTTCCGTCATTCGTCGCGGAATCTGGATCGAAAACCCCTTCTTTATATAGCCTTCCCGAAAACGCGAGGGCTTTCTTGAACGCATCGCCCTTCTGATCATACATCGGGTTCATATATTCGTATTCGCCGCCTGATGCTTTTTGCCAGCCCATTAGACCGAACGGTCCAGTGAGAACCGGATCTAGCACTTTGCGTCCGTTATACGCCCCGGCGTAGCCGTAGGTATCGTTTTTCCCGTTTTTATCCGGATCGTTGAACGTGAATTTCTTCAATATTTCTTCAAACTGCGCAATGGTAATCTCTCCGTTAGCCGGAATCGCGAAGCCCACATTTTTCAGCCAATCTTTCCGTACCCAATAACCGTCGTTACGAACGACAGAGGTCCGCGGAATACCGTAAATTTTGCCATCCTGATTCACCTTCAGTTGATCCCAGGAGGCTTGGTACGTATACTTATTCAGGTTCGCTGCCGACTTCAGATAATCGTTTACCGGAATGAGAATTCCGTCGCGAACAGCGTTCTGGAAAGCTTGATCGGTCGTATTTTCGAAGAATACAACGTCTGGATACTCGCCCGAAGCGAGCATAAGCTGAAGCCTCTCTTTATACCCTGTGACCGGTGGAATATCGAATGATAGCTTCACATTGTTTTTCTTTTCCAGCTCCCCAATAAACTTAGCATCTGTCACGGATATGTCTGGTTGATCATGCATAGCCATGATTTTCAAAGCGACCGGACCTGCAGAAGCTGACGGTTTTGTACTGGCAGCAGTTGGACTTGAACCTGGATCTGTTGAATTTGAAGCACAAGCGCTAGTTAACAGCATCATGCCTGCGAGCGCTATTACGATTCCTTTACGATTCTTGCTCATTTCTTATACCCTCCTCATGTAAATAAAGCTGATCTATAGCTGCGGGTTGCCCCGATGACTATCCTTTAACCGAGCCTAGCATGATCCCTTTGACAAAGTACTTTTGCACAAACGGATAGACGCACAAAATTGGAATCATAACAATCATTAATGTGGCGTACTTTAAGGTTTCACTCGTCACTTGCTGCGAGCCCGCCTCAGCGGCATTCGATTGCTGCGCCATCATACTAGCCGCTTCAATCACCTCACGTAGGTAAAGCATGAGCGGCCAATTCGTTTCACTGCGGATGTAAATAATCGCATTAAAGAAGTTGTTCCAATAGCCTACCGCAGCGAAAAGGCACAAAGTAGCGATAATCGGTTTCGATAAAGGAACGATGATGCGAAATAAGATGTATGGATCTGAAGCACCGTCCATACGAGCCGCTTCCTCCAGCTCCTCGGGCAGCGATTCGAAGAAATTTTTCATAAGAATAAGACTGAAGCCAGAGAATAACGCCGGCAGTATTAAAGCCGCAAGCGTATCAAGCAGTCCGAGTGAGCGTATCAAGTAAAAATTGGGAATCAACCCCCCGTTGAACAGCATCGTGAATACGATGAGCATCATGAGGAACTTTCGTCCTTTGAGCACTCTTTTGGACAATGGATAGGCCGTAATGATATATAGGAAAATGCCTAAGGTTACTCCGCAGATCGTAACGATCAACGTATTCAAATAACTTCTCCACAGCAATGCGCGCGACATGATCTCTTGATAAGCCGCCAAGCTGAATTCATGCGGCCAGATCATCGTCGGATTATTCACATAAGCCGAATAGGAACTTAGGGATACAGATGCTACATTGATAAACGGGTACAGCATGACCACACAGATGAGCGTGAGCAGCGTATAGTTGATTGTGTCGAACAGCTCTAGTTTCATTTTGCTCATGTAATCTCACCTACCAAATTTGTTTTCCGAACAGTCTTGCGATTCGATTAGCCATAATAATGAGAACGAAACCGATCACCGCTTTAAATAGTCCAACTGCTGCAGCGAAAGACAGTCTACCGTCGATCAAGCCAACTCGGTACGTATACGTTTCGATAACATCAGCCACTTCATAGGTCATCGGATTGTACAACAGGTACACCTGCTCGAACCCATTGTCAAGAATGTGGCCGAGCTGCAAAATAAGCAGGACAACAACAGTTGTAGTAATTCCCGGCAGCGTGATGTAGCGGATTTGCTGTAGTCTGGAAGCCCCATCCATCTTGGCTGATTCGTACAAGGATGGGTCGATCCCCGTCATCGCAGCGAGATAGATAATCGTTCCCCACCCGACTCCCTTCCAAACCTCCGCCGATACGAGAATCGTTCGGAAATATTCCGGCTTTAGCAGAAACGAAATCGGCTCGTAGTCCAAAGCTTTAATTAGAAAATTGACTGGACCTGTCGATGGCGATAGAAAATTAATGATCATCCCTGCCAATACAACCCAGGAAATAAAGTGCGGTAAATACAGAATCGTCTGCGATAATCGTTTGAACATCAGATTTCTTACTTCATTGAGCATGACGGCCAAAATGATCGGAGCAGGAAATCCGAACAATATTTGATAAAAACTGATGATCAGCGTGTTGCTCATCACCTTGTAAAAATCGCGCGATTGGAACAAATACGCAAAATTTTCAAAACCTATCCACTTGCTTGCCCAAATCCCTTTCACTAAGCTGAAGTCTTTAAAAGCAATCACGATACCGAACATCGGAATATATTTGAACACAAGTAAATAAATCAGCCCTGGCACCAAAAAGATATACAGCCATTTATGCAGCCTGAAGTGTTTCATCGTTTCGCTTTTACGTTCAATAGGTCGGGTGGCTGTATGTTTCTCAGCAGATAATTCCACCATCCTCACTTCCTTTCTTCAATGACGATCTCTCTCGTTGTATGCGGGTCGATTCTGTAAGGCTGCCCGACATTATGAAAGCGGTTACAAACAAGACGAACACCCTCCGCTTGATGAATGTCCACCCCCACAGGAGCATGGTGAAACGTACAATCATCAATAACGATATCTTCGTTATAAATACCCTCCAAGCCCTCCGAACGTATACCAATGCCTCCGGTTACCCCGCAGCGAGGCGTATATCCGCAGTTATCAAAGCTGCATCGTCGAACTGTAACACCCTTCGGATGCCCGCCTTCATAAAACTCCGTCCACTCGGCGCCAATCAGTATGCCTACATTCATTAAATTCTGATAGACAACATCCTCAATCAAGACCTTACTATACTTGATGATATGCCCGCAGCCGGCAATATTGCGGAACACCGAATGTTTGATCGTATAGGAGTTCAGCTCCCAGCAGGACGGAACGATATGAGCGTTCTTATTCAACGACAGGTTCACCGAGTCTTCACACTCGATCAAATAATAGTGACCGCCTTTGCCTTGACCGTCCGGACGCCAAGAGCGAATCTTGTTCTGCATCGGTTCATTTCCGTTATAAATAGTTAGCCTGCTATTCGTACGAAGCGGAGCATAGCTCCACTTCGCCCAGAGCCGCAGGTTATGACGATCGATCACCTTGTCGACCAAGAGGAACGTGCTGTGCATGTTCTGACCGTCCATCCGTACACCCTCTACAAACATGTGCTCAATCTCGAAATCGCCTTCACACTTATAAATCTTCCACGCATCTCTAGGTGCTGTGAACAGCAGCTTCCCTTCCGGCTGAAATCGTACGCGGCTCGCCTTCACACCATTGCAGCATTCCGTATGCATCGCAAAACCGTTCGAGCTGACCGTATGCAAATTGTCGAGCCGCAAATGATGGCATTCCTTGAACTGCAGCTGAAACTCGGTATTCGCTCCAAAATGCCAAGATAGTCCTTCGCCAATGGACACCTGACTGGCAACTTCAGGGCTATCAAGCCTCAACCTGCGTCCTTCGCCGCCTTCTACGCGACGCCAGTTAACCCCAGCGCCCTTACCATAGGTCACACTCTCGCCAACCAATGCACCAGCCTGCAAGTCAAAACGGTTCGCGCAATAGCAGGCCATGCCATCTATATAGGGATTGCTTTCAAACACCTCTACAACAAGGAAATCATCTCCTTTGTCGACGATGACTCCGCTACTAGAATAAGCCGGCTCCCGCGAAAATTTCAAATTTCGCAGCTGCAAATTTTCACACCGTTCCGCCCAAAGGATAGCAGGCAAATAAGCTTCGTTCTCTCCTTTGTGACAACCAACTAGCAGCGACGCCGGACTTCCGTCCTGATCCACCGCTCCCTCTAACATCAAGCCATGCATATCACAAAGCCAAAGATGTCTGCGAGACCAATCCTGACGCTCAGCTTCCTCATCTATCACAAAGCTATGCAGATAGTAGGTTCCGGGCTCCAGCAGCACACTTGATTTTCCATTCGCAGCAGCAAATGCTATCGCCCTGCGAAGCGCCTCTGCCTGATCGCCAGGGTCATCCGGCACTGCTCCAAAGTCCCTCGCAAATACATAGTTCTGTCGTTCTTGTTCCGTTATATTGAGCATGCCCAGGCACCTTCCTAAATTACTGGTTAAGCAAATCTTGTTCGACAAGCTGCTTTATTGCGGATTCCATATATAATTCATAATGATAGGTCTTCTCAAGCGTGTGAACGAAATCGTCATACTCCGATAATGGACGTTTATCATAAATGAACTTGAACGTCTCCTCCATTATGTATCGATTCGCATCAGCAGCATTAAAGCCAGGAGGCAGTTCGATAAAAGCGTCTAAGACCTTTAACCTCGACTGCTCGATGGCGAAACGATAATACGGTTCTGCATCCGGGAATTTCGTTTGTAAATAGGTCATTTCGTCACGACCGACCAATTGATACAAGTGTGAATACACAACATCATGGATTTGCTCTGTTGGTGTAATCGTCTCCCCGGATAACTGATAATGAATTCCTGGGAGTCCATATTGCACGAGACGAGAGCCCTCCGTAGAGGACAAATAGTTAAGCAGTTCAATAATCTTCTGCAATTTCTCCGGTTCCTTCTGGAGCGAGGCAGGCATGACCATCATACTGCGCGCACCCACATCGTCATAGCCGTTATAAGATCCTCCCGGGCCGGTTGGCGCTTGTATTTGAACCCATTTGGCTTGCGGCTGAAAGGCGCTGATTTGTTTGGCGGCATCGCTGTTTACGACGACCGGCCAATTGAAATTCAGCAATCCGACCTGTCCTTGATAGGCCTTATCCTTTTGCTGTCCCTTTGTATTCGCCAGAAAATCGGGGTCGACGACACCTTGCTTCACCATTTCATTCATAAACCCAAGTGCTTGTTTGATGCGAGGATCATAGATTGAATTTACAAGCTTACCGTCCTTCAAATAAAACTTGCCCAGATAAGTTGTGCCGTACGCACCGAATATTTGATCCAACGCGTTAAATTGTGGATTACCCGTAAAACCATAGGTATCGTTCTTGCCGTTTCTATCTGGATCCTGTTCGGTGAAAGCTTTCATTACATGTAGCAGCTCTGAGATTGTTACTGGCACCTGCATACCGACCTGTTCCAGCCAATCCTGACGAAGCCATAAAGTAAACTGCGGAGCAGGCGAAGCCTTCGGGATGCCGAACACCCTTCCCTTGACCGTCCCCGTCGTCATCGCCTCTTCTCCGCCGACAAATTGCTTTGTCGCTTGAAGCTTATCCATATGGGGCGATAAATCCAATAAACTTCCCTGCTGCGATAGTTTGATCATATCCCTGCGATCCACATAGAACAGATCTGCAGAGGTGTTGCTCGCTAAGCGGAGATTACGCTGATTTTTATAATCCTCATCACCTACAACTGCTGTGATTTTCAAGTCGATGCCAAGCTTTGTATCCAGTTCCTTCTTGATCATATCCATAGCCGGGTCTGTCGGAAGGTTGTTAATCGCGCTTACCAGCACCTCGATCTTCACCTTTGCACCGGTTTGATTGTTCGGAACAGATGATTCTGGGCTCGCAGACTGCTGATTGCATCCTGCTAAGCTGAAGGCCAACAATACGCATGTCACCAAAGTGGGAACAGATTGCCATCGTTTCAAGTCCATAAGTCTCTCTCTCCCTCATTGCAATGAAAGTGATGCTATACGTTTATTGTACAGCCTGCGAGCCCTAATAGCCTTTCAACATTTCATGAAATACTTCAAAATTTCATTAATTTTTCTATTTGTTCTTGATTTTATCTTTGTTTTTGTCCTTGTCCTTTTTACCAGAATCAGTGTTATGGTCGATAGGATCACTCGTCCTTGGCACGAACATCACCGCATCCGCACGAAGGTAAGCCGTATCCATGGCAGTCATCGTAACTGATGCTTCCGCATCTTGTGTAAAACGATAGGTGCCGAGCGAGATCCATTGCTGGCCCCCCAGCTTTTGGTCGACCATGACGGACGTTGAGCCACCTGCATGCTGCACTGTGTACTGCGCTTGCGTCGTATTGTTATGGAAGGACGGATTCCATATCCGTACTTCGTAATTCCCCTCAGCTACCAGAGCCTTGCTCCACTTCGCTTGATCGCCAATGGTTCGTGTAAATCTTGTATCATTATCGTCATAACCGAATGCATCAGATGTCGAAGCCCAAATGCCTGTTTCCGAATAGCCCGGATCTCCGTTATCCACGATGACGGCATCAATTGGAGCAACCAATCCATAATCTTTTGTGTAAAATTTGAAATAATCATAGGTTACCTCCGCGGGCAAATACTCATCGGCAACCGGCAGCTTATACACTAATGACGTCAGCCATAGATGCTGACCTCGTCCTTGCGTCCCCGCTCCATGCGGTCCGGGATAAAATTCTTCTCTGAACATCTTGCCGTCCACGTAAAATTTAATTTTTGTCGGAGTCCATTCCATACCATACGTATGGTAGCCATCAGACGAGTCCACTTCCTTGTATGTCGTGTAAGGCACATAAGTCAGATGAGCATCTCCTGGCCACCAATAATGACCCGCTGTCATTAAACCATCCGGGTGTGAAGTATCAATCTCAAAGCCGTCAATTTCATTCACCTGATAATCCGTCGACGGCGAATAGAGCTGATCTCCATCGAGGACTGATACGCGCTGATTCAAGCCCGCAATCCAGAAGGAGCTGTGAAAACCTTCCTTGTTCCATTGCTTAAATCTGGTTTCATAATAGCCATATCCCAAAAGCGGCTTGGTGATGATGCCTCCGCCGGAATACGCCTTTCCTCCGCTGTCAGCAGGCTCTTTTTTCAAAGCGATTCGAAGAAAGCCGTCCGATACGGACACATTTTCCTTCTTATTATCGGTGTAAGCATTGCTTCCAATACGATAATACCACTGACTGTTATTCAACTCGGATCCGTTGAATTCATCCTCGAATGCGAGCGTATAGCCGGAACCCGGTACTGACGGTACCAATTCGATATGCAGTCGATAGAACATACTACGGCTTCCATCCTGGGAGGTCACCTCGATAGGGATGGTGCGGACTTCACCGAATAAAGATTCCTTGGGGACAAATAGGCTGGCTTGGCTTTGTCCATCAATTTTCAACGTTTGACCTACCGCGCCCTTCACTGGTGTTAATGTAAGGTCTCGATCAGTCACGATTGTGTAATCGGTTATATAGGGATCAAACGAAATAAGGCTGTTCGATAATGTGATGCCTGATAACCGCTCATAATTTTCTCCCGGTACGTTTGTTGGCGGCTCAGCTCCATAGATTTCAAAGGAATATAACCCGGTAAACACCAAATCCTTTGCTTTATCCGCATAAAACCGCACATATCTAGACGTCACTTCAGGAAAGCTGATGCTTTCAATCGAGGAAGGCTTAGCATTGCTGACATAGGCATCCTGCCATTGCAAGCCGTCGTCCGAGTATTGAATCTTGAAGTTTTGCATATCCGTGTAGTTGTAAAAAGCAGCCACTGCTCGATTAAACGAGGTCCTGCGAAGTAAATCTACCTCCAACCAGATATACGGCGTGCCGTCTGCCAGGACATTCCGCCAAACCGAAGCCCCATCGCCATCCACTGCATGCTTACCCGGCGTCAAATAGTATTCCTGAGAAGCCTTTACCGGCTTCCCGCGTGTATGATTCCCTTTACCCACCGTAATGTCATATTGCTTCTTGAAAGAGCGGTCCTCCGCTTGCACCTCAACTTCAATGGTTTGAACGCCATGTGCCAGCATTATTGGCAATGAGTCTGTTCCTTCGCTTATCTGGACACCGTTCACGAAAAAGACTGCGTTCGAATCACTTGGTTCAGCCGTTACAATGATTTCATTCACCCCATTCGGGGCCTCATAGGCATATGTCATTACGTCCGGCTCAAAGCCCGGCGATTGGTTCTGTCCAGGTCTTACATTGTAGCCTCTCGTCAACTCTTGACTGTTAATCTTCAGCTGCTTCAGGGTTGCGTCGGCTTTTTGACGATAAATATTCAGCCTATAGGACTGGGTATAAGCTGGATCTTGAGCTATCACCACAATGTCAATCTCGTTATTACCGACTGTTAAATCTACAGGTATCACTTGTTCTGAGTTGATTGCGGTCCCGTTTATCTTCACAGATGCTGCGGTATCCGCTGTTGTAGGCAAGATAGTAATGGATGCGCTTGCATTTTGAACCGTATACGTATAAGAAGTCACGGTGGGGTCGAATCCCTGTAAAGGAACCCCGTTCAAGTGCAAAGCGCTTAACGCCACATTCGTATTGTTGCCAGCGGATCGTTTTACGTTAATCGTGTATCGCTTCGTATAGCTGTTATTTTCCGCTTGTACATCGATAGGAATCTCATTATCTCCAATAATTAACGGAATGGGCTCACTTGAAGTCCCGCTATTCATCACTGAACCGTTCACCCTAATTACTGCTGAAGGATCAGTAGCTGTCGGATTAATCGTTATCTCCTGAACAACATTACCTACAAGATACGTATACGAAGTCACTGTAGGCTGAAATATGGATGTGTCGCCAACCTGCAAATCACTGAGTGTATGGATCCGCGATGGTAGTTTCTCAAACTTCACCGAATCCGAATTAAAATAACCAGTCGGGCCTCCCGGATCTCTGGAAAGCTTCACGTATTCCTCCCCCGCACCTTTAAAATCAAAGATCCCGATCTCTACCCAACCGCCAGCCGGAGCCGCATTATCATATGCCGTCTTTGTCGACTCCCCATTACGATACACCTCAGTCATTAGTCGAGCCGCTGCCGCCGTTCTTTGGACGATCCATACGGACACACGATATGTCCCGATCGTAAAACTTTGCTCGCTTAAAGACGGTGTGTAGGTTGCATAGGCTGTATTCGTATTGGCGTTTTGTGCACCCTTCGCATAAGCGAGTGTGCTTTTGGTGCCGCCACCCAGCATGCCCGAGCTAGAATAGCCCTTGGTCGTCGTGGGCAGTTCACCTGCGATATTAGGTGCCCCCTCATTATCGTTATCGATAATAATCGTTTGCTGCACAGATTCTTCTGCGTAGGCTTTTTCAGTTCCATAAGTTTCAAAAATACCGCTTAATCCTGAAGCCATAAGAAGTAGGAAAGCAAGAAAGCAGGAAAACATACGTCTGACTGTTTGGTGCATCATAAATCCCCCCATTTTCAAATGAATTACAAGAACATCCTCATTATCACTTCATTAGAACATTCATCTTCATGCAATATTTATTAAAATGATTCAATTTTCAACGAAGTTTCAAATGATGCTAACTTTCCCTCGGAAAGCCACTATAATAAAGAGGTGAAGATCACTTAGGGGGACATGTATGAAACGTCGTATCGCAGTCAAAGTGTTCGTTATCTCCTTCTTGCTGGTGGAATCGATTATCATTTTGTTAGGCTACTGGTATTATCGGCATTCTTCCGATTCCTTGCTCGACGCCCAGTATGAATACGCCGATCAAATTGCAAACAAATCAAACGATTATTTAAATGTTACACTGGAGAATATCCGGAATTTATTCATTACCGTAGGTACGGACAGCCGTTTCCAGCAAGGCTCAAGCGAGGAAATCATTCGTTGGTTTAATAACAGTTTGCTGCCTTATATGCCCAATGTGTACAATATTCATTTGCTTGAACAAGGTAAACTGGCTGCCAGCACTTCTTATGTTCAATGGGCACTATTGGATACCCCCTCACTATCCAAGGAATTAGAGCAAATTAAGCTAAGCGGCATTGTGTATTGGATCGGCCCTTATTTCTCACTGCCCTCCAACTATACGGTAACGGCTGCAATGAAGCTTCCTTCCACGGACGGTGACAAGATCATTCTGCTCGATCTATATTTGGCCAGACTATATGATTCCTTGCAATCGCAATCCTCTAATCGAATCACTGGGGAAATCATTCTGCTCGACCGATTGCACCACCCTGTCTTCGGACGCCCGCCTTATTCGCAATACAATGTATTCAATAAATCGTACCAGCTAATCGGGTTAGAAGATAAATGGTTCGAAGGCGGCTGGAAACAATCCGAACAGCAAACCGCTGCCGGTCAACGTCTTGTCCTGACAAGAGTGACCAATCCTGCAATCGGCTGGGATGTCGTTTGGATATTAGACAAAACAGCGCTTCTCAAGCCTCTGCAAAAAACGATTTCATTTACATGGGCACTTGGCTTGGTCTCGTTGCTATTATCCATTGGGATGGCTTACACGATATCCGTTCTGATCAGTAAACCTATACGCAAGATTGCCGACTCGATGAATGCTGTCAGCGACGGGCAATTGGACACCTCGATTCAGCTAAATCGTCAGGATGAACTCGGACTTCTCGCCAAGCATTTCAACCGGATGACTGCTCATATACGCGAGCTCATTGCTAATCTGAAGCATTCTGAGAAGCAGAAACAGATCTCTGACTTTCTAGCACTTCAGGCGCAGATCAAACCGCATTTTCTATTTAATACGTTAAATTCAATCAGCATGGCTGCCCGCTCCGGCGAATATAACAAGGTCGATCAACTCGTCTCTTCCCTGACAACTCAACTAGATTACACGCTTAAGGCAAGTCCGGGACCTGTGACATTGCGAGAGGAAATAACCGCTTTGGAGAGTTATGTTGATTTGATGCATATCCGGTATCCCGGTAAATTTTCCTTTCATATGGATCTTGATCCACTAACCTTGGAGAGGAAGCTGCCGAAGTTCGTACTGCAGCCTTTGGTGGAAAACAGTATTTTTCACGGTCTGGTGCCGGATCATAAAGATGGCGTGTTGTTCATTGGCACGACAGTCGGGACGGATGGCTGGGACATCATGATCGAAGATAACGGCAAGGGCATGACCGCTGAGAAGAAATCGAAACTAATGGATCGGCTTAATATCCATTTCGATAACAGTAAGGAGATTACATCTGAGGAAAATAAAAACGGACATAGCATTGGTCTTGTTAATGTTCATCGTAGGCTTCAAATGATGTACGGAGATCGTTACCGTATTCACTTGGAAAGCACGCAAGATGAAGGCACAAGACTTTTAATCCGATTGGGGGCAGAACCGAATGAAGAGCATCTTGATCGTGGATGATGAACCGATGGCACGTCAATACTTACGCACGCAGTTTCCCTGGGGACATTGGGGCTATGTGATTGTTGGCGAGGCGGAGAATGGTGTCGAAGCTTTGAAAAGCTGCCGCTCTTTACAGCCGGACATCGTACTTCTCGATATTACAATGCCGCTGATGGACGGTTTGGAGCTTCTACAGCATCTGAAGAAGGAATTCCCCCTAGTTCGCTGCATCATGCTAACCGCTCATCGAGACTTCGCTTTCGCTCAAGAAGCGATTCGCAGTGGGGCCGACGGCTACATCCTGAAATCGCCGATTGAAGCTGGTGAATTGCAGGCTGCTTTATCGAAGGCATGCGAGGAGCTTGACAAGACGCATCGATTAACAACAAGCGAACAAAGCTATAAGGTGCTGGTGCAAAATTATCAATACCCGCTTCGTCAAAAGTTTTTTGAAGATATCCTCTCTTCCTTACTTGCGAAACCGGAGGAAATTATCGTCCGCGGAGAGAAGATTGGCATCGACCTCCTTCAGCCTACTTATGTATTGTTGGAATGTTGCGTCGATGAACTCGCCAAGTTCGAGCAGCGATACCCGGTCAAAGACCGCTCTTTGATTGAATTCAGCATGCTGGAGATCGTTCGAGAATGCGCGCAAGCAGATTTCCCAGGCCGGTTCGAGCTATTCCCTTTTTCATTCGGACGGTTCATTTTGCTCCTGACAGGTCAACAGTCATCCAACAGCAGTCAGCTTAAGGAAAGCATTACCCTATTCCTCCGTAAGCTATCGAACCCGCTCAAGCAATATTTAAAGCTGCGGCTCACTGTGACGGTTAGTAGGCCTATGCCGACTATTGCCTCCCTTCGTTCCGTCTATTTGGATACTGTGAAATATCGCGTACACCACTTTTATTCGGATGCAGCTGAGCCTGTATTCCTTGATCAAGCGCTGCCGTTTCATACCATACCTGATAAAATACTAGATAAATTGCGTAGTCGGCTAGAGGAGTTAGTTAGCCAGCAAGAAGAACCTAAGTATCAGGATTGGGTCAGTATGACGCGGAATGAATTCCTGTTGTATAAACCCGAGCCCTCGGCAGCCATATTTTGGCTGGAGTCGCTAGAACAGCTTCTTGCTGCAGGCAACTGGGTGTCGGAGATGAATCCGCTGGAACCGCCGCTCAACCTTAAGATAGAGACTTCTTTTCATCGCGCTCTCGAAACCGTTATTGGACGCTTCATCGAAATTAGGAAGCGAAGATTGCAATCACTTCAGCTGAGGCATGAGCTTTCCTCCGCTATCCAATATATCAAGTCACATCTGAGCGATGATCTGAGCGTGGATTCAATCGCGCTCAAGGTAAAGCTTAGTCCCTCTTACTTAGGGCATCTGTTCAAGAAAGAAGTCGGCGTTTCTATCGTGGACTACATTCTGGAGCAGCGTATGGAAATGGCCAAGATCTACCTACAGACCGGTCAATACAGGAATTATGAGCTGGCTTCCAAGGTCGGCTTTCGCAGCTATTCGTATTTCTGTACTTTATTCAAGAAATATTCGGGCTTAACGCCCAATGAATACAAACACGCTCATCAGCCGGTTGTGAATCCTTGACAAATAACACGCAAAAAGGACCTGAAAAATAACATTCAGGTCCTTTTTGCATGTTATTCAAAATCAATCCTACCCGTAATGCCCGGTGCAACAACCAAGGGTTGATCCACATTTTCGAATCGGTTATTCCTCACCACGACTTCATCAGCATCAATGGCATGAAGGCCGATCGCCGAATTCTTGAAGAGATTCCCCTTAATCGTAACATTTCGATTATGTTTCCCGTCGAAGCCTGCGGATTTGATGCCAATGCAGCCTACAGCGCCATACCGCGGATGAAAGCCGCAATGATCGAACTCGCAGTCCACGATTTGAATGTTCGTGGCATGTCCTCCCTCGGCATGAGTTGGCAGCTCAGCACCAAGCAAAATCCCCGGATTCATCGTGTTTCGGTATGTGCATTTCGCAATCGTAACATGATCATTCCTGATAAGATGCCCAGCTCCAGCAATGTTGACAAACTCGGAGTGGGTACACGTGTAGCTGTCAGCCTCCCAATAATCGGCCGCACATAGACTTCCATCCGCTGCAAATTGAGGAATATCTTGTGTGAATTGAACGCGATATAGATGACCGCCCTCCTGCTTCCCTTCATGGAACCAATCAGCAATCACACGTTTCTCCATATGTTCACCATTGTAGAATTCTATATGGCTGCCTGCCAGCAATGCGGCAAACGTATACTTCCCGAAGAAAAGTGCTTCGCGCGGTGAAAGCCTGCTGGCAAAGAATAGCCAGTTGCTTTGAACATTTTGCCCATCCATTCTGACACCTTCCACATACATCCTGCTGATTTCAATTCGCCCGCCGCACTTAAACAGCTTCCATGCGTCTCGCGGTGCCGTAAACAATCTATTCCCATCAGGTTTGAAAACGACCCGATCAGCTGTGATATGGCGACAGCTCTCTGCTAGCATTGCAAATCCGTTAGCATTCATCACACGTAGATTGTTCAGTTCGAGATGATTACATCTGGCAAAGTAAGTCTGGAAATCCGTTTGCGCTCCTTGGTGCCACGAAAGATGCTCGCCTAGCCGAACTTTGGAAGCCACACTCTCACTATTCAAGACAAGCGTCCGTTCACCTATTAACTTCCAAGCAGCTTCTGCGCCTCCGCCATAAGTGACACTTTCCCCAATCAGCGCCCCCGTAACGGGGTCCAATCGGTTCATACAGTAAGTACCCATTCCCTCATGGCATGGATTACCATCGAAGACTTTCACTGTAATGGACGTATCTGTACGTGCTATGACCACACCTGCAGATGAGAATTCAGGCTCTCTTGTAAACGCGAGATTCAGCAGCGACAGGTTCTCATTGTTCTCACACCATAAGATCGATGGCAAATATCCATGTATAGCCTCGTCATTGAAACCGACCAGCACAGTTGCCGGTTCACCGTCTTCTCCGACAGCACCTTGCAGTGTTAATCCTCTTGAATCGTTAATAGGAATATGACATTCTTTTGATTGTTGATTGCCGCTTCCTGCATCATGTACCATTCCTTCGGTCTCTAGCCGCTTAACGGAAACCAACCTATATCTCCCTGGTTCAAATACAACTCTTTCCGCACCCACCTCAATAGCCCTGTTAATTGCCTCACGGATGCCTGCTGCGCTGTCCTCTTCAGATGGACGTGTAAAATCTTTTACATAGATGCTTTTATCAGTAAACAAAAAAAGCTCCTCCTTCAACCATTTCTCGGCATAATGTCATCATTATAAAGCTTCCTGGGATCACCGAATATGAAGGATCTAACGAAATCATTAGATATCTAACAATCTTATAAGCTTGCCGAACAAAAGAAGGCTATCCCTCGCGTAGAGTAACTCTACATTGGGATAGCCTCTTTGTTTTTCATAACTTAACGAATTTTGCAAGTATTACGGCCAAGCATTTGATTAATCGCACATTTTTGGGCTATGCCTGTAATAAGGAACGGCAGTGAGATCAATCCTGCTAATTTCCAGTAACCAGGTAAGAAGTAAAACAACGACAATAGCGCTACACCCAAAATAATTCGAATTACACGATCTGTTCCGCCAACATTTTTCATCATCTATTACCTCCATATTGTATTGGTTTGTTTTATTGTGTTTCTGATTACGATCATAACAGAAGCGTTTAGATAGAACCGTAACTTTGTCACATAGCAATAAAATAAACATTTGAAGGTAATACTAGCTGCAATTATTGTTCTATATATTTTTTCAAGTCTTGACGCAGTATATGAGAAATCTGGCCTCTGGATAATTGCAGCAGCCCTTCTTTCTCGAGCGATTTCAGTGTTCTGCTGATCACTTCGCGGGCCGTTCCCAGCTCTATGGAAAGGGTATCATGCGTAATGGTAAGGCTATCGCGTCCATCCTCGGTCATCTCAACCAGATATTCCGCGATTCGGCCGCGGATTGATTTGAAGTTGATGCTATCCAGTAAGTTGGACATAATGATAATTCGTTTGGCAAACATTTTAAAAATAAACTGTCGAAAGCTTTTATAACGGTCCATCCAGTCTTTAAAAACGTCAACTGGTATAGCAACTACAGCGCAAGGCTTTTCAATGCAAGCTGAAGCTTCATATTCGGTCTCGCCGAGAATGCTCGACATCATGAGGGGACAGCATTCCCCGCCATTGACTCGATACAGGGTGATCTCTCTACCGCTGCCGCTGATCTTATACATTCTTACGGTTCCTTCCAGAATTAAAACGGCATGATCCAAGAACTGGCCCTCTTCAAATACAAAGTTAGGCTGTAAATCTAACATTATAATTCCCTCATCGCTCCAGTCCTGTATGGAAATATCGGACAAGCTAGGGAAGCATGATACAATATGCGGGACTTTATCAAGCATAGCAGAGGACATTGTTTGTATCCTTCCTTGTGAAATGGTAGGTTTTAACAAGCACAGTATACCATTAACCAGTCCAATGTTCGATCTAACTGCTTCTATTGCAAATAAAAAAATGACAGCAGTCAATATCTGACTAGCTGTCACTTCTTATATTCAGTAATTAACTAACCTCTCAGACCAAAGAAACATTACACAAGCTGTGTTGGCTTTTGACCCTTTTTGAACAAGGAATCAATTGAGATTACATAACTGCCATTTAAGAGAAGATAAGTAGCGGCCCCAATCATTGAAAGATCCAGCTCGTATCCGGCCATTTGACCATTTCCGAAGAATCCGACGGCTAATTTCACTTTAAAAGTTGCTACTAAAAGGATGATAACCATTAGTGCGGATACAATTCGTGTACCGAATCCTAGAATGAGGGCGAGTCCCCCTATCAGTTCGATCGTTGCAACGACATAGGCCATAAAGCCTGGAATACCGATGCTGTCAAACCAACCTGCAATATTGCCAATACCTCCTTGATACTTAGCAACCCCATGAGCAAAGAAGGTAATTCCTAACAGTACTCTTATGATTAATGCGCCAATATGATAATTATTTTTCACTTTTATGCCCCTTTTCCGTACTAACTTTTTTAAAGTCATAAACTTTATGTTCGTATAATACTGTATTTAACTTACTTATGACAAGCAACTATAAAAAATTTATTATTATACTTATTTGGTAATAACGCAAAAAATCACGCCTGCTCTCTGCAGCCGTGATTGATATACAATTACTTTGATTTTTTCTTTGCTGCGGATCTTCCTTGTTTTCCCGGATCATTTGATTTCTCAGCATGTTGAGACCCGTTTGGTTTGATTGGACCGTTGTCACCCATGTTCATTGCTCCTTTCCTTAGCATCTTGTTTAATTATTTACTAACAGGTAACGAATTATTATCATTCGCCAAATCTCATAAATGGCTTAATTGGATGTAAGGATATGCAAATCTTGTATAGATGTGCTCATATGTTTTTTCGTCTGTTCAAAGTGAGACCTAGCATTATTTAGTTGTTTATCGGTTAAGCGATCCATTGAAATAATCTTGAAATTCCGCCAATTAAGATCATAGTTGTAAGTAGGGTGAAAACTTGGCTTGCTCAATTTAATCGTGGATTTATCTAAGGTTTTACTTTTGACAACATCAATGGATGCCATCCCTCCAACTCTTGTATATAACTCACTCTGACCAGATAGAAAATTTCCTAGTGAATAAAGAACTAAGGTTTCATTTCCTTTTTTCCCTTTTACCCATGCCGGAGGTTGTAGAACATGCGGGTGATTACCGATAACAATATGAACACCAAGATCCGCCAGCTTTTGAGCGAGTCCGATTTGAGTTTTATTCGGGAACCGTTCATATTCCTGGCCCCAATGCATAGCAACCACAACGACATCGGAAATTGGTTTGGCTTTTTCCACATCATCACGAATTTGGGTCTCATTAATCATATTTACCAAATAAGACTTCCCTTGGGGAATTGGAATACCGTTGGTCCCATAGGTGTAACTCAAAAACGAAAATGTGATACCATTCTTAGTTATTGTCCTAATCCTGTCATGATCTGTATGTGATTTGAAAGCCCCTGTGTAAGGGATCCCCAGTGTGTCCCAGTAAGTAAGAGCACTATGAATAACCTTCTCTCCTCTATCAAGGGAATGATTATTAGCCATAGTAACAAGATCCACGCCTGCATCCTTCAATGCATCTCCAACTTCATGCGGGCTGTTAAAGGAAGGATAGGCGGAGAGTCTCAGTTCCTTGCCTCCAATCATCGTCTCTTGATTAGCTACAAGAATATCGGGAACTTGTAACACCCTCTGAACTTCTGCAAACATTTTTTTGAAATTGTAGGTTCCATTACTTTGTTCTGCGTCGAGATAGACACGATCGTGAATTAAAATATCACCAATTGCTCCCAACGTAACTTTGGTTACTCCCGACTCTTTTTCTATAGGTGAAATGGGTTGGGATGGCTTGATTGGTGGCAAAGTCTGTTCTGCTTTTGATTTTATCTCGTTGGGTTTTGTGAAGCTATTCAAGCGGCCGGAGGCCAAAAACAGGATTGTAACAATCACAGCAATACGTATCATCATGATAAACCTCTCCTGTTGAGTCGAATGTGATTGCCCCGTTAGTATTCCCCTACCGCGGCGTAGTCCATGATTAAACCTTGTTTGAAAAATAAAAAAACTTATCCCATTTGGAATAAGCTGCCAATTTTCCATCCATGTTATTGCCCTGAGCATCGGTAGTTAGACAGGTTTTTGATGGTTGGTGTAAACACCGATGATAGATAAGACAGCTGCTACGCCATTAGCAATCGCATTCATCTCATCGTCTTGAATAATATCTAATCCGTAAGCGTTCAATATCAGTTTGGCTGCTCCTAATAAACCCAAAGTTAACGTATAATAGTTCACTTTCATTTCTCTCACCTCCTATGCTAATAGGATGCTATATTCTATGTGAGAGTTAAGAGTCGGACATATCCAAATGGCATGGTTCCAAAAGCACAAAAAAAGTGCTGCCCACCTGTTGGATGGCTAGCACTTTTTACTTTTTCTAGATCAGTCCGAACTCCTGACCGACCTTTTGCAATCTATCTAAGGCAAATGTTAAGTCTTCTTTTGTATGCTGAGCCGTTACAATAAGCCGCACTCGGCCTTTATCCATGGCGACCGTCGGATAGATGATACCTTGAGCGAACACGCCTTCTTCCAGCAAACGATCCGAAAAGCGCATGGTTTGTGCGGGATCGCCTATTATAATCGGTATGATAGGTGTCTCACTAGCGCCCGTGTTAAAACCTAACCGCTGCAGAGATGCTCGGAATCCATTAGCGTTGTCCCAGAGCTTTGTTACTAAATCTGAGCTTTCCTTAAGCACTTGAATAGCGGCCAAGCATGTTGCTGCAACCGCAGGCGTTTGTGATGTACTGAATAGAAACGGTCTTGCCGTATGAATCAAATGTTCTTTCAAGAGCTGTGCACCGGCAACATAGCCACCAACGGCTCCGATTGCTTTGGATAAGGTTCCTATTTGGATATGCACTCTTCCATGAAGACCGAAATGATCCGTCGAACCTTTCCCGTTGGTGCCAAGGACCCCGCTCGCGTGAGCATCATCTACATACACAATAGCGTCGTAGGCTTCTGCTAGTTGAACAATGTCGGGCAGCGGCGCGATATCGCCATCCATACTGAATACACCATCCGTCACAACAACACGTTTACGATGCTTCTGCGTTTCTTTCAAAATGGCTTCAAGCTGATTCATGTCCTTGTGAGCGAAAATTTTACGGCTCGCCTTCGTTAAGCGAATGCCATCAATGATACTCGCATGATTCAGCTCATCGCTAATCACCACATCGTCGGGTCCAAGAACGGCTGACAATGCGCCTTGGTTCGCTGTAAAACCGGATTGAAACACAAGGGCCGCCTCTGTGCCTTTAAACTTGGCTAGCTCGATTTCCAGTTCATCATGAATATCGAGAGTTCCCGTAATCGTCCGCACAGAACCGCTGCCAACCCCATACTTCTCGATAGCTGCGATCGCCGCTTCCTTGAGCTTTGGGTGATGGGTCAAGCCCAAATAGTTATTGGAAGACATTTGAAGAATTTTCTTACCATCCAGGTACATCCAGGAGTCAGAACCGCTCTCCCATACTTTAATGGAGCGGTATCTTCCTTCTCGCTTCCACCCTTCGATGTCCGCTTTCAAATCGTTCAAATAGTTCATATGAACCTCCTCAGAGTTTTGCGGAGCAAAACTTGCATCGTAAGCATCCGCTTTGGAGTTTTGCCCTAGTGTGTAAATACAATTTTGCCGCATTGACCTTGATCCATTAACCGGAACGCTTCCTTATACTGATCTAGTGTAAATCTATGTGTAATAACCGATGCCAGATCAATTCGCTTCTGGTTCAGTAATCCCTTCATTTGATACCAGGATTGGTACATCTTTCGCCCAGTGATACCTTCAACGCGCAGCCCTTTAAAAATAATTTGATTCGTTAGGTCCAGGCTCACCTCTTTGGTTGGAATCCCGAGCAAGGACACTCTGCCCGCGTTAGCCGCAGCTTCAAAGCCGTCTACGATCGCTTGCGGATTTCCGGACATTTCAAGAACAACTTCAACGCCTTCTCCATCCGTCATTTGTCGGAGAGCCTTGGATATTCGCGTTTCCATAGCGTTAATCGTAAAATCCGCGCCCATTTGCCGAGCGAGCTCCAAGCGGTTAGGGTTAATATCCGCGGCATAAATAGCTCCTGCTCCGCAAGCCTTGGCTACTTGAATAGCCAATAAACCAATCGGGCCAACACCAATAATGGCAACTGACTTTCCTACAATGTCGCCGGACAGAACCGCTTGCACGGCGTTACCAAGCGGATCCTGCAAGCAAGCGATTTCAAACGGAAGATCAGGAGCATTATGAATAATGTTAGTTGCCTTCACAACGGCATACTCGGCAAAGCAGCCAGGTGCCGTAATCCCGAAGCTTCTTGTATTCGGGCACACATCCGCATTTCCCGTCCGGCATGCTTTACAGGTACCGCATACCATGTGGCCTTCCGCAGAAACATAGTCACCGATTGCAACACCCGTGACCCGTTCTCCGACTTCGACAACAAAGCCTGCGAATTCATGTCCAAAAACGTTCGGCGTTACAACGGTTTTGTCTGCCCAGGCATCCCAATTGTAAATATGTAAGTCTGTTCCGCAAATCGAGGTTGCTTTAATGCGGACAAGAACCTCGTCGGCTCCGCAAGTCGGAATAGGTACTTCTTTCAGTATGGCACCAGGTCCCCTGTGCTCTTTAACCAGTCCAATCATGGTAGCGCCCATCATTGTTCCCCCCCCAATTTAAGTTTACTATAATGCACAAACGTGCGTTTTATCATCTATATACCATATTATACAAATGTATGTTATATTGTAAATAGGCATTTTCACCAAACGGAAAATAAATATTGGGGGACCTGAAATGAACGAACCGATACATAAAATGGTGGGTCGAAAACTTTTAAACATTCGTAAAACAAGAGGATTAAGCTTAGATCAAGTCGCTGATCTGACTGGTGTCAGCAAAGCGATGCTGGGGCAAATTGAACGAGGAGATTCGAATCCGACGATTTCCGTACTCTGGAAAATCGTGAGCGGCTTACAAATTTCGTTTACAAGTCTAATCGAAGATACCGAACCGAAGATTACGGTTGTCCGTGCAGCTGGGCTTTCTCCATTTGAAGAAGAAGATGGACAGTATCGCGCGTTCCCGCTCTTCCCTTTCCACCCTCAAAAGAGCTTTGAAATTTATACAGTTGAAATGGAACAAGGCTGTACCCATGCCTCTGAACCTCATAATGAGGGCGTAGAAGAATACATTCTCATGGTTGAAGGAAATCTGGATTTAACCATCTCTCAGGAAAGCTATACGCTGAAAGCTGGCGATGCCATTCATTTCTCAGCAGATCGCCCCCATACGTATACGAATACATCTGACGCTAAAGCCGTCTATAAAACCTTAATTTACTATCCGCCTTCTTAACTTAAAGAGCTGCGGGCCACCTATATCTATTAAAGAACGCAAGCAGCCGAATACCAAGGCCGCTTGCGTTCTTTTCTCATTATACCTTAACTAGTTTCTTGTAAAATTGCTCGATTTCGATCGGCTTTCCGCCGTTCACACGCGATTCCTCAGCAGCAAAAGCCATCAGATGGCTGCGGACAGAAGCAGCTGCGGATGATTCACTTTCTCCTCCTGCATATCCGCGAACCTCGCGAAGAAAACTGCGCACGATACCCACATCGCCGCCGCTGTGCCCTTCTTCGGATGCATGGACATGAATCACATTCTGCTCATTCGTCACAAAATCATGTACAGTGAATGTATGCTCTTCCATGTTTCCTCTAATTTCACCCTTCGTTCCCATGACTTGCACAATGCGCGTATTATCCCGCGTAAACCCGCACATGCTGAACATCGCAGTTGCCCCGCTGGCAAATTCCATATTCACTACCTGATGATCAACGACATTGTTATCGCTGCGGTATACGCATTTGCCGTATGGCGTTGTGCGAAGCGCCTCCAGTATGCCCTCTAAGCTAGTATCCGTTGTGAACTTAGCTGACCAGCCCCGACCGGAGCCCAAATAATATTTAGGCGCATAGTATTGGCAGCTGGCTTCCGCCGGACAGCCGTCGAGACAACGTGCAGGCGCGCCTTCTGGCGCGTTCTCAGCATTAAAATGCATAAGTGATCCGAATGAACTAACACGCTCGCAAGGCTCACCCATGATATACGATAAAATATCCATATCGTGGCACGATTTGGCCAAGATCATCGGACTCGAAGTGTCCGAGTTATTCCAGTTGCCGCGGACAAAGCTGTGCGCCATATGCATATTGCCGACATTCTCATTGAGTTGAATGGAGACAATTTGTCCAATTTTCCCTTCATCGATGACACGTTTCATCGCCGTCCAGAACGCCGTATAACGAAGTACATGGCATATCGTCAACAAGCGATTATGCTTTTTAGCCATAAGCTCCATTTCGACGCATTCCTCTGGACTTGGAGACATTGGTTTCTCGAGAAGGACGTGGTAACCAAGCTCAAGCGCCTTCAGCGTCGGCTCGTAATGCATCTGATCCTGCGTACAAATGATGGCGATATCGGCTAGCTTCGGCTGAGCCAAAAGCTCTTCCCAATCAGCATGGGCATGATCCTGGGAAATTCCGTGAGCAGCAATAAAAGCTGCCCTCCTATCTTCATCCGGCTCCGCTACCGCGATAATATCAAGCTCGTGAGGATAATTAAGCGCGTAAGGCGCATAAGCATGGGCACCGCGACTACCGGCTCCGAGCAGTATGGCTGTAACTTTTTGCATAGTTGGTCTCTCTCCTTATAATGTCTGTTAGGACTTGCTGCCTGTAAAAGCAATCCCTTGAATAAATGAGCGTTGGAAAATAAAGAAGATAATAATCATAGGCAAAATGGCCATCATAG
Source organism: Paenibacillus sp. V4I7 (assembly GCF_030817275.1). NCBI lineage: Bacteria > Bacillati > Bacillota > Bacilli > Caryophanales > Paenibacillaceae > Paenibacillus > Paenibacillus sp. V4I7. The sequence goes on along the minus strand of NZ_JAUSZD010000002.1, from coordinate 2,566,593 downwards.
AGCCTGCCATAATAATCGTGTAATTCGTTTTATGCTCGCCTTGGAGGAATGCAATACCGGCTGATAGCACCATTTTGTCCGGTGAGCTGTTAACGATGAGCGGCCACATCAGATCGTTCCACGACCACAACATGGTGAAAATAGCGAGAGCAATCATCCCCGATTTTGCCAAAGGCAGCATGATCTGCCAATAAATACGAAATTGATTGCAGCCATCAAGCTTAGCGGCTTCTTCAAGCTCGTGCGGCAGTGTCATGAAAAATTGACGCAGTAGAAATGTACCGAAAGCACTGAATAAACCTGGAACGATGAGTGCGGTAAGCGAGTTGAGCCACCCTAGTTCTTTCATAATCATATACTGTGGAATGAGGAATACTTGACCCGGCACCATAAGTACGGACAGCATCAGAATGAAAAAGAAATGACGCCCCGGAAAGCTAATTCGGGCAAAAGCATAGGCAGCTAGCGAGCAAATGATTAATTGGCCGATTACTTTTATCACCGTTGTAATAAATGTATTCCAGTAAAAAGTGAAAAATGGCAAGTTCAAAAACACCTTCGAGTAATTGCTCCATTGAAACGTTTTAGGAAGTAGAACCGGAGGTATCGCCGTTGACTCTCCTAACGTTTTCACCGAAGTAAGAAACATCCAGATGAAGGGAGTTACCATGATAACAGCACCTAGGATTAGAATAAGATGAATGAACCCGGTCTGAACTGATTTTCGTTGATGGATTCTGGTGTTCATGCAGCCGCCCTCCTCATTCGTAGTGAACCCATTTCTTCTGAATTTTCATTTGGATATACGTAATTATCATAATAATGGTAAACAGCAAGACTGCGATTGATGACGCGTAGCCCTTGTTATTTTTCAAGAAGCCGTATTTATAATATAAGAACACAATCGACTGCGTAGATTCCATGACAATATCGCCTACCATCATATATATGAAGTCGAAAACCTGAAAAGCGCCAATCAGGGAAGTAACCAGTACGAAAAAAATGGTTGGCGTCAAGAGAGGTATCGTAATACGCATAAATTTGGTTACTGGCCCCGCACCGTCAATGGATGCGGCTTCATAGTAGGAAGATGAGATACCTTGAAGTCCGGACAAAAATATAATCATGTGGCTGCCAATGGAACACCAGATAGCAACAATAATAATCGATAACAACGCTGTGCGATTATCCGTCAACCAGTGAGGACCCGGAATTGACAATAAACCAAGAACGTAATTGATCAAACCGAAATCAGAGTTGTATAACCATTTCCAGACCATTGCGATCGCGGCCGGCATGGTTACGACCGGAAGAAAATACAGTGTACGGTAGATGGACAACCCTTTGACCTGTTGATTTAACAGTACAGCCAGCAGGATGGACAGGATGATCCCGATCGGCACAGCTAGGATGATATAAATGCTTGTATTCCGGATTGCTTGAAGCAGCTCTTTATCCGTAAACAGCATTTTGTAATTCGCCAAGCCAGTCCAGGTGTATTTGCCAAAAGCCCCCCATTCCGTAAAGGAAAAATAAAAGGTTTGGAACACAGGCCACATATAAAACACCAGTAAGCCAAGCATGAGTGGCATAATCATGATATATGCCCACTTCCAATCGGATAGCCTCTTCGAGTTGAATCGCATGTTTACTCACTCTCCTATGAGTGGAATTGGGGAAGGAGATCCCTTTGGAAACGTTACTTTCCGAAAAGGATCCCCGCAACCTTATTTTTCTGCTGCTAATGCTTGGTTCATCTTAGCTCCGAGCTCTTTGGCCGCATCAGCTACCGATTTATCTCCCGTCCATGCATTTTTCAAAATTTCTGTTTCATAAGTATTCCAAACCGAAGTATTTTTTGACACAGGGTACGGTGTTGCATACTCTGCCATGTCAATGAAAGCTTTTGCTTTATATTGCGGGAATGTCGCTAACCAAGAAGTCTCGCTGCCCTTGTAAGCCGGAATCGCTCCACCTTGCTTCGCAGCTATTTCAGCCGCCTCCTTGGAGCCAAGATATTTAACGAATTCCCAAGCTTCTTTCGGATGTTTGGAGTTCGCGGATATCACATGACCCAGACCATGAATCACAACACCTTGCTTTTTCCCTTTTGGCAGCACGGCTACGTCTGCCTTGTTTTTCATATCGGCGTTTTGATTAATGGTAAACGCAGCCCAAGAACCGTCAAAATACATAGCAAGCTTGCCGGAGGTGAACATATCAGCTGGTGCTGTTTCCGTCATCTGAGCTAGTGTCGGAGATACTTTATGAACTTGAATGAGATCCGTCAAAAATTTCAAACCTTCAATTGCTTCCGGTTGATCAAAGCCTGATTTCTTATGGTCATCAGAAATAACATAGCCGCCAGCCTGAAGAATCGTATTGTAGTAATCCTCCTGATTCATCATTGGAGCAGCGAAGCCGTAGATGCCTTTGGCAGGATCCGTTAATTTCTTAGCCGCTTCCGTCAGCTTGCTCCAATCCCACGTGCTGTCCGGGTAGGAAATTCCTTTATCATCGAACAGCTTTTTGTTGTACCATAAGCCAATCGTGTCAAAGTCTTTAGGAATTCCATAATTTTTGCCGTCCAGACTATAGAGCGAAACAAGCGAGTTTGGATATTTGGAGAGATCTAACTGGTCGCTCTTGATCGTCTCTGTCAAATCCTTTAACATGCCGTTACCTGCATACTTGACAAAATTAGGACCATTCATCCAAAGCACGTCAGGCATTGTCCCGCCTTGAGCGGCCGTTTCTAATTTGGTGAAATATTGTTTGTACGGCGTATTCTCCGCTTTTACTTCAATATTCGGGTGGCTCGCTTGGAACGCTTTGATGACATCGGTCATCGTATCCATACTCCAGCCGCCATAAGTAATTGTCACTTTTTCACCAGATGCAGAAGCTGGATTCTTACCATCAGTTTTAGGAGCTGCTGTGGAGGTAGAGTTAGTTGAACCGGAATTACCGCAAGCGCTTACAACAACCATTGCCGACATGAGCGTTGTGATGAGAACAACCTTTTTTCTATTGTTGACCATTTCGCTATCACCCTTTTTCATTTTTTATAATCGAAAATGCAAGTCGTACATACGCCGAAAACCTATTTCACCCCCTTCAATTCGCCTAATGTTATTGGCACCAAACTCTGGATAACGTTATCCAACTATCCAAAAAAAATTTATTTTCTAGTAAATACAGATGATTGTCTCACAATAAGTCGATGTGGAAGCAGCACTTTGGAAAGCTGCGGTTGCTCGCCATTCAGCATATCCAACAAGGTTGAAGCTGCTGTTGTGCCTATTTCAACCTTTGGTACATGAACCGACGATAACGGCGGTGTGGTATATTGGGCAAAATCAATATTATCCATCGAGATGAAGGCAATATCCTCTGGAATGCGCAATTGGTTCTCAATGACAGCTCGCATAGCAGGTATCGCTAATTGGTCACTCGCCGAGAATATCGCCGAAGGTCGTTCCAGATCTGTTCGCTTCAAGCGCTCCATAATACTCTCGTAACTGCGGTCGATTTCCCACCGGGTGTCTATCACCCATTCTTTGTTTATAGGAATACCTGCATCGTACATGGCAAATTTAAAGCCTTGAAATCTCTCTTCGCTGTTTAATTCACTTGTATGACCTGGCCCGCCGACAAAACCAATCGATTGGTGCCCTTGTGAAATGAGATGATCGACAGCTGACTTCGCGGCATGAATGCGATCGTAATCAACCATGGTAATTTCCGTACCGTTCGTACAAATACCTATCAGTGCTAGTTCATCCACTTTTAGCAAATAGTCAACGATCTCGGGGCCTACTTCGCCAACGATAATAATACCATCGACTTGTATGTCATGTATGCAATGATGCAGAAGCGCTTCGTCTTTAAGCTCATCAGAGGTATGCATGAAACCCAAAGAATAACCGGATTCCAATATTTTCTTGGTAAACGCAGTAATGATCGGAGAGTAATAAGGGTGATCGTCGTTCAGACGAGCCGTTTGAATGATACAGCCTATTTGTTTGGTCTGCTTTTTCTCTACCTTTTGTTTGTTTACAAGGTGACGTGCCGATTCATTAGGTGTGTAATTCAATTGACGCACAGCTTCCCAAACCTTAGCCTTTGTCTCCGGGTTGATGTGCCTGCTGGTATCATTTCTCACCACACGTGAGGCTGTTGAAATGGAAACTCCGACTAAATCTGCAATATCTTTGAGAGTAGGCAATTCGTACAGCTCCTTCTATCTAAACCTATATCCAATCGTTACCCAAACGTTATCCTGATATTTGGGGCAAACGCTTACTTACAGAATAGTTCATCTCTTTATACGTTGTCAATACGTTTGACACCGTATATCACAAAAAAGTGCTAACACCTTTTTTAAAGGTATGCAGCACTTTTTTACAAACTACACATTTACTTCGAAGGAGCAGGTTCAGCTGTTACCTTATACTTTGACGAAATATAAGTGACAGTTTTCGCTTCGGTAATCACCTGAGCATACATCATGTCAGGTTTGGGGTCGAGCAGTGTGTACGTAATGACAGCCTGACCATCTTCGTTAAACTGGATCGCATTAACTTCAATACCGTAGCCAGGGTTAGGTTTATCACCTCTGGATAGCGTTACCTTGTTAACATCATCATTTACTTTCTCAACCTTTACCGCTATTTCTTCAGTAGGAGCCGGTTTTTGAGTATTAGCTTCCATTACGCGAATAGCGTTATAGAGCCAGCTTGCTGCTTCGCCACGCGTAAGCTCACTTTTAGGATTAAACTTACCATCCTTATCAAGGGTAGTAATTTTATAAAGAAGCAGTCTCTGTAAAGTGCCTTGATAATCAACCGTTATTTGATCCTCATCCTTGATCATGATGAACATTTTGATCAGCGGGAAATTGCCTTTCTTTTCTAAGGCACGAACTAATAAGTCCCCGAATTGTTCACGAGTAATCGTCGCATTCGGGTTCACATCTTTAGGAATCTGCAATCCGTGATAATGCGCAATGATAAAAGCGTCCGCATACCAGGCATCATTGGAGATGTTCGCATACATGTCCGTTGCTTCCGGCTGTTTTTTGAAACGCATTAAGTCTAAGTTCAGATCCAAGCCTTTTACAATCATTTTCACGCTCTGTGCATAGCTAATTTTTCCTTTAGGAACAAAGTGCTCCTGATCGATCCCACTTACGACGCCACGATCTTTTAAGGCCAGAATGGATTCTGCTTGTCCTTCCTCTAAATCAGAAAAAGCAAACGCTGAACCGAATGTCAAACTACTGCACAATAAGGTTGTTAACGTTAAAGCGGCTATTTTTTTCATCAGCTCTGTTCTCCTTTGGGTATGTTTTTGTATAACCCGTTTCTGAGTTACATACATAACGTAGAGCAGACAAATTTTGTTGCAGATGATTTTATAAAAAAACGTTATTTCCGCTCCATGACCGAAATTAATTCTTGTTTAAATTGGTCATCTAAACAATCATTACCGATAAAATTCAACATCAACCGTATATTTATACGATTGCCTTTAAGATAGTTTAATAAGAGATCTGCTTTATACTCCCTACCCATCATTTGATAGGCAACACACCATATTTCTGGGTAACTGACATGGACACCATGCCATATTGCGGCGTTTTCAATGGGAAACTTTACTGTTCCTTTGGTGTTTTGCAATGCGAAGGAGCCAATAAAATCAATATGTACAGTGGGAATATGAATACGAAACTCACTTGCATAGGGATAGTCCCCACTTTTAAGTTCCGTCCATGGTAAATCGTCTAAAACCTCAATCAGTTTTTCCTTTGGGCATTCCACAACAATATCCCAATCGTTAACTTTATCGATGAGCCCCAAATAAAATAGTAAACCACTCCCGCCAAGGGAATATTGAATTTGACTTTGATTGAGCTTTTCGGTTATTTCATGTAAATCTTTGATATTCATTTGAGAATTCTCATTTCTATATGTAGTTTTAGTTATATTCGTGAACACGAGTTGGTTTCCTTTATCCGTTATCACATGCATCCACAAGTTCTACACCAAAACAAATAACCAGCAGCTTCGGGCTACCGGTTTAATCGAATTAGATTTGATTTTTCCAGGACTCAAACCGTATTTTTCCCTACAGCGTCGGTGCATTCAAAGCAATCTGTATGTTCTTCAAGTCGAATTGAATCTGCTCTTTGATGTTCCACGGATGATACCAACCTTGTTCCATCATGTACTTTGTTATTCTCTCGTGCGTATCAATCGCTTCATCTAATTGCTTGGTGAGGATCGCCTTGATCTCTGGAGTACCCGCTTCCGTTACGGCCATCGCGTAGTTTCTTACCCCGCTTTTCGCTGAGATCAGAAAATCCATGGCAATCACTTGATCGGTCATCGTATGCATACCTGTCAAATGCTCAAGTATGATGTTCATGCTTTCGCCTCCTATACGGTCGCTTTGATTAGAATTGCCTCTAGCTCCTGCAGCTGCCGCGTCGATACCTCAACGTCTTGTAGTAAAATCTCTTTCAATGCCGGATCTGAGACTAAGAGCTTCATTGTTTTCGCTTTGGTCAAGCAAACTGTTTTGAATGCTGCTATTTCATGAACCTCCAAGGTCTCGTGTAGAGCATAAGCCATCTTCTAACATCCACCTCCGCAAAGTATAATTTTACTGTTAAGGTTTAAGAACAACTTTAATGCAATTCTCCTGTCTAGTATCAAATACTTCATACCCATGTCTTGCTTCGCTGAGTGGTAGGATATGAGTGATGACATCGCCCGGATCCACTTTGCCAGTATCAATCAACTCATACATATACGGCATGTAGTGAATGACGGGGGCTTGACCTGCACGGATATTGACGTTTCTTTGGAAAATGTCACCGAGCGGAAAAGCATTATATCGTCCGCCATAAGCGCCCGTAATCTGGATCGTTCCACCTTTACGCACAGCCTGAGAAGCAATGACAATACCGCCCATCGCACCGCCATGAAGCTTTAATCCAGAGGCAATGGATTCCAGCGGGGTCATTTTCCCACTCATTCCCGTACAATCGATGACGACATCTGCCCCACCTTTCGTTATTTCCTTCAAGTAATTTCCGATATTTTCCCCGTGCTCGAAGTTGACGATTTCCACCTTATTCGTTCGTTTCGCATGCTCCAAGCGGTAATCGAGATAATCTACGGCGATAACTCGCTTTGCTCCCTTAAACCAACTGAATTTTTGCACCAGCAGTCCTACAGGTCCGCAACCGAGGACAATAACCGTATCCCCTTCCTTCACACCAGAATTATCAACACTCCAAAAGGCTGTTGTCATAGCGTCAGAAATTAAACAAAGCGTCTCATCCGGATGCTCGCAGCTTTCAGGTATTTTGAAATGAGTGAAATTCGCAAAGGGCACCCGCAAATATTCGGCCTGTCCACCCGGATACCCGCCTGTTGTTCCGGAATATCCAAAGTAAGCACCCATATCCGCGTTCTCATTGGAATTATCGCACTGGCTCTCTAGCTGGTTTTTACAGTAAAAGCATTCGCCGCAGCTAATATTGAAAGGAATAATGACACGATCGCCTTTCTTTAACTTTGTTACGCCAGAACCAACCTCTTCCACGATACCCATAGGCTCGTGTCCGATCACATAATCTTCCTGTAAATTAGGAATCATTCCGTGAATCAAATGCAAATCGGAACCGCAGATCGCCGTTGTCGTCATTCGGACAATCATATCGTCCGCTTTCTCAATCTTCGGATCAGGTACCTCTTTCACAACGACATTTTTGAGGCCTTGGTACGTAACAGCTTTCATGCTTTATTTCCTCCAATAATATTATTGATCTGGTGTCCGATCAAACATGCCTTTACGCGAGGTGTCGTCTGGGAACAGCTTCATTTGAGCCATTTGAACAGCATTAATTGCCCCTAGCTGATCTAATTTATATTGTTCGTAGAGCTCATAAGGATGGAACCATTTCTTCCTCATCATAAGATCGGATACTTCTTGATGCAGCGCAATGCCTTGATGAAGCTGGCTGCGGAGGATCGTTCTTGCGCTCTCAGATGCCGTTTCCGTTAAGGCAATCGCTGTATTTCTAACTCCTTCTTTGACACGGATGAGAAAATCCATAGCAAAAGTCATGTCGGCCATCTCTGGCATATTGAGAGCATTACTCGGGTCTAAATAATCATAGTCTTCATTCATCTATTATCACCTTCAATTTATAATGGGTGTCGGGCGATTGGGAACAGGGGCTTGGAATGGCGCTTTCGCATAAACGGACTGCAGATCAGCAATGGCTTGCATGGACTGCTCCACGTCTTTCTGCATCAATGCTTTTAATTCTTGGTCGAAAACTAAGCCTTGCATCATCTTGGATTTCAATACGCAAAGTGTTTTGAAATTAAGGGCTTCATGCAATTCCAGGGATTCATGCGCTGCTAATGTTGGCTGATTTACCATCGGTTCACCTCCAATGGTATCTTGTCCTTGTAATGTAAGGTTATTCATCAGATGGCCTCCCAAATTCATCAATTGGTCTGAAAGTGCTTTCAATGCTAAGAAGTGATAAATTTACCTGTCAAGGAATTATTACTCATCAAATTCTAACGAAATTCTAATAATGGCGATTAGACTAGGAATGTTATGGCTTTCGGCTCTATTCGGTAAATTTTAGGGGTTTTCAACTATGATAAAGTAATTGTAGGTGCCAGATTCACCTCAGCTTTTATACCAAAAGGAGGAAGTTAATTCATGCAAAAAAAGAATAAGAACTACCTTGGAAAAAAGACGATAGTATCTTTAGGCTTAGCGCTCTCCATGTTTAGTGGCTTTTCTACTAGTGCTCTTGCTGCTCCTGTATCAACAGCAACCGTGAATAAGGGTGTTAACTTCCGAGCCGATCAGAGTACGAGTGCTCCCGTTTGGGGATTTATTAAACAAGGCACATTATTGTCTGTTGAAGCTGCCAACGACTACTGGGTTCTAGTCAACTACGGTGGGAAAAAGGGTTATGTCTCTCGCAATTATGTAACCGTACATGAAAATAAACCTGCTCCTAGCCAGCCCGCTCCTGGAGGCAGTTTGGGAAGTAAAATTATCAACACGGCTTCCTCTTTCAAAGGCCGGGTTACCTACGTATTTGGATCGAGAGATCTACAGCGTTTGCGTTTAGATTGTTCTTCCTTCACGCAATATGTATTTCAACTGAATGGCATTCAAATTCCTTGGGGATCTAAAGCTCAAGCCAAAGTGGGCACATATATTCCACGTAATCAGCTCCAACCGGGTGATTTGGTATTTTTCAGTGTAAATACACCAGATCAAATTAACCACGTGGGCATCTACATAGGTAATGGTCAATTCATTAACAATTTACCGAACAAAGGTGTTGTCGTTGACAACTTCAATAGTTCGTATTGGACAAGCCATTACATCACAGGCCGTAGAATCTAATCTATTGGAACACGATTACTTAAATAAGAACCCTTCCTTTTCTTAAAGGTGGGTTCTTTGTCATTTCATCTCCTTATGAAATATTTGGTTTATTGTGGTAGTAGTCACATATAATGATCTTAGCTACGACGGACAGGCATGAGTTTTACATGAGAGGACAACCATATATGCAGGATTGGTTCATTATTTTCATGTACAATTTATTTACGAATATCGATAACGCGATTATGATCCAGCTTTCTCTTCACAAGTATAATCTCAGAGGTAAAATCAAATTTTATCTCTTTATGCTCCTCTGCTTGTTTCGTATTCTATATATTGCGTGTGTACAATCCATGTCAGATGTACCTTACATCAATCTTGCAACGGCTCTCATTATGTTCTTCTTCGCCATTCGGATGGTCATGCCTAAGAAAATGATGAGAAGACATTTTACCTATCTGTTCATCTTTAGCAGTGTTGCAGCTTTAGATTTAATCATGAGTATTGATAGTATCTTGCTGACAGCAAGGCTATCAGATAACTTATTATTCATCGCAATAGGTGTACTGCCAGCTTTATGTCTCATCTTTTTATTTTCCTCTAAAATGGAAGAATTCATTACAAAGATGCCCTGGATTGAAGTTGCCATCGCCGGCTTATTAGCCCAATTAGCTGTCTTACAGTTAAAAAAAGAACCAGACATCCTGCACTTGCTGCAAGAGGAATGGTTCGATTTAATGGCCATCACCGCCATGTGCGTGATCTGCATTGTGGGTTGGTTCAATCTTTGGAGGAAGACATATTGACATTCCTTTCTCTTACAAGCGTCTTAGTTATTCACGCACATTTCTAATTTCGTCCATGCTTTTTTTAGCCCTGCTATTGAGCGATTTCTTGTCTTTTAAGTTATATCGATGCAGTTCATGTCCTGGATCAATAATCAATGGTTTTGAAATCATATCTTCTAGAATCTTATAAGTAAGTTGATAGGCTGCATATCTTATTTCTCTAGAAACTGCCTTCTTTGAGGATTTGATGATATCCATCAGTTTTTCGGCATACATAAGTTTAACGATACTATCGGCTCCCATAATATGGCGCGAAGCAAAGGCAATCACATTGTCAAGAATTCGAGAATCCTGATAATATTTGGCTAGTGCCTCTAAGCTTGTGATCGCATCCCAGTCTCTAATTGATAGCTGTTTCGTGTAGTTATCGATCCATTCGTTGTACCAGTCAATTTCAATTTGACTATCTATTTCATATGTCTTATATTCTTCGAAAACACCATCACGATGCATTTGAAAAAAATGCCCGCGATACAAATCGAATAATTCTTTTGCTCTTTGACGTTGCTCCTCCAAGAATCTCACCACTTTTATTGTATATTCTTTGCGAATTATGGAAAAAGTGTCATAAGCGCTAAAGCACCTTCATGTTCGGGTGCTAATTCTAGGGTATTACGAGCAAATTCCTTAGCTGCCGCATCTTCACCGACCTCGTAATAGCAAATGGCCATTTCATAAAGTACCGAAGCGTCATTCCTGTACTCATTGTTGGTCCGTTCGTAGAATAGCAAAGCATCCTTGAACATATCCATTTGATACAATAACATAGCACAGTCCAAAGCTAAGTCACGGTTTAATTCCATTGGATAATATCCATCCCACATCAGAAGTATACCTTGACGAATGTCCGATAATTCTTCTTCCTCACACGCGGGAATAAGATTCGAGATTCGCTTCGCGCTTTGTAGGAACAATTGAGCATCATACCCACCCAAGCGCCAAAAAGCTAAGAGTTGGTTAATTTCCATGAGATCCAAATGTGAATCAAACCATTCTTTGATACTGAAGAAATCATCTGGACCAAAACGCTCAACAAACCGTCGATAAGCTAAGCGAGTATGACCATAACTGTGCGGATTTGGAACCATAAGCATACACCCTATGTTCAAATGGTTATAGGGGTGAGATGTGAATAAGCTCATGGCACCCTTTTGCTCAAAAACATACCCAATGGCATGATAATTGGCTGTCAGGGAAAAGCTGCCATGATGAATCAACTTGGGAGGTTCGTTATATTCCCAGTTCTCAATTCGGTGGTCACCTTTATCCGCAGTAAGCAGGAGAAATCCCTCTTGCGAGAGCAGGCTAAGTCGTTCCAAACATTGCAGACCAACGGCTGGAAAGAGGATATGGGAATCCTCCAGCTTCTGCGCATACAACCCTACAACCTCACGATAAGGGTACGATTCCTGTTCATATTCTTCCGCTCTTCGATAATGATACTCGGGAATGACGTTCTTCAGCATATCCGCAGCACTACGTTTGACATCACCTTCCGGGAAGAGCAATGAAACCATGCATTCATAAATTTTGTTTTCGTCTACATAGAGCAGTTCTTGCGGAATACTGTCAAAAAAGTAATTCGCAATAACCAGCAGAGGCTGCTGCAAGTCACCCATCCTTATTCGATCACCAGATTGCGTCAAATGAAATTCGGTACCCTGCACAGCATCAAATTGTGCAAAGTCCAGAACCCCCTGTTCCACAAAAGGAAGTAAGCTGCGGTGCTGCTGCCAAAAGGCGATATTTTTGAATGCTAGATCACTCATTACATATCGAAATGGAGGAAGTATTATACCTGAGTAATCCCTCAGCTCACATAGTTCCTTTACGATATGATAGGCTAACCTGCCCGAGCCCGCCCCAAGCTCCAGTATCGTCACCGGTTCTGACGTGAAACCAAGCCTCGCTCTATCTTGAAGAAGCCCAAATACGATCTCGGCATAGGCAACCGCAATACTTGGGTTACTAGTTATGTATTGTGGAACATCTTCACTCTGCCATGCACCAATTCCCTGTTCTTCATAATAAGTTCGCTGTAGCTCCCAGATGGGTGCTTCACTGAAACGATAAATCTTCTGATCCCTATGTGTCATCGACTTGAACCTACTTTACTCCATTTTTATGAAAAAACAACTTCCATCTTACCATAAAGTACCTCCTAATCAAAAATAGAAAGACAGTTACCCATTTCAGGTTACTACCTTTCTACTAGGATAAGAAAATTGCTTTCATTTATTAAAGAGAATGCAATTCTTGATATGTTGAATGTTGTAATGCAGCTTTTTCTCATCGGCCGTGATTAGTTCCGCAAATGGAAAGTCCAGCTTCTGCAGCAAGCCAATCTTGTTCGCATGTAAACCTGAGTCAAAACAGACGATTTTCCCTACCAAATCTTTCAGCAATTGTTCAAAAGTATTCGGGAGCAAAGCAAAAGATGGATCAGATGAACTAGAAGTCAATTGACTTCGCACTTGTGAATAAGGAGTCTGATTGTTTTGATATGGACTAATCCATTTTAAATGAAACAAAGGAATGTACATATTCTGATAAAGGGGTGAATGAAACACCAAGTAGTCTTGAGAAATATGTCTCACATAACCGTGGATTGTCTGATTATTAGAAATATAAATTTCTACGAATCGATCGACCGCACTGCTTAAGATTTGGTGGTAGGTGATTTCTCCAGTTTGCAAAGTTAGGTCAGGCGGAGAGTCCGTGATCGACTTGTCTAGGTTTAGTGTGATATTTCTAATATGAGCGATAGGAAGATATAAGTACTTCTTTTCCATGTAAATGACGATGATATCTGGTCCTACATCGATTAGGAAACCAATTTTATCCCCATCCCCAATCAACTCAATCTGTACCATCTTTCCAATATACGTGTTGAAAAACATCATGGTTGATTACCTCCTTATCTCGTATTTATGTTAATAAATCCACTTAACCCAAAAGGCAAGACAAACCAATGTGAATATTAATGCAGGGGGAATTGTTATAAACGTGACCTTGCAATAATCCTTCCAGCTTATTTTCACTTTATGCTGTCTAAGGATATGGAGCCAAATTAGCGAAGCTAGTGTCCCGATAGGCAGAAGTAGAGCCCCAAGATCGCTACCAATTACACTGGCTAAGTAGGTTACTTTTAAAGTTAGTGGGTCTAACTCCATACCTGTTAAAGTTAGTGTTCCTATCATTAAGGCAGGGTGATTGTTTACTAACATAGAAAGAAGTGTGACTAGTGCTCCCATTAGTAAGCTCCCATTTAATAAGTCTCCTGAAACTAATGGTTTAAAGGCACTAACAAGCATATGAGTTAGCCCAATATTATTTAATCCATATATGATAACGTACATCCCAAAGGCAAACGCGAAGATATGCCATGGTGTCTTCTTTACCATATCGACTGGAGATATTTTGAGATATAGCCAGCGCCATGCAAGTAGAACAGTTGAACCTAGCACGGCTACGATACTTACAGGTATACCGTAATAGGAGGCAATAAATAGACTTACCCGAACCATGAATACGAACAGTAATATATTTCTCATGAATTTAGTTCGATCTTTAATGGCTGGCAGTGTGCTTGGAAGTTTAACGTTGTTTAAGGGATGTTTTCTTGGTCCAATCGCGTTTATTGGTAATTTCGTTGGGAGAATACGGTAGAAACAGAGGAATAATAACAATAAAAATACAATTAACCCCAACGTTGATGGGATAAACATCATTAATGTGTGCATATATAAATCCATTCCTACAATTTTGAGCGCAATAAGATTAACAATATTACTAACTCCTATAGGAGCGCTAGAAGCCGTAGCGATTAGAGCACCGGAAAGTAAGTAGGGTATTTTCTGGTGATTTTTTAACCCTAGTTTCTCTAGAACAATGAGTAATATAGGCGTTGTTATCATAATACTGCCATCATTGTTGAAGAATAAAGTCATTAAAAAACAAAGTAGATTAACGTACCAGAATAGACGGATCCCTGATCCTTTGGCTCTAGCCATTAATCCTTCTGCCGCCCATTGGAAGAAACCAAAGCTCTCTAATACAATCGCCATGACGATAGTTGCCATAATCGTGATAGCGGCGTCACTGATGGTATCTGTAATTTGAAGTAAATCAGCCAAAGAAACACTTCCGCTTAGAAGAACAAGGATAGCACCTCCCGTTGCAGGGATCGCTTCGTTCATATCCTTAGGACGCCAAAGAATTAGGATAACAGTCATCACAAAGGCAGCTATCGTAAGGGTTACAGATGCGGAACCAATCATAAATTTTCACCCCGCTTTTAGAAAAAATCATCTTACTGTAATTCTGAGTCCTATGAGTCATACGTCTATTCTCTTGATATAGGCAATTTCCGGTATACTCAGATCTACGGAAGATACATTTTCATAAACGACTTCTTCATTGGGCTGTAAAGGCGGTTTAAGTAAGAAGTAAAGTAGTAACCCTGCAAGCATAATGATAAACATGACGACCATTGTCATCCCCTCCCTTCTACCATCTACCACCATCTATCATTAGTAGATACTAATACTGTATGTATACGGGACCTGTACTCATCTTGCTATAAACGGTTACCCCCTCTTTTAAATGTTCCACTTTTGTCTAGTAAAAGAGGGAATGGAACAACAAAAAAACCAAATGCTATGGAGCATTTGGTTGGCTAAAGCTTTTCCATTTCTTGCTTAATAATTTCCCGCCTTTCCTTAATGTAGTTCATAATTAATTCAGGCTCACCTCTAAATTCCGAATAAGGCCACTTACGATTATGATCATTCAGCATATAAGGGGCTATCGTACCGTGTAAAAATCCAATCATCGGGGATATTTGTTTCCTTGTAAACGATGTGCGAAGAATGGAAGTAAGAATTCGTTTATAACGCAGCCTAATACTCTTGAAACTCATCAGTTTTTCGGTCAAGCGATTGTATCCCTTAATTCGTACCAAATCACTGCCGCATACTTTCCCGTAGCAATTTCTCCCCCAAGTACCTTCGTAATCCCAGGGTATGATGCGATATAATTTGGTAGGCTTATGACGATAGATCGCATAATTTTGATCAAACCCATCAAAGTTTCCGGTGAAAACAGCTCCTGCTAACCATCGCAAATAATTATCAATATCCAAATGGGATTGCAAATATTGAGCTAATGGCTTCCCAGACAGTTTATTGATCTTGGAAATGAATGCGCTCAGCTCTTTTTTTTCGCTGCTTAAGCCTAATATTTGCTCGTACCCTTCAAACATCGTCCTCTTATTCCTTTTTGTTTCCGGGTGAAACAGTTCAAAATTGGCATCATCATCCACAGCATAGAAGAGGGATTGCGCACTAATCTTCCTTTTCCTGAAGAAGTTTTTATCAACAGCTTCTATTTCTAAATAAACCCCCTGACTCTCTCCATTTAGCTTCAATTCAAAATGCTTCGTTTGTGGACTAGGCACACCAATTCGTTGGAAAAATCGAAATGAGAGCGCATTCCGTATCATCGAAGGATCGTCATACTCCGCATTCAGATGGTAAGTCTTTCCCCTGCATACAATTTCATATGATTTCTTCGCATACTCTCGCGTGTGCCCACCCCGATAACGGACCTTAATAGGAATACGTTTCCCTTTACTAATAAGTACACCGTTTACGAATTGCTTACTCCAAACATCTTCATTCAACTTTCTAAGCTGCTGATCCTGGATTACGATATGTCGAGTCGGTATCATGGCACACCGCCTTTTTACATAATAAAAAGCCTATCTATAGTAGATAGACTTTCATTCTAGATTAATTTATTCGTGATTATGAACGATTGCCACGGCTCTTGTTCCCTCTTGTTTTGTCACCACGAGTTTTGTTCCCTCTTGTTTTGTCACCACGAGTTTTGTTCCCTCTTGTTTTGTCACCACGAGTTTTGTTCCCTCTTGTTTTGTCATTTTTTTGGACATTTGTGTTTTCGGTGTTGGTGTCTCTTGTTTTTTGATTTTTTTTGGCATTTGTTTTTTCAGTGTTGGCGCCTCTTGTTTTGTCATTTTTTTGGACGTTGGTTTGTTCGGTGTTGGTGCCTCTTGTTTTGTCACTTTTGTTACCTCTTGTTTTGTCACTTTTGTTACCTCTTGTTTTGTCGCTTTTGTTGCCTTTTGTTTTGTCGCCATTACTTTTGTTAGATACACTAACCTCCATCTTCAAAACCTCCTTATAGTTTATAGTGCAGTCTATGATAGGAGATTCGAATTGGATAGAGATATTGGTTGATATAGAAAAATTAATTATTAGTAGGTTCGTTCTCTTGGTGGAATTATTGCAAAAATAGATTCTAATCTAGTACCTCATATGTAACGGATACATATACTTATATTACAAATGAGCAGCAATGACATTGGTACAGGAGGTGAACACACACTAGTAAACGCTGCTTATATTCAAACTAAACCACATTCCTGAGAGGGGAAATGACAAAATGAGTGTAAACTATTTAGGTTCATTAATTGGTACTGAGGTTAAAATCAATCGCGGAGGTCCTGATTCTATCGTTGGTAGATTACTATCCGTCCATTACGATTATTTAGCAATCCAAATGAAAGATGGCACTATTGTCTACATCCAATCGCAACATATCAAAAGCATTAGTAGTACGAACAGCAATGTTAGCAGAGGTAACAAAAGTAACAGAAGTTACAGAGCTTCTCAACGTTTTGAAAATGCGTATACCTTTGAAGGTCTCTTGGGTCAATTGAGATACACAAATGTTCAAATCAACCGCGGTGGCCCTGAGAAAGTTGAAGGTCTTGTCGTACATTCCGGGGATAACATCTTGCTGCTTGTTGTAAATAATGAAATCATCCGTATTCCAATCTTCCATGTTAAAAGTATTAATGCCGCTAACAAAAATAATAGCAAAGGCAAATCCGACAACAAAGACAACAAAGACAACAAAGACAACAAAGATAACAAAAGCAACAAAGCAACTGCTGCACAAATCGTTGCGATTAAACTTATGTTAAAAAAATACCGCTCTCGTTAAATTTAGTAGAACTTGCTACATGATACCCATATCCTATAACCCCAATCTCGTCGCAGGCGCGCTGATTGCTACGGCATTCAGCGCGCCATTTGGGGTTATTTATGTACTAGTTCATTAAGGATAAAGCATTTCTACTAGATTGAAAGGAGGTGCAAACTGTGGAAACTATGATTAAGCTAATTGATAAGCAAGTAGAGCTATCGTTATCGGGGATCCAACAACCCTTAAAGGGAGTGCTGCTTGAGGTTGGCAGTGATCTTATCGTAATCTTCAATGAATTTCACTTTTACTATATTCCAATCATTCATTTACAATATCTAAAGCTCGATACCTATGCAAGCTCTTCTTCCATTGACCCACCTACGGAATATCCTTTTGATCTTCAGTCTGCCTCAATCTCTTATCGAAAGATGTTGATGAGCGCTAAAGGAATGTTCGTTGAAATATATATTACTGGCAATCAAAGCATACATGGTTACTTGACCCATATAATGAATGATTATTTTGCCTTCCACTCCCCTGTGTTTCATACGATTTTCATTTCGATGAAGCACGTCAAATATGTGATCCCTTACCATCCTAATACGACACCTTACTCGATGAAAATGGAGCATTTTCTCGTCCAACCTTCTCAAGTTACATTTTCACGGACGTTTGATCAACAGTTGAAAAAGCTGGAAAGCCAGTTTGTTGTCCTGGATCTTGGAGAAAACCCGAGCAAAATTGGGGTCCTTCATACAGCAGACCATCCTTTTCTCGAGCTTCATACAGCTACCGGGAAATCGATATTGCATAGTGAGCATGTGAAAACGATTCATTTACCTTCTGTTCGCAAAGGCGACAATTTGGGAGGACGCATTTTCTAACGTTGACGTCCAGTTCGGACGTCTTTTTGCTTTGATGTGGCAAATGGGCCTTCTGGGTATCCTAACCAACCCCCATTTCCCCCTTCCGTATGGCCTTACAACACTCAGGCTCCTTGGGCTACGGATTTGAACATGATTACCGTGAAAGAGTTCAGCCTCTCACTTTTGTTCTAATTCACGGCTCGTGGACGGATGCAAGCTTTTGGTCTGGGATTGCTGCTGAATTACGCAAAAAAGGCCATACCGTCTATGTTCCTGAATACCCAGGACATGGCGCTGACCCTTAAAGAACATTATTTTGGTTGGACATAGCTTCGGAGGCAGTTTAGTGCAAAAAGTAGCCGAGCTTATTCCAGATCGTCTGAAAACCGCATATGTCAAGCCGATTAGGCTTGTACCGATTTATTCAAGTACATGGTGATCATATGTCAACAGCACAATTCGAGCCTAAACTTATTGTACGAAAGCTTTATGAAGCGTCCAGAGACTAACAAGCTATCAGAATTTGATAAGTATTTAATAATTCATCCAACTCAGCAGATAATCGCAATATGAATTCGGACCGAAGCTCGTACATTCTTCCCGCATGGTTAAGCTCACGCCTTTTAGCTTCTATTTTCTTCTCTATTTCAATTAACGGGTCCATTGTGCATGACCTCCAATGAATAGTCTATTATTTATATATTTTATACAAATATTGTTAAGAAAATATAAGTTTTACAAAGTAGACTACGAAAGCGCTGTTGTCGAAGAGACAACATGCGCTTTCGTAGTCTACGTGCAAGTTGGCTGACTTTTTTGCTTTGGATTTTGACGCAACCAGTTCAACATATCGTCAATCGTATGCACAGGGACAATAAGCAGCCCAGGTGCTCCTCGTCTTGCTTCTGACTCATTTAGAGATGGAACAAAGAATACATCGGCATCCGTTCTGCTAACGCTATAGGCTTTCTGCTCTAAGCCTCCAACAGGACCGATCGAACCATCGGGCTCCATGGTACCCGTGCCTGCAACACGATTGCCATAAGTAACACCGCAAGGTGTAAGCTGATCAATCAATGTTAGTGCCAGCACCGCCCCATGCGAGGGTCCCCCCTCATGCAGTAAATAGTTATGATATTTCACCGACTCTGGAATATCATATTGCATCTCATTCGCAACTTGAATGCCGAAGGCAGCACGACTCGGATCGTCCGGATTTGCTCGAGTCTTAACCGAAAGACTAACTGGCTGTCCGCCGCGCAGAACCAACACCTTCACCTGATCCCCGGGCTTGTTCAATTTCATGCGGGCTGTCAGCTCTTGAACTGTTGTAACGCTATAATCGTTTACTTCCTCGATCACATCGCTTAGCTGCATGATGCCGGCGCCAGGGCTATCTTTCAGAATAGCCGTGATGCGAACACCGTGCGAGGTGATCCCCTTGCCCTTACCTACTTTCTGAAACGCAATAGCACTTCCCGCGGCGTTCGCATCCGCCTTCATCGTACGTACTTCTTGGTTGTACTCTCCCAAAGACATACCAAGATTCTTCGGTTCAAATGCATACTTAGCAAAAAACTTCGCATATAGCCAATCGATCGGGAATGCAGGCCGCTCAAAGACGAGCACTCCCGAAATATCTCCATGAACATTTCCCTCATTTGCCTGTGCGTAACGATTCATATTTAAGGTCAATCCTGGGTACGTGACCATGGAATTCGTCGGCCAGAACATCACAAACATGAGTAACAAAGTGGAACCTAACAAAGTTATACTCTGAACAGGTATCTTGCGGCGCATCCGTTCATGGAAAAATAAATCTATAAATACTAATAACCAAGTTATAAGAAAAATACTCACCGAAATTTCAATCTTTTTCGGAATCGATAGTAGGATAATTACACTCACCAAGGAAGCTACGATTACCGCGACATTTCGAACGCGACCCCAAGCATTTCTTTGCGAGAACATATGCCATAGTGCGCCAGCCATCCACATAATAGGAATGAAAGCAAGAGCATAGATCAGTAGATCAATCGCATCTATCCAATAAATCCTTGTACCAAATCGCAAGGGATCTGGCAGCCAAATTAATTCCCCAGTTACAGCTAATATCAGGGCCAAAACCATACCCAAGTAGTAAAGTCTTTGCCAGCGTGCCATCCCTCAAACATCTCCTATTTCACCGAATCATAATTGGACTCCATTCCTTAACACATAACTCTAATAATAACGTTTAATCCTAAGAACAACAATTGGAGTCGATCATCTAATTAAAAATAGCAGACACCCTAATAATAATAAGGTATCTGCTGCTTTTAACTAAATTAACTCGTTCATATATTTCACAACTCCATTATAAGAGAGCTTGCCACCGAAAATGTCTAAGGCACTCCCAATGGTGATATCAAGCTTTCCGCTGGATAATTCTTTGAATAGCTCAATATCCGCGAAGGATCTTGCCCCTCCTGCGTAAGTAGTAGGAATGACAACCCAATCTGCTAACGTACTGACGAGGCTTTGCTGAATCCCGCTTTGTTTGCCCTCTACATCAACAGCATGAATCAGAAACTCATCACAATATTGCTCTAGAAACCGAATATTTTCTTTATTCAATTCAAAGTTACTCAGCTGCTTCCATTGGTTTGTAGCTACGAACCATTTGCCATCCTTCTCTTTACAACTGAGATCTATGACCAAATTGTTTTTTCCTACCTCGGCTACGATTTGTTTCAGATTATCCATATTCAGTTGCCCGTCACGGAAAATATAGGAGGTCACAACGACGTGTGAGGCACCTTGCTCAAGATAATAGCCAGCATTCTCCGCATGAATACCACCGCCAATTTGCAAACCGCTGGGATACTCACGCAGCGCGTTCACTGCTTCATCCTTATTCCCGTCACCGAGCATGATGACATGTCCTCCGAGTAGATGATCCCTTTTGAACATCGCGGCATAATAGGTGGAGTCATACGAGGAAACAAAATTTTCAATGATTTCCTTTCCCTCTGTACTTAATGTCTCACCTACGATTTGTTTAACTTTACCGTTGTGTAAATCGATACAAGGTCTAAATTTCACGAAAATACCCCCACTAGAATCAATTGCTGTTAGATCAATTTTCCATCCATTATAGCACAAATAGCCCTCATATGAGGGTAAGTACAATTAACCTTTAAGTCTCGTTTGTATTTCGGAGCGCAGCGCCGTATTACCGGCGATTTTATTATCCTTCTCATTGCTATGTTGCCTACAATGTCACCTCCATGTTATCGTTATATGGTTAATACTTCCAATCCCGCTTGGAGTTGAACAAATGAATCTTTTGACACTCTTCCCTCACACAGTCATAACTTGTTACTGCAGAGCGGATATGTTTTAGCTTGTGAAGAACTTCCTTTCTACTGTCATACGATGATCTACCTTGTATTCGGTACACTTTTAGCAGCAGCTCCTTATTGGGCAGCATTCCTCATAAAAAGAAAAACCCCATCCGTAGATGAGGTTTTCTTGATTTATACCCTAAGATTTACTTTTTAGTGAATCCTTCTTCTTCCAGATACTCTTGGACCTCTTCATAAGTTTCAAAAGCGCAGTCTAGATTGCTGCCAGCATAGATATACCATAAATCTTCAACGAATGTAACGACCAAGAGATGGCCGTCTTCATCTACCCAATGCTCTTCTGGTTGTTCAGTATCCATCTTCGGAAGCTTCTTGGATGTCTTACCCGTTAAAGAATGAATCGACTTCTCGATAATGTCTCGAAGCTCTTCCGCGCTGAAATCACGGATATTGATTAACCCTTTGTTGTCCGTAGCATATCCTTTGATATATTCAGCGTAAACAAATCCATTTCCGTTTGGGTGCAGGTGATAAACAACGGTCTTCTTATCATAAGCACTATCTTCATAATGAAAATTGATCCGTCCAAGTGATACATTTTTCCGCTCTAACTCGGGAAAAGATTCCACGATAGCTAATTTATCTTCTAAACTAAGCATACAAGCCTCCGTAATTTACTCAATAACCTGAATTTTAAACACGTTCTCCAATTTTCCATCGGATCTTTTTTTCAAAGGTACTTTAATGTCTCTTCCGAGTTCTTTGAAAAAAGTTTCAACATCACACTGTACATTGGAAAGGATAACTTTGAATGAACCGTCTTCGACAATGTTCTGATTAGCTTCTGCAAGAACCTTAACATCTACCGCGTATTTCTTCGTTAACGTGTTGATGTATCGGCTGAAAATTTCAATTAATTCCTCATTGTTAAAATTTTCAATAACCAGTTTTCCCTTGTTCGTAAAATTTAAATGAACGTTCACTTTTAAATGTCCCCTTTTCCTTTAAACCGTTTATTTTCTTGTGGGTAAAACATGCTGACCGTATGGTTCTTCCTCTTTGAAAAGGATCCAATCCCTAGTTGGCAACGTTGGCACTACATCGATCAAATAATGCTTCTCTTCTATTTTACTTGTTTTTATGGGTATGAAGCAATACAAAAGCCAAATTCATTTTTAAAATTAAAAAGAAGCAGGTCATTCCCTGCCTCTTCTTGTCTTATATTGTATAATTATAACACACTTTTATGAATTCTAAGCAAAAAGGATGGAATCCCAATGGCCTTTGGCATAAAAAGAGAAGAACTTCAACGATGGAAGGCTGCCGTTAGCCGCGGCGAAATTGCCTTTTTGACTCATTACTGGCTGGATAATCGCTTTGATGGCATTCGAACCGTCACGAAGGTGGGCTGTTCTGATTTGGATCGGTTATCCAAATGGTGTGTATCCCATGGACTGAACCCGCAGTATATTCACTATAGTCCTTCCTATCCTCACTTCGACCTTTTTGGCCCCATGCAAAAGCGAATATTAGAGCGCGAGAATAAATGGGACCAGATCGAGAGATTCAAACTCTAAAAACTTTGTAAATTTTTTATAACCGCTTCGCATGTTCAAATCGATGAATGCCAAAATCAGTGAGCGTTGAAGCAAGAATGGCTTCTCTGAGTTTAGTTAATCTCGGTGTAAATCTCACTTCAATATTTAATGCCATTAATTGATCTAATAAATGACTAATGGGCTGCATGTCTAAAGGTCTGACCGTTTGCTGAGAAATGAAGTAACCAGCGGTTTCGTCAAACCGTTCAAAGCCTTCCCATGCAAACGTATACCGATACATGGTCGTCTGACTGATCTGTGAATACCAATCGTTCTCCATCACCATGACCGTGTCAGAGGAACTTACTCCAAAAAATTTATGCTCATCCTCTTCACTCATCGATGCCGACCTCTTGTAAACAATGCGCGGACAATTGCGTGGAACGTAAAAAGTAAAAGCATGCTCAGGGTCTATTGCCCATACAACCGGAGGCATATCCGTACGATTTGCCTTTACTCTTGGGATGAATATCTCAATATCAGATTCATGGCTAAAATGATATAATTCCATCGGATCACCTCTTAATGATCCATAATTCTAGAAGCTTAATGAAATACCTTTGTATAACATTAAGTCTCGTTTACATAAATAAACCTTATGCTATACTAATTATTTGTAAACACTAATTTGTATATTTGGAGAACCTACCATGATCCCAAAACTTAAGATTACGTTTGTCCTTATTCTCTGCATCCTCTCACTTATATGCTTCTCCTTAGTTGCTACCCTCATTCAGGGCCAACAGATCGCGCAATTCGATCACCACATGATTACTCTCATTCAAGGAATGGAATCGCCTGGACTCACCTTACTTATGAAAGTAATCACTTCCATTGGTTCAACCTCGATAGTGGTCACACTTGCCCTCTCTGCCATTCTTTTTCTTTATTTTGTTTTGCATCATCGCTATGAACTCATTTTCTTTATCTCCATAGTTGCAGGTACAGCCATTATTAATCATATCCTCAAATTATATTTTGTTCGTCAAAGACCCGACTTGCATAGACTTATACAAGAAACGGGCTACAGCTTTCCAAGCGGACATTCCATGGAAGCCTTCGCGCTTTACGCGTCTCTTGCTTTTCTTCTTTGGCGGCATCTCTCTACGAGAATTGGAAGAAGTATCGTCATCATACTCTGTGTCGTTATGATCATCCTTATTGGTATGAGTCGGATTTATCTTGGGGTTCATTACCCTAGTGATGTCATTGGCGGTTATTTGGCAAGCGGGGTCTATTTCACATTAGGAGTATGGCTTTTTCAATGGCACAAAGAATATCGAGCTTACACTAAGAGGTCAAATTGCTAAGTATTCTTGCTATTTTGCCTCAATCTCGTTTCAAATCGACTTATGAAGACAATCGTATACTCGCCAATTGTTTCTATTTGTTCACGGACAAGCCTTGGAAAGTCTGAATGATGGATATCTAGATTATCATCCAGCTCATTATACCAGGGCAATAAATTCTTTTTGATAATTAACATACGACTTTTCACCTTAGAATTCCACCTTTACAACGCCATATTAAAGTTTATTCGCATCCCGCTGTTTGTGTCCTAGATGAATAAGCCAATTATAGTCGTGTTAATCCCCATTTCTTCTATTTCCTATGTAATAGCCCCGCAAAAGATAGGGCTAGATTCATTGAAACTTCATCGGTTTAATAGAAACTTAGCATATCGTAATGGTGTCTCATACGTATTATTAAAAATCTGATGCATTTTCAATTGCTTGAACTCATACCTTTGATCTCTTCCATTCACTTCAATAAGCTTAATTCGCCCATAATCGTCAACGCCAATATCCAATCCGACATCGGCTATGGCTGGGATTCGCTCACTCAGGTTTTCAACTATCATCAGAGAAACTTGCTCAACAGCAGCCTTCATTCGGTATGGATCAAAACCGCTAGCCCGAAATAATTCTTCACATCGCCTAGCTTCTCCGCCTTTAGCCAGATTCGTAACATGTCTACCTGATGCAGCAACTTTGCCTGCAATTCCTGTTATCTGCCACTTCCCTTTATCCCCGCGCTGAGCAGAAATCCTTAAATCATACGGTCGACCATGATACGTTGCCAATGATATTGCTTGTTGGATGAGATAGCTTTGTGTTCCAACCTTTTCATGAATAAAAGCTTGGGCTTTCTTTTCATTTAGCATTTTCGGTTCGTTATTACTCCAACAAAGCTGCCAATCCTCGTTTTCCTTCTGAGTGACTTTAATCACCCCTTTACCAATGCTGCTATTCGTTGGTTTGACGTAAAGAGATGAAAATCTTTCCATAGCTTCTACCAGTTGTTCTCGTGAGTAGGCCATAGATTCAGGAAGATACTCTCGAATTGATTGGTTTGTCGTTAGTAGCTTGTGAATACGAAGTTTATCATGGCGATTTTGCCCATTGAATACAATACTTGATTTGGAAAGAAGCTTTAATTGATTTTGCAAATACGGTGTAAGCGTCATCGCACGGTTATGAGTGACTTTAGGAATAGGAAGCCTAATAAGTCGATACTTTTTATTCTCGTAGCATAAACCTAGAGCTGACTTCTCACTAATATGCTGAAGGCACATATAGAAAGGCGTCATTCCGAGATTTTCAGCTGCTTTATTGTAAAGATCGATTCGCTCATATCCGGTCTGCTGCCTGTGAATGCCTAAATAAGTTCTTCGATCTAGAAGAATTCCAACCACACTGCGCACGTCATCACCTTCGTCTAATAGGATCCTCTTTTACACAGTATGCAGTCAGAGTTCACCTGGTCCAAATGGGTGCAAAAAAGAGCCGCACAAAGGCAGCTCTCCTGGTTGCATAATCGATATTATCCATTCTAAATACATCGTTTTAAACGATTGCTCCTAATACATGTAAACCATCATTTCCTCATCATAGCTCTGACCCTCATATTCCAAAGCATTACGTTCAACACCATAGGACTCAAAGCCTAATTTCCGGTAGAGGTCAATAGCTGCTCCGTTCGTGGTTACCACACAAAGTGTCACTTGTTTCAAACCTTCTAGTTGTTTCCCTCTACGGATCACTTCTACCATTAATTGCTTCGCAATCCCCTGCCCGCGGTAGTTCTCTGATACGTATACACCCCAAATAAAGGCTTTATGTTTCAGCTTTAGACTTTGCTCTCGTTTAAATCCTGCTGTACCGATAAGCTGACCTTCAGCTGTAAAAGCACCCAATATATAATTACCGCTGTCTTGACCAATTCGTTTCTCCACTTCTTCCATTGACAGCAAGACCGATTCTTCATATGCAGCACCGAACGCATCAGGGTGTTTTTGCAGTGCCTCAAGCCGCAGCACCCAATAACTCTTGGCTTCTTCTACCCGGATGTTTCTGATGTCGATTTTATCACTACTCATATATTCACCATCCTATACTTTCAAACCAGAGTCCCTGTTGTTTCTTATCTAAGGCAAGCCGTATATAGTTAACCATATTATCTGGAAGCTCCTTCTTATGAAACCACTTCAATTGCTCGCACTTCTCTGGCTCTTTATTCGTAATCTCACCCTGCCAGCTATGTACGTTTAAAAAGAAGTCCACCCATTCCGACGTCGTATTTTTGCGATGCATGACACCGATGATTTCAATATCTGTGGGCTTGATGACAACCCCAGCTTCTTCTTCCGCTTCTCTTATTGCGGCTGCGATGACCTCTTCGCCGCCATCCATCCTGCCTGCAACAACGCTCCAATTGCCGTCTTGAAACCCGGTATTTTGTCTTTTCAATAATAAAACCTCTTCGTTTCTATAAAATAACACGTGTACGGAGCCATATAAAATAGGTGTTCTCAAAATGATCCCCCTTGATTCGCATATCCTTATCATAATTCCTTCAAATCCCACTAACGAATAACTAATTTTAACAAATTGCCCTTTGTATTGTAAATTGTTAAGCAAAAAAGGGAGCCAAATAGCCCCCTACAATTGCTTCTTATTCATTAACACTATAGATCCTCAAAGAATTGTCTACTATCAGTTATTACAACAATATTTGGTGCTAATAATTGAAATGCTTATACCAAATGCCTGCGTACTCAGGTACCACATCCCAATTATTTGCCCTTACTTGATTGCCAAAATCCTCTCCAAAGAAATACGAGGTTAACTGTACAGCCTCATTCACATCTTTGAACTTATAATCGGTGGATAGCGTGGTGTGTTCAAATCCATATTCGGTTTCTAACAAATGATAATAGGGAGCCAAATAATCATATCTCGTCGGTTCCGCAAACCCCGTTCCCAAAGTCTCCAGAATGATCACCGTACCCTCTGGTCTAAGAATGCGTCTAATTTCAGACATCATTTGTTTCAAATTATTCTCCCAATCCACATTATTCGGGGTAGCAAGATAACATAAGCTCCACCCTGCTACGACGAGATCCTTACTAGCGTCCTCAATTGGCAGATCTCTATGGTCGGAAACAATCGTTCGCCAGTTACTATTAGAAGATAAGGTAGTTAACTTTTTTTCTAACACATTCAGCATGGCCTTGGAACTATCCACACACCAAAGCGAATTGGCTTCTGCGGCCAGAAACATGGAAAGCCTTCCTGTCCCTGCCCCTAAGTCCACCACATCTAAATGCTCGTAAGGCCTTATCTCATGAATCACCTCTGCTAAATTGGGTTGCTTACTAATTAATAGATCATATGTTTCTGCGTTATCTTGATAAATGTTATAATCTCGAGACATACTCATTCCTCCTTCCAATTTTTCTAAGAATAAACCTTAACCTTAGGTTAAGGTCAAGCTTTAGAAGGAGTTTTGAGAAGGGAAATATTTGAATGCGCTTACAAAACTGACTTCCAAAATACACGCCAATCTTATCATGCTGATCATGATTTGAAAATATAAAAAGATACCGCTTTCAGGTTTGACTCAGTGGGACTGAAGTGCTACAATTCAAGCAAATTTGGTTGCAAATCAGGATTGGAGGAAATGCTCCTGCATCATTTTAAACATAAATGGCAATGGACGATATTGGTCTGGATCATTCTTGGGCTGTTCGTATTTCCTTTGACACCGCCAATTTCACACCACTATTCTACTGATACCGATATACTCGTTCTATCTAATACGACTCATGTCTTAACCGTTCAAGCACATCCGCCTACCAGAGAATCTATACAAGCTCACGAAGACAAGATTCAGAGACACGAAGATTATGACAAAGATTATGAGATGACCGTATTTGTTGTTTTTATTATTTTTATATTATCTAAAATATGGAAGAAATTGAAAAGTATCTTATTAGCTTTTCTCAAATTCACATCGGGTTACACGGGCCTCATTCCTTCATTTTTCATTAGAACCCAACTGAATGAAATGTGGAAAAGAGGAACCCTTCATGTCAAACTTATCGGCAGGAGCACAACAAGCACGCTCCCAACATCAAAAACTAACGCGCTTTAAATTTTTGCGTAGAGTATTATTTATGATCATTGGATCTGCCTTATTTTCTGTTGGTTTGGAAATTTTCTTAGTCCCCAACAATATTATCGATGGCGGCGTAGTAGGGATTTCAATTATCGTCTCTCATTTGACTAACATACCAATCGGTATATTTCTCGTTCTATTGAATTTACCTTTCTTACTTCTAGGGTATAAGCAAATCGGCAAAACGTTTGCCTTATCGACATTGTTCTCCGTTGTCCTTATGTCTATTGGAACTACCCTACTTCATCCGGTAGAAGCAATAACCATAGATCCCTTGCTAGCCGCAGTTTTCGGTGGAATCATACTTGGTATCGGTGTAGGATTAGTCATTCGCTCGGGCGGTTCGCTCGATGGAACAGAAATTGTAGCCATTGTATTTAGTAAAAAGTCGCCATTCTCGGTCGGCGAAATCGTGATGTTTTTCAACTTTTTTATTCTCGCCAGCGCAGGTTTCGTGTTTGGTTGGGATCATGCGATGTACTCGCTCATTGCGTATTACATTGCCTTCAAAATGATTGATATCACCATCGAAGGCCTGGATCAATCCAAAGCCGTATGGATTATCAGCGATGAATCCGAAAAAATCGGGGAAACCATAACGTTCCGACTTGGCCGTGGCGTGACCTACCTGAAGGGCGAAGGCGCATTTACAGGGGATGAAAAAAAAGTGATATTCAGCGTCATCACTCGTCTAGAAGAAGCCAAGCTGAAATCCATCTTAGACGAATTGGATCCCAAAGCTTTCCTCGCCATAGGCAATATCCATGATGTAAAAGGCGGCAGATTTAAAAAGAAAGATATTCATTAAAAGGAAATGGCAAGAAGAGGTTAAACAGAGCTTTCTGTTTAACCTCTTCTTTGATTTTTTGCACGATAGTGCTGCAAAAAGTACAGCTAATTTGAAGCATTTGGTCCATATCTGCTTAAAAAGCGGAATTTTGATGTACATCTTGGCCCCAGGAGTTGAGCGAAGTGGTGACTATCCTATCATCGCCAGAGTAACTGCTGCCGTAGCCAGGGGAAACATAGACATCAATAAATCAACAAGTTACCCTTGGCACCTGGCGGCGGCAGCACGCGAACGTTCTAGTTCCAGTAGTTCCTCAGATCAACCTTCTGGCCAAGCTTCGCGCTTTCGAGGGCGCCAAGAACCATCGCCATGCTCTTGATATTGTCGCGGCAGTCTGTCTCCGCGAGGCGGCCTTCTTCCAACGCAACGAACATCTCGTCCAGACAGCCGGCGTGGCCGCTGTGGCCGGGCCAGTTCACATCCGCGTCCACTTTCGTGTAGTCGCGGATGAACTTGCCGGCTTGATCGCCGCCGGCGACGATCTCGGCGTACGGTGCGCCGCTACCGTCCCACAGAGCGGTGCCCTGCTCGCCGGTCACACGCCAAGCCGCCTCCCAAGAGGTCGGCGCCCCTTCCGCGCACCAGGAGCCGCGGTAACAGAACACAGTGCCGTCTGACATCTCATAGATGCAGATAGCAGAGGCATTCCCGGCGTACCACGAGCCGGGCGGGTTGAATTCCTGGCAGTACACCGAAACGGGGTCTGCCCCAGTAATAAACCGAGCCTGATCGAAGGTATGGATCGCCATGTCTAGAATGAGCGGGCTTTCCATCGCTTCGCGAAAGCCCCCAAAATGCGGCCCCAAGAAAAAATCAGCGCCGACATAACCCACGCGGCCGATCGTGCCCGCGTTAATGATCTCCCGCAGTGCGCGGATGTTCGCGTCGTAGCGGCGGTTCTGCATGACGGAGAAGGATCTTCCCGTCCGCTCCGCCAGCTGCACGAGCTCCCGCGCTTCCGCCATCGTGGCGGCCATCGGTTTCTCACCGAAGACGTCACATCCTTGCCGGAGTGCTGTGCCGCACACCTGGAAATGGCTGGACGGAATCGTGATGTCCAGCACCAGATTAGCACCGCTATCCTGAATAGCTTGCTCCAGATTGTTATAGACGCCGCAGGTAAGACCATGGCGGTCAGCCATGGCTTGTGCGAATTCCGTCTTAATATCAACAAGCGCGACAATGTCGCTATCCTCACGTTTTAACATATACTCGACCCATACATTTGCCATGCTGCCGCATCCTACGACCACGATGTGATACTTACTCATCTCGTACATTCCTCCAATATCATCCCTAAATTGCGTATATCCGCTTTGTTACTCTTTATTTTATCCCTTTTCTTAGGGACATTCTCTATCCAATCTTGTGAGAATAGGGTCAAATATTGTGGTGAGTAATTAATCCCCTCGGTATGGCTCAAACAAATCAAACATAAAGTGCATGGCCTCTTCCTCATCTTTGCCTTTGGTGAGCAAACGAAGTGTAGTTCCAGCTTTGATCGGGACTAGAAGCATGCCTAGTAGGCTTTTCACATCCACAATGTGGTGTTTTTGATCAAGCTCAAAATCTATCGTAATGTCCGAAATAAAATGAGAAGACTTTGCAGAGATGATTGATAAATCGCCCCGTTGTAAATCGGAATGGATCTCAAATTCATGTACTCTCATAACCAAACCTTCCTTTTCTATAAATTTCGGTTCATTTGCTCTTTCTGCGGTATTTCTTCCATTTGCGATAGCTTCTCCGAACAACATTCAAAGCAAAGCCGGGAATGGGCATTTTCCGTACCCACGGATAATAGAAACGATCATAGGCATTTTTGAGATCGTCCCACATGGGACAATATTCGCTTTTCATAAAGTCAGATACGTCGACTACTAATCCTCTGCCATCCTTCATCATCACATTTTTCCCATGTACGTCATGTGGATTTAGGCCCCTGCTAACTGCGTAAGCGAGTGCTTCATCTATGTCTGTAATAACTTGCCGTGGAATTGGAAGCCCTCGATGTAAGCATTTGTATAAAGTAACTCCAGTCAAACGGCGCAATACCAAATAATTATCCCCTGCATGCAAGCATTCTGAAAATGCGGGATGTTTCCCTAGACGTCTGTATACTTCCTTTTCCTCCTCAATCCCTGGTCTGCCTGGTGCATACACTTTAACGACGACCTCAGGGTAATTCGGATGCGCAAGTACTGCTGCATAATTACCTGAACCAACTATCTTCCATGGCTTAGGTATATAGTGGACAATAATTGGATCGTAAGGTTGCTTACTGTAAAGCTCCAAATTCGGGAGCAATTGGTGTTCTATTTCAATCATCCAAGGCTTTAACATAGAATTATTTCTGCTCCCCTTCCATCTTTTCTCTACCCCCGTATAGGTGACGGAAACATGGTTTGTTAATTACTGCTATGTGTGGTATTATACAAAGATATTTGTGTAAAGTGAAGTGTTGAACATGTCCTATTATAATTTGCTAGATTCCCATATAAAAATGAAGCTAATCCCTTGACCCTTGGTCAAGGGATTTTTTTTCCTTGGGGAAACACTTCTGGAGGAGGTCATCATTGATGAACAACGACAACAAATCATCTTTTTGGGCGATTTGGATATCCCTAATCAGCAACATCATACTTACCATAATGAAAATCGTAATCGGATTGCTGTTTCATAGTGAGGTTTTATTAGCTGATGGGGTTCATAACGCAGGTGATATTATCGCTACGATCGCAGCACTTAGCGCGATGCAAATTTCCAAGCTTCCAGCCGATGAAGACCATCCCTATGGCCATGGCAAAGCTGAGGTGTTAGGTTCTGGATTTGTAGCTTTTATCCTTGCGCTAGCAGCCATTTATATTGCTTATCATTCGACTGCCGCATTTTTCCACGACCCCCTAAAACCAAGCTTAATTGCCTTTATTGCAGCAGCAGTCTCTATGGTTTGGAAATACGCCCTCTATGTTTACACGTTGCGGATTGGCAGCAGAACGAACAGTAAGGGGCTGATTGCTACAGCCAAGGATCACTTGGCCGACGTTTACGCCTCATTAGCGGCAGTTATTGGAATTGGAATGGCCTTTGTTGGTAAAACTTATAACATTCACTGGTTATCCTACGGAGATGCAGCGGCGGGAATTATCGTTTCATTATTGGTTTTGAAATTAGCTGTGGAAATGGGCAAGGAAGCCTTTGATGTTCTGATGGAGAAAACAGTGGATCAACAAAAGCTGCACCAGTATACGCAGTTAATCCAAGCGATTCCACAGGTAAAACGAATTGATCGTATTCGCGCAAGGGAACACGGTCATTACATTTTAGTGGATGCCAGAGTTGCGATTCCTGGTGAGCTTACGATCCAACAAGGTCATGATATCTCCCGTGCTATCAAGAAATCCATTATGGAACAGCATGGTGACGTAGATGAAGTCCTTATCCATTTGAACCCTTGGTACAAAGAATGATGCTCAACAACACGAAAATAACAGAAAGCGGTGATGTGATGCCAAGCAATGCTTATTATCTAATCTTTTCTGTCATTTTAATAGCGGCCGTCTTATTTACAGTGATCATTGGTCACTCCCGAACAAATAAAGAAGGCAATCCTGAATATGATAACAAAACCAAAGGCAATTGGTCTCGACTTACGCTCTTCTATGTAGCTGCTATTGCCCTTGGAGTGCTTGCGCTGATTATCTATGTAGTTAACCGTACATCCACGTAAATGAGAAAGACGCTAGCCAGGATCTTGATCCTGATTAGCGTCTTTTTTGTAAATCTCCCCTGAAAGGTCTTACTTCTCCTCAAAAAAACGAAGATAAGCGCCATAGCCTTCCTTTTCCAGATCTGCCAACGGAATAAACCGAAGCGCAGCTGAATTAATGCAGTATCTGAGACCATTTGGCCCTGGGCCATCATTAAACACGTGACCTAGATGGGAATCTGCCTCGTGGCTTCGCACCTCTGTACGTACCATGAAATGACTATGATCAGCTTTCTCTTTCACACTACCTTCGAATACCGGTTTCGTGAAACTAGGCCAGCCACAGCCCGAATCAAATTTGTCGTAGGAGCTGAATAATGGCTCACCCGAAACGATGTCCACATACAGACCCTTCTCATGAGAGTCCCAGAACTCATTCTCAAATGGCCGCTCTGTCCCATTATTTTGCGTTACTTCAAATTGAAGCGGTGTTAATTTTTGCTTACGTTCTTCTTTATCCTTGGCTGTGTTCCAATACTTCTCAATATAGGAATCACGTCCTGATCCTTTGCGGTAGGCCTTGTAATGCTGCGGATTTTTGTGATGATAGTCCTGATGATAATCTTCCCCAGGATAAAAGGCTTCAGCATCAATCCGAACAATCTCCGTCACGATAGGCCGATCGAAGCGACCGCTATCCTGAAGTGCTTGCTTGGAAGCTTCCGCTTTCTCTTTTTGCTGGTCACTATGGGCAAAAATGCCAGTCCGGTAAGACGATCCGCGGTCATGGAACTGACCTCCTGCATCCGTGGGATCAATCTGGCGCCAAAATGTATCAAGCAATTTATCATAAGGATATAGTTCAGGGTCAAATGTAATTTGAACGGCTTCTGCATGTCCTGTTGTCTCCGAGCATACTTCTTTGTAAGTCGGATTACTTGTGTGACCGCCAATGTAACCTGACACTACGGATATAATACCTGGCAGTTCCTCAAATGGTGTAACCATACACCAGAAACATCCACCAGCAAAAGTTGCCTTTTCATAATTACCTTGTTGAGCGTTATCAACCATTTCTGCTTCACCTCTTTCTTTTGTATCCCTTCTATCATACCAAAAAATGAGCGTACAACCAAAAGACACCGTTCATCCTGAACGGTGTCTTCGTAATACAGATAAAAGCGATTCCTACAGGTTGTTGAAGATATCCGTAAGAACAGGAACGATTTGAGATTTACGTGAAACAACGCCTTTGAGCAACGCTTTGTTGTCTACAAGCGTAACGTTGTAAGCTTTCTCCACAGCATCGGCTTTACGTCCAAGAGCAAGACCGACGGAATCATTGTTAAGAATGTCTGTAACAACAAACAAGAACAAGTCCAGGTTTTTCTCAGCGATGATGGCATTAAGCGCGGATTCAATCTCAGCTTGCTGGGAAAGAACATCGTTAACATCAACCGCATTTACTTGTGCGATTTCGGCTTTATAGCTGCCCATTTGGAATTCTTTTGCGTCCAAAGAAATCAATTGTGCAACTGTTTTGTCACTCAGATCTGCTCCGGCTTTCAACATTTCCAGACCATAAGTCTCAGCGTCCACGCCAGCAATTGCAGCAAGTTCGCGAGCAGCGGCAACGTCTTGCTCCGTGCAAGTCGGGGATTTGAACAACAAGGAATCCGAAATGATAGCTGAAAGCATCAAACCTGCGATGTCTTTGTCGATGGAAACTCCGTTTTCTTTGTACAATTTATTTAGGATGGTTGCTGTGCAACCAACTGGCTCTGCGCGGTAGTAAAGCGGATGGCTAGTCTCGAAGTTAGCAATACGGTGGTGGTCAATTACTTCCACAACACGTACTTGATCGATGTCTGAAACACTTTGTTGACGCTCAACATGGTCTACCAAGATGACATTAGCTGCTTCATTCGCAACAGTCTCAACTTGACGAGGCGCTGCAACTTTAAAAGTATCCAATGCATATTGTGTTTCACCATTCACACTGCCTAGACGAACAGCTTCGACCTCTTGGCCTAATTTCGTTTTCAGTGCAGCATAAGCAATTGCTGATGTGATTGAATCAGTGTCCGGATTTTTATGTCCGAAAATTAGTGTTTTTGACATTGTACGACTCCTTAACCGAAATAGTATAGTTAGTGCTTATAATCTCTATTTACGATTATACTAAAAAATCTCTGTAAATCCACTACTAAACCAAAAGCTTTAGTTTGAATTAAAAAAATGGACTGAATTGGGTCAGGTAAGAGCTATTGATCCCAGGAAAACTGTATGTTCTGCTCTCCAATGTGAGCGTTCTTAAGTTTGATGTTTAGTTAGTCAAATTGCTCGCTTATTCTTTTGATCAGCCTGAATAATGGTTTAAATTTGGGGTGGTTCAAGTAATGTTTGAATCAAATAATTTAGTTCAAATAATGTACCGATGAGAATTGTTGTACGATGTACAACTCCCTCTCAACTAAACCAAGGAAAGGCTGTCAAACTGGCTTTCTAATTGTCTTTATATTTCTCTTTTTTTTCACGCTATACTTCTAAACAAAAACAATTTAATAACTTACTTTATAATCTCACTCAGCCAACAAAGCTAATCAAGTTAATCAAGCTAACCAAACTAGCAGTAAGCTTCTGAACCCATGTAGCAAAATCATCTTCGCCATGAACGACAATTCGACTTAGTTCATATGGCGATTGGTTCGATGAAGCATACCCTTCCTTCGTTGTAAAGGCATAGCGGTAAGCCGCCTCTTTTAAGATCTTCAACGTTTCCTCATTATACTCGCCAAACGGATAAGCAAAAACATCTACGCTCTTCCCAAGCGCCTGCTCAATACGTCGGCGCGATTCCGTGATCTCTTCGCGCTGCTGTTCAACGCTGAGCTGTGTGAGATGCGGATGTGTCAGCCCATGCGGCGCTATGTCCCACCCCGCCGCGCTCAGCTCTTGCACTTGCGGCCAGCTTAAGTAGCCTGGCTGGCCAATGAATCCTGGCGACAGGAACAGCGTCGCCGGAAAGCGATGACGCTGGAGGATCGGCAACGCCACCTCAGCGTTATTCGCGTAGCCGTCATCGAACGTGAGCAGCACGGGCCTCTCCGGTGACGGCTGTTTCTTCTCGATGATGCGCACGAAGTCATGCAGCGTCAACGGGGTGTAGTGATGCGCAGCGAAATAGTCCATTTGGCGCGCGAACATATCGGGGTGGAGCACGTACGTGTTCCCTGGCTCCACCCCGATGCTGTGGTAGTTCAGCACGGGAATCACAATTCCGTGCTGCTGCCCATCGACCGCGACCTGTGACGCGGATGCTTGGGCTGCTGCTGGCGCAAAGCATGCCAGCAAGACCCACGCAAGCGTGAACGCTCGCGCCATTCGCAAATATTTATGAATCCCCATCGCATTCATAGTCATATATCGCATGCTCCATTCTTCCCATTCATAATCATATGTCGCTTACTCCACACATCTCATTCCTGTTCCCAATCTTAAACTCGGGATGGAATCCCTTAATACCTGCAGATGTCTACTCAGCTTCTCCGTCCCCTTCAACTCGTATGCATATAATCCTACTATTACTGTCTGTTACTCTAAACGATAATTGACTTCTCTGGCACTCAGCTGTCCAGACAATCCCGCATCTTTTGACAACAAAGAGTTACAGTAACAAACCAAAAAGAGGTTCAGCAGAATCCCTGCTAAACCTCTCCCAAACCCCTAAAGCTTCCGCTTATTATAACCGCGATCCTCATAGGGTTGGAGTTCCTCAAGCCACTTCTCTTCCAGCTTCTTCAACGCATCGTTCTCGTCGAAGTAACCAGTCTCCTTCACTTTGAGTACTTCTAGAACCTCAAGCACGAAGGCATCGCCGCCAAATTCGTTCCAATCCTTCTGAAGTAACAGATTCCGATGCGTGCCCATTTGCAATTCCAATAGCTTCCCATTCATAGTTTTTAAATTCTTCGTACTTAAAATCCACAACTTTCCATTCATCGTATTCCGGACTTGAAAAACACCGGCTTCCTTCTTCGTTTCTTTATATAGTTGCTGCAGCTCTTGTCTACGATTCATCTCATTGGGCTCCTTTTTACTCATGTTGTTCCTATTCATCCTTTCAGCCAATATTGACTTCCGTCTGGTTGTCGATCGAGAAAGCCATACTCAATCAAATATCTGCGAATCTTCACATAGTCATGAAAAACTGGCTTGATAATCTCGTTGACTTCCTTTTCTTCATAAAAGCGATCTTGTTCGAATCGTTTGGCGATTTCACGCAGCACAACGACTTTATGCTTTTCTTGCTGTGAAAATGAGACTAGCTCGCCTGACGTACCATTAGGGAAATACTTCTTAATGATCTTCTCGTACTCATCTTGCGTGATATTGTATCGTTCATCCACCATCTTGGCCGTTTTATGAATTTCTACAAAAACAGGCGCGTGCTGGTCCTTCTCTTTTAACAGTTCCATCATCGTCACAAAAATCTTGGCTTGGCGCTCTTTTTCCTTCAATCCAAATCGATGATTACGAATCGTTGAGGCACTGCCAATGCCCAATTCCTTTTGGATTTCACTATCGCTCTTTCCTTCATAGAACAGTTGAAGCAAACTATTCTGATGGTCAGTCAGACCTGTAAGCTTTTTATCCAACCCGATGAAATATTGAAAAACAGATCCATGTGCATGCCCTATATGCCATTTCAGATAACGCTCTGCCTCATACAAGACACCATCCTGGGGATAAATAATTCCCGCTTCCGTTCTCTTGCCGCAAAGCAAACAAATGTAACCATCATCTTCCTGTACATAGCCACGTTTCCACTCATCAAGTGAGGCTTTCCAGAACATTTCAGACATTTCCAAAGTAAACACTTCCCAATAAAGTTTATTATATATTAGACATTATATTATTTTGTTTATCAAAATGTCAAACCTCAGAATAAAAAAAAGAATCCCATTCTGATAAAAGGATTCCTTGGTTTCTCTTCCTATTTCTTTCACCCGCGAGAACTTCGCATCGCAAATAACAACTTCGGACCATCTTCACTCCCCGTACCTGCTTCAACAAATTGCTGGTAGGCTTCAGATTCCATAGGGTAAATCGCAATTTTGCCTTCTTCATTGTAATGTACGCCCCAACCGTGCTTTTTGGGAAGCATGGAAGCTCTTAAACAAGGGTGGTTTTTAGAAAAAAGCTCCTCACGAATTTCATTACTTCGAGCTTCGATTTCACTCTGAGGGATTTGCTTATGTAGCAAATAGACTTCATAAATAAGTTCGCCTTGTGTATATTTATAAGGGTTCTGTGACAGTAGCTCGTATTGAATCAAATGAGCGGTTTTACTATCCTTTTTCATGGAAGGTACAGTTCCGACTTCAACTGGACAGTCAGCAGAAACCTGTATAAATGTATCCTTATAACTCATATGCGCATCATCATAGGCCATCTAGGTTAACTCCCTCCTTCTGCAAGTTGAATCAATTTATTCACAGTCTCCCAGTTCCGTGTTGTCGCGGATACACCTAGCTTCTTTTCGATGAAATTGTTGCTGAACTTTGATTCTCCGTAGTTTTTACGAATGAGTAAATATACGGTGAGCCCTTTGACGTGGAACTCGTCCACTTCATTTTGAAAGGCTTCTAATTTGGCGATAGCCGCATCGGTCGCTGGATGAGATAAAAAGGTGATATATCTTTGTTCATTCGCTTCTGCATTGACTATATGGTATGGCGTATTTTCTACAACCTCGTGCAATTCTTCTAAAGTTCGGATGACGACAGGAATATCGAAGGTAAGTTGACCCTTTAGCTCACTGACAATTCGATCACGTACGACCGCAGGGTCTTCTTCCTCACAATCAAAAATGACGTTACCGCTCTGTATATACGTAATTACATTCTTATAATCCATGGATTCAAAAATGCTTCGCAGCTTGTCCATCTTAATAATCTTCTGTCCGCTGACATTAATTCCGCGCAAAAGTGCAACATACTTCGGCATCGCTTAACCTCACAACAATTTTTAGTACCATTATACACCAATTATGGCTTATTTGCTTTCATTCTAGCCTCGATAAAAGCAGCAACACCATCTTCTTCATTACTTTGAACAATCTCATCCGCCATGTCCAAAATTTCAGGATGCGCATTGGCAACAGCAACCTTACGACCTGCCGCTAGAAACATGCCGACATCATTCAGATTGTCTCCAAAAACTGTGACATCCGCAGAGCTGCATCCCACATGCTTAGCCCACAAAAGCAATCCATTCTGCTTATTCGCTTGTGGATGGCTGAATTCGAGAAAATAATGATTATCGATATAGTTATCTTTCATAAAATGAATGTGAACCTTTGACCCGAGTGCAGCGATTACCTTTTCTTTCAAGGGAGCAAGTTCATCAAACAAACCAATATAGGTTAGAATTAGAGGACGTAATGTATCAGGACATGCCAACTCCTCAACTTCACTGAATCTCGGATCGTTAGGTCGGCTGGCTGCAAACTGCAGATCCCCTGTCCTACCAAGCTTCTCATGTAGTACTCGCTCCTTATCCTCGTGATCTAAAGCAAACAGAAGAGGGACTAAACCGATTGATTTCCCGATCAGTAAAAGGGTATTCGTCGTCTTTGGATCAAGCCAAAATCCGTCCAGCACACATTTCTCGACAGGGTCGAATAGTAATGCCCCATTGTAGAGAACAAGCGGATGGGACCATGGAATTTGTGAAACGACGGCGTTTGAGCTTTGATAGCTTCGCGCAGTGGCATAACTTACGACGGCACCTTCCGTAATTGCTCGACTCATTACTCGTACAGTGTACTCCGACGGAGTAGCATTAGATTGAAGTAAGGTACCATCTAAATCTGTTAAATAATAGCCTTTGTTCATGGGCTTACTCCTTCTTCCGTTATAAGTCTTGACACTCAACTTCACAAAACGATAGAGTATCCTGTTTTATCTACTCTTGACGAGAAGTTCAACAGCTTCTTGGATCACCTTGTCTGGCGAGTTCCCC
Source organism: Paenibacillus sp. V4I7 (assembly GCF_030817275.1). Lineage (NCBI taxonomy): Bacteria > Bacillati > Bacillota > Bacilli > Caryophanales > Paenibacillaceae > Paenibacillus > Paenibacillus sp. V4I7. The sequence goes on along the minus strand of NZ_JAUSZD010000002.1, from coordinate 2,526,443 downwards.
TTCTCAAGCTCTTCATGGATACAGTGCTGTAGATTAGAGCCGATGACAACACCAATCGTTCTATCCACAGCCGTACGAACAGCTGATAATTGAGTCACAATCTCACGGCAATCCTCCCCTGCCTCCAGCATTCCAAGGACTCCGCGGATTTGTCCTTCAATCCGTTTTAATCTATTTTTTAAAGCCTTATCGTATTCCATTCTCTTCTCTCCTTAGATAAAGAGATTGAGTCCGGCATCCTCCGCATCGCCCAAGTAGCTGGCTACACCGGCATAATCAATGCCATCGATCAACTCTTCCCGTTTAATACCCATTATATCCATACTCATCGTACAAGCAATTAATTTCACGCCGGCTTGGATGGCACCTTGCATGAGCGACTCTAGTGACTCGACATTTTTCTGCTTCATAACATGTCTAATCATCTTAGCGCCCATACCTCCCATATTCATTTTGGATAAAGGCAATTTTCTGGTTCCTTTGGGCATCATCATGCTGAACATAGATTCTAGACCATCTTTCGCTACGTAAGGCGCATCCTCTTTACGAAGTACATTCAAACCCCAGAACGTGAAGAACATCGTTACTTTCTTGCCCATCGCTGCCGCACCCGAGGCAATGATAAATGCAGCAATCGTCTTATCCAAGTCCCCACTGAATACGACCATCGTTGTCCCATTAGTGCTAACCTGTGAGGCACTCGATGAAAGGTCTGGCGTTTCCCCCTGTCCTTTGCGCACAACAGCCTTGACAATGCCTGAAGAAGTATCCACCGATTCCATCGTATGCCCGGTTTTCTCAGACCATTTCTGAATATCGGAAGCGAATCCGAAATCTGTAGCGTGAACCTCTAACCGTTCCCCGACCTGCAATCCTCGCATGGTCTCATAAACCCTCATGATCGGACCCGGGCATTGTAAGCCGCAAGCATCAACAAAGAGGGGTGGCTGATTCGTATTTGATTGTGCTTCCATAGACTTACTAATCTCCGTTGTTGTCACTGCTTTTATCGATTGTGTTTGAACTCCATCCATCATCACGCTATACGTCTTGTAGCCGCCATCCACATTACTAACTTTGTAGCCGTTCTGTTTAAGAATGCGAGCTGCTAAATACCCTCGTAATCCGACCTGACAGGAAACAGCAACTTCTGAGTCAATGGGTATGTCATGTAGACGATCACGTAAAGAGTTAAGTGGGATATTAATGGAACCTGGAATACAGCCAAGCTCTCTTTCAATTTCGTCTCTCACATCGATTAGAAGTCCACCATTTTCCACGTAACGATCAACCTCATGCCACTGAAGGGTATTTACTAGACCTTCCATAATGTTGGACGCCACATATCCGGCCATATTAACGGGATCCTTCGCTGATGAATAAGGCGGAGCATAAGACAGTTCTAAGTCAGCAAGCTCGTAAGCTTTCAAACCACCGCGCATCGCTGCGGCAATTACATCCAATCGCTTATCCACGCCATCTGCTCCAACGATTTGGGCACCGAAGATTTTTCCACTTTCTTTGTCAAAAATAAGCTTGAGCGAAATAGAAGCCGCCCCCGGATAATAGCTAGCATGAGAGCTCGGGTGTATATGAATGACTTCATAGGGAACTCCCAATCGTCGCAGTGTCTTCTCGTTATTGCCTGTAACGGCAGCAGTGAGATCAAAAACCTTCACAATGGCTGTTCCATATGCTCCATGATAAGAGGCTTGAAGTCCGTTAATATGATCAGCAACCAGACGTCCTTGACGATTAGCCCCCCATGCAAGGGGGACAACCGTTTCAAAGCCTTGAACCCGGTCTTTAACCTCAATAGCATCCCCAATCGCATAGATAGACGGATCATTTGTCTGCAAATGCTCGTTTACTCGTATTGATTCCTTAACCCCTAATTCAAGCCCTGCTTCACGGGCCAATTGGCTTTCAGGTTTAACACCGACCGACAGGATGATCATATCTGTGGCCAACGCTTTACCGGATGCTAACTTCACGGTTTTCCCACTATCCTCCAAAGCCACTACGCCATCATTGAAAATCAAGTCAACACCTTTGAGCAACAAATGTCTTTCAATTAGTTTCGCCATTTCTGGATCAAGTGGCCCTAAAACCTGTGGATTACGTTCGATAACCGACACTTCAATACCCCGGTGACGAAGATTTTCCGCCATCTCAATCCCAATGAATCCCCCGCCGATAATGGTGACATGCTTCGGTTTTGTCGAATCCAAGTATGATTTAATACGATCCGTATCCGGTATATTCCGAAGAGTAAATACGGCATCTGCTGCCGCTAAACCTTGAATGTCAGGGACGATAGGCTTAGCTCCCGGTGACATGATCAAAAAATCGTAAGGTTGTTCTTGAACTACCCCCGTAAACAGATTACGGGCAATAACCTTTTTGGCTTGACGATCAATGGCCATCACTTCGGTTTGAATCCTGACATCAATGCCGAAACGGTCCTTCATTGTTTTAGGTGACTGGATTAGCAGTTTATCGCGGTTCGTTATTGTTTCACCAATATAATAAGGCAAGCCACAATTCGCGAAGGAGATATGTTCTCCCCGCTCATACATGACGATTTCATCGTTTTCATTCAGTCTGCGAAGACGTGCAGCTGCGGACGCTCCCCCTGCAACTCCACCGATAATAACAATTGTTCTTTTCATTGTGTTCACTCCTAATATTGTATTATACCCCTATGGGTATATATAATACCCCACGGGGTATTATAATGTCTATAGTTATTTACGGTCCGGTTTCCATATATTCGTCCATCAACCTTAGCATGGCAAAGAAGCAGGCCGTCTTTGGGTTTGGGCGACCTGCTTCTAACTGAAGATCAGCTGATCGATACTGGTAAATGAGTAATCTACTTCAGGGATTCCTCATTTTTGTTTATTTTCGAATAAAAAAACTCAGTACCGTATTCCAGTTCCGCTGTTCGTAGTAGTTGGCCCCAAGGTCTATGTTTTCGATCCAAATTTCAGCATTTGTGCTATGAGGACTGGTGACCATGACATTGGATATGCTTCGATTGGATCTGATCCATGCCAACTGGTGTGAGGGTAGTGAGATGGGATTAAAGTCACCATAAGTTTCCGAAGGCTGTGTTATAAGCTTCTGTTGTTGACTCTTCAACTTCACATTAACCAAATAAGGAAACTCGCGTTTGGCTGAGTCGATCGACCACTCCGCTTCTTTGGATCTTGAAGTAATGATACTTCGGAGACTATACCAAGTGAAGCTATGCTCGACATATCCCCTAGGAGTGTAGGAAACAGAAACAGATTTCCCTACAGGAAGCCGTAAAACTTTCAAATGTTTATTCGTTGTAGCTTCTCTTCCGACACCTTCGATATAAGCAAGTTTCTCATCTTTGCTCGCCCACTCAAACCACATCACGTTGCTAACCATTTGATCAATTGTTTTGAAAACTGAACCGTCTGCGGATAACACACACAGTGTATTGCTATCGGCAGACAGCGATGCGGTAGGCTTTGCTAAGAAAACAATCCAACGTTCGTTTGCAGACCACTTGAAGATGCTGGTGTTCACAGCAAAAAAATCATCAGATTGCTTGGGCAGGACATACAACGTCTTAATGAGGTTAGGATCGGCATTTGCAGTTAATGGAATTTTCATTATTCGTATCGGTGTCCATCCATCGTGTAAAAGCTTAGCAGTTGTTGAAGCTAAGAATCCGCTTCCATCCGGATACCAGGAATAATTCCCGATACCGTCTGCAACCTTCACCGGTTTTGAAAGTTCATCTGAGTCTATCCAATTAAGCTGCTGCCCTGTTAGAAATGCGAGAGAATTCCGGTTAGGTTGCCATTGAAAGTTCCTTCCGCCTTCCTGTGCAACGAGATGACTTTGTCCAGTTTGAACCTGTAATAGCCACAGTTCCTGCTCATTTTCGCCCTTTATGTAAGCTATCCACTGGCCGTCATAAGACCATTTCGGGTTTAATATATATGCTCCTCGGGTTTGTTGTCTTTCGTTGTTACCGGCTTTAATCCATAGATCGCCATTTCGAACGAATGCTGCTTTCAGCAGTTCAGCGGGCTTTTTTGCATAAATAGTCGTACTATTCGTCATGATGAGTACTACAGCCAATATGACAAGAATGGCATTTCTAAAAGCTCTCATGATTTTCCTCCTAATATAGGGATCTTTGAGCGGAGATCAAAGTCTCTCTGCTTGGTAACTTACCTTTTACGATTTCCTTTTGTTGTTAAGAACATACGATGACATGACCTATTGTAGTTGTATGTACACCAAATGTACTCGGCATAGGATTTTCAAAGGAATCCATGATATATTATACTTTTGGCAAATACTTTTAGGAGAGAACAAACCATGGCGTATCCTGCTGCTACGAACTACGAAATTGCACAAGTTTGTTTACTAGCCGGTAAAATCATGTTGGAAAACGGTGGTGAAACCTATCGCGTTGAAGACACCATGACCCACGTCGCTGAAGCCTTTGGAGTACCGAACTCCCATAGCTTTGTAACGCCGACCGGTATCATTTTCTCCATAGATGGGCCTGAGCAGACCACACGACTTATTCGTATATCCGCTCGATCGACCGATCTTCGTAAAGTCACGATTGTAAATGCTGTTTCTAGACGAATCAGCCAAGGGGAACTTACACCTAAAGAAGCTTATCAACTGCTTGAGGACATTGATGTGGCCCAAATGGGTTATCCCGCTTGGTTTCAAATACTATCCGCTGCTGTTGCAAGCGGTTGTTTCTTAATCATGTTCCAAGGAGAATGGCATGATTTCCTATCTGCATTCGTTGCAGGCGGAGCTGGTTTAGCGTTTCTTAATTATTTTCATCGGCTAGTGCCGATTAAGTTCTTCGCTGAGTTTCTGGCTTCCTTACTCATTGGAACCATGGCTTTTTTGTTTGTTAAAGTAGGGCTTGGTCATGAACTTGATACCATTATTATTGGTTCAGTCATGCCGCTTGTTCCGGGACTTCTGATTACGAATGCCGTGCGCGACTTAATGGCAGGCCATTTCGTTTCAGGGGTTTCCAAAGGCGCTGAAGCCTTCTTAACTGCTTTTGCCATAGGAGCCGGCATTGCCTTTGTACTTTCATTTTATAATGGGGAGGGAATTTAGGATGATGATGATTGAACAGCTCTTAACGAGTTTCATCGCGACTGCGGCATTCGCTATTCTTTTCAATGTTCCTAAGGGCACACTTTTGCAGTGCGGCTTCGTGGGAATGTGCGGTTGGATGCTATATGTTTCCTTTCAAATGATTCCTTTAGACCCAATCCTGGCCACGTTGATTGCCTCTTTTTTCGTAACCGTGATTAGTCAATTTTTTGCTAAAATATACAAAACTCCTGTTATTGTATTCAGTGTATCGGGTATCATCCCGTTAGTTCCAGGGGGCTTAGCCTATGATGCTATGCGTAATGTCGTTCTCAATCACTATGATCTGGCCGTACAACTGGCAGCCAAAGCCTTCCTGTTATCGGGTGCTATCGCGATCGGACTTGTCTTCTCCGAGGTTCTTAATCAACTGTTGCGTCGAACAAAACATTGACCCCATCGAACTATTCGTTATAGTTCTTGCCCACTTGATAGTTTATACCTATAAAGATGATCGGTTTTATATCTTAGATTTTTCCTTCTTTTCCCTTTAAAATAAGACCAGGAAGCAGCACATCAATCTATGTAATGGAGTTGATCAGCCTATGAGCGAGACAGCAAACCAGCAAATCACAACAAAATTCAACGAAATTGCTGAGAAGTATGATAGCCAGCGGAGAAAACTGATTCCTTGTTTTGATGATTTTTACCACACAGCCACTTCACTTGTACAGGTCGATCATGAATCTCCACGTATTCTTGACCTAGGAGCTGGGACAGGCCTTTTCTCCTTATACGTACTTAGTAAATACCCAAATGCGAAAATAACACTAATTGATCTCTCGCAAAGCATGCTCGACATCGCTAAACGGCGATTTGGAGAAACCCAACCCAATATGACCTATATTGCTGAGGATTATAGTACATTCGAGACTTCAGAACCATTTGATTGCGTCATTTCTTCGCTCTCCATTCACCATCTCGAGGATCAGGATAAACATGCCCTATATGAAAGGATTTTTAAGCTGCTTAAACCAGGCGGGGTTTTCGTTAACGCAGATCAAGTCCAAGGCAGCAGCCCTTTCCTTGAACAATTGTACCGTTCTGATTGGGTGGCCAAAGTAGAAGCCACTGATCTAACTCCTGAAGCTTTGCAAGCTGCCTACGAAAGGACGAAGCTGGATAAAATGGCTCCCCTCGATCAACAGCTGAACTGGCTTCGGGCTTGTGGCTTCATGGACGTTGACTGCGTCTACAAATATTATAATTTCGTCGTGATGTACGCTCGAAAGCCAACTGTTTAACCATTTTACCAAAGGGTCGGTTTGGCCACCATAAACCACATCATCGACAGCGTAATAATGACATACCAGATTAATGCCTTGTGCAGCTTGTTGACTAAGAAATCTCGATTCTCGTGTGGTGCCTTGAGCTTACGAAGCAGAGGCGAGAATGCACGGGCAATAAAGTACAGCGAAGCAACCATGATGAGAACCGTGACGATAATCCATGATGTTTTCCACGTCCAAGCCGTTAACCACGTGAGTAAAATCCCTGTTGCTACAAGCACGTGGCCGGCATGCTTTGTAAGCCGAACTGTAATGCGAAATGGCTCAAGGTAGTTTGGCAATTGCTCGAATGGCGCATTACGAATGCTAGCTAATAATGGAAACAAGATAAAATAAGGACCAATACTTAAAACAACACTAAATATATGGATATATAAAAGCAGTACGTACCAAGACAACACCATCATCCGTTCTATCTGAGAATTCAACAAAACAGTGCAGATCCTTAGATCCACACTGTTTTTTGTTCCTACTTATTCAGCCTTTTGAAATTCGTGTACCCATACTTTCATCTGTGGCAGCCATGGCATTCCTGGATGCATAGCTAAAATACTATCACGGTACTCATCTACGGACGTATGGCCTTCTGCTTTTGCATGTTCCACAGTTAATTCACCCAAAGCTTGTTGGTAAACATTAGTTACTGTAAATGCAGTGCCTTGCAATTCCATCGTTTCACCGATATCTGCATAGCGTCCATTACGTCTGCAAGCTGTTTTCTCACCAGCGAGCACTTTGCTAACTTCAGCTTCTTTCGTTACGAGTCGATCGATCGAACACGTTTTTGGTGGCAATGTTTCGTTCATATTAGTTCCCTCCTTTTGGCAGTTCTCATTATAACGAAAGTCACAAGCTTTGTCGAACTGCGCGGCAAACTCGTCACTCGATTTACACCTTCCTCAACGATTAATCATATATTCTTACTTATATTTTGCCATGATCTCAGCAATCATCTCTTTCATCGCATCCACCAATTCCGGTGGACTTGTTACTGTCGCCTCATTTCCCAAACCAAGAACAAACTTTGCGAAAAAAGGGATGTCACTCTTCGCAATGTTACCGTCAAGCCAACCTGTGCCATCGTTACGGATATGCAATTTAGATACCGTCCATAATTCAGCCTCGCACTTCTGGACACCTTCTTTGCTCAATTCCACATATAAAATAACTTCCTCCTCTTCCACCTTGTTAAGAGATTCTCTATTTCCAAGATGAACATGCCGAAGATCCATCGGTTTGGAAGCAGAAGAAGAAACCGCTGAATGCATTCTGTCACATCGGAATACACGAATATCGCCGCGAAGAAAGCAATAAGCTGGACAGTACCATAAACCGTTGCTTGCATAGATGCCAATCGGCTGTATTTCCCTACTCGATATTCCTTCTCGCGATTCATAATCGATGAGAAGGACTTTTTGATCGATAGCCCCATCCAGCAAGATGGATAAATAGGGGGATTCCGAATGTCTTGACGGTGTTATAAAGTCAACCCGGTTCTTCATTTGATCAATACGATCCCGGACGTCTCCAGACATGTAGTTATAAAACTTGCTCAATGCCGAAGAAGCTTCTGTTTTAAAGGGAAGGTATGCATAATGCCGCAGGGCATAACAGGCAAAAAATAAGGCTATGGCCTCATCCTCGCTAAAGGCGATGGGTGGCAGGATTCTTTCATTCAACACCTGATAACCGCCGTGAGGTCCCACTTCCGAATATAAGGGAACCCCTAACTCACTTAATTCCTGTAAGTCTCTTAAAATCGTTCTCGATGACACCTCAAACTCTTGAGCAAGTTCCTTGACAGTAAACTTCCGTTTTCGGTTTATGGTCATCATCAATGCCAGGAGTCGTTTCGATTTGGACATAACATTTCTCCGTTTTTTATATTTATGACAACTACTGTCACTATTATAAGTTAGTATTGACATTGAGCCCACAAGAATTTCTGAACATCGTTCGAAAGAATAAAAATTTGTGTCTAGGGAGTTGTTTGATCATGATTTTACATTTAACACCTTTTATTATGTTGGACGGAAATGCCAAAGAAGCTATCGATTTTTATGTGCAATCATTAGAGGCTAAAGTTGTCTTTATCCAAACATTTGGAGAGAGTCCAGAAACACCCGAAATACCATTACCGGCACATGCAAGAGACCGTATAGCTCATTCGGTGCTAAAAGTCGGTCAAACAGAACTTATGGTTTCCGATATTTCTCCGGGTCAATCGCATCCTATTGGCAAACAAGTTACCATCTGTATAACAACTTCTGACAAGGAACAAGCTGTACAGCTATATGAATCGTTAAGACAAGACGGCCAAGTAAGCTTGGAACTGCAAGAAACTCATTTTAGCCCTGCTTACGGTATGGTCATAGACAAGTTCGGTGTAATCTTTCAAATTTTCACTGAGCGTCAGCGCTAACCTATTTGTTAAAGCAACTGATTTTCAATCGTGGAACAATAGCAAAAAAAACGGCTCCGTTCGCAACATCCGCGAATGGGCCGTTAAATAATGAAATACAATGGACTGAAATTCACAAAAACCCTCAGCCCGCCTGCTCTTCTAAAGGCGACACACATTTGTCCAGCGGTAGTCGGAGCGTGATCCGTGTGCCCCTCTTAGCGTCGCTCTCGAAGAGAAACTGCGATTCCTTGCCGTAGTACATAATCATCCGTGTGACCACATTTCGCAGTCCGAACAGATCCTTTTCCTTCTTGAGTTCCGTCGAAATACCTTCTGCCGCTAGCTTAGAAGCTTCCTCTAGTTTACTGCGAATATAGGAAAGCCTTTCATTATTGACCCCAACCCCGTTGTCGCATACTTCGAGCACAAGCCGATTACCTTCCAAATACGAGGAAATGAAGAGCTCTCCGCCCCCACTCTGTTTTTCCAGACCGTGTAACACAGCATTTTCAACAAGCGGCTGTAAGAGTAGCTTCAATACATGATATGGAGCGCTTTCCTCGGCGATGTCGTACCGAACGGTAAAATGATCCAAGAACCTCAACTGTTGGACTTTAATGTAATATTTCAAATGCTCGATCGTCTCCCCGACCGCAAACGTTTCGTTTCCCTTGTTCAGGCTTAGCCGGAAAAATTTCGACAGATTAATCACCATTTCACTGATTTCATCCGCTTCATAGTTTTTGGCCGTCCAATAGATGGAGTCAAGTGTGTTATAAAGAAAATGAGGGTTGATTTGTGATTGCAAAAATTTAAGCTCTATTTTGGAAAGTAAAAGCTGCTTCTCATAGTGGTCACGAATAAGTGTCTTCTGGTTCTCAGCCATCCGGTTGAACGATTCAATAACATATCCCAATTCATCTACGCGCGTATCTTCCAGTTGGATGGTGAAATTACCTGTACGGAGCTGCTTCATCCCATAGGCTAGCTTCCGCAGCGGGGCAGAAATCCCCCTATAGATGATCCAGGAAATCCAAACGGCCAGCACAAGGCTGACGGCTAAAATCCCATAACTAAACACCTTTAGAGAGTCGGTATGGCTGCGAAGCTCCTCCAAGGGCTGCTCCATCATGAGCGACCATCCGGAAAACTTCGATTTCACGCTGATCGAAACCATTTCTATACCGGTTTGCTGTGACTTACGGATGGACCTAACCTCGTTCACTGTGTCCCAGACTTGAGGATGCACACTCGCACCCGTGCCAGTGATCGAGCTTCCATCGCTTCCAAACAGATAGATGTTCGCATTTTTGGAGGGAAGCAGCGGTTTCGCCAACTCAATGAGGGCGCTTTTTTTGACGGAAAGCACGAGCAGATTCGGATTAATGAGTGTCCTGTTATAAGGATCCATCGTCCGGATTAGATGAACGCTGTCTGCATCAAAGTAAGATTCCCCCTCCTTCGGCGTAAAAAAAACCGTGCCCCCACTCGACTCCATTAATCGCTGATACCATTCCTGCTTCTCCGCTCCTTCGGACAGCTTGCGTCCCCCAAGTTTGGTGGAAATGACGGTACGTGACGGCATATGGATGATGGTGATTTGATCCACAATTAAATTGACCGTCGTCATGTTCGTTAACTGGTCCATCACTTGTGCAAAATGAACGAACGACTGCTTCTCCGGCTCCTGCCCGACGGACTGCAGTGTCGTATTCATGTTCATATCGAACGCGATCAGCGAAGAAAGCTGTTCGAGGTTCTGCAGTGTCAGATCGATGTAATCCGTCATCGTATGCAGAGCCCCTTGTGTCCTCTCACCCGTTTGCACTTCTAATATCGTCTGTGATTTTGAGATGGCAAAAAGACTGAAACCGGCAAGCGGAAGCAGAATCAGTAAAAAGTACCATGTTAGCCGAATCTGAATATAACCGACCAGTATTTTGCGCACTTTGGGCAGGATTTCTTTTAACATAGTGGTGGTCCCTCCATTCGTGCCCTGCTACTTTCCGGCTACTTGCCGGTTTCTCGCCACCATTCGTTCACTTCTCCGGTTATTTCATCGCCGCCAGCATCCTTCCATTTCTTCACAAAGGCATCGAATTCCTCGATAGGGCTCATTCCTGCGATGATTCGCGTAAATGTCTCTTCTTGCAGTTTGGACAACTTGACGTGATGCTTGCCCATTGCGGGTGTCGGTGGTCCGTTAAACCGGTCTTCCATCAGGTTGCTCTCTATTCGCTGCAGGTTTTCGTATAGCTGAAACTGTTCGCCGAGTCCCTCCAGCCGATCTTGTGTTATTTCCCGCTCTGCGGTATCGACCAACGATCCATAGATACCCCGATAACCATGCTTCGTGTGCTCGTCGAACCGGATAGAAAGCTTTCCGTTCACCCGGGTCCATATTTCATTTTCAAAACCGAGCTTTAGGCTTGTTTGTCCGGGGCCTGCTATAAAATCGAGAAATTTGACAACTGCTTCAGCGTTTTGACTCTTGACGGGCACAACATTGTAAGAACGGACGTTTGAAGTGCTGTAGACCCCGTGTTTGCCGTTCGGTCCGACCGGAAAGTCAAGCGGGATCCACACCGCTTTCGGATCGTTTTTGCGGTTTGCCGCAATGTGGGTGCGCTGTATCAGACCAAGCCGCGGAATATAGGCCGACCCGGCCGGTCGCTATCTTTTCGCCAAGTACATCGATTTTATTGAGCGGGAATTCCGGGTCCAGAATATTCTGGTCGTACAGGCTGCGAAGGTAAATGAGTGCCTCTTTCATTTCGGGGAGGATACCGGAGTAAACCAACTTACCGTCCCGTTCATACCAGGCGTTCATTTGTACGCCGAAGGCGCCGAGAAAAGGCGACGTTCTCCTGAGACGCTCCAAGATCGAGAGACCGAAGGTATCCGTCCTTCCGTTTCCGTCAGGATCTCCTTCGGCAAAAGCCTTCATCACCGCAGTAAACTCTTCAATTGTTCGAGGAGGCTGCAGGCCTAGCTTGTCCAACCAGTCTTTTCGGGCGTAAATGATTTCAGTTCCCTTCACCTCGTTAAGGCTGGGTATAGCGTATATTTGGCCATCAACGGTAACGTTATCCCAAGCTTCTTTTGGGATTTTGGCCTTCAGGTGCGCCCCATACTTCTCAATATAGTCATTCAAAGGCGTGAGCGCCTTTTGATTCACGAAATTAATAAACCAAGAGGGATTGCTCGTGTTCAGCAGATCCGGAGGCTCCCCAGCCGTCATAATGACGTTTAGCTTTTCATCATATCCATTCAGCGGCGGGAGTGTCACATTCACCTGTACGCCGATGTTTTTCTCGATATCGTTTAGGTAGGGGTTGTTATTCTCATCCATACCTTCCGGAAAGTTCATGCCCAGACTGTTCACGACGATTCGAATGACCGGTTCCTGTGCAGCTTCCGCAACCTTATCTTCGTTCTTTGCCCATTCCGGTAAGCTGCAGCCAGCAGTAGTGAAGCATGCGAGTAAGACGAGAATCGCTGCTTTCTTCCTTTTCATCATTCAACCACCCCTTCAGGCATAACGATACCGGCAATCAATCGGCCAAAATATTCTGCAGCACTGGCGTGAGCCCATTTGCCATACGCAAAAAGCCGAGGTCAGTCGGATGCGAACCGTCTACCGTACATTCGTGAGCATCCTCACCCAGCAGTTTAGAGCCGTCACAAAAATAGATGTTGGCGTCGCCCAGTTCGCGTGCCTGCTCTACGGCTCGGTTCTGGATTTGTTTGCGGTCCGCTCGATCCTGCGCCATCTGTGCCTGAAATTTTTCCTTGGCGTGGGTAATACGCGAGATCACGAGAATAGGCGTCAGTGGGTGTTTATCTCGATAGATCGATATGAACTCGGGCAGTGTTATCTGAAGCAGTTCAGTAGAACCACAGTTCCCCTCATAATCCAAGATCAGGCATGCAGGGTCCGGGATTTCAGAAAGGATATGAGCGAGCTCCGGTTCTCCCTTACCGTTTCCGGAAAAGCCTAGGTTGAGAAACTCCATGTTGATTCGTCTGGATAGAATGTTTGTATAAGCCATACCCGGACGGGCTGCGCAGCCGCCTTGTGTTATGGAGGTGCCGTAGACGATGATCTTACCGCTATTTTCGTAAATCGGTGGCGGGACGATCTGCGCTTCCCGATCCAATCCAATCCAAACTTCCTCTACGCCTTGGTAGAGCGGAAAATTCAACGTAATGATCCTGCTCTCTTGCGCCATATCTTTATAAATAACAGCTTCGTATTCGGTCAGCTTATGATCGTAAACGGTTGTGCCGTAATAAAGCTGCTCCCCCGGACTTCCGATGTAACAATCAAACCCGCATTGCCCCGTCGCGGGCATATGATACATATTGGCAGCCCCCGACAGTTTTACTTTGACAGATAACGAGGTGGCATCCGTCTCGAAACGAATTTGTCCGCCAGCGGTGCAGTTGGCCAATTGGTCTACCGCTTCTGGAAGTTTCCAATCTGGTTTTGCCGGCAGCCGGCGGTAAAGCCTTTCTTCGTGCAGCCAGCCGAAACCAGCAATATGGAATGGCTTCTCTAGCGGTGAATACCAATTAAGATTATTGTCGCCGGATTGCTGAATTCGCATGTTTGCGTCCAACTGCACGGTGTTGACCGGTTGTTGTTGATTTGGCATCATAAAGTCCTCCTCTACTTACTCCTTAAAATGAACTCACATCGTGAATCTTTGTTATCCATTTTCGACTCCGATCAAGCAATCCCTTTTTTTCATAGCCAATGGTTATTAAAGTACCAAAAGAAGTCATGGTCCTCCGCTGTGACCTCGTTCCCGCTGTATTACAATGAGGATAGCCTGTGAATTTATGCAGGCGAGGAGGAAAAAGGAGGGAATATTTCCGTTGTCACACAAGAACAGCAACCACAACATTCAAAAATTTCATACCGATATCGTCGTGATTGGCGGTGGAACCGGCGGCTGCGCAGCCGCACTTGCCGCTGCCAAATCGGGCAAGACGGTGATCATGACCGAGGAAACCGACTGGATTGGTGGGCAATTAACGAGTCAGGCTGTTCCGCCGGATGAGCACCCATGGATTGAACAGTTCGGCTGCACCCGCACGTACCGGCAGTTCCGGGATGGGGTGCGTGATTATTACCGGCGCCATTTCCCCCTTACCGAAGAGGCACGGTCCCGTTTCAATCTTAACCCTGGAAACGGTGGCGTTTCGCGGTTGTGCCATGAGCCACGCGCAGCATTGGCAGTTCTGCAGGAAATGCTGGCTCCTTATATTCACAGCGGGAGGCTGCAGATTCTTATCCGTCACAGCGCAGAATCGGCTTCCGTCGACGGTGATGACGTACGAACGGTAACGGTACGCAATTTGCTTACCGGACAACTCGTGGAACTATACGCTGCCTACTTCCTTGACGCAACGGAATGTGGAGATGTTCTGCCGCTTATCGGCGCGGAATATGTGACTGGGGCGGAGTCCAAAAGCCAAACCGGGGAACCACACGCCGTGGAAGGTGAAGCTCTTCCGCAGGATATGCAGGGCTTTACATACTGCTTCGCGATGGATTACATCGAAGGCGAAGACCACACCATCGAACGTCCAGAGCGCTATGATTTCTGGCGGCAGTACAAAGCCGATTTTTGGCCCGATCGGCTGCTAAGCTGGTCCGGCGTCCGCCCTCATACGCTAGAGCATGTCACTTATGAACTTTTTGAAGGGACGGAAAAGTACTCTCTGTTCTACTATCGGCGCATTATCGACAGCAGAAACTTCGAGCAAGGCTTTTATCCCGGAAGCATTACACTGGTCAACTGGCCGCAGAATGATTACTGGCTTGGTTCGGTCATCGACGTGAGCGATGAGGAAAGAGAGCGGAATCTGTGGGATGCGAAGCAGCTAAGCCTCTCCTTGCTTTACTGGCTGCAAACGGAAGCGCCTCGGCCTGATGGGGGGATCGGCTACCCGGGACTTCGTCTGCGCAAAGACATCGTAGGAACCGAGGACGGACTGGCCATGTCACCTTACATGCGAGAGTCACGCAGGATCAAAGCCCAGTTTACCGTACTCGAACAGCATGTGAGCACAGCCTGCCGACCCGATGGGAAAGCAGAGCAGTTCGCCGATTCTGTAGGCATCGGCTGTTACCGAATTGACCTGCATCCCAGCACGGGAAATCGCCATTATATCGATATCTCTTCCCTGCCGTTCCAAATTCCACTCGGCAGCCTGATTCCTGTCCGCATAAACAATCTGCTTCCAGCATGCAAAAATCTTGGCGTCACCCATATTACAAATGGCTGCTACCGGCTCCATCCGGTTGAATGGAACATCGGCGAGGCGGCAGGTTTTCTGGCAAGCCGCTGTATCGACCGTGAACTCCTGCCCCGCGAGGTACGCAGCATGGAGACTGAGCTTAGAGCCTTTCAGAATATGCTTGTAAGCTATGGGATTGAGCTGGCTTGGCCAACAATTCATTCTGTATAAAAAACATTCTAGAGACGAGGAGTTTTTCAAATGAGCAAAGTACGTGTAGCGGTCATCGGAGCCGGATCCATTTCCGAAATGCATTTGAAATCATACCAAAATAATCCAGACGCTGAGCTTTACGCCATCTGCGACCTGAATGAAGAACGCGCAATGGCGAAAGCCGAAAAATACGGCATAACTCGCATTTACACAGACTATAAAGAATTGCTTGCCGATCCTGGGATCGATGCCGTCAGCATCTGTACGTGGAACAATACCCATGCGCCGATCTCCATCGCCGCATTGGATGCCGGCAAAAACGTGCTTACCGAAAAACCGCTCTGCATGACGGTTAACGAAGCGCTTGCCGTGGAGGAAGCGGTCCATCGATCCGGCAAAACGCTACAGGTCGGTTTCGTCCGCAGGTATGCTTCTAACACTCGCATCATCAAATCGTTTCTGGAAAACGGTGAACTCGGTGATATTTACTACGCCAAAGCTTCGTGCATTCGTCGTCTCGGCAACCCGGGTGGCTGGTTTTCCGATGTCGAGCGTTCAGGCGGCGGTCCGCTGATCGATGTAGGTGTCCACGTTATCGACCTTTGCTGGTACTTGATGGGCCGACCGAAGGTGAAGTCAGTCTCCGGCAATACCTACAAAAAACTTGGCAACCGCGCTAACGTGAAAAACCTTGCCTTTTACAAGGCGGCGGACTATGACGCTTCTCACAATACCGTAGAGGATATGGCGAATGCGCTGATACGTTTCGAGAATGGCGCCTCCATCCTTGTAGACGTAAGCTTCACGCTTCATGCGAAGGAAGACGAGCTTACCGTGAAGCTGTATGGCGACAAAGGCGGCGCCGAACTGGAACCTCAGCTATCTATCATTACGGAGAAGCACGATACCATCTTGAACCTCACGCCGCAGATCAACAACCTGTCTTTTGATTTTGTTGCCGGGTTTCAGGATGAAATCAATTATTTCATTGAAGTATGCCAAGGCAAAAAAGAAACCATTTCTCCTGTTCAAGACGGTGTTGAAATGATGAAAATTCTTTGCGGTATCTATGAATCTAGCGAAAAAGGCGAAGAAATACACTTCTAAAAAAGCAGCTTACGACAAAACTCACATAGCATCGGTTCAAAACTAGCCCTATCACATGAATGGAAGGATAGTGAAACCCGTTGAATAAGTCGAAATGGTTGTCTATGACCCTATTGCTCACAATGATCGTTTCCCTTTGGTCCACAACCGCGCTTGCTGCGGAAACCGTCTCAGGCTCCGCTGCCACTGCCGCTGCTCCGACCGCCGCCGATTACATTGAAGTAGAAGCCGCTCCGGTCGACATTACCATTGATATTGAAGGTCCTCGCAAGCAAATTAATGCTGTTGATAAGGATGTAAGCGGCATCACCGATTATGTAGCTTTATTCACAACGGAGTATGCACCTCAGATTACGGTTGGAAAAACTTCCGTCGGCGTTGTCGTCGATGGAGCTAACCAGGTCACTCGGGTGGTAAACCCTTCTGTGAACGGCGCAGTGCCTGTCTGGACAGGGCCTACTGACCTAGTCATCCCACAAGGCGGTTACATCCTAGTTTCGAATGACGACAGTTGGGCGAACAAGACCTACAAGCAATATCTGGCGAAAAATTTCAAGGTCGGTGACAAAATCAAGCTGCGCAAAAACGGTGAAGTCATCCCTGTCTCTGAATTAATGACAGGACAAGGCCTCAAAGCTCGGCTTAAGCTGAACAACGATGAATGGTTTACGGTAACCGAGCCGAAAACAGTGGTCTCCGGCAAGCTGGAAAACCTAGAGCAAGGTATCCCCTATTCGATTCGTGTGAACCAATCCACGGTTGCCTTGCAAGCGAACGGCACCTTCCAGATCGAGGTTGTTCTCACGGAGGGTGTCAATTATCTTGATGTCATCGCCGCAAAGAACGGGACGGAAAATGACCGCAAGACGCTTGTCGTGTTTTATAAAAAACAAACCGGCACCGCGAAGGAAGTCGTCCTCTGGGTAGACCAAGGAACGAATATTTTCAAGTTACAGACGCCTGAAAATGTTCACGATATGCTGATCAAGGCAAAAGACGCCGGAGTCACGGCCATAGCATTAGATGTTAAAGGTGTAGAAGGCTTCGCCAACTACAAGAAGAACGACCTGACCGGTCGTCCACATATCTCACAGATGACTGCGCCTACCCGTGCGGGAGCGAATCCGAACCTAGACATGCTGGAGGAATTCATCAAGTACGGGCATCAGCTCGGCATCAAAATCCACGCAGCGTTCAATGTCTTTGCCGAAGGCTCACCTGCGCACAACGAGTATGGGCTGCTGAATCAGCACCTTGATTGGGAAGAGCACGTTTACCGACCCGAGGATGGCGGCCAGATTCTGCGGCTGCGTGAGAGCAACTATTTCAAAACGGGCAAATCCCTCGTTGCTTTCGTTAACCCGGCTAATGATGACGTAAGAGCTTTCGAACTGAAAAATATGGAAGAAGTCATCAAAAACTACGATGTTGACGGCGTCGTGCTCGACCGTACCCGCTATGACAATGAAACGGCTGACTTTAGCCCCTTAACCCGCTCGAAGTTCGAGGCGTTTCTCGCCGTTCGCGGTAAACAACTAACAAACTGGCCGGCCGACGTTTTCACTTATGTGAACAATGTCCGGCAATTCGGACCGCTCATCAATGATTGGTGGGAATTCCGCTCGCAGACGATTAAGACGTTTACGGATGAGGTCCGTTCGCTCACCGATCGCTACACGGCGCTGAAAGGCCATAAGATCTACTCTTCCGCCTATGTCGGCTCCTGGTTTGAGTCTTACTACCTGAACGGTGTCCACTGGGGCAGCCCGAACTTCAAATATGATAGTCGTCTGCAATTCCCTGCCGACAGCCTTTACACGGACTCTTACGCACAAACCGGCTATACAGGCAACATTGATTTTCTTATGATTGGCACGTATCAAACGACGCAAAAAGAAATCGAGCATCACATCACGCTAGGTAATATTGTAACGAACGGTGAAGTTCCGATGTACGCTAGTATCGCGCTGGCGAACATCCAAGATCCCCCGCTGCAGCGGTCGGTGTTCCAGGCTGGCTTGTCGCAATCGAATGGTTTGATGCTTTTCGACTATTCGCAAGTTAACTGGGCAGTTGTGAAAGCCTCGCTCCAGAACGTGGAGTACGTCAAGGATTATCAAGTAGGCTCGAGTGTTCCAGGCAATCAGGAATCGTTCCTCGAAGGCGATTTGTACAATGTGAGCCGGAATGAGAATAATCTCAACGTCTATACGGATTCGTTTGGTCTAACGACAGCTACCAGCACCTTTGGTGTCGAAGCGATCGTAGATAGCACCGGTAAAGTCACTAAGGTCGTTAACCAACAACAGGCGCTTAGCTGGAACTGGACGAATATGTCACCTAATAACAGCGTCATTCCGCATGGCGGCTTCGTGATTTCTGCTCTGGATGCTTCCGGCGTTCGGACGAGACGACAGCTGGTCGCCAGAACGTACAAGGTCGGCGATGCTGTCAGATCGGCTGTGCTGCGCGGTCACTTAGCCTATGCAAACACCAGCACACCACTGAAGAATCTCGAGATCAAAGGCAATGTTGAAGTGCTTGGGACGGGAATGGCTGATGTTCGTTTGAACGGCGTTCCGACTGCGCTGGCTAACAACGGAGACTTCAGTGGCAAGGTCTCGCTGGAAGTAGGTGCCAATCCCGTAAAAATCTCCGTTTACGTAGACGGCCGCAAAACGAACGAAAAAACCGTAACCATAACGCGTACGGCTCCCGTCATCACAGGCATTGAGCTTGATTCTGCCGCCTACCGACTAGTAGCAGGCGACAAACATGCCACCGTCACGACAGCCGTTTACTCGGACGAAACGAGAGCCGTAGTAACCGGTGCTGTGTTCAGCTCCAGCAATCCTGAGGTTGCAGCCGTTGCCGCAGACGGAACAGTTACCGCGCTGAAGGCCGGGACTGCTGAAATCACCGCTGTCTATGAAGGACAAACTACCAAATCTGTCGTTACTGTCGTCGAGCTGGCAAGTCTCACCTTTGATGAGAATAAATACAGTCTTGTCAAAGGTGAGACCTTCATAGCACCGCTCAAAGCTTCTTACTCGGATGGCACAATGGCGTACATCACCCAAGGAGCGACATTCATCTCTTCGCTCGATAAAGTTGCATCCATTGCTGCAGACGGCACTATTACAGCTGTGAAGCCTGGATCCGCAACTATTACTGCCTCTTATCGTGGCAAACAATCGGAGATTAAGATCAAGGTGTTCAATTCTCACCAAGAGAAGATCGAAGATAAAGAGAATGATGAAGGCGTATACGACGATGCAGCGAATGATATTAGAGAGAATGAAGTTGGAGATATGGTTGAAGGTTGACAACAGATAACGTCTGAGAACGGAAATCATCACATGTTCAAAAAAAGCATCCGTTACCTTCCATTTGGAAAGGGCCGGATGCTTTTTTGAGCAGTTTGTGTAAATGAGCCGATTGGTTAGAACCACTAGTTGGTACTCACGCGGGAACCTATCCCTGCCGTTTGATTTTTAATGTTTCTCAGTTTACGGCAGCTCCAACCACTGATAAGGCGTCTTTGCGGCCTTCATTCCAAATTCCAGAATCGTTGCAATCGCAATCGTTTCTGCCTGCGGAACAGGTGGCTTCTGAGTCTCGAAAAAACCGATAAGATTCTCAATAAAAGCCCCAAAGAAATCCGACTCGATCTTTAGAAACTTCGATGACCCCGCTTCATAACTGAGCGCCGTGCTGAACGGACATTCCCATCCATATAGGTTTATCGTTGCTTGGCGGCCATCCCCATACCCGATCAGCAGCGCTGGTGTATTTGCCGTTCCCGTCCACATCACGCGTTTGACTTCCGTCCCCATCAACGAGACGATCGGCTCCACCTGGTGGATCGAATAGTTCTCAAACCTCCCTGGTCCCAAGCTGCAAATGGAGTCTATTCCCTGCTTCTCAAGTTCCGTATACTCAGAAGCAAACCGTAAAGCCGAAGTTGAGTACATGGGGGTCCCATGTTTATCAGCGAGCTCGAACATCCGCAGGGCTGCGGCCCGGTCGGGTGCGAAGGTCTTATCGATGTAGGTAGGCTTGCCGGACCGAAGCGGAATCAGCGACAATTCTTCATGGTACTCCGGATGATCCGGCGACAGAACAACCAAGTAGTCACTCTGTTCCACAATCGCCTCGATCGAGTCAAGAAGCTGTATTCCCTTCTTCTCGCTCCAGTCCGCATTACTGAGTTTTCCTTCGATATTCGACTTACCATAAGCGTATGCGACCTTCATGCTGCCACTCGAGGCCTTTTCAATCCAACCAGGATATTTCTCCGCATGCCACTCGTCCAGAAAATAATCAATAAACCCGATCTTTTTCATCCTTATCTCACTCCCTCAGAGAAATAAAACCCCCACGGCACGAACCGCAGGGGAATATTGCGCCTTAAAACAGGCTTACTTCTTGTTCGCAGCGTACCATTCGTTGGCAGCTTTCGTCATTTCGTCTCCGCCTTCCGCTTTCCATTGGGCTAGAAACTTGTCATAGTTTTCGAGAGGCTCTGAGCCAGTGATGTATTTCAGGAATGAATCTTCCATCAGCTTTTGCAGCTTCAGATTGTATTTACCGATAGCTTCAAGCGGCGGTGCAAAAGCAAGCGGGTCAACGACGGTACTGCCTTTGGCTGCTTCCTGATTTTTATTAAAGGCATCCGTCAGAATCGGATCTTTACGAACACGAGCCTGCCAATAGATCGGGTAGTTCTTCTCATCCACACCTGTCAGGAAAGTGGAGGCATTGTTATATTGATCGTTGAAGATCGGCAAGATTGGAAGGTAGTTTCCATTTTCCACCTTGTGGTGAACGCCTTCTTTACCGATCGTCGCTTCTTTATGAATGTCTTTATCAAGCTTCATGTCCAGGTATTTGATGATCTCTTCTTTGTTTTCTGCCCATTTCGGTATACCTACATAATAGCTGATACCTGCGGAAGCCATAACTTGCACTTTACCATCATCGCCTTTCAGGTAAGGCAGGCTTGCGATTTTGGCGTTTGGCGTATTTTTCAGCAGCGCATTTTGTACGGTAGGCGCATTGAAGTAGCCGTTCGAGATAATAGCAGCTTTGCCGCTCGTGAAGTTCTCGATGACTTTGTTCGCCTGATTGAGAGACCATTCCTGGTCAATCAATTTCTCCGTATAAAGTTTTTTCATAAATTCCAAGTATTTTTTCATGTTCGGATTTTCTACCACATTGATCAGTTTGCCGTTAACATCCTGCCAGCCGGTCGTTGCGCTCGACTGAACCATCGTGATGCCGAACGTCGGCAAGATTTCAGGAACGAGCGGGGTTTTACCGCCGGACAAAGCCATGACATTTTTCTTCTCTTTGATCGTCTTCATGACGTTGTACAGCTCATCGCGTGTTGTCGGTGCCTTCAGTCCGAGTTCATCCATCCAGTCCTGGCGGACGATAAGTGCTGTGTTGACGATCGTACCCGATCCGGTCTGCGGAATACCGTAAATTTTACCGTTCAGCTTCGCCCCGTTCCAGGAGTTTTGAGTAATAACGTTTTTCATATTAGTGCCATATTTATTAACCAGCTCGTCAATCGGCTCAAGTGCGCCGGAAGCTGCCAGCTTGGAATATTGTGGACCGCTGAGCAGCATGAAGCCGTATTTCTCTTTGTTGGCCATGAGCAGATTGAGCTTGTCGTCCGGATTCTCAACCGGCAGCATGTCGTAGGTAACTTTGTAGCCGGTTTTTTCATTCAGGAACTTCGCTACTACTTCGGTATTGGGATCAAAACGCGCATATTGCAGCAGCGCCTTGAATTCCGGCTTCGGCTTGTTGGTATCTGCAGATGTGATTGGAGCTGTAGACGCAGACGGTGTTGTGGAACTGCCTGCCGATTGGCCGCTTCCGCCGCAAGCGGTGATAGACGCTGCCAAAGTCGTGATGGTCATCAGAGCTAACAATTTTTTAACCATGAAAGAGCCTCCCTTTTTCGTACTTGCGTATAGAGATGTGCATAAAACCAAATTTCATGGAACCATCTTAGGCCTGCAAACCACCACCCTTCAAGTTTAATTTGTGAGATCAGCCCTTTACGGAGCCGACTAGGACGCCCTTAACGAAATATTTTTGCAGGAACGGATACACCAATATGATCGGCAGCGTTGCCAGAATGATGGAAGCCGCTTGGATCGACTGCGGTGAAACGTTCAGCGATGCGTCAACATTAGTCCGCATAAAGGCATCCGTCGAAGAGACGAACAATTCTTTCAAATAAAGCTGCAGAGGTTTCATATCTGCCGAGTTGATATAGATCAGCGACGTAAAGTAATCGTTCCAGAACGTAACCGCGTAGAACAATGCGATGGTTGCCAGCACTGGCATCGACAGCGGCAAAATGATGCGCGCAAGGATCGTCATATTACTGGCCCCATCCATTTTCGCCGATTCTTCAAGGCTGTCAGGCAGACTTTCGAAATAGCTTTTGACAATAAGCATGTTGTACACGTTAATCATTAATGGCAAGAAGAGAACCGGAAGTTTATCGATAAGATTTAGCTTGTGCATAAGCAGGTAAGTTGGGATCAAACCACCGCTGAACAGCATAGTAAACAGGTACATGATGATAAAAAACTTGCGTCCCCGCAGTCTCGGCTTAGAAAGCGGATAAGCGGCTAGCGTCGTCATGAATAACGCGAGCAGCGAGCCAACCAGGGTCACAGTAATGGAAACCATAAACGCATTCAGGAATAAGGAATTGCTTGCCACATACTTGTAAGTCCCAATTTGAAAATCGATCGGATAAAAGGTAACCATCCCCGAAACGACGGCCGCCTCGCTGCTAAGCGATTTGGCGATGAGATTGATGAACGGAAAGATGGTGGAAAGTCCCATCAGGATAAAGAAAATATGATTAACTACTGTGAAGATTTTCTCGCCACGGGATGCTGGGATGGCTCCAGACCTTCTAACGGCAGGTGATTGTAAGGTGCCTTTTGTATGCATAGCTAATCCTCCTTTATTCGCCGTTTACCAGATACCTCGTCCGAAAAACTTACGGGCCAATCCGTTACCCGTTAAGATCAAAATAAACGCAACCACGGATTCGAATACACCTACAGCGGTTGAGAAGCTATAATCCTGTTCACCGAGACCTATGCGATACACATAGGTGCCAATTACATCTGCGACGTTGTATACGCTTGGGTTGTACATAACGAGAATTTGTTCAGTTCCCGCCTCGAGCACATAGCCCAGACGAAGGATGAACATGAGCAGGATGATCGGAACCAGGCCGGGCAGTGTAATATGTACGATTTGCTTCCATTTATTAGCGCCATCTATTTTAGCCGCTTCGTACAAGCCGGGATCGATACTGGCCAAAGCCGCCAAGTAAATGATCGTGTTCCAACCAGTCTCCTTCCAGCCAGCCGTGCTGATGAGAACTGAGCGGAAAATATGGCTGTCCAGGAAAAAGCGGATCGGTTCGCCGCCCATAGCGACGATTATTTTGTTGACGATACCGCCGTTCGTGGAAAGCAGATCAATGAACAAGCCGCTGACGATAACCCAAGACAGAAAGTGAGGCAGATAAATAACGGTTTGTACGCTTTTTTTGAACGCCATGCTCTTCAATTCGTTAAGCAAAATGGCGATCACGATCGGGAGCGGAAAGAGAAATATGATTTTGTAAACAGAGATCATTAAGGTGTTCTGGAATACCTGCAAAAAACTGGCGGACGATATCAATTTATCGAAATGCTTCCACCCGACCCATGGACTTGCGGCCATACCATCGAAAATATTGAAATCCTTGAAAGCAATGATAATCCCGTACATCGGCGTGTACTTAAACAGCAGCAGAAATGCGATGCCGGGAATGAGTGCGAGATACAAATCCCAATCTTTCCTGATATCGACCCACAATTGTCGTCTATAGCTCTTTTTACCATTTTTCTTTGTAAATATGACAGTTTCCGTCGTAGTGGTCGATTCTCGCAAGGTGTCTCCTCCTTCTTACCTGTCTTTCTTAGATTTAGTTTATCACCCACCGTTTTTTTGCGAATTAGAGGAATATTACTTGTTTTGGTACTTTCATAACTTCTCGTGTCGGACGTACAAAAAAAACCTTCCCAGATCAACTGAGAAGGTTGCAAACTAAACGGCTTGTAAGGAATTCAATGACGAACTTCCCCGGGCGTCACGCCCCAATATTTACGGAATACTCTTGTAAAATAGCTCACATCTCTATAACCGACACCAGCTGCGGCGTCGTATACCCTTGCTCCCTCTTGCAGGATCGCCTTGGCCCGCTCCATTTTACGTTCCAGCACATAGGTAGAAAAGGCCTTGCCTGTTTCTTGCTTGAAGAGACGGCTAAGGTAGGATGAGTTAACATACAACCGATCGGCGACAGCATGCAGCGTCATTTCCTGATCGATTTCATTTTCAACGAGACTTAAGATGGTCTTGATCATGCCATGACTCGTCGATTTCCGCCTCTGTCTGGCATAGGTTAAATATGCCTTAATCATCCGCTGCAGCCAAAACAGAATTTGTTCCTTCGCGGCCAGCTCCAAGTGATTGTGAAAATAAAGGTAATCCTCACCGGCCACTTCCCGCACTGGCCAGCCCTGCTTCTGGATCATGCAAATAAAGAGGCTTGTGAAATAGAGGATGTGCTCATGCATGTCTTCAACCGTTTCCGCTTTGGCCATGCCGCCGTCCCAAAGAGCTGTTAACGTTTCGATCGCTTTGTCGCCTTCCCCTGTTTCGAGCGCGATTTCCAGCGCTTTTTCCAAGTTTGGCTGAAACGACAGTTCAGGCTCTCTCCCCTGCTCTTCCCGGTATGGGATCGCCAGATCATAACCTAGTACGATCCGATTCTGTAACGCGCGAACCGCTTGTACGTACAGCTTATTCATATCCTCTTGGCAGCCCGTTATCCCGCAAATCCCCGCACTTGCACTTAACCTAAGGCAGCTTCGTACAGTTAAAAGCAGCTTTTCAGTCATTGCATTGATTTTCTGGAGGGCTATTCCAGACTCCTCATTTCCATCAAGCTGGAACACGATGACCGTACAGCCCGCATAATCGGTAGAAACCCAACAAGGTGTGTCCAGCAATGTCTCCTTCACGATGCTGCTCAGTGAAAATTGGAGCAGCGAAATATCTTTCTTGCTGAATCGGGTTTCATCCTCCGACAACGGGTCCATATCGACTACAGCAACAGCATATTCGGCATCTTTTTGTAAATCCATTTGAAGATCCTTGCTTTTCTGTTCAATCTCCCATGGTTCGTACTTTCCGTTCAGCCACCTCTGGAAAAATTCATTGATTAGGTGTGGAAGATGCAGCTTCCATTTTTGCTTTAACTCATCCTCGTTGTGGCGCTGCTCAAGCTCACTCTTCAATCGGTCGGCCGCTTCGAGCACTGTCTCCAATATCTCCTCGTCCCCAGCCGGTTTTAACAAATATTTCATAACACCAAGCCCCAGTGCCTCTTGAGCGTATGCGAAATCGTCATGTCCGCTGAGAACAATGATTTTCAACAAAGGATCGGCTTGGCGAAGTTTTCTTGCTAAAGTCAGCCCGTCCATCTCCGGCATCTGCAGGTCCAGCAAGATAATCTCAGGCTTTTTGAGGTCGATCAGCCGCAGTGCTTCCATTCCGTTTCCTGCCTGTCCTACGACTTCAATTCCGTGCTTGTCCCAGGGAATGTTGTTAGCTAGTGCGTTTCTGAGGCGGACTTCATCTTCCACAATTAATAAATTCATAGTTGGAATCTCCTTGATGGATAAGATGTATATGCAGAACCCCTTCGCTCATGACACGTTATTTTCCTGCTGCCTTGTTTGACATGAAAAAAATCTCCTGGCGATTTAAACCCTCACCAAGAGACTTTTTCTTATTTTAATGATCCTAGATTGGCTTTATGATTACTCTCTCAGCGCTTCCTTCAATTTCGTAGACATACTATCCATGGAGCCCGATGATGGACGGTTCACTCCGCGTAGTTTCGCGATTTCTTGTTTCAATCTCTCGTTTTCTAATGTTAGTCTCCTGATCTCTGCTGTGAGTTGTTCTTTTTCTAAAGCTTCATTATTTTCCACTATGTATCCCGCCCTTTCTTTCTGGATAAAAATACCCCCTCGCCGCTAGCAGATCATCACCTTGGATTCTCTCCATGCGTCAAAGGGGCCTTATTTAGAGATCTTTGGTCGGAGATCAAAGTCTCTCCTTTTATTTGTTCACTTCAATCGTATAAAGACGTCCTATTTCTTCCCAAATTTCGCCAGGCTCCAAGGAAACCAGTCCAATTTGTTCAGCAGGAAGATCTACATTCGGTGCATTCACCAGATTCATTTGCGGTTCTGGGCAGAAAAACCCTTCCGTAGCGCCATTATTCCAGATCATCCACTGCTTGTAGGAAGTCCCCACATCATAAACCAGTTTGATACCTTCGCGTGAATCTGTCAACTCCATATAGTTACGTCCATTTTGCGGCGAGGTTGTGTAATGGTTATCCATGGATTCAAAGAACGGCGACAAGCCGCCTACTTTCATCTTCTCTTCGTCAGCTGATAGAGGTTGATACTCACCAGTTGGCAGCATTCTTTCACTCATTTTCCAGCGGTTGCCGATCGTCATTTTGAACCCATAATCAGAAGCCTGACTGTTCGGCGCAAAAGGTGCATTGATCGTCGTGTGATACGCTAACAAGCAAGGCATAGCCTCTTTGCCTTCATTATGTACGGATACATGCTGATGCAAACCATATGCATTCAACGTGTAAGTCAAGCGTATCGTGAACTCATGCGGTAAATACGAATAAACCGAATGCCCTTCTCTTACGCGTAAAGCTAAAGTAACACGACTCTCCGATTCATCTGTACTGAATTTCTCCACATCCCATGGAATATTGTGCACAAAACCGTGAAGGTGATTTCCTGTTTTCGGTTCATTGATCGGAAATTCATAGACTTTGCCTTTCCAAGGGAACTTCCCGTCCTCATATCGATTGGGTGGAAATAATACGGGTATCCCGTGAACGATTGGACGTTCTTTAAAAGCTTCCATCTCTTCCATTGCAGGCTCACGCAAAAAGCGGTATTCTTTTTCAGTATCTCTAAAAGCAATTAGATTAGCGCCAATTTCCGGTAAAACAGCTGCTTCATAACGGCCAGCTTGTAACCAAATGGCTTTCTCTCCTTGATATGTTCCTTCAAACGCTTTCGTCGTCATTCCGCGTTAACCTCCTACATAGCTGTGCCTTTAAATTTGGACAGGCTCATATAAATTTACTCTAAAGCATGTGAATCAAAGAAGTCAATGGATGAAAATAACGCAAACAATGATAAATGTGACTTTCCGTAAAGTACGAATAAGAAAACTGTCCCCCTCAAAAAGGATGAACGGTTTCTCATTTTATTTAAAACATTTATTCTGTTTGCTCTCGTCTAGTGTTTCCAAGCAACCTCACTCCAGCGAAGCTCATTTTGGAACTGCAGCACTGAGGTGTTCTTATTGATAATCACCACTTCGACTCCAGCTAATTCTGCCCAGTCCACTTTTTCTGAAAAAGGGTTCATAGCTAATAGCCTCCTAGGTTGGTTGGGAATGTAAAAATCCGAACTAATGACGAGCTTCCTCACGAATAGAACGAAGTCTCTTCATCACGTCATTCTCTCCGCGTCCAAAATAATCATGCAGTTTGCTGTACTCCTGATAAAGCTGCTCATAGACAGCAACATTCTCAGCGATTGGCTTGAACGTTTCTTTACGAACACGGGCCATTTTGTGCGCAGCGTCAACGATATTATCATAACCGCCTTTGGCAGCACCTGCTGCAACAGCCCCGAACATCGCTGCACCTAGTGCTGGCGTTTGTTTGGAATCCGCGATTTTTATTTCCCGATTCGTTACATCGGCATATATTTGCATGAGCAGGCGATTTTTTTGCGGCAACCCGCCACAAGCGTATAATTCTTGCACTTCTACACCATTATTGTGGAATGCATCGACAATTTTACGTGTTCCGAACGCGGTTGCTTCCAGTAATGTGCGGTAAATTTCCTCTGGCTTCGTTAAGAGAGAAAATCCTAAGATAAGACCGTTTAATTCAGTGTCAACGAGTACGGAACGATTACCGTTCCACCAATCCAAGGCGAGTAAACCGGTTTCTCCCGGTTTGTAAGCGGATGCATGGCGTTCCAGCCATTCATGTACATTCGTTCCTTCTTGCTCAGCCGCAGCTTGCACATAAGCAGGTACCCCCTGCTCCACATACCAAGCGAAAATATCTCCAACCGCCGACTGACCAGCTTCATAGCCCAAATATCCAGGAATAATGCCGTCTTCTACGACGCCGCACATTCCTTCAACTTCTTTCTCTTCTGTCCCCAGCAGCATATGACAAATGGAAGTCCCCATCGCCATGACCAGTTTACCTGGTGTTACCACACCTACACCAGGAACAGCTGCGTGTGCATCTACGTTACCAACGGCAATGGCAGTTCCTGCTTTCAGACCCATCAATTTAGCCATTGCTTCAGTTAGCTCACCAGCTTTTGTACCGAGTGGGACGACATCACCGCGAAGCTTGGTTTCTGTCAAATTTTCAAGACGAGGATCTAGAGCCTTAAAGAAATCTTTACTCGGATAGCCGTCTTTTTTGTGCCAAATGGACTTATAGCCCGTGGTACAGCTGTTACGGACGATGTCAGACTGACCCGTCATTTGCGAAACGACCCAATCTGTTGCTTCCAAGAATCGATCGGTTTGCTCATAAATATCAGGAGCTTCGTTTAAGATTTGCCAAACCTTCGCAATCATCCATTCGGAAGATATTTTGCCGCCGTAACGAAGAAGGAACGATTCTCCTCTGCTTTCCGCGATCTCGTTAATAAGGTTTGCCTCATCTTGCGCCGCATGATGCTTCCATAACTTCACCCAGCTGTGCGGATTATTCGTCAGTACCGGATTGAAACAAAGCGGCTGGCCCTCTTTATCAATCGGGAGCATCGTACATGCTGTGAAATCAATACCAAGCCCGATGATATCGGCTGGATTCACACCGGATGCCTTCACAACCGCGGGAACAGACTGTGTCAATACATCGATGTAGTCTTGGGGATGCTGCAAAGCCCAATCATACGCAAGCTTTATCCCAGATATGGGCAACTTTTCATCAATAACGTTGTGCGGGTATGGCGTTACATGATCGGCAACCTCAGTACCATCGCTCAAGTCGACCAATACGGCACGGCCAGATTCCGTTCCATAGTCAACACCAATCGCATATCTCTTAGACATGGATAGTCTCCTTCAAATTTCAGCTGATTTTACATTCAGTATATCACTTGTACGTACAAGTTGACTAGATGCATTTTTTATGAAAGTGAAACTTGGATGGTTGACTCCCTGACGATTAGTTCCGGCTTGTAGACTTTCCCCGTTTTACTTCCATTTGCTCGTTTATTCTGTATCATATCGATCAATATCTCTGCTGCATCAACGCCCATTTCCGTTTTGGGATGCGTAAGTGTCGTCAGCTTGACCTCAGTTGCGGTTGCTAAAGAAGAGTCATCAAAACCGACCAGCGAGATATCCTGCGGCACTTGAAGCCCTGTTGTACGTATAGCTTCAAGTAGATAAATAGCTATCTCATCATTGTAGCAAACGAAAGCCGTTGCCCGCTCATCCACATGACCTAGCATCGCTAGTGCGCTTTCGTAGGGTTTGTGTCTCTTCTCCTCCGTCGAATAATGAATGACGAATTCCGGTAACAGCGGGATTTGATAGTGATGATGAGCACGAATAAACCTTTCAGCCGATTAACCCCTTGCAAGTCATCGGTCTTGAAGAACCCAGCAATGCAGCGATGCCCAAGCTCAATTAAGTGCTGAGCAGCCTTGAATCCGCCCTCTTCATCATCCAAGACCAAAGAAGGACAATTCATCCCGGGTACCGCTCATTAATCATCAAATAAGGAATATGTTCATAGTCTAAGGAGAGGTAATAGCTTAAATTTGGATTACTTTCTGCGCTTTTGGTCGGTTCAATAATAAGCCCGCTTAAGGGCTGACTCATCATCATGTCGAGACTTTCCTTCTCATTTTCCTTATCATTGTCTGTGGATGACAAGAGCAGTCTGTATCCTCTGGCACGTAAGGCTGATTCCGCTCCTCTTACGATATGAGGAAAAATATAGTCAGATATACGGCTCATCTAAAATTGCTCGGCTATTTCATTTCTGATGGCATTTGATCATTCGGTTTCAGCTTCCCGGTATGAAGCCACGATAGGATTTCCTGTTTCAACTGTAAGTATTTCGGCATTTGCTTTTCTTTCATAATTCACCTCAGGTTATTGATTCTGACCGTATTATAACATTTGCCCAACTTGTATGTACATATACAGAAGGAGAAGCGTTTCGAGATGTACAACTGATAGTCAATCCACATAAACACGTATGTGCTGTATCGCATTATAGCCATAACCTTTTACATTCCAATCTGCGATTTCACTTTGAACGTTACCTGCAGCATCCTTAGCTCTGACTTTAATGTCGTAGGTTCCGGATTCAGTTACCGTCCATCTCCAACACCAACGCCTCCAAGAATATGCTTCATGTTGTTCTAACCAAGATGCTGCCATCCAGGTATTGCCGTTGTCGATACTTATCTCAACCAGATCAACTGGATCTCTGCCAGATATCGCCGTACCCCATACCCAATTCTCCCCTTTTGCCAATACCTCCTGGTCTGATGGTCGGGCAATGGTCGAATTCAGCCGAATGGTTGTAACCGGTTCAGGGGAGGATGGCGTTAATGGTTTTCGATCATATACATAATCCACGACTTGGAAAGGTCCTTGGAAGTGTTCCTCTATAACGACGATACGGTGAAGCCATTTGACTGAAGCCATTCCATACCAACCTGGAGCAATTAATCTAGCTGGATAACCATGACGGAAGGGTAGCCGCTTTCCATTCATATAAAGAGCTATAATGGTATCGGGATGCAGAGACTGTTCGAGAGATAAACTTCTTGTATAGGAAAACACGCCTGGCATATCCGTTCGAACTCCTTTATCCATGCCCTCGAACGTCACTTCACGTGCATTCCTTTGAACATCTGCTGCATGCAATAAATCTTGAAGACGAACCCCTGTCCAAACAGCATGACTAATTGCCCCTAGTCCCCACTGCTCGCCACGAGTTTTCGGATGAAAAAACGATCTCTTATCGCCAACACATTCGAGCGTTACAGGCAATGTAACTTGGGGCATATTCAAGAGATCATAATACCGAAAATAAATCGGTTTGTTTACACATCCTTCGATAGAAAGTCCCCAAGTTCGCATGTCCACATTCGGATATGGAAAATGGTTTCGGATATAAAAAAGATGTTCTGGCGTGATTCGACTGGACAGTGACAGCATTGGGAACTCTTGATTTTCTGGCATAATTTTTCGTGTAATCAAATGAGGCGAATACAACAATTTAACCACCCTTTCGCAAGAACAAGATCTTACTAAAAGATATGGACCATATGTTGAATTGAGAATCCTGTTTCACCTTCCACCCTATTCAGACACGATCGCTATTTAAAAAGTAAAAGGGGCTGTCGATTGACAGTCCCTTTTTATATAAGAATTTTAGTCCACACATTTCCATACATTAGATTATGCCCTTTACTTGAAAGGAGTCCTTCTATGTGCAATTATCCAGTTAATAAGTCGGCCTCATTTTCTCAATATAAATGCCCACCTACAATAGAAGTCCTAGGTATAGGAACAGCGGCTGCAGCTCCCGACAGGGCGATAGTGGTGCTAGGAGCCATAACCGAAGGTCCAGTCTTACCTGCTGTCCAAACCGAAAACGCAAAAATAGTAACCACTATCATTCAATCCTTATTAAAACTAAACATCCCCCGGGAAAAGATACAGACGTATGATTTTGGAATTGAAATCCAGTACGATTATCAAGATGGTAAGCAAATTTTTCGAGGCTATAAAGTAACCCATCTCTTGCAAATCACCAACGACAGAGTAGAACTGACAGGAATTCTCGTTGATACCGCCGTTTCCAGTGGTGCCAATAACATCACCGACATTAAGTTTACGACTTCACAGCCAGAATTTTACGAGAATCAGGCCTTATCGCTTGCCATTCGAAACGCCCGTCAAAAGGCAGTGACCATAGCAAATACACTAGGAGTTACTCTTGTCACAGTCCCCAGCCAAATTCAAGAAATGACCGGACCCTCCGAACCCATCCCCTATGCAACCACCATGCTTTCCAAAAGTACGGTTACCCCGATCCAACCAGGACAATTAACGATTTATGCTAAAGTACGTGTGTGGTATCTGTTCGCCGACCGATAATTGAATCTTACTGAATGTCTAACTAGGAACTTGTCACTTCAATCCATCTCGCTACAACTTCTGCAAGCTTCTCTTTCTTATCCTCCACATCGCTCATATCGGTTAATTTGACAATAGCTCTATCATCGGCAACCCAATCTAATAAGCCTGTTGTGTCGTCAAAAAGCGGTCCATTCCCTGCATGATCTTTTATCTTGGCTCCACAATGAAACACAAGCCTAAAAAATCCTTTCCCTTGCAAATTAAAGGTCACCCGATCTTCATTATTAAAACAGAAACTTGGTGCATTCCATTTAATATGTTCCGTAATGTGTTCATTTGCGCTTAAAATGATTTTTCGAACTTCTTCTATTTCCTTCTTCTGGGGATGTTCAAGATTGTTCAAAAAATCAACTACTTTTTGATGACCGGATGGTTTCATTAATTCCACAACCTCTCAACAAGATTTAATTCCTTTTCTTCAAACTCTAGTCTATAAATATCAGGTTTAGTGGTCTGTTTCCAAAATTCAAATCCGTAATTAGCATCAAAATAATTTAATATGATCGTCATTATATTTCCGTGTGTACCTATAGCGATTTTCTTGCCTTTAAAGTCAGATAGTAATTTCATAATTAAAGGTATAGCCCGTTCTTGCGCCTGTCTTGTTGTTTCTCCCTCGGGCAGGCAAAAATCAATATCGACAAAAGATTGTTCAATTCCAATTAATAATTCCTCTTCGGATACTGCGTAATTCAAGCTAGCGATTGGTCTCTCGATAAGCTCTATGTATGGAATAATTTCTTTCTTTAATAGCTCTGCCAACGGACTAACCGTTTCTAATGCTCGAAAATATGAACTAGAAACAATAACATCAATGTCTTCGTTACTTAATATCTCAGCCACTCTCTTAGCGTCTAATTTCCCTTGTTCAGAAAGTCTAGTGCCACCTGTTCGTTCATGTTCAATTGAAAATGGGGCTATCCCATGCCGAATAAAATAAATATAGGTTTTCATTCATTCTCCTTTCACTTGCATCTTTTTACCGTAAATCTAATATTTTGAATTATAAGGAGGTGCATAACTTAGTTAGCCGATTAGCGCTATAAAGGCAGCAAATCAGTTATTAGTCAACAATAAATAATTTTGCTCCAGTTTTCGTGTAAGACCTATGTGGATTTGCATCATCAGCCACTTGATAACTGACTCCTGGCGTGAGTTTAAATTCTCTTCCATCTGAAAGTTCAGTATACAATTCACCATCTAGTACTAATAGAACGTGACCTCTATTACACCAATGGTCAGCTATATATCCAGGCGTATATTCTACCATTCGCACCCTTATGTTTCCCATTTCAAATGTACGCCAATACGCATTACCTTCAATTCCAGGATGTTGAGTAGCGCTTATTCCACTCCAGTCAATTGTGCAAAATGGAACATCCGTTATTTTCATAAAATGGCCCCCCCTACATAATTTGGTTTTCATATGTTTCCATATATTAAAAATAAGGTTGAACACGACTTGTGTCCAGCCTTATTTCCATTTTTTTGAATAAACGTTTTTTATTACTTACTGTGTTACGGTAATAACCATGGCGGTTAATCCCCTACTATTTATAGAAGCGTCTGATATACCGTTAGCTGAACCTGTAATTGTAAACGAGTAATTATAGGTGCCTGGACCCGGATTATCCACCCAAGTTAGAGAAGTCGTTACAGCTGCTTGCGGAAAAAAGGGCTGATCCTGATTTTGGATCATTACAGCATGATCCGTTGTTACGATATCCCCTAGATTTCTGGATATGGAGCTATCCACCGAATAATTTTGAACGACGATAAAATTAACATTCGCAAATGCATCTAATTTGACCACCTGATTAGGCAGCAATGTAATTGGGGGTAAAAATAACTCTGCTGTTGCATCTCCCGATCCTTGGGTAATGATAAATGGGACAGGAGTGTTGCTTCCTCCGAATCGAACATCGACAATTCCAGAAGAACCTGGCATTCCAGTCGGCCCCTCGGGACCTTGCGTACCTTGGAGTCCTTGAGCACCTGTTGGTCCTGGTATTCCAGCCGCCCCAGTAGGGCCTTCCGCTCCTTGTGGGCCCGTCGATCCAACAGGTCCTTGTGATCCTAACTCACCTTGAGTACCTGTTATCCCTTGAACTCCGGCTGGCCCTTGGAACCCCATAGGTCCCTGAGGTCCGGCAGCGTCACTTGCTTGACTAGCAGCTGTTGCGACGCTTAATGCACTAGCACTTATTAATTGCACAATGTTTGATGTGATATTGTTAACGACGCTGGGAGCAAGTTTGTCTATTGTGATGGCCCTCCTTGCTATCTTGGATCCACTAACAGATCTTTGAGCAAGTTCCCTGCTCGTTACTGCCCTCCTTGCTAATCTGTCTGATGTTATGGGCTGTTCAAGCTTCCTAACATCTCTCTTCACAGCTTGTATGTCATTATCTAAGCTGGATAACGTCCGTCTTCGGGCCAATGCCATCATCCTTCCTCATATCCTTCAAGGTATAACAACCTACCCACATTATATGAGGATGGCAATAAGATCCTGCACGATGTTTGTCTTGGTTCATTTATCTAAAAATTCAAGTTGTTAATTTAGCATATACGCCAAAAAACAGCGTCACTTCTCCAATAATCATGTAATTTGGTAAAAGAAAAAACAAATCCACCGCGAAAAAAATCCCAAGTAATCCTACTAATAACACTAAACGATATATACCTAGTCTTTGATGTGCGTGTCGATATTTATGGAAAACCAACGTAGTTGAGAAAAAGTAGAGCAGTACAGATCCAAAAATAAAGCTTAACATAAATGAATAATTTAATTGTTTCAAAAATAACAATTGGATCGATGCTGCAATCATACACATGGATAAATAAATGAATAAATGGCCATAAATGATAGTTTGCCCCGCAGTTTCTAATGTCTTATTCACTTTCTTTTCAACATTGTCAAAATATTGCCACCATATAGCAATAATTAATAAAAAAGTCATTGACGCAAATACAATAGATTGCCACGTCCAGTCGCTAGACTGCAAGACTGTAAGTATACTGATTACGGATTCACCAAGAAGAATAAGTGTAAACAACGAGAAGCGCTCTAATAGATGATGGGTATTTATGGGACTTTTCACCAAGTAGTGCCGACCGATTAATGGGAGAAAAATGTCTACTGTTATTCCCGCATACAAAACTGCATAGCGAATCCATGAGTCGAAAAAAAGTGAGCAAGAAGAAATCACCAATCCAATCCAAAAGCGGCTTCCTAAATAACGGGCAGTGATCTTTCTATGTGCTTCTTCTTTTTTTTGTACCGAAAGATATTGGATGGCTGTCATCGCTCTTAAACCAATATAGCCTATTAAGAATGGAACATAGTATTGGTCAAAATTAACCGATAGACTGGCCGTCATTATGAGCACAAAAAATAATTGCAAAATCAGAAATATTCGGTGTGATAAAATATCTCTTCCAAACCGGTTTACAAAGAGGGATTGCCCCACCCAAGCCCACCAAATCGGAATAAATATGAGGACGAATTTGGCTAAGTATTCAACTGGAATGGATCCATTTTCGACATGTAACAAGACATGACTCGCTTTTGAAACTGCCGCTACAAAAAGCAGATCATAGAAAAGTTCCAGCCAGGTAACTTTCTTCTCAGCAAATGCTGTAATTTGTTGTGATCCCGATGTGTGTTGATTCATCATTCTGCTCCTTTGGTTTGGATGTGATTTAAAAAAATGCTATCCACATTTTAGCATATAGGCTTATCAAATGATTAAACTTTCTGGTGTTTCAATGTATTTTGCGCTATTATGATTCCCACAAATTGGAAAGCAACTAACACCCAAGCAGATGCGTCTATATATTATCAAAGAAAACTTAGTAAGGGTGTATGAACATGAAGATTAAAACCAGCTTTCTTACAGGCACAGCGTTTACGCTGCTGACCATGATGTTTCTCCAGACAACGTCGGTACAAGCTGAGGCGAATCCTTCGCCTTCCGTATTTCTGGATGGGAATCCGATGTCCTTTCAGACTCCCCCTGTTATCGAAAACGGTTATAGCCTCGTCCCGATGCGTGCCATTTTTGAGGCTGAGGGAGCAAAAATTTCTTGGGATGAGAACACAAGAACAGTCACTGCCATTAAAGATGGCATTGTCCTTACATACCGAATCGGAGAAACAGCTGCTTATAAAAACCAAGAACGGCTGGAGATGCCCGTGCCAGGCAAAATTATCGACGGGTTTACGATGGTTCCGGTGCGATTTATTAGCGAAACGCTAGGCAATCTTGTGAAATGGCATGAATATTCCCGTTCCATTACCATTTCAACAGCTCATGACTATGAAACCACTATCGAATACGGCGTCAACCTACGTGACTCTCCAGCGAAAGATACAGATACCCGCGTCCTACGTATTCTTCCGAAAAACGAGAGAATCCACGTGATCCGAGAAATCGACGCAAATTGGTTGGAGGTTCAGACCAAAGACAATACGATTGGCTTTATCTCAGCCATACCGATGTATACCGATTATACGAACCCTGCGTTGGCCGAGAAAAAAGCGGATGAGTTGCTCACTTACGGGTCCAAATTTATGGGAACCCCTTACGAGTTCGGTGCCGCTTCCGGCCAAACCAATACGTTCGATTGCTCTTCTTTCGTACGACATCTTTTTAACGAAGTGCTGTCCCTCGATCTTCCACGAGTCTCCTACGACCAAGCCCAGAAAGGGAAAGAAATCGGAATCGATCAAATACGCAAAGGCGATCTATTGTTCTTCAGCGCTCGTGGGCTCGATATCGGCCACGTAGGCATCTATGCGGGAGACGGGAAAATGCTTCATACTTATTCGAAAGAGCTCGGCGTACACATCGCAGACTTCGATGAAAAATGGAAAAAGCGTTTTGTCACGGCCAGGAGATTGTTCTAAATGAGGGTGAGTCAAATTGCGAATGCAGCATGACTCTTATTCATTCCGATCAGCTATTAACGAAAATAAGCCTAATTAGTTCGACTATTTCTGAACTAATTAGGCTTCCTTTTCACGAAATCATTCCGGCGTTTGTGTTACTTCGGTCCTGGGAGAGAGTTCGCTCGCTTCTTCCTGGCAAAGATCGATTGGTAATCGACCTGCATGCCCTCCATCGGTAGAACAGAAAAGTGTTCAATGTCGAATACTTCACTTACTTTTCTCTGAATGTGCTCATCTTCGTAGAAGGAGAAAAAGCGTTGAGGTCTGTACGAGTCCAATTCCCAAATCCCTTCGCTTTCGTACCCGCCATAAAGGCCCATGTACAAGTAACCGTCTGGTTTCAGCACTCGCTCCATATTAGCTAGAACTTGCAGAAAACTATCCTTTGGTACATGAAGCAGTGCATTCATCGTCCATATAGCGTCAAACGACTCCGACTCCAAATCCAAGGTGTAGAAATCCATGGCGAAGGCTTCGAGTCCTTTTTGAAGACAAATGTTCACCATTTCATCGGATAAATCAACGCAAGTGACTTGGCATCCATGATTTTTCAAATAAATCGCTTGATGGCCAGGACCGCTTCCAAGATCTACAATCCGTTGTCCACTACCCTTATCAGCTGCCTGCAGCCTAGCCAAAAAACGATCCATCTCATTTACTTTCCACGACTGAACTGTATCCCCATCCCGCAATCGAGCATGTTGATCATAGCTCATCTTGAGCGTTGCCTTTACCCCATGATCCATCGACGTTTTCTCCTATCCTAGCGATCATTATATAAGCTGAATGTCTTACTTCACTAAGGTTTTTTGAGCTGCGTCTACGAGCATATCAAACCATTCATCATCTTCCAGCAAGTCTTCAACTGCTTCAATATCCTCTTCTTTGCCTGATTCCTGTAAGAAGTGAAGCGCGTAGCTCCAGTCATCTTTCCCCCGTTTGCTTTGTAGGGTAATTTCGTATGGATGCTCATGGCCTTCCACCTTGAATTGCACTTGCCCGAGGTAGCCTTCTTCTTTGCTGTGTTCCAT
Source organism: Paenibacillus sp. V4I7 (assembly GCF_030817275.1). Taxonomy (NCBI): domain Bacteria; kingdom Bacillati; phylum Bacillota; class Bacilli; order Caryophanales; family Paenibacillaceae; genus Paenibacillus; species Paenibacillus sp. V4I7. The sequence goes on along the minus strand of NZ_JAUSZD010000002.1, from coordinate 2,487,608 downwards.
GCTCGCTTTTAGAATTTCAATCATGTTCATCATCCTTTTCTATTCGTTGTAACCAAGTCCAAATCGTGTTTATTGTGGTTTGCAGGTTCGTTGTTTCATTCCATATATAGGGATTGTGATCTCTGAAATAATCGGCATGTCCACCTACAAGAGGTAAGGTTTGTCGATGAGAAGGAGCATGTTTCATGCGATTCCAACGGCGCAACCCCAAGCGAGTACTTATCCAGCCACCCCATGTGCCCAGTCTCGGTACGGGATCATTGGATTTATCCAACTGATTGGCAGCATCAAGATAAAGAACACGACTCTTTAACGATGGAGGAATCGCACATTTCGGCGATCCAATTTGGACCACACCGAGGATGGAAACCCCCTCTTTCATAAGAGCATCAGCCGCCAGAATAGAAGCCACAGCTCCTGCACTATGTCCGATTAGCAGCAGCTGCTGTCTAGGGACAAGGTTGTCGGTGATCAACTTCAACAAGCTTTTCCCACCATAATGAGACCTTTTCCGATGTGCATTGTTCCATAGATCACTGGTAATTTCTCGGAGCTGCACTTGCTTGCGCCGCGTCCAATCACCATACGGATAATGGATAACGACTTGGACACGTGAACCTGCTTGTTCAAAACGAGCAGCTAGTTCCGCCGCGAAAGCATCAAGGAAATAAGGTGCTGTGGCGAAACCAGCAGATACATAAATGACGAATTCCTCCGGTACGGAGTGGATTGTCATGGCTTGCTCAGTTCCCTTCTCGTGCAAATTAGGTTAGGAACGCGGTTTAGCTCGATTTGTCGGTATCGCCGCCATCGGATCATCCGGCCAGTAATGTTTGGGGTATCGGCCTTTTAGATCTTTTTTGACTTCGAAATAAGCATCCCGCCAAAAGCTCGCCAAGTCCTTCGTCACCTGAACAGGACGCTGAGCAGGCGATAATAAGTGTAAGGTCACGGGCACCCTACCCTTCGCGATCCGCGGGGTATCGGCTAAACCAAACATTTCTTGCAATCGAACCGATAAAGAAGGCGACTCACTGACGCTATAATCAACGGGAATACGTGATCCGCTGGGTACCTGAATGTGCGTTGGCGCCCACTCTTCTAACCATCGGCGCTGCTCCCATGTTAGCATTTCTTCTAATATGTTTGTCAAGTTAAGACGCCCTAAAGCCCCTTTGCTTTTCAAACCGTAAAGATGGGGCCCTAGCCAGTCCTCTAAGGAAGCATGCAAATTGGCGTCCCCCATATCTGGCCATTCTACATCAAATCGATGCAAAAACATAACGCGCTGTTGAAGCTGCCTCGCACTCCGAGTCCAAGGCAGCAGCTCCAAAGATTCTGCTTGAATACCGGAAATCAAAGCTTGCAGCACTAAGTCAGGGTTTGGATCCTGCAAAGGGTTTTCTTTGATGATAATGGCACCTAACCGAAGGCGCTGTCTTGCTTTAACGGAACCCGTTGCCTGTTCCCATACCACTTCTTGCTCTTTCAGCAAGCGGCCCTCAAAGGCTTCAAGCAGCTCGTCCTCCTGAATCGGGGCTGCCAAATAAATACGGCTCTCCGCTCCGTTATCGTCCAGCTCGGCGGCGACAAGATAACGCTCGTTCGAGAGCGGCTGCAGCTCGGGCAGCACAGCGCCCCGCCCGCTGCTGAGCAGGAACCGCCCTGTCGACCGCCGCTGCGCGATGCGGTCGGGATAAGCGAATGCGAGCAGCAATCCGCTCGCATTCGCTTTATTCCCGCTCGGCCGGATGCCGAGCTGCTGCATGAGCACTTTGGCTTCCGCCGCGATGCGGCGGCATAAGCCAAAGTCAACGTCTGCGCGCTGCTCGCCCTGCGCAGCGCGCCAGAGCACTTCGATGCGGGTGCGTACATCCGCATCTTGGCCCCTAGCTGCGCGCATGAAATCGCGCTCGCTCAGCATGACCGCGAGCTCGCACGCCAACGCGCCGAGCTCAAGCGGTTTAGCTTGCAGCACCATGTGCGCAAGCCGCGGGTGCAGACCTAGCGACGCTAGTCGTTTGCCGTGCGCGCTCAAGCCCCCGTCCTCTTGCAGCGCGCCCAGCTGCACGAGCAGTTCCCGCGCCTGCTGATACGCAGCAGCAGGCGGCGGGTCTAGCCAGACCAGCGCAGCTGGGTCTGGCACGCCCCAGGCGGCCAGCTCCAGCGCGAGCGGCGCCAGATCCGCTTCGCGGATCTCTGGCGTGCTGCTCAGCGGGAGCTGCCGCTGCTCGGTCTCGGTCCACAGGCGGTAACACACGCCTGGACCGAGACGACCGGCACGGCCTCTGCGCTGATCTGCAGAGGCGATAGACACATGCACCGTCGTAAGGCGGGTCATGCCGGTGCGTGGCGAGAAGCGGGGCACGCGCATGAGCCCGCTGTCGATAACGACCGTGACGCCTTCGACGGTTAAGCTTGTCTCGGCAATCGAAGTGGCCAGCACAATCTTCCGATGCCCAGGCGAACTTACAGCCAGGGCTTGGTCCTGCGCTTCTTGGGGGAGATTACCATACAGAGGTGTGATCTCTATCTCTTTCCCTAATTTAAGCGCAGCAAGGCCGTTAGCAACACGATGGATTTCAGCTGCTCCCGGAAGAAAGACGAGCAAACTGCCTTCATTCATTTGCAAGGCGCGTTGGATGCTTGTTACTACAGCCTGTTCTATTTTACTCGTCATTTTCGCATCCAGATAGTGAGTTACAACAGGATAAGTTCGCCCTTCACTTTGAATAATGGGTGCATGATCAAGCATGGCTGAAATCGTGTTGGCCTCGATCGTAGCCGACATAATAAGAATTCGCAGATCCTCACGTAAAAGGGTTTGTGATTGCCTGCTAAGCGCCAACCCCAAATCTGCATGTAAGCTCCGCTCATGAAATTCATCAAAAATAACAGCCCCCACCCCTTCCAGGGCAGGATCTGTTTGAAGCATGCGCGTAAGAACGCCTTCCGTTATCACTTCAATTCGTGTGTTCGGTCCAACCCTCGAGTCATTTTTCACCCGATAACCAATGGTCTGCCCAACTTCTTCACCACGAAGCTTCGACATATAGCGAGCAGCCGCACGAGCTGCCAGTCTTCTAGGCTCAAGCATGAGTATCTTTTGGTTTTGCAGCCAAGACTCTTGCAGAATAGCAAGCGGTACTTGCGTTGTTTTGCCCGCACCAGGCTGAGCGACCAAGATCGCACACGGATTTGTTCGCAAAACATCTTTCAATTGAGGAAGTATGGATTCAATCGGTAACGAGTTCATTAGTTTCACTCCGAGGCTTCTGTCAGTCTTGTTATCGCTTGCTCCATGCGTTTCACGGGTTTCCCTACATCATACGGAAATGTAATGTAAGCGGCATCCATGCCGTCATGTTTCTGAATTTGAGCTTGAAATGAATAGGATTTCAAATCTGTCACCCTCTCACTTAATTAATGACATTAATTATTAATGAGGTGAAGTTTGTAATGTCGATTATTGTTCGAATTTCCTCTTGCAAAAACTGTTCCTCACCTATTCAATCGTGTATACTAGATTAGAATCTGGTCACTAAAGGAGAACTTTAAGATGAATGTACATGAAGCGATAACCAAACATTCGAATGCACAGCACCTACATCTCGTTAGGTTCGCAGAGCTAGATGCGCAGCGTGAGCAAGCTATTGACGCTGCTGTAGATCTGTGCAGACGCGGGCTGTCTTTTAACGTTGATGCGATCAACGCCATAACAGCCCAAATCATCGCCCATGCCAAAGAAGGTATTTCTCCGCTCCGTTCTTATGTAACTGAAGACATGGTGCGTGATTACGTAAACAAAGGTTAAGGAGATAAGTATCGATGGGTGTTCTAACTTTTATTTCATTGCTAATTATAGGATCAGCATTTAGTGCCGGATTCTTGCTTTTGTTTAAGCGGAAAACAGCTCTTGGTATTGTCTGTATCGGACTCTCCATTGTCTGTTATATCGCTTATGCCTACATAGCGAACAAGTATTTCGTCTAAAAAATGGTATGTACGCAATGAGAACCGATTGGGTCACCCGATACGGTTCTTTTTCATTCAGCCCAGCTATTTTCCCTTAACGCACGAAACACAAGATCAAAATAAGAGACTGGATGCGGCACCAAATTATCTAAGGTCAGAAGCAGACTTGTTTTATCTAACTCACCTTCAGCACCCATTTTATAACCACTTGCCATTATTTCTTTTGTTTCTTGATAAACTAAACGCTCTAGGTCTACGACACTTACTGCGAACAGACCGCTTACCTCATCAGGCTGCAGTATAAAACGATTCAGTGGTTGGTCGCAGCGATATATAAACATATGACAAAACTCACGATCAATGAGTTGATCCGAAATAAGATCTTCTTCTGCAAACACCCCGCAAGGGATTAAATCACTGAAATCGACCTTCAGTCCAAGCTCTTCCTCTAACTCCCTCACACCGTCTTCCGTGTTTTCTCCGGCTGCAAGATGCCCGGCGCAGGAAATGTCCAGCAAATTCGGAAACAGATCCTTCTCTGGATGTCTTAGCTGGAGTAAGAGACTAGGTTCTTTCCCTTCAAGGCTAACGATCCAACACTGAAAAGTGCGATGCCACAGCCCTTTCGCATGCACTTCTGAGCGCGGGCCTCCCCAAGCCTATTCATCTTTTCATCATAGATATCAAACAGCTCTTCGGACTTGTTCAAATGGCTCGTGATCTCCCCTCAACCTTCCATGTCCATGCTATCTTCGTGCTATTTTTTTCGTTAACTTCATGGCATAGAGGTCTTCTTCCAATGAACCCATTCTTTCCATCAATGTCTTACCAGCATCTTCTATGGCCTGGTTATAAATAGGGACAGTCAGTTGTTGAAGCATATAATCGATTAATTGTTCCGTGGCCAAACGCCCTAATTCAATATTGTGGTCCAACTCCAGATGGCCTTGCAAGTCGTCAATCAACAATTCCTTTTCTTCTTTCGCTAATTTCAATGGTTTCATAAGAGAACCTCACTCAAAAATAGTAAGTCGATTTCTTGAAACCGACTTACTTCTTTTACCCAACGCTCCGCAACATAATGGATATGTACCGGATGTACATTGTAAGCTTCATAAGCCGCTCGATCTGCAAATACCATTGAAAATCCATAATCATAATCTGTCTTTGTGCTAACTTGACGAAACACTTCAAATTGCTCAACACCAGGTATTACTGCCAGTTCCTGGGCACTGCTTTTTAGAAATTGTTCTGCTTCCAGCGTATCTTTTCCTGCGTGTAAATTAAATACTACCATATGTTTGATACTTGTCTGATTCATAGGATCTCTTCTCCTTTTGTTTCCATCTATTTCTCCATTATAACGGATTTTGTATCAACGAACTACAAAACCTCTAGGCTTCTTCCATGCCGTTTCGCCCAGCTATCAGCAGGTTCATAACGTTTCCTTTTTATGGAGAATAAAAACAACCTCAAGTGTAAACGTTATAGCTGAAAGTTAAAATGCCCTTGAAAGGATGAACAAAATGGAAAATAAGAAGCATAGAGACAAATACACAGGCACAACGAATATGAACGCGAAAAATCAAGATATGGCTTTTGTGAACGACACGTTAGAAAATGCTCCAAATACGACACCTGTCAACATTGCGCAAGACGACATTAGCGAAGATAACGAAGAGCAACAATTGAATCAGAAGTAAGTGGCATTCTTAGATTTAGAGCAGTCTGTTATTTCCTAAGGTTAGGGGTAACCGTCTGCTCTTTTTTGCTTTGCGCAACTTGGCATCTCCCTCAGCTTGCGATACTATGGAATAAGTATTTAGTTTTGGGGAGGTTGTCACAATTGGAACAAGTCATCGTTATTGGTGCGGGTCCTTGCGGATTATCAGCCGCTATCGCCTTACAGCGCGAAGGCCTTTCACCTTTACTTATAGAAAAAAGCTGCATCGTCAATGCCATTTATTTATATCCTACCTATTTACAGTTTTTCAGCACGCCAGAGCTGTTGGAAATTGGCGGTTATCCGTTCACAACACCTCATGAAAAACCTTATCGCCAAGAAGCTTTGGTCTACTACAGAGAGGTTGCGCGTAGAGAACAGCTGCGAATTCGTTCCTATGAGGAAGTTGTTTCTATCGAACGCTTAGAGACAGGATTTACGGTACATACGGAAGATCAATTTGGGAAAAAAGGCGGCGTATAACACGCGCAATGTCATCGTAGCTACGGGCTACTTTGATCATCCTAATTTGCTCGGTATTCCCGGTGAAGAACTGCCAAAGACGACGCATTATTATAAAGAAGCCCATCCTTATGCTGGGGCAAAAGTAGCCGTTATTGGCGGAAACAACTCCGCGGTCGATGCCGCTATGGATTTGCTAAGAGTTGGCGCTGAAGTTACGGTGGTTTACCGCGGCAATGACTTCTCAGCCAACATCAAACCATGGGTTCGTCCGCTATTTGAAAGTATGGTAAAAAAAGGCCGTATTCACATGTGGTTCGATTCCCAAGTGGAACGTATTGATGAGCATACCATTATCGTACGAAAAGCAACCGAACACGTCACTTTAGACAATGACTTCGTACTTGCCCTAACCGGATTTCGACCGGATCGTGGGCTTCTAACCTCCATCGGTGTACAATTTCACGAAGAAACTAACGCTCCTCTTGTCCAACCTGACACGATGGAAACGAACATCCCTGGTTTATATGTGGCTGGTGTTGTCGCTTCATCTAAATATGATGCGAACGAAATATTCATTGAAACAGGCCGAATGCATGGTCTGGCAATCACGAAGCATATCGTTTCCAGAACGAACCTCCAATCCTATTGATTGGAGGTTTTTTTGCCTATGAAAATATTTCCCATTTTTCATAGATTCCTCTTCCATTACGAACACTTGTTTGCTATAATATAAATAAGAACAGATGTTCCAATTAGATGAGGAGGTTGTTAACATGATGAACACCAGTCACAATTTCCGTTTTATAGAGAGAGATTATTGGTACCACAAGGCATTGTGTGACACTGACCATCTTCTTCCCGGACAGATTGACGCCATGCTTGACGAAGCACATACCCACTACGCCGATTATACGTTCAAGTTTTATGACGATGGTTCGGTGACAATCATAGATAACGACACAAATAACCGCATTAAACCTCGCGAACTAACAGGAGCCGTATATGACTTCTACATTCGTAAGCGTATTTATTTAATTAAAACCAATCTAATGGAGAAACAACTCCAATACGCCTGATTGAAGCACAAAAAGGCCATCTGATTTGGACGATCGTCCTATCAGATGGCCTTTTCTTTATTCTTTATTTATATCGAAAACAGGTTTGGTTGTGATCGTTCACCATGCCAACCGCTTGCATATAAGCATAACAAATCGTCGAACCTACGAACTTGAAGCCGCGTTTTTTTAAATCTTTGCTCATAGCATCCGAGATTTCCGTCGTAGCAGGTACCTGACTCATATCCGTCCAATGATTGTTGATCGGCTTCCCGCCAACGAATCCCCAGATATAGGAATCAAACGTACCAAACTCTTGCTGCACCTTTAGAAAGGCTTTCGCATTCTGAACAACAGACGCTATTTTCAAGCGATTGCGTACGATCCCTGAATTCTCAAGAAGTTCATTAAGCTTCTTATCGTCATAGTTCACAATAAGCTGAGGATCAAACCCGTCGAACGCTTCACGGTAGCCCTCTCTCTTCTTCAGAATCGTATACCAGCTCAGTCCCGCTTGTGCACCTTCCAGGTTAAGCATCTCGAACAAATGGCGATCCTCATGGACAGGAACCCCCCATTCATGATCATGGTAATCGATATATAACGGATCTTCATTAACCCAACCGCATCTGACAGTCATTAGTACACTCACCTCATCTAGAAATCGAACACTTGTTCTATTTTATTATAAAACCTATACGAATAGATGTCCAGTTAGATTTAATTAGAATAAGTGAGGTAAAGGAATGCTGTAGAATTGTTTGGTATTAGTTAAAAGGGTATGTGCTGCTTCTTCTACTTGCAGTCCTTTTAGAAAGGCTATCTGTTCAATGACAGCATGGATCATATGTGGATGCGTCGGTTGGCCCTCAAAGGGGCCCTCGAAAGGCCATGGGCCATCCGTTTCGACCATCAACTGGTTAATTGGATAGCTACGAACAAGCGTACGAATTTCATCTTCATAGAGAACATCTGGTGTTATAGAGATGAAGTAGCCTGCTTGAATCATACGCTCTACCGTTGAATGAGACCCTTTGAACCAATGAAAATGCGCCTTCTTAATGCAATGCTTCTCGAGTAAGTCGCACACAACGTCAGCATCCTCGTAAACAGCGTGCAAAACAACCGGTTTATCCAAATCCGCTGCCAGCTTCAAGAAGTTCTCAAGCAGCGCAATATAAGGAGCTATTTCAAAAACACGCCCCGCCGATTCAGCTTCCAGCCTCATATAATAAGGCAAACCAATTTCACCAATAGCGATCATCCTAGATGAATGCTCACGAATCCATAGGATTAAATCATTCAATTGATTTTCCGTAGGCAGTTCTTGTTCAGGATGGTAGCCATAGGCAGCAAAAACTTGCTCTGGGGCTTGCATTAACAGCCGCTCAGTTGCCTTACAGGAGTCCAGGTGTCTTGACACTGCTATCAGTGCCTCAATGTGGCACTCTGCTAATTCCGTTAACAGAGTCCGAGCAGCAGATTCTGTATACATATCGAGATGAATATGAGCATCAATGGCTTTTATCATACGCAATCTCCTGACGCAAAAGCCCATGAATATGCTGCCGGAACTCTTGAAATTTCGATTTAAGCATGACGGACTCTTGACGCGGCCTTGCAAACGGAATAACCAACTCTTCTATGATTTTGGCAGGTTTGTTTGACAGTACATAGATTCGATCTGATAGAAACAGAGCTTCTTCAATACTATGCGTCACAAATAGAATGGAACGCTTATTCTGTTCCCATATATTAAGCAGCCACGCCTGCATGTCTTGTCTGGTTAGTGCGTCTAAGGAGCCGAACGGCTCGTCCAAACACATGAGTTCCTGCGGACAAAGTAAGGCTCGTAGAAAGGAGACACGCTGCTGCATCCCTCCTGAAAGCACATGCGGAAGCTCTTGCTCATAGCCGCCAAGTCCAACCTTGGGCAGCCACTCCCTTGCTTTGGCTAGCGCATCTTTTCGCGTTTCTCCTGCAACTTCCTGAGCAAGTGCTACGTTGGACTCAATAGAACGCCAAGGGAACAAGGCAGGCTGCTGCGGCATGTATGAGATTAGGCCCTTAGAACCGGTCACATTCACGCCATCCAGCCAAACTTCCCCTGAAGAAGGCTTGACTAGCCCTCCAATAATGTGAAATAGGGTACTCTTGCCGCTGCCTGATGGGCCGATAAGTGAAACGAACTCCCCCTCTTTCACATGTAAAGAAATATCCGCAAGTACGGAAACGCGCTGTTTTTTACCAGGGAACGTTTGATGAATGCCTCTAAGTTCTAATTTACTCATGAACTCATCTCCCTTTTCTTAAGATGACCGTTTCGCGTTCCATCGAATGACGAGCTTCTCAAGCCCTGCGATGAGCCAGAAGAAGAGTAAGCTGAGCGTAACAATCATCAGAATAGCAACAAATTCGCGGTCAGCGCGGAACGCCGATTTTTGCAAAATCATATAATAGCCCAGTCCAACGCCTCCACCAAGCCATTCGGCAATCACAGCCCCCATCACACTGTATGTAGCCGATATTTTGAGTCCTGTGAAGAGAAATGGCAAAGCATGAGGCAGCTCTAATTTATAAAAGATTTGCCGTTTGCTGGCGCCGATCATCTGCATATAGTTGTACATACTGCGATCTGTTTGCATAAAACCGTCCAAAATAGACATCGTTACAGGAAAGAAACAAACTAGTGAAATTAATAGGATTTTAGGTAGAATGCCAAAACCAAATAATATGATTAGCAGCGGTCCCAGTGCAATGGTCGGGACATTTTGAGATAAAATAAGGAGCGGGTAAAAACCAGCCTTAAGCGCGGGCACCCGATGTAAGCAGCTAGCAACAATCACACCGCCAGTTACACCAGCACTAAACCCAATCAACATCAAACGCAAAGTGGCGAATGTGTGCATCCATACTCTGGGCATATCCGTGGTGCCGTCTTTCCATATTTTTGAGCGGACTAGGCAGCAACCAGCTTGCTGTGCCTCCCCAAGTCACGGCAAGCTGCCATAAAAGCAGCAGAAGGATGACCACAACAATCGGTGGCCACCCCGCTTTGAACCAGCGATGCTGTTTCATTATCTGTATTTCTCCGTCAGCTTGTCCATAGAAGCACCCGACGGGTTGAAGTAAATTTTCACCTGCGAAATAACATTAGGGCTGCCCATCTCAATCATAGCGGCATTCATGTCTTGAATGATTGCCAGAAGCTGGTCGAGCTCACCTTCCATCGTCGTCTCCAGCGGAGATACGAAATATTTCACGCCAGACTTGGCAATGACTTCAATCGCACGATCTACATAGGAGATGACATCTTCATTGTTTTTCGTTTTCGGTATGATTTGAATACTGACAAGTGCATTAGCCACTATAAGTGCCTCCTCCAACAAATCGTGCTATTTTGGGCTTTCCGGTAAGAACTTGTTCGTGAATGCAGCATCTACATCGATATTTTTCTCGAGCAGCTTATGATCTAGCATCCAATTCGCATAATTTTCCCATACGGATTTTTTTTGTTCGCCCCAACGAGCAGCATCATCTTGATAACGTGGGCTGAGCCATTTTTGACTGGCAAGCACAAGTTTTTTATCTAGATCAGGAACCGCTTTGATCAAAATGTTAGCAGCATCTTCTGGCTTGCTGATAGCAAATTGATACCCTTTCGATGCAGCCGCCATGAAGGCCTTCACGAGCTCAGGCTTCTCTTTGATCATTTTCTCATTCGTCGCAAGAACCGGTGTATAGTAATCCAGTTTATCCGAATATTTGTTCAAATAAATCATATTCAGCGGCTCGCCACGCAACTCGGCATCTACACCTGTCCAAGCGTAGTAAATCCAAGCGAAATCAATATCCCGTTTCACGGCTGTGAAATAATCGGCATCACCGATGTTCACGATCTTCACTTTGCTCGGATCTGCTTTCTCAGATTGCATAAGCGAGTCGATCATCGCACTTTCTGCCGGAGCCCCCCAACCGCCATACGTTTTCCCCTGGAAATCCTTGGGCGACTTGATGTTCTTCGCTACCGGAGATGCAAAACCGGATGTGTTATGCTGAATCACCGCAGCAATGGAAACCAACGGTACACCTTGAATTCGTCCTTGTGTGATGCTTTCTTGATAACTGACACCGAACTCCGCAGCCCCTGAAGCAACCATGGCATCGGCTCCGCCTTCGCCGGGAGCAATAATTTCTACATTTAGTCCCTCTTTTTCAAAAAAGCCTTGATCCTTTGCGACATATAGCCCCGTATGGTTCGTATTTGGCGTCCAGTCCAGAACAACCTTCACGTTCGTTAACGGCTTGGCCGTTTGGTTTGCAGTTTGGTTTGACGGCTGTTCTGCCGTTTTATTGCCGCAACCAGCCAAGGCTACGGTTAAGCTAACTAGCATAAGTGGTGCAATTTTCTTCCATTTCATTCTTTGTTTCCCCTCTCCACATCTCTATTTAACCACAAGAAAAAGCCCCCGTTATCCGGGAGCGCCATGAGTAGAAAATGATAAACCCATTCGAAACAGATCGAATGAACGTGCATTTATTGGAGTTCTCTACGCTGGCATTACCCAGATCAGATTAACGGTGAGTGACAATGACGGTCACAATCTCAGCCTGACTTCTCAAGCTCCCGTGGGTTCTTATTGGTTTGTTTATACCATACCTCATGTTCGTACTTATTGCAAACAGAAATGAGCTTTGGTGCTTAAGGTGCAATTTTTTGATTCGATTTTTCCATGTATACAGCTCTTTACGTTCAACTAAGTAACCATTCTTTCATCTGTGATCCCATTCGTTTCGCATCCTGATACCCAAGCTCGTGCAGCGACTCTAGTTTCTTAGGATCCTTTTCCATACGGCCTACTACTACTTTGGACGAAGGTCGTATGATGATCGCACTTCCATCCGCTTCCATTCGTTCAATGGTTTCTAAAGTTCCATTATAGATTTCACTTCGATTGACAAGTACATTTACAAGACCGTTATAAGCCGGATAGAAACTTTTAGCTAGCCACCGCTGCTTAAAGGGACTCTTGCGATACCCCTGTTCTTTGGTTAGCACAATGATATGCTTTTTGTTCCCGTCAGCAAGAGACTTTTTCACAGGAATCGGATCTACTAAGCCGCCGTCAAACAAGGTCCGACCTTCATAATGAATGGGTGTGGCTACGAATGGCAATGAACTTGATGCTTGAATAATCGGCATGGTTTGCTGCATGAGTTGATGCTTCGTGTAATAAATGGGTTCGCCCGTATGCGCATCGGTTGTACCGATGGCGAACTGCTGCGGCGAGTTATAGAAGGCATCGTAATCAAACGGTACCAACTTATTTGGCAACTCATTGAATATGAAATCCATCCCAAAAATGCTTTTATGACGGAATAAATTGCGATAGCTTAAATATCTGTGATCCCTAATATAACCAATCGTTACTTTTTTATTGCGCCCGGGTTGTTTGGAAATATACGAAACGGCGTTGCATGCCCCTGCGGATACTCCAACCACATAAGGAAAATATAAATCCTGTTCCATAAAGTATTCCAAGACTCCTGCGGTGTATACGCCTCGCATACCTCCGCCTTCCAGTACGAGTCCAATTCCTTCCATGGTCACACCTTCTTTCTCCTTCTCTCTGTCTCTAGCCCCTTTCTAGCATACAGGAAATGTCAATTAAAAGAAATGCTCCTCCATCTCCGTAAAAGAGACAAAGAAGCAGATTTCATACCACTTTATTAGACGGATTCAGGAATTACCCCTGATAATCCACGTTTTTGGCGAATTTTACGGATGATCAGTCCATTGGTCGGCGACAATAGGAAAGCAATAACGAACATGACCCCTGCCACACTAATCATACAACCTGCAATGGAAGCATCGAGTAAGTAGGCTACGAAGTAGCCAGCTATTGAACTGATAACCCCTACAGTCACACTCAATACGATCATTACACTAAGTTTTTCAGTTAAAAGATAGGCTGTAGCCGCAGGTACAATCAACATACCGACAACGAGAATCGCACCCACACTTTCGAATGAAGCAACTGTCGTAATGGATACTAAACCCATTAACAGATAATGAAATAACAAAACTGGAATGCCCACTGCTGCAGCAAGTGCTGGATCGAATGAACAGAGTTTAAACTGTTTATAAAAGAGCCCAATCACAACACTGCTAAGAAGAAGAGCAAACCCTACTGCCCATACGGCTTTTGGTCCGATGCTCACACCGCCAACTTCAATGGTATTCCATGGCACATAGGCGATTTCTCCATATAGGACACAATCCAAATCCAGATCGATTTGTCTTGTATACAAACTGACAAGAACAACGCCTATGGAGAACATGGCTGTGAATACGACTCCGATTGAAGCATCAGATTGAACACCGCTTTGTTGGAAAAGCTGGATTAAGAATACCGTTATAAGACCGATTACGGCAGCACCAATCAGCATAAAGATAGAACCTCTAGAGCCGCTGATCAGGAAAGCGATGACGATCCCCGGAAGCACGGAATGACTGATGGCATCGCCGATCATGGCCATTTTACGCAAGACGAGGAAGCAGCCTACTAAAGAACAAGCAGCAGCGACAAGAGCAGCAGTTAAGATAATCCACAGATCATTCAACTTGGCTCACCCCTTTTGCCTTAACGTAGGACTCTGCTTCTGTATCTTTTTGGATCTTTTGTTTCATGGAAGACTGTCGGATAAGTTTAATAACAAGTCCCCGTTTCGGAGCAAAAAAGAGGGAAATTACGAATAGGACCGTCGCTGCTAACACACTAAGTGGACCTGTTGGCAAATTACTTCCCATCGTACTGAGATATGTCCCTACGAATCCGCTGAAAGCCCCAAATAGTCCAGACAAGATGACCATTAGGCCTAATCTCTCCGTCCAATATCTAGCCGCTACAGCAGGTGTAATCAACAATGCCGCCATCAAGACGACGCCTACCGCTTGAATCCCCACAACAACAGCAACGACAATGAGAAACATCATGAAGTGATCCAGAATCCCAACAGGAAAACCTAATCCTCGTGCATATCCAGGATCAAAACTTAATAATTTAAATTCTTTAAAAAACAATGTACAAATACCAACTAATAGGAATGAAATGATAGCCATTGTAATGACATCAGAGTTAACCATCGATGCCGCTTGACCGAATAAAAATTTATCTAAGCCGCTTTGATTGCCGCTTGAGCTATGCTGAATTTGTGTTAACAATACAATACCTACCCCAAAAAACACGGATAATACGATACCTAAAGCCGAATCCTGCTTGATTTTGGAATACCGTGTTATCCATCCGATACTTAGTGTGGCAAGTAAGCCCGCCGCGGCTGCACCGATCAAGAAGAAAAAGATCGATTTGGATCCTGTTATCATGAAGGCGACGCATACACCCGGAAGGGCTGCATGGGACAAAGCATCTCCCATTAACGATTGTTTGCGTAAATAAGCAAAACTTCCTAACACCCCGCTGCTTAGTCCTAGTAATGAGCAACCGAGTAATATCCATCGCGCATTCGGATCTAACCATAAGTGAAGTAAAGAGTCCAACATGTTGTTCACCTCTTTTATCCTAGTTGCGTCGCGGCATCTTCCCGATCCCAGATCGCTAGTTTACCGCCATACGTTTGCTGTAATTTATCTTTTGTAAATACTTCATTCGTCGGCCCAATGTCCACAATTCCCACATTAAGTAAGATAACCCAATCGAAATACTCTTTAACGGTGGATAAATCATGGTGAACTACCAACACCGTCTTCCCTTGTTTCTTAAGTTCTCCGAGCAGCGTAATAATCGCTTTTTCCGTAGCGGCATCTACACCCACGAAAGGTTCATCCATAAAATATAAACTAGCATCTTGTGCGAGTGCTCTCGCCAAGAAAATACGCTGCTGCTGACCACCAGAAAGTTGACTAATTTGTCTATCTGCGAAGTCAGCCATTCCAACTTTCTCTAAACAAGACATCGCGATTTGTTTTTCTTTGTTTCCCGGTCTGCGGAACCAACCCAGATGACCATACCGCCCCATCGTTACAACATCAAGGGCATTGGTCGGGAAATCCCAATCAACCGATTCACGCTGAGGCACATAACCAACAAGATGGCGCTGCTCTTTGTAGGGCTTTCCATATATCTTCACTTCGCCGGATAGACTTGGAATCAAGCCCAGAGCTGCTTTAATTAATGTGGATTTCCCTGCACCATTCGGACCGATAATTCCAATCAATTTACCTTCCGGGATAGTCAATGACACTTGCTCCAGAACGGGCTTCTTATGATAAGCAACAGTCATATTTTGTATCGATAGCGGCGCGTGCGTTTGTTTCATGTTCAATCCTCCTAAGCCATTCTATATGCAAAACATTCTTAGCAGCGACTGCTATTTCAGAGCGTTAACTATGGTATCTACATTGTGACGAACCATGCCTATATAAGTGCCTTCTGGCGTTCCTATTTTGCCCATGGCGTCAGAGAACAATTCTCCGCCAATTTGAATTTGGTGCCCCTTTTCCTTCGCTCCTTGAATGACCGCTTCAATCGATTTCTTAGGAACACTGGATTCAACGAATACAGCTTTCACCTTTTTCTCGACTAAGAAATCTCTGAGCTGACTTACATCCTTGGAACCGTACTCCGATGCTGTACTGATCCCTTGAAGTCCCTTAACTTGAATGTGATACGCATCTCCGAAGTAACCGAAAGCATCATGTGCCGTTACTAGAACCCGGGATGCCTCTGGAATTGAGGCGATTTGTTCAGTCGCATAGCGATCTAATTCTTGAAGCTTAGCTAGATACGCGGCTGCATTGTTCTTGTAATCTTCCTTATGGGTTGGATCCAACTCACTTAAGGAATCTCGTACTTGCTCTGTAGCCTTCATCCAAAGCTTTACATTAAACCAAATGTGCGGATCATATTCCGTTTCCATCTCGGCTCCGGACCGCAATTCTTTGCGATCGATTTTATCAGCTACGGCTACCGTAGGTTTTTGCTTACCCATCTTTTCCAAAATCTCAACCATTTTGCCTTCTAAGTGCAGTCCATTATAGAAAATGATTTGCGCATCATCTAACTTTTTAATATCGCCTTGCGAAGCTTTATATAAATGCGGGTCCACCCCAGCACTCATAAGCCCGGTTACTTTCACATGAGTGGTACCAACATTTTCAACAATATCTGTAATCATACCTACAGTTGTGGTAACTTTAATTTCCTTCTCCGTTGAAGCCGATGTTGATGATGGTGTTTTTTCATTATTCGCACACGCTGACACGGTCATCATAATGCCTAGTAATGCAACAGCAGCACTCTTTTTCCAAAAACCTTTTACAGTCATCACGTTCATATAATTATGTCCTCCCCGATTCGTTCAACTTTTCTCATTATCTTATTAAATTGTACAAGCTCACATTTGTTGACTAAAGGCAACTCTCTAGGTACATTATTACCCAAACTCACAAATGTTGCAATAGGGAAACACATTTTCGTCGATACATTTTTTTTATCCGAACCCATCTTTTCACGAGCTGTCGTTTATCAAGCTGTATACACCTAAAAAAAGCCCCTGTCCAAGGACAAGGGCTCCGGTTCATTTAGGTTTGGTTTTGCTAGTATGAAAAGGCTATTCGCATATTATGCTATTCAGATAATTAATGCCGTTAACGCTGCTCCTTGTAGAACTCCTTGATGACCAGGAACTCATCCAAATGCTTAATGAATAGATCTACGATTACAGGATCGAAATGACGTCCGCGTTCCGTTTTAAGTAAATCCATCACGCGATCAAGTTCCCAAGCTTTCTTATAAACACGATCACTGCATAGAGCGTCAAATACATCAGCTAATGCGGTTATACGACCATAGAGATGTATCTCGTCGCCGCGAAGTCCTTGCGGATACCCTGTTCCATCGTAACGCTCATGATGCTGCTGCGCGATGATCGCTGCGGCATTTAAGACTTGCTTGTTCGAATGCTTGAGCATTTCGTACCCAAGATTCGAATGAGTTTTCATAATATCGAATTCTTCACTTGTCAGCGATCCAGGCTTATTTAAAATCGCATCTGGTATGCCAACTTTACCAACATCATGCATCGGAGAAGCCAAGCGAATGACTTCAGCTTCCTGCTCAGATAATCCATACTTAATGGCCAGCAAACGGGAGTATTCGGCAACTCTTTTCACATGGTGTCCCGTTTCCTTGGATCTGGTTTCCGTGATTTCGCCCATCGTATAAATAATTTCTTGCTGTGTGCTTTCTAGCTCTTCATTTAAATAAATATTTTCAAAAGCCACAGAAACATTCGCACAATAAATATCAACTAAATAATGCTCCCACTCACTGAGTGCTTTGAATCCATTCATGTAAATGACATTTTCCATACCCATCTTACTTTGAAAATAAATCACAAAGCGATCCGATGCGAAGCTGCTTTTTTTGGAATGAAAGGCATGTTCAATCTCTTCGAGTACATCAGAAGGAACAACATCCCGCGCTCGTTCGTCTTGATTGGATGCATAGTCCCCGCTCGCTGCTAGGATATAAATATCTTCGACACCTTTGGTAACAGCAAAGCTGCAATGCAGCGCATTTTTATGTAAGTTAACGATGGATGTCATTTGTGTCAAAACACCGGAAGCAAATTTCTTCATAGATTGCAGCTCGAATAGCGAAGCAGAGGACTTAATAATCTCCTCCAAGCCTGATCTGCTTTTCTCAATCGTTTTAATATCACGATAAGAACGAAGCGCCGTAACCACAGTCGTGAACAGCTTTTGTGTTGTGAGTTCTGTCTTTTCTTTATAATCATTAATGTCGTAATCCATAATGACCGTGCGCTCAGGTGCTTGACCTGGCTGACCTGTCCGCAAAATAATACGTATCGCCTGATTATTCAATTCTTCGCGTATGTACTTAACAATTTGAAGCCCTGCATCATCTTGCTCCATGACAACATCTAAAAGAATTAATGAGGCATTCGGCTGTTGTTTTAATAGCTGTTTGGCTTCTAAAGCCGAATAAGCACTATGGAATTCCAGCTTCTTACCATCAAATTCGAAATCTTGTAGAACCATTTTGGTCACTTGATGGATTTGTTTCTCATCATCAACAATGAGTAAGACCCAAGGGTCTTGTTCGATCGTAACTTCCTCAGCTGAATCGGTCTCTTCTTCCTCAGCAAAAAGAAGCTCATCCTGGTCCACTAACCCATCTTGTCCTGTCATTGCACGGCTTCCTCCTCTTTCGGAATCGTAATGGTAAATAAACTTCCTTGTCCCAAGGTACTAGAACCTTCGATGGTTCCATTCAGTGATTGTGTTACGAGATTATAGACAATATTCATCCCTAACCCTGTTCCGCCTTTGCCGCGGCTCGTTGTGAAAAAAGGATCGAAAATTTGATCTAGAACTTCTTGCGTCATCCCTTTACCATCATCTGTATACGACAGGATAATATAGTCTTGATGATCTTCAACACGTATGGTTAAACTGCCTTCTTCCTCAGTCGCATAGGCGTGGTTCAAAGAATTCATAACTAAATTCGTAATAATTTGTGATAAAGCGCCTGGATATGTGTAAAGAATCAGCTCATTCTCGCAATAGACATCTACTCGGAGCCTTGTTTTCTTGAGCGTAGGTTTCAAGCTTGAGATGATGCCCTCTAAATATTCCTTCAAATGAAAGGTGCGCTTGACTTCAACGCTTTGATCTACTGAAATTTGTTTAAAGCTGCGCACCAAGGAAGAAGCGCGTTCCAAATTGGACTGCACCATGGTATTCGTCTCTTGGGTAATGGAAAGGAACTGTTCAAGGTCCGACTTTTTCATTTTCCCCGTCTCATACAGGCTCTTAAATTCCTTCGTCCTTTGATCCAAATAACTTATTGCGGTTACACCGATCCCGATTGGTGTATTGATTTCATGAGAAACACCGGCAACCAGATTGCCCAAGGCTCCCATTTTCTCCGATTGAACAAGTTGGTCCTGTGTCACCTGCAGCGTTTTTAGTACCTGTTGAAGCTCATGGTAGCGTTCATCCAAATTTTTGACCATGTCATTAAAAGCTTCAGACACTTCTTCGATTTCTGGGGAGGCTTTGAACTGCAGCGTAGGAAGGTCTCCTCCTTGCTTGACAACAAGCGCGGCTTCACGAAGTCGACTTAATGGACGAATAACAATTCTTCGCAAAATAAGCCATAGCAATATTGATAAAACAATAGCAATACTGATTCCCACAATCAGAATAAGTTTCGTTCGCTTTTTCAGCAGCGCGGTTTCCTCGGAGGAATCAAAAATAACTTCTACCGCACCTACAACAAGACCATCCTCCTGGAGAGGCGCCGTCAGACGGACAACCGGTTTATCCGTTTGCGCCATAGGCATACGGTCAACTATGGTTTGATCCTGCTTAGGAATAACTATACTAGAATATGGCAGATGATTACCAACTTCAGAACGATTGGAAGCCGCCAGAATAACGCCTTGTGTATCGTATAACTTCATCTCGAGAACACGTGTATTCTTATATTGAATGTAATCAAATATTTGCTGTACATCTGTAACGGAACGAGATTCTTCATAGCGTCCATTGATGGCAATCGTCATGCCGCTTATTTGACTCACATAGGCTTCTCGAATGGATTGATTTAAACTTATGGTATCGAAGACCATCATGGTTGAGAGCATACCCACCGTAACTGAAGTGACGAGGAAAACAATTCTTTTCTGTAAGCTCAAACTCTTCGGAAGAAATGGCATGGGATACTCCTACTTCACTTCAAACGTGATCGTCTTGCTTACATCGTAAGGCGTATGATCGTTATTATGTAAGGAAACTTTTAATTCATGAGGACCTTTGCTTAAATGTTCATAACCTTTTTCAGTGGTCGTCATGACTTCTTTTTCTTTTTTGTCCAAGGAAACATGAACGTGCCCTTCCCCTTGCTTGCGCTGTTGATCGTAATGCTCTTTGGAAAGCTTAAGGTCAGTTGTAATTCGAAGGGTAGCTGCATCTCCATTAACAGTCGTACTTACTTCTAAGGTAGGTGTGTACGAATTTGCCGGTGCAGTATTGGTTTTTGATGATCCACACCCGGAAATACTTAGTGTAACAACTACAATTATACAAAAACCTTTCCATGTTCTCATCATTTCATCCCCTATTTAGACCCTAATTGTCTAATCATGTCAAAAAAAAGCTATCTTCTCTAGCTTATGAATATTCTAGCGGTTTGTCCACTTTTATTTTGGAAACAATAGCCTTTTCACGCAATTGATTTTGTATTCGAAATTTTCTGACTTTTCATGTCGAATTATCATAAGTACGCTCACATTTTGCGCTTCCCCAGGAAATAATTTCATTTCCCAAATCAAGAATGATTTCCCCAGCTTTGGAGCAATGTAGTAAAGTCGCTGTTCTTTTTTACCCATAACAATTATCCTTAGGAGGCATTCCCCTATGACAGAAACTCGTCAGCATCAGCAGCCGCTTCAGCACGCCATTGACGCAGCAGATCATGCTATACTCCAAGCTCAAGACGCCGAGCATCAACTGCAAGTAGCCATAACACAGGCCAACCCTCGATCTATTCAATCTGCACAAGCAGCACTTACAGAAGCTAAACAACAAGTTCATGAAGCACATGAGCAGCTTCAAACTTTTAACAATGATGAATATGGCCAGCAGATAAAGCAAACCATGGAGCAATTGACGCAAGCTTCTCAAGATATCGAGGCCAATCAAGAGAAGTTCCATACCCAGAAGCAAATTCGATAAGGTATCAAGGCAAAAGGTGATCGAAATTCGATCGCTTTTTCTTTTTATATGAACATTATGTTAAACTACGGAGGAAGGTTTTCAAGTTATTTGGGGAGGCACTACATTTCATGCTCGTTATCGGAATTGCCGGTGGTACCGGTTCAGGAAAAACTACTGTAGCTCGATCCATCATTACCAAGCTAGGATCCACGAACGTGACATTAATTTCACAAGATAATTATTATCTTCATCATAGTGGTCTTACTTTAGAAGAACGGGAACGTATTAATTATGATCATCCCCGTGCCTTCGAGAACGCCTTGCTGCTCAAGCATTTAAATGAATTGAAAAGCGGCAATGCCGTGGACATACCTGTGTACGATTTCTCACAACATGCGCGCTCTGAAGAAACAATTCGTATCGAGGTAAAGCCGATTGTGCTGCTCGAAGGCATTCATGTCTTAACAGACGAGGAGCTGCGCGGCGCTTTGAACATCAAGGTGTTCGTTGATACAGATCCGGACGTTCGTATTCTGCGCCGACTTTCCCGAGATATTAATGAACGAGGACGTACGCTGCAATCTGTCTTTGATCAATATTTGACGACCGTTAAGCCGATGCATGACGCATTCATTGAGCCGTCCAAGAAATATGCTGACATTATTATTCCTGAGGGCGGAGAAAATCAAATTGGGATTTCTATGTTAACTATTTTGACAGAGCGGTATATGACGGATCAAGCAGCAAGCTATGAAATAGGCTAAATGTTGGCTAAATGAAAAGGACACCAAACCTTGATTAGGTTTAGTGTCTTTTTTTCATACAGATTGACGTCGAAAAGTAAACCCAGATAGAGCAAATAAGACATAGATAAGGCCTATCAAATAAAAAATACTGGCTGTGCTAATATAACGGATAGCTAGTCCTCCCATTAAAGGGCCGGCTATACTCCCTAAGCTGTACTGGATAGAAGCAAGTACATTTGCAGTAGGAACTAAATGTCTAGGCAGTATGTCTGCCGCATAGGCCAAACCTAGTGAGAAAAACGAGCCCACCATGCCCCCGGCAACGCCGAAACAGAGTCCAATCAACCAAAGATTCGAGCCTGCAAACGGAATACATAGAAATGCGATGGAGCCAATGAGGCCACTCACAATAAGGATACTCTTCCGCCCCACACGATCACTCCAAATCCCTAGCGGCAGCTGCATGATGAGACCCCCTACCCCCATGATGGGCAGCAGAACACCAATATTAGATTCCGTGAGACCTGTACGCAGTCCATAAATCGGAAAGTTGCTGTTCATCGAGGCTTCCATATAGCCATAGAGTAAGGAGGTAATGAGCGGGAACCAAGCGATTGCCAATACCTTTGAAGCACGCTTATGCACCGCCTCCACTTTGTCCAGTTGCTCTGGCTTCTCATTGGATAACTGCCATACAAGCGTCAGAACAATTAAAAAAAAGCAGCTGGTCGTCAAAAAGGGCACCCAACTACCTGATTTGAGTAAGGTAATTCCTATAGGTCCTAAGCTAAAACCAACACCATAAGCCATGCCGTATAAAGAGATATTACGTCCTCTACGCTCTTTAGGGCTTGATGTAACGATCCATAACTGCGTTGCATAATGCAGAGCGCTATCCCCAATCCCTACAAACAAACGAAGTACAAACCAGAAACCAATCTGCTGCCATACCGGGAACAAACAAGTTGCCAGGATGACCAGTCCCATCCCAACGATGATGACTGGCTTATATCCGAATCTTCGCACAGGCCTTTCTATGAAGAACATCGTGGAGAAAATACCTATATAAAGCGCTGCAGCATTCAGACCATTGGCTTCCGTTGATACACCTGAACGATCCAAAAGGATCGTTAGCAGCGGCATGAGCATACCTTGACTCATCCCTGCCACGATAACGACCATAATTAATATGATTAATTTGTTACTCGAGATCCGTTGTTCAAGAGCCATTTCCAAAATCCACAGCTTCCCATCTCTCCGCGTATTCATTCAGCTTACCATGGAGGGGAACATGGAATTGATTGATGATGACGAGTCTTACTTTTCTGATCCATTCCTTGAAGGAAGGATACGTAACGAATAGATTCGCATAACGGTCACTCATGTACACGAAATGGGGCCCGGGCGTTTTATCCGTCAAAAATTTCAAAGATGTATCTATCGGTGTGTACTTCTTACGCTTCCCTTCCCACTTATCCAAGTCCAATTGAAGGGTGGATTCCACTTGTTCCAAGAGGCTTTCCAAATGCTTCACACGGGCATAATAAGGCTGCTGACAAGGTATGTCCATTCTCCGAAGTGTTTCCTCATGCTGGGGATAAAAGATAGCTCGAACGAACTTTCTTTCCTCCGCCCATCTGGTAAAAGCGTGCAGTTCTGTCTCCGTCCAGTCCTCAAAAGTTTCAAATAATAAGACTGTTCCTTTATGAGTTTCCGCCGGAGGTTCGTACCCGAATGGTACTTTAATCTGATCTCTTGCCATTGCGTCCTCCTCTAGTTGTCATTTCTGTTGTCTGTTTTGCCTTGATATATTGTAGCATACCCTACTAAGTTCCACGAAATCATTAGTCTTTATTGGCTTAAGAACGCCTGTTGCGATATAATTTGTAAGTACCTATATTCAATTAAGGGAGACCTAAAGAATGAGAGACCCAAGACTTCAAACCTTTGCCCGAAATATAATCAATTATTCAGTTAGCCTGGGGCCTGGTGAGAACATACTGATTGAAATGATTGGAGTCAAAGACCCCGAACTCGCCAAATGCTTCATTGAAGAAGTATATGCCGTTGGCGGTAAACCTTTCATCGAGCTGCGTGATCCAGCAATTATGAGAAGCTTACAAATGACCGGTACCCAAGAGCTATTTAGCCAATGGTCCGAATTTGAGCTTGCACGGATGAAGCAGATGGATGCTTATGTAGCCGTCCGCAGTGGTGATAATATTACCGAATCGTCCGATGTACCCGATGATCAAATGAGGCTCTATCTGAAATACTTCCAGCGTCCTCTCTTCGACGAACGCATTAACAATACGAAATGGTGCGTCATGCGTTATCCAAATCCTTCGATGGCTCAGCTGGCCGGCAAAAGCACTGAGGCTTTCGAAGATTTCTACTTCAATGTATGTAATCTCGATTACAGCAAAATGGCTGTAGCTATGGAGTCACTTGTCGACCTGATGAACCGTACAGACCGCGTTCGCCTTGTTGGCAAAGGGACTGACATTAGCTTCTCGATCAAAAATATTGGAGCCGTCCCTTGCTCTGGTCTGAGAAACATACCTGATGGTGAAGTATACACAGCGCCTGTGAAGGACTCCGTTAATGGTGTAATTAGCTATAACACACCTACGATATATTCCGGCACTTCCTTTGAAAACATTGTATTAAAATTCGAAAATGGCCGTATTATTGAAGCTACCAGCAATGACACGAAGAAATTGAATGATATCCTGGATACTGATGATGGTGCTCGATTTATCGGCGAATTCGCAATTGGCGTAAACCCCTACATCCAACATCCAATGAAAGATATTTTATTCGATGAGAAAATTGATGGCAGCATTCACTTTACTCCAGGTCAAGCTTATGAGACAGCGGATAATACGAACCGCTCCTCCGTTCACTGGGATATGGTGCTTATCCAGCGTCCCGAATATGGCGGCGGCGAAATCTACTTTGATGATGTTCTCATTCGCAAAGACGGACGCTTCGTCATCCCTGAACTGGAAAAACTCAACCCAGAAAACTTAATGTAGTTAATTTTAAAAAAGCAGCTGCTGCTTCCGACTAAACGTCGGTAAGCATTGGCTGCTTTTTTAATGAGATTCGCAAGAAATAATAGGTAATGCCATTAACAAAACCTGATTAACCAAGCCAATGAAATACCTGTTCAGGCGATTGATCAAGGGATGGCAGGTTATTGGGAATAAGCAATAACGTGTCCTTCACTTGCTCATTATGGACTGCAGCCCATTTGGCAGGAATAATTTGAACCACTGTGCCTTTAGGAACAAATTGAAATAATTGCTGTACATCCGGATTCGTTAGTCGTATACAGCCCAACGATTGATCCGTGCCGATTGAGCTCTCATCAAATGTTCCATGAAGCGCGATCGCTCCAAGTCCCAAGCCGGCCTCCCCATATACCTGTGCATGTTTCCCTTTGGGCTGCTGCACACGGTCCATTACCCGAAAATCTCCTTGGGGGGTACTCCCGTTGGCGCCAAGTCCAATATCTTTTACCCATAATAAATAGCTGCCGCTAACCAGTTTCAATTGATGTTCAGCCTTGTTGATTTCAATATGGACAGGCTCATAGGGTGCTCGGCCAACGCCTGCAGCGTTCGCATAAAACATCTGCTCGACTTCAACCGCACCGGAATCATAGACCCATCCCCCTCGCCCGTTAAACACCGTAGAAATGTCATTAGAACTTGTGACCGCTTCTAATGGAATGAAGCTCAAATAATTATTCGGATAATCTTGCAGGAGAGCGTTCAGATTTGCTGGAGCCCTTCCATAATCTGTGTGGTACGATTCTAAAGCTGTACGAACTAAATTAGCACCAATCGCACTAAGCGGTTGGTGCTTTTCAAATTCGGAATTCAGGAAGCGAATTCTCACTGTACGATCCGTCGCGGGATGATATTGAGCGATAACAATGGCGCTCTTCGTCTGTTCATCATTCGTGAGAAGCAGCGTTTTCCCTTTGTTCACATTATCTTGTGAAACGATGCCATAAATAAGAATGCTGGAATTCGGCATCTCTTTGGCTAATTCCAAAGCCTGCTTATGCAGCGCTGTTTCAATATCTTCATTTTTGGTGTCAGGATCAATGTACATGACAAATGGAACATCCATCGTCTCATACGTAACGGCACTTCCAATACCCCAGACTTTCATTTTCGAAATCGTTTTATAAATCGGGGCTTCACCAACAAACAACACGACTAACATTAAATTAAGAACAAAGAGAACGATTAGCATTGTTTTCATAAATGGAGGTAACAGCCGCTTCTCCGCCTCAGGGAAAGCCTTTTGCATACTAGCTGCATGTTCCGCTTGTTGTTGATCCAATTCACGAATGGCCCGATTAGCAGCCGAATAGAAAGGCGATGGGTACGTTCGAAGAACCTCTTTGTAATGAAAAATTGCCCTTTTCAAATTCCCTTTTAACTGAAATTTTTGAGCGATGTTAAAATGAGCTTCCGGTGAATTAGCGTCAATATAGCGGATCACTTTCTCATAATATTGTGGATCTGATGGGCTTATGAACAAGTTCTTATGCAGATGAATTAGATTATCGTCGAGATGGTTACGAAATCGTTGGCTTGGGCGATTCATTCGGCTCCTCTCCGTTCAAAAAGGATAGCTTGTCCATTCTAGTTGAATGATACAAATAGTATCTCTGATACATAATGTATCATGTGTAGGGTAGAAAGACAACTATTTATTACCACACTGAATGAACGATAATCATTTAGCAAAAGCTGAATCGACGGAGGTGATAAATCATGAGTGGAAGAAATAGTAAGCCCAAGAACACTGGACCTGCAGGCAGCCCTTCTCGCTTAGATCAATTCGGAGAAAAAGCAGTACAACAAGAAAAACGAGAAGCTAAGGAACGAAACAAGCCGACATGCTAGATAGTTAGATGAAATTCATCGTCTAAGCTGCCTACTCGGAGGATTCCGGCTGATCCGGTGTTTATAAGCATGAATTCATGAAAAAAAGACGTTCCCACCACATCAAACGTGGTGAAAACGTCTTTCCTTTTATCAAATCTTAATGAGCTACTTGATTGTAAGTCATAATCCATATCGAACCGGCCACGATCGTCAGTAAGATGACAAGACCAAAGATCAACGCCATGATATTCCAGCGTGCATTCTCGCCTTCTTTCACATGCATGAAGAAGAACAACTGAACACCAAATTGCAGTACAGCCATGAAGAGGATCAAGACGATTGTGCCTGTTTTACTCAACATATGGTTCATAACAGCAACGAGTGGAATGATGGTCAGAATGATCGATAGAGCAAAGCCAATAATATAAGATTTCAATGAACCATGAGCATCATGGGTTTCATGTGAACCTGTATGTGGTTGACTCATCTTACATCACCCCCATCAAATAGACGACTGTAAATACGAAGATCCAGACAACGTCAAGGAAATGCCAGTACAAGGAAATGACAGCCACTTTGCGTTTGGTCACGGCTGTGATGCCGCGGCGTTTCAATTGCAGCATCAACCCGACCATCCAAATCAAACCAACCGAAACGTGTAAGCCGTGTGTACCAACTAATGCATAGAAAGCTGATAAAAATGCGCTCGTACTAATTGTTGCGCCCTCATGATTAACCATGTTAATGAATTCCATTAACTCGAGTCCTACGAATGACGCTCCCAGAAGAACTGTTACGGCTAGCCAGCCAATTAACTGCTTCATGTTCCCTTTGTGCATGCCAAGCACGGCTAAACCGCTCGTGAAGCTGCTAGTAAGCAAGATAAAGGTTTCCGCAATGATACCTGGCATCTTGAACAATTCTTCCGGGGTTGGACCCCCGTTTGTATTTTGATGAAGAACCATGTAGGTGGCAAATAAAGATCCAAATAAGATACAGTCCGTGATTAGAAATATCCAGAATCCGAACGTTTTGAGCGACTCGTGATCATGTTCATGATCGTGGGCGTGATGCCCACCTTGCGTAGCTGCATGTGCCATTATACTTTCGCCCCTTTCAATGCGGCTTCCGTACGTTTCACTTCATCAGCAGGAATATAATAATCCGTATCATAGCTGAACGAACGTGCAATCATAGTGATCGCAACACCAATTAAGGCCGGGATCGTCAGCCACATCCAATTAAATACAAAACCAAATCCAGCGAAAAACCATAGTGCAGACATTAGGAATGGAATGGAAGAGTTCTTAGGCATGTGAATCGGTTCATATACGATCTTGGCTGGTTGCTTGGCAGATAAGCTTTGCTTCTGCTTTTGTTCCCACCATGCATCTGCTTCGTTAACTTCTGGCAGTACGGCAAAGTTATAAATTGGAGCTGGCGAAGGAATCGACCATTCAAGTGTACGGCCGTCCCAAGGATCCCCGGTTACATCCGGTTCTCTGAATTTAATCGAGTGAGCAATTTGCCATACTTGGAAAATGAACCCGACACCCATAAGGAAACCGCCTACTGTAGATACGAGATTCAGCGGTCCCCAGCCCATATCGAAATCGTACGTATACGTACGGCGAGTCATACCATCTAAACCCAAGAAATATTGCGGCATGAAACAAACATAGAACCCAATGTTCCACGTCCAGAATGCCCATTTGCCCAAGTGCTCGTTCAGCTTGAAGCCGAACATTTTTGGCCACCAGTAGTAAAGTCCCGCGAAGTATCCGAAGGCTACACCACCAATTAATACTTGATGGAAATGCGCAATCAGGAAGTAACTGTTATGGAACTGAAAATCAGCTGGCGCAACCGACAACAGCACCCCTGTCATGCCTCCAATAACGAAACAAGGAATGAATGCAATTGTCCACATCATTGGCGTCGAGAAACGAATCTTACCGCGGAACATGGTGAATAACCAGTTAAATACCTTGGCTCCGGTCGGTATCGCAATCAACATCGTACTAATGGCGAAAAAGGCATTAACATCTGCGCCAGACCCCATCGTAAAGAAGTGATGCGCCCACGTGAAGAAGGACAATAAACTAATGATCAGCATGGCGAAAACCATCGATTTGTAGCCAAACAATTTCTTTTTGGAGAAGGTAGAAACAATTTCCGAGAAAATACCGAAAGCCGGAATGACAACAATGTAGACCTCAGGGTGACCCCACATCCAGATCAAATTGATGTACATCATTGGATTCCCGCCGCCATCCAAGGTGAAGAAATGTGCGCCCAGGAAACGGTCAAGGAATAATAAAGCTAACGTCACTGTAAGGATCGGAAAAGCGAAGATAATCATGATACAACTTGAAAATACGGACCATGTAAACATTGGCATCTTCATCAACTTCATGC
Organism: Paenibacillus sp. V4I7; assembly: GCF_030817275.1. Taxonomy (NCBI): domain Bacteria; kingdom Bacillati; phylum Bacillota; class Bacilli; order Caryophanales; family Paenibacillaceae; genus Paenibacillus; species Paenibacillus sp. V4I7. The sequence continues at coordinate 2,458,548 of NZ_JAUSZD010000002.1, read as the reverse complement.
CAGGTGCACGCATTTTCAAAATGGTCACAATAAAGTTAATTCCCGTCGCTAAGCTTCCTATACCGGATATTTGAATACCCCAGATATAGAAGTTCTGTCCGACACCCGGACTATGGGACAACTCCGAAAGCGGTGGGTAGCTAAGCCATCCTGCATCCGGTGATCCACCAATGACGAACGATACGTTGAAAAGCATAGCTCCCCAGAAGAACATCCAGAAGCTAAGTGAATTCAAGAACGGATAAGCGACGTCTCGAGCTCCAATTTGCAGTGGGACTACAATATTAAATAGTCCGAACATTAGAGGCATTGCCATGAATAGAATCATGATCACGCCATGCGTCGTGAAGATTTGATTATAGTGCTCTGCTTGTAGAAATTGACTATTTGGCATCGCTAGTTGTAGACGCATTAGAAGCGCATCCACACCGCCGCGGAACAACATCATGATCGAACAAATGATGTACATGATCCCGATTCGTTTATGGTCAACACTTGTTAACCATTCACGCCAGAGCCAGCCCCACTTTCTGAAATAAGACAGCACGAATATCATAGCGATCATCGAGAGTCCGATACTAACCTGAGCACCCAGGATGAGTGGATCGCCCGTTACGAAAAACTCTGATGCGAATTGCTTTATTTTATCCAACATGAGCAGATCTCCCTTTCTCAAAAGCTTTGATCGATCATTTTGTCATTTTCATTTGACTGTGATCATTATGGTTCATAGGTGCAGTTTTGTCCGTTGATTGAGGCTTGCTCGTCTCTTTCACAGACTCTGAACTGACATGACCACTGTGAATGGATTGACCATTCGTATATTTCGTTACTATCTTTTGGAAAAGTCCATCTGGAACCGAGGAGAAATATTGCACACCTGACTTACCAGGCTTGGCTAAGGCTTCATAGCTTTCCATCGTAAGTTTTGTCGGAACCTTTTTCGTTTTGGCTATGAAAGCTTCGAAGTCCTTCTGGGAAGTCGCATTCACATCGAACGTCATATCCGCGAAATGCGCACCGCTGAAATTCGCTCCCGTTCCGAAGTAATGCCCGATCTCATCAGCTTGTAAATACAGTGTCATTGCCATACCTGACATCGTATATATCTGCCCACCCAGCTGCGGGATCCAGAACGAGTTCATCGGAGCATCAGAAGTGAGCTCGAACTTAATCGGTGTATCCTCTGGAATTTGCAAATAATTGACCGTTGCTATACCCTGCTCCGGATACGTGAATAACCATTTCCAATCCAGAGATGTCACTTGAATGGTGACGGGCGGTTTATTGGATTTTAACGGCTTAGAGGGCTCTAGTGCATACGTATAACGAATAGTAATGACAGCCAAAGCTACAATAATAATGATTGGAACTGCCCACCAAACAATTTCTAAGGAAGTACTGTGCGACCAGTTTGGCTTATATGATGCTTTATTGCCTTCTTTATCGCGATACCGCCAAACAATCCAAGCTGTCAGTACAAGAACCGGTACGAGGATAATTGCGCATAAAATGGAGGAAATCACAATCAAATCTCTCTGTTCAGCACCTACAGGTCCTTTGGGATCCAGCACCATAGCTTGATTACTGCAGCCTGCCAATAAAATAATGATGGCGACCATCATGAAGGGCAGCATAGCTTGTACGAGTGTTCTCTTCTTCATCCTACTTAACCTCCCTATCAACAAATCTTATCTAATATCAAGATATCATCTCGCTGATAAAAGTACACTGTTGCAAACGCAACTTAACAAATACGTCAAAGGATCGACGTTTTACTGTAAAACAAATGTCACAGAACGTTTGTTGACTATTATGAAAATGTATGAAAATACATGAAAACGAAAAGGCCCTTCAAGTTGTCACTTGAAAGGCCTCTAAATTGCTCATAATACGTTGTACTTATTCCGTCTTTGAAGCTGCACGTGAATGCACCAAGTGAATAGCCGTCCGAATAACATAGATGTGCACACTACCTACCATGAAGCCAATTCCAACCATCAAGGAGGTATTGCGATCACTAAAATGATCAATATTCAACAAGCTTAATAGTAATCCTATACCAAGCAACGCCCATGCCGCTATTGTCATCATCTTCACTAATGGCATCACATCGCGCTCACTGCGCTCATTACTTCTGATTAAAACGGCTCTATTTGCCATAATTATCACTCCAAACCCCAATGTAAGTGCTTTATAAACATAGTATATCACAAATCCAAAATTTGTTCATACTTTATTCACACGTTGATCAAAATTTGGACAAAACTAAATACGTCGAGTTCACAAATGAAAATATATTGACATTCTATTGATTTTATGGTATAATAAAATATTTAATTGACATAAGTTAACCTTCTAGGTATGATAGCACTGTTCTTTCACTATCATTTCTCTTTGGAGGGATTCGAATGCAGATTGCGAACGGTATTTATATGCTTGAGCTGTCAGTTCCTGTAATGGGGCGTATCGATGTCATACACCCAACTCTTTTTTCCGATGAAGAAGGCGCCATTTTGGTGGACACTGGATATCCCGGTTTATTGCCTCGTATTCAGAATGCCATGGAGGATCATAACGTTCCATCCCATCATTTGAAGACGATTATTATTACCCATCAAGATATAGATCATATAGGCAGTTTACCAGATTTCATAAGTAAATCTCCGCAGAAGCTTGATATTCTAGCCAGTGAAATAGAGAAACCTTATATTCAAGGTGAGAAGATGTTGATTAAAATCACCCCAGAATCAATTGAACAAGCGGTTGCTAGCTTACCTGCGGATATTTCACCTGAATGGCGAAAAGCTTTTCGATCAGCTTTGGAGAATCCGCCTAAAGGTCCGGTCAATGGCATTCTTGAAGATGGACTCGAACTAGCCAACTGTGGCGGGATTATCGTCATTCATACCCCAGGTCATACTCCGGGACATGTCAGTCTGTACCACAAACAGAGCAAAACATTGATAGCGGCTGATGCCTTAGTCGTTTCAGGTGGCCAACTTCTCGGACCCATACCGGAGTACTCCGTTAACTATGCGTTAGCGATGCAATCACTTAAGAAGTTCATCGAATACGACATTGAAACTGTTATTTGCTATCATGGCGGGTTGTACACAGACAATGTAAATCAACGTATTGCTGAATTAGCAGCTTCTCCTATTTGAATCATCCTCATTTAATCAAAAAATAAAAAGCAGGCTGCCAAAAAAGGCAACCTGCTTTCCCATATGTATGTCTTACTACTTCAATAATGTGTAACCTCCGATAATCGGAAGTGGTTTTACTTGACCTTGAGCAGCAGCTACAATGCCTAGAATAGCTAAAACAAACACGCCCAAATTCGCTAAAGGCAGTAGAATCCAACCAATAATCGGGATGATTCCCAAAACAACATTCAAAATGACAGCGGCCAATAACAATGTAAGGCCTTGGTTTGCGTGGTACCATGCAAACTTGGAGTCTTTTGCAGCGATGAGCGGGATAAAAAACAAGATGTATGCAATGATGGCCATTCCCTTATTACTTTGAATATCCGCAGAATCATACATGGACAGCACCTCTTTCTTTTTCTCAAAGTATACTATTCCATTATATTCGGTGTTTTCTATCTATTCTATTGAATTTCACACATTTTGAAAAATTATTTTCCGGACTCAAATCACCATCAATTGCTTAATTCGCGCCATAGTCGAAGCAGTTCTTGTTCGCGGGAGGGGTCCATACCTGCACGGCGCTCTGTAGCTGCTATTCGTCCTAAATCTCAAGCCAATGTGTCTTGGACGGTCTGGATCAATGGTTTAAATTACTTCTAACCCCGTTTACAAAAATGCACACAAGGTGCATTCACGGTAAGCAATTACACGCGATAACCTAGAAGCCAATCCAACTGCTTCATCTGGACATCATCCGGAAGAAGTCTAAGCACCTGATTACGCAGCATAATTGCAGCCGGATTACTCATTTGCACGATGCGTGCCATTCGTCTGGATTGACGAACAACTTGATTGGTTCGGGGTTTTCGAGTATTTTCATAAGAATGAAAAGCTGCTGTCACACTGCTTAATGAAAGCATTGGAATTCCCTCAAGACATCTAGCTAAAACAAGCGCATCCTCCATCGCCTGAGCGCCTCCTTGCCCGAGATTAGGCAGCATAGGATGAGCCGCATCACCAAGCAGTGTTACTCTCCCTCGGCTCCAACTTTCAAGTAGTTTACGATCATGAATATCATGTGTTAGTATGGACCTCTCATCTGTTGACTGGATAGCCTGCTCAATCGGATTATGCCAGCCCTCAAATTGCTTAAGAACGTAGTCCTTCTTACGATCCATACCTATCCCAGGAGCGGAATTGATTGCAGCGAACCAAAAAACTTGTCCCTCGCCAATCTGGGAAAAACCAAAACGTCGTCCCCTACCCCATGCCTCAAATCCTCCACCGACCTCAGGAATATATCGCTGGTCCAAGAACGTAGTAATACCTCGAAAAGCTCTAAAACCTGAATATCGCAGCTGTTCTATGCTAAATAATAGATGAGCCACTTGTGAATGAATCCCATCTGCACCAATTAAGATATGCCCGGTATCTGCTGATCCATCTTCAAAATGGACAACAACCTGATGCGGATCCTGTTCAAAGGTTATCAGCTTTTTATTCATATAAGCGGTTGTTCGTTCATTTAGTTGTTGAAATAAAATCGTTTGAAGCTTAGCGCGATGAATAAGGTAGCTATATGTTCCATATTGAGCGGCTTGCTTCGAGACGGGAACGGAAGTAATCGGCTTACCATCCCAAGAGCGAATTTCAGCCATGCCAACTTTAGCGCCTGCTACCCTCACCTGTTCAGCCAAGCCAAGCTCCGTTAATACATGCATGGCATTCGCAGCTAACACAATTCCGGCACCGAATTCGGATAGCTCTCTCTTTTTCTCGTAGATGACAACTTCCCAACCTTGCTTTTGTAAGAAAAGCGCTGTCGTTAATCCACCAATTCCAGCTCCAATGATAATTGCTTTCCTAGTAGAAGGTAAGATATTATTCATGATTGCCCTCCATAACCAACGAACCCTTTCCATCTACTGTAACATAATCAGTCAAGACAAAAACCTCCTAAAACCTAAGGGTTAAGGAGGTGCGCTTTTATGAGAGTATGAAGTTTATATTCTGTTATGTTGCAACTAATTGTTGTTTAACCTCAACGATCTCAAGATTAGAGAAAAATCGGCTTAACTTCATCATTTTCTCATTTGCTGCCAATTTAGAAAGTGGCGGGCACATAGGCTTTCCTCTGTAACATACGATAAATAACAAACTCATCACCTACTCTTCCATTGAAGAATTCATGTTTTCACTTGATACGTAATGTATCATACAATAATTTTACCCGATATACAACAAATAGAGATAAATACCGTCATATTTCGATAGTATATGTAAAATCACAGGACTTTATAACCAAATGAAAGTAAAAAGGAAAGATCTAGAACACTTTCAATTTCTAAACCCAATTAAACTCCTACATAATTCGAAAGACCCCCTCGGAATGAGGGGGCCCTTTGATATTTCTATATTAAACGATGACTAATTCGGAAAGCTTGGCACGTACCTGCTCAACTAATTCGATCGCATCCTCTGAACGATTCACAACATCAACACGATCCATATCTACAATCAACACTTCAGAGGCATGATAATGATTCATCACCCAGTCATCATAACCTGACCAAAGCTGTCGATAATAATCAACCAAAGATTGATCTTGCTCGAAGCTGCGTCCCCGCAGTCCGATGCGGTACATGACCGTTTCGAAGGAAGCTTTTAGATAAACCATGAGGTCCGGCGCTTTCTTAGGAAGCTCAGCAAGCTCAGACATCATATTGTCCGCAAGCCCCTCATAAACATCAAATTCCAGCTGTGAAATACGACCTAACTCCCGATTCACTTTGGCAAAGTACCAATCCTCATAGATACTTCTATCCAGTACATTTCGGTTATGTACTAACGCTTGTTTAATTGCCTTAAATCTTGTATTCAAGAAGTGCAACTGAAGTAAAAACGGATATCTCTTCTTCTCAATTTCTTCCGGAGTTGCCGTGTAAAACAGCGGAAGTATCGGATTATCATCGACACTTTCATAATAAACATTTGAATTTAATTCTTGTCCAAGCAAAGTCGATACAGATGTTTTACCTAGACCAATCATTCCCCCAACCACGATCACAGCCATTGACCCCTTTCTCCTTCTGCCCAATCCTAATTTACCGTCTGTCAATTCTTGCAAAGCTTCCCTATTATACAAGGAATTCATAGTGGTGGGAACCCTATATTTTCACCTTTATCTATCCGTTTTCTTCTTCTCTTGTAATCCGCTCGATGACAGCGTGAAGATCATCTGGTCTTAGCAATTCAACTGGTGATACGCCTTTTTCGAAGTGCAAATAATCCCCTTCAATCAGAATTACATACCGTTCGCCTTGTCTGGCAATATGAACTTTGCGTCCATAATCGGCAAGCTGCGCCTTCACACTGATATGATCAAGCTTGATGCGCATTTCCAGATCCGGTTTCTGCTCAACCAAATAATTGGCGGCATCCATGACCTGAGTCGGTGTCCACTTCTCCTGAAGCTCGCGCTTTTCACTCGCTGCCCAGATTTCCAAATCCTTTTCTTCCTGCTCACGTTCCTCAGGTTTATGCTCATAGTCTCTCTCCAACTGCTGCTGAACGAGCCCTAATACTTGATGATGCAATATTTCCGGCATGGACTGCTCATATTCTACATATTTTAGGAAATCCTCAAAGTAACTGGCATGTGAAGCTTGGTGAATTTTGAGCTCTGAAGGTTCTAACATGCCTTCTTCAGGCATAAACGGATATTGGATCGATTTCATGTTTTTCGCATTGATCGCCATTTCCACTTGATTCAATAAGCTCTTCTCGTCGGTAATCCGTGCAATTTTGGGCTCAAAATCACATTTTAGGATAAATACAAATGGATCATCGAAATATTGATTAAGCTTGGCACTTGCGACAAGAAAAGCTCCGCCCCTGACTGCGCTTGTATTCAGATAAGCATTCAAAAGTTCATCGCTAACATTAAGAAAGTCCTGTTTGTTCTCTGCATAGCGCAGTCGCGCGAATAGATTATAGTTCGGATTGCTTTCTAATTCGAAGCCTGGCTCGGTAATGAAACGCCCTATCTTCGTAGGTACCTGCTCAGCTCTCGGGTTTCGCTCTACTTTGCGTTTAGCGATTCGTGCGAATTCACCGTCTAAGAATTGTTGTAAAGCACTGTCTTCATAATCGTTCTCGTCCAAAGTCTGATAATGGCGATAATTTTTAGCCGATGCCGCGTCGGCACCTTCCCCTTGGATCACAAAAAATGATATATATTGAACTGCGAATTTCATGCTGCTTCTCCCTGTCAATCGTATTCAAAATTGCACAACTTTGATTGTACTTGGTATAAAACCGAAACGCTACAAAAAAAAAGGAACAGTTTGTGATTGTTTGTAAGTTCATGCTGTCACTAGTAATAAGCGCTGCTTTTTCAAAATAATAAGACAGAGGTGTGAAGATGATTTACGGAACCAAACTATTGGAAACAGATACAGAAATTTTCATTGCCGCTCTTACTAAAACACCTGTTTATGTTTGGTCGTTAGATTCATTAGGCGTTTATTATCAGGTAAATTCGGGTTTTATCGTAAAATATACACCTGATGAAGTACAAATTCATTGTGAACAGGACGCCTCTATGACAACATGGCATTCCAGAGAGTCAAATGAATTTAGTATCCGTTTTTAGAAATGAATAAACCGCCCGTTCCTGTACTTTACAGGTCTGGCGGTTTTTACATTCAAAGGCTATTCGAATTCACTCATATCCTTGCTTATCGTCTGCGTCGGTAAAAACACATCAATAATGGTTCCCTCACCAAGTTGGCTTTGAATCGACATTGTGCCTTTGTGCGCTTCAACGATCTTGAAACACATCATTAGACCGAGTCCAGTGCCCTTTTCCTTCGTTGTATAGAAAGGTTCACCTAATTGCTTTACACGCTCCTCTGGGATGCCGCATCCATTATCCTGTGTCCTCACTCGGATCATCTCGCTGCCCTGCATGGAAACGGTGATTTTAATTTGTCCATCCTTCGTTATCGCTTCAATCGCATTTTTCACCAAATTAATAAATAATTGCTTAAGATGCATCTCGGAACAAATAAACTCCGGAATATCAGACTCAAACTCGAGCAGGAGCTGCACATTGCAAAGATTAGCCTGCGTATCCAGCAACGCAATCACGGTTTGTAATATATTTATCAAATCACTTCTTTTGTAGTGAATAGCTTCCGGTTTCGCAATGACGAGGAATTCGCTAACGATGAAATTAATTCGATCCAGTTCGGACAACATGATATCAAAATAGTGCTGTTTTCCCTTCATATCGTTCTGCAGAAGCTGTAAGAAGCCTCGGAGTGACGTGAGCGGATTCCTGATTTCATGAGCAAGTCCTGCTGCTAACTGGCCTGCGACGGAGAGTTTATCTGATTTACGCAACAATTCCTCTGTTCGTTTCCGTTCTGTAATATCTCGCGTAATACCAGCGAACCCAATAATCTCGCCCTTCTCATTCTTAATTGGCGTTTTGGTCACACTGACATGAATGAGCTGTCCATCTTTACGAATCCGAATGGTCTCTAACCCCGAAATTTGGTTACCTGCTTGTAAGATGTCTTGAATTTCTTTATGATGCTCTTTCAAGAAATCTGGATATATGGGCAATGGCTGGTTTAGAAGCTCATCCTGATTCCAACCAAATACTTTCTCATAAGCGGAATTGACAGAAATAACCTTAAATCGTTGATCAAGTACGCAGATGGCATCTGTTGTATTATTAATAAATGATTCCAGCAGCTCCTTCGTTTCTCTAAGCTCCATTTCCATATGTTTACGTTCCGTAATATCTACACAGGAGCCGATCACTTCTATCACGCGGCCATTTTCAAAAATGGGACGTAAAGATGTCAAATACGTAATCCCCCGGAAAGTGGCTTCATACATAACGTTTTCTTCCCCGCTCCATGCCCTGCGGTAATACTTATCGATATTGGTCGCCATATAGAATGGCCATATCTCGTATAAGCCGTTACCTAGGATATGCGATGGCTTATAGCCGAGTCTATACAGAAGTTCACCGTCACATAAGGTATGAATGAATTTCCCTCGCATTTGTCTGAACTTCATGGTCATTCCTTGCTGTCTGCGAACAGTGTCATGCAGGTCCTGCTGCGCAACTCTCAATGACTCACGGTCTTTATTATGCTGTGTGATATCTCTAGCGATAATATAAACACCTTCTGTTATCCCATTCACGATAATCGGCACATTTTTTAAGCCTAATTCAATCTTATCGCCACTCTTATGCGTAACCCGAAGCATATGATTATCCGTTTGCAAGAGCACACTATCGGTCGGGTATTCAGCTTGATCCTCTTGTTTTTCTTGCTCCCAGAATTGATGGATGTACTGTCCAACCATCTCCGTCTTCGTGTAACCCAGAATCCGCTCCATAGCAGGATTCACACTCATGATTAAACCGTTCAAATCACTTGTTAAGATCCCCGCAGGATTATGCTCAATTAATGAATTATACCGCTGTTCACTCTCCGCAAGTTTACGCTCCATCTCGGACTTTATCGTGAGATCTTTCATCTGGGCCATATAATAAAGAGGTTCATGGTCAGAGTTTCTAATTAGTGAAATTCCGCATTCCACCCTTATAATTGTTCCCTCTTTTGACTTCATTCTTTGTTCGATCTGGAAAGATCGTAAATCCCCGGACAACAATTGCTTTAGGAGTCCAAACAGTTTGTCGTTCTCTTCGGGCAAAAAGATCGTAGTTATATCCGTATATAATAATTCTTCTTCCGAATATCCAGTTATCGCGCTTAGGCTGTTATTCATCTTCATCCATTGTCCATTGAGTGAAATAATCGCCATGCCTATCGTTGTGAATTCGAATACCATGGCAAATGACGGTTCCGTTCTCGAAAGCATATCCATTCATTTATCCCCCATCTTAAAAATACATGGATGGTTTCCATTATCAAATGTTTGAATTCGACGATTTAAAGATTATTCCTCCCGTAGTAGCTCTTGCTTGATCAAATAGTTCATGAAATGTGCCCTTGTAATTCCTCGTTATGATAAAATAAAATGGTTCTTCTACATGTTCGTACATCACAAATTAGGAGGGGCACAATTGCCTAACATCTGGACACATCTGATTTTCGGTCAAGAATTAATGAACCAATTGGGGCATGCCAATATGCTTAGTGATAAGCAGTTGCGACATGTTTTCTCCCTTGGCTGTCAAGGACCCGATTTCTTATTCTATCATAACTTCTTACCTTGGAAAAAAGACAAAAAACTCAATCAATTGGGAAGTCTCATGCATACGAAAGCATGCGGTCCGTTCTTGATGGATCTACTTTCCCATATGCAAGGAAGAGGTTTGTATAATCCTGCTGTTGTTTATGCACTTGGATTCCTTACACACCATATTCTCGACCGCAACATGCATCCCTACGTTTTTTACAAATCAGGCTTCAAGAAATGGGATCACCAACGATTTGAGATTATTATGGACACACTTATTGTTCGTCGCAACCTTGGACTACAGACATGGAATACGCCTGTATGGAAAGAAATATATGTTGGAGAAGCTCTGCCCCTCGGCATTGTTCCTGCGCTTGCCCACGCTGCTGCGAACCACTATCCTGACTATGCTTCGCAGGTTACTGACAAGGATTGGAACGATGCTTACATCGACATGATTCGAGCTCAACGCTTATTCCACGATCCGAAAGGAATCAAACGTTTATTAACCTTCGGTCAAATATCACCATTGGTGTATACCAAGCATCCGGCTCCGCTTGATTATTTAAACGAAGCCAAGATGGTTTGGAATTGTCCTACATCATTAGAAGAAACGTACACATACAGCATTTGGGACTTATGGGATATCGCGATGGAAGATGGTCAAATCGTCCTAAAAGCAGCCATACAAGCCTTACAACGAGGTTCTTCGGCTGAATACCAAGCTTTAGAAGAAGTTCTCGGCAATCTCTCCTATGAAACAGGTAAGGACTGTGACAGCGGACTGCAAATCACTCATGTTCGGCCTATGATTTAAAGCTTAGCATCATCAACCTGATCAAGCCATGAATCGATATGACCAATTACCGAAGCCACACAACCTTCTTTGAAAGGTGAAATTAGCTTAGCGACTTGAACAAGCTCTGTGAAATTCAGACTTCCGCCTTGCTGACAAAGTCTTAAGTAATCCTCCCAAGCTAACTCGGGATTTTCATTAGCTCGTTTCCAGAATTGAAACGCACACACTTGTGCAAGCGTGTAATCTATGTAGTAAAATGGGCTTTTGTAAATGTGGGCCTGCTGCTGCCAAAAGCCCCCTCTTTCCAAATAGTCGTTATCCTCGTAAACACGATGCGGCAAATATTTGCGCTCAACCTCGCGCCAAACTAGCTTACGCTCAGCGGGTGTCAGTTCCGGCTGCTCATAGATCCGATGTTGAAATTCATCTACCGCAACACCGTAAGGAATGAATAAGAGTGATTCACTTAGATGCTTGAATTTATACTTATCTGTCTCTTCCTCGAAGAACAATGACATCCAAGGCCAAGCGAGAAACTCCATGCTCATGGAGTGGATTTCACAGGCTTCCAAGGTTGGGAATATGTATTCAGGCACTTGAAAATCTCGGCTGCTATAGCCTTGGAAAGCATGACCTACTTCGTGCGTTAAGACATCAATGTCACCTGAAGTTCCGTTAAAGTTAGAGAAAATGTAGGGTGCTTTGTATGTACTAATATAAGAGCAGTAACCACCTACGCGTTTTCCCTTCTTTGCCACAAGATCCATCAAACCGTTATCGATCATAAAGGTAAAGAACTCATCCGTTTCTGGGGATAGCTCTGCATACATCTTACGCGCTTGTTCCACGATCCAATCCGCATCGCCTTTTGGCGTCGCATTCCCTGAGGCGAAACCAAGCTTGTCGTCATAATAATGCAGCGAGTCTACGCCAATTCTAGCCTTCTGCCGTTCCTTTAGTTTCGTTGCCACCGGTACAATGTGTTCAAGAACTTGATTCCTAAATACTTCCACGTCCTTGGCATTGTAATCAGAGCGGTTCAAACGAGCATACGCGAGTTCAACAAAGTTGTTATATCCGAGCTTCTTAGCGATGAGTGCACGAATCTTCACTAATTGGTCATACAGCTCATCCAATTTCGCTTCATTCTCTATAAAAAAGCTATATTTCACATCATTCGCTTCTTTACGGACTTTTCGGTCTGTTGATAATTGAAAAGGCACGAGTTGGGATAAATTTCGTTCTTCCCCTGCATAAATTAGCTTCGCAGAAGCAAGCAGCTTCGAATATTCACTGGCCAGTTTGTTTTCTTGTACGAGATCTTCAACAATTTCCGGCGAAAACGTTTTCAACGACAAGGAGGCAATCGTAAACAGCTGCTTCCCCCATTCGACTTCTAACTCTGATCTATAAGAGGATTCGATGAGAGCTTTATAAAACTCGGTAATCAGCCCTTGATATAAAGGCTCAATTTCATCGAAATACTCTTGCTCCGCTTTGTAAAATTCATCATTTGTATCCACACTGTGACGAATCCGAGCAATAGATTCCATAGACTCTAACTCACTTCGCAGGCTAACGATCGCTTCCATCGATTGGTCTTGATTGCCAAACGAATTCGCTCGTTTAAACGCCTCTAAAAGCTCCTTAAAATTAATTTCAAAAGCGCTAAAGTCGGGTCTTTCGTACTTAAATTCTTGAAATTTCATTGGATTCACTCCTTTGATTTTTCGCCAGAATAACTGGCAGTTTACTTACATAACTGCAATACTGTAAGGAAACAATTCGCTGGTCATGAGTTGATTAGCAACAGCAGGATCTTGTTCCATGATCAGTGTAGCTTCTAACTCATTATCCACTCTAAGGATAACAATGCCAAATGTTTTTTCATCAAAAGTTTGTGTTCTTCCTGCTAAAATGAGTTCTCCCTCCTCTTTTAATTGTAAAAGATATTGAAAGTGTTCTTCAACAATTTTATCTTCTTTTTCTGTCCAAACACTGCGGTCTAGAAAAGCAGGTTTTAATCGTAAGACATAAATAAATTCTTTATTGTCGCTCATTACTCCCGCTCCTTCACAAATAAATTTGGTATTTGCCAATCAATTTCCGAACTCCCAAGTTCTCTAAGATACGCATTCGCTTGCGAAAAAGGCTTACTGCCAAAAAATCCGCGATACGAAGAAAGCGGACTCGGATGAACTGATTTTATGATAACATGCTTCGTTGTATGGATGAGACGCTCTTTGGTCTGTGCATGACTTCCCCACAGCACAAAAATGATCGGCTTCTCCCGATCACTTAGCGTCGTTATGATTTTATCTGTAAAACGTTCCCACCCTTTTCCCTTATGCGAATTCGGCATATCTGCTCTTACCGTAAGAACCGTGTTCAATAGCAGCACGCCTTGTTCTGCCCAACCCTTCAGGTAGCCGTTATCAGGGATATAGCAGCCAAGATCAGACTGTAATTCTTTATACATATTTTGCAAAGATGGCGGTGTCGGTATACCCGGTTTAACGGAAAAACTGAGGCCATGGGCTTGGCCTCTACCGTGATAGGGATCTTGTCCCAAAATAACCACTTTGGTATTCGCATAAGAAGTTAAATGAAGTGCATGATAAATCTCATTTTGTTCTGGAAAAATGGTTTGTGCCGTATATTCATCATTGAGAAATTTTTGCAAGGCGTGGAAATAGGGCTCTTGAAATTCTGACCCCAACAAAGAAGCCCAGTCGTTCGTTAAATGGCTCACCATTCACCCCTCCTATCATTCCGTTTCCGTACCGAGCTCACCCGTATCGATGTTTCTCAGCACGATTCGCCCATCCGCCGCTGTACCATCTGCAAGTACAAGCTTCAGCTTCGTCGTTTTCCCTTTATTTACGAGCGCCTGAACTTGGGCGTCCGTTAAATTCCGGCCAAAGCTTTCTTTCCAGATGACGAATTTGCAGCCTTCCTTATAGTGCGAGCAGCCGTAACCTTTACGACCCATGAAAAGGGAGCCTCCGCACCCTGGTCTTGGACATGTCGCTAGGAACGTATTTGCTCCATCTGTTTGTTTAGCAGGAGCCGCTTTCTTAGCTGCAGCAGTTGTTTTGGTGCCGCCTGTTGATGCCGCACTCGATCGTGCCGAACCGCGTTTGGGTGCACCTGCAGGCGGCGTTTCGCTTTCGAAAGCTGTTTTGGAAGCTCTAGCCTGTACGCGAACCTTATCAACGATTAGGGTTGCGAATCTCTTGACGTTATGCATAAACTGCTCATCCGAAGCTGTTCCTCGGGAGATTTCATTCAGTCTGCGCTCCCATTGACCCGTCATCTCAGGTGAAGTCAGCAGCTCAATGCCCGCGCCGCGAATTAATTCAACAACCGTTCGCCCCTTCTGGGTCAGGACGATTTTCTTGCCCTGCATGTCGATGTACCCAACCTTCTTGAGACGCTCGATGGTCGCTGCACGAGTAGCCGGAGTACCGAGACCCGAATCCTTCATCGCATCGCGGAGCTCCTCATCCTCAATCTGTTTGCCGGCGCTTTCCATGGCTTTGAGCAGCGTTCCTTCGTTAAAATGCTTAGGCGGCTGCGTATCTTTTTCCTTTACGATCGCATCAAGGCAAAAGACATTCCCCTGTGAATCGATTGAGAAAGGCTCGTTTACTTCAACCTCTTCGTCTTCTTCCTCTTCCTTCTCCTTGCCCTTTGTGCTCTTCGCCTTTTCCTTTTTCTGATCAGCGTAGATGACCTTCCAACCTAATTGGAGAAGTTCTTTGACCGTTGTTTTAAACATTTCTTGTTCAACCTCGGTCATAACCGTATGAACCTTATACTCAGCTGGAGGATAAAACTGGGATAAGAAACGTCTTACAATCAAATCGTACAATTTCTGTTCATCTGGACTCAGTCCCGATGCTTTGCGATTCGTCGGAAGGATCGCATGGTGATCTTCCACTTTGCTCGGATTGCAAATAAACTTGTTATTTTTGTGTACCAGATTTCGGTTAGCCCCTTGCACAAGCTCATGGTAAGCCGTTCCTTGTAAAGCGGATAAGGACTTGTGCATTTCCGGAATATTTTGCTCAGTGACATAGTTGGAATTCGTTCTAGGATAGGAAATGACCTTATGTTTCTCGTAAAGTGCCTGGGCTGTATCCAGTGTCTTCTTCGCCGAGAAGGCGTATTTCCCATTCGCCTCACGCTGCAGCAGCGTCAAGTCATACAATTTGAACGGGTATTCCTTCGTCTCTTTCACTTCATAGGAAATAATACGTGCTGGTTTCCCTTTGACCTTGACAGCAAGCGCCTCGACCTTTGGTCCATCCGTCAAACGCTCTCCCTGCCACATGCCTCTATACGTCGTCTCGCCTTGTGTAAAGTGCCCCTCCAGCTCATAAAATTTAAGTGAAGAGAAGGCTTCAATCTGCTTCTGGCGGTCATAAATAAGCGCAAGAACTGGTGTTTGAACACGGCCAACGGAAAGCAATACGTTATGCTTCGTTGTGAATGCACGTGAGCCATTCATGCCGATTAGCCAGTCTGCTTCACTGCGTGAGCGCGCGGCGCGCGTTAAATTCTCGTATTCAGCGCCGTCCTTTAATGTAGCGAAGCCATTTCGAATCGTCTCCGAGGTTAAATCGGAAATCCAGAGCCGCTTAACAGGCTGGTTCAGTCCAAGATGCCGCTGTATAAGCGAGAAGATGTGCTGCCCTTCTCTCCCCGCATCGCACGCATTAACAAGCATGTCGCATTTCTTCGCAAGCTCAGCAATCACCTTAAGCTGATCGTAAGTACGTGGGTTTGGAATCAGCTTAAATTCATCAGGAATAATCGGCAGGTGATTAATATTCCATTTTTTATATTTATCATCGTATTGATCAGGTTCAGCCAACTCAATTAAGTGTCCAATCGCCCAGGTGATGATGTACTGCTCACCCTCTAGATGGGACCTGAGATTTTTGGCTTTGGGCTCTATTGCGGCGGCTATATTACGTCCCATATCGGGTTTTTCCGCAATAATTAATGTCTTCAAGAGTGTATCGCTCCTTAATTGAACTTTCTAAGTAGATCAGAATCTGTCGCCTCAGTGTATCCCACTTTATAAATGGCTGCAATATGGTAACTATCGAAAATTTTATTTTTCCAAGTAGACTTTACTCCAAGTCCCTCTACTTCCTTTGAATATGATAACTGGAAATATCAAATGAAGCCAAGAGGTGAAGGTTCCTATTATGCATATTCTGATTATTGCACCAGAACAAATCCCCGTCCCTCCTCCCGTCGGAGGCTCTGTAGAACATTGTATATACCAGATCGCCAAAAAAATATCCCCCAAGCATACAGTGACCATTATAAGTCGACTGCGCGCCAACTACCCGAAGAAAAGCAGATTAGGTCATATTACGATTCTTCGAGTACCCGGTGCCAATAAACAAGCTTATTTATCTAATGTGATTAAGACGGTTAAAGGGCATCGTTTCGATAGGATTCAAATTGATAATCGCCCTAGATTTGTGCATGCCGTGAGAAAAGTATTCCCACATACGCCTATCTCTGTTTTTTTGCATTCAAAGACATTTATATCACCGCCGATGACATCCAAAAAACAAGCAGCAAGCGATCTTAGTCTGGCTAATCGCATTATTGGCAACAGCCTTTCGCTGCAAAATCACCTGAAACGAACCTTTCCAAAAATCAGCCATAAGGTTCGTTACGTTCATCTAGGCGTCGATCTCGCTCAATTCCGTCCTCGTAAAGAGAAAGAATATTCAAATGGCGGTCACCGTCCATTTGTCATTCTATTTGCAGGCAGGTTGATTCCGAAGAAAGGAATCCCCGTACTGATGAAAGCTACAAAGATTGTTATGCAATCCATCCCTTCAGTAAGGCTTCACATTGCCGGCGGGACCGGAAAGCCAAGCTACAAGAAATACTTGAAACACCTGGCTTCATCACTTCAAATCCCAGTATCCTTCAAGGGCTACGTTTCACGAAGTCAAATGCCTAGTTTCTATCGATCCGGGGATTGTTTCGTTTGCCCGTCTCAAGGTCATGAAGCGTTTGGATTAGTGAATGTGGAAGCTATGGCATCCGGCATTCCGACGATCGCCTCCAGAAATGGTGGGATTCCTGAGATTATTCGGCATAAACATAACGGACTTTTAGTTACGAAATATCGAAGTCCTGAGGCTTTTGCCAAAAAAATTATGAAACTAGCCAACGACCCTTCTAAAGCCAAAAGACTGGCCAAGCAAGCTCGACTAGATGTAACGAGAAAATTTAGTTGGCGAGCCACAGCAAGCAAATTAGAAAAGATTTATTCGGCGAAAAATTCCACGTAGATATCGGCGATAGGGACGGCTATTCCTTTCCTGCAAAAAACTCCTTCCAGATATCCATCTGAAGGAGTTTTTTGCGTTCATTAAATGACTTGACTCTGCCGATAGCAGAAATAGCGATAGGCGGATGGAATTTCCGAGTTATTCTCAAAAGGGCAATAGTTCTTATAAGGTAATAATTGTTTTGAGCACATAAAACTCATGTTCTATTCATCATTTGATTACCGAAGATCGCGGCGTTTCGTTCCTGCGCCAAATTCTGGACTCGACAGCTTCATACCAATAGATAAATTTCGTCAACCATTTCAGTGCCAACGACGAACGCTTAAATAACTGATGCATGAGAACAGCGGCAGCTATTCCAATTACAGTACCTGCTATGACATCAGATGGATAATGTACGCCTGTCCATACTCTTGAAAAAGCAATACCGGCTGCTAATACAAGCCACACCTTTCCGACTTTTCTCCGGTGTATCCAAATGGATGTGGCTATTACGAAAGCGCCGATTGTATGATTACTTGGAAAAGAGGCATTGGCCGGATGCGAGATCAATTGAATGACATTATGTGTGACAACCGGTCGATCCCGATAGAAGAAATGCGCAAGTAGACCGCTGAAAGTTATTGCTACATATGTGGATAGAAGTGATTCAGCAACCATTCTACGCTTGAGATCTTGCCTCGTAAACCAATAAATGACAATCCCGATGTAAAACACGTACAACGCATATGAAGCTAACAAACGCATAACTAAGTTTAGAGCGGGTAGGCTATTCCCTAATTGATTAATGAGTTGAAACCAATGATAGTCCATCTGAGTAGAGCTCGTCTTCATCATCCTTTATTTATACTGAATGCTCTAACAGATTACGTTGTCTTTACACGATGAAAATGAAAACAAGATGTGAAATGTACGATTTAACCGCGCACTCCAGAACGATCAGGAGAATTATTCCCTGCAAAACAGTCACTACCTAGTTTGAAGAACAGATTATTTTCTTATTCAAAAGCCCCAGAATCTGGGGCAAATTAATCATTCAGTGACTTTGATTGATTCAAGAGAAACTTTGCATATCGCATTGGTGTTTCATATGTGCGATAAAAAGTCTTGTGCATTTTTGCTTTTTTAAAGGGGTATCGTTGGTCTCTACCATTCACTTCGATCAATTTGATGTTACCATATTGGTCAACGCCAACATCTAAACCAAGATCAGCCATATGAGGCAAACTAACACCAATAAATTGGGCAATGGCTAATGACACTTGATGTAATTCTTGTATGATCCTAGTGGAATCAAACCCACTCGACGTAAACAGCTCCTCACAACGCTTAACTTTTCCGCCTTTCGCTACATTCGTTACATGGCGTCCTGAGGCTGCAACTTTGCCTACAATTCCAGTGATTTGCCACTGTCCACTGCCTCCACGCTGCACGGAAATCCTCAGATCATAAGGTCTTCCATGATGAGTCGCTAACGGGATAGCTTCTTGAATCATATACGTTTGTTTTCTTACTTTCTTCTCAATCAACGAAACGGCTTGCTTATAAGATACAATCTTAGGCGTCCTATTGATCCCATACAATTTCCAACTTCCACTTTCTTGCATAGACAATTTAATAATGCCTTCACCCACACTACTGTTCGTAGGTTTGATGAAAAGTGAGTAATATTTTCTCATGGCGGCTTCCAGTTTACTTCGCGAGTATTTCGTAGATTCTGGAAGATACTTACGAAGCGTTGCATTCGCGTGGATTAGCTGATGGATATGATGTTTATCATAACGATTTTGCCTGTTGAAAACGGTGCTCGATTGGGAAAGCTCTTTTAACTTTTTTCTTAAATAAGGAGACAAGCTAATGGCTCGGTTATGTGTCACACGAGGAATAGAACGTCTAACGAGCCTATATGCATTATTTTCATAGTAATAACCCAAAGCAGATTTACCTTTTACATGCTGTAAACACATATAAAAAGGTCTTAAACCATGCCTTTTTCCTGCTTTGTTATACAGGGCTAAGCGTTCATTTCCTGTTCTTCCTCTCGCAATACCCAAATAAGTTTCCAAGTCCAATAAGACACCTACCGTAGTATGCATCGAATCACCGCCATTCGAATAATAGAATTACGACAGTGTATGTCCCTCTTACTCTTGCAAACACGGTGAACACCTAAGAAAATAACACATTATAGGAGAAGGAATTATTTGCCATATGTCGAAATTATCCTAGGAGTATGATTAAAGGAGGCCACGTATGTCAAAGCACGTTCAACTGCTCGTCGGCACCAATAAAGGCATTTTCATTTATTCCTCAACGATTGAAAGACGGAACTGGTCCATGCAAGGACCTTTTTTACCAGGATGGGAGGCTTATAGTGTTCTTGGAGATACACGATCAGCGAGTAAGTTGTATGCCGGAACCTCTCATGCCGCTTATGGAGCGACCATTCGTGTATCCAGCAATGGCGGTGAAACGTGGGAACAGATTGCGGATAGTCCAAGGTACTCTGAGGAGAGCGGTTTTTCACTAAACCGTATTTGGCAGTTGGTGCCTGGACTTGCCTCTCAGCCCGAAACTCTTTTTGCGGGTGTTGAAGAAGCGGGATTATTCGTTAGCCGCGATAGCGGTCAGACGTGGCAAGAGTTAGATGGTTTAACGAAGCACCCCACACGTCCGGAGTGGTTTCCTGGAGCCGGCGGTATGTGCTTGCATACCATTCTCATCGATCCAAGGAATTCGCAGCGCATGTGGATCGGAATATCCGCTGTCGGTGTCTTCCGTACACTTGACGGAGGGAATAGCTGGAAGCCATGTAACAACGGACTGAACCGAATACCAACAGGTCAACCTGATGAGCGTGTCGGATACTGTGTGCACAAGATGGTGCTCGACCCGGAAAACTCCGATGTTCTCTATATGCAGGAGCATAGCGGGGTGTTCAAATCCATCGATGGCGGTGACAGCTGGCATCCTATCGAGGAAGGTCTTACACTACGTGACGGCGATGCCCCGTTTGGTTTCCCGATTTCCATTTCACCAACAGGTGATTTATTTCTTATCCCGCTGGAAAGCAGCGAACAACGCTCTATGCGTGACGGCAAGTTAATTGTTTACAGAATGGCACGCGGTGAAAATACCTGGAAACCTATTGGGGATGTTCTCCCAGAAGAAGAACGACATGTCAGCGTACTGCGAGATGCGATGGCTGTGGATGCTCTTGAGTCTTATGGGCTTTATTTTGGAACAACTTCAGGTGAAATTTACTGTTCACTGGATCGTGGAGAAAGCTGGGAACGCCTGCCAGGACAATTATCACGAATCCTAACTGTGAAGCCAATGATTTTGGAGGACTAGCATGCTTATTACCGTCAGCGTCCCCTCCTTGCTGCGTGATTGCACAGGGGGAAACGTCAAATTTCAATTGGATGCGCTTACGTTACAGGACGCATTAAATCAACTTATATCGAGCTATCCCCTGCTGCGCCTTCATCTTTGGACCGAAACCGGACAAGTCCGAAAGCATGTCCTGCTCTATTACAATGATACGAATATCGCTTGGCTGGATGACTTAAATATAATGCTGCAGCAAGGTGATCAGCTCATCGTTTTCCAGGCTATCTCCGGCGGGTAAAGCAGGACTTAACAAAGTCAAATATTAAGCTTTGCTTTCATAATAGAAATGCGTCGCATGAATGCTATCACCGAGCTCGATGATGCCGTATGAGTATTGTGGCTGCCTTCTTTTATCGGTAGGCGACCCTGGGTTAAACATGAGAATTCCGTTGATCGTTTGCTGGTATGGAACATGGGAATGTCCGAAGATGACGATATCCGGCCGCTCGGCCTGGAACGCTTCTCGGGCTCTTTCCTCTGTCGTTTTGCGAAAGCCGTCTCCATGGATAAGACCAATTCGGTAGTCTCCGAGTGTCAGTATTTTCCTCAAGCCGAATCGTTCAATGATGTCAGATCCGTCATTGTTACCGGCCACAGATTCACAGTGTGCGATTCGCTCAACCAATTCAACAACATGCTCACTCACCCAGTCTCCGGCATGAATAATAAGATCTACACCTTGTAAGCCTGCGATTAACGCATCAGGTAATTTTTGAACCCGAGGTGATAAATGAGTATCCGAAATCACACCAATCCGCATATGGACCACTCCTTCATAAAATCAGTTAACTGAATTCGTTCAAATTAACTTCCCATTCCAATAGTAGCTGTCCTCCCGGTATACCCGAAAAGCGATCTCCACCTCAGGAATGCCAAGCGAAAGAACGTGTTTGGTCAGCACGCTAGCATACTCGTCACGTGTTTCTTGCCCTCTCTCGAACCAACTTACTTCAATAAATGGGTATGTATTGACTTGCTTCCCTTCAAATATCGAGACTGTGGGCAGACATTCCAGCATAAAATTGTCCGTTCCACACGAGCATACTTGAGCTAGTTCTTCAATTAACAACGTACTAATGGATTGAATTTGAGGAACACTAATTCCTCTAACGATCATTTGGGGCATGGATAACGCTCCTTTGTATTTTCTTAGAAGACTGATAGCTGCAGGCTCTTGAGTTAAAAGTAGTGTAGACACTACAGGTCTTATTGTAGCATATTCGATGTTTACCTGGCAGTTTGATACAATATAAACATACGAGCTTTGATTACGCCAAGGGGGACAACAATGTGAAAGAACCCATTGTCATACAGAACAAATTAAGAGAAGCTATGGGTCATCTCGAAAAACGGTTCATGGAACGGGAAGAGCTCATTCGTGTCTTACTGCTCGCTATCATGAGCGGCGAACATGTCTTATTGGTTGGACCTCCCGGTTCAGCCAAATCTCAATTAGCACGCGCCGCTGCCGAACTATTCGGTAACGAACCTTATTACGATTACTTATTGACCCGATTCACAACACCCGACGAACTATTCGGGCCTGTCTCCTTACAAAAGCTTAAAAATGATGAATATGTAAGGCTTACTGACGGCTATTTACCAAGCGCTCGCTTCGCTTTCCTCGACGAAATATTCAAAGCGAACAGCGCCATACTTAATACGCTCCTTTCTGTCTTGAATGAACGCGTCTTCTTCAATGGACGGCAGAAGCAGCAGTCTCCCCTTATATTTTTAATGGCAGCATCGAATGAGTTACCCGAAGATAACGAACAATTAGCAGCGCTGTACGATCGTTTCCTGTTCCGATTTGAAGTCGAGTATGTCAAGCAAATATCCAGCTTTGAACTCATGTTTCAAGCACCAACAACACCTCTCCCAATCCTTTTATCAACGGAAATGGTGAAGCAATTAAAATCACAAGCGGCCGAAGTGCAATTGCCGGATTCGCTGATTTACATGCTTTTTCAGTTAAAGACAGCACTCCAAGAGAAAGAATATGTGCTTTCAGATCGACGCTACCACAAGATTGGCCATTCGTGGAAGATTTCAGCAGCTATCCATGGGCGCAGCGCTGTCAATGTGTGGGATACCGTACTAACCCCTCATATGCTGTGGGATTTCCCTGAAGATTTAGTAGAGCTCAAAGCCATCTTTGACACCTTATTCCAGGACATGCTCAAACGAGAAATGGAACAAGAACTCCCGCTGCTTCAATATAACTTGACGGTTAAGAAATGGTTGGAGAAAGAAGATGAATTACATGCCTTCCAATTCAAAAAAGAAATCGGCGGCGCTTTAAACAAGGATACTGCCGAGCGATTGAAAGCGACTTTGGAAGATTGCCGAATGGAGCTGGAAGAAACAGCCAGAAGCCTACGCGGCAGACTTGTTTCCTGGCAGGAGAAAGAAAAGAAACTTCCGGAATGGATTGCATCCCAATCTATCTTTCTGCAGCATCCTGAGCAGTATGCCGTTAAATTCACGCACCTGCGGATTCAAGGTGAGCGCATTTTACAATCCATCCAAGGCTTATATCGCACACTGTTTGACCGGGAAATCCCGGGAATCATATACGACTATACGTTATAAGAGGTTACCTATATGATCATACGCTGCACTCGGGTTGACAGGTATGTGTTCGAGGGCTACGTACACTCCTCGCGCGTCGCACAAGAATGGATGCGCGAGGCCGTAAGGCAAGCCCCTTGGTTTACGCTGGAGCTCTTTGCTGATTTTTTCATGTGCTTTTATTTAACGAAGCCTGAGGTGGACGGCACTGTAGAGGAAACCCCCTTCCACCGCTGGATGGTCTTAACACTGCGTAAGCAGTACTTCTATGTGTCCATTCACCCTCGTACAATCGGGCAAGTGAATGCCTCTTTCAAAACCGCACTCAAGGCGCTGATGTGGCTTACTGAGTCTTATGAGAAAGAAGTCAAACGCAGACAAAAGGAACAGCAAATGAGCGGCTTCGGCTTCGAGAAGAAGCAGCAAATGAGCGGACAAGAGGAAAAGAGCGTCAGTGAGCGTCTCACCGAGAAGCAAATCGAGAAGCTTAGGCTCGTTGGCTACACGCTGCAGCAAGGGAAGCGCGCCGTCGAAGACAAGCAGGAAGCCGTCGATTCGCGGCCGCTCATCGCGGAGGAGATACGTGCGCTGAAGCAGCGCATCGCGGAGCTGCAAAGCGAGATGCGCACCGAGTTCATGAAGCGCGATAAGCTGAAGGCGAAGCTGCGCAAGGCGGAAGAGGAACTCGAGCGCCGCCAGCGGCAGCTGGACCGCATGAGCGCGCGCGACCTCGCGGCCATGAAGGAGATCGAGACCGAGCTGGGTGACTGGCTCGGTCAGGCTTTAAAGGAGACGCTGTCCCTCGAAGAGGCGGACAGCTTCAATGTGTACGAGCTCGTGCAAGCTAGTCAACGGCTCGCGAACCGGCGCTGGGGCAGCGAGCTGGGGAAATTACGGCGGCAGACGTTCGAGCACTACGTGCAGTGGATTGAGAAACTGAAGCGCAGCAAGGATCTGGTGTCTTTCCTGCAGGAGGTGGGACGGAACATCCATCACCTTCGGGTGCAGCGTAAGAAGCTGCGCTCGCCTTACATGCCGGAAGCCTACGACGATTTACGCCAGTCTGGCGACATCGCACATTTGCTTCCGAGCGAAGCCAGCCTGCTCGCTGACGAAGATTTCGAGCCTTATTTTCTCGTTAAATGGATGGAAAATAAGCTCATGACCTATAACTACACCGGCTCTGTTGAAGAGCCGCAGAAAGGTCCTGTTATCTGCATGCTCGATACCTCCCACTCCATGCGGGGCAGCAAGCTGCGGCTTGCGCAGCTGTTTACGGCGACCTTCGCCTCCTTCTCCCTCCTCGAACGGCGGGACTTCGTCCTGCTCCTGTTCGGGGCGAAGGGCGAGCTCATCGAGCATGTTCTGTCCTATAAGCGGCCGGATTGGGACCGCTTCTATGGGCTGGCTCAGCTCGCTTTCGGTGGCGGCACGAACTTCGATGCGCCGCTGAGTAGAGGCATGGACATCGTACAGCACGAGCGGCAGTTTCACGATGCCGACTTCGTGATGGTCACCGATGGTGTCGGCCAAATCTCCAAAGCAACGCTGCAGAAGCTTGGCACCCTTGGTCAGAAGAAGCAGCTGCGACTGCATTCGCTCATTATCGGCTCAGCGCGCCAACATCTTGTTCAGAAATACGAAATTGTCGGCGTTTCTCACCAAGTTAGATTCGCTACAGCATGGGATGTTCAAGATCCTGTGAAGGATGAACTTCTGCTGGATGTGTTTGCAAAGCGATAGTGACAGCTTCAAAATAGCGTAAAAGCCTTCAATCCCACTTGGGAATTGAAGGCTTTTTTTATAGAACCACCACGTTTGTCGTTTACTATGTATTCAAGCTCTCATAAGTTCTTTAATTGTTTTTAGAGATACACCCGTTTGGTGGTAAACCTCAATAAGTGTGGCACGCGGATGAGCCCGAACGAAATCCTTCACTTTGTGCGACTCATTCAAATGAAGCTGGGAGCAAGATTTGCAACGTTTTTCAAATTTCGAAATATAGACTTGTCCGCATGTTTCACAGTTGCAAAGTGACATTTCTCCACACCTTCCTGATCCATTTCTCTATGATAAAGCTCTCTAATTTAGATTTCGAGAGGAGGCGCACACTTCTGGGGGTACCTCGTAAAATAAATGCAACTAAATTTGAATCTCGACCATGTCACCTGTTTTTATTTCACCTGGGCGTTCCACGTAAGCGACAATCCCTCTGCTTTGCCCTGCATGTTTGATAAATTGTTGAGTTAGGCTTCTGTCTCCGTAATAATTGGCAATCTGCTTACCAGGACCTGCACAGGGCTCATTCTCACCTTCGCACACAAGTCCGCCTCCACTTGGCAGGATCATTCGGATTCCCATAGGAAGCTTGGTTAATTCAGGAGCACCGCTCACAACAATATTGGCACCTAACCATTCAGGTTTAATAGTTTCCACACCCAGTCGCTGAGCAATGCCTTGCAGTTCCTCAACAGATACAATACTGAGTTGACGACGATTCATAATCTCTTGGCCTCTCTTATACATGGGCTGCCGCGAGTCTGCTTTGGCGAATAACCCGAAGTGGCGATCGCCTTCAATGCCCCCAAAACTTAGTTCGACACCGTCGATTACTCTCGTTACAAATGTTGAAGCGTCATCCGCGATAAGCACAGCTTCAATCTTAGCCATAATTGCCATGAAGTCGTTCACCTGCCTTGTCCCCTATTATACCACTTCATATCCCTATTCTTCCAGTTCCTTCGTTAGGTCCTGCTCTGGCCACATTGTTCCATCCTGCCAACCAAGCACAAAAGCTTCCCATCTACGATTTTCCGGAAAAATATTAAGGTCACCGAAGTATTTGGCAATAGCCACATACTGGGTTGCATGAGCCCGCAAGGCTGCTGCCTTGATTGGCCAACCAGCCTCTGTATCTACTTCTATCGAAGGCTTATGACCTTTGGCTCTTAAGGAAGCCGCTGCTGCATAATATAACTTGCGTACACTTGGACATTTCCCGCTCCATACAGCCGCTGTTGTCGCTTTGGAAATGGCGATATGATCGGGGTGACCATTGCCCCCATCTTCCGGAAATGTGAATAGAACCTCGACCTCATACCGCTGAATAAAAGCAATAACACCTTCAACAAGAGCATTGAAATCAATCTCTGCGAGCTGACCATCCGGATGGCCCAGGTGCTCCACGTGTGACAAGCCCAGCACTTTGGCGGCTTCATCCATCTCTTTCTCTCGCAGCTTAGCCAGTTCTGATCTATTGGTTGCCCGCTCTAACCCTTGCCTACCCGCTTCCCCTCGTGTTGCCAACAATAAAACAGGGTTTTTCCCTTGTTCGGCAAGCTGGTGAATAATGCACGCACTAAGAAACGTCTCATCATCCGGATGTGCATAAATAAATCCATATCGGTGCTTCATCTCTTCACTCCAGTCTGTATTAGGTAAAAGCTGCTGGCGGATAAATCTTTTCGATGCAATAAATGGCTTGATCTATCGGCATCACTTTCTCGTGCAGATCTAGCATATCCATTAACTTTACTTGGTCATTCGAGCTGTCTGTCAAGCCTATACAGATGATAAAGCGAATTCCAAACTTTGTCGCAGCAGTTAGCTGCCTATCCACATCCAACTTCTCATCAACCATCATAATACCTATACCAGCTAGTTTTAGCTCATTTGTCATTCGACATGCAGCTTCAGAAGCTTTGGGAGCAAGAAGGATTACCATCGTTTGCTGTTCTAACTGCTTTCCATACGAATCTTCTGAACTCCAACCTACATTTGATCCTTCCACGTTTCGCATACCATCCACCCTTCCCTTTCTTAACGAGATAAAAAAACGCGCCGGACCTATGGTCCTGCGCGAATTGCTATCCCGCAGGGAGGCCAACGCGAAATGCGTTAGCCCACCCTGATATGTACAGGTGTGTGCTAACGCCTATAAAAATAATGAATTTGTACGAACCAAGCTGTATTCTTCATATGATTCGTCTCCTTCAACCTAATGAATATTTTGATTATAGCGAGCCGCTGTCGTAGATGCAACAGCTTTTTTATCTATCTATGCTAGAATTGCTTCGATATCCGGAGCGATAGTCGCTGGATCGGTACTAGCGCTATATTGCTTAACAACAATACCGCTTGCATCAACTAAGAATTTCACGAAATTCCATTCGATTTCTCCTGTACGATACGGTTCAGGTGTATGGTTTAACAAGTAAGTATATAAAGGATGAGCATTTTCACCCTTCACATCGATTTTATCAAATAACGGGAATGTCACTTGGTAGTTGAGTTCGCAAAAGCTTTGGATATCTTCATTCGTGCCTGGTTCTTGACCGCCAAACTGATTACAAGGGAATCCCAGAACAACCAATCCTGTATCTTGATACTGCTCATATAAGCTTTGGAGCCCTTTATAATGCGGTGTAAGCCCACATGCACTTGCTGTATTTACAATAAGCAGCACTTTTCCTTTATATTCGGAAAGTGACTTCGTTTCGCCTGAGATCGTTTGAACCTCAATATTATAGATGGACATAGCTCCGCACTCCTTCAAATTATAATAAGTTCCTGTCCATTATAACATTCTTTCTTAGGTGAGCCCAAATCACAAGCTTGACAGTTTAGCTTCCCATATACTGACAGGTGTGATATATTGTTTACCTGTTTATTTCATAAAATAGACAACATCTGATCTTAGGAGGTAACTGATCTTGGACACAAAGACTCAAAGTGCCTATCAAGAAGAATTACAACAACTTGAGCAAACGAATGCGGAGATTGACAAACAGCTTGAGCGGCTTAGGTCGACTCCTGTTTATTACGGTCCGGATTTAACAGAACAAGCGTTGGAGGCAGCACGTGAGAATGGCCGACACAATTTAGCTAAAGCCGTTGATGAACCGTATTTCGGCCGCCTTGACTTCCAAGAGACTGGATCGGCTTCCGCCCTTCCCCTTTATATTGGTAAATCAGGCGTCGAGGATGAGCGAACAGGCCAATTGCTTGTCATTGACTGGCGGGCACCAGTAGCTAGCCTTTTCTATTCATTTACGGGTGGGCTGGACGCTGCTTCTTATGATTCACCAGACGGTCTTATCGATGGCCTCGTATATCTCAAGCGTAACCTCGTCGTCCGTAAACAAATTCTCCAACGTGTCGTTGATACTTATGACCGTAATGAAGACTCTATGGTTGTCGGCGATGAATTCTTACTCTACCGACTTGGCGAAAATAAAGACAATAAGCTGCGCGACATTGTATCTACAATCCAAGCTGAGCAAGACCGCATTATCCGCGCAGCGAAGAATACAGCACTGATTATCCAAGGGGTCGCAGGAAGCGGTAAAACGACTGTCGCCTTGCATCGACTTGCTTTCTTACTCTATCAATACCGCGAACAGGTTCGTGCAGAGCGGATGATCATTTTTGCACCCAACTCCATGTTCCTCGACTACATCTCTGGTGTACTGCCTGAACTTGGAGTCGGAAATATCCAGCAAAGCACTTTCACTGATTGGGCACTTGATGTGCTGGATCAAGAAGTGAAGCTAGCAGATCAAGCACTAGTTCTTCAAACCTGGTTCTCGCTTGGCAGTAAAAGACCTCCGGTAGATGATCAAGCGCCGGGAAGATTTAAAGGGTCCATTGCTTTTAAACAATACCTAGATCACTGTCTGACAAGGTTCGAAGAGTCTTATGTACCTACTTCGGATTTCATCCCGTGGGAGGGTATTAAGCTTCCAATTGCATCCATTCGCGAATGGTTTTTCGTAGAGAACAAGCACTATCCGCTTGTCAAAAGGCGCGAGCGCGTCATTGCTCGGATCAAACGCTGGATGGAAATTCAGCTCGACAAGATTTGGGAGCAAAGTCGCAAGAAAGAGCTGAAAAAGAAAGCTTCGCAGCGCTTGCGCACGTATCTGACAGGATGGCCCGATCACTCGGCATTCAGCTTCTACAAAATGCTCTTCGCGGACAAAGGTCGTCCGGACAGCTTGCCCATTGACCTACTCAACCAAATACCAGAACCTATTGTCACCGCTTCGCTGAAGCTTTTCAAGAAAAAAGAAGTGCAGCTCGAGGATCTCGCTCCACTCCTTTATATTCATACACGCCTTTTCGGCATTCCCTCTAACCGGTTATTCGACCATGTCGTAATCGATGAGGCGCAGGACTTTTCACCTTTCCAAGTGGCTGTCCTTGATTCTTACACACGAAACAGCTCGTTTACGATACTTGGTGATTTATCACAGGGAATTCACGCATATCAAGGCATCACAAACTGGAAGGAATTTTCCAGCTTGTTCCAGACTGACGAAACCGGTTATTTCGAGCTGGAACGCAGTTATCGTTCCACTATGGAAATCATCCTGTTTGCCAATCAGGTCTTGAAACGAGGCGTCGAGAATCCGCTCCTTGCTGTACCTGTGTTCCGCAGCGGCAACAAAGTCCGAGTACTACAGACGGACATCAAAGGCCGATTGCCGCTGCTGCAGCGTGCCATCATAACCTTGAAGCAAGGAAGCTCGAGTACAATCGCTGTTGTTGCCCGTACGGAGAAGCAAGCACAGGAGCTGCATGCTGCGTTGACTGAAGCTGGCATCGAAACGAATCTCATAACTTCCAAGCAGCGGGTTTACCGCGGTGGCATCTCGGTCCTTCCCGTCTTTTTGACCAAAGGACTTGAATTTGATGCCGTTCTACTCATGGATGTTACTGCCGGGCATTACGAAGCAACATTCATGGATGCCAAACTATTGTATGTTGGCTGTACACGCGCCCTTCATGAATTATGGCTAATGGCTCCAGGAGAGCTGTCCCCTCTTGTCTCAACGGAAGATACAGAGATTGTGGAAACCCATTATCCCGGATAGTTTCAAGCAATACAGTTTCCAACTATGAAAAAAGACACCTGTTCACCGATCCTAAGGATCGAGTAACTAGGTGTCTTTTCTCACGTTTTTAGTAAGCGATCAGTACGCCGCCTTCACCAGCATAGGTACCAATCACCGTGCCCATGTTAGCGAACAGCACTTTGCGGAACGGATATTTCTCAAGTAGTTGGTTCAAGACTTCACGCGCTCTATCCTCACAATTACTATGTGCGATGGCAATCACATCTTTATCGAAATCGTGGTGAGTTTCGCCCACTTTGGAAATTAATCGTTTCAAGGCTTGCTGGGTGCCGCGGATTTTCTCTATCACTTCCACGGCACCTTCTTCACTGGCTTTCATCAGAAGCTTAATATTCAATACAGACGCAACAGCTCCCCGCACTCGGTCGAGCCTGCCACCTTTTATTACATTTTCAAGCGTGTCTAAAAAGAAGTAAGTGCCTGAAGTCTTTACAGCTTGCCCTATCACTTCTACAATTTGTTCAAAAGGCACATTCGCTTCCGCCAGTTTGGCAGCCTTATAGACGAGAACGCCAAGTCCAAGTGAAGTTGTTTTTGAATCAATCACCTCGATACGACCTGCATAACCTTCTTCAAGTAGCATCTCTTTCGCCATGACTGCATGATGGTAGGTACTGCTAAGAGCCGATGAAAGACTGATCACTAGAATATCTTGATCTACCTGGGCTTTCTGATACTCAGCGAGGAATAGCTGCGGAGCCGGACTTGACGTCTTCGGCAGGACGCTCTCCTTTTTCATTCTCGCATAAAAATCAGCTAGCTCCATGTCAGGTGGCATGCATTCCTCTCCAAAATGTACGGATAAGGGAACAATCGCAATTCCTATCTCGTCTACGATCATTTTGGGAAGGTCGCAACTGCTATCTGTGATAATCTTGATTGTCGTCATGGTGTCCACTCATTTCTTATTTTTTGGCGAAAACAATACCTACTGTATGCGGTCCGCAATGGCTGGCAACAACGCAGCCCGTTTCAGTTATATAAACATGTTTCACATTTGTTTGTTGTTCAATTTGTTGTTTGATGTAAGCGGCTTCTTCTGCTGCTGAAGAGTGAGTGATAAACAAAAATTCCGTGTCCATGTCATCCTTTTGCGCTAAAGCATTATCCAGAAGCTGATGGAGGGCTTTTTCCCGTTTACCTCGTACCTTATCCGTCGATGTCATAGCTCCGTCAATAACTTTAACGATCGGTCTAATTTTCAACAGACTCCCTATAAAATGCTGAACACTTGAACATCTTCCGCCTTTATGTAAATATTCCAATGTGTCAATGATGAATTCAACTTCCATTCGGGTAATAAAAGGTTCAATCAATGATTTTATTTCAGCGCTGCTCCGGCCATTCATTGCCGCTTGCGCGGCTCTCAAAACTAGTAAACCTATTCCTGTTGATAGATTTCTAGAATCAATGATTGTTATCCTACCATCTGGAAAACTCGCAGCAGCAATGGTCGCATTTTGAATCGTAGATGAGAGCTCAGAGGAAAGACCAATGAAGACAATGTCTTCTCCTCTTTGAATAATGGGTTCAAACGCTCTCTCGAAATCAATAGGGGATGGAGCGGCGGTCTTGGGCAACTTGCCGGTTTGGTCAACTAATTCATAGAGTCTATCAGGTTTTATCGTAATGCCATCTTTGTAGGAATTGTCCTCAAAAATAACATAAAGAGGCACTACCTCAATTTGAAAGCGTCGATAAAGCTCTTCGCTTAAGTCACTTGTGCTATCTGTACATATACGGACCCGGGACATATCGGTTATACCACCTTATCTATGCT
The DNA here is from genome assembly GCF_030817275.1 of Paenibacillus sp. V4I7. NCBI lineage: Bacteria > Bacillati > Bacillota > Bacilli > Caryophanales > Paenibacillaceae > Paenibacillus > Paenibacillus sp. V4I7. The sequence goes on along the minus strand of NZ_JAUSZD010000002.1, from coordinate 2,426,377 downwards.
ATCTATCTTGAACCCGCAACAACTCTATTAAGTTTGTGTAAATTATAATTGAACTAGACGAAAAGCTCAATCCTACAAAATTAAGCAGCTCCAATTAGAAACCGTAAATGGTCATACCGCCATCAACGAACAGGGTCTGGCCTGTCACATAATTCGCCGCATCCGAAGCGAAAAATACAGTGGGTCCTACCAACTCCTCAAGCTCACCCACGCGCCCTAGAGGTGTACGCGCAATAATTTCGGCCAGGTAATCTGGATTAGCAAGGATTTTCTCTGTCAAAGGCGTTTTGAAATACCACGGTCCAATACTATTCACATTGATCCCATATTTACCCCATTCAAGTGCTAGCACCTTCGTCATTTGGATCATCGCAGCTTTGGTAGCAGCGTATACAACACCTGTTCGAAGGGCAACCTGTCCTGCAACAGAAGCGATATTGATAATTCTTCCATATTCCTTTTGCTGCATATGACGACCTACAATTTGTGAGCACAAGAAAGCAGATTTAAGATTCGTCTGCATGATTGTGTCCCATTCTTCATCTGTAACAGCCAGCGCTTGACTGCGAATATTCATGCCAGCATTGTTCACTAGAATATTCAGCCGACCCGTTTGCTCAATGATTTGTTGAACAGCTTCCTCGATCTGTTCTCTATTCGTGACATCAACCGTAAATGGATACGCCTTTCGTCCCAAGGCACGAATTTCATGAGCGACTTCCTCAATATCACTTGCTGTACGTGCGAAAAGAGCTACATCAGCCCCCGCCTCAGCAAGGCCTATCGCTAGCGCTTTACCAATGCCTCTTCCTGCTCCTGTGACTAAGGCAATTTTATTAATTAATTGAAATGAAGGTAAATACATCTTTTCATCGTCCAATCTATAAAATAGTAGAATATTTAAGAGCGAAAGAAGGTTTATCTATGGACTATTCCATTAGGGAAGAGAAAGCCAATGCCATCAGCCACGGCGTAGGCGTGTTGTTAAGCATCGTAGCGCTTGTCCTGCTCATCGTGCAGGCTTCCTTACATGGCACTGTTTGGCACATTGTCAGCTTCAGCATTTTTGGTGCAGCATTAGTCATCCTGTATACCTGTTCCACGCTGCTTCACAGTGTGAGCCATCCGCGATTGAAGGATGTGTTTGAGCTTCTCGATCATTCCGCCATTTATTTGTTAATTGCAGGCAGCTATACACCTTATTTACTCGTTACATTGCGAGGGCCTTTGGGTTGGACCTTCTTGGGTGTGATTTGGGGCTTAGCGCTTGCCGGGATCGTCTTGAAGGTTTTCTACGTAAAACGATTCATCTTGGTATCAACCCTTTGTTATATCCTCATGGGTTGGCTGATTGTTTTCGCCTTTAAGCCACTGTACATGAACCTCCCGTTAGGCGGTATCGTGTGGCTCGTCGTAGGCGGACTCTTCTATACGTTTGGTTCCATCTTTTATGTATGGCGGCGCATCCCTTATCACCATGCCATATGGCACGTTTTTGTTCTCGCTGGTAGCGCCTGTCATTTCTTTTCTATCTTCGGATATGTCATATCTGCTTAATTATTGGATCAATTGCTGAAGGTGATGGAGGGAAACCGCATTCTCCACTTGACGCGCGAGTTCTTCATAACCAATTTCATTGGGGTGGATGGCGTCATCTGACAAATAACGGCTATCTTGCCCTACGAAAGCATCATACACTTGAACCACAAGAATATGCGGCTGCTCTAATTTGCGAAGAAATAAATTAAAGCGCTGTACCCAATATGCGGCATCCGGCACCTGCGGCAGAGGATTGTAGAGCCCGATTAAAACGATCAAGAAAGGCTCCCCAACCCCTTGCCGCAGCGCCTCAATTTCTCCGATCAGTTTCTTATAGTTGAATTCATACGTTTGAAGCGCAGATTTTAAGTAAGCAGGGTCTCCCTGATAAAAGAAAGGAATTGCTGCCTGTATTAAGTCATTGCCGCCAGCTGTAATGGTGATGAGATTCGCTTCTCTTATATCTCTTTGGATCTGCGGATCGGACTCAAGCGTTTGAAGCAATTGACTAGTCGTAGCACCATTCTTGCCTGCAGGCTTTAAATGAATAGGAACCTTCAGCAATTGCTCCAACTTTTGCTGATAGATAGATACGAATCCGTGACCTTCCGGAGCTCCAAAACCAACCGTTAGTGAATCTCCAAATGCCAAATAATTGATCGTCTTTTCCATTGTTATCCTCTCCCTAAAGCCTGACGTATAATACTATATGCGTCAGCGCCCAGTTTGGGAAGGGACACTATCACCAGTTCTTTCGTCGTTTTTTTAAACGGTTACATGCTGCTTAACATAATTTCCGATTTGTTCCTTTTCCGAAAATGTAAATTGGAATTCACAATCACAGCCCTCGTCGTGAAGGACAATTTGAACAATTTCTCCATCTAGATTACAGATGACGAGTATAGAAGGATCGATTAAATCCTCCGGAAACTCCTCGCCAACCTCTTTATGCATACCTAAGAAAATGTCGCGCCATTGCCCTCTTATCTCTGATTCCGTGAAAGATAATGTAAATCGGTGTTCTTCGTGTTCGGCCCCATATTTCATCATGTGAGAGTCCCCCTAAATATTTCGCAAAAAATCTGGTTTCGTAAGATTACATTTGTTAACTCATTTATGTTCATTAATTGTAACCCAGTAAGCTGTAAAGTGGTAGTTCGCCTTCCTTTATACTACAATGGAGCTAAGAACCATTCAACAAAGGAGTACTCCATTTATGAAAACAACCATTACACAAACCATTGATAACCATGCAGACAGATTCAAAGCCATATCCAGCTTTATTGGGGCAAACCCGGAGCTTGGGCATGAAGAATTTCAAGCTTCCGATCGCTTAACAGAGGAATTGGCCTATCATGGCTTCCACGTTGAACGCAGTGTATTAGATATTGCAACCTCTTTCATCGCTACCTATGATTCTGGTAAAGCTGGTCCTGTCGTGGCCTTCTTAGCTGAATATGATGCATTGCCCGAACTGGGTCACGCTTGCGGTCACCATCTCATCTGCATGATGAGCATTGGCGCAGCCATAGGCCTTAAGTCGGTCATCGATGAAACAGGCGGCAGTATCCGTGTATATGGAACACCTGCAGAGGAAACCAAGGGCGCCAAAGTGCCCATGGCCGCGGCTGGACTATTCAAAGATGTGGATGTTGCTCTGATGGCTCACCCGTACTATACATATGAGAAGTCAGGCGAGTCACTAGCTATGGACGCTATCCAGTACGAATTCTTTGGGCGTTCCGCTCATGCAGCTGCTCAACCCTATGAAGGCGTCAACGCACTTGATGCTGTTCTACAGCTGTTCAATTCCATAAATGCTCTGCGCCAACAAACCAAGTCTGATGCACGTATTCACGGCATCATTAGCGAAGGCGGCAAAGCTCCCAATATTATCCCTGACTATGCCGTCGCTCAGTTCTATGTCCGCTCAGCATCCCGCACTTATACGAATGAGCTCGTCCAGAAAGTACTTCACTGCGCTGAGGGTGCTGCCCTGCAAACTGGTTGCACATTGAAAACTTCCTTTTACGAGTATTCGTATGACGAACTTCGAACCAATGAGACATTATCAGCCGTCTTCACTGATCAGTTGTTAGCGATGGGAATTGATCCGAAAGAGATCGAAGTCGGCAAGGATCACGGTTCCCTCGACCTCGGCAACGTGTCTACCCAATGTCCGACGATTCACCCTTTCGTTAAAGTGGTAGACGAGAGACATATGCTGCATACCAAGGAGTTCCGAGATCTCGCTCTGCAGGAACCCGCTCTTAATGCTATGATTTTCGCGGCAAAGCTGCTGTCTTTCACGGCATATGAAGTACTCACCAGCCCAGAGCTGTTAAGTAAAATCAAAGCGGAGTTTACTGCAGCGAAGAAATAATCCTCCCCATACGAAAGACCAGCCGCATGAAACAGAGCACTTGCTCCGTTAATGCGGCTGTTTCATTTGTGGCTTATTTGATTCCTTTGTTTACGCTGAAACGCTTGCAGAAGAAGCTTGGTGGCTAATCTCCGCTCTCACTTTACGCTCTTCTAATTGGGCTAGAATCGCATAGAACATGATCATGCCAACGAAGCCGCTAAGCGCGATAAGAGATGCCATCATCCACGAGGATATCAATCCGCCAAGCATGACACCGAAACCACCTAAAAGCATGGCTCCTTTATACACCATTCCGAATAATGCCATATAAGAGCTTCTTGCATGATCAGGTGCAATGTTACCCAGATAGGCCTGTTTAATCGGTACATACATGAGCTCCCCAACCGTTGCAATGAACATCGAGACGAGCAGCAGCCCAGGTTGATTGCTATAAGCCAGATAGCTATACCCCAATATGTAACAAGCGTACCCGATGAACAGTACTTTACTATCCGAGAACCTTCGCATCATAACCCCCATGAGGACGGAGAGTACAACGACAAGCACCGTATTTTCGGTGCGGATGAAGCCTAACATTTTCAACCCGTCAATACGCCAAGATTGTTCATTCCATGGGAAGAATGGGATATTCACCATCTCCCTTTCCAGCCTTACACCCACGTAATTACCAAGATGAAACTCAACAGATACAAGCAGCAGTGAAGCCAGTGTGAAGATCATGAAGGTCTTATCTCGCAGCACCATCCGATAATTGGCCCACATCGACGGACTTCCTTTTCGACCGCCTCCACTCTCTTTAGCGGCTTGTGGTTGATACATTTCATCAATAAAGAAATAAGTCACGATCAAAGTAACTAAGCCAATGACGGACAAGCCAATGAACAGCTCGAACAAGTAAGATTTGAATAGGAAAGCGCCTGCAAGTCCTGCAATGGCAAAAGATAAATTGTTCACCCAGTACATGATGGCATACATGAATTTCCGTACATCCGGAGCTGTTACATCGAGCAGCATGGTTTCATTAGCAGGACCATGAATTCCCCAGAACATACTTACAAAAATCATCAGAACAAAGGTCATCCCCGGAGATTCAAGCCAAGGCGAATTAGCCAGCGCCATTCCAATGAAACAGAGCATCCAACCTAATTCAGCAGTGAGCATCAGTTTTTTGCGCCCAATTCGATCTGCATAGTAGCCGCCTATTATCCCCGCGATAACACCAGCAAGAATGCCAAGAATGACGACTAGACCAGCACTCGTATCTCCTAATTTTCCAGAAAAATAAATCGACATGAAGGGAAGCACCATATTATTGGCGGTTCCTGATAAGAAGGAAAGCCCGATTCTTAGTTTGACATTACGATGAAAATCACGAAATCTCACGATATACCTCCGCGTATGCAAGCTTTTGACGACCGTTTTATTCACCATTGTTCAATAAATAACGAAAAAAATTACTGCTTTTCATTACTGCGTAAAAACATACCCACGCCAATTAACAGCAAACAACCGGCTAGCAGTTGAATGGTTGTGATCGTTTCTCCGAGCAAGAAGTAAGCTAATAAAGTGGCACCGAGCGGTTCCCCTAAGACAGTCATGGACACGGAAGAAGCCTTCATATATTTAAGCAGCCAATTAAACACATAATGACCAAATACCGTAGGAACAATCGCCAAAAGCAAGAATATCCCCCACTCTTTAGCTGGGTAAGCTATAAACGACACACCTGTGAACATGTTGCAGACGGCAAGCACTAGACCTGCGAACAAAAAGACGAAAAAACTGTAAACAAAAGCCGATATACGTTCTCTCAAGCTTTTGCCTAAGAGCATATGTAAGGCTACAGTAATCGTACCAACCAGAGATAACATATCCCCTTTAAGCGCTTTACCGGAAAATTGGAAATCTCCCCATCCGATACAAATAGCACCCACAATAGCTACGCACATAGCGATCAAGGCCGCTCTACTGGTCCGTTGTCCATAAAGAAGAAATGCTCCGAGCAGTACAAAGATTGGCTCTAATGTTAAAATAGCCGTCGAACTCGCTACTGTTGTAAAACGAAGGGAATCCATCCAAAATAAGAAATGCAAACCAAGCGCAACACCGGATATTACTGTTTTCAGCCAATCTCTCAGACGAATTCTAGCAATCTCTTTCCTATAATTCCACAGAAAAGGCAGCATCAAGGCATTCGTCATGAGTAGCCGGTACATCGCGATGACAGCAGCAGGCGCATCTGACCACCGAACAAAAATCGCTGAGAATGAGATGGCAATAATGCCGATCAAAAGAAATATAGAGATAGGTATTTTGGTTTTATTCATGGCATTCATGATGAGGAACTCCTTGAGAGGTTGATATCTTATAGTTGCCAAATAAGTATATAGGAGGAAGAACGGCTTGCCAATCTTTTTTAAACTTTGTTCAATTATTTGTAAAATGCATACAACATGTAAAACTTAAAAAACCCTTAGGTTACCTATATGATTATAGGCAGTAACCAAGGGCTTCTTTTTGCGTTAAGTTATAGGATTAATCTAAAACAGCTGTGATATGTTTGTTTGTTACGGACCAGTGAGATGTATTCCAGATGGATTCTTTATCTTTAAAATAAAGGATTTGTGGGGATGCGTGTTTGATTCCAAGATCCTCCGCAATTTGATTCGACACCGGACGTGATTCGATAACTTTCACTAAGAAATAATCCACATCCGCATTTGGTTTGTCGGATAAATACTCCTCATATTCATCAAGCGCGCTTGCACTTACCGGACATGTTGTACTGTGCTTAAGAACAACAGCGGGTTTCTCGGAGGAGCGATTCAGAACTTCCTGCCACTCTTCTACAGTTGTTAACTCTTTCCATGCTGACATATGAACATCTCCCTTCCTATCTAGTTAATAATGATTATAAAGTAAGCTACAACCATATGCAAATCACACAACTCGCACCCCCCCTATCTTACTGGTATAATAAATTGTAAATATTCCTATGGAAGAACAGGAGGAACATATGCAATCACCACCCCCGATCTCAAGACGTTCTTTTCTCAAGAAAGGTACTGTGCTTGCAGGCTCTTTCATCGCTTCCGGAGGTTTACTAGGCAGTTATGCTAGTTTCTTAGAACCCCAATGGGTCGAGATTACCAGAATAACTCTCCCTTTTGAACGACTCCCCAATGCCTTCCATGGTATTAAACTCTTACATTTCAGCGATATACATATTGGGCATCACTTTGACCTTCAGGATTTAGAACGTGTTGTGAAGCTTATTCAGAGAGAAAAAGCAGATATACTTAGTTTTACCGGCGATTTATTTGACGCCAAAATTACGGAAGATCCAGATTTAACCAGTCAGCTGTTGGGCAGCTTAGAGGCACCTTTGGGAAAATGGGCGGTACTTGGTAACCATGATAAGTGGATTGGGTACAACTACACGCTCCCGATCCTGCATAACGGAGGCTTTCAATCTCTCGTTAACGCTTTTCAGACGATCACCTATAAAGGACAAACCATTCAGATTGCAGGCGTTGAGGATATGTTGACGGGTAAGCCGGATATTACGAAAACCTTGCTCGGGGCCAATGCCCAAACATTTACCTTGCTGCTATCTCACTGCCCTGATTTCGCGGATAAGGTAACTGAACATGTCGTCGATTTGCAATTATCCGGCCACACACATGGCGGCCAGATAAGGTTACCGGGAGTTGGAGCTGTCATCACGCCACCGCGAGGTAGAAATTATGTCATGGGACTTAGTGAAGTGCCTAAATCGAAGATGCTTGTTTACACCAATCGCGGTATTGGAACAACAACACTCCCTTTTCGTCTTTTGTGCAGGCCGGAGATTACCGTAATTACTTTGGAAAAACGAAAACCCTGAGCGCCTAAAGCGTCTCAGGGTTTTATGTTTACTATCTAACGTGTAAAAATTGACGAAACAAGAAGACAGCCTTCAATTTTAATAAATCGTTCACTTTTTTGAAATCAACCTGTAAGAGATCACTAATCTTCTCCAAGCGGTACGTGACTGTATTCCTATGAATAAATAATTGCTTTGCCGCCTCGCTTACTTGACCATCATTACGAATGAACACCTCTAAAGTACGAATCATTTCTTGCGAGTACTCGGCATCTTTTTCGAGTAAAGGACGTAGAATTTTGGCACAGTAATCTTCCATCATGTTGGAAGACACGTTCTGGAAGAGATGCGCGAATTCGATGGTTTCATAATGAAGGACACGATCCGGCAGTCCAAGCTTGGACGCCATACGCTGCGTTTCCAAACATTCCATATAGGCTTCCCTTAATGCTGTTGGCTTTAATTTCATAGAGCTGGTGTAAAAAGCCATTTCACCGGCTTCTTCGATACATCCTGAATCACCTGCATACTTGGTCAGAAGCTGTGACAGCTCTTCCTCTGGAAACCCGTCTGTTTGATTCGTTGAATAGATCGAGAACATCATATCCTTGAACACAAAATGGTGCCCTGCCAGACTGCTTGATTTGGGATGTGATTCCATATATTGTTTTAGATTTTTGAACTTTCCTTGGGGCTGCTCTTCCACCAGTTTTTCCGGCTTATTTTTGCCAATCACACATTGATAAGCTCCGGTAAAGATCGATAATCCTCTAACTTCCGCTTGTTCAAGGAACTCCTCTAGTGAGGTTCCTTTTTCCAAGTAGCGCAAGAGATTGTTTTGTAAATCGCGCTGTGCGGATGCTTCAACATGCGATCGGAATGTATAACACATATGGAAAGTCAGGATATCTGCAGCTTGCTGGAATAAGCCTTCCTCTACGTTTGCGAGTAGAACCGCATCCGGTATAATCAACAAATGTCCAAGAGGCTCATCGTCTTGCTGATGCAGTCCTACACGATAAGCGCGTTCTTTACCTGCATACACCCAGCCTGATTTCCGTTTCCACGGCCAATTCTGGGATAGTTGATCGGGACTCCATGCGCTTGTGTTATATAAAATTTGTCCTCTAGCTCCTACTACCGCCATCGGATAACCAAGAATATCGCTTATTAATTGGAACATGGAAAGCATATTATCCTGTTTCAATCCGAATTGCATCAGCTTCTTCTGTTTCTCAAGAACAGATTGCAGCAGCTGTGTATTGCGACGGTATTCTGCGTTAAACAGAGCATTCATTTGATCAGAGAACGTGAATTGGAAGGGCATCTCGATAATCGGAAAGTGCAGCCGATCTGCTTCATCTGCAACAATCTGCGGCAGCTCCGACCAAAAACGCCCCAGCTTGATCCCTAACCCCGCAGCTCCGCGATCATTTAATTTGCGAAGTAAATTAACCGTTTCTTGCGGACTATCCTTCATCACGAAAGCCGTGGTGAAGAGCATCTCACCTGATTTCGTCCAATCCGCAATATCAGGAGCGTCCATCACATTGACTGATTTGACAATGCGGGAATCACCTTGCTTGCCTGCTACTAACTTCGCTTCCGTTAAAGGATATATGGATAATGCCTCACGAATGGTAAGATGCATTGTGCTTCCCCCTTAATGCCTTTTAAATGATTATAGGATGATCTTGCCATTTCAGTCAATGGATTTGTGTTAACTTATATGACATGTATATGAATTTTATGAATGTTTTATGACTTATTGCGTTTTTTATGTAATGTTATATGACATGGCTAGTGGAATCTAACCTTCACAACAAAGAGAGACATGCTTAGCACATGCCCCCCAATGAATCAACCCTCAAATCACTCGAAACGTTCCCGTTCCAATCGTCCCCAAATTACCTTCACGGTCAACAACACGACCTTGCGTAGTTATCATCTTACGGGATTGATGAACAAGCTCGGCCGTCACCAACAAGCGCCCCTCATAAAGCGGAGCTACGAAATGAACATTAAGATTCGTCGTTACAACCTTATCCTCCGGCCTCGCCATCATCACAACAATCCCCATCGCATTGTCCAGCAAGGAAGAAAGTACACCGCCATGTACGATCCCTATCGGGTTCAAGTGATGCGTTTTTGCTTCCAAAGCAATCGTGATGATGTTGTTCTTCATACTCACAAATTCACAGCCTAGAAAGCCCCAAAACGTTGGCTCCGCTGATGCTGCTAATTGCTGCAGTCTCTTATTCATTTGTTCGTTAGAATCATCCATAGGATTCCCTCCACTCTTCTTGTAAAGGGCTTCCCCCTAATTGTTAAACAGGAAGAGGGCCTCAAGCCTTCTTCTCTTCCTCTAGTAATTGCCTGCGCAGCACCTTTCCAATCATCGTCTTCGGCAGAGACTGACGAAATTCGACTTTCCTAGGCACTTTGTAAGCAGCCAAACGCTCACGGCACCACAATTCTAACTCCTTTTCCGTTAGCGTCATTCCCGGTCTCAGCACGACAAATGCTTTCACCGTTTCTCCCCGATATTCATCCGGTACACCTGCAACAGCAGCCTCCATTATGGCCGGATGCTCGAAGAGAACCTCCTCAATGTCACGTGGATAAATGTTGTAGCCTCCGGCGATGATTAAATCCTTCTTGCGATCCACAATCGAGAAGAAACCATCCTCGTCGATGCGCCCCATGTCGCCCGTATAAAGCCAACCATCTCTGATCGTCATGGCCGTTTCGTGCTCGCGCTGCCAATACCCTTTCATCACTTGTGGCCCTTTAATGATAATTTCGCCAATTTCCCCAATCGGCAGTTCCTGACCTGAGTCCGAATCAATAACCTTCGTATCTGTATCTGGAAAAGGGATACCAATGGAGCCTATTTTCCGAAAACCCCAAATGGGATTCGCATGCGTAACAGGGGATGCTTCCGTCAACCCATAACCTTCGATTAATCTACCTCCTGTCAATGCCTCGAAGCGCTCTTGTACCTCTAACGGGAGAGGCGCTGAACCGCTTACACAAACATTAATAGAAGAAATATCCACTTCCTTCACGCGCTTATGATTGATTAAGGCAATGTACATAGTTGGCGCACCCGGGAAAATCGTTGGCTTCAGCGTATGAATCGTGTCTAAAATCATATTGATATCAAACTTTGGAATGAGGATCAGCATCCCCGCCCGATACATAGATTGATTCAACAGTACGGTCAAGCCAAAGACATGGAAGCAAGGGATAGCCCCCAAGAATCTTTCTTCACCTAACCGAATACGATAGCACCAATGACTTGTTTGGTACGTATTCGCAATCAAATTGGTGTGAGTCAGCATGACACCTTTGGATATCCCCGTTGTCCCTCCCGTGTATTGAAGAAGAGCGATATCCTCGTCAGCCTTCACATCTACACAAATCGGGGCGCGAGAAGCTTCTCGGAGCATTTTTTTATAAGAATAAACACCATCTCCGTAAGTGACAGCAAGGTTTGCACCATCTTTTTTCATTTTAATCGGATATAACACATTTTTGGGAAAGGGTAAATAATCCTTAATCGAAGTCACAATAACATGTCGAATCGGTGTTTTCCCTTTCGCCTTTTGCACACGATCAAACAACAAATCCAACGTTACAATAACGGTTGCTCCGGAATCCGAGAGCTGGTGAACCAGCTCTCGCTCCACATAAAGCGGATTCGTCATGACGACGATCCCGCCCATCATCAGGGTTCCGAAGTAGGCAATGATAGCCGAAGGGCAATTCGGCAGCATAATCGATACCCGATCCCCCGGGCTAACGCCTAGTTCTTTTAATGCATTGGCAAAACGATAGGACGCTTCCAATACCTCCCGATAACGCAGCGTTTTCCCCAAGAAATACAAGGCAGGTCGGTCCGGAAACTTATGCGCGGAATCTACCAACAAACGTGCAAGATTATGCTTCGGGTACTCGTAAGTCGGCGCCACTTCAGACGGATAATGGCGCAGCCAAGGCTTTGCCTCATTCATACAAAACCATCCCCTTCAGGTTCTTGACATCGATGACTATACGATGAATTTCTCACCCTGAATAACACGTGCGGCGATGTCGCGCTTCAGACCAACCGTATTGACACTGCTGCGTCTGGACAGCTTTTTCAAAATTGACAATTGAGTCCGAAGAACATCTCCTTCTTCCATCGTACTGAGTGCTTCCTTCGCATATGCCTCTATTTTGTCAAATGCTTCATGAACAAATACTGTCGTGATTTGGATAACATTTTTCGCCTTTTCTTCCCCCGCTTTTTCAATCATCTTTTGCGTACGAAGAAGACCGCTTTCAGCAGCGAAAATTTGGATCATGATATCAGCTAAATTACTTAAAACTTCCTGATTTTTTTCAAGTGCCATGCCATACTTCTGCACCGCAAGTCCACCGACCATAAGGAATACCTTCTTCGCCATCGAAACCAGATGCACCTCTTCGGCTAGCGTGCCTTCGAAAGTTTGGCCAGGAACGATAGAAAGCAGTTCCGCCTGCAGCGCTTGTGCTTTTTGCAGCAAAGGCAGTTCGCCTTTCATCGCTTTCTTCACTAATGTACCTGGAATGAGCAGCCGATTGATTTCATTCGTACCTTCAAAAATTCGGTTAATCCGTGAATCCCGATAAATACGCTCCACTTTATACTCTTGGATAAAACCGTAACCGCCATGAATTTGCAAGCCCTCATCCGCAACAAAATCCAACACTTCAGACGCGAACACCTTATTAATGGAGCATTCCAGCGCATATTCAGAAATCCCTTTTGATGAATGTTTACCGGCATCAGGGCTCGTATGATCAATATCTTTGAGAATGGTATCGAACAATCCAGTCGTTCTATACACCATGCTCTCCAACATATACGTTTGAATATTCATTTCTGCCAGCTTTTTACCAATCAAAGGAAAACGTGAGATAGGTGTATTAAACTGTTGACGAGTATTCGCATATTTCGAAGCTAATTCAATCGTCTCCTTGGAAGCACCTAGACAACCGGTAGCCAATTTGTAACGGCCAATATTCAGAATGTTAAAAGCAATCAGGTGCCCCTTACCAATTTCACCCAATAAGTTCTCGACCGGCACACGGACATCTTCAAAATAAAGCGGACGCGTCGACGAGCCTTTGATCCCCATCTTCTTCTCTTCCGGTCCCATCGTAAAGCCAGGATCACCTTTCTCCACGATAAAGGCAGTGAAATCAGTTCCATTGATTTTGGCATAAACGATGAAAATATCAGCAAATCCGGCATTTGTGATATATAATTTGGATCCGTTTAAAAGGTAATACTTTCCATCTTCAGACAAACGAGCTGTCGTTTTTGCCCCCAAAGCATCCGAGCCGGATGTTGGTTCCGTTAAACAATAGGCCGCGATTTTCGCGCCTGTCGCAAGGTCGGGTAAATACTTCTTCTTCTGTTCCGTGGTGCCAAAAAATACAATCGGCAGCGTGCCAATCCCGACATGCGCCCCAATGGACAAGGCAAAGGAAGAAGCACGGGCGAGATTTTCACTAATCACAGTTGAGCTTACTTTATCCAACCCTAGTCCACCATAAATCTCGGGCACATCAGAGCCAAGTAATCCGAGATCACCCGCGCTGCGCATCAGCTTTACCGTTAAATCATAATCGAGCTTTTCCAAATGCTCATCATTCGGCATGACTTCCCCTGACACAAAATCACGCGTTGTTTCCGCAATCATGCGATGCTCTTCGGTAAAATCCTCCGGGGTCACAATATCATGAAAATCCGTATCTGAAATAACAAAACTACCGCCTACGACTTTCTCCGCCATGGTTCATCTCTCCTCTAAATTAATTGTACAAGGGTAAATATTAGGATTCATGAGGGCCTAGATAGACTCGCATGAATCCGTTCTTTTTCCATTTATCTGCTTCAATTAAACGGGATGCACTTCAAATACTCCGGCAGCTCCCATCCCGCCGCCGATACACATGGAAACTACACCATAACCGCCGCCACGACGCTGCAGCTCATGAATTAAGCTCGTTGTCAGCTTCGCGCCCGTGCACCCGAGTGGATGCCCGAGGGCGATGGCGCCACCATTCACATTCACCAAATCTTCATTTAAGCCTAACTCGCGAATAATATGAACACATTGCGAAGCGAACGCTTCGTTGATTTCAAACAGATTCACTTGGTCTTGCGTGATACCTGCCATCTGCAAAGCCTTCGGAATCGCCTTCACAGGCCCGACGCCCATAATTTCCGGCTCCACGCCGGAAAGCGCGAAGGCCTTGAACGTCGCCAGCGGCTTCAACCCGAGCGCTTCTGCGCGCTCGCGGCTCATCAGCACGGCCGCCGCTGCGCCGTCCGACGTCTGTGACGCGTTGCCCGCCGTCACAGAGCCACCCAAGCTGAACGCAGGCTTCAGCTTGGCAAGCCCTTCCACGGATGTATCGGGGCGAACGCCCTCATCCATGGCAAACACGAACTTCCGCTCGAACGCTTTGCCGCGTTCGTCAACGCCCTTCACGCTCGTGCTCACCGGCACGATCTCGTCTACGAACTTGCCTGATGCGATTGCAGCAGCAGCCTTCTGATGGCTCCGCGTTGCGAAGCCATCCTGCGCTTCGCGCGAGATGCCGAAGCGCTGCGCGACTTCTTCGGCTGTGTGGCCCATGCCCATATACACCTCGGGCATGCTTTCAACCAGCCCCGGATGCGGCGAGAGCTTGAAGCCCGTCATCGGGACGTGGCTCATGCTCTCAACGCCTCCGGCGACAATCACCTCCGCGTGGCCGAGCATAATGCGCTCCGCCGCATAAGCGATGGCTTGCAGCCCGGAGGAGCAAAAGCGATTGACCGTGATCGCCGGCACGGTCACCGGGAAGCCCGCATACAGCGACATCGTGCGGGCGAAGTTCAGCCCTTGCTCGCCTTCGGGCATCGCGCACCCGATAATGATGTCCTCGACATCACCTTTGTCGAGCCCAGGAGCACGCCGCACCGCTTCTTCTAATACGGCTTTCCCCAGATCCTCCGCTCTGGTTTGAGCGAAACTGCCTTTCTTCGCGCGACCGACTGCCGTGCGCGTTATCGATACAATGACTGCTTCTTTCATCGATTTCACCTCATTATGAGTAATAGGCATACACCATTCGGGGCTTTCTAATTAGATAGGCAAGTTCTTCTCTCTTAGTTCCGCAGTGCTTTCCCTTTGGAAAGCATGTATTGCATACGCTGCTGTGTTTTCAGCTCTCCACAAAGACTAAGGAAAGCTTCACGCTCTAAATCGAGCATATATTGCTCTGTGACTAACGTTCCTGCTGGCACATTCCCTCCTGCAAGTACGTGCGCAAGCTTATTCGCGATCAATTGATCGTGCTCACTGATATATCCGCCTTGGCGCATCGTATAGGCAGCAATTTGCATCACCGCTTTGCCATTCTCGCCAACGACACGGATTTTCTCTTGGGCAGGAGGTATATATCCCGCTGCTTCCATGCGAAGAACCGCTTGCTTCGCTTCATAAATACGATGATCCGGATTCACAACGACCGTATCCCCAGCACGCATATAGCCAAGACGTTTCGTGTCATGACCGCTCGTCGACACCTTTGCCATTGCCACCGTTTCAAAAATCGCATTAATCCACGGCTGAAGATCGACCTCAGGATCACGAACCTGTTGACTTGCTAGAAGTGCTAACTCCTTACAACCGCCACCGGCAGGAATTAAGCCAACTCCCACCTCAACGAGTCCATAATACGTTTCCGCTGAGAAAATGATTTGGTCTGCCGGCATGCAAGCCTCAACTCCGCCACCAAGCGTCATCTTGTGCGGAGCAGCAACAACTGGCTTTTCCAGCCTTTTGAGCTTCAGCATGGAGTTTTGGAATAAACGAATGATGCCGTCCACTTCATCCCACTCACCATCCTGCGCTTCCATTAACAACAGCATCACATTGGCGCCGACACAGAAGTTTTTACCTTCGTTAGCGACAACCATTCCGCGATAGTTGCTGCGTACTTCGTCCACGCTTTGCTGAATCATCGTGAGAATATCGGCACCAATGGCATTGTTCGGCGAGTGAAACTCTAAGCAAGCAACCCCGTCACCAATGTCAATCAAGCTCGCTCCGCTATTGGAGCGGATGACTTTATTTTGCTGTTTTAAAGAGGCAAGTGAAATGAGTTCTGGCCTTGTTTCAACGCCGGAAAACTCATTTTTCAGATAGTAAAAAGTTTGGCCTTCCCTGCTCTCATAAAAGCTGTCATGACCCGCGGCAATCCAAGATTTTACCCAATCAGGCACCTTACTGCCTTCCGCTTCCATTCGTTCCACAGAACGTTTCAATCCAATGGCATCCCACGTTTCGAAAGGACCGAGATCCCAGTTAAAGCCCCATTTGAGCGCATTATCAATCTCGACAATTGAATCTGCAATCTCATCTAATTTCTCTGCGGAATAGAGGAGCACTGGCTTCAAAATGTTCCACGCCAGATCCGAATAGCGATCTTTGGCACCGAGCAAGGCCTTTATCTTCCCTACCGTACCTTTGGCCTGCTTCGAAGCTTCCAAAGAGCCTGAACTGATTTTGCGGCTTGCCGAATATTCCATGGTATTTAAATCTAGGGATTGAATTTCTTTGCCAGCTTCGGACTTCACTTTTTTATAAAACCCTTGGCCTTGCTTCTCTCCGATCCAGCCTTTTTCTACCATTGTTCTTAAAATGGCCGGTGTATTGAAAACTTCCTTCTCCGCAGGGTCAGTCACAAGATCAAACACGTTATTGGCCACATGGACGAATGTATCCAGACCCACCAAGTCCAGCGTACGGAACGTCGCGCTCTTAGGACGGCCCATTGCCGGACCGGTTACAGCATCCACTTCTTCGACGGTGTATCCATTTGCAAGCATTTCACGCAAAGTAACCAAAAGCCCATAAGTGCCAATTCGGTTGCCGATAAAATTCGGCGTATCTTTCGCTTGAACAACACCTTTTCCAAGCTTCCTCTCACAAAAATCGGTCATACAAGCAACAACTGCAGGGTCTGTCTGTTCATTTGGAATCACTTCCAATAATTTCATGTAGCGAGGCGGATTAAAAAAATGAGTGCCAAGGAAATGCTTTTTAAATTCAGGGCTGGCGCTTTGGACCATGGCGTTGATTGAAATGCCCGATGTATTCGAGGAAACAATCGTTCCCGGCTTCCATACATTTTCAATACGGCTGATGAGCTGCTGCTTCGCCTGCAAATTTTCCACAATAACTTCAATAATCCAATCCACGCTTCCAAGCTTCGCTAAATCATCCTCCAGATTACCTGGTGTAATGCGTTCAGCGAAAGCTTCACTGTATAGGGGAGCTGGGTTCGTCTTCTTGAGCTTATCCATCGCATTAAGAGCAAATCGATTACGCACCTTAGGATGATCTAACGAAAGGCCGGCAGCTTCTTCTTGCGGCTGCAGCTGGGCAGGCACCATATCGAGCAATAACACAGGAATGCCTACATTTGCCAAATGGGCAGCGATACCGGAGCCCATCACACCGGAGCCGATAACGGCCGCTGTACGAATCTTTGTCATATGGAAATTTCCTCCTACATGATTTTTTCAGTTTTCGCATCAACCTTGACAAAAACGCTCGCCCTTTGGGCTGCGAAGTCGTTAATCCTAAGGCGTTCCAAACACAGACAAGGCAAGAATTTCAGCGATGTCTCTCGCTTTAACCTGTTCCTCGACCTCCTTAAGCTTCGTTCCATCCTCCACCATCGTTAAGCAATACGGACAAGCAGAACTGATAACGGTGGGTTTCACACTTAAAAGCTGTTCAGTGCGTGCTACGTTAACGCGCGTTCCTGCGGTTTCTTCCATCCACATCATGCCGCCTCCGGCACCGCAGCACATACTGTTTTCGCGAGAACGGGCTTGCTCAACCAACTCAACCCCTGGAATCGCTCGTAGTACATTGCGCGGCTCTTCATACACTTCGTTGTAGCGGCCTAAATAGCAAGAATCATGGTACGTAATACGCTCTCTAACTTCATGTTGCGGCTTAAGACGCCCCTCTTTCACCCACAGATCCAACAGCTCGGTGTGATGGAATACGTCTGCCGTAAGGCCAAATTCGGGATATTCATTTTTGAATGTATGATACGTATGCGGGCACGTCGTTACGATTTTCTGAACCTTATACTTTTGAAAAGTCGCAATATTGTCCGCACACAGCTGTTGGAATAGAAATTCATTGCCCATCCGGCGAGGTGTGTCCCCGGAATTCTTCTCCTCATTGCCCAAAATGGCAAAGGTGACACCAGCTTCCTTCATCAATTTCACAAAAGAATGCGTGATCTTGCGGCTGCGATTATCGTAAGCGCCCATGGAACCCAAGAAAAACAAGTACTCGAATTCAGGATTTTCCTTCACCGTGCGCACACCGAGTTCATCATCCGGATCTACTTCTTTGACCCATTTCACACGATCATTCCGGCTAATACCCCAAGGGTTTCCTTGTCTCTCGATGTTTTGCAGAGCACGCTGACCATCATGAGGCATGATGCCTTGCGTCAGTACAAGATGTCGGCGCAGATCGATAATCTTATCCACATGCTCATTCCCAACGGGACATTGATCCTCACAATTGCGGCAGGTTGTACAAGCCCACAGCTCTTCTTCTGTTATAACGCCGCCAATGAGCTCAACCTCAAGCGGGTTTTGAGTAGTTGGACCAGCGAAAGCAAAAGCTGGAACCCATGGTGACTTCGAGGTAATGGCGGCGCCTTTTTCCGTCAGATGATCACGAAGCTTCGTAATCAAATGCATCGGCGACAGCATCTTGCCTGTTGTATTCGCGGGACAAACATTCGTGCAGCGACCGCATTCCACACAGGAGTAGAAATCAAGCATCTGTTTCTGCGTGAAATCCTCGATTTTGCCTACACCGAACGACTCCGCCTCTTCATCCTCTAGATCAAGCGAAGCCAATTTACCAGTAGGTTCCGTGCGGCGCAGCAAGATATTGATTGGTGCTGTAATAATGTGAAAATGCTTCGACTGCGGTACATAGATTAGAAATGAGAGTAGGATCAGCAAATGCATCCACCAGCTTATATAGAAACCAACCGTAGCCGCTGTATGCGACATACCGCTAAAAGCTGCTGCGAACAGAGATGAAATTGGTGCAAATGCAGATGTCTCCATCCCTTCTTTTATTTGTTCAAACCCACCGCTGACGACGACAGATAGCATCAAGAAAAAAATGAAGAATATAACGATACTAGGCTTCCAACCGCGTTTCAGCCGTTTTAGCTTTTCTACATAACGGCGATAAGTCGCATATCCCATGGCCAGTAGAATCAGCGCTACCGTCACTTCCTGCATCAATGTGAAATAATCGTAACCTGGCATTGGTAACCCATGGCCAATTAATCCCTTCAGAATGAGATCCAGCGCCCCAAGCTGCAATATAATGAATCCATAAAAGATCACAATGTGCATGATGCCGCTCTTCTTATCCTTCAAAAGCTTGGTCTGGCCAAATACTTGAATCGCAAACTCCTTCAGACGCGCCTTCGCTTCCGTTTTCAAATTCACTGACTTACCGAGTCTAATGTACAAATAACGATGATAGACAACACGGCCAAACAAATACACCGCAAACCCCGTAACCGCCAGAAATATTAGAAACTGAATGAGTGAACCGGTCATTGAAGACCCTCCTTAGCGTTTTGCTTTAGCAAAACTTTCTTCATAAGCGTGTTCTGCGTTTTCGTAAGACTTCGTATGATTTCGTAAGATTTCGTAAGAAAAAGCGTAGCAAGTTCCATTAGTAAGTTCCCTTTCTAATCCATTTAAAGTCGACGAAAACTCGATTGTTTTGAGCGAACCAGATAATAAGAATCGAGCGAATCACACCTTCTTGCTCGAAATTCAGATAAATAAGAGCCTCTGGAGACTGCTATTTCCTCATTTTCTTTGACTTCTACAGATATAGGAGTCTTTAGGGACTCTTATTCCACTTGAATCACACCATCTCGCTCGTCATTCATTATCATTCAGATAAATAAGAGCCTTTAGAGACTGCTATTCACTCATTTTCTCTGACTTCTACAGATATAGGAGTCTCAAGGGACTCTTATTCCACATGAATCACACCATCTTGTTCGAAATCCAAGTAAATAAAAGCCTTTGGAGACTGTTATTTCCTCATTTCCTTTGACTTCTACAGATATAGGAGTCTTTAGGGACTCTTATTCCACTTGAATCACACCATCTCGCTCGTCATTCAGATAATTAAGAGCCTTTAGAGACTGCTATTTCCACATTTTCTTTGACTTCTACAGATATAGGAGTCTTTAGGGACTCTTATTCCACTTGAATCACACCATCTTGTTCGAAATCCAAGTAAATAAAAGCCTTTGGAGACTGTTATTTCCTCATTTCCTTTGACTTCTACAGATATAGGAGTCTTTAGGGACTCTTATTTCACTTGAATCACACCATCTCGCTCGTCATTCAGATAAATAAGAGCCTTTAGAGACTGCTATTTCCACATTTTCTTTGACTTCTACAGATATAGGAGTCTTTAGGGACTCTTATTCCACATGAATCGAACCATCTTGCTCGAAAGCCAGATAATAAGAGCCTCTGGAGACTGCTATTTCCTCATTTTCTTTGACTTCTACAGATTTAGGAGTCTCTAGGGACTCTTATTCCACATGAATCAAACCATCCTGCGCGAATCCAAACAATAATGAGCCAAAACCTCTATCCACCTACTGAAATCCGGAGCCTCACTCACCCCAAAAAGTAACCGCTTACATTCAACTATCGTAAAAAAGCAAGTTCCATTTGACCCTATTTCCAGAGTTGAAAAATGCTTCATTGTGAAGTGTAAGCCGGCAAATCTTCCTACTTGCTTAATCAGCTGAATAAGTCGTTGACAAGGCGTACTGCGTATTTTATGATGAGATTACGAAAATGAATGAGTATTCATTCACCGATATTTGTATTCTAACACCGAGGTGATCTCCTTGACAAGTGGCAAAAAACCAGACAAGTATTACGCAATACTCGAAGGCGCTCTGAAAGTGTTTGCTGAGCATGGCTTTCACAAATCCCAAGTATCCCGAATCGCCAAGGAAGCTGGAGTAGCCGATGGCACCATCTATCTTTATTTCAAGAAGAAGGAGGATATCTTGACCAGCCTGTTTCAGGAGAAATTAGGCGAGCTTGTAGAGAAGCTCAATCATGGGCTGAACGAACAAATGACAGCTAGAGAAGCACTACACAAAGTATGTGAGATTCATTTCAGTGTACTGGAAGGGAATATTCATCTTGCTTACCTCACCCAAATCGAGCTCAGACAGAGTGATCTCGAGCTACGCAAAGAGATTGGTCTTGCACTAAAGAGATATATTATCCTCATTGAAAATATATTAGAAAAAGGTAAGAAAGACGGCAGTTTCCGTCCTGATTTTGAAGTGAAGCTTGTGAGGCTTCTCATTTTTGGCGGCATGGATGAAGTCGTTACTTCTTGGCTCATTTCCGGGCAGAAGTATTCCTTAACCGCTCAAGTTGGGCCTACCATTGATTTTTTCATGAAAGGCATCGAGTCTTAAGGTCTGTATAACATGTATATTCAGGAAGGGGCTTGACTATGGACATTTTTGTATTGTTGAAGCAAACGTTTGATACGGAGGAAAAAATCGTCCTGCATAATGGGGCCGTTCAAGAAGATGGCGTGAAATTCGTTATCAATCCTTATGATGAATATGCGGTTGAGCAAGCGATTCAAATTCGAGATGAGCTCGGCGGCAAGGTTACTCTGCTCTCCGTTGGTCCCGAACGTACCGCTGAAGCACTACGTACTGCTCTGGCGATGGGGGCTGATGAAGCCGTTCTTATCTCCGATGAGCGCATTAAGGGCGATGAGTTCGAAGTAGCTGAAATTTTGGCCAACTATTTGCGTGGGCAGTCCGTCGATCTTCTATTGGGCGGTAATTTCTCTGTCGATAATGGGGCTGGGCAAGTCGCTATCCGACTCTCCTCCCTGCTAGGCTTACCTCATGTTGCCTCTATTACGAAGTTGGAAATTTCCGGAGGAAAAGCGGTTGCCCACCGCGATGCAGAAGGCGACATCGAAGTGATCGAGGTACCTCTCCCTGCTCTGTTCACAGCACAGCAAGGCTTGAACGAACCTCGCTATCCTTCACTTCCTGGGATTATGAAAGCAAAGAAAAAACCGTTCCAGCACTTATCGCTTGATGATATAGAGGGCGCTGAATCTGCAGTCGCCAAAACAGAACGATTGGAATTAACCCTGCCACCTGAACGCAAGGCAGGCCGCATTCTAAAGGGCGACCTTCCACAGCAAGTTACCGAACTCGTGCAAGCATTACGCAACGAATCCAAAGTGATCTAAATAAGGGGAGGCTACATTTATGAGCAAAACATTTCTCGTTGTTGCAGAAGCACGCGGCGGCAAGCTGCGGCAAGTATCTTTTGAAGCGTTACGCGCAGCGCAGCTTTCCGCTGCTGAAGGCGATGCCATCGCCGCAGTATTGATTGGTGGCGCTGGAAGCAAAGCGCTTGCTGGTGAGCTTGCAGCTTATGGCGCAGACACCATCTATGTCGTCGAAGACAACCAGCTGGACAGCTACAGCTCGGAAGCCTATTCGAGCGCTTTGCTGGCTGTCACGGACATCGCCCGGCCAGGCGCGCTCTATTTCGGCCACACAGCAGCAGGCCGAGATCTCGCACCGCTGGTCGCGGCGAAGCTCGCAGCTGGCCAGCTCTCTGACGTAACGGCTATCTCGCGCAGCGGGGATAGCGTGCAGTTCACGCGACCGCTTTACGCTGGCAAAGCCGTCGAAAAGAAAGCGTTTACCGACCCGAATGGCACATGGGTCGTCACGATAAGACCGAACAACATCGCTGCATCCGAGCCTGACACTTTGAGTCGTCAAGCTGAGGTCATCGATGTTGCTTACCCCGCTCCCTCCCTGCGCAGCATCATAAGGGAGGTCGTCAAGAAAACGTCCGGCACCATCGACTTGGCAGAAGCCAAGATCGTTGTCTCCGGCGGACGGGGCGTGCGCAGCGCCGATGGCTTCCAGCCGCTCGAAGAGCTGGCTGCCGTCTTAGGCGGCGCTGTTGGGGCTTCCCGCGGAGCCTGCGACGCGGGCTACTGCGAATACGCGATGCAAATCGGCCAGACCGGCAAGGTCGTGACGCCGGAGATCTACATCGCGTGCGGCATTAGCGGCGCCATCCAGCATCTTGCCGGGATGAGCTCTTCGCGCGTGATCATCGCGATCAACAAGGATGCTGAGGCGCCGATCTTTAAAGTCGCCGACTACGGCATCGTCGGCGATCTGTTCGAGGTCGTGCCGCTGCTGACCGAAGAATTCCGCCGTTTACTCCAGTAGCTTTTACGAAAACAGCCTGATTACAGATCATTTAAGATCTGCAACCAGGCTGTTTTTTCTATCCTAGAATTTCCGCATGACCAATTCCAGCGGTCCTCGCTTAAATTTACGTTTCCAGATTAGTGAGAATACAATTGCGACAACGAAATAGGTCACAGCATACAGCATCGAGAAGATTAAGGAACCATTTTCTAGAATACCGAATATTTCAAGAATACCTAGCCCCACAATGACATGCGTGACATAGTGTGTCAATGTCATCTGCCCTGTCTCGATGAGCGCATGGACGATACTGCGAGCATATTTGCTTTCAGCAAGATAAATGCATAATAAGATAACTAGAATTGCCGAACTCGTTGCTGAGGACATGTAAAGCATATTCGGCGGCATCGGCTTTGTTTGAAATAGATACACGGCTATTTCCGTCCCGAGATAAGTACCTCCTATTTTCAAAGCAGCTAAGGAAATTATCTCACTCCCCACCCATGCAATCAGCGAGATGATAAGCCACTTTTTCCTAACGCTTGCTTCCGAAAATTTTAGCCTACCGAACCACATCCCGACTAGAAAGAAGCAAAACCAGGGTATCGCTGGGTGAAAACCATTGAACCATGTATTCCGTAAAAACCCATTCACAGTCCAGAAATCCAAATAAGTATGAAAAGATGAGTCCCAGCCTGCTGTATAGTCGTATTTCAATAGGAACCACTGTGCACTTAACCAAATAATAACAGCTGCACCCAGCAGCATTTTACCAAAAGCACGTATCAGAAAGGAGGCTATAAACAAAAACAAAGCATAATAATGCAAAATGTCAGCGCTCCATCCAAAAAGGATCAATATAAAACCTAAGAGAAGTAGGTATAACGATCTTTTCCAGACGATAACTCTTTGCTTACGCAGTAATCCCGTATCTCCTACTCTTGCCTTTCGTGTCATAATCGTAAAACCAATCCCTGCTAACACAACAAAAACGGCAGAAGCCCTTCCCTCGAATAAACTGGCGAACCAAGATAGCCACGCAGGGCCACTGCCCTCTGCCCCCATTGCGATTTTGAAATTGACAAACATCATACCCAGTATGGAAATTGCTCTTGCCAAGTCAAGCCCTGTTATTCGTTCTCCGCTCACGTATTTATCTCCTATTCCACACTTGCTCCACACTATATTGCCACAATCGTTCGTAATCAAAAGCGAGTCCAAGCGTCATATAGTTGTCGATTTGGTCGATCACTAGTGTCAGCATCTCGGCTTTTACACTTAGATTTTCCCCACTAATTACGCCAAGATTCACTCCGTGCATGAATAAAGCAGTAAAGCCTTGAACATACGTATCAATGACAGCTTTAACAGCTTCGAGAATCCTCTCATCTCTAGTGCTTTGAATCATAAATTCTTTCATTATCAATGAATAATGAGGATCGTTACGCTGCTCTTGAATCATTTTCAGGCCGCATGTAATGAAATGCTCTTTGAAGTTGTCGGTCGTAAATTCCTTTATCGGGAAAAAGGAATCAAACCGAATCTCCTTGCACACCTCTTGAAGCAGCGAATGAAACAGAGCCTCTTTCGAGGAAAAGTGGTAATACAATGCTGGTTTTGTTATGCCAACTTCCTTTGCAATCATGGATAAGCTCGTTTTCTCAAACCCATTTCGGGCAAATAGGCGATAGGCTTCATTTAGAATTAGGTCGTAGGTCTGCATCGTTTCCTCCTTGTTTTTACTTACCGTTAGGTAAAATAATACCCATATTTTTCTAGTAGAGCAAGATGTTTTTGTATCCTAGTAAAAAAAACGAAAATCTCTCTGAAATTAATCAGTGAGGTTTCGTTTTCATGTACAATATATGCATAAATCAATTTTGTGAAGAGGTGCCCTATGACCACATTACCATCAGAAATCATACGCCAATTTTTTGAAAAAATTCGCTCCGGTCTTGCGCCGGATACAGCTAATCTCTACATGGCCGAGCAGGTGCTTGCTCATCAAATGACCGCAGAAAACGAAACCACCGTTCGCCGAACACCAGCTAATTATGCGGATCACGTTAGGGAAATGATCGCAGCCTACGGTGATTTCCACTTGGAGGTACAAGAACTTATTGCACAGGATGATCGTGTTTACGTACGCTGGAAACAGACCGGCACTCATATTGGAGAAGTTGACGGCTTTCCGCCAACTGGCCAAACTGTTATAGAGATCGCCAGCGCTGTTTATCGCATCGAAAACCAACGTATCGTAGAATATTGGATTCAAATCGATCGTGAAGGCATCCGCCTGCAGCTCCAAAGAAATGCTTAAGTCACTTCTGTTTTCCCATTGTTTATTTGTTATGTGGCACGCGAACTGTGCTTATCGATGTTGCTTGATTACCTGCATTGTCGGTTATCGTGTAAGTAATCGTGTATATTCGCTCCGTTCCATTACCTAATCTTTCCGCCCGTAACTGAAATGAAGTAACGGGCATGCCTATGTTAGCCTCAATGTCACCCTGACCACTATCCGGTTCATTACTTGTAATGGAGGTTAACACTACGGAAGCGACACCTGACCAAGCATCACTCGCGTACACCGCAGCATGAACCGTCACCATTTCATGATTCGGCGGCCAATTTGACGTTTTATCTAACTGAACAGTGAGTAATGGTGCTGTTTGGTCAATTTTAAACTCCATTGTTTTGACCTGTTCGACATTGCCTGCGTGATCCGTGCTGCGATAACTGACCTTATAAGTTCCTTCAACAAAGGCAGGAATGGAACCGGTATAGGTTATCCAAGCCCCGTTATTTACTTGATATTCTGTTTTTGCTACACCAGATAAATGGTCATACACGGCTATGCTTACCGTTACTTCAGATGTATACCATCCGTTGCTGCCGTTTGGAGTAACCGTACTTAAGGAGGCACTGCTTACAGGAGCTTCCATATCCCCCTTAAAATAAGCCCAATCCGTCTGGATTCCTACTAGCAATGCAGGTGCGCTGGCGTTTTCAATCAAACTCCCAGCTTGGGTTCCAATGGAAATCCGGGTTCCTTTCATTAAGCTTCCTGTAAATCCATTCAATTGACTTTTTTTCAAGATCCCTTCCGTCAAGACTCTTCCCGACTTCCCTGGTATAATCCGCTCTAGCGCGATGCCTACGAAACTCCTAGGTGAATCAGCAGCGCTCATGAGCCGCAGCGTGGTATTGTCGGAATCAAAACGCACAGCGGCAAATCGAGGAATGCCAACCTGGGTATTATTTTGTAAGGTTAACTGCTTATCTAGCACCTGAGGATAGTATTCCGTACCTGTAACGTTATACTCCGCCGCTCTCCCTGAAGTGCCTAGAATGCCATTCATTTTTGCCAAAATGTACGTATTGGACTGATTTGTATAATTTTCATTAAAAATAATCGTTTTGGTTGTTCCATCTTCAAAGATCACTTGAAGTGTCTTATTAATGAGGGTACAGTCCCCCAGCCTTCTTCCGAGCGTATTATTAACTTCAATGTTAGAATTCAGACCTACTTTGATGCCGGATATGTCCCAATAGCCGTATAGATAACCGCTCAGGCCACCTCCTCCGTCTCGAGTTTCATACTGACCTAGAATAGCTGGTACTG
Organism: Paenibacillus sp. V4I7; assembly: GCF_030817275.1. Taxonomy (NCBI): domain Bacteria; kingdom Bacillati; phylum Bacillota; class Bacilli; order Caryophanales; family Paenibacillaceae; genus Paenibacillus; species Paenibacillus sp. V4I7. The sequence continues at coordinate 2,399,554 of NZ_JAUSZD010000002.1, read as the reverse complement.
CATCACCGCTGACCCTTACACTTGAACTACTGCCTGTGGATTTACTGAACAAGGCTAGCGCTCTTCCCCTGTGCTCATCCGAATAGCCAATAGGTGTACTGTTATTAAAGGTAACCTTATAATCCGCATGATTCGCATATTGGTTTTCTGGTTTTTGTGTAATCCAAGGCGAATCGTCCTGAACCATGTAAGTCCCAATAATCTCTGTGTTGTTGAAAATAACCTCATCTTTGGTCCCACTGCCTAGCGATTGTATGATAATTGGTTTCAATGTCTCCGTAGAAACAATTTTGCTGTCGTTAATGATATTAATCTGGGGTTTGGTGAAATCCTCCCGATTATGCACATACCAACCATCAGCTTTGGATACAAACGTGCTGCCATATACAATCTCCGTTACGCCGCTGGCTGAACCATAACCCCAAGCATGGGAACCTACCCCGCTGATCCCTCCCCATACCTTGGCCGGGTCTAAGTCTGCGGGTGGAGTAACCCCCGGATGCGCTGCCATCCAGTTCTGACGATACACGACAGCTTCCAGATTGCCGTAATGCTCAATATGGGAATTTTTCACGATATGGATAGCATCCTTATTATTGCCATTGTCTTCGCTGTGAATCGGATATCTCATGTTTTTGGCGGTGACGGTGAGATTCTCCAGATTTGCGGTCCCCTTCAACCATACGGTCGATTGATTAGTAATTTCACTATTTGTGGCCGATGCGGCGTTCTCTCCTTTCAAGATAACTTGATCCCTATCAGTTCCTCGAAGCGTAGTAAACGGCTTTACCACCCAATTTTTCTCCGTGTACACGCCCGGATAGATCAGAATGACATACTGCTTGGCAGAGCTGCTATCCAGAATGCTATCATTAGCCAATTTTGGAGAGATATAATCGCCGGTTCCATCAGGCTTCACCGTCAAGGTGACTGTTTCGTAAACCCCTTCTCGGACTGTTACAGATGTAGTAGCCGTTTTGCCGCCATCCACTGTTGTAACCGTGATATGAGCGATTCCCTCCTTTTTCCCGTAAACAGCGCCATTCACGTCCACTATAGCCACCTCAGGATTGTCCGAGCTCCAAGAAACTGTCCTTTCTACCGCATTCAGAGGCTCAATGATAGCCCTCAACCTCGCTGTTGTTCCAGGATTAATTTCCATAGCCGTTTTATTCAGACTAATTCCCGAGACTCTAGCAGGGATAGGATCATTGGCATAAGTCACCGGCCGAATCTCCACGTCGTCCAGATAGTAGCTATCTGCCGCTGCTGGAAAATCCGTATAGATATACATGGTCAAATTGGTAATAGCGCCGGTTTCATTTAGCTTGAAATACCCTTCTGCCTTTTTCCAAGTAGAGGCATCCATCGCAGGCCCTGTTACCATCACCACCTGTTTGGTCTCTCCATTCACTTTGTACTGCAGACAAATCCGCAGCTTCTCCCCCGCTGTGGAGCCAGCAGCCAGCTTACCCCAAGCCGAATAATAGTATTCTTTACCATTTTCGACACCGGGGAAAAGAATTTTTCCATAAGCATACTCCTTGGTTACTTTTACTGACTGATGTCCGGAATGGTACTCCGTGGTATTTAGCTCAGCAGCGACTCTTTCACCCGAGTATGGCAGAGTACTCATTTCCATCCCTGGGTCTATTAATATATTATCTCCTGCTATCTTAAATGGGCCGGAAACATACAAGGTCTCTTCTAGCGCTTCCCAAGCAACGTTGTAACCAAATAGTTCGTTTAAATCATCAGGTGAAACCAACAGATCATAGCTCGTCGTCACAGGAACATGCTGTAAGGTTACAGTTGTATTTCCTTTATAAGCTGTAAGCTGTCCAGGTACGACCCGAATAACGTGGCCATTCTTTATCGCTAGGATAGCTCCGGTATCATCTCGTTCCGTCATAATCCCGTCCTTCGCCAGAACTTCAGCCAGCGGCAGCATGACGCTGCCGTCGATCATTTCCAGCGGAGTTACGGTTTTTATCGGTTGTCCATTCAGGTACATTTTCACTCCCGCAATGGGAACCTTCACCAATCCAATCTGGTCAATGCTGAAATCACCCGTGGCCGTAATGGGATCGAACCGGATTGCTTCGATATTTCCCGTCCACTTCTTGTTGCTCCACATGGGAACATAATAGTCCGTGTAACCGCTGTCATTTGGCTTTACAAATAAACCGATTCCTTTGGCTTCATTCCATGTTTGATCCGTTTCCGTAATGAAATAAATTTGTCCTGCCGTATCACTGGAACTATTTTTCATCCGGATATGGATATAGGGGTTTTCTTCTGCTGATATCCCTAACGCAGTCGGTGAATGAAGGCCTGGATCACTTCCCGTTGATGATCCTAAATAGTGTCCTCCTGCTATGCTTACCTGAGAGACTTGCTTCGCTACCGTCCAGCCTTCACTGTCCCCATCTGTGTTAAAATCCCACAACTTGCTGTACGTAATCGGACTAATATCCGTTATGGGAGGTACGTCCACTGTTTTTGAAGGAACAATCCGCCCTTGGGGATATAAGCCTTGGACTCTCTCCTTCTGCGCCTCTGTAGGTACCCCATCCGAATGTTCTCCGCCCTCCGTAAACACATTACGAATCGCGTTCAGATACTTGTACCCGTTTAATCCGGCAGGCATGATAAAGTGGCCTTCTCCATATTCATTCCAGTTGTCCAGAAGAACCATTTTCCGGCCCACACTGTTTGCTGGCAAAGATGGCACAAAAGTGTCCTTCACCCATTGGCTCGTTGACTGGAACTCCTCAGGCGTCGCATAATATCCGGCTGGGCCATCCCAGGCACGATCGTCCCTTCCCATGCTGACAACGGGAACCACATCCATGGAACCAGCATCTCGTTGCTGCTCCAGCTTTGTCTTTTGCAATTCTTCTTTCCCTGCAAAAGCTCCCCATGAGTAGGCAAACATCGCATCTAGTCCGGCATCATTCTTCATTTCTTGTATCAAGGAAGCGTCAGAACTTGAATTGGATATTAGAATAATAACATCATCGAAACCGGCATCTCTGGCTGCCTGTCTTACATATTCCACTTCTGCCTTAACACCTGCCGCAGTGCCTCCAAAATTCCGTTTCAAGCCAGAGTAACTAAAAATCCCAATGACAGGCTTATTGTCAACAACGACATACCTGGGATCTTTAAAATAGTATTCCATCCAATAAGGCACTACATTATTTCTGAAATCCTGGCTTCCACTAACTTTGGAGGATGAAGCCTCCCACATGATCATAAAATCGGCTTTGTCGCTGTACTTGGCATTGAAATAACCATCATGAAGCGCCGCACCCAGGCGAGGCTCCTTAATCGGCTTTCCTTCTGAGCCTGTCGGTCTGTACCAACAATACATCTGGAAGTCAATGCCATGCTCCGCCATCCATTTGATTTCCCAGTCTGCTACTTCCGGGTTGCCTTCATCATAATAACCAAGATAAGGCTTCCTTTCTGGATATGGATTGATCCGATCCCATCCAAGGTGCTGCCCTTCTCTCCACAAAGAACAAGCCTGAGCTCCTACCAGCTCATCATCCGAGTTAGCGGGAATAGGTGCGGGCACATAATCCAGAGGCTCTGCCTCCTCGTGATACAAGAAGATATCATCCAGCGACATGCTTCCCTTATTTGAGCTTCCGATTGAAAAGTTAACGCGATTAACACCGCTAAACGGGATGTCGATTTGCTCCACTTTCAATTTGCCGTTGAGATAGAGATCCGCTTTGCCGGTCATTGTATTTAATTTGATTTTTACATGATACCAGAGGTTTGGAATGTAGTCGTAGAAGGCCACATTTTGGCCGCTTGCGTTCTTATAAGCAAATTTCCCGTCTGCTGTAAGCCATTGGAAGACTGTCGAATTTTCATTTTTTAGCGTTGCTGAGAAACCATCCATTTTAACGGGAATCAATACTTTGTACTCATAAATCAAGCTTCCTTCCTGGGAAGGAAGGGATTTCTCCATACTCATCTCGCCAGTCGAATTCGTCGCGTTCATCTTCAGACTAAACACATCCGGCGGCTTTGAATTATCCATTTTCTCCACAGCAATCACACCGCCGTTCGTCTGGGACTGCCAATCTTCAGGTAAAGGGCCTTGAACCGTGGATATCAATTTCTCATTAATGGCATACCCTTTGTGAATCTTTACCGGAGCAAAAAATAGGTCTCCCGTTGTTACATCACCCGTAATAACGAGAAAGTTATCTATCAATGCCACATCGTTCGTAAAACTCTTCTCCGATGCTTTTACGATACCGTTTACATAAACCTGAACTTTTTTTGCATCCAGATTAACGATTACTTTGACTCCATATTCGACATTAGCGTTGATAGTCTGGAGATTGTGACTTACTTCACCAGTTTCCAGAACTAAACTTCCATTCATCACCCCAAGGCCGACCCCTTCGGTTCCTCCGCTTCGAAGCTGCCACTTTACGCCGTTTACGACCGTTGGCATCTTAAAACGGTATTCCAGGGTAAGGGTTCCCGTATTCTGAGATCGCATTTTTTTATTCATGGATACGGGAAGTACATCACTTGTGTCACTGATTTTAAACCAATTGTTAAAACTGTAGGAAATCGATCCTCCAGCTCTTCTCACATCCCATCCGCTGGGTACGATGTCACTCGGTTCGTAGGAAGTGGCAAGGTTAGAAAAATCTTCATCCAACAGGTATTCCGCTTTGTCCGGAGCAGTTGTTGTTTCTGCATAAACCGTGGATGTTTCCCATGGATTTACAGTTAAAGTGGCCAACATGCATACCATCATAAGAATCGCAAACAGCTTGCGCCTTGTCTCCATATCACTTACCCCCTTCATGAGTTAAGTTGTTTCATGCGCCTCTTGGCACAGCATCAACAATGTAATTCCTTGACCCCATGGCATGATAGACTGTCGGGGAATCGTGTTATACTCCTGTATACTATTTTGAATACCCGTTCCAACCGAAACATCCAGCACCGTACCCTCTTCCGTAATATGCCGAAGTACAGCCTCATACCCTTTCTCCGCACAGAGCAAGTATTTTTTATCCAAATAGCCCAAACGCACACTTTTAGATATGCCGTAGACAAAGCCCGCCGTGGCAGAGGTTTCCTCATAGGAGGAGGCATCACTTAAAATGGTAGGCCACATACCATTTTCCTTTTGAACTGCCGCCAGTGCCTCAACTTGCAGTTGGATTCTATCAAAAAACCATCTCTTCTCCTTTTCATAACCTATCAATGTTGCGAATATTTCCGGTATGCTGATCGTTACCCAGCTGTTTCCTCTAGCCCAGAGACAGCCGCTAAGATGATGATTACCCGCCAGACTGTAGCCATGGTAAAGCAATCCATCTCCCTCCTTTTGAAGGAATTCGATATGAAGCCTTGCCTGCAGCAGCCCTTCTTCAATATAAGCTGAGTTATTCAACATCTGTCCCAATTCCGTTAAGAACACACCAGCCATAAATACGGTATCTACCCACATTTCTTCGGCAAACTTATCGTTAATGACCGTATGCTCAAGAGCCCCGTTTGATAAACGTGGAGCTTCCTTCATGATCCAACTGGCAAACTTTTCAGCAAAAGCAAGGTAATGAGGTTCTCCCGTTTCTCGATAGAGCAGCAAAACCGAGAGCAACGGCGCTGTGGTATTGATGTTATAAGAAATCTTCTGGCTTTTCGCCAAGTTAGCGTCGATAAACGTTTTGATGAAGTTATAAATCTCCTGGTTTCCGGTTGTCTCATACACTTTCCGCAATCCGTACAAAGCGACGCCTGCCCCCCAGTCCCAATCGCCTTTCTTGTCTACATTAAAATCCATCTGCATGGTTGCTCGTGCTACTTTTTCCATAATTCCATTCACTTTTCACACCTCCGGTTACTCTTGCCTGACTGTTATCTGATTAAAATCGTAGGTTGATTTTTTTTCGTTAGACCTTACTTCAATAATTCCACTGTTAAAAGCTGAAAACATATAGGGCCCGTTATAGGTAGGATAAGGAAAGGTCACCTTTTCTCCATTTACGGTTCGCTTAGATTTGTCCATCGATAGTTCCCCCACCGAGGATGAGCGATACGATAACTGCATATTTACAGGATCGAAAACAACACGGTTCTGCAAAATCGTCCTGCGAAACGTTGCAAAATCCGGAATGCTCATGTCATCGCCTACTTCGCAAATGACCGCATTGCACCTACCCTGACTTCTAATTTCCCTTCTTGCGTACTCTCCATCTTCTGTCCAGTCATACCCATTGTGGATAAATAAGGAGATATAAACCTCGGACTTTCGTAGAAAAAGGTAATTCCCTTCTTCCTCAACTTCATCAAAGGCATCCCTTGGAACATGGACATGAATCCAATGCAGCTCTTGCCCCTGGGGAATCTGATACATGGTCAATACCACATTTTTTTCGCCAAAAAAGTGCCCGCAACCGCAACCCAAATCTCCCGTCCAGTAGCCATGTTCGCTTCCCTCCGTGCCTTGATGCCCAGGATGATGACTGAATATTTTCAAAGTGGTGTCCTCCACAAGGCTCAGATCCCATTGGTGCTGCTGATGATGGGCATACCAGCCCGCTTCACTTCCTAGACGGTATGAATCTTGGAAATTCACGGCTCCTATGATATACCGGGGAGTGAAATACGTATACTTATTGATACTTCCTTCCTCCTGCGGCAGCTTTTTGTGAGGCGTTTCACAAGTTATGCAATGTAAGTGCTTGCTTTCCTGGTGAACATAGGGCTGCGTTCGCCCTAGTGCAATCTCGTAAATCTGCTTACGGGGCCGATAGCCCGAACAAATGGCAGCAATGAGGCAGGGACCCTGGATTTCCCCCCGATAGCCATGCCCGAAATACAGATAGTATAGAGGAAAGGTACCGCTTCGGGCATGATCCAACGCTACTGGAGCATAGATGCGGCCATGGGCCCCTCCGTATAAACCGTCGAGGCTATCGCATAACATGTCCAGCAGCAGCAAATCCAGCATCATCTCTGCAAGCTTAACCAGTTCCAAATCGGAGGCAAAATCATAAAGACACAGCAGACACTCCATGACCTCAGGCATATAGCTGGAGGAATCAAACTCTGCCCATCCCCGCTTGGCACGAAAAACAAGGTATTCCCGGAGAAGTTTTCCTTCCTCCTCCAGAAGCTCTCTACCTATTTTTCCATACGCCTTGAAGCAATCGTGCGGATACTTTTGTGCAGCTAGATACCGGGATGTATGAAAAAGCAGCATGTGATTCTCTGACTTGTATTTGCTTTCAAAATGATGATTCAGATAAAAATTTCGAATGGAGTTGGTCGTCTGCTCTTGTAAAAGTCCAGTAAGCTCAAACTGGTAAAGAGCGCGTATAAGCTTTATGGCGGCAAAATCCGATTCCCCTTGCGGATCCCGACCGTAAAGATGGGGATGCTCAAACCACTCAGCTGATCTCACCAAACTCTGATTACTTGCCTCCACATACATGGTTTTACTCAGGTTCGCAATGGCCATACCTCCATATAAATCCTTGGACAAATCCTTCTGAATTTGCTTATCGAGCAAAAAGGTGCTTCTTTCTTCGAAGCTAATTATGGCCTTGCTTGCCAGAGATTCTGCATCGTCGGACAATGGAATGAAATCCATTTCTATCTCACCTAATCTGTCATTTTTCATTTTTTAGCAAGGAATTGGTAAATATCTTTCGTCAGGAATGCATTCTTTTTATTTTGCTCGTACCACTTCGCATACCAATCCAACGTCTGATTTTGTCCAATCTTCTGCTTCAAGCTCTTAAGGTCGTTCATCGCTTGATCAACCGAATAACCATTTCCACTAACTACTGTCTTAGCAATAAGATCCTTGCTTTGTTGGATCCAATCGTTGTTAATCTTTAACAAATCAGCCGGAAGCGTAGGCATATGCTCATTATGTGTTAACGTATACAGCGGAACTGCTGGATTCTCGTACAGGTCACGTGTTGCATTTCTGATTTTGCTCCATTCCTCAGCGTTAGGAATATCCTTGTTTATAACAGGAATGTTGCATACCTCTTTGGAATCAATGGTTGTCGCTGACATATACAAATCGGTATTATAGCCTATTTCAATTTTACGTAAATCCGGATTAATTGCTCTTGGACAACCAAGTTCATCATTTTTCCAATGTACGTTTTCCGTGCCGAATTTGAGCATTTTCCACGTCGGTTCAGCTATCATGAAATCAATCGTTTTCACTGCGGCTGCTGGATCCTTCGAGCCCGCATAAACCACCGTTGTCATCTGAAGCGGATTTAACATTCTGATCGTGTATTGTCCAAACTCTGTCTTAGGCAGCAGCATAGGAGAGATCGTTGCATCTTTATTGGTGCTGCGGAGCGTCGTTAATAAATCTACGTTAGCGTTGTCAGCCACATAAATTCCGAGCTTGCCAGACAAAAAGTCTTTCTTTGCCTTCTCGCCGTTCTTGTCCGTCAAATAATCACGATCAACAACGCCTTCGTCGAAAAGTCGTTTCTTGAAGGATACAGCCGCTTTCATCCTCGCTTCCTCTTCGATCAGCTTATCATCTTTAATAAACATCGAATTGCCATGCATAGCATCAATGGCCTCATCCCCTAAATACGCGAGTGAATAGCCGTAGGTGTCCTTCTTCCCATTGCCGTCCGGGTCTTGTTCGGTGAACGCTTTCGCCACTTTTAACAGATCTTCCGGCGTCTGCGGTATTGGCAGTGAGAGCTTTTTTAGCCAGTCGGTACGGATGAATACGGCTATTTGTACGGTGCTAGGGATAACTCGCCCGATTTCGTACAATTTGCCGTCTGGCTTTGTTCCGATCTTGCGCATAATGGGATACTTTTCCAGCATCTTGGTGTAGTTTGGCGCGTATTGTTTGACCAAATCATCCAGCGGCAGCAGCTGCTTCTGGGTATAGAGTTGATCCCGATAGCCCGTATCAAATTCATTGATTACGTCAGGAGCTTCTCCGGAAGCAAACAACGTATTAAACTTCTGCTTCGATTCAAATCTCGGAACGGCGACAAATTCGACATCCGCTGGCCCGTTTTCGTTAATCCATTTCGTCCAGCGATTGTTCGTAATCGATCCTTCCGCCGCCGGCGTGTTACCACGATCGTAGAGGGACATTTTGAGCTTGCCTCGCTTCTCTGGTGTTGATGACGATGTTCCCGATTTTGCTGGTGATACTGAGGTTCCACTACCCTCTTCTTTTGATTTACTGCAAGCCGCAAGTACCGTCCCTGCTGCCAACAAAGTCACCACTGCCATTAACGTACTTTTCTTCATTTTGTCTTCCATTTCTTTCATCCCCTTTATAAATTCATTGACTGCTATCGAATCCGTTCGGTCGTGTCGTCATCTTTCGGTTTATCCTTTAATGGCTCCAAGCATCACGCCTTTCACAAAATACTTTTGCAGAATCGGATATACGATCAGCATGGGTAGTGTCATGATCACAATGCCACCGGCTTTCACAGCCTCAGGCGACATATTCTCCAAATCTTCCGGCTGCAAGGCGATCGTCTGAATCAGCATGCTCTGACTTTGCACCATTTGCTGAACGAATACGGTCAAATTCATCTTCTCCGCATCATTGATGAATATGAGGACGCTTATAAAGGAGTTCCAGTAACCAACAGCTAAAAATAGACAAACCGTCGCGATAACAGGTAAGGATAAAGGCAGAAATATTTGTACAAGAAGCCGCCACTCCCCACAGCCGTCGATGCGTGCAGACTCCTCGATCTCTGCTGGAATGCCTTCGAAATAGGTACGCATGAGCAGCAAATTATAGGCGCCAACCAACCCTGGGAGCCATAGGGACCAGTAGGTATTGATGAGCCCAAGACTTTTCATCAGAAGAAAGAAGGGAATCAGCCCACCACTGAACATCATCGTAAACACCATGGCCAGAGTAATAAATTTGCGCCCATAGCAGTAATTACAGGACAACGCATAAGCGGCAAGAGTCGTGCAGAGCAAGCTTAACCCCGTTCCAACAATTGTAATGTACAAGCTATTCAGAAAAGATGGAATGACTCTTGATCCGATAAATAGGGTTTTATACGCTTCCAAATTGAAATGAATCGGCCAAAGCCAGACGAACCCGGAATCGATGGCCGCTGAGTCGCTGAACGATACAGCGATAATATTAAGCAGTGGAATGAGGCAGCTGACGGCAGCCAGCAGCAGAATAGTATGAACCGTAGCATTAAACCATTTTCCAGCGTAATTTTCTCTCACGTTTTCACTTCCTTTCAAGTCCGATTACCATAGGCTCTGGTTGAATTTACGGGCAATACGATTTGCAGTTAACACAAGTGTGAAGCCTACTAATGATTCGAATAACCCCATTGCAGCGGGAACGCCGAATTCGCCTCCCTGAATTCCCGTCTTGAACGTGTACGTGCTGATGACTTCCGAAATATCGGCGACTACCCGATTCTGCATCACATAGATGTGGTCGAAACCAACCTCCATGACGCGTCCTACACCAAGGATCAGCATCAAAATGATCGTGGGTCGAATGCCAGGAAGCGACACATGCCACATCTGACGCCATTTGCCAGCGCCGTCCATTGCAGTCGACTCGTATAAGCTCGGATCGATCGTCGTAAGCGCCGCTAAATAAATGATCGCCGAAAAGCCAGCTTCTTTCCAAATGCCTGCACTCAAAAACACGGCAATCCATGAGAACGGTTGATAAAGGAAGGCATACCTTTCACCGCCAAGCTTTTCCAGTATGTCGTTCACCATCCCGGAATCCTGAGAAAACAAGGTGATAAAGATGCCGCCGACAATAACCCAGGAAAGGAAATGGGGCAAATACAACAGTGTTTGCACGATTTTCTTGAACCACATTTTCCGAACCTCGTTCAGCAGTAAAGCAACTACTATCGGGAATGGAAACCCAATAAAGCTTAATAGGCTCAGCATGAACGTATTGCGAATGATCTTCCATCCTTGTGGATTGTTAAACAAATAATCAAAATGCTTTAAACCAACCCATGGACTCCCCCAGATCCCATCCCAAAAGTTATAATCCTTGAATGCAAGGACGATCCCGCCCATCGGCGCATACTTGAATAGGAGAAAACAAATAATGGCTGGAGTGAGCATGATATACAGCGGAATATTTTGCTTCAGATACTTGCTTTCCCGCTTCTTCGTATCTCTGGATCGAACCGTTTTTTTCATTTCCATAGCTGTGTGCTGCGAAGAAACTTGCATGTGACTTTACCTCCTATGTCGCCCTGCCGAGCGTGTATCGCATGGTTTGTGATCGTTGCTATCCGCTCACAACTCAACACTACATGGAATTCCCTTAGCTCGGCAATTCACACATTTAGATGTGATGCACAACTTCAATAATCCGCAGCAGATAGGGGTTTAAAAGGTATGCAGCCACGCTTGGTGGTATCACATGCACAGTTTTCACACAAGACTCCGTATCTACAATTCACTTGGATATTGGGGATAAACGGCTTATCGGCCTTCAATAAACAAAAAACGACCCATTCAGGGACTTTGTTAATCTTTCCCTGAATCGATCGTTTTCGATACTTCCTGATTATAATTGTTGGAACTCCTTGCGGTAATCGCCAGGTGTCCGGCCCACGAGTTTCTTAAAAACACGAATAAACGAAAAGGTATGTGTATACCCGACCTTCACTGCGATTTCCTGGATCGCAACGGATGTTGTGACCAGCAAATATTTAGCCTGTTCGATTCGTAGGCCAGCCAAATAATCAATGAATTTCTCACCGAATTCTTCTTTAAATAAGCGGCTTAAATAATTCGGTGTCAACTTAAATTTCTCACTCAGCATGACGAGCGAGAAATCTGGATTGTTATACTCGTTTTCGATATACACTTTCACTTGGTCAATCAGATCGTGCTGGCTTCGCTGTTCACGAAGGATATCCAACCTCTGGGAGGCATCCTCCAGAATATCATGCAGTTCTTTCTCCAATTCATCTACCGTGTCGAAGGCCGCAATCCATTCGTTAATTGGATTCATGGCATACTCTCGCCAACATTCCAGATATTCTACAGACAACCCTGACATTTCCTTATAGAAGTGAAACAATAAATAATTCATTAGATTAACAACTTGTTCCCGTGAACAAAGCTGTATGCGAATTTCCGTAAACAAGGCGCTATAATGGCGTTCCCATTCCACTTCGCCGATCCTGTAAAAATGGACCAGTTCACGAATATAAGGAAGAGATCGGAATATTTCTTCGCCCGACTTATTAGTGATATCCTTGAATTCAATGACGCTGCTGACTCCGAACGTAGTCTTATAGCTGAGTGCTTCTAAAGCTTCTTCATAGGAGCTAGATACCCTATGAATGCCCGACACTTTCGTTCCAAGTCCACAGGTGACTGTAATCGCCACATTTTTGTAGATCCAATCCACCGTTTTGCGCATGATCTCTAGGAACGGATCATCAGCTCCAGTCACATTCGGCAATTGACAGACTACGCATAACCGATGTTTTTCGATCCATTCTGGACAGATTAGGATCCCCGCATTCTGATTCAGTTCTTGAACGACGTTATCAATGATAAATTTAATCAAATATTGATCCTTATTACTATAAGTGGAGGTAAAATTCGAATACTTGTCGATCTCGAGAATGGCCACAATATATTGATCGTATGTCTCTTGAAATCCGAAACGCGATAACTCCTTTTCCCATCCCTCTTCCAGCTGAATCTGCGTCCCAGACAGTAATTCTTCGAACAAGTATCTCCGACGGTAGCTGAAATTCTCGTCGTTCTCTAGCCGATACTTGCCAAATTGCTCGAGCAAATGATCAAGGAGATTGTCAATAATTTTGAATTCATCGTGCTTAACTTGTCCTAGTATATGCGGTCTCTGCAGCGGAACGGATGAGAGCCGCTCCAGAAGTGACTGAATCGGCTTGTAGTTCTGCCGACTCGCGTATACGATCCATAGTGCACCCCCGAGAACCGTGATGATACCAATCACAAGCCAGAACGCATTGAGGTTTGACAGAAAGCGAAAAAAGACGCCATCGATGAATCCGCTGCGGATCGTCCAACCTGTGTAGTCCGATTTCATTACGGTAAAATCTTCCCGATCTAGGCTAGCTTCTCCGTCGATCGTGTCATCACCGAGGATATAATCGCCATTGGCATCAAGTAAGTGAAGATAACTGAATTTAGAACTGGACACATTGTTGACAAGCTTAGCGATCGTATGTAATTTTATATTTGCAACAAGAACCCCATCCGTTCCCAACGGCAACGGCATCCGCATGACTAGAGATACGACGGGCGTTATCACTCCGGCGTTGTCGATATACTGGCGACTTATACTCCAGCGATTAGCAGGGGGAGCGGCAATTAGCGTATTCAAATATTGGCTGTTGGAGAATTGATCGAGCCCCATCATCGACGTGTCACTTAAGACCATTTGGTCACGAGTGCGATACAAATACACCGAATCGATCTCGCTGAAGCTGTCTCGCAGCAAAATTAGTTTCTTATATACGTCGCGGTCGTTAAGATATCGGTTCTGAGATAACGGAGATGAACTGTAAAAATCGATGACAGATTGGTCATCGAGAAATGTCTGCACGATATATTGTTCGACCGTTCGCAGCTTGGAATCGATATATTGCATGGTATTTTCTGCGTAGATCTCGTTCGCCTTCAGCGCCTGCTTCTTGGACAATTCACTCATAGTGACAAAAAATATCCACAGCAGCACAATAATAACGAGAATGAAAACAGGCAGATAAGCAAATACAAGGCGATTTCTCCACTTCTTCCTCATGTCAACATCCCCTTTATTCGTACAAAGTACAACGTTACGGTTAGACAAGTCAATACTCAATTAGGAGAATCATGCACATTTAGAAGAATGCAGGCTATGATTGAACAAAGAAACCCCCTTCCAACCAAACAGGCAGGAGGGGGAATTGCAGCCTTCTATCTTTTATTCACTTCGTTATTTTAACCCCTAGATGCAACCTGCTCATTCAGCCATGCTGCAATGTCATCCATGACTTCAGCTCTATTCACTTCATTCAACATTTCATGTCTGCCGCGGGGATAAAGCTTGCTGCTAACGTTCTTAAGCCCAAGTTCCTCGTACATGCTAAGCAGCTTGCGTACCCCTTTACCACCACCAACCGGATCATCTTCACCTGCGAATACGTAAATAGGCAAATCTTTACGGATTTGGTTGACATGCTTAGCTTGATGAATCTCCTTAAGTCCTCTAAAGAAATCTCTGAAATAACCCGATGTAAACGTAACGCCGCAATAAGGATCGTCTACATACTTATCAACTTCGCTAACATCATTACTCAACCAATCAAATAGCGTTCGGTTCGGTGCGAATCTTTTATTAAAAGCTCCAAATGAAAGTGACGTAACAAGCTTACTCCGGTGATGATCTCCACGAATAGCTGCTTCTGTTGCAGCAATAGCGATTGCTGCTTGTAAAGCTGCACCTTGTTTGCCATTGGAGCCTGACAATATAATTCCTTGAACGTGGTCCGGATGCTTTGTCAGGTACGATACCATGTAGTACTGCGTTAAGAACGAGCCCATACTATGGCCCATCATAAATAAAGGAATAGGCTTTGGATACTTTTTACGGATCTCACTAGTGATCTGCCCCATATTTTCAACCATGCCATGAAAGCAATCTTTGCCAAATTTACCTACGGCTTCAGGTGTTCCTGCTGTTCGTCCATGCCCCAAATGATCGTTTGCATAGACAGCATAACCTTGGCTTGTTAATAAAGCAGCTAGCCTCTCGTACCTAACAGCCGTCTCGGACATACCATGAGCGATTTGCACAATCGCTTTTATTTCATTGGTCTCATCAGGGAGCCATTCATATACATAGTTATTAATATGGTTAGAGTCTTTCCATATAAAATGCTGCGTCTGCATAAGATCCCTCCATTAACTTTCCATTTCACTCCAAAATGTTACACCTGTTCTTCATCATTATAAAGCTTCTGATTCATGAAAACAGCCCCCTTTCCGAAGAAAGAGGGCTTGTAGACGACTTATATGCTAACCGCTTTTTAACTAACCTTTACTCGTTTGTTTTAACTGATTTTACTGCTTGCAATTGGGATTGCGGTTGAGAAGAGGCATCGAATCGTTTTCTTTCTGTTTTATCGATTTGAGCAATTTTACCATCATGAACGACGATTTGAACGGAACCGTATTCCAAGCCGTTTAACATTTGTTTAATTCTATCCACCCAAACATCGTCTAACTCTAGTGGTTTCGCCATTCTATTTCCTCCGCTTCCATTAAATTGTCCAATCGTTCCAATCTTTTTTCTGCTTTTGAATAAAGGTTAACCAGTTCCCTGTTTTCTCAAAAAGTTCTTTCGCAGAACCTGTTGTTGAATAAGTATGATCTGCTTGATAAACAAGCTCGAGTTCGCATTGCCCCTCTGATCGCATCCAGAACATCTTCTGGTATAATGGGGCATAATCGACTGGTATCGTATCGTCTGCAGTACCGTGAATAACGAGGACATCACCGTTAAATTTACGCAGTTGTTCAAACGGTTGATGCTGGGATAAAGAATCAAAAAATTGACTTGTCAATACATAGCCGTGATGATCGATTGCTCCACCAATAGGAAGTTTCTCGTATTCAGACTTGCTTACTATTCTTACAATATCATTGTGTGGATGAGCGACAGCTGACCATAATACGAGTGTTTTTACGCGATTATCTCTCGCTGCTGTTAAAACGGCAGCCGCACCGCCTAAACTATGACCCACCAAGATCACACGACTAAGATCTACACAATGAATCGTGGATGCATAATCAATGACACTTCGCGTTTGTTCAATCAGAACATCCAGTCCGCCAGCGCCATAGTCGCCAGTACTCTCACCACAACCACCGTAATCGAAACGGAGAACCAGGTATCCTTGCGAGCTAAACTCACGAGCTGCTTTCACAAATAGCCGATCCACCCCTATCCGGCTGCCAATAAATCCGTGACAGATGATAATTAGCGGCCAACGTTGACAATCAACTTGCGCGGCTCCTGATTGATTTGTCGGGTAATGTAACGTTGCGGCCAATTCGACGTCGTCGCTTTGAATTGTGATAGCATGCTCCATGATGTTAACTCCCTTTCGCATTTTCATATAATTCCGATAAGTTTAGTGAGGATTAGGTATAAACCAATATTAGCATCACCTACTAGAGGTGTCAATCCTATTTTCAACATATTTCCAGCCATTATGATTGGTCCTATTGAGACGTTTTTACCTTTAGTATGTGGATAGAAAAGACTCCCACCTTACTCTAGTGAGAGTCTTTCCATATTTACCTTTCATTAACCGCGTTTCACTCGCCGTCTGAGGATGAACTGCTTATACTGATAATAAATCGTACATCCGATGCAATAGCCCAGCAAGGCTGCACCTGCAGCTAAGAGTAAAAAGCCAGTGAAGATATACCCCACCATACTCCAGCCGATGGCAAAAGAAGCAAGTGATAAGGAAAGAAATAAAACAGCCAAAGCATTGTTAAACCTCGTCAACTCTGCGGCTTGTGTTTCCGTACCGCTTCGAGATAGAAAACGTTTAGACACCGCCACGAACAGATTCCATTTCCCACCACCTACTAGGCCAAGCAACTGAATCACCCAAAGCAAAGCAACTAGCCAAGTCCATTGAAACGCAAATGCTAGTAGGACAAAGACAACGATACCCGTTTGATTGGCCTTTACATAGGAAATTGGAACTTCCTTCACCCTCATCCCCCCTTGGTCAATCCTATTCCGTTAACCAGTCCGTAATAACAAAATCTTTCTTCGCCAATCCTTGCTCAACAAGAAATTTCTTCGTTTCTTCGATTAGCTTCAAACCATCCGGTGTGCTTGATTCTACGGGCCACTGCTCGATCTTGAAGGATGCTTTCACAACGTCTAATGGATAGCCAGAAACTTCGGCATAGAGCTTGAAATACTCCTCACTATTCTCACGAATTTCTTTAACGGCCCTAGTCCGAAGATCGTTCCAGAGCTTAGGAAATTGAGGGTTCTTAGCCAAGTAATCTTCCGTAACCACCGTTAGACTCGAGCCTTGAAGATCCGGATGTTTAGCCGCTTCATCAATGGTAACATATCCTTTTTTCAGAAGTAAAGGACCGAATCCAGTCGGATAGGCGTAGGCTGCAATGTCACCGCGGGATAGCGCAGCTTCGCCATCAGCAGGTAATAAATGCAGGATCTTCACGTCTTTATCAAGCCCTTGCTCCTTAAGCAAGTTAATTAAATATCGGCTCATATAGGAGCCTTGGGAAGTAGCAACCTTTTTACCTTTGAGATCAGCTAACGTCTTAGGTCCGTCTGCTTTAGCTACCAGCCAAGCATTCATATTGAATTGCGTTTGGTTAATCAAACGTGTCTTCAGACCGGCTGCTTTCCCATTAATAGCAGGTGTATCGCCGTAAATCCCAACATCCAGTGTTCCCGCGGTAATCGCCTCGTTCAAGTTAGGACCATTCGGGAAGTTAAAATATTTGAACTCCTTAACGCCGTATTTCTTGAGTTCGCTTTCCAAGTAACCTTTGGATTGCGCCCAGCCTTCCGGTCCTGTAATAGTTTTATTATTATTCGCCGAAATAAAACCGATACGAAGTGTTTCAGGCAGTGTAATTTTTGCTTCTGATGCTGCTGTTTTCGTTGCTGGAGCCGTTGTTTTCGTCGATTTTGCACCGCAAGCCGCTAAGAATACTGTAAATAAAGTTAAAATAAGAGCTATACTAAGTAATTTCAATGATCTCTGTGTCATATGTCTTTGGACCCCCTGATCGTAATGTGGAATAGATAATGAACGAATTAATGCGATGCCCGCATACGTTGGAAAATGATATATGAACCATCTGAGGAGGCTGTTGATTCTCTGCCTTTCCCCCAGCCTATGTTCTCTTTATAACTTCCTAATAAACCTTCTTGAACTAACTCCCCTTCGTCGACAGCTATCGTTTGCTCCGCTACTGGAGAAACATAAAGAGCATCCGTTGGGCAGTATAGCTCGCACATGAAGCAGCTTTGGCAGTCCGATTGTCTGGCGATGATCGGAATATCTCCCGCTACGGATTCGAACACATTCGTTGGGCATACGGATACACACTGATTGCAGCTAATGCAGCGATCCTTACTGAGTAGTTCAATCATTACACAACAGCCTCCTTTTTGACGCTTGAAAAGGACGGTTCAATCAAGGGCTTTGCCCATGTCGTATCCAAACCACCACTAATGATGCGATATTGCTGGTCTTGATCAACTCGAGGGAAATCCTCTCGGCGATGCATACCACGTGTTTCCGTGCGTTCCAAACCACTGGTGTACATCCATCTAGCTGTTGCCGTCATAGCTGCCGCTTCACGGACTCGAACAACATTTCCATCACTAGCTTGAATGCCCTGCTTCAGCTCATCCCAGAGATGATTCAAGCGCCCCAGCGAATTTTGCAAGCCTTCACCTGTGCGGAACCAATTACGGTCATACGGGAATACTTCGGCTTGAACGGCTTTGATAATTTCTTGCGTATCAGGAGCATCAGATCTTGTCGTTGCTTGTTTGGGTACACCTGTTGCCTCGGACAATCCTTTGGCCTTCCTATTTGAAGATCCTGCACCCAGTTTCAGTGCATATTTAGCCGAAGCCTCACCTGAGAAATACCCTGAGGACATAGCCCAAGCTGCGTTGTGACTTCCGCCGCCTGTAAATCCACCGCAGATCAGCTCTCTTGTCGCTGCATCTCCAGCTGCATAAAGACCAGGCACTTCCGTCGCGCACGTTTCGTCAATGATATGAATACCGCCAGTGCCTCTTACCGTCCCTTCAAACCGCAGGGTGACAGGAAACTTTTGTGTGAACGGATCAATACCTAGACGATCGAATGATAGAAAGAAGTTAGGCTGCGCCTGACGCATCGCTTTTTTGACAATATCATCTGCCTTATCAATTCTGGCGAAAACTTGCTGAGTCAGCAGCGTTCGAGCAATCACTGAACGCCCCTTTTGCGAGCCCGCACCTTCTATCACGCTCCCATCTTCATAGTAAAATGTTGCCCATGTATAGAAGGCAGACTTCGTTACCGGAGAAAAGGCTGGCGCTAAGGAATACGCGGTGGAGAATTCCATGCCTGATAAGTTAGCTCCCGCTTCAGCAGCTAGCAAGTACCCATCACCTGTCAAAACATTCGTCCCCAGAGCCTTGCTAAGGAAAGCACAACCACCCGTTGCAATCACGACTGAGGTCGCATCCACACGCCATGTATCTTTCGTTTGGTTATTCACCCCAGTTGCCCCAGCTACACCATGCACATCAGCTAGCAGTTCGAGCGCCGGGCTGTGGTCCAGGATACGAACTCCTGCTTTCTGCACTTGCTTACGCATAAGCTTCATGTATTCAGGCCCTTGCAAGCTCTTCCGATGAGAAGTTCCAGTTTCGTCGAGCGGGAATGGATATCCCCAAGCAGCAATTTGGTTCGTATTGGTATACGTTTGGTCTAGAACTTTCTTCATCCAACCGCGATCAGCTAAATAACCGCCAAGCGCCTCTCTGCTCTTCATAGCTTCTTCACGTTCATCCGCATTGGGATTCACGTACCATAAGCCTGTTCCAGATGGTGCCGTAGCACCGCTCGTTCCGCAATACCCTTTATCAACCAGAATAACTTTCGCTCCTTCTTTCGCCGCTGTGATGGCCGCCCATGCGCCAGAAGGTCCCCCACCAATAACTAGTACATCAGCTTGAAGCTGCAAATCAAATTGAGTCATTCCTATGTCCTCCTTTATTTTCGTTCTTCTATTCATTAAATCGAGAATGCATCGGCCGCAATTCTTACCTGCTCATACGATTGCTTCACAAGAAGCCTATCCAAAATGGTCTTCTCATAGTAAGCAAATCCACTATCATGCTCTCTAGGTCGAGAAAGTGAGATCTTTAAATCCAACCCTATTTTCCCATCTTCGATTATGATGACCCTATCAGCTAAAGCTACAGCTTCACTAACATCATGTGTGACCAACAGGACCGTGAATTGCTTCTCTAACCATAGCTGCTCAATAAGCCGCTGCATTTCAATCCGAGTTAAAGCATCCAAAGCGCCTAACGGTTCATCTAAAAGCAGCAGACGTGGATTACCGGCCAGCGCTCTTGCCAAGGCTACCCGCTGCCTTTGACCACCGGAGAGAACGGCAGGCCAATCATCCCGTTTATGTTCAAGCCCAACTTGCTGAAGTGCTTTAAAGGCGATTTCTTTGTCTCCGGATTTAACACCGATCCGCACATTATCGATATTCTTTTTCCATGGCAGCAAACGATGTTCCTGAAACAGTACCCTCGTATCTTCATGAATACCATTGATCGCTTGAGCATCTAATAAGATGGCACCGCTTGAAGCTTCATCGAGTCCTGCAATTAAACGAAGCAATGTACTTTTACCACATCCACTGCGACCCACTATCGCTACAAACTCTCCCTGTTTAATCGATAAATCAATCCCAGATAACACATGTGTTTGACCAAATGCTTTGTTTACATTCCGAATGTGCAGCTGAGTGCCTCCGCTTTTCATGCTCATGACTATTCCCCCTTCTCTAGGCTTTATTCAAGTAGTTGTGATGCCACTTCAGCCACCGATTTTCAAAATACTTGGCAATTAAATCAGATAATTTCCCCAATAAGGCGTACAAAATCACACATAATACGACAACATCCATTTGCATAAACTCTCTGGCATGTGTAGCCATATAACCAATTCCGGAATCCGCAGCAATCGTTTCGGCTACAATTAAACTGAGCCACATGATGCCTAACGAAAATCGGATGCCAAGTAAAATGTTCGCTAATGCCCCTGGTAAGATCACTTTCGCAAATAATGCGAATCCTTTGAGGCCATACACTTTACCCATTTCTACTAAACCTGGATCGACGGATCGAATCCCATGAAACGTATTGAGGTATATAGGGAAAGCAACTCCCAATGAAACGAGGAACAGCTTTGATGTCTCACCGATACCAAACCACATAATAACGAGAGGAATCATCGCTAGGTGGGGAATCGTTCGAACCATTTGGACAGAAGAATCAATGTATCGTTCGGCTATTGGGAATACCCCATTTAGCAAACCAATGACGAATGCAATGCTCCCGCCGATCAGGAACCCCAGAAAAGCCCGCTTCGTGCTCACGGCTACGTATTCGAAAATAGTTCCATCTTTAATTACACCGTATAACGCAGTTAAAACCTCCCAAGGCGTTGGCAGAATGCGCTCAGATAACCAACCGGATAGTCCAAGAACTTGCCAGAGAAGCAAAATGAGGATCGGTATGACCCAAGGCTGCCAAAACTTAGATTCCGTTAATGGTGAAGTGCGATTAGCTAGCATGTGAATCCCTCTTTCTTCTCCTCAAGTAAAGTGGCGTTAGAAAACGGAAAAGACTCCCGATTCATGCCTCAAAATGCTAAGCAAGAATGGGAGTCTCCAGTCATCTGGTCGACTCTTTTATTTAATTTATAATTCACACCTGTTTACTTGGATTTAATATGTTTACTATACTATCACCAGCTTTAGGCTGCGTCAACGATTTTTTCTACATAAAAATAACTATTCCACTAAGAATAGTTATTTTCAGATAACGATTATTCCTTCTGAAATATTCTTTCATTAATAAGCTTGCCTTTTAACATCCGAAAACCAAATGCTAAAACCTTATTTTACTCATGTAAATCATGCAATTTCCTTGTGAATTACTTATTAGAAAAATATTTCATCTTTCTTGCATAAAAATAAGGTTAGGTGTATTGACAAATAAGACCATCCGTTGGTATAGTCAGTTTATTATTCCGAGTAAACGGCTATGATTAATGAAATTAGGTGGTGTAATGTGCGAAATAAAGTATTTAAAGCTACGGTTCGATCTGTGCTTATCGGCTATTTGTTAGTACTTCTTGTCATCCCAATAGGTTCCATCTATTTGAAAGGATTTTCCTTAGGATGGGAACCATTTTGGAAAGAGGTTACAGGTCCATTAGCCTGGAAGTCCATTTTGCTAACTATTAAGCTCAGCATTGTCTCAACTATTATTCAAGCGATTGTTGGTACCATCATTGCTTATGTCCTTGTCCGATATACCTTCCGCGGCAAAAGCATTTTAAACAGCATGGTAGATCTTCCCTTCTCGCTTCCGACATCCGTAGCTGGTTTAATGTTTCTTACTCTATTAGGACCTTCAAGTCCACTAGGTGTCTGGCTCGACCATTTGGGAATTAAGCTGCTTTATAATCAAACTGCTATCGTGATTGGCCTGGTGTTTGTTACCTTTCCTTTTGTTATCCGAACTGTTCAACCCTTACTTGAACAAATCGATCCAGCAGAAGAACAAGCTAGCTTTACACTTGGTGCGGGTAGATTTTACACCTTCTGTAGAATCGTTTTCCCAGCCATCTTCCCAGGTATCATAGCCGGCAGTATGCTCGCCTTTTCTCGATCACTTGCCGAATTTGGAGCCATCTCCCTTATATCAGGCAATTTGCCTGGTAAAACGATGGTGGCATCGGTCTATATATATGGTGAAACACAGAACTTTAATCCCGAAGGCGCAGCAGCTATCTCTCTCGTGCTCCTTACATTGTCCGTCCTTATTCTTTGGATTATCAATGTACTAACACGCGGAAAGGGGCGCATAGCATGAGAAAAGTATTGATCAGTATTTCGTTTTCCGTTATTTTCTTACTTATAATGTTACCTTTTCTTGGTATTACCTTTGGTGCTTTTGAAGAAGGCCCGCAAGCTTTTTTCGACGCTCTCGTACGACCTGAAGCCCTGCATGCCATGAAAATTTCTTTAATTATCGTAGTGATTGTAACCATTCTTAATGCCATAGTCGGCATTTACGTTTCCTTAGAAATTGTCAGAGGTTCTTGGATCTCTCGCTGGTTGAAACCTGTCATCAATGCACTTATTGATCTACCATTTGCTGTATCTCCAATCATTGTTGGTTTAATGGTTATTTTGATCTTTGGTCCAAACACGGCATTTGGCACCTTCATGGAAGATCATAATATGAAAATTGTCTATGCTGTACCCGGCATGGTCTTAGCAACGATGTTCATCACGTTCCCTCTGATGGTGCGTGAAGTGGTGCCTTTACTTGAAGAGATTGGTACACAGTCGGAAGAAGCTTCTGCTACTTTAGGGGCTGGCCCCTGGCGTACATTCATTCAAATCACATGGCCAGGTATTCGCTGGGGCGTGCTATACGGTCTCATCTTAACGATCGCAAGATCACTTGGTGAGTTTGGATCAATCCTAGTCGTGTCTGGCAATATCATTAATCAAACGCAAACAGCTACAACCCTTGTTTATCAAGATGCCGAACAATTCCACCTCGTGGCAGCGAACAGCGTTGCTCTCGTCTTAGGACTCGTATCGATTTCTATTTTATTAGCACTTGAGTGGTTGAAAAGAAGAAGTGAAAAATTGAGAAGCCATTAAGGAGGAGCCCCAGCATGCATATCGAAGTCAAAAACCTAAATAAACATTTCGGGCAGTTTCATGCCATCAAGGACGTTAATTTCAGCATTACGAGAGGTCATCTGGTAGGTTTAATCGGGCCAAGCGGAGGCGGTAAAACGTCCATTCTTCGAATGTTGTCGGGATTAGAAAGTCCCACCTCTGGCGATATTTACTTCGACGGGAAACTGGCGACTCATCTTCCGGTACAAGAAAGAGGAATTGGCTTCGTGTTTCAAAGCTATGCCCTCTTCAAGCATATGACCGTTTTTGAAAATGTGGCCTATGGCTTAAAGGTTCTGAAAAAGCCAAAGGATTTCATTCAAGACCGTGTTACTTACCTTCTAGGTTTGATGGGGCTTGCCGGTAGTGAGCGCAAGTACCCTCATCAACTCTCTGGCGGTCAACGCCAACGGGTTGCTTTCGCAAGAGCATTAGCTCCTGAGCCTCAACTGCTCTTGCTTGATGAACCTTTTGCAGCCATTGATGCTAAAATTCGTAAAGAGCTGCGTGTCTGGCTAAGAAACCTCATCGATGAATTTAAAGTTACAACCCTATTTGTCACTCATGATCAGGATGAAGCCATCGAGGTTGCGGACGAAATCATTCTTGTTCAAGGCGGTAAAATTGAGCAGCAAGGAAGTCCTTGGGAGATATACACGAAGCCTGCGTCCTCTTTTGTGGCCTCGTTCATAGGAGAATCCAATATCATTTCGCAATATACCCCACTAATCGGGTTTCCTTACTTAGAAGAATTGCAGAATGATGGCAAATGGCTTCCTGACGTGAACGTGTTGATTCGACCAGAATCGATTGAAGTTCGCCCCCATGACGTGTCTCATCTCGCTACAGCCGGGGAAAAAGGCAAAGTCACACATGCTCATTTCCGTGGGGACTCCTGGTATTTGGAGATTGATACAGGAGCTATCAAGCTATTTGCATACCAGTCCGTGAAGGAAAAGATTTACCAACCTGGAGATGAGGTAAATATCCTCATCCATCACATATCCGTATTTACGAAAACGGACAATAAGTTGATTGAGAATCAGGCCAAACAAGATCCGCTGCCTGTTTTTATATAAAAATTGTGTATACATTTAGAAGGGGAGTTGTAAACCATGAAAAATTTCAAAACGCTTGGCTTAATCACAGCAACACTATTCACTGCAAGTATCGCACTTACAGCTTGTGGTACTGGCACGAAATCTGCAAGTACACCTGCGGCATCAACAGCTGCTGCAACAACCGCGGCAAGCGCTTCGCCAAAGGCTGAAAAAGTGACGATTACACTCGGAGCTTACTCGGTCGTCAAAGAATCCTTCGATCTCATTATTCCGAAATTTAAAGATCATTGGAAAAAGAAAACAGGTCAAACTGTTGAATTCCAAGAATCTTATGTGGCTTCTGGTGCTCAAGCTACTGCCATTATCCAAGGTTTTGAAGCTGACATCGCTCCACTGTCTTTGGAAGGGGATGTTCAAAAGATCGCTGAGAAGGGGTTAATTACGCACGACTGGAAAAACAATCCTTACAAAGGTAATATCACAGCTTCAATTGCTGCAATTGGTGTTCGTGAAGGTAATCCTAAAGGAATTAAAGACTGGGCTGATTTGACGAAGCCGGGTGTTGAAGTTCTGATTCCTAATCCGAGCACTTCCGGCGGAGCCAAATGGGATATTAATGCCATCTACGGCGCAGGCTTGAAAGCTTCTGAGGCTGCAGGTAAAAAAGACCCTGCTGCTGCAAAAGATCTCGTTAGCAAAGTATACAAAAACATTAAAGTATTAGATAAAAGTGGAGCCGATTCCCTTACTACCTTCGATAAAGGTGTTGGCGATGCGATCGTTACTTATGAAAATGAGCTTCTGGCTCGTATTCAATCCGGTAAAAAGTATGTTGAAATCATTCCACAATACACAACATCCATTGAGAATCCAGTTGCCCTTATTGATAAATATGTTGACAAACATGGTAATCGTGAAGTAGCGCAAGCCTTCCTAGACTTCTTATATACACCTGAAGCACAAAAAGTATTCGCAGAAAAAGGCTTCCGTTCCGTTCTTCCTGAGGTCGCTAAGCAATACGAGAAAAACTATACAACGCCTGCCGGCTTATTCAACATTGAGTACCTCGGCGGTTGGGATAAAGTGAACAAAGAGCTTTATGGCAAAGGCGCAATCTGGGAAACCATCCTTGCAGAAGGTGGAGCCAAGTAAGAACATAGGATAAGCCCGGTGCGAATGTGCAATTCGCTTCCGGGCCTTTTTTGTAATACGTCGTGTGTGCAATCCTTATTTTCCGTCTCCATCAAGCAAATTACCAAGACCGCCTAAGATGCTTCCCTCTTCTTTCCTTCCTCCCGCTCTTGATGCTGAAGCCATACGGTCAGCCAGCCTGCTGAAAGGAAGAGATTGAATCCAGACGCGCCCAGGTCCGCGTAACGTAGCGAAGAATAAGCCTTCACCGCCAAATAACGCTGTTTTAACGCCTTTGACCATCTCAATGTCGTAATCAACCTCTTGTGTCATAGCCACGAGACAACCCGTATCCACGCGAATTTCTTCTCCTGGACGAAGTACACGTTCACATATGGAGCCACCCGCATGAACAAAGGCCAATCCATCGCCTTCAATCTTCTGCATGATAAAGCCCTCACCGCCAAAGAAACCAGCCCCTAGCTTACGCTGAAAAGCAATACCTACCGAAACACCTTTCGCTGCACATAAGAAGGAATCTTTTTGACAAACCAATTTACCACCTAGATCTTGCAAATCCATCGCTATGATTTTCCCAGGATAAGGCGCAGCAAAATTAACCTGTTCTTTCCCGTGTGAGCTGTGATTCGTAAAAACCGTCATGAACAAGCTTTCACCCGTTAGTAATCGTTTACCAGCTCCTAGCAGTTTGCCCATGAATCCTTTATTATCACTGCTGCCGTCTCCAAAGACAGTCTCCATTTGGATGTTTTGATCCATCATCATCATACTACCGGCTTCAGCTACGACACTTTCTCCCGGATCCAACTCAATTTCCACATATTGCATTTCATTTCCTAAAATACGATAATCAATTTCATGTGCGTTCATTAAATTCTTACCTCCTATTTATTATTCCATAAGGACATTGTCAACGTAAATTAAGCCATTTTAGATGTTATACGATGTACTTGTGGGTTGGTTTCAGGAAACCTCATCACTTATAATTTTTCTTTAATTGTTCTACGGATTCTCTTAAAGATGTACTTGTTTTCACTTCAATCACAACGGACAAGCCATAATTTTCGGCAAAAAGAAGTCGATCATTAATCGGGACATTACCGTTATATAGGGGTTGATGGTCTGATTTATCATTGCAATCATGGAGATGCATATGCTTAATTCGATCAGTAAATTCGCGGAATACAACCTCTTCCTTAAAGTTAACTTTAGCATCGTGTCCTACATCCCATGTAAGGTGAAAATTTTCGAACTTCGCTAACATCTCGAGAGCCCTTCTGATGAATGGAATATGAAAATTGCATGTATTTTCAATCGATAAAACAACATCTAAAGAATTAGCAAGCTGATAGAGTTGAGAATATGACTCATATAGTAATTTATTAAATTCAGTTTCGTATTGTTTATTAATCCACATTCTCTCATGGGGCAGCGTAAAGTAAATGCCATTATTTAAATGCATATTCAGCGTTTGTATCCCTGCCCTACTAGCCCATTCAATTGTTTCTATAGGTTTATCTGTTAAATTAATTAAATGATTCAGAAGCTTGGTCCCTATACCACCTTTACGTTGATTCGTTTTAACATAAGCATGTCTGATTAAGGATACTTCCCCTTTATCTTGTATTCCCATGACTCCAAGTAATTCATTGTTTTCCTCTAGCCCCCAAAACATAACTCCTTCATTCATTTCATGATTTAACTCTTCCATTGTCATGTACGGTTCATGATACATATCATAAGGAATAACCCCTTCGTATGCTTGAGCGGCATCATTGATAATCTGATAGATTACATCTTTATCTAGATATTCACACAATCTGATCATGATATTGACTCCTTTGATTGTTTAGTTTGTTTTATATATCCTTTAATTCCTCTATCTCTTCACAGTGCCAAATGTAATTTTCATGTTTGGTGCATATGTTAAGTAAGAATTATCATCGAATTCCTTTGAAAATAGTATCTCAGCCTCATATTGATTCATTGCATCATTAAGCAATAATCCACGATTCACTAAATTATGAAGAAATTCCTCTTTCTCTCCAGGTAACTCCCCTAATCCTTCTTCCCTCAAAGAGTTATAAAGACTTTGCTTACTTAGCAAGTCCATATTCTGATCCAAGAAATTAACCTTATCACTTACTCTACACTCAACGTTCTTCAAACCTAATTGACTGAGATAGATAGGTAGTTTGATCCCTATATTTCCGTCCTTACCCTTTTGATTAAAATCTCCCTCGTACAATTTTTGCAAAATACCCAATTTAACCATTTTAGACTGCTCCAGTTCGTCAAGACAGTAGTTTGACATATTAGCAATCCAATGTGGTTCAAAGCAAATGACCATTCCATCATCTAAAACACAATCAATCATCTTCTGAAGTACTTTCTTTGAATCAGACATATGTAATAAAAAAGCATGGCACATAGCTATGTCATACTTTCTGTCTATTGTAACTTCTTCGATGTCACTCACGTAAAATTCTGATGGGAAAGACTGATTTTGAAAGACTTCCTTCGCCGTATTAATAAGTTCATTTCCCTTGTCAATTCCCGTATAGGTTGATCCTTCGGGTAAAAGCGGTAACAGTTTAAGCCCCAAATATCCAAAACCACTATTCAATCTTATTATCCCAGTAATATTCGGACATTTAAGCTCCTAATCTTTGTTCTAGATTTACTATCTCGTTAAAAAAGTATGTAGTATTGGTTTGTCTGGAGGACTAATATTGTCAGGTATCTCATCAATTGCAAAAAATCTAATTTCTGCTACTTCTGACTCATCTTGATTGATAACTCCATCAAATTCTTCACATATATAAGCAGCAACTACGTTATAGACCTCATCATCGTGTGGATATTTGTAATACAATTCTTGACCTGAAAATACATCTAATAATTCAAGCTTCTTGGCTTGTAAACCGGTTTCTTCAAATAACTCTCTTCTTGCTACCTGTTCCATTGTTTCCCCAGGCTCTAAGGATCCTCCTGGTAATCCCCACATGCCATTATCAGTTCTTCTCTCTAATAAAATGGAGTTATTATGAATAACAACGACACAAGCACCGGCCATAATTAAAGGTCTTGTTCCAACCATCTTTCTTAAATCCATAATGTAACCCATAGTTATATCACGCCTTTCTTCGACCGATATACAATAAATGTGAAGACACTCCTAATATGTGAGGATTCTCAGATTCTTTGTAAATCAAATTCATTACTTCTTGAAATTCTTCTTCGCCACGAGAACGCCAATAGTCAAATTGCTCTGACTTAAATGAACCAGCTATACTAGATGACCCAATCAATTTGAGGCTTTCAAATCCATGAGATTCCATGAAAGGATTAATGTCTTCTATGTTAAAATAATACGCCCCTGTGAATCTTCCTTCGTCCTTATGATTAAATATACCGGTTTCTAAAAATGAGTTTATATCCTCTATGTTATCATTCGGTTTCCAGTGTTGAGGAAATAATAAGGAAGTCGTTAGATGCCGTATCCTAGTCATGAATGCCACAAATACAAGACCATCCCGCTTAGTAACTCGATGCAATTCTTGTATGGCAGAATCCCGATCCGATGGTGTCTGTAAATGATATAAAGGCCCCAACATCAATGATGCATCAAATTGTTCATCATTGAAAATGTCTAAATTTCTTGCATCAACAATATGAAAACCTTTGAAAAACTCCTCTAACTTCAATTCGACTGCCTTCTCACCAGCTATTTCTACTAATCTCGGGGTAAGATCCGTTAGTGTAACCTCATAACCGCATTTCGCTAATTCAACTGAGTATTTACCTGGTCCAGCACCGTTATCTAAGATGTGCCCTTTCTGCGGTAGCAAACTCCTTATATGGTGCCAGTTAACTATAAATTCAATAGGTTCTCTATCAAGTCGGCCCCATTCGTCAAATCTATTATAATAATTAATCACTTTATCCATGTATATCCTCTCCTTCGTAAGTTTTTTGATAGACAGAGGAACTCTTTCATTAAAAAAATACGGATTTATCACTCCTTCTTTAATTCAATAAATCCCAAATTATTCCTCTATTTTTACAAAGTCAAAACAAAAAGGGACAGCACCCCTTGGAGTATCTGTCCTGATGCCATCGGTTCGCTTATACGGATGACTATGAATCTCGTAATAAAATTTTATAAAGTTTAATGACACTTATATGCATGCCTTCATGGTACAAATTAAAACTAAGAAACTGCTCAGGCGTCTCCAAGGTCATTCCTGCTGAAGTCGTGTAAGGTGGAACAATTTTCTCCTCTAAGCGATGACCGAGCACATCACGTATCCGCTCTTGCTGATCTTTCAGCAAGTTCTCCAACTCTTGCAAGGTAGGAACGGCAGCGGAATTGGGCCAGTTTAAAGGCGTAGTACCATACTCAAACTGCTCCTTGAACCCTTCTGGCAAACGAAGTGGAAGACCCACATATTGAAATGCGAAACGTTCAAGCACGACATAAATGTGCCCCAGCTGCCAACGGATATTATTTCGAAAGCCATCGGGAATTCGGTCGGCTGTTTCTTCGGTAACTCCATCCATCAATTTTAAGGTTTGGCCCCTCACGAAAGCCAGCTGTTTGAACAAATAGTGTTCTATCGTCCTCACTCCTTCAAATCATTGTTTATGGCATATTATACCATAATATCAAGTGACGGCTAAGGTAGTCGAAGTTATTTCCTCCAAATATACAAAAAGGACAGTTCCTAGTAAGGAACTGCCCAACGCTTCAGGGGAAATTGTATTTTCAATCAAAAAGACTACATGTTCAAATTCCGCTCTTCTTTGCGAAGCTTGCGCGCGGCAAATCGAGTTTCGGCTGTTTCGAACAGGCGTTTTTCTTCATCCGTTTCAGGGATGATTTCCGGCACCGGACACGGTTGTCCATATTCATCCAGCGCCACGAAGGTTAGGTAGGCCGTCGCAGTACGCTTCTTTTCGCCTGTCAGAAGGTTCTCCGACTCGATTTTCACATAAACCTCCATCGAACTTCGATGCGTCCACGTAACAAAGGCCTCCAACTGAATAGCCTCTCCAAGTTTGACAGGGGCGAAGAAGTCTAAGCTATCACTAGATGCTGTAACGACACCTCTTCGCGAATGACGCATCGAGGCAATCGTTGCTACCTTATCTATATATTGCATCACGCGACCGCCAAACACGGTATTGTGATAATTCGTGTCTGCCGGCAAAATAATTTCTGTCAAAACGGTTCGGGAGAGTCTTGCTGGTTTAGCTTCCATTGTGCTTGCCTCCTGATGATGACTTGACTTGGGTAACCTATCTTATTCGTAGTTTAGTTTAAGCAATCCAGCCGCTTGCTTCGCAAGGCTTCGTGCTTCCTCTACCGTATCTGCACTACTCAGCGCAACAGCCATGCGGCGTCCCACTTTTGTCTCCGGCTTACCGAAGACGCGAACCTGCGTATTGGGTACGGATAAAGCTTGCTCTAACCCGCTAATTGAATACTCTACCTGTTCACGATCCGCTTTAAGGGTATAACTAGCACCTGGCGTCAAAAGACGAATACCAGTTATAGGCAGTCCCAGAATCGCTCTAGCATGCAAGGCAAATTCGCTCAAATCCTGCGTTGCCATCGTGACCATACCCGTGTCATGTGGACGAGGCGAGACTTCACTGAAATAAACGCCTTCCTTGGTCAGGAACAGCTCAACCCCATAAAGCCCGAAGCCTCCGAGCGCGTCCGTAATGGTTTTGGCCATGTGCTGGGCGTCTGAAATTTGCTGTTCCGTCATTACATGAGGCTGCCACGATTCGATGTAATCCCCATCCTTTTGAATGTGTCCAATCGGCTCACAATACGTAGTACCTGAGACTGAACGAACAGTCAACAACGTAATTTCAGATTCAAAATGAATGAATTCTTCCACAATCACACGAGCGTTTTTCGCGCGGCCGCCTTCCATGGCGATGTTCCAGGATTGTTCCACATTCTCAGGTGTTCGGCATACACTTTGACCTTTACCCGAGGAGCTCATAATCGGCTTAATGACACAAGGTGTTCCAATTTCCGCAACGGCAGCATGTAATTCTTCGAGACTATTTGCGAAAGCATACTTTGCTGTTCGCAGCTCTAGTGTCTCTGAAGCAAGGCGGCGAATCCCCTCGCGGTCCATGGTCAAACGGGAAGCTGTAGCCGTAGGAATGACACGATAGCCCTCCTTCTCAAGCTCCACAAGAACAGGCGTAGCAATGGCTTCAATTTCAGGTACGATAAGATCAGGACGCTCTTGCTCAATCAAAGCTCTAAGCTGCTCCCCATCGAGCATATTAATGACATGGCTGCGATGTGCTACTTGCATGGCTGGTGCATTCGCGTAACGGTCAACAGCGATTGTTTCAATCCCTAGACGCTGCGCTTCGATGACAACTTCTTTCCCAAGCTCCCCGGATCCAAGCAGCATAATTTTCTTGGCTTTGTTCGATAATGGTGCTCCGTACATGAAATGAAATCCCCCTTATGTTATGTCGAAATAAGCAAATAATGGTTTGATATGTATGTAAGTAAAGAAAAAGAAAATGGAGATAAGCAGAGCATTCCATCTGGCATGAACATAAAATACCCTGATCTATTGTAAAGGATTTCGACATTAAAAGATAGATTTGAGCAGAAGTTTGCGCAAAATGGGCACCAACTGCTCGGCGAGCTCCTCTATATTGGGGACGACAATACTACTGCGCCCATACATGTTGCGCATGGCAATCCTCTCCGTTTCGTGGACAGCGCCACTGGCCAGAAAAACGCTGATGACCTCAATACCTTGTCGCCGAGCGTGCAGCACGGCTTCATAGGTGTCGAGGATACCGACATCATTGTAATTGGCTGCCGAAGGCTCGCCATCCGAGAACACCAAGAGGATGCGCTGCCGTTCTGTGCGCCGCAGCAGCCGTTCCGTCATGCGACGAATCGCGAAGCCGTCGCGGTTATCTTGCTGAGGCTCAAGCTGCAGCAGAGCCGCGCCGCTTCCGGATGCTAAGGAGGAGTTGAAGTCGACCGCAACCTGGAACAGGTTCGGCGCTTCCTTCTCCGTGACGCGATCCGCGTCCTCCCAGAATCCCACGATTTCGTGCGGGATTCGTAAGGATCGGAGGGTCTCGTGGAAGAGCACGAGACCGAGCTTGGTTTCGTCCATTTTGTCATACATGGACGCCGAGCAGTCGACGAGCAGCGCGAACGCCGCGTCGAGCTGAGGTACCGGCGCGCGCTTCTTATAGAAGAGGCGCGGCATCTCTTGCGTCATGGCTCGCGTTAGCCGCTTGTCGAGCCGCCCGAACAACCGATCGCCGCGTGGGGCGATCCGCTTCTGCTCCAGCGTGCGCCGAATGGCACGCTGCAATGGCTTCGCGAGCGGCGCTGCGCGCTCGCTCAGGCGCCTGTACCCGGCCTCCTGCGCAGCAGTCGGCCGTTCAGGCGCCAGCCACGTCGCCGTCGCATACGCGGCGACAGCGCCCTCCCCGTGCCCCGCGGCAGCGGGCACGGCAGCACTCTCGCGCCGCTCGCCGGAGGCGGCGCCAGTGCGCCCCGCGCGCATCGAGCGCCCTTGGGCGATGGCGAGCACCTGGTCGGACGCGTCGCCCTCGCGGGGCGCAGACCCCTGCGCGGCTGTGCGCGAGCCGCGCTCCAACTCAAACCGTAGCAGCCCCGGGCTGCGGTCGCTGCTCTCACGGTGCCAGGTCGGCATGCGCTCCTGGCCCGGCATCTGACGCTCCCCCTCTTGCTCGGGGAGCACATCATCATTTGCGAGCCGCTTCGCACGCTTCAGCTCGCCCTTATACCTTGCAGGCAGCGGCTCCGCCACTCCGCTGCCCGGCTGCATCCAGAAATAGGCAGCTGTCGCATCTCCGTCTAGCCAATAAGACAGCGAGTCCATCATCGTCTCGCAGCAAGCGGCAACCTCCGCAGTATGTGCTGCATCCTCAATCTGCTCCAAAATCGGATACAGCTGAGCTAACCGGCCAGAAAGTCCAGCACCAGCACCAGCATCCTCCAAGCTAGCGTGCCATTCCAACCCTGTAAACCAACCATATACCAATAAAAGAACAGCGTCTGCCAACTCACCTTTGCTCAGGTGTGTACGCAGCTTATGTTGAAAATAGACCCTATATATGCGATGCCGATGTGCGAATACGCGGGCAGTCCCCGGTCTGCGAGCTCGACAAATACGCTCTAACCGCATATCCTCACATAGAGCAAAGATCGTGTTAGCCAGCTTCGGGAGACTCGCACTTTGGCAAAAGTGTAGATATGACTTTACGGCGTCTGCCCCTGTAAACCAAGCACTACCGATACCGCGCAGGTAAACATCACTCTTCATCCCTGCCGTTTTATCAACCGCAGGATAATCCCGCCAAAACTGACTCACAGTTATACGAGCGGAAGCTTCCTCATAGTCAGCATGGAACGCCGCTTCCACCTCAAGTTCTTTGCGCTTGGTGAACATCCGGCCTAAATCTACAAGCTGCATTTGGAGCATCGCATCGATTTTATCCTCTAATAAGCTTAGCTTTCCTACAAACATTGGCTCAGAATAACGTCTCGGCCGCATTCATCACGGCTGCACGCTCCCTTTCATCCTCCAATTTATCAGCAATAGCTCGCGCAACTGCCCGCATGGGAGGAATATAAGCCGTCAAATCGCAAGCATCCAGTAGAGCTCGGATCGATCCTGCTTCATCGGGCAGCTGCCCCATTTCAATAAGGGATAGTAAATCGGCAGATAACTGTACGAATGTTCTTAGCTGCTTTTCATTCCGTAAAACAGATTTGCTCTTTAGCAGTTGAAACAGTGTCTCCCCTTGCAAATAGGGAACATCAATCGTTACAAAGCGGTTTTTCAAGGCTTCGTTGAGCGGTACTGTACCAATATAGCCTTCATTAATTGCTGCAACAACTCGGAAGTCCGGATGCGCTGTAATGACGTCCCCTGTAAAAGGGTTCGTAATCGATCTACGATAATCCAAAACACCATTGATCAAAGGTAAAGTTTCCGGCTTGGCCATATTAATTTCGTCTATGTATAGAAAATGTCCCTTCGTCATGGCTTTCATGATCGGACCGGGTATGAAGGCAATCTGAGTACGACCCTGCTCATCGTGCGATAGCGTTTTGAATCCTAGCAAGGCTTCAGCATCGAGATCAGTTGAACAGTTGACGGCATGCATGGGCTGATCAAAGAACGCTGAAACATGCTCAGCCAGCTTCGTCTTTCCTGACCCGGTTGGACCCTTCAACAAGACATTTTTGCCCAAGTAAAGAGCAATTATGGCATCCGTTAATATGTCTTTACTAGGGGCTTCGAAAGCTGCCGTTCCAATGAGTTTATGTTCTTCTGCTGAATGTTCTGTCTGTCTTTGCTGCTTATTCTGCTCTATATGCTCACGTATTTCTTGTGGTAATGTGTCTGTCATCATGATTTTATGGTCCTTTCCTGATCCCTTTGTCCTCTTACTATTTATCAGGAAAGCTTAGATTGTCAAGCTTTTCAGGGCAGCCACGGTTCATCAATAATCGAGTGAGAATAAAAAGCCATCGATTCTCCGCATTTCGGACAATTCGGTTTGGAAGGGATATCATTATAATACAGCGCCAAACCGTATGCGGTTTCAAAGTTAATCGCTTGGATCACATCATCCTTATGAACATAATCACACTCTCGCGAACTACAATAAGCACGGACCTTATACCGATTACTCATTCATCCTAATAGACGCGTGGCAAGCATTCAAATACTCGGAATGTGTTAACATCGTCGTACTCCTTTTATAAAGTCATTAAAACATCTCAAGAACCCAAATAAATACGACAAAACCCCCAGCAGACAGCTGAGGGAGAGCGACTATAGGGCAACTATGGAATAGTTACGCATTTTGCTTTTTTAAGTATCCTTAAGGTAACTCGTTTCTTTGTCCTGAGGAATAGGTTGGGAACGCATATTGGACCATCGTGTTAAATTCATTCAAATACGTATCCATTCGTTTATTATTTCGCTGCTGCGTATCATAGTACAACATCCGATTCACGAAATATGGATTCGACGAGATGAAAATATTCGTTTCCGGATAAATACGAGTTAACAAATGTCGAATGGCATTGGAACTTTCCGCTGGAAGCGGTTTGGCCGAGAGCCAATCCATCTGTGCGCCTACCCCCGAGCCGAATAAGCCTGCTTCATTTTCCGGGTCATTATTTTTACTTAACATCTTAACACCATCATTGGCGCCCATCGCTTGCATGCCTCCCGTATCAACGGCGACATAAATGTTGTTATCCGTTACGGCAACAGCTGTAGATCCTAGGTGTGCTGCTTGAATAAGCTGATCCGCTAAATCCCGATTCAGCTGCAAGTGCGTGTTGATATGTGCTTTCACATTATCTATTGTAGGTTGAAGTATCGTAGGCTGCGGTGATTGATTAACACTCTTTGCACCCATCGAAGGATTTTCATTGTTTCTTAATCCTGTATCCCAACTGCCAGCATTCGGGTTAGAAGAACTTGCGCCTGCTTGATTTTTTGGACTCGCACAGCCTGCTGATAGGCAGACGAGTATAGCGGTCACCACGATTTTGAACATCGTTTTTTTCATATAGTCCCCCCTTCTAGTAGCTCATACTTTACTTTTCTTACTCTCATCATCTTCTTGCGTGTAAGCAATCAGGGCGACTTCATACCCCAGTTCATCCTTCATGCGGGACTCGAGGCTGCGCAGATCTTCCAGCAAATCTTCACGTGTGCCAAAGTTAGCAAAATGGTAGGACTCTGTATCCATGATTCTCCCTCCTCTCCTAAGCAAAAGCCATTAGAGTTAATATGGACATTTATCCTGATTTTTACTAAACAAAAAAAGCCCGCCGCCGAATCATCGGCAAGGCTCCTGTAAAACATATATGAATGCATTCAATCATGGCTATTCCTTTTTATTACGTGTTTCATCCAGTTCTTCAAGCAACTTACGAACTGCTTCCGGATCTACATTCCCATTTTCACGAAATTCTCTCAGCTTATTTAATAGGTCCTGTGCAATCGCATCATCCTCGGATTGCTGCAATTCATGTGACGGGTCAAACCAAATGTAAAATCCCTCTGGACCATTTCGCAAAAATGATTTGTGCCAATGCTCTGGATAGGCATAACCCTGTTCCCCAAATATCAAACCTAGCACATCATCACTGTCAATGGGCAGCAAATAATGAAAGGATTCCGACTCACCGGTGTTCGTAAAATCTCGATGCATGTAAGCATAATGAAGATAATGCTCACCCGTTTCTACATCCTTAGACACCTCATACATGTCAAGCTCCGTTTGCAGCAATTCTTTCACCGAAATAATCCGCGATGCAATCGTCTCTGCCGAAATCTTTTGCTGGTGTAACAATGATGTTTCCATTTTAACCATCCTCCTTTCGAACTTTAGATAGCTCTATGCTACGAATCGGATCTGCGTGTTGCCTCACCAATGGCACCCCGCAAGGATCGTTTGGGCAGTTTCCATTTATAAAAGACCGATAACATTCTAAGAACCACGATTAGCACAAATAGAACAGCTAATTGCCAAGCGCCTTGTGTCCAACCAAGTCCGACTAGCGCGCCAGCCAGCATGCCCCAGACAGCATAAATTTCATCCTTGAGTACGAGCGGCTTTCGTCCCGCTAATACATCCCGAACCATCCCTCCGCCAATTCCAGTCAGAACAGCAGCAACAATAATGGCACTAAGCGGATGTCCCATATTCGTTGCATACAGCGCACCTTGAATGGAAAAAGCAGCCAAACCAATCGCATCAAAGAAAGCTTCCCAAGTTTTCCATACTCGGATGTATCGAACTGGCATACAGAACACAAGTGTCATTGCAAACAAGGCAATTTGAAAATATAGTCCTTGCTCCCATAGCAGGACAATCGGTTTGCCGATCAGTAAGTTTCGTATGACTCCGCCGCCGAAAGCTGTAACAAGTCCGAGTACATAGACGCCTAATATATCATATTCTTCTTCCATCGCAACTATGGCACCACTCACCGCGAATGCAATCGTTCCGATGATACTAAATAACTCCCAATTCACTTCCTGCAGCCCCTGTCTACTCGATGTCCCAGTCCAATTTCACTTCATTACCCGTTTGCGACGAACGGTAGATCGCATCCAAGATCAAGTTATTCGTATAGCCCGTCATGACGGATGTCAACGGCTGTAAGCCACTCTCGATACATGACAAGAAATGTCTCGCCATCCGAACACGAGGTCCTTCATCGAATTCAGGCACCGTAAGGTCAATGTCAGCTTCGCGGTCGAACATTTCTGCGAACAGCTTCCCTTTCGTTCCACGAATCGAGGCACCGCCTTCACTTCCAAGCAGCTGAACATAAGGCTGGTTATCTGTTTCAATGAGAGCTGCCCAACTTACATCCAGAGATAAGGTAGCGCCATTGTCAAATTTAATCAGAGCCGTTGCCAAATCCTCCACATCATATTGACCATCCCAGTTGGGCGCCCCCCATGATCCAATCCCTTTTTTACGCGGACCGAATTCAGCGTAGGTCGCTCCATAGACCGATACAGGTTTCGGATTCCCCATCAGATACAAAGATAAATCCAACATATGCACACCAAGATCAATCAGAGGTCCTCCGCCAGATTTCCCCATTTGGGTAAACCAAGTTCCCCAGCCAGGAATCCCTTTGCGTCTCAACCAGCCTGCTTTTGCATGATAAATGTGTCCAAGCGCACCTTTCTCAACCTGCTGCTTCACAGCTAGTGATAAGGCATCCCAACGCAGTTGGTGCGGAATCATCAGAACTTTACCCGCTTTGCGCTCCGCTTCAACAATTTGTTTAGCCGAAGCAAGATTTAATGCCATGGGTTTCTCGAGCATGACGTGCTTACCGGCCTCTAGCGCTTGTACCGCGATAGGTGCATGCCATTCATTAGACACAGCAATGATTACCGCATCTATAGATGGGTCCGAGAGCAGCTTGTCCGTACTTTCATAAACACGTTCAATGTTATGTTCTTTTGCTCTAGCTTCAGCAAGTGGCAAAAATACATCCGTAACGGCGGTGATTTCAGCCTCCGGCACTTTCTTCAGCACTTCCATATGTACATTTCCGATATTTCCGGAACCTATTATACCTATACGAATTGGCTTTCCAGCTGTCATTTCTATATCCTCCAGAACGTGTTTAGATTTCAATCTTTCTTATTATAATTGTGGTTATCCTTCCCCGCAACAGCCAATCTCTTGTGCTCAAATTAATCTTTGAGGAACTGGCCCACTAGAGCTATTTTTTACATATAATAAATTGCTAAAACTTTTTTAATAGTTTGACCCTAACATATCTAACATTTGAAATGTATCCTTAATGAGTAGACCAGACGTAATGAAAGCGTATGAAGTAAGTTTTCCCAAAGGAAAACTCGAAGGAGGGCTTAACATGCAAGCATTAACCATTAGATTCAAAAACAAATCCATCCCCGTGCTTAATTTCACACATAAACGATCACATATGGAACTGTTGTCCAGTAAACTCAAGGAACTTGAGCTGAATTTTGAATTTCGCAAAAAATTAAAAATGATCTCGATGATCGAGATCATTGGTGATGTCGCCATTTTCAAATATAACGACGGCACGAAATTGTATCTGGAAGTTTCTTAATCTTTCGTTGGAAAATATTCTTTCTGTAACTGATCAAGCTCCTGCAGAGAGCGTCGGGCCCACGCTTCCATTTCCGACAGCTTACTGATTTGCGTGAGTAGCGCTCTCTTCAGAGAATCTTGGTAATCTGGAATCTGACCTGCATAAGGACGTATTGTCGTAATAGGCATTAGTGCAATTTCTTGATAAGACAACGCCCGTCGTTGATGAAAAAAAGCTACACTTGGATCCATCGGGTTATGTAAATCCCCCTGTGTTGGGTGCTCTTTTACAGCCAGAATGCGGACTGCCGCTTTCATCGAATTGCTTATCTCTACAACCTCACCAAAATAAGCGCCTGTTTTATACTCCGCAGTTACGCGATCTCCTATTTGAAAACTACTCATTCGTCAACAACTCCATTCTTCTCAAATTCACATGCGGTTAAGAGGCAGCAGTTTACGATACAGCTCATCCACCGATTGCATGCGGTATATAAATTCTTTCTCTTTTCCCTGTTCTATGATGACTATACACGGTACACTACTAATTTGCCATTCACGAGTAATTTGAGGAAGAAAGTTAATATTACTCTTTACAAGCGGTAAGGAAGGCAGCATTGTCATGATAATGTCTAACATCCGTTCCGTCACTTTGCATGTACCGCAAAAAGGTGTGTACAGAAAAACAGCAAAAGAACCCTCTTGCGTTCTATCTAGTCGCTCTAACAGCTCCTGCCCAGTTAATTCCTGCATACTAACTCCATCTTTCATCCAACCAAGCTAAACTATCTACGGCATAAGAAATGAGATGAGGGAAATCATCTATATGACTTTCATCTACTTTGCGTCCGAAGGATAATGTGATTTGATTATGATAGGAAATTGGATCTAGGCCATATTCATAAGAAAGCAGCTGAATGACTTGGGGACGCTGCTCCCAAATAGCACCTAGTTGCTCTTCGATATAGGGGCACTCGATATCTGGGTCTTTAACTTTGGTAAAAAGCTTAATGGTCAATGTACAGCCTGGCTTGGCTGATGGATTTTCTAAAATTTCAGCTGCTAAATCACTCAAATGAACATGCAGGTTAATTTCAGCTTTGCTGGGTTTATCGATCTTTCGGGCAAATTCAATCGCATAAGTGCGTGACATCGAGGATAGATCGACTTGATCTTGCCGCCGCGTGATGATAATTTTACCGTCCAAATCCAAGTCATAGACAGCTCCCTCAAGCACAACCTTAATATTGTCATAGATCGTTGGATCAAACATCCCGTACACCTTCTTTCATCTTTTCTTAGATTCGATTATACTAAAAGCATACCACGTAAAGAAGGTGTTCCTATGTCAGACAAGCCTGAAGATCAATTGGGTGAAGAACAAGGCCTCAAGAAAGTTAGTTTAGCTGATGCCATTAAGCAGAAACTTGCCCAGAAGAAAGCGGATCAAGCCGCTGCACGCGCAAACCCGAAACAAGCTGGAAACAATAATCAAAGCGGCAAAAGTCAAATGACTAAAAAAGTAAACAATCAACGCCGTCGTACCGGCGGCAGCTAAACGTCGCTTTGCGTAGGCAAAAGCGCCCTGAGAGTAATACGTCAGGGCGCTTCTCATTTATCATTACGCGTATTGCGCTTCGCGTTGTTTTTGCACATCTTCGCTTTCTAGGTATTCATCATAAGTGAACATTTTATCGATGAGTCCTTTAGGCGTGATTTCCATAATGCGTGTAGCAATCGTTTGGATGAACTGATGGTCATGGGAGACGAATAGAATCGTTCCGTCGAAGTCAACAAGACCATTGTTAAGTGCTGTAATGGATTCCAAATCCAAATGGTTCGTAGGCTCATCAAGAATGAGGACATTGGATCCGCTTAGCATCATTTTGGAGAACATGCAGCGTACTTTCTCTCCACCCGATAGCACGTTTGCTTTCTTCAGCGCTTCTTCGCCTGAGAACAGCATACGGCCTAGGAAGCCGCGTAAGAAAGATTCATCTTGGTCTTTGGAGTATTGACGAAGCCAATCCACCAAAGTTAAATCAGAGTTGAAATAATCTTGGCTGTCTTTAGGGAAGTAAGCTTGGGAAGTTGTAATCCCCCATGTATACGTACCCTCATCCGCTTCCATTTCACCCATCAGGATTTTGAAGAGCGTCGTTTTGGCGATGCCGTCCGGGCCAACAAAGGCAACTTTATCCCCTTTATTGATAGTAAACGAGATGTTGTCTAACAC
The DNA here is from genome assembly GCF_030817275.1 of Paenibacillus sp. V4I7. Taxonomy (NCBI): domain Bacteria; kingdom Bacillati; phylum Bacillota; class Bacilli; order Caryophanales; family Paenibacillaceae; genus Paenibacillus; species Paenibacillus sp. V4I7. The sequence continues at coordinate 2,357,860 of NZ_JAUSZD010000002.1, read as the reverse complement.
TTTTACGCCATCTATCGTTTTGGACAATTTCTCAACAGCCAACAGCTGCTTACCCGCTTCACGCTCACCTTTGAAGTGAATGAACGGATATTTACGGCTGGATGGTCTAATATCTTCAAGAGTAAGCTTCTCGAGTTGTTTTTTACGGGATGTAGCTTGCTTCGATTTGGACGCATTCGCGCTAAAACGTGCGATAAAGGCTTCCAACTCTTTACGTTTTTCTTCGGTTTTCTTGTTCGCGTCTCTCGTCAAACGAAGTGCCAGTTGGCTGGACTCATACCACCAGTCGTAGTTACCAACGTACATTTGAATTTTACCAAAATCAATATCCGCAATATGCGTACATACTTGGTTCAGGAAGTGACGATCATGGGATACAACGATAACAGTGCCTTCAAAGCGGGAAAGGAAGTTCTCCAGCCAACGAATGGACTCTAAGTTCAAATGGTTGGTAGGCTCATCCAGCAGCAAAATATTCGGATTGCCGAACAAGGCTTGCGCTAAGAGGACTCGTACTTTCTCATTGCCATCGAGGTCTTTCATTTTCGTGTCATGAATGGAAGTCGGGATACCTAGACCGATGAGAAGCTCAGCTGCATCCGATTCCGCCTGCCAGCCATCTAGATCCTGGAATTCACCTTCGAGTTCAGCGGCTTTCATGCCATCTTCTTCTGTAAAATCAGCTTTGGCATACAAAGCGTCTTTCTCTTCCATAATTTTAAACAAGCGAGCATGACCCATCATGACGGTTTTCAAAACTTCGATTTCGTCAAACTCGTAATGATTTTGTTTCAAAACAGCCATTCTCTCGCCAGGTGTTATGTTGACTTCGCCTGTGTTAGGTTCAATCTCTCCGGAAAGAATTTTCAGAAAAGTTGATTTACCGGCACCATTTGCTCCGATTAGTCCGTAGCAGTTACCCGGTGTGAATTTGATATTGGCATCCTCGAATAAGGCTCTCTTGCCGTAACGAAGCGTCACGTTATTAACATTAATCATGTTTAGTACATACCTGCCTTTATAGTAGTTTGTTCTATCATATCATATATAGGGATCTTTAATCGAAGATTAAAGTCTCTCCTTTTTGGGATCCCTGATCGGAGATCGAAGTCTCTCCTACTTGTTTCGTTCTATTTCCTCTAGCAACTCAGATAAATAAGTCCATCTTTCCATCGCCGCTTCCAAATCCACTGCCGTTTGCTGCTCTTGCTCATACAGTTCGCGAACACGGTCAAAGTCGCTGCCTGCCGCTTCAATTTGCTTTTTCAAGCTAGCCGCTTTGTCTTCCAGAGAAGCTATCGTACTCTCAATTTCGTCCCATTCCTTCTGTTCTTTGAAAGTTAGCTTCTTGGGACGGTTCGCATTCGATGTGCCCCCTGCTGCAGCAGGACTACTAATAACGGCTGCTGAAGCTTTGTTGGAACCGCCATTAGACTTGGAAGAGCTTTCATGACGTATCAACTCTTTCCGATTCTGATCAGCTTCTGCCTGCTCCTGCTTCTCTTCCAAGTAATCGGAGTAGTTACCAATGTAAGGCTCGATCTGACCTTTGCCATCAAAAGCAAATAGATGCGAAACCGTACGATCCAAAAAGTATCGATCATGGGAAACCGTTATAACGGCTCCAAGAAATTGATCCAGATAATCTTCCAGTATGGTCAAAGTTTGGATATCCAAGTCGTTGGTCGGCTCATCTAGAAGCAGTACGTTGGGTTCTCCCATAAGTGTACGAAGCAAATAAAGTCTGCGCCGTTCACCTCCGGAGAGCTTTCCGATTGGCGACCACTGAAGGGTTGGCGAAAAGAGGAAGCGTTCGAGCATTTGCGACGCCGAAATCGTCTCACCATCAGCTGTGCGGATCTGCTCAGCAGCCTCTTTGATGTACTCGATGACGCGCATCTTCTCATCCATCTCGACGTTCTCTTGCGTGTAGTAAGCAAGCTTCACCGTCGTGCCGGTCTCGATCGTCCCGCTGTCGGGTTGAATACGCCCGGCGAGCATGTTCAGCAGTGTCGATTTGCCGCTGCCATTCGGACCGATGATACCGAGGCGATCCCTCGGCATCACGATGTAGCTGAAGCCGCTCAGCAGCGGCTTCCCGCTCTCGAAAGCTTTGGTGACGTCTTCCAGCTCCATCACCTTCTTGCCAAGGCGGCTGCCAGCCAGCGCCATGTCAAGCTTCTCCCCGGGACCGTCCACCTTGCGGTCCCGTAATTCCTCGGCGCGCCCAATGCGCGCCTTTTGTTTGGTCGTGCGCGCCTTCGCGCCGCGACGAAGCCAAGCCAACTCGCGGCGCAAAAGATTCTGCCGCTTATCTTCGCTGGATGCTTCGGACTCCATCCGCTCCGACTTCTTCTCGAGGAACCACTCGTAGTTCCCCTCGTAGCTGTAGATCTTCCCCCGGTCCAGCTCTAGAATGCGGGTGGTTACCCGCTCTAGGAAGTACCGGTCATGGGTAACGAGCAGCAAGGCGCCGCGCCATTTGCTAAGGAATTCCTCGAGCCAGATGGCCGTCTCGTTATCAATATGGTTCGTCGGCTCATCGAGAATGAGCAGGTCAGCGGGCTGAATGAGAACACGCGCCATGGCAATGCGTTTGCGCTGACCGCCGGACAGCTGGCCGACGGGCTTGTCGAACTCGCTGATGCCTAGCTTCATCAGCACGGTTTTGGCCAAGGTGCTGGCTTCCCAGGCACCTTGCTCATCCATGCGCGACTGGGCGCTGAACAGTCGCGTTTGTTTCTTTTCATTGGAGGCGTCCAACTCCAATTCAGCAAGCGCAAGCTCATAATCGCGCAGCGTCTTCATGAGCGGCGTATCGCCGTGGAATACTTGCTCCAGAACCGTGGAGTTCGGATCGAACTCCGGGTTCTGCGGCAAGTATTCCACGCGGAAATGGTTTGCGTGCACGAGCTTGCCGCGATCCGCTGTTTCCATCCCCGCCAGCAGTTTCAGCAGCGTGGACTTGCCTGTTCCGTTCACGCCAATGAGACCGATGCGCTGCTTCTCGTTCACCGTGAATGAAATATCATCGAACAGCACCTTGTCGCCGAATGTTTTGGTTATATTGACTGCACTAAGTATATTCATGCGTGGGCCGGCTCCATGATATAGGCCACAAGAAGAGCTGCTGTATTCACTACAGCATCCATATGCGTTCTTTCCATGCTATGTGACGCATGAACACCTGGTCCTATCAACGCAGCACGAATATCGCGTCCGCCTCTAAGCGCGGCAGATGCATCTGAACCGTATCGCGGATAAATATCAACGGCATAACCGATTTCCAGCTTCTCGGCCAACTCAATCATTTTCGAAGTCATCTGATAATCATAGGGTCCTGAGGAATCCTTCGCGCAAATCGATACATCACGCTCGCTTCCGCTCAAATCATCACCAAGAGCACCCATATCTACAGCAATAAAATCTGTAATATCATCAGGGATAAAGGAAGATCCATGACCAACCTCTTCATAATTGGAGAAGAACAGCTTGATCGTATATTCAGGCTTCAGGCCCTCATCTTTGATTAGCTTTAAAAGCCCAAATAAGGAAGCAACACTCGCTTTATCATCCAAATGACGCGACTTCACGAAGCCATTTTCCTTCACTTGTACGCGCGGATCGAACGAAATATAATCCCCCACTCGAATGCCTAGATCTTGTACCTCTTTCTTGGACTTTACAAGCTCATCAATACGCACTTCCATGTTGGCTTCATCCCGTTTATACTCTCTTGCGTCTTCATACACATGCACAGATGGCCTCGAAGTCAGGATAGTCCCATCATAAACACGTTCATCGCGCGTATGAATTTGAACATATTCATTTTCAATAGCGCCCATCATAAATCCGCCTAATGAAGTGATTTTCAAAGTGCCATTATCTTTGATCGAACGCACCATAGCGCCGAGTGTATCCACGTGTGCAGAAATGCCAATGACACGGTTTTGATTGGTACCAGGAATCGTCACAATGCCGCAGCCCTTATTCGTATATGTAAGCTCAAATCCGAGCTTATTCACTTCTTGTTCAACTTTTTGCATAATGTGGTGCGTGTAACCAGTTGGGCTTGGAGTCCGCAGAAGCAGCTCTAGAATTTCTGTCATATAAGCTTTATTTAAGTTCGTTTTCAATCGGGATTCCTCCCTTTTCTATTTATTAGATTTCCTCTAAAGACATGAGAAAACCTCTATCGAGGCCATTCAAAGATGAGCGACCGCGTTTAGAGGTAGGTTTTATCGCCAATAAGAAAGCGGTTTTCGTGATCCGAAAACTTATACTTTCTTATGTGGTAAAAAACAGTGCAGCCTAGGTTTCATAAGCAAGTTAATGACATAGGTCACAAACAAGTCTCTTCTAGTGATACTACACTGTTCCCCTATGTTTTTCAAACTAGATTAGCTTACATAATCAACGCAAATGGACGTTCCATCAAGGACTGTCTTCATATGGGCCTTCACTTCTTCATGAACGGGATGAGTGTCATAGACCTTGAGATCCTCTAAGGAATCAAATTTGGTAATCAAAGCAATATCATACGAGCGTTCCAGATGCAAAATGTCGGTTCCAACTTCGATATGCCGCAGGACCGGGATTTTACCTTCCATGTTCGTAAGTATAGCCTTTGTTACTTCAACCGCTTCCGGACTGCGATCTTTGAGCTTAAAAAACACAACGTGAGTTAACATGAATGATTTCCCCCTAATTGGTTACTTTTGCAGACCACTCTTCAACATCCCACACTCTTGTTACCCAACCTTCATAAAATTCAGGTTCGTGACAAACAAGTAGAACGGTACCTTTATATTCTTTCAAAGCCCTCTGAAGCTCTTCTTTGGCAACGACGTCCAAATGGTTCGTCGGCTCATCGAACAACAACCAGTTGCTTTCTCTCATAAGAAGTTTACAAAGCCTTACTTTTGATTGTTCACCACCGCTAAGCTTACTCATAGCACGTGTGATGTGCTCATTTTTGAGCCCTACCCTTGCAAGTGCCCCTCTGACCTCATTTTGAGTCATCGAAGAGAACTCGTTCCATACGTCATCGATCGGAGTCATGTTCGGTGCTTTAATTTCTTGTTCGAAATAGGCAGGACTCAAGTAATCTCCACGGAATGTTTTGCCGTTAAACGGCTCAAGCTTACCAAGAATCGTTTTGAGAAGTGTAGATTTACCAACACCGTTGCATCCGACAATAGCAATTTTCTCGCCGCGCTCAATCGTTACATTCATCTTCGGTAAAAGAGGACGATCATAACCGATTTCCAAGTTTTCCGCCTCAAAAACCACTCTGCTGCTTGAACGTGATTCCTTGAACACAAAAGTCGGCTTCATAGCCGTCTCTGGACGCTCAATTCGGTCAATTTTATCAAGTTGTTTCTCCCGGCTCTTGGCACGGGTTGAAGTTGACGCCCGCGCTTTATTACGCGCGATGAAATCTTCTTGTTTTTTAATGTACTCTTGCTGCTTTTCGTAAGCGTCAATATGCTGTGTTTTGTTCATTTCAGCCATATCAAGGAATTTCTCATAATTCGCTGTATAACGTGTCAGCTTCGTGAATTCCAAGTGGTATACCACGTTAACGACTTCATTCATGAATTCCGTGTCATGGGATATCAGCATAAAGGCAAACGGGTAATCTTTGAGATACATTTTCAACCATTCAATATGCTCAACGTCCAAATAGTTGGTCGGCTCATCTAAGAGAAGAACAGTCGGTTTCTCTAGGAGCAATTTAGCCAAAAGAACTTTCGTACGCTGTCCACCACTAAGAGAAGTAACATCACGGTCTAGACCAATGGCATTAAGCCCAAGACCGTTACCCATTTCTTCGATTTTCACATCCAGCATATAGAAACCGCCGATATCCAAACGCTCTTGAATTTCGCCCATTTGCTCCAGAAGAACCTCAAGCTCTTCCGGTGTGGCATCACCCATTTTTTCGGTAATCGCCATCATCTCCTTCTCCGCTTCAAAGAGAGGAAGAAAAGCATCGCGCAGAATATCACGAATGGTTTTGCCTGGTTCTAACACGGAATGCTGGTCCAAATATCCGTAATGTACGCGCGGCGTCCATTCAACCTTACCTGTATCTTTAAGAACTTTTCCGGTTAATATATTCATTAACGTGGATTTCCCCACGCCATTAGCTCCAACAATACCGACACGCTCGCCAGCGAGCAGACGGAATGATACATTTTTAAATAACGTACGATCTCCAAAGCTATGGCTTAAATCTTCAATTGTCAAAAGACTCATCTCTTAATTCCAAACTCCTGTCTATTTCGAAGATAATCGCACATACTCGCGACTTCTTATTATAACACTGCTCATGCAAGACAGGAATAGGTAAATTCATCTGGGAAGCGTATTCATTCGCTTTTATACAAAACTATGCAGAAAAACGCCCCCATTGGGACGTCGCAGTTAATGCCAAATGATCGTGATATTGCCTTAATCTCACAACCGAAATCTAATCTCCTGCCGCACAATTCGAATCTCGTCCCCATCTTTCAACGGGTAGGACTGATAAGTAACTAATGGTTCGCCATTTAAATAGGTTCCATTCGTTGATCCTGTATCTTTAATCACATAACCTTCTTCAATCTTAATTATTTCAGCATGTATTCTGGAAGCTCCCGCTTCCTCCAAAACATAATCGACCTTCAAACTGGCATCGCCTCTGCCCATTGTAAAATGATCGTTATTCAGAGGAAACGTTTTAGTAGTGCCTTCGATTTGCCATTCAATTCTTGCTCCTAACGGTTGATTCATTAGCCTGCCAAGGAAAACGGTAGCGTTTGGCTTTTTTTGACTGAGCAAGGTCGTATGCATATGTAAATTTTGATAATAATTTTGTATATTGGTCGGTTCAGGTGATGGTGCTTCTAGCTTTTGATCCAGTTGCCTTTCTACAACCGGGAAGATGGGCAGGTTAACACCACTGCTTTCTTTCGTGTATCGTTGAAAGCGAGGTAATCCTAAAAATCGAATAACAAACCAAACATTCATGAGTAAAATTGAGATTCCTGAGGTTATTTGCAAAGTACTTGTAGATGGGTATGTAAAATAATTCTGCCATAGAAACGCTATTAGCAGAATAACAACAGCAAGGACTATCGTTCGTGACCGCCCCGATAAAGAGGTAAAGGAGACCGGAAGTCCCTCACTTCTTTCTTTCATACTCGCCTCTTTTTTGGGTTGAAGCTCCTCAATTGAGTTGTTTAGAATAACTGGCTGATGTAATTCATTCCGATTCCATAGTGGCTTAGGCAAGCCGTTTACTTTTACAGGAGGCATTTGCGTATTAGGACGAATTTCTGGCACTTGCTCGTTATCATGATTAGATGCCTGATAAGCTTCTTGCACGGGTAGATGTTCGTCCATCAGAGCGAGCAGATTCTCCTTATATCCTTGCAAGCTCCGATTCCGCGATAATGACTCCATCCACGAAACTACCACGGTCCTCTCCTCATTGTTCAATTTATGTGAGAGTTGTTTCATCAAAGACTCAAGTGATTTGGATACGGATTCTTCATCAGCGGTAGGTTCAAGCGGCACATAAGTCAGAAATACATCCGACCAATCACTGCCAATGAAGATGAAATTATCCCTCAAAACGTATCCAGATTCAAAAAGCATGTAATTTTTACTTTCTCCTAGTGCACAAACAATTGCATACATAAGCTTTGCAAAATGCTGTTTAGACAGCCCCTCCACTTTCAGAACATGGGACAGCATTCGTTTAGCTGACAAGTTATACAGTAAACTGATGCGGAAATCCACCTCTTGTATTTCGAGCTGTAGAAGGTTCGGTACATCGTTAGCTTCAAGCATCCTGACCTGCAAAGTCGAGAGCGTTTTCGAATCCAAACCATCTTCCTTATACAACACCATATAATGACCATGTCGATATACAAATTCATAACGAAGTCCAAATACTTCTTGCGTCATGGATTCACCTCTCTCATAAAAACGAATAATACCAAGTCAGTGCAACGCCCGGTACAACTGCGTACATAAACGGAAATTTCATGTTTTTTTGATGCTTCATTCCTAGCAGACTACCCATGTCTTGACATACAACAATTGAAACCAGCCATGTGGCAATTTTATGACCTGTTTTTATCATCTGTTTGCGGATAAAGAGCAAAATAAGTCCGATAACACCTGCACATAAAATGGCATAAAGCATCGATTGAAGGACGAATGTAAAACCCATCATCGCCCCAATGGCAGCAAATAGCTTTACATCACCTGCACCAAGAGCACCAAAAAAATAAAGCAAAAGAAGAGCCGTAAAACCAGTAATTGCACCAATCACAGCAAAAAACACTCCGCTCCAACCTTCCGTACATGCGTGGAATATGAAGCCAATCATTGTTCCACAGAAAGTAATCTTGTTTGGGATCCGTGATTGACGTACGTCAATCACAAATGCAATGGCTATTAGTATAAATAAGATCCAATGAATCAAGGAAAAAGGTCCCTCCTAAAAGTTTCTAAAGGTCTTAGGCGCCTATCCATGCCCGCTCAAAAGCCTTCTTCTTTAATATGATCGTGTGACTTATGAACGGCAGAGGAAGCTTGTAGGTTATTTGAGCTTCTATACCAAAAAAAGCATCGCCACCGCTTTCCATACCCGGGAGAGTCACAGAAATGACCTTAAATTTCTCTTTCTTCATGATGGTTTGTTTGCAAAATGCATAAACAATCGGTGTGAAGGCCGCATGAATACGCGGCTTAACTTGACTCTCGTAAAGCTCATCCAGTTCTTCTTGAGCCTTCCCCTCTCCTAATTCACGCTTTTCTTTTTCCCATTTAACAAGCTCTAGGAGTGAATTCGGGATGTAAGCGGCATATTCATCAGCCAGATTCTCAGTGTTCTTCACTTGATCTCGAGCCGTTTGTACACGATCTACAACTGAACTCATCATTTCACCTGCGTGGCTCTGATCGAATTTCGATTTGGCTTCTTGGACAAGAAGCCGTACAGGGTATAATTGACCGGCAACCGACTTTGTTGCCTCCGATACCCCGGCTTGCAGCTCCATTTCTAATACGGCAATCTGAATACATATGATAAGACCAATCACAAAGGCTAAAAAGAACGGCAGCACCAAAGAAGCCTCCAACACCACGCCGCCATTCTGCTCATGGTGAAACTTTCGAAGCATAAACAGCCCCCTTTCTTCAATAAGCTACAGCTGAAGTACTGCTGAACTGGCACCGATTCCCTTGCACTTTACACCCTAGTAACCCAGTTCCATCCAGCATCTTCATGATTTGGGGGATAAACCACAACCTCACTTCGCTTGCTCCGTTTCCCTGAATATAAGTCGTTTCTTGAACCAAATACTTACCAGTATCCAGTTCTATAAGTGCCTGCATTCTAGCCATAAGTTTCGTATTATTACTGTGTAAAAGTAGAAAAATGCGTAAATAGTCTTTGTAGGTCAAACTTAAAGCTGATGTTGTGATTTTCGCAGATAACTCTACCGCTTCACCTTTTGTTAATTTATTCATGTCTTGAAAAGCTTCCAGCGCGCCTTCCGCGGCAGCCGCCAAGAGCACGAGTAAAGGTGAGCCTATACCGAGCAGCTCTTTTTTCGGATCTAGAAGTGCCTCTACTGTGCGGATCGCCATACGGAATGCAAACATTTCCGCATAGGCGGACGAAATATTAGCAACGCAAGAGGAAAATCCATATAACAGATATTCCACCTCTTGATTTGCCAACTTATGCGAACCTGGATCCACCAGCTCATTGGATAATTTGGGCTGACCCGCAGAGTCTTTTTCCAATCCATATGTGCGGTAATTAAATTTCGTAAGCGCAAATTCATTCACATAAAGCTCATTTCTCATCGATTCCGCTGCGTTATTAAACGCCTCAAGCATCCCCATCGCTTTTAGGCTTACGGGTTCTGGTTTCTCTAAATCATAAGCAATCTCGCTGCCAACCATCGTATCTTGAGCATTTGCTTCCCTATACTTTTGGTACAATCCTTTATCCTCTTCTACTTGTCCGGCATCCCCCTGAAGGCGGTTGTACAGTTCAGTGTCAGTACTTTGAGTATTCGGCAAGCTGCAAGAACCGATTGATTGTTTCGCTTGATCCAAAATGGCTTGAATCTTGTTTTTTTGCAGAAGCTTATTCGTTGCCATTGCCTCATTTTTGTCCATTCTTGTCTTTTCCAAAACACTTTGCTGTTTATTAAATTCACTAGATTCAGAAAAATAAGCATTATTCGCTAGGTTTGCTCTACTTGTATTATCAGATGTGTATAGATATACGGAGGTAACAACTTCTTGGAACGCAGTAAATAACGCACTAATGCTGGCTATGGCTGTCTGATATCTGTAGAAATAATCATCACCCATAACAGGAACATGTTGAAACACTTCATAGGCACCAGAGGCTCCACCTTGTGCTCCACTTCCCGAACTTTGAGCTATCTCATTTAATTTCGTACGTATCTCGTCATTTCGCTGCTTTGCTAATCGTAGAGCTGGTTCAATGGTTTGCTGTAATAGTTGGATTTCTCTTCCGTTAGCCGGCACCTCCAGCTTCGTAGCAGCTAGGAGTGCTGCGTATTTAATGATCAGTTGCAACAACGCTTCTAGCTCATTCAACTTCTGGGCGAAGACCTGTGCCTGAGACCCTAATATTTGTTTAGAAGCTGCGAGGGATTGTATGCCAGCCACAGCGCCAGGTCCAGCTTGGCTTAGCGCTGCTATTGACATATCCAGATCTCTCATGGAATCTTGAATAGATTTCAGCTGATTTTTCACTTCTAGAATTTCGCTTCTCACTTCATCTGCTGTATGAATGCCGATTTGGGCAGCTAATTCGTCTAATTCGGTGATGCGTTTTTGATAATAAGCATGATACTTCGATATTTCTTCAATCAGCTCTTCGCTGCTCTGCCAAGCTTCATCTAACGCACTTTCTCTTTGATCAATGAGTTTTTCAAGCACCGCCGCTTCTTTAGAAAACTGGGACCCAAGCTGAAAAGGGGCTTTCGTCCCGCTTTTCCGAAACTTATCGGTAATTTCAAGTGTAAACTCGATGGGAGCCTTGATCTTCATATCCTCCAGTACCTGCCGCTCAAAAATCGTATGACTTGCCAATGTGTACACAGGGGTAACACGCATGCCATTCGCTACGGGTCTTGTATCCACATAATGAAATGCGCCTGGCGACACTTGATTTGACAAATTACTTGCAAAAACCTTGCGAAATAACGCCTCTGATTCATCCTGCGAAATGCCAAGACCATAGAGCCCCATCGCTTGCAGCTCTGTATCGTAAGCTGACATAACCGATCGCGCTGCGGCCTTGACCGCTGATTCCGTCTCTTTTTCCGCCAGTTTAATTCTTGCGAAGTCAATGAGTACAGCTTGAAATAAGAAAATTGGCACAATAATGAGAATCAGATAGACAGAAACTGCACCTTTCTCTGACCGAATAAATTTCCTCAAAAACTCCCCCCTTCCTAATTGTGGATGACAACAACTATCCCTTTACGCTCCAGCTCCTTGCGAAATGAATGAGAGGGCATTCCTTTACCGCTGGTATCTTTTTTGAAAAAGTGCCATACGATGCCCTTCACTTGTGTCCTTTCATTGAGAAGCTCTATATCCTTAGGCATTTGCTCGGTGCGAAGCTGAAACTCCGTCATATTGTAAAAAGCTTGATGACCAATACCTCGAGCATCCAACGCATCTACTGTTCTGCTTTTTCCTGATGTTGTGGTCAAAATAACCTCTGTACCTCCAACCAGTGCCTTCAAATAGGCCGCGGCTTGGCGCTCTGATTGTATGGACACACTGGGGCCTGATAATCCACCTTGAATGGGCTCTACGAGAGCCTCTCTCGCCTTTTGAGGGGAAATTCGGCCTTTAATCGCTTTGAAATACGTACGTGTAATATCCGTTAATCGAATGAGTTCAACAGGCTCCACAACATGTGAAACGGCCCTGCCAGTTGTTTGCTCAGAATCCAACCATCTCTTTAGCTGCGTCGGCATAAGAAATGACTTTTGCAATTTCACTTCTACCTGATGGTCAAAAAGATAGTTGGCGTATTTTGCAGTTCCCGTCACACCTTGCGGCAGTAAAGCTGAGGTTTTGGCAAGTTTGCTCTCCACGTGACCACTCGCACTGCTCGAGGGAATAATGACTTCTGTTGCGCCACTCCCACTCAGCATTCCGAATAAATCTGACACACTATCATGTGTAAGTCGCCAATAAAGACCATCTGTTTCACTGGGGTTATAGTTTCCTGTCACCAAATCTTTGTGGCTGTTATTCCACGTAAAGGCAAGACGCTCTGCCGCAGTCCTCGCAAGCTGCTGAACAAATACGCTCTGATACGCATACATGCCCACAAAAAGAAGCGTAACCGTACAAAGTAGAATCAGCGGAAATACAAGAGAAGCTTCTAAAGTAAAGCTTCCTTCCTCATTTACACGGAGACTCAGTAAACGCCTATGGCGCACAGCTAGTTGTTGGACTAGGCGCACAAGGAACAACCGCGCTGTTGTCTTTTAAATCAGAGTTGGCATCCCCAATTAGCTTCTGGAACCACGAGACGATCCATTTTCTGAATATAATTGCTATAGCTACAAGCACAGCAACAATCAATAAAATCTCTAAAGTGCCTAATCCTTCTTCATCTTCCCAAAACTGTTTCAGCCAATCTAACGCCGTTTTCATCTCTACATACCTCCATTATTGTTTCATCATAAGTAAAGCTGGGGCCGCTACGATGACCATCACGACAACGAAAATGAGGACCATGGGAAATACAAGCTTCGATGATGCTTCTTCACCTAATGTTCGTGACACCGACTTCCTTCTTTGCCAAAGATCCAACGAAAGTGCATGAAGCGCTACAACAAAATCGCTACCACCTCGCTTATAGTTCAGCAAAAGAGTAGAAGTAAACACTGACACTTCATGAAGGGCACAGCGTTTGCTGAAATCCTCCATTACTTTTGCAAAGGATACATTCATCTCCAGTTCATGAACAGCTTGTGCAAGTTCTTTGTAAAGTGGTGTTTGTGCTTTATGCGGCCGGGCCTCTACACAACGAATCCATGCCCGATTTACAGTCTCTCCTGCGTTTACGAGCAGCACGATCGCACTCAATATTTCAGGCAATTCAAGGATCATCAGCTGCTGTTTCTTGCGGATTTTCGCATCTAAATCACGCACCATGATCATGGGAACGATAGCCGCGGTTAGCAAACCAAATCCAAACAGAGAACTATCTCCACCGGCAAGAATGGATAGCAGAGTTAGAATTACTAAGCATAAAGTCGAAACCGAGATAAGCTCTGCAAGAAACCATTTACTGCCATGTGCAGCGAAGCTTCTCCCATGCAGTGTAATTAATTTATGATGTACTTTTGCCGTAAAATCGGGTAATTTTTCCATCAAATTAAGCTTGTCTATGAGCAAGTAACTGTAAGGTAACAGCAGCTTTATCTGGAACGGATAAGGGTGAGCTTTGATAATCTCAGCATACTGGACTCGCCCCCAAAGGAATAATAGGATACAAACGGCAATCTGAGTTATAAACACAATCGTGATCCACATGCTACACCTTGATATTCATGATTTTTTGAGTGAGTACATAGCAAGAACCAAGCAGCAACAAGCTTGCAGACATGATAAGTACACCACTGCCTGTATAAAGAGGATCCATATACTCTGGAGAAGAGAACGCAAGCACGGCAACAATAACGATCGGCGCAAAGAGCAGTACCCTTGATTCAAAACGTTTCTGTGCAATCATTACGGAGATATCCTGTGAAATTTCAAGCTTTTCGCCAATCACCGCAGCAGTTCGTTTCATGACCTCCACCAAGTTGCCACCCGTCCGCTTACAAGTTAAGAAAACGTCTGTGAAGCTTCTTACATCTTCTAGATGACTGCGATCCGCTAAATTTTTCAGAGCTGTTTCAATGGGCTCCCCATTCTCTACTTTTCGGCAGATAATACTAAATTCAACGACGATCAGGCAAGCGGGATCTGGATACAGCATCTTCAAATCTCCTAGTGCCTCTCTAAATGCTGTTTCAATCGACTTACCAACCGTCATGGAGGAGGATAGGCAGCTTAGTGCTTGTTTAAACTGTACATACAATTTGTTTTTACGTAATTGAATTAATTGTTGCTTACGTATTCGGGGAAATGCGAAGCCTACCGCAGCCAATACTGCAGCAAGAACGAAGCTTTTGTAGAAAATGTAGCCTACAATGAACGCTGGTATGGCAAGCATCAGGATAGCACTTACTTTTTCCTTGGAGGTTAGTTGATAGTGGTTATAGTCAATTAAATGGTTAATTGCAGACGGGTGCTGGATGGGCTGAGATTCAGCTCTCTTAGATGTTCCTTTTCTTCGTTCCAAATACAAAAGAAAAAACCAGCTGAACGCTCCAATAATGAGGAGAAGCAACAAAATCTTCATCCTGTATCACGTTCTTCCTGAACCTGTTTAAACCAATCTGGCAGCTTCTTTCCAGCCATTCGAATTTTGTGCATATGGTGCAGTCGGTTTCCGGTATAAGCGAGCTCACCAATGACCTTACGATCCACCGTTTCCCCTTTTTCAACAAATAGGAAAAGTGGATGCAGTTGAACCTCACCATCCTTCACACCTAGCACCTCATGAATTTCTGTGACTCTACGGGTACGATCACGAATTCTGCTTACATGAACCATAACATCCAGCGCTGAGGCAATTTGCTTACGAATGACGTCTACTGGAAGTTGGGCTCCACTTAGCACCATCGTCTCTAGTCGGCTGAGCATGTCAACAGATGTATTCGCATGTCCTGTGCTTAAACTTCCGTCATGCCCAGTATTCATCGCAGCTAGCATGTCGAGTGCTTCCGCTCCTCGAACCTCCCCAACAATTATCCGATTGGGACGCATTCGCAGCGAAGAACGAATAAGCTCTCGAATCGTGATTTCTCCTTTCCCTTCGGTATTGGCATTTCTAGTTTCCATTCTCACCAAATTAGGTACAGTCTGTATCTGAAGCTCAGCAGAATCTTCAATCGTAATGATGCGTTCGTGTGGGGGAATCCAAGCACTAAGTGCATTTAGAAATGTCGTCTTCCCAGAACCTGTTCCGCCACCAATAAAGATATTAAAGCCTGATTCAACCATTACTTGTAGAAGTTCTGCTGCCTCCTCCGAGATACTTCCCATACGAATCAAATCTGCCATTAGCAGGGGCTTTTCCGGAAACTTACGAATCGTTAAAGTGGGACCACTCAAAGAGGCCGGCGGAAGTACGATGTTGACCCTCGACCCGTCAGGCAGACGCGCATCGACAATTGGTGTTGCTTGATTGACGATCCTGTTCACTTTAGACACAATCATCTGAATGAGATCCTCAAGCTTCTCTGCACTTTCCAAAGGATACGGATATCGCTCAACGGCGCCCTTCCTTTCGAAAAAGATGCACTCATGCCCATTTACCATGATCTCTGTCACGGATGGATCATCGATCAACGGTTGAAGAATATCCAAGCCCCTGAATGAATCAAAAACTCGCTTTACCAAAGCCTGCATCTCGCTTGAAGTCCAACCGTGTTCTCCTGCTGCGCTGAAAACGGTCTCCTCAATAAGCTCAATTAATGTGACATCGCTGACCGTGCTGGAAAGATCAATCCTCTCTTTAATCTGCTGTTTCAAAGTGAGAAACAAATCATGATTCATGAAGCAGCAGCCCCTTTCCTATCCGAAGAAGAATGTCCTTTTCCTATGTGAATAGCAGTGAACATGTCATACGTCTGTTCTGAAAACAAGCCGGATTGCCAGATCTGTTCTGGGGCGCTTAAAATTTTCCACTCGGGGATATACGGAAGCCTATACGTTATTTCCTTACCCAAACCCGAGAAATCATTCGTTTCTTTGCCTGTATATTTATTGATAACGAAATGTACATTCTGCAAGGAGCCCATTTGCCTCTGGAGCGCCTCTGTTTTATATAAATCATTTAAATCGTCCCGCACAATCCAGATGATATGGTCACTGACATCCAAACTTTTTACAATTCTCGGATGCACAGTGGCATCTAAATCAACAATGATGAAGTCATATTCGTTCAACGAGATCAATGATTCAATAAGAAGACGGACATGCTCGCCGCTCATTTCTTGCATCTCCCTGATTTGATCTTTGGGAGTCAGATAATCGATACGCAGCCTAGAGTCGTGGGATTTGAGCAGCTGCAGCTTAGGTCCCAACAAGTCAGGCGTGCTTTTCATGTAGTATAAAAGCTGTGAAAACCGTCCTAAATCCCCCTGCAGCCACTGAGAGGCTGAACTAACCAACTCCAGGCTGAGATAAAAAACCTGTTCACCGCGAAAAGATAACTGCTTCGCCAAATGAACGGCGGTCATCGTTTTCCCACTATTTCCGCTGCTGCTGTACACAGATAGCACTCTAGTTTTTTTCGTCCCATGACCCGCATCAAATCTATGCTTTTCCGTATAAAAGGCCTGAAGGTGCGATATTAATTGGTGCAGTGATTGAAAACGATATAAGAACGGAATCTTCGTCTCCGCTTCTTTGGAATTTGCAATCGTTTCACTCAAAATCATTTTGCATAAGGATGTACTCCGATTCATCAAATAGGGGTAATATGCCTCGGATAGTAGCAAAACACCTTCTAATTGCTGATTCTCAAGCACCTCTAGGACCAATTCTAATTTCGAAAAAAGCTTAACTTGTATTCTCTCCGCAAACTCAGAAGACCGTATGAAGGCAGCAAGTCGCTCTGCGTAAACGATGTCATCATCTAAGACGTAAAGTTGAAATTTTTTCATTCCTACCTCCTTTATATCAGTTATGAAACCTTGGCATACACACCACTAGCAATTAGAACAAAGCTAATAACGGTGAGCACAATGGCAATGCGAAGGGTCGTCTCAACCTTCATGCATCAGCCTCCTTCGTGATTCGGAGAAAACAAAAAAAGCACGCGCCGATTGAGGAGATCTACGATCTCCACGATCAGCGGTGCTTCCGCTTGTCCGATTTAATTTATCCAAATTGTACCACATTTTAAAAGAAAATCAATCCCTTTTATTCCCAAGGGTATTTCATTGTGAAGAAGCTCGCCAGCTTCTTACTTTCAACTCTTCGTAGACGTCTCATTTCTGCTCGATGTGGCGCTGATTCATGCAGCTTTTTCTCTTCTTCCGTCTCTGGAACCACATCTGGAACTTCAACAGGAACTTTGTTATCATCGAGTGCAACGAATGTCAGGAAGGAGGTTGCTGCTATTTTTCTTGCCCCTGTTTTCAAATCTTCAGTTACAACTTTGACGAAAACCTCCATCGAGCTTTTGCCTGTCCATGTCACGAATGACTCCAAGCAAACCGAGTCTGACGTATGTATAGGCGACAAAAAGTCAACAGAATCCGTTGAGGCTGTCACAACAGACCTCCGGCAATGTTTATGTGCGGCAATCGATGCGATATCATCAATATAGGACATCAGCTTACCACCAAATAGCGTGTTGTGATTATTTACATCGGTCGGAAAAATTCGTGACGTCTTGAAACATCTGGACTCTCTAGCAAAGCGTTGTTCCATATGTATAGCCCCCTCTATCTGCTTCTAAATGAAATATGACTCATCATAACACAATTAAGGTCATTTGGTTATAACTTGAGAATCGATTTGCAATTTATTAAAGGGGCTAACTAAGCTTTTTGAATCGTGAGAATAATGATTTACTCCCCTTCAGACTACTTTTTCTAACTGTCTCATTCGGCAGAATTTCTCTAAGCAAAGGGCTCAGTGCATCTTTCAACGTTTCCAATACTTCAGTCTGATCTTGAATACATTCCCCTTTCCAAACAGCACGCATAACCTCAGCACGCGGTATTTCAGGCAAGGTGCATAACGGTGCCGTAGGAAGCGAATCTACCCATTCATTCCGGAAGTGTCCCGGCATCGTACCGTTCGCCACATAATGCACCTTTTTGCCACGCTGCTGATACGTATCAAATCGATTGAAATGTGCTCGCGAACTTGGGCGATTACACTTTCCGGGAGAGGCGTCTACAACTACAATGATCTCATCCGCACTGTGACAAAGTTCTTGAACAGAAGGATCTTCCCAATGCGTGGATACGTCCCAGATGACGATCGGTTTTTTTATCGTATGTAGAAGTTTGAAGGAATCCGAAGGATGCCATGAGCTTTGAAACCCCTCAGGATGAAGGGGTACCCATGTCGTAAACCCGTTGGTCCATGCTGAAATCGCTACTGACGTTTGGTCACTTATGAGATTCGACACGAAGGAGTAATCCTTAGGAGCCTTGCGATCGCCGTAAAGGAGCATATACAAATCAGGTTCAATTGTTGGCTGCTCAACTAGCGCGTTTGGAATGTGCAAAGAATGAAGAATTCTTGCCAATGTAATTGCCATGAATGTCGCACCTACCCCTGCAAATAAACCGCCAATAACAATTAATTTATCAGTTGTTGAAGTGATGAATGGCGTGTGCGGAGTCAACGTATCTGGGGTCATAGTTGATTCGGAATAGATGGAACGAAGTCTCATTTTTACTTCCATGGCAGATTGACAGCGGTTTTGCGGGTGCTCTTGCAGGAGTAATCGTACAGTGGAGGTTAAGACATCTGGTAAATCTGTTCGTATCTGTTCCAACGGCTTTTGAGTGATATACGCATATTGGCCGCCCGATAATAAGTAATACAGCATGGAACCGAGCGTAAATAAATCAGTGCGCGCATCGGTCTGTAAGCCTAAAAACTGCTCGGGAGCCGCAAAGCCAATCGTACCCATTTGCATGGTATCAGATTGTTTACCGTGTTTGAATTGTCTGGCAACACCAAAATCGATTAATCGAACTTGGTTCTGCTCATTTAACATCACATTGGAAGGCTTGAGATCGCGGTAAATAATCGGACGAGGCTGAAACGTGTGCAAATAGTGAAGTAAATCGCATAGCTGAAAGGCAACATGAACAATTTTCGCTATGGGTAACTCGCGACCCCTATCTTCGAATAAATCTTGCAACGTTGGCCCTTGAATATAATCCATAACCAAGAAGCCTTTTCCATCCTCGGTTGTAAAATAATCAACTAACTGCGGCAGCTGGGGATGTTGAAGCCTAGCGAGCATTTCCGCTTCTTCCAGGAAGAATGTCATATCATCGGCTTCGAAAGGCAAACATTCTTTCACTGCCCATTTCTTCCCTTTTAGCTTCAAATCTTCTGCTAAATAAACATGACTCATTCCACCTTGACCGAGCAAGGCTTCAATTCGATATCTTCCCCCTATACATGTTCCAATCCAGTTTTGTTTATTCATCAATAAATAAATGACCCCCTTATCAGGTAAGATTTACCTTGATTATAAGAGGGTCTTCTTTATAAATCTACATTTTTTTTCACATTCTACGTCTTTTGCAAATAAAGTGTCAATTCTTCCCGATTGTGAAACAATTGTTTGGCTTTTAGCAGAAATAGCGTCGGCTCCAAAATCTTCAAAACATCACGAACCGTTTGGAACGGTTTTTTATGCATGAGCTTGACCGTAATGATTGCCGTTCCCCCACTTTGTAAGGAATAGAGCAAATCAGCGACTAAACGCCCCATTTGACGTGGATCCCAGCTCATATCACAGACGAGCAAATCAAACTCATTTTCCCTCAGCTTTACATCGCCAGCATTTTTCTTAAGAATCGCGAGAAGTGGGTTGCCCTGAAGTCTGGGACTCATGGATGCAGGGTCAATAGCCGTAACACGCAAGCCGCGCTCCAAAAGTAACGATGTCCATCCACCAGGAGCAGCGCCAATATCTAGTGCCGTACGGGCAATGCTGAAATCAATACCGAATCGTTGTTCCGCTTCCAAAAGCTTGAATTTAGCACGCGAGATTTGATCCTCTTCCTTCATAAATCGGATCGCACCGCCTGACCAATCAGACAAATTGTCGGTAGGCTTGGACAGCCCCACGAATAGCTTCTTGGCGCTAATATACACGGAAATGATTTGATCCGCATACCGAACTACGGGCTCAGCCTGAATCTCAGAAACCAATATTTCATCTAAAGCTGCCTTGACGGTGAAAGGTGCATAAGGTACATCCGCCCGCTCTTCTTTGCGCACTTGGGTGGCTATTTTCTCGCCTGAACCAATAATCCCTGAAGAAATGGCATCTCTTAACCAAGACTTGAGATGTTCGATATCCGCATCCGTACGGCTCAGGTCCCAGTCTTGACTCACAGGCTGAACGTGCCTAAGAAACATAGGCTCCTGCTCTTTAAGCGTTGTGATCATATCTTCTGTACCCTCGGGCACTTCGAATATAAACACCTCAGTCGGCACCAACAAAGTAAACTTAGTTAAGGGAAATAATTTACGAATTTCATCTTGTGCATATTGAGCGAACCCGTGATTCGAGGTACCAATGTATGTCGTTAAGTGTGTCATAGCCGCATCCTTTATGTAATGTACTATCTTGATTCAATAACCTTAAGCCATGGTCGTTCTTGGAACCACTCCAACGTGATATCGATTCCAAAGGCTCGATGAATATTTTCTGGAGTCAGTACTTCTTCTTTGCGCCCCGCCGCAATGATTTCACCTTGTTCAATAATAGCAACATGCGTAAATAAAGGGATTATTTCTTCGATATGATGCGTCACGTAGACGACCGTAATGTTTTGCTTGCTGAGGTCGTTGACATCTGTAAGAAAACGTTCTCTCTCGTATAAATCTAATCCAGCCGCTGGTTCGTCCATAATGAGAATGGAAGGCTTCATCATGAGCGATCTGGCAAGCATGACTTTTTTACGTTCTCCTTGCGAAAGACTTCCTAAAGGCTGATGAGCTAAATGAGGAATGCGGACACGCTCCAACATGACTAGAGCACGATCTTTCACCTCTTGCGGTATTTCCTGATAAAACCGTAGGTAGGCATATTCACCCGTAGCGACAACTTCGAGAACGGGGTCATTTAGGTTCAATTTTTCGAACAAAGACTGTGAAATATAGCCGATTTTCTTGCGAACTTCCCTCACATCACATTGACCATACCGGTTACCCAGCACGTCTACCGTTCCCCGACTTGGGAACTCGTATCCATTCATCATTTCAAGCAATGTTGTCTTACCTGAACCATTACGGCCTAACAATACCCAGTGTTCACCTGGCTGAATGTGTACATTCACATCCTGTAAAATATGACGTTCTCCTCTAATAAAATGAATACCGGATAAATGGATCATTTGCGGTCGATTCCTTTCTGACTACGGCTCACTCGTATATGTACCTTGTGCAATCTGCATGAGCAAATCGTCAGGAATTCGGTGAGGGTATAGACTCATCCCTTCGGGTTTGGCCGTGTAAAGCATTTGATACATTGCCGTACAAGCCGAGGGACTGGAAGTATGAATATAAATTGTTTTGGGAAATTTGCGCTGTTGCGTTAACCAAATGACGACGTCCATGCCAGTCTCCATCGTAGACCAACCCAAATCATGATCTAACGATAAAATATCAACATCAAACTCCTGGAGCAGTAAAATGCATTCTTTGACATCTTTGGCTAAAGTAAATCCTTGGGGACAAGGTCGCAAGTCATCTAAGTATACATGAATCATGATCGGATTTCCTTTCCTATTCATGATGAAATGAATGAAGTACTAGTATACCAAAGATTTCACCAGTGCAATTTCCTGAGCATGTGTACCGTCACTTCCTGAACCTGTTTCAAGAACGATGGGAATTTGTTTCAAATAGGAAGAGCCTAGCATTTGCTGAAAATTCTCACGGCCAATATAGCCAGCCCCAATATTTGCATGGCGGTCTCGGCGGGAACCATAAGGATGGACAGAGTCATTCAAATGAACAGCCTTCAGATGCGGAAAATAGTCAAGCTGTTTCCCCTTGGTCTCAAGCTCTAACCAATTATGCCCTTGCCATAAACCACTTGCAAATGCATGACACGTATCCAAGCAAAATCCAATCTTTTCTGGAACTCCGCTAAGTTTGCGCACTTGAACCATTTCTTCCATGGTTAGCCCAAGCTGAGCACCTTCCCCAGCTTGATTCTCAAGCAAAATCAATGAAGAACCCTCATATCCCTGAGCAGCGCTATTCAAACATTGTATTATATTTTTATAACCTTGTAACGGGTCTTTTCCAATATATTTTCCAAAGTGCACCACTAATCCTACCGAACCGCAGGCATCCGTAATTTCCAAACCATTCCTCAAAAGCTTTATCATATGTTCGCGTTCAGCCTCATCAGCCGCTGGGTTCAAGGGATACGGAGCGTGCCCAATCGACAACATGCCGTGTTCTTGGCAAAATTGCGCGCATGCGCTTGTATCTCTTTGATTAACTAATTTGGTAGAAAGACTGCGCGGGTTCATGGGAAAGTATTGAAATGCATTTGCCCCTATAGACAGAGCGGTTTTGGCCGCACCTAAATAGCCGCCACGCGTACTAACATGAGCGCCAATAAACATCAGGAATCAGCCCTTTCACGCTTGACAATTAGCACAGTAGAAGCATTTGCGGCTCGAAACTTCTGTCTTTATTAGTGGATGTCCGCAGCGCAAACAAGGCTCCCCTTCTCGATCATATACGCGACACTTAGCATCAAATTGCCCTGTCAAACGGTCCCCAACAAACAGAGGCTCGTCTATATATCCCCCGAATTGAATAGCTTCGAGAAGAACCGAGCGCATGGCCTGAAATAAGCGATTTTGCTCTTCTTCTGTCAGTGAGGACAGTTTACGAAGTGGGAGAATACCCGCATAAAAGCATATCTCATCGGAATAGCAGTTCCCGATCCCTGAGAGAAACGATTGGTCAACAAAGGATAATTTCAAGTTGCTTTTCTTACTTTTCAACACCTGCTGGAACTGTGGAAAAGTAAAGCTGGAATCCAGTGGCTCAGGCCCAAGCTTGCCTAAAAGCAGATCAACCTCAGGCCGTGTATGCATGTGCAAATATCCTAACCGCAATCCAATGAAATATAAGTGCTTCGTGCCAAAATGGATCACAACTTGCGTTGTCCGGTCCGGCTTCTCATCCTCCGTTCCATAGAACATCCAACCACCAAGCATTAAATGCAATAACAAAACTTCACCTGATACCAAGTGAAACAGCAAATGTTTAGCTCTGCGATCTATCCGTACAATACGGTTTCCAGTTAGCTTCCGAATGAAACTATCCGGCTCCACATTCAATGATTTCGGACGCGTAACTTCCGCCCCAGTGATTGGCGCGCCTTGGATCAATCGCGTCAACTGCTGACGATACGTTTCCATCTCTGGAAGTTCGGGCATGGTGAACTCTCCTTGCCTTTTTCTTCCTTGTATAACCAAATGACTGGGAAAGTAAACGGAACTACCTTACACAACCTTCTGGATGGTGTTGGAGAATTCTTGGTGCTTTTGGTGTTTCTTTGTGCTCGTAGTGCTGCTTAGCTCTTCTTAATGCTTCTTGCTTTAAACTAGGCGCTCCCCTGATTTCTCTTTTGACAAAACATAGATGCTGCCTTCGACATGAATTCAAAAATAAGAGCCCCTAGAGACTCTTATTTCAATCTTAATCGTATGAAAATGAGCAATAGCAGTCTTTAGGGACTTCTATTGCTATGGAATGCTATCAAAACTGGTGAAAATGCTTAAATTAGGAGCCTCTAGGAGCTTCTATTTCTTGTTCATTGATGAAAAATGAAATTTAGCAGTCTCTAGAAGCTCTTATCAATGTGTTAAATAACTAGAATTGGCGTCCATCCCCATTAAATTAGGCCTTCACTAACGTAAATCGGCTTTATTTTGCGTGTCTTGGTTATCTCTTTCGATGTGTTCTTACCCTTCACAGCAAGTGATTTCATCTCAAACGGATGACTTTCAGCTTTCCTCAACTTACCTTTCAATCGATGGATACGTTTCTCCAGTGCTTCCTCGACTTCGTTTTGACGTTTATCTCCACGGTGAAGTGAACGGCGGCGCCAGAGCTTCGCCCAAGCCTCCTCAGCGTAAAATATCGCCTGAGCAAAGTTCTTCTCTCGATGCTCGTAATACATCGCTAGCTCCAAATAAGGCTCCAAATGAAGCGCAATGCTCACGTTTTTGATGAGAATCCATCGTTTCCATAGTTCAACTGCGCGAAGATGCTCACCATTTTTCTTATAAAAAGCTGCTAACAGAAGAATGGCTGATTCTTTATCAGCAGGATTAGATGATTCCAGATCATTCATTAACCTAGCAAACAATTCTTCGAAATATGTCTCTGCTATTGTAGAACGACCCATTTTGTCTAGCCACAGTCCTGTTCGAAACAGTTCTTCTAGTTCGATTTCGGGTTCGATTTCGATTTTTTCACTCAGCAGTTTGCCGAAATGTATGGCAAGTGCTGCTAAAGTAACGATATCGTGCTCATTATGAACGAAAACACCTTCGAGTATAGATGGATTTTTCTCGGCCAGATATTGAAAATATAAAGCGGGTGCCATGGATCCCGGCACATCATCTACACGTTCAAAACCGAGGCGGCTCTCTTCAACTTTACTGAGACGACAAGATGGCAGCGTGTTTCGCCACAGGCTTCTCGAGGGGTAAAGAAGATCAAGCTGAAGCAGCTTCGTATCGTCCAATTGGAGTCGATTAAGAACATAACGATTTTTTAGAATAGGCCAATCGAATGTTCGGCCATTGTAGGAAATAATATGCGTGAAGCGCTCGAGCAGTTCTTGCAAATAAACAAGCATAGCATGCTCTTCCGCTGGGTTGCGAATCAAGAGCTGTTCTACCGTGAACAACTCACCGGTATAAAAGCCGATGCCGACCATGAACGGCACGTTACCTGCACCGACGCCGAGTCCGGTCGTTTCGGTGTCGAAGAAGAGCAGCTCTTCGAGCCGGACGACGGCGTCACGGTCGTGAAAGCAGGACAGCTGCTGCGCAACATCGGCCAGCTCACGCAGCCGATACTTGCCGTGCACGCTGTCCGCGCCGTACACACGGCGCCGCATGACGAACGAGCCGGCCGGGCTCGTTTCTACATGGGCGCCGAGCTGCGCCCACTCGCCGTCTGCCGCAGGCAGGGTCGGCGGTGCAACCTGAGCCGCCGAAGGTCCCCGCAGGCGGCCCAGCCTCTCGCGGAGCCCGCTCATCGGGCACCGCCTTCGAGCTGCGCAATGCTGAGCAGCACATGCTGCTTATCATTGGCCGAACGCCCCGCCGACATCTCCTCGTCGACGGTAAACCAATAAGATCTCGTAAGCAGCTCTTCTTCGGGCAACCGAATAGGGCCAGCATCTATGTTCTTGTGCGTTCTCAAACGAAATTTAATGTAGCAGGGTACAGAACCACGTATTTTCATATTACCCCCAACAATTCTATACTTTTTTGTTTTGCGTTAAGTCCCTCTATTTCCGTACCAATACATGAAGGGCAGCCGTCTTCACAGAGACATTTTCGTATTAAATTTCTTGCCGCAGCTTTTATATCGTCAAAACGCCTATAAACGTCTTCGGCAAGTCCAATGCCGCCGGGGTAATGGTCATATATGAAAATCGTAGGCAGCTGCGTATGCTCGGCCCTTATTTGTGAAACTACGTGTATATCGCTTCGGTCGCACATTACATGAATTGGTACTATATGCCTCAGTACATTCGAAATTCCTAAAAGCAGTTGTTCCAGCGTTTTCGTCCCTAATGTCGGGTCTACCTCTTTTAACTCTATCCAGGTCGCGCTGGTATGCAGTTCTTCTTCGGGTAGGTTAATTGGACCGTATCCGATATTTTCGAAACTGGTTAAGCGTATTTTCTTAAACAGTGTTGGCATCGCGTTTACTCGAACATCGCCATAATGAAGTGATGTGGTTCGCCTGTTTTCCGTCCGGTCAACTTCTAATACTATAAGCTTTACCGCTAGGTTTGCGTCCGTGTAATATTCTACATCGACTTCCCGTACGTAGGCCTTCTTATGCTCCCAGTCCAGCTTCTCAACTTGAAACTGTACCCCTTCATGAAGATAAATAGCTTCGTCATGTAACAGGGTCATAGCGCTAAATCTGTCCATTTCCCCAATAATTTTTACATTCGCTACGTCCGACTGGTCGATTATGACTACATTTTCTTGTGCTGCCGAACGCAGACTTACTTCGCTTGCTGGGAAAGACTGATTCGCCCAGAAAAAAGAATCCCCCGCCTGATGCAGTACCCTTTCTTCTACCAGGTATTCCAAAATGTCGGCTATCTCTAAAGGCCCGAATTCTTCCCCCTTTTTCATTGGAAGTTCATAAGCAGCGCAGCGTAAATGATCAACAAGAATAATTAAATTTTCCGGGTTAATTCTTGCTGATTCCGGGGAACGGTCGAAAAAATATTCAGGATTTTGGACTATGTACTGGTCTATGGGTGTATTGCTTGCTACCATTAGGACCAGGGCTTCCCCATGCCGTCTACCTGCCCTGCCTGCTTGCTGCCAAGTACTTGCTACACTTCCAGGGTAGCCACTCATAATGCAGACTTGCAGTTGACCTATGTCTACTCCCAATTCTAAAGCGTTCGTGCTTACTACGCCTAAAATTTCCCCGTTCCTTAACCCTCTTTCAATTTCCCTCCGCTGACTTGGTAAGTAACCGCCCCTATAACCCCTTATAGATTTTGCCCCTATTTCATTCTTAACCAGTTCTTGTATGTGGCTTAAGATTATCTCTACTCGTACCCGACTTCGGGCAAAAACAATAGTCTGTACTTTATTTGCTAAGAATTCCCTGGCTAAATGGTTTACTTCTACTGTTGCGCTTTTCCGAATGTTTAACGCCTTATTAACAATTGGCGGGTTATAGAAAACAAAATGCTTCCTTCCCCTAGGAGCGCCGTTATCGTCAATTAGCCGCATAGGCTTTCCTGTAAGCTGTTCTGCTAGTTCCTTTGGATTTGCTATTGTCGCAGAAGTACAAATGAAAAGAGGGTTGCTGCCGTAAAATTTGCAGATTCGTTGTAATCTACGAATAACATTTGCTACATGGCTGCCGAAAACGCCCCTGTAAGTATGTAGTTCATCAATGACAATGTATTTAAGATTACTAAATAAACTTACCCATTTCGTATGATGGGGAAGGATTGCAGCATGTAACATATCTGGGTTAGTAATTACAATATGCCCTACAGTTCTAACAAGCTGCCTAATTGCTGGGGAAGTATCGCCGTCATATGTGAAGCTTTTTATATCAATGCCCATTTCCGTAATGATTTCGTTTAATTCGCTTTTTTGGTCTTGCGCCAGGGCTTTCGTTGGGAATAAGTAAAGCGCGCGGCTTCCGTCGTCTTCGGCTACTGCCTGTAATACAGGAAGGTTATAACAAAGTGTTTTACCCGAAGCAGTTGGGGTAACAGCAACAATATTTTCACCTTTACGTACAGTTTCATAAGCTGTGTGCTGGTGAGTGTATAACTGTTCTATTCCTCTTTGAGTTAATGCGGCCTTTATTCTTAGGTCTACGCTTTCAGGCATTGAACGGGTCTTTGCTTCTTGCGGTTCAACTTCATGCCAATTAACTATATTTTCATTACTTTTTAATCCTTGTATTAAATCCGATAGGGATTTTTTTCTTATCATATTTTCACCACTCCGCATAGAACGATTGTTCCCCTATTATAAACGTCTCACACAAAATAAAAAAGCCCCATTTATTTACTAGGGCCTCATTTTGTTTAACCTACTATTCATTTTTTTGCTTCGGTTTCCCGCCGCAGCCTTACAGAATATACGTTCGTATGTCTACATGAGATCGGATGAATCATCATAATCATACCGAATTCCTTCATGTTCTATGGTTGCCTGTTGAGCATTGACGGTGAGCGCCTGCTCCACATTCTCTTGCATTTTGAGCAAAACTTCATGATAATCTCTTGAACGATGCTCTTCCCTATCATGTTTCATCGCTGTTCTTAGCGCTCTTTCAATTATAATAACATCATGACTAGTAAAATTCACGGTTTCTCGCACCTCTTCTTGGTCCATCATTTCATAACCACTAGTTTTTCCATAATCATGAAAAACCATACCGTTCAAGAGGATTTTCAGAAACTCGTAATCGACTTTGAAATCAGGTAATATAAGGAAGATTACAAAATAAGGAGGAATTTATCGTGACAACTTCTTTACCTGCTGAAGTCGAATCCAATCGTCAACCTGACCACGAAATCAACCCTCAATTCCTAACACGTTGGTCGCCACGCTCCTTTACCGATCAAGAAGTGACAGAAGATGTTCTCCTTAGTCTTTTTGAAGCCGCAAGGTGGGCACCTTCCGGAAGCAACTTGCAGCCATGGCGCTTCATTATTGCCCGCACACCTGAACAGCGAGCTAAATTTCACAACTTCATTATGCCGGTCAACCGGGAATGGTGCGAAAAAGCCCCCGTCCTCACCCTTGTCATTTCACATACCAAAACGCCTAAAGGCGGCGATAACCCAAGTCACGCGTTCGATGCTGGTACAGCTTGGGGTTACCTCGCTCTAGAAGCCAACAATCAAGGTCTAATCACTCACGCCATGGGCGGATTCGATCGGAATCAAGCCCGCGAAGCCCTTCAAATCCCTGAAGAGTACGATATTCATGCTGTGATCGTCATTGGTTACCGCGGCCCTGTTGAAGCTCTCGACGAGAAGTTCCAAGAGCGCGAAATCCCATCAGGCAGACGAGAGTTAAGCGAGCTTTTATACGGTGGAGAATTTGGTCAGACGCTTTAAGTTTATGAAAAAAGAACACTTCATCACGAGTGTAAAATACCGTGTCATGAGGTGTTCTTTCTTTTTATATGAATATTCAACCTTATCCATTCATTTCAAATCTATCAAACATACGGCGGGTCCCAAGCCTTCTTATCCCAACCGAGCGTGTCGCTGACCACGTTCATGTCCCGGTCCAGCAGCACATTGACGCCGAAAGGGAGCTTACGTTTATGCCAGAATCGCACATCGCGCCACTGCACCTCATAACCATCGTTCTTCTCTTTCCAACACACGTGAATCCGTTGTGCGAAGTGCAAGAAGGCACGAACACCATCCGTGGCCATGGTTGCCTGAACAATAGGATGTGAATCGTTCTGATTGTAATCCGCTTTACTATACTCCTCCTGAATCAATACGTGACCATGTCGGATCTCACCTAGATAGAAACATGTGTCATCCTCAAGTACGAATTGCCATTGAAACCAACTGAGGCTAGGAATGAGATGACAGATGCCATCTGCGAGGTTCAATTTACTTTTTACGAGCTTAACGAAACGATTGCGCTGCGAGGTTCTTATTGCAATATAGAAGAAGGTTGCCGCATATATCAAAGCGAATACCTCTCCGATATGGCTGCCACCATTTCCTTGCCAGATGAACAACCATAGTAGGACACCAAGGCCATGAAGAACAAATAAGAATGGTTCATAGAGACAGAGGGTGTCGAGATGGAACCATTTCTGCGAAAATGGACGGAAGCACTGGACGCCATACACATTGAACAAATCTAGAAATACGTGGAACATTACAGCTGCAAAAGTCCATAGATATAAGCTAATCAGATGCTCCCATACACCAAACAAGGCAGCAAGGGGCAAACTTAGAAGGATGGGCCAAATGAACAAAGCCGGCAACGAATGTGTGATCCCTCGATGAACGCGAACATAGTTCGCATATCCTCTCAGACGTGCAAAGGTGTCAAAATCAGGGGCATGCGAACCAATGAGTGTTCCTGCAAGTATGGCATGGGCCAGCGCTGGTTCCTGTGCAACGGCCGGTTCCAAACATGCCAATCCCGCTAACGTGACGCCGAACAATAAGTGGCTTCCAGTGTCCATGTGTCGATCACCAATCCTTTTGGTCGTTGTGTGAGTCATCCTGCTGCTTCCGTAGTCAAATCTATACTTCCGATCACATCGTTACTTGTGTTATTAGCAGCTGATGATGGGACCTTCTCCCACCGTTCATGAACATTAAACCAATAAAACCATGCCGAAGGCTGCTCACGGATCACACGCTCCATGAACGCATTCAAAAGCAAGTTTGCCTCTGCACGTTCTGAACGTCCTGAACGTCCTGTACGCTCAAATTGTTCGTGTAAATGCATAGGAGATCCAAAAACTAACCGATGTTTAAACCCTTTGACGCGATATCCATAGAAAGGTACAACTGGCACTTGATGCTCTAGCGCTAACATGGCTGCACCTTCAGGTGTACGAGTCAGTCGGCCAAATAACCTCGATAAAGGAAATGTCGGTCTCCAGAAGTCACCGAGGATGAAAATAACTCCGCCGCTCTGCACGTGCTTTTTCAATGTACGATACAGCTCCAACGGGGGGACACTGTCGTAATCTAAGCCATTACAACCCATAGCGGCAAACT
This sequence comes from Paenibacillus sp. V4I7, assembly GCF_030817275.1. Classification (NCBI taxonomy): domain Bacteria; kingdom Bacillati; phylum Bacillota; class Bacilli; order Caryophanales; family Paenibacillaceae; genus Paenibacillus; species Paenibacillus sp. V4I7. The sequence continues at coordinate 2,327,427 of NZ_JAUSZD010000002.1, read as the reverse complement.
TCATATATAGAGGTTTAAGTTCAGGACTTCCAGCTGAAGCCACTGTTAAGCAATCGAACTTCTGAGTCAAATACCAATAATAGTTGAAAAAGTTGCCAACATGAGGTGCATAAACAATGAATCCCTTACCCTCCGCTTGATGCTGTGCTTCTTGTAGATGTTCCTCACCTTGCACATTAAAGTGACTAGCATAAAGCTTTTTCAACCGAACAGAAAGGAAAAGAATTTCATAAAGTGTATACACGACATTTTGAACATAATGCTTGGAAATAGCCTTTAATGAACTCTTAGGCATTTCACCTAGTAAGTCTATTAAATTGTGTTCCACTCGCTTTAGAAACCCTTTTCGGAATACCCGATAAAGCACAAACGCTAACATAGAACAAGCAGCCGACATCATCCACATGGGATAAACACAGAGCACTCTCTCGATGCGATGCAGCCTACGTTCATTCAACGTCAGCTTGGCAATCCATTCATACAAGGTAAGTCCTCCTTACCTGCTTAAGTAGTCAGAAAGTGGCGTTTATAACGACGTGTAACCCGATCTTTTTGTAAAATAATAAAGAAATCTACGGTCTCAAATAGCTCATCATATGCCGGGTCTCCGCCAATCTCCGCTCCGAGCCATTGATAGCCTTTCATCAGAGGCGGCAGTTTACGGAACAGCTCTTTTTCATTGCTATCGATTTCCATTCGAGTAAGGCCAGGGATTCGATGCGTAGCAAGTGGTTCAATACCGAATCGGTCTGTTATCACTTGCTTCTGGCGCAGCATCGAGTAGATCAAATTGAGTTCCTCCAAATTGCCCACATGCACACTCGCACAACCAATTAAATGCGTATAATTCCGCTCGCTAATATAACCAGCAATGCCTTCCCAAAGGAGTTGAATCGCTTTTCCACCACGATATTCGGGAGCAATACAGCTCCGTCCAAGCTCCAGCGTTTGACTTTTCAAATCTGAATAGGCCGTAAGATCAAATTCAGTTTCGGAATAGAACCCGATCCCGTTCAAAGCTCGATCCCCAGGAAGCAACCGATAAGTACCGATCACTTGCTCGGTTTCGATGTCTTTCACAATGAGATGGTCACAGTAAGCATCGTAGACGTCTTGCTCAAGCCCCTGCTCATTCAGCATCCTCATGTTTTTCTCTTCCTCAACGAACACTTGATACCTAAGTCGCATAGCCTGCTCAATCTCTTGTGCGCTGCTTGCAAGCTTAACCGACAGCTTGGCATGCTGGGGCGCCGTATTCAGAAGTGGTCCACTCATCTTCCTCACGCCTTTCAACTGGAGTCTAATAACTCAAGGTTAGCAGAGGATTATTAAGTGTTCGTTTTCGTGTTATTAAGAATTTGTAATATTTCGTGAATGACGCACCAAAAAAACGTCATTATCCTTGTTTAGATATCGATGACTTGAGGTATATAAACGTATACAGAACTTTCTATTTCAGAAGCGGAGGTATCCTCATGAACAAAGCTCGATTACAACGTATTCGTGAAGAAGAAAAGCAATATCATGAAGATTGCTTCGAGCAGCATCGCCTTTATAACAAGGGATCATGGCTGGACAAGCCCATTCCGCTGATCATGGAGCTTGTAAAGCTGATTGACCATAAGCACCCGCTTTCCATTCTGGACTTGGGCTGCGGGGTAGGACGCAATAGTATTCCTCTGGCGCAATGGCTCAAGTCATCTTTGGGCCATGTTCATGGTGTAGATTTGCTTGATTTGGCTTTAGAGAAACTGCACACCTATAGCAAAGAGTTTCGCGTAGAGCATTTGATCAGTACCGAACAAGCAGATATTAGCACGTATAAGATCCCGCCAAATAGCTACGATTATATCCTTGCTGCCTCTAGCCTGGAGCACGTAAAATCCGACACTGCTTTTAAACAAGTGCTCCGAAGGATGGCCGAGGGCACCAAGCCAGGTGGCATTAACTTTATCTTGATGAATACGAATATTGAAGAATTCAACCGTCAAACGGGCAGAAAGCGTGAAACGCTAATCGAAGTTGTCATGCCGAAAGAGAATGCCCTGGCGATCCTTCAAGCGAATTACGAGGGCTGGGAACAGCTTCATCTCTCAGACACACCGATGCGTCTGGATATTACAAGACATGAGGTTCCTGTTATACTCCAAGCAGATAGTCTTACTTATGTGGTAAAGCAGCCTAATAAAAGTAGGATGCCCCCTCCTTACTGACGAACAATCAGCATATTTAGGGTGTAAAAAAAGAACAGAGCTCTTATAACGAGCTCTGTTCCTCCATATGCACGGCACTATTTTAACCACATATAAATGGGTATAAATAATATCGAAGTCATAATCCCACAAATCCCCATGGATAATCCAGCAAATCCTCCCTGCTGTTCAGAATCCTTGAATACTTTGGCTGTTCCAATACCATGAGCGGCTGTTCCAATTGCTATGCCTATCGAGATATCATCTCTAATTCTAAACCAACTCAAGATCCGAGTACCAAACATACTGCCCAGCAGCCCAGTTAAAGTGGTTAATACCGCTGTTAATTCAGGAATCGCGCCTAATCGCGCGGCTATTTCGATTGAGATCGCCGAGCTTACCGATTTGGGAAGCATACTTAGGATAATGGAATGACTTCCTCCTAATAACCCCACAATAGCGGCACTTGCTGCAATGCCCGTAATTGAACCCGCTAAAACACTTATCAAGACACGCGCCAAATTTCTACGTATTAATTCTCTGTATTTGTAAAGAGGTACGCCTAACGCAACGGTTGCAGGCCCTAATAAAAGCGTTAGCACGTCAGCACCTCGTTTAAAGTCCTCATAAGGAATACGAAAACTGACTAGTACAATGATAATGAACCCCGTACAACTAAAAAGAGGATGCATAAACCGCCATCGTTGGTACAACAAATTGGCTAACGCATAGCTAATCACACTTAGAGTAAGACCAAACAATGGATTCTGCAGTATGCTATTTCCCATATTTGGTACTCTCCTGTCCTAACTTTGACGATACCCAACCCGTTACTACAAGAACAGCCAGCGTTGCACCTAGAGTCCCGCCGCAAATAGCAAGCCAATTAGCTCCTATGATCGGAATATAGGCAAGAACGCCAACCGTAAAAGGAATAAAAAAGAGCATCATATGCCTCGTCAACAGTGAAGCCGCTACTTCCACCCAAGACAGCTTTACAAGTTTAGTGAACAAAGCCGCGGTAAAAAGAATGAGCCCGATCACGTTGCCTGGTAGCGGCAGGTGTAGGCTCAACTGAATCACATAACCTAAAAAATTAAAGCCTAGTAATATAGCAAAACCGAGCATAAAAATTCTCCATTCCAGCTGCGAGCAGCACTATCCTGAGTCTCTGTAATGATTTCAGTGAATAATCTGATTGACCTTGTGGAATTGTATAACAGGATGTCAATCTATCGCCTCAAAGGGAGGGAAGAAATACTATGGCAAAGCCAGACAATCGCGAAGATAATCCAGCTCGTTTGCAGAACGCCATCGATCATACGATAGCCAATCTGCACGAAGCTGAGGACTACTTGGACGAACATGCTGATGAAATAACTGCCGAGGAAAAACAAAGCATCGAATCCAAGAATGAACGCCGCAAAGAAAGCATCAGCGGCTTCATCGAGGAGAAAAAAGACGAATCGAACAGATAAGAAAAGTGAGAAGCCCCTTCCATAATTGGATGAGGCTTTTTTTCTTTACCCTTTGCGCGGTACTTCAAAGCTCCAGAAATCCTTAGCTATGTAGCTATTACTGTGAATCTCCTGAGCCTCCTGCAAAAGCTCCATTACGGCATCCCCCTGATAGCGCGAGCTAATATGTGTCATGATCAGCGTATTCGCTCCCGCTTCCTGAGCAGTTCTTGCCGCGTCAATTGAAGTGGCATGATCAAACGAATACGCAAGCTCCTGCTTATCCATGGCGAATGTAGCCTCGTGCACAAGCACATCAGCGCCGCGTGCTAAGTGCTGAGCCCCGTTGCAATAACGCGTATCACCAAGAATTACAACGATGCGTCCGGGTATCGGCGCACCTAGATAATCAGTTCCATGAAGCGTACGACCATCCTCCAACTGGACGGATTGACCTTGCTTCAATTTACCATAAATCGGACCTGCCGGTATGCCGAGTTCCGTTAGTTTTTCCTGCATAAGCTTGCCAGGTTGATCCTTCTCTACGATCCTGAAACCAAAGCATTCGATACGATGCTCTAGTCGTGCCGTCTCGACTTGGAAGCTTTCATCTTCGAAAATCAGACCTTCTTCCTCGATTTCCACGATCTGCAGCATATACGTTAAGTGAGCCCCGCTTACTGAGAGGGCTGTCTCAACAAAACTCTTAAGACCCCGGGGTCCATATAGCGTAAGAGGTGTATCTCCTCCTAGATAGGAACGACTCGTTAACAAACCAGGCAGACCGTACAAATGATCCCCATGCAGATGCGTGATGAAAAGCATCTCCGTTCGCCCCAATTTCACTGGAGAGTTCAGAATCTGCTGTTGCGTCCCTTCTCCACAGTCGAACAGCCAGTAGGTTCCACGTTCATCCAGCAGGTTTAAAGCTATTGAGGTAACATTTCGTTGTTTGGAAGGCATTCCCGCCCCCGTACCCAAAAAATACAAGTCCACGATCTAAACTCCATTCTATCTAAAATCACGATGCCAAAATGGAAAGCGAGGACGCCGACGAACCATGTAGTTCGCACAAGTGCCTCGCTTTATACATAAACTTTCTATCCTACGTTGAAGTAACGAGCTTCCTTATGGGCAAATACGATCGCTGAAACCGACGCCTCAGGCTCCATCATGAACGACTCCGTTAACTCCACGCCAATATCCTCTGGCTTCAATAGGTTGAACAATTTCGCTTGGTCCTCGAGATTCGGACATGCCGGGTAACCGAAGGAGAACCGTTGCCCGACATATTTGGCCCCAAATCTCTCCTGCATTGTCATATCTACGCGATCGGCTATCCCCCATACATCTCGCATGATGTGATGAATCCGCTCGGCAAATCCTTCTGCCATTTCCAGTGCCGTAGCCTGAAGGGCATGGGATTTCAAATAATCCCCTTTATCCCGCCATTCTTTAGCCAATTCATTAATATCATGCCCTGCCGTAACCAGTAAGAAACCGACGTAATCCATTTGCCCGCTTTCTACTGACTTAAGGTAGTCGGATAAGCAAAGATATGGTTCTTTATCTTGACGCGGGAAAGTGAAGGTTTCAAGCACTTTACTGTGATCCTGCGGGTCATACACGATAACATCGTTACCGCTGGACTGTGCTGGGAAGAAACGGTACATCCCGTGGGCTTTGATAATCCCATTATGCTGTGCAGCATATAGAATTGAATCCACTGTATCCTTCAGCTGAAGGGCTTTCGAATCTTTGTCGCTAAGCAGCTGCTCTACTTTACCTTTCAAACCAAGATGATGTCCAAGCAGCATCTGCATGTTGACATAAGGCATCAAATGGCTAATCGGGTACTCTCTCATGATATGTCGCTCAGTATCCTGCGGCACTTGAACAGGTAGATCCTTGGATACAGCAGACGAACTCACACGTGTGAGCTGCGGCAGTTTCTCTTCCTTCTTACTGGTATCCATCACATCGGACTCCAGGCTCTCTCTCAGCTCCTGAATGAGTCGCTTGCGCTGCTCAGGATCACTTAACCGGTTGGCGATATCTAAACCGTCCATCGCATCCTTCGCGTACAGAACAACACCCTCATATTCAGGCTGAATACGCGTTTTGGTGAATTTACGTGTTAGTGCAGCACCACCAACCAAAATCGGCACATCCACACCTGCTGTGCGTAAATCTTGAGCCGTAATCACCATTTGCTGAGCCGATTTCACAAGTAATCCAGATAAACCAATCGCGTCCGGCAGCTCTCTTCGATAGGCTTCGATGATTTGATCTGGTGGTACTTTGATCCCGAGATTAATAATTTTGTAGCCATTATTCGAAAGGATGATTTCGACGAGATTTTTACCGATATCGTGTACATCACCTTTGACGGTTGCTAGAATAATTTTCCCCTTAACCGCTGTTTCGGATTTCTCCATGAATGGTTCCAAGTAATTAACTGAAGCCTTCATTACTTCCGCACTTTGTAAAACCTCAGCCACAATCAGTTCATTCCCATTAAAGAGGCGTCCAACTTCCTCCATCCCCTTCATGAGCGGCCCGTTGATGACTTCAAGCGGCGAATAAGTCTGTAAAGCAATTTCCAAATCAGGGATCAGTCCTTCCTTGGTCCCCTCCACGACATAAGAGCCGAGTCTTTCTTCCAGAGACAGATTCGAAATCTTCTCTTTCTTCTCCACTTTTTTCTCACGGAAATGGGCAACGAATTGCGCCAGTGTCTCATCATTCGTATTGTAAATAAGCTCTTCAGCTAATTGACGTTCTGTATCCGGGATGGAAGCATAACGCTCCAGCTTTTCTGTATTCACAATGGCATAATCTAAGCCTGCCTTCGTACAATGATACAGATAGACGGAATTCAGCACTTCACGCCCAGCATCCGGTAAACCGAAGGAGATATTACTTAACCCTAGAATTGTTTTGGCTTTAGGATACTTTTCTTTAATCAGCTTGATGCCCTCAATCGTCTCTACGGCGGAACCGATATACTGCGGATCTCCAGAGCCTACTGGGAACATATTAGGATCAAATATGATATCCTCGGGATTCATGCCATACTTCTGAGTCAAAAGCTCGTAAGACCGCGTCGCGACTTCGATCTTCGCTTCACGCGAAACCGCTTGGCCTCGTTCATCAATGAGAATACAAACAACGGCAGCCCCGTAACGTTTGATTAAAGGTAAAATGCCTTCGAACTTCGTTTCACCATCCTCCAAGTTAATGGAGTTAATGATCGCCTTGCCTTGGGAGTACCTAAGTCCAAGCTCAATGATGTGGTCATATGTCGAGTCAATCATTAACGGAACCTTGACTTTCTTCACAACCTGCTGCATAAACTCTTCAACGGCATAAGCTTCGTCAATGTCTGTATCTTGCAAGTTAATATCTATAACGTGAGCGCCGTTCTTAACTTGATTACGTGCAATCTCAGAGCCTTCTTCAAACTTACCTTCTTTAATAAGACGTTTGAATTTTCGTGAACCTGAAATATTGGTCCGTTCGCCAACCATGATCGGACGGTTTTCTGGCTCGATAAATAACGTTTCAATCCCTGAGACAGCAGGTAAATGCGAACCATATTGCGTTCTTGGCTTATACTGAGATAGTGTCTCTGCCATTGCACGAATGTGATCCGGCGTTGTCCCACAGCACCCACCGGCAATATTGAGCCAGCCTTGCTCTGCAAAACCAGCCATCTTTTTAGCCAATGATTCAGGAGACTCGTGGTAATGTCCGTTCTCATCCGGCAAACCGGCATTCGGATAACAACTAATCGCTGTTTCAGCAATATCAGACAACGTTCGGATATGATCCCTCATAAATTCAGGACCTGTAGCACAGTTCAGACCCATTGAAATAGGCTTCAAATGCTCCAAGGAAATATAGAAGGATTCAATATTTTGACCGGCTAATGTTGTGCCCATCGGTTCAATGGTACCCGAGATCATAATCGGAAGTTCAACACCCAATGTTTCATATGCTCTGCGAATTCCGATACTGCCTGCTTTGACGTTCAGAGTATCTTGGGAAGTTTCCAAAAGAAGTGCATCCACGCCCGCTTCAACAAGAGCTAAAGCTTGCTCGTAATAGCTCTCCTCTAGTTCAGCGAATGTTACTCCACCGGTTACCGACAACGTCTTTGTTGTAGGACCCATGGCACCAATAACATAACGAGGCCACTCTGGTGTCGAATATTTATTCGCTGCCTCGATAGCAATTTTAGCTGCAGCAAGATTTAACTCGCGATGTCGGTCTTGCAAATCATATTCCGCTAGTACCACACTCGTGGTCCCGAAAGTATTGGTTTCTATCATATCAGCGCCCGCGGCGAAGTAAGCTTCATGAATTTTGCGGATAACATCTGGCCGTGTAACACAAAGAATCTCATTACATCCGTCTAGATCATCGCTTCCGAAATCATCAGCGGTTAAGTTCTCTTGCTGAATCATTGTACCCATGGCACCATCTAGGATCATGATCTTTTTCTTAAGCTGCTCTTGAATCGGTGGTTTGGTCATTGCATGACTCCCTTTCAACTTATCCTAAAGCTATAGAGAATAAAAAAAACGACAATTTATGTTAAGATTTAGTGTAACAGAATCCGGCTTCTATGAAAAGAATTTGAATTATCATAATTTCCTATAGGCTTTATCGGAAATTCTTATGTACAACCATCGACAGCTAACTGTATTTCCACTATAATACAAGTATATTTACTTTAGAAAGAGGGATGCTGCGTGGCACAAATAAGAATACGCAATACGAATGAACGTATTGAAGGCGATGAGCAGGTCAAAGCCTTCTTGGATAGTCAAAATGTTGTTTATGAACATTGGGACGCTAACAAACTTCCGGAAACACTGCGTGAGAAATTCATTCTAAGTGATGAAGAGAAAGCTCAAATTATTAGTACTTATGAAGAAGAAATTCGTGATTTGGCTGCTAGACGCGGTTATGAAATTTGGGATGTCATCGCGCTTTCCGATTCAACGCCTAACATCGAAGAGCTCCTAAAGAAATTCGAACAGGTGCACACTCATACGGAAGATGAAATTCGCGCAATCGTTTCTGGCCGAGGGATTTTCATTATCAAATCCGAAAGCGAAGTTGGCTATTTTGATGTTGAACTTGAACCAGGCGATGTGATCTCAGTTCCTGAGAACACGAACCATTTCTTCACACTTATGGATAATCGTGAAATCGTTGCAGTTCGTCTCTTCATCGAAAAAGATGGCTGGGTTGCTTATAACATTGATGATCCCGAATTTACTAAAGCTTAATTCTATTATATGAAAAATAAACCCAACAGCGCTGGACTTATTGTCCTACAGCCGTTGGGTTTTTGTTTATTCACTGTTATCCGTTCGAAATAATCGGCAAAATATCATGAAGACGGGAAACCTCATACACAGGAACGATCTCATCTCCACTTTGAAGCCCATGATGATTAATCCAAATATTGCGCATTCCTACACGGCCAGAACCAAGGATATCGGTTGTCAATTTATCTCCGATCATGATTCCTTCCTCTGCTTCTATCCCAAGTAGTCCCATTGCATAGTTGAAAATAGATGTCGCTGGCTTACCTACACCAAATTCACCGGAGATCACAATATGATCAAAGTAGGCTGCGATATTTGGGACACCTGCTAATTTTTCCTTTTGCAAATCGGGCGAGCCATTCGTTAATAACAACAATTGATAGCTGCCTTTCAAAGCATCTAATACTCGGAACGTTTCCTCATAGACGTAAGGACGGCGTCGACGTTCTGCTGGAAATAGTTCTCCAAGCTTATACCCGAGCTCACGATCCTCTATCCCCAACGCCGTAAGCCCTCTTGTCCAAGATTCCGTACGATATCCTGGAGCTAGTTTCTCAAGCTTACGAAAGTTCTCATTCTCACCTTGTGTGAAATTTGCCCATAAGCCTTCGAAGGGATTAATCCCAATCATTTTCGTAAATGCAAAGGTTTCAAAAGATTCATATAAAGAACGCGCTTCTTTGCGAACAGAAGCTTCCAATTCCTCGGGATTCACGGCTACATGCTTTGCAGCTTCAGCACATGTCGCTTCGAAAGCTTCCTGCACACTGCGATCATCCCAAAGAAGCGTATCATCTAAATCAAAAAGTACGGCTTTCAACGTCATCATTCATTTCCCCTTTTGAATGTTGTATCTATATGAGCAGCAATTACTCTTCGTCCGTAAACTTGATGGAATCAAGTTGAACTTTGAGATTGCCACGGAATGCTTCAATATACTTCTTTCTGAGTTCGTTACGTTCATCGATTTCCGCATCTGTTAAGCCAACTGTTTTCGCTTTACGAGCAAGCTCATTAATACGTTCGATATTCTGTTCCATGTTGTCACTCATAATGATCCTCCCAGTCAAAAATTCAATATGAGTACTACTTTGCCATCCCTATTAAGGAATGTCAAGAGACAACAAAAAGAGGCATAGGAACAAGTCCAAGCCTCATCATATTTAGAGTCTATTAAAAATAGTAAAGTGAAATTACGGAAGCAATAAAACCTGTCCTTCTTTCAGGGAGCTGGTGGTTAAATGATTGATTGTCTTTAATTCATGCATATAGGAACGCACGTTCTCATCGCTTTTTTTATGTGCAGAAGCAATATCCCATAGTGTGTCTCCTCGTTGAATAACGACTTGATCTTGTACGACTGCTTTCGGAGAAATGTTAAAAGGCGTCACGGAAACTGGGGTTGTTGCGTTTGCAGCCCCTTCCCCTGCATAGGCTTGAACCATAGCACCAAATGAAAACACAGTACCAAGAATAACTGCTAATAGAATGAAGCGTACAATCGCTTTTGTATAACTAGAATTAAATGTCATCCCTTTGGATGTGCTAGCAGATCTATGAGGTGCGTGTGTTGTGTTAGTGTTTGAATAAGCCATATACATGAATGATCATCTCCCAAACATTTGTTCTGGTATTAGAATAACACGAACACATGTTTGAGTCAACCCTTTTTCTCGAACTTATGTTTGTACGAACTCGGGTTCTATGTTATACTTTGGGTAATGATTCCCAGTATTGGAGTGATAACTATTGAGTAAGATTTCGCAGCGTCAACAAGCTATATTGGAATTCATTAAGAATGAAGTGAAAGATAAGGGGTACCCGCCTTCCGTTAGAGAAATCGGCGAGGCAGTCGGACTAGCTTCTAGTTCAACTGTACATGGGCATTTGGAGCGTCTTGAGAAGAAAGGTATGATTCGTCGAGATCCTACTAAGCCTCGTGCTATTGAAATTCTAGGTCTTGATGGTGCTGAAACGCATTTTGCGGTTTCTGTAGCTCGCGTACCTCTCGTTGGTAAAGTAACTGCCGGTGTGCCTATTACAGCAACAGAGAACATTGAAGACTACTTTCCACTTCCTGTCAGCATGGTAGGAGACAATAATGTGTTCATGCTTAGCGTCATGGGTGACAGTATGATCGAAGCCGGTATTCATAACGGCGATTATGTCATCGTAAAGCAGCAGCAAACCGCTAATAACGGAGACATTGTTGTTGCAATGACGGAAGATGATGAAGCAACGGTGAAACGCTTTTACAAGGAAAAGGATCATATTCGTCTTCAACCGGAGAACTCTGCTTTGCAGCCTATCCTCTTGAAACATGTTACGATACTAGGCCGTGTCATTGGTTTGTTCCGGGATATGTAATAGCCCTACAGCCCTTATTCTACATACAATACCAATGAGAAAGGACCGAGAGGACAATAGTCCCTCGGTCCTTTTCTATGTAAACAGCCTTTGTCGTATGAAGCAATGATCAGATGGATCAACTCAATAACGTAGAGGAGCAACAGATCCAAATATGGATTATCAAAAGTTTATCATATGAACCTTGTTCCCTACTTAACCAAGAAGGTTGAAGCGGATTCAGATAAGAGTCTTAATAGACTTCTATTACGTCTTTTAGATCGCATTTTACCTAAATAGAAGCTCCTATAGACTACACTTAGACATAATCCTCTAGTTGCTTCAATATAAAGAAATGGGGCTGTCCCAAAAGTAAAATTTACTCTTGGACAGCCCCTTAAGCCCTATAGACCTTCTGGGACATTCGAATCGATATTCAGAACGGAAAGCATCCTTCCTATACACATCACAATTTTGGACGGATTAGAAGTCTCTAGAGACTTCTATCTTCCGTCTTCCTTCTTCTATCTGCTCACTATCCCCTTAAATAAAACCAGAAGTACTTCCAACTTAGAAATTAATCTAAAATTTCAACTAAAATGCAAGCGCCCAATTTCCATGACGGAAAATCGGTTCAACGGTACCATCACCACGGACACCATCGATCTCAAGATCAGCGGTCCCGATCATAAAATCCACATGAATCAAACTGGTGTTCCCACCTCGAGTTTTCAGCTCTTCACTTGATAAAGATACTCCATCCTGCAAGTTGATCGGGTAGCAGCTTCCTAAGGCCAGGTGGCAGGATGCATTCTCGTCAATGCCCGTGTTGTAGAAAATGCGATCTAGATTTGAGATCGGCGAATCAAAAGGTACGAGCGCAACTTCTCCCAAATACCGTGCGCCCTCATCCATATCGAGCAACTTAGCTAGATGCTCATAGCCGACTTCTGCCTGATAATCCACAACTTTCCCGTCCTCGAACTTGAACGAAAACCGATCCACGAGCGCCCCATTCACATTTAATGGTTTGGTGCTCGACACAGTCCCATGAACACCTGTTCGCATAGGCATTGTAAAAACTTCCTCAGTCGGCATATTCGCCACGAAACGTATTCCACTTGCGTTCTCCGTATCACCGCCAAGCCAAATGTGGCCCTCCGGCAGTTCGACTCGCAAATCTGTTCCTGCCGCTCGATATTGAAGCGCCTCGTATTGCTTCTCATTTAACACGGTGCGAACGCGCTTCAATTGCTCCATATGAACTCGCCAAGCCGCAACCGGATCATCTTCATAAACGCGATTTATCCGGAAAATTGCCTCCCACATTGCATCGATCCGCTGGTCTTCAGGCAAATCAGAGTAGACTTTGGATGCCCACGCCACCGTAGGCGCTTTGATTAAACACCAGCTGAACTTACTTGTTCTCACATAGTGCTGATACTTTGCTCTAGCTGTAGCCATAGATTTGGATGCTCTAGAAATCATACTTGCATCAATACCCGCGTACAAATCAGGATCCGGAACTTTGATATTCAGCAATGCTCCACCGTTTTCTACAAAACGTTCTAACATACTCGTATACCACTCTGGATAGTAATCGAGAGCTTCCACATTGGCATATTCGAATCTACTGCGAGTAATCATATCATCCTGCCAGTGCACTTGGACAAAATTCGCCCCTGCCTCATAGGCTTTCTTTACGATAAGTCTAGTCAATTCTAGGGATTCTATCGGCGACTCTATCATCAGATCCTGCCCTTTGTGGAGGTTAACCCCTACTTTGACTACAAGTTCAGCATACTTTTCCAAATTAGTTTGAAAGTTGTCCAACATTCTCATGATCTCCTTCGCGTGAAAAAGCCCATCAGTTCAGAAACGTTCCTGAAGGCTGACGGGCTTGTCGTATCTAATTGTAGCATCAATATCAACGTGCTAAGCGATTAATAAAGGGACAGATATTGATCTCTTTCCCATTGGTGAACTTGTGTGCGATACATATCCCACTCGATTTCTTTAAGCTCATAGAAATGAGCCAACGCGTGTTCGCCAAGTGTATCGCAAATCACGTCATTGCGAAGCAGCTCGTCCAATGCTTGTTTCAAGTTCAATGGCAAAGTAGGAATGCCATCGCTCTCTCTTTCCTCTTCAGTCATCACATATATGTTACGATCAGTAGGAGGAGGAAGCTGCATTTTGTTCTTAATGCCATCCAGTCCGGCAGCAAGCATAACAGCAAGTGCCAAGTAAGGATTAGCAGCCGGATCCGGGTTACGAACTTCAACGCGAGTGCTTAAACCGCGGGATGCTGGAATACGGATCATCGGACTACGGTTACTTGCCGACCATGCTACATATACAGGCGCTTCATAACCAGGCACGAGACGTTTGTATGAGTTAACAGTAGGGTTCGTAATCGCAGCAAAAGAACGTGCATGACGAAGTACACCCGCCATATATTGTCTAGCCACATTACTTAAGCCTAATTTATCGTTTTCTTCATAAAAAGCATTCACATCACCTTTAAATAAGGATTGGTGACAGTGCATACCAGAACCGTTCATGCCGAACAAAGGTTTAGGCATAAAGGTCGCATGCAGACCATGCTGTCTAGCAACGGTTTTGACGACTAGCTTGAAGGTTTGAATTTGGTCAGCCGCTTTAATCGCATCTGCGTATTTAAAGTCGATTTCATGTTGACCTGGCGCTACTTCGTGGTGGGATGCTTCAATTTCAAAGCCCATCTCTTCAAGCGTCAACACGATATCGCGGCGGCAGTTTTCGCCCAAATCCATCGGAGCCAAATCGAAATAACCACCTTGGTCATTCAGTTCCGTAGTTGGATTGCCTTTTTCATCCGTTTTGAACAAGAAAAATTCTGGTTCTGGACCTACGTTCATAGCCGTAAAGCCCATTTCTTCGGCTTGTTTCAGCGCATTTTTCAAAATTGCACGCGGGTCTCCCGCGAACGGTCTGCCATCTGGCATATAAATATCACAGATTAAACGTGCTACTTTGCTCTCTGTTACCCATGGGAAAATAACCCATGTATCCAGATCAGGATACAAATACATATCAGACTCTTCAATACGCACATAACCCTCAATGGAAGAACCATCGAACATCATCTTGTTGTCGAGCGCTTTTTCGAGTTGGCTGTAAGGAATTTCTACGTTCTTGATGCTTCCCATCAAGTCTGTAAATTGCAAACGAATGAACCGAACATTTTCTTCTTTGGCAATGCGTAAGATGTCTTCTTTGGAAAAATTGTTGTTGTAGCTCACGTGTGCAGTCTCCTCTCAATTTACAAGCGATTAAGAAATGCTATTTATAAAATCGGGAAAGCTGACCTTGAATCAGGGAAACCTGATCAGGGCGTTTACCTCCGCCAATCAACTGCTGCTTAAGCATTTTGTGCAGTTGGGAGTCGGTTAATTCTTTACGTTTAACTTCTGTGTGCTCATTCAGTATTGTTGCATCTTCTGAATCCTTGTCGACAGGGATAAGAACCTGCTTGATCCCAGCGATGTTCACACCTTTTTCAATTAAATCTTTAATTTCTAGAAGACGTTCTACATCATTAAACGAATACAGACGTTGATTACCAGCTGTTCTAGCTGGAATAATAAGTTCATGCTGCTCATAGTAACGAATTTGTCTTGCAGTTAAATCTGTCAGCTTCATGACGATCCCGATCGGGAATAACGCCATATTTCTACGTATCTCATCACTCATGCTAATCACTCCTGGTCAGTAAATACCTCAATCTTATTGTACCTTTGTAACAAGAATGTGTCAAGGAGTGTCAGGTTTGTTCACAGTCTTATTTTTCACAACAATCCCTTGTCTTCCATATGTTGGATTGCTGTAAGTACCCCTAACTTACAGTGTGAGTAGGTGAGTCCGCCCTGCAAATACGCGATGTAGGGCTCACGAATCGGCGCATCTGCGGATAGCTCCAGACTGCCGCCTTGGATGAACGTCCCGGCTGCCATAATGACGGGGTGCTCATAGCCGGGCATATCCCACGGCTCCGGCACAACGTGCGAATCCACGGCAGCCGCCTTCTGGATGCCCTGCACGAACGTGATCAAGTGATCCGCCGACGTGAAGCGGATCGCTTGAATCAGATCCGTTCGCGGCGTCTGCGGGCGCGGATGGCTCTCGAAGCCCAGCTCTTCGAACACCGCGGCGGCGAAGATCGAGCCCTTGACGGCTTGCCCCACCAAGTGAGGGGCAAGGAAAAGCCCTTGAAACATCGCTCGCGTAGCGCCGAGCATGGCACCGACCTCGCCCCCAATACCGGGGGCGGTCAGTCTGTATGCGGCGAGCTCCACAAGGTCGCGCCGCCCGGCAATGTAGCCTCCGGATGGGGCGATACCGCCGCCGGGGTTCTTGATAAGCGAGCCGGCCATGAGATCGACGCCAACCTGCGTCGGCTCCTGCAGCTCGGTAAACTCGCCGTAGCAATTATCGACGAAGACGATCAGGGCCGGGTTCACTTCCTTGACGAATCGGACCATTTCTCCGATTTGCTCTACCGTGAACGAAGGCCGCCACGAGTAGCCGCGCGATCGCTGTATGCCGATCACCTTCGTGTTCGGCTGAATGGCAGCCGCGATGGCCGACCAGTCTGGAGCGCCTTCCTCCGTCAGCGCAACCTCGCTGTATGCGATGCCAAAGTCCTGCAGCGATCCCATACCGTCGCCAGGCTTGCCAATGACCTTATGCAACGTATCATAAGGCTTACCTGTTATGTAAAGTAGATGTTCGCCTGGTCGCAGAACACCGAACAAAGCTGTGCCAATCGTATGCGTACCTGAGACAAAGTGAGGACGTACGAGTGCTGCTTCTGCTCCCATTGCATCCGCATAAACAAGATCGAGCACCTCTCTGCCACGATCATTGTAGCCATAGCCTGTCGATGAAGCAAAGTGGTAATCACTTACCTTATGTTTTTGGAAAGCGCTAATCACTTTCCACTGATTAAGATCAATCGTTTTCTCTATCTGGCGAAAAGCGCTCTCTATCTGGCGTTCAGCGCTCTCCATTAATGCCATAACTTTATCCCCGAATTGCATAATTAGTAAATCTCTCCCTCACCATCTTGAACCTCTTGCTGAGCATGTTGATCATAAGCCACCAATTGATAGGCCAATTTGACATAGTCATCTTTGTTCACACGGACTTTGAACAGCATATCTTCCCCGTCCACATCTGTCTCCAGGACATCA
This sequence comes from Paenibacillus sp. V4I7, assembly GCF_030817275.1. NCBI lineage: Bacteria > Bacillati > Bacillota > Bacilli > Caryophanales > Paenibacillaceae > Paenibacillus > Paenibacillus sp. V4I7. The sequence continues at coordinate 2,310,856 of NZ_JAUSZD010000002.1, read as the reverse complement.
CCAATTCGGTACATAAGGGAAATGATGTCTCCCTTATCAGCCGGAATGCGGAACTCTTTACTCTCACCCATCAGCTTCTCTTGAATGGCGACTCGCAGGTGTTCCAAATCATCAGAGTTGTAAGCACTGATTTTCAGAAATTCACCTTCGGTCGAAAGCATTTCCACATCTTTTTGCGAGCAAAGATCAATTTTATTGAAAACAGTCAGCTGTTCCTTCTGATGGGCACCCAGTTCTTCCAAAACCTCTGCGACAACGCGCATTTGCTCATTTCTCATATCGGTTGAACTATCCACGACATGAAGGATCAAATCAGCCTCATTGGCCTCTTCCAGCGTAGCACGGAACGATGCAACAAGATCATGCGGCAGGTTCTGAATGAAGCCAACGGTATCCGTTAGAACGATCTCTTTGCCGCTTGGCAATTCCATCGTCCGCGAAGTGGGATCCAGTGTTGCAAACAACTGATTCTCAATATAGACGTCCGCTTGAGTCAATTGTTTCAATAATGTTGATTTCCCTGCATTCGTGTAGCCAACAAGGGCAACTTGAAACACACCCGTCTTCTTACGGCGTTCACGATGCAAAGTCCGATGGCGGACAACTTCTTCTAACTGCGCCTTCAGCTCGTCAATACGGCCGCGAATGTGCCGACGATCGGTCTCCAGCTTCGATTCCCCCGGTCCTCTCGTCCCGATACCGCCACCCAGACGTGACAAGTTCTTACCTTGTCCCGATAGCCTTGGAAGCAAGTAGCTAAGCTGCGCCAACTCAACTTGAATAATACCTTCACGTGTTTTGGCACGCTGGGCAAAAATATCCAAAATCAATTGCGTACGGTCGATAATTTTCACATCTAAGGCAGCTTCCAGGTTACGTACTTGAGCACCCGATAGCTCTTGATCAAAGATAGCCGTATTCCCGCCAAGCTCTTCCAAACGAACTTTTAGCTCTTCAACTTTCCCTTTGCCAATAAACCATTTGGAATCCTTCGTTTCTTTGTTCTGTGTCATCGTCTCCAAAACAAGCACACCTGCTGTTTCCGCTAACTTGACCAGCTCTTGCAGCGAGTATTCCGCTAATAACTCATTTTTCTTCTGTTTCTGAGTGACTAGACTAACGAGCACCGCGCGGTCATCGATTTCCTTCTCAACCATATGTGAAGTTGTTTTCATAAGTGTCTCCTTTACGCTGCATTCAAACGAACGAAATAGCCCCCAGTGGGCGTATTCCTCATCATTGTGTAGGAAATGCTTGGGAAAGTCAATTTGCAGGAACGGAGAATTCGATTATACCCGTGCGTTCGCATCTGAAGAAACAAAAAACCGAAAGACCTTAGGCCTCTCGGTAGCTTTCCACCTATTTTAAGTAAATAAACTTTATCCTATATAACTTAGTTAAGTTAAATCGCTTTATTAATTTCATTTAAATTTCATATCTTCAGGCCTTATTGACATTAATTCCAATTTGGAAGGCGCGTTTACATATTGACTTAGTAACCTTACCGCTTGATGCCGCATCGCTTTCTCCAGAATGTTTCGAACATACCTCGCATTACTAAACGCACGCCATGTAGCGGCTTTCTCATCGGTTAAATGCTGCTTTAGCTTCACCAACGTTTGCGGAAGAAGAACATATTCTCTCTCTTTTGCCATAAGCTCAGTAATTTGAATCAATTGTTCAATCGGATAGTCCTCGAAATCGATTTGAATGGGAAATCTTGAAGGAAGCCCTGGATTCGTAGCCAGAAATTGCTCCATTTCGTCGCTATACCCTGCAAGAATAAGGATGAACTCATTCTTCTTATCCTCCATACCTTTGACCAGCGCATCAATGGATTCTTTGCCGAAATCCTTATCTCCTCCACGTGCCAGACTATAAGCTTCATCAATAAAAAGAATGCCGCCCATCGCCTTCTTCATCAACTCACGAGTCTTAAGAGCCGTATGTCCAATGTATTCTCCCACCAGATCTGCACGTTCCACCTCAATAAAATGACCCTTGCTCAGAACACCCATAGCATGAAACATGCGGCCCATCAGTCTAGCCACTGTCGTTTTACCAGTTCCGGGGCTTCCTTTGAAAATCATATGGTAGACGTGCGCATTGCTGAGCAGACCGGCTTCTGCGCGAAATTGCGAAATTTGTAAGAGTGCATAGATTTCATGCACCAGCTCTTTGACATTATCAAGGCCAATCAGTTGATTCAGCTCTTTGAAAACATCCGAAAGCGGACCCTCTAGCGGCGTCTTCTTTCCTGTGAGCTGCGGCTCGGCATCGGCTAGCGGCGAAGCGTGAGTCTGGCTGCCTGCTCCATCAACGGCTCGCCTATGCATGCCAGGCTCTGGCTGCCGTAAGACGATGTTGATCTGTCTGGATGGCAAGCTTCGACCACTCATGAGGATCACCTCGTTTACAGGATGGTTTGATGGTCGTATCAATCCATCCTACGCTCGTTTGATGCATTTTAGACCGCAGCAGCCGTTAATGATACTTTTGAGACAGCGAATAATGTTCGACCACCGGAAATGGGTCATAGAAATGGTGCAGCAGCTTCCGCCATTCTTGATACTCTTCAGAACACGGAAGCCTACGGTGTGATCCTCCAGTGTTTCCCAGTGAACGAGCAAATAATTCCTCCAATTGATATCGTATTTTAGAAACCGAATGCATCCTCTTGAAAATGGGACGTATCACCGTGAAGCCAGATATGAGGCTCTTTATCCATCATTTCGACAAGACTTAAGCATGTAGGGTGAAAATAAGGCGGGTTCCACAAATCTGCTAGAGCTCTTCGCTCGAAGTAAGCCATGATAATTTTCAATGTGACTGTATGTGAAATCAAGCCAATTGTTTTTCCTGCATGTTCCTCTAACAGCTGCACAATTGCAGGTATGACGCGAGCTTGTAAATCAGCATAGGACTCACCTTGCGTTGGTCTATACAGATCAGGCGCATTCCAGAATGCATGGAAGTTGTCAGGATCCAAATCCTCAATTTCTGCCGAAATCCGCCCCTCCCAGGCACCTAGATTCATTTCTTTCCATTCATCCGAGGCATGTATCGTCAATTCACGCGAGCCCTTCACGATATTCGCCGTTTGCAAAGTACGACCGCTGCTGCTCGCACATAGAACATCAAAGTGAACATCCTTCAAAGCATTTGACAACCAGGTGGCTTGCTGCTCCCCTAAAGTTGAAAGTGGTGAATCCAAGTGACCTTGCATTCGGCGCTCCACATTCCACATCGTTTCCCCATGCCGGATTAAATAAAGCTTTGTCATCGGCAGCCTTCCCCCATCCATGCACTAATTTAACATCATTAAAGCCACAAAAGACTCCAAATCCAGCGCACCACCAAAGTAACGCTGCAATTCCACGCCTGACAGCCGTTCTCGTACGGCAGACTCTTCATACCGCGAACCACGCAGCATTTCCTCTAGTTCTGCTACATCTCTTGCTCCGAAGAAGTCTCCATATATTTTTATATCATGAATATAACCTTCCTCAATATCTAAACGCACATCTATTGTACCGACACCTTCGAAGCGTTTGGAGTTTTGCATTGTACTTTTCGGTGATTTCCCGTAGTTCCAGTCCCAGTTCTGATAGCGCTCCTTAGATAGTTCGTGAATCCGGACCCAGTCCTCCTCTGAAAGCTTGTACTTGGGAATTTCCGATTCCTCGGCACTAAAAATAGAAGCAAGCAGCTTACTTCGGAATTCCTCCATCGTAATAGGCTCGCTTAGGAACTCTATTATGTTAGCGACCCGGCTGCGAATCGATTTAATACCCTTGGACTGAATCTTATCCAGATTAACCTTAAGGGCAGATACAACGTTTTCGATCTCTGAATCGAAGAGTAGTGTTCCGTGACTGAACATCCTGCCCTTGGTTGCAAATTGTGCATTGCCCGAAATTTTGCGCTCACCGACTTGGATATCATTGCGGCCCGTTAAAGCTGCTTCAACACCAAGCTTACGCAGTGCTTCAACAACGGGTTCAGTAAACTTTTGAAAATTGTGAAAAGAATTCCCATCATCCCGGGTAATGAAGCTGAAATTCAGATTGCCCAAATCATGATACACGGCTCCGCCACCTGATAATCTCCGAACCACATGAAGGTTATTTTCTTTGACATATTCGAGATTGATTTCTTCGAGTGTATTTTGATTTTTGCCAATAATAATGGAGGGTTCGTTGATATAAAATAGTAAGTAACTCTCCTCATTTGGGAGTTGTCTCAGGGCATATTCCTCAATAGCTAAATTAATCCGAGGATCTGTGATGCCTTCATTATCGATAAATAGCATAATCATGCCCCTTCAGTTATTATCCTATCGTGGTCGTCATAGTGCGATTTAAGGTAAACATCCCTAAGGATTTATAAAAAGCAATGGCACGCTCATTAAATTCCCATACGTTTAATTCTAGTGAAGCAGCTGAGCGTTCCCTAGCCCAGGCAATAGAAGCTTTATAAAGCTTTGTACCAATGCCCTGACGCAGATAGTCTGGTGAGACCGCTAGTTCATTTAAATACGCAAAGGTTCGAGGAACTAGCGCTTCATAGGTAGGAGATTTCTTCATCTCCAGCATAGCTACACCAATGACCAAGCCCTCTTTCTCCGCGACTAAAATCACTTTGTTCTGTTGGTCTGAAAAACTTCGGTACCAGCCCATAGCAACAACGTGATCCAACCTGGCAAAACGCTCAGGCAATGCATCCGCATGTTCTTCTTGTCCTACTCGAATGATGGCATTTACGGCCTCATAATCTTCTAATTGTGCGGTACGAATGATGAGTTCCAAGAAAAATCCACCTCCTGTTGTTTCATAGCTTACATCAAAGGATGATATTTTTCCACTTTGACGGAGTGCGATTATGTATATACATAACTCTATAAATTTATTTATAATATTGGAAACTTACTTGAGAAGGGGATCGCTAGAAATGAACGAAAAAATTGACTTTTATATCGCCATCGATACAGTGGCTTCAAACACGTGGCCTGCTGAATCATCCATTTCCATTGACAATTGGCTCCTACGGGCTTCCCAAGGTATCACTAAACGTGCCAACAGTGTGCTTGCCATTGGCGAATATCCAAACGATCCTAATTGGCTTGCGAAAATAGAGCAATTCTATCAAGAACTTGGTTTACCTGCAATTTTTCATATTAGCGACGCTTCTCCTGAAGGTCTGGATGAAATTCTTCATACAAAAGGATATGTGCTAGATACACCATGTCTGATGATGACTGCAGCCAGTCGGCAAGTTTCCGATAACGCAAACAATAAGATGATGCCTAATAAGTCGTCCATTCAAATGGAATGGGCAGAAGCAGCAGATGTAGAGTGGCTTGACGCTTTCCTCATGCTTGAACAGTTTCCCGAAGAGCGCAGAGGTTTCTATAGCGGTCTATTTGAGCGGATGCCCTCTCCGAAAGGGTTTCTCAAGCTGAAACTAAATGACCAAATCATCGCGTTAGGTACGGCTATTGTAGAGGACGAATGGGCAGGTTTTGTAAATGTCGTTATCCATGAAGGCCATCGAGGCAAAGGACTTGGGTACGTCCTCATGCACGCACTGACGGAATGGAGTTTAGAGAACGGTGCAACCAACCAATATTTGCAGGTTGTTACTTCCAATAAACCCGCTGTAACCTTGTATGAAAAGCTCGATTACCAAGCCAGATATGGCTATCATTATCGAATTAAGTATGATTTGCAGCCCCTTGTATCATCCTAACAAAGAATTTGTCTAGGATGAAAGGAGCCATACACATGGCAACAGCAACAGAAAAGAAACCAGCATTCCCGTCCCAGCATCAGAATCAGCAGCCAGGCATTGAATCACAGATGAATCCTCCTCCTGTCTTTGAGCAATCTGGGTATAAAGCAGCCGGCAAGCTAAAGGATAAAGTCGCCCTGATTACAGGAGGCGATAGCGGAATTGGCCGTGCGGTCGCGATTGCCTATGCCAAAGAGGGTGCAGATGTTGTATTGGTATATTTGAACGAACATACGGATGCGGAAGAGACACAGCGTCATGTCGAAAAGGCAGGACGAAAATGTCTGCATGTCGCGGGAGACATTGGCGACGAGAATTTCTGCAAGCAAATCATTGAGCAAGCTATCGGGAAGTTTGGCAAACTCGATATCTTAGTAAACAATGCAGCAGAACAGCATCCTCAGCCTAGCATCGAGAATATCACTTCGGAGCAGCTGGAGCGGACGTTTCGAACCAATATCTTCTCTTTCTTTTATTTGACCAAGGCTGCACTTCCCCACCTGAAATCCGGAAGCGCAATTATCAACACCGCTTCTATTACCGCCTATCACGGTCATGAGCAGCTGCTCGATTACTCCGCTACGAAAGGGGCTATTGTCACCTTCACGCGCTCCCTATCTCTTCAGCTGAATGCAAAAGGCATTCGTGTTAATGGCGTAGCTCCAGGTCCGATTTGGACGCCTCTCATTCCTTCTACATTCACCGCAGAGGAAGTAGCCACGTTCGGCTCGACTACACCAATGAAACGTGCCGGTCAGCCAGGCGAGCTCGCTGCCAGCTACGTTTTCCTCGCAAGTGAGGATTCATCCTATATGGCTGGTCAAATCTTACATGTGAACGGTGGAGCCATTGTAAACGGATAACCAAGGCAAAATAAAAAAGCATGACCAGCAAGTGGGTATTTCCCGCTTACAGGTCATGCTTCTTTGCTATCTCAGATGCCAACCAACAACAACAGCTTTGTCAAATACCACTTCGTATAAGCTAGCGTTTCTCTCGCTTCGTGGTAAGGCATGAAGAGCACCTCAGACTTCGTTGATGAAATGAGAGGCTGCTTCAAGCCGATCGTTTCCGCGATATCAAGCGAACGAGATCCATGAAATTGATGGGTCATAATAATCGAACTCTCAAGACCCTGCTCGTCCATAATTTGCTTGCTGTAAAGCAAATTCTCATAGGTACTTGTCGCCCGCGGCTCTATCAAAATGCTTTTGGCAGGAAGCCCTTTTTTAACCAAATAATTACGCATTCCCTCCGCCTCCGTTAGTTTGGAGCCGTTATGATCTAGACCTCCGGAGACGATTAATTGTTTGAACCGCCCCTCTTTATAAAGATTAACAGCCAAATCTAGACGCTCCTGGAGACCAGGACTCGGGATATCTTTGCGCAAGGAAGCGCCAAGAACAATACCAACGTCAACTTGTTTTGGCAACGTTTGATCGGGAGCGATCTGAACCTTCCACTGGATGTAGACGATCCAAGCGACAAGCAAGAGGAACACGGTAACTACGATTCGGAACACTTTCACAAGCATACGGTTGAACGTAGATTTTCGCTCAGTTCGTCGGCGTTTTTTTGGTGTTGGAGTGATGGCTCTTTGTTTCTTATTCATGCTTGGCTGTACAGTCATCCTTGCTACTCCTTATCCAAAAATGCACTAACTTGACGAAACAACGTGCCTGCATCCTCACTCAGACATATCAAATGATTAGATCTGGAATGCCAATGAAGCTCGCGCTGTCCTTTAAGCTTACTATAGATGTATCGCGCACTTTGCGGATGAATTACCTGATCTTTTTCAGACTGAGCGATGAGTGTTGGTATGCTTACCTGACTTAGTTCTGGTTTCAAATGCCGAACAAGTCGCGTAAACTGCCAGGTAGCTCGTAGCGGCGTGGATTTCGCTTTCATAAAGTTGATTTTCCTTTGATACTTCCACTCATCTCGAATGACATCCAGCATTCTTCTAGGACTGACGTAAATGACTGCCGTGTTCAAAAGGATCAGTCTACGAACTGGATATCGAACAGATAAATAAGCGGCCAGCAGCCCCCCCATCGAGAAGCCTACCATATCAAATGTCCCATACTGGATCGTCATTCTCTCCGCATGCTCTTCAGCTTCGCGTACCCAATCTTCCCAATGCGATGCTCTTAATTGTTGATGGGATTCTCCGTTCCATGGGAGTCTCGGAACCTCACAAAGCTGCCCGCGTTCACGTAAATACCGAGCTAACGGCTCAACCTCATAAGGTCCACCGGTGAATCCATGGAATAATAAACATGGTTTTTTCACGCGGTTCTCTCTCCTATCCATCCTTCAATGTTTAGAATATGATATTCTATTTTTCTTTAATGGCGATCGCGTTAATCGTTACTTTTTCTTTTGGCTTGCTTGGTGAGGATTCGCCACCCATCTCAACAGGTGTTTCGGCAATTTTAGCTATGGTTGCCATACCCTCTGGTGTTACTTTACCGAAAATTGAATAGTTAGGTTGTTGATTTAAACTTTTTGCACAATCTTCTCCCGAACAAATGAAAAACTGACTGCCATTCGTATTAGGACCGGAATTCGCCATCGCGACAATGCCGGGTTCATATTTATGCGAAGTTTTCAGCTCATCTGCAAACTTGTAGCCGGGGCCGCCTCTGCCTGTTCCAAGCGGATCTCCTGTTTGAATCATGAACGATTTAATAATGCGGTGAAACGTCACATTGTTATAAAAGCCTTCTTTGGACAGGAACACAAAATTGTTAACGGTCTTCGGAGCTTCCTTAGCAAACAGATCAATGGTAAACGTTCCCTTAGACGTTGTTACTTCAGCTTGATACGTTTTGTTCGGATCGATCGTCATATCTGGCGCTTTGCTCCATTGCTTAGGAGCTGCAGTTGGCGATGCCGCTGGTGATGCTGCAGAAGAAGCAGCAGGTGCCGTTGCACCGCTCTTAGGCGTTGCTGTGCCGCCGGCAGTTTCAGTAGGTTTGTTGCCGCAGGCCGACGCGATTAAAGTTAACGCGATCAACGTAAGCGGGAGAAGCTTAGTAGGTTTAAGGATGTTGAAAGGCACGTTCATTGAAAATTCCTCCGTCAATAGTATGTAGGTTTAGTGTGGGACCCGCGAATTGCGGGTCTAGTTTTATTATATAGCAAGTTACAGTTAAAACTAAAATAGTTGCTGTTTCTCCATATAAGTAACAAGTTACTATAACTTCGGCACAATAATCTGTCCCCCGTTTTGCTTGCCATCCTTCGGCTTTTCCTCGGTACCATCAACCGGCTTGTTAGCCGGTGACGGAGTAGGACTAGGACTTGGACTGATGCTGGAACTTGGAGTCGGACTAGCGCCAGGCTTAATGGTGCTTCCGGGCGATGGCGTAGGCTTCGTACCCGGTGACAGCGTTGGCTCTAGAGGATCCTTACCAGGAGATGTAGACGGCGAGACCGAAGGTGACGGCTGGCTTCCGTCAGGAAGTGTACCATCCTTCGGTATTTCGACGGAAACTACATTTGACTTGGCACCTTCCAAGTTTGAGTCCAAATTAATCGGGACAACGTAATATTGATACGTCTCTTCGCTGCTAACAGTCGTATCATTCACCTCAGGTGTTGCCGATTGAATCAGCATCTTCGGCTCTGTGTCTTTGGTACCTTTCCGGAACAGCTGATAAGCGATCTTCTCTCCTAGTGAGGTCCAAACTAATTTAACAGCCTTCGTTTCAGGTGCATACACAGCAGTTAAATCCGTAATCCCTTTTGGCGGTTCCGTTAGATTAGGTACGCCATCAGGCTTCACGAAATTCGTCACAGGTCGGCCTTCTAAGGACTTCGACATCACTTCTTTAAAGATAGCCGACGGGCTTCCGCTGCCGATTGTGACATAGTGCTTCGCATCCACTTTATCGAAGCCTTCCCAAACGGCTGCTGTCCATTCAGGCGTATAACCGACAAACCAAACATCACGATCATATTGTTCAATGCCCTTGATGTCCAGTCCAGTTGTACCCGTTTTGCCGGCAACAGGACGATTGAATTTCGCTTTGGTCCCCGTACCGCCTGGTTCAACAACGCCCTGAAGCAGCAGCGTCATGTAATATGCTGTTTTAGGTTGAATAACCTGTTTCTTCTCTGGCTTATAAGCGGCGATTTCCTTACCTTGCGCATCCGTAATGCGTAGAATGGCATGCGTTTTATTTTGCAATCCTTGGTTAGCAAAAGCTGTGTATGCCGTTGCCATTTGCAATGGAGAAACGCCATCCGTAAGTCCGCCCAACGCAATGGACAAATTCTTGTCCTTCTGTTCATTGAGAGGAGCCCCGATTTTTTTGGCAAAATCAATTGCTGAGTTCACTTTAATTTGATCTAATAACCAAACAGGAGCCAAATTATAGGACTTTTTGACTGCCTCAAACATCGTTACATGCCCATGCGTCACACGGTCATAGTTACGGGGGGAGTAAGTCCCGTTACCGAAAGACGTCTGCGTATCATCCATGATGGAATACGGCGTATACTTCCCGCTCTCCAACGCTGGACCGTAAGCCGCTATCGGCTTATACGAAGAGCCTGGCTGTCTTTTGGAATACACGCGACTGAAGCCTCTTTGTTTGTAATCCCGGCCGCCTATCAGCGCCATCAAACCGCCTGTTTTGTTATCCACAATAACCATGGCACTCTGAATCTTTTGACCATCAGAAGCATCCTTCTGGAAAAAGCTTGGATTTGCATAAGTCTGCTCCATCACTTTTTGCGCTTTCGGATTCATAGTCGTATAGATGCGGTAGCCTTTGGTCAGCAATTCATCTTCATCGATGCCATACATATTTTCAGCTTCATCCACAACATAGTCCAAGAAAGACGCGTAATCCTTCGTGCCTTGACTAGCTGCTGCTGGCGGAACATAATCCACTGCTGCGGCTTCCGCACGCTCGGCCTCTGTAATATAGCCTTGGTCGGTCATCAGCCTAAGAACGACAGCACGACGTTCCTTCGATAAGTCAGGATGAGCAAGCGGCGAGTATCTCGACGGAGCCTTCGGTAAAGCTGCGAGTGTAGCCATTTCCCATACTTTTAATTCATTCAAGTTGGATTTCCCGAAATAAACCTTGGCTGCCGCTTTAATGCCGTAAGCGTTACTACCAAAGAAAATACGATTTAAATATTTTTCAAGAATTTCATCCTTACTAAACCGTTCATCCAAAGCAAAAGCAATTGACATCTCCGTCGCTTTACGGAAAGCGGTTTTCTCGGAACTCAGAAATACGTTCTTAGCGAGTTGCTGGGTAATTGTACTCCCGCCCTCTACAGCACTCATATGAATAATATCTGTGACAAGTGCTCTGCCAATGGCTCTTAAATCAACACCCGCATGCTCGTTAAACCGACGATCTTCCGTTGCAATGAACGCTTGCTTTAATCGCTCTGGAACATCCTTGATGTTCACACTTTCTCGATTTTCGCCTTTATAGATTTTACCAATTTCCGTTGCAGGCTTATCTTTGCCTTCTTCTTGCGCATAAATAAGCGTCGATTCACTGGCCGTATCAATCTTATCAATGTTGTTATCGAGAATTCTGAAGCCGCTCATAATAACGACGATATAAATAGCCATTGCACAGATAATAGCCAGAATGGCTGCAATAATTGAACCCATAATAAATTGGCGAACATTAAATCCCTTTTTCTTTGAGCCCTTGCTGCTTCCTTGCGGCTTCGTCTTTGTATTCGCAGTTGTTTGCCTTTTCGTAGGTTTCTCCAAATCCATCGACTCCCTCGTTGTTCATTTCTCTATGTTGTAACCAACAAAAGAACAACCTTAAACAAGGTTGCTCCCACAAGTTTCTATTCAGTTAGACGATTCAGTCCATTAAAAAGTTGCAAAATTGAGAAACGAAGAGCGGATTACTCTGCTGCTTCAGCAGCAGCCATTAAAGAAACAGCGCGTTGTGGAGTGAAGGTAGAGATAGCATGTTTGTAAACCATTTGTTGACGGCCTTCACTGTCAATGATGATCGTGAAGTTGTCAAAAGCGCGAATTAGTCCTCTGATTTGAAACCCATTGGTTAAATATACGGTAACGGGAATGCTTTCTTTACGTAGTTGATTAAGAAAATTGTCCTGGATATTAATGGATCTGTTCATCAGTGGTCCCCCTTAATGGAATGAAACTATCGCCAGAAGGCGCTATTTTCTATTGGTGTATTTGTTAATTATATTCAATTTTATGTACAAACTTTCCTGCTAGTATATCATTAATAATTTGGAAATGGGCAGAAAAATTTGCTGATTCCGTCACATCCACCCAATGAATGTCTTTCATATGCCGAAACCATGACAATTGGCGCTTAGCAAATCGGCGCGTGTCACGCTTGAGCAGCGTTACCGCTTCCTCTAAACTCAATTCACCTTCCAAATAGCTGACGATTTCTTTGTAACCGAGTGCTTGCATGGAAATCGCCTGTTTTGGACAGCCTGCGGCTAGAATCGATTGAACTTCCTCGATAAGCCCCTCCTGCATCATCGCATCGATACGTTCCTCAATACGCTTGTACAGCCGTGCACGATCCATCGTCAATCCAATGATACATAGTTCGTAGGGAGACTCTTTTTTCTGGGACGCCAAATGGGTTGTCATCGTTTCACCAGAGATATAATAAATCTCAAGAGCTCGTATTACGCGTCTACGATCGTTGGCATGAAGTCGATTAGCGCTCTCAGGATCAATTTTACGCAGCTTCTGATGCAGCGCCTCGTCCCCATGCTCAGTGGCGAACGCTTCCTGCTCTTGGCGGAACGCTTCATCCATACTGACTTCCGTGAATTGATAATCATAACACACAGACTCGATATAAAGGCCTGTACCTCCAACAATAAATGGAAGCTTCCCACGTGAATGAATGTCCAGAATCAAAGCCTTTACACGCTCTTGAAACTCCGCCGCCGAAAAGGGATAAGAAGGATCATGAATATCAATCAAATGATGCGGGACAAGCATCTGCTCCGCTTCACTCGCTTTGGCTGTTCCAATATCCATACCTCGATACACCTGCATGGAATCTCCGGAAATAATTTCGCAGCCAAACTTCTGAGCAATTTCTAAACTTAGCTTGGTCTTACCAACTGCCGTGGGACCTAGTAGCACGAGTAATTTCGGCTTGGCTGGTGGGGCTAACACAGTCGAATCACTCCATACGTTGTTTTGGTCGTCGATCGCAATACATGCTCGAACCCGAGCCGGACAAATTCTTTACTGTCTCTGTTTTCTTTGAGCACAATGCTCTTGCGTGCAACTCTTTTAGCCTCTTCGATAGATGCCACACTGACAGCTTCATCGTTCGCATTGCGTCTAAGATGAGAGATCGCTTGAGATTCCTCAATCGGACTGCGAAACATCGGATCAAAATAGACAACATCTACGCTTTGCGGTGCCAGTTGCTGCAAATACGCGAGGTGATGTGTCTTTCTAACCGTGATGCGCCTCATTGCCTCGTTAAGCTCGGGAATTTCCGATTCATAAACGGCTAAACCTTCTTGAATCAACATAGCTGGAATCTTTTCGCTTTCAAGTGCCGTGACGCTTCCCTGTGGGCCAACAGCAAATGAGAACACGATAGAATCCGACGCTAATCCTGCTGTACAATCCACGATATGATCGCCAATTCCTGTACCGGAAGCCTCGATTAATAAGTCGGCCTCGCCTCGCTGCATACGTTTGACACGAACAAGGGCCATACTGGGATGAAAAAAGTACGCAGGTTGGTCATCTCCATAGTACCTGATCTCATCTCTGGTCACAAGCAGAACGGAATCATCCTTATAATTATTCCTAAGATGTTCCAAAGAATACTTCCTTCGGGACACGACTCGGCCGCCATACGCAGCAGCCAATCGCACTGCTTTGTCCAATAAATCACTGGACGGATTATACGAAGTTGTCACTAACACGGGTTTACATCACTCTCTTAAACATTTTTTCCAGTTCATAAGTCGTAAAGCTGACGACGATTGGCCGTCCATGCGGGCATGTGTAAGGGTTACGGCACCCTGACAGCCGGTCGATCAGCGTTTCCATCTCAAGAACACTTAATCCTTGATTCGCTTTGATCGATGCTTTGCAAGAGCACATAATAGCCGCCTTTTCTCTTAGTTTGGCGATGTCCACAGCCTTTTTTTCGCTGAGGACCCACTCACACATTTCTTCGACGATCCCCTTCTCTTCTCCTGACGGAAACCAGTGTGGATGCGCACGGACCAGAAACGTGTTCCCTCCGAAAGCCTCCATATACACGCCTGCCTGCTCAAAAAGCGACAGCTTCTCGGCAATAATACCTGCTTCTGATGGTGTAAACTCTAAAGTAATAGGGACGAGTAATTCTTGGCTCGCCTCAGCAGGATTGCCAAAACGCTCGTAATAATATTCATAATTAATTCGCTCATGCGCAGCATGCTGATCAATCAGGAACAGGCCTTCTTCGTTTTGGGCGACCAAATAAGTGCCATGCATTTGACCGATCGGGTCCAATCTTGGAAAAGCGGGAAGCATAGGAGCCTCGCCTTCCTGTTTCGAAGGAAGTAGGTCCATGAACGCTTCGTTCGTCCGGCGCTGCTGCTGGATGGACGTACTTCTGGGATTGCTTACAGCAGGAGATGAGTAGCTGTTGTTTGATGACGATGACGGACGGCTCGAATAGGAAGCTCCCGAAGCTCCAGAAACTCCTGAAGCTGTGGAGCTTCTTTGCGGTTCTGCAGCAGGTGGCCGGGAAGTTGACACCGATTCTGGTCGATACGATGTAACGGCCTCCTTCACTTGCGGAAAAAGCATGCTGTCCAAATCCACGGATACACGTTGTATCGTAGAATCAGGAAGCGATGTAGGTATCGCAGCTGAAACTGCCGGCGTTGATGAGCTTAATCCAGCTCCTGGCTCAACCGTTCTTGTAAGCTCAAGCTGCTCTTGTACGTATGCGCCTTTCGGGGCTGCTGGCTTCATCCCTTGCGGGATCAGCACCTGCCTTCCAAATAGCCGCTTCACTTCGGCTTCGATTAACGCGGTTAGCTCCGCTTCTTTACTGAAGCGGACCTCAAGCTTAGATGGATGCACATTCACATCCACTAAGGCAGGATCCATCCCGATGTGCAGCACAGCCACGGGATAGCGGTTGATCGGCAGCAGGGTATGATAACCCTGCAGCAGCGCTTGATTCAGCGCGAAGTTGCGCACGTAACGACCATTCACAATGGTCGAGATGCCGCCACGGTTCGCGCGGGTCATTTCGGGCTTCGCCACGAAGCCCGAGATCGTATAATCCAAGCTTTCCACTTGGATAGGAAGCATTTGTTTGCCGATAGCCGTGCCGTAAATGCCGGCGATGACCTGTAGCAAGTCTCCGTTGCCCAACGTTTGAAGCAGGAGATTGCTATTATGTTTCAACGAGAAGGCGATGCCCGGGTGAGCCAACGCTAATCTATACAAATAATCAGAGATATGGCCAAGCTCGGTCTGGATCGTTTTCATATATTTCAACCGTGCCGGTGTGTTATAAAATAATTCCCTCACTGACACTTCGGTCCCACGTGAAGCTGCCGTTTCTTCGACACTGCGAATCGTGCCGCCTTCAATGGAAATTTTCCGACCTAATCCATCGTTCGTAGAGCTAGTTACGCACTCAAGCCTAGACACGGACGCTATACTCGGCAAAGCCTCGCCACGGAAGCCTAATGTTCGTATCGAGAATAAATCTTTGCTTGTCGCAATTTTACTTGTGGCATGACGCTGAAAAGCTAATTCGCAATCTTCCAAAGCCATTCCAGAGCCGTTATCGGACACCCGAATCAGCTGAAGACCGCCCTCTTCAATCGTCACATCAATCCGAGTACTGCCGGCATCCACCGAGTTCTCGATGAGTTCTTTCACCACAGAAGAAGGTCGTTCAACGACTTCCCCTGCGGCGATTTGGTTCGCAATATGTTCGCTTAAGAGCTGGATTTTACCCATAATTCTTAGTTCCCCTTTACAGCACGGATGGAAACATTCTCCCCTTGATCCTTCACTTGGAGCTGTGGAAAATAATCATCGAAAAGATCAACATTGACGTAGCTAGTCCCATTTTCAATGATTAGCTTGTCCGCCTCTACAGGAATGGCATGCGTTCCTTTAGTATCAGAAATATCGACCGTGCGAGTCGCCTCGTTCCATGTAATCGAAGCTCCAACAAGTGCCGCTAGGCCGCGTGTTGATGCGTATAATTTTCCATTTTCATGGAAATTCCCGAATCCACTTCCTATTTCTACGCCGTTATAGGTTACTTTGTGCTTGGAAATCTCGACGTTAATATCTGTGATCCCTACTGTCTGTAATGCGGTAATCAATTGAGCAGAAGTCCCGTCCACTTTGATGTCCGGTGTGATCCCGACTTTGTTCACTTTACGCTTATTCGGCGTTAAGTACTCTTCAACCGTCACTTTCAGCGCACTGTCTTTATCCAATTGATAAAGTTGTTGTACACTTCCTTTGCCGTACGTTTGCATACCGATCACTTTGGCAACATTGTAGTCCTGCAGAGCGCCTGACAGCACTTCCGAAGCGCTTGCGCTATACTCATTGGCTAAAATGTAAACAGGAATAGACAATTCCGTTCCGCCCGTGATTAACACTGGATCATCCACACCATTGCGGTCTCTTGTATGAATCAGAACGCCTTCTTTGACAAAATGCTTGGCAATGTTCTGAGCCGTATCCACAAGACCTCCTGGATTATTACGAACATCTAGAATCAAAGATTTCAATCCTTTTGCCTGCAGATCCGTAAGCTGTTTACCAAAATCCTCGTCCGCATCGCTTGAGAAATCCGTTATTTGAATGTATCCAACACCATTCGTGAAGCTCTTGCTATACACTTCAGGTACATTGATCCCTTTACGCGTAATCTCGACGGTTAATTCTTTGTCACCGCGTTGAACCGTAACATTAACCTTCGTCCCCGCTACACCAACGATTTTGTTTCTGACTTCATCAATAGAGGTCGTAGAAGCAGGAGCGCCATCCACGGCACGGACATAGTCATCGCGCTGCAAGCCCGCTGATTCGGCAGATGAACCTGCAAACACCTCGGATAAATACACGCCTTTGTCATCAATTCCGATTCGAGCGCCCATACCGACATAATTATTTTCTAAGGAGCTGGAGAACTGACCGTACTCTTCTTGGCTGAAAAAGACGGTATATGGGTCCTTCAGTCCTTCTACCATTTGCTTAATGCTTTGATTGGCTAGCGCTTCTTCTGTTATACCACTCACATGCAGCTTGCCAATGATTTCTCTGACTTGCTGTGTTTGTAAATCTTCTTGTGCCGAAGCATTCAAGGGTAGAATCGTTATAAGAGCCGACGCCAGTGCTAGGGTAACCTTCATAGTTTTCATTCTTGGTTGATCTTTCATGTGCGTCTCTCCTCGAATATATAGTAGGAAAGCAAGCTTATTGCAGCTTTTGCTTCCATTCGTATACTAAATTAAGCGCCTGCAGCGGCGTCATATTGATTAAATCGATCCCTTTCAGCTGGTCGAGCACCAGCTGAGATTTGCTGTCCGGCTGCTTCTTCTTGACAGCCGTGTTTGCCGTGCTGTCCTCAGCGAAGAGGGACAGCTGCTGTATGGGAGCTGCCGCTTGCGGGACGGCAGCTGTCGCTGCAGCGATCTGCGCAGCACCCGCCGCCCGCTCTTCAAACCCATTCAGCAGCTCATAGGAGCGCTGAATGATGGCATTGGGCAGCCCCGCGATTTCGGCACAGTAGATGCCGTAACTCGTACTCGCTGCCCCGGGAATAAGCTTGCGCAGGAAGGTCACCTGCCTGCCGCTCTCTTTCACGGCCATGCAGTGATTGCGCAGATGCCCGAGGCTTTCTTCCAGATGCGCAAGCTCGTGGAAATGCGTCGAAACGAGCGTCTTGCAGCCGATCCGGTCATGCAGGAACTCGATGACCGCCTGCGCGATCGCCATCCCTTCCCCGGTCGAGGTGCCGCGGCCGAGCTCATCGATGATGACGAGGCTCTTGCTGGTCGCTTTCTCAGTCATCACTTGGATGTCCATCATCTCGACCATGAACGTACTCTGACCGCCGATCAGATCATCGGCAGCACCGATCCGCGTAAAGATGCGGTCGGTGACCGGAATGCGCGCAGATCTGGCAGGTACGAAACAGCCAATCTGCGCCATCAGACAGATCACGGCCACTTGCCGCATATATGTACTCTTACCGGCCATGTTCGGTCCGGTAATAAGCAGTATGCGGCCCTCATCCAGCAGCAGGCTCGTTTCGTTCGCGATGAACGAGCCGTCTTGAATAACCGCCTCCACTACAGGGTGGCGGCCTTCTTCAATCTCGAGATCAAAGCCTTCGCCGATCTCCGGCTTGCGGTAGTGATGCGCCGCGCTGACCGTGGCCAGCGACTGATAAACGTCGGCGGTAGCAATCACTTCCGCCAGCTTCTGTAATCTGGAGATATGCTCGGAGATCCGGTCGCGAAGCTCCGTGAACAGCTCATACTCCAGATCGATCATTTTATCCTGCGCTTCCAGAATGAGCGCTTCTTTCTCTTTGAGCTCTGGCGTTACGTAGCGCTCGGCATTCGCAAGCGTCTGCTTGCGCTCGTAGCGGCCTTCCTGCAGTGCGGACATGTTCGCCTTGGTGACCTCAATAAAGTAACCGAACACTTTGTTGTAGCCGATTTTAAGCGACTTGATGCCCGTCGCCTCCCGCTCCTGACGCTCGAGCTCCGCGATCCACTGCTTCCCGTTCTTACTTGCTTCCCGGAGTTGATCTAAGTATGGCTGGTAGCCTTCGCGGATCATTCCGCCATCCCGAATGGATACAGGAGGCTCGTCCTCAATGGCACTAGTAATCCATGACATAACATCTTCACAGGCATCCATATTTTCGACGAGTTTACGAAGCGTTTCGGAACCGGAAGCTGCACATACTTCTTGAAGCAGCGGAACCTGCTGCAAGGAGTGCTTGAGGGCGATCATATCGCGGGCGTTGGCATTCCCGTAGGAAATACGCGCAACTAAACGCTCCAAATCGTAGACTTCCTTCAACGCTTGCTTCACATCTTCTCTGATAATGAGCTGATTATAGAGCAGATTAACAGCTTCCAGACGCTCTTCTATGCGTGATACGCTCATTAGCGGCTTTTCGATCCAACGGCGCAGCATCCGAGCGCCCATCGCTGTTACGGTTTTGTCGAGCAGCCAAAGCAAAGAACCTTTTTTGGCTCGTTCACGTACCGTTTCAACGAGTTCAAGATTTCTACGCGTAAAAGGGTCCATCGTCATGAATTGATCAGGCTCATATACTCGTATATGCTTCACGTGGGTCAATGCTCGTTTTTGCGTTTCTTTCAAATAAGCAAGCAGCAAGGCAACGCCTTGACGGTTCAGAGCGGATAAAGCAGGCAGTGCGGCATCCTCAGCAAAATGCTCATCCAGCAGCTTTTCATCCACTTGCGTCCACTCTGTTAGCACCGTACTGCGTCCCCAAGTGAGGCCTGTTTCCCGAATTGTCGTTAATAAGGCATTATTCGTAATAATCTCCGAAGGGTTGTATACATTGAGCTCATCAACGACGAGTTCCCATGAGTTAGAAAGCCGTGTTGTATATAGCTCCCCCGTTGAAATATCGCATGCTGTAAAGGCATAACCGTGTTCCTGACTCACTAGGGAAACGATGTAATTGTTGCTCGATTCGCCTAGAAGCTTGCTATCCATAACGGTCCCCGGCGTAACGATACGAACAATCTCACGTCGCACCACACCTTTGGCTTCAGCAGGGTCTTCAACTTGCTCACATATCGCGACTTTATACCCTTTCTCGATTAACCGAGACATGTAATTGTCCGCCGCGTGATGAGGGACACCGCACATAGGGATTTTCTCGTCGCCGCCGCCTTCTCTACCTGTTAACGTAATCTCCAACTCTCGTGAAGCATTGATCGCATCATCAAAAAACATTTCATAGAAATCACCCAGACGAAAAAACAAAAAAGCATCCGGGACTTGCGCCTTCACGGTCAAGTATTGCTGAATCATCGGCGTATATTGGGCCACCTTGCGTTCCTCCAACCAATCACTATATTCATTATCAAAATCTATGAAATTACCAAACTTCATTTTCATATGTGGACAAAAAAGAATGTCAGAGGCTTCAATAACCCAGCCTTCTTCAAAGAGAAAAGACAAGTTTAAGCCTGATGCTTACTCTAATTGGATGAGGAGAGTTATTGAGCTTTGACTAATTAAGTAAGTTTGTTCCGAGTCGGTTAAGAGCCCCTAAAGACTGCTATCCATCCACTTTTATCGCTTTTAACCAAAATAGAAGCTTCTGGAGGCTCTTATTTAATCAAATACGCTTGATTTTCTAATGAATACCGGAAATAAGAGCCTCTAAAGACTGCTATCCATCAAACTTGCATCACTTATATGTAAAATAGCAGCTTCTGGAGGCTCTTATCTAACTGTAAATGCAGCATCAAAATGGGAATCCCAATGCAAAGACTACAACCATTTCAAATCTCTTATAGATACACTATTATAACATGATTTGTTCTTCAAAAGCTTCTTTACGATGGTAGGGTGCAATTTTCCAAGCTTTGCGAAAATCAGCTCTTTCGTTCCATGGCTCCATTGAGGTGATTCTTTCTCGGAGACGTTCCAAAACCGCGGCGAAAAGGTCATAGCCCTTCAGCTGCTCAAGATCCTGCCAAAGCTTCGCGACTATGGCTTGAAGCCGTTGCTTATCCCCACGATAGTAGGCTGCTTGAATATCCGGTTCCTGCAAGGGCTGCCGAGGCAGCAACCAGTAATTGTCAGCAATGAGCGAGGCTAGCGCGAACACACCGCGCGTAATATCAGGCGACTGCATCCAGCTCGGCAGGGTGCGGTACTCGAAGCCCCCATGCGACTTCTTGCGGAAGTCGCCAAGGAAGCCGTACCGAGGGCGTCGCTCCCGTGTCGTCTCGCCCTCGATCAAGATCAAGGGCAGCGCGAGGTAGTTATCGAGCGCGCGCAGTAAATGCCCATTCAGCCAGCAGCGGCTGAAGTGGATATGTCCGCCGAGGGGGTAGCCCCCCACCGGCATGCCGCCTGAGAGCCACGAGAGGCTCTCGTCGTCGATTTTCCGCGCGGCGAGCTGCATCGTAGACCGCAGGTTCCTCGCCAGCTCGCGCGGGTCTGTGCTTGGCTGCGGCCGAAGCTCCGCCAGCGGCAAGATCAAGCGATGCCCGCTGAGCACGACGGCATCGCAGCCGACTTCGCCGTCCCGCGTCAGGAAGCGGTCGGCGAAGACGACTTTGCCCTGCGGGCTGAGCAGCAGGAACTCCGGGTCGCTGCCGAGCATCGCCCGCTCCTTGCGCCCCAGCTCCTTCGCGATGGCGATCTCATAGCGATCGATCGCCTGCGCGAATAACTGCGCCAGCTTCCCGTTCAGCTTAGGAACGGGATCCACATCCAATACCAAGGTGTGCCCGCTAGGCAGCACACCTATGGTGACAAGGCCATAGTCTAGGCCGAGCGCATAGACAGATTTTACAGACTCACGGCTGGCCCTACGGACATGAAAATTCGCACGATCTGGTGTAACTTCTATGTAAGCTGAGCTGGCATTTAATTGTCTTTGATCATAGAGAGCTTTTTCTGATAACAGAAGCGTCTCCTTCTTCTCATAAACAACCAATGTCTGTAGATGAAATACAGCTACCTTATATTTATGTGTAAATATCAACCTTTCTTCCTTGGCACTTCGGCCATTCAGCCAAGCTACCGTCTTGATGCCGTGCAAATGAAGCAGTTCTTCCCGCTTCGAACGCGTCTGTGCCCTAAGAGTCGCCCTGATGGGCTGCAGCGCCGGCTTCTGCGGCCACTCATCATGAGCAGCTCCCCAATGAATGACGACCTGACCTCGCCAATCGACCGGAAGCCTTGATCCACTGGGTATGCGAATGAGATTCGCTAACTCCAGCGCTTCTTTTTCCTGTGCGTGCAGTAAGAATGTTTCCATCCATTTTGCCCCTTCTCCGTTCTCATTCCATCCTCACAGTCCCTGCATCTGATAGAACCGCCCATTTATTGAAATAAAACAAAAAAGAGGGCAAATGCCCTCTGCCGAACCTCTTTCACCCGCATACACTGGCGTATAAGATTCCTTAATCCAATTCGTCCTCAAGCAGATCGGCGTCCAGATCCTCGAAATCTCCATCGCCGCTGTCATCGAAATCTACATGCTTGTCGTCGAAGTCATTGCAGCCGTTGGTGCAAACGACTACACAGACTTTCGTTTCGGCAATTAGCTCGACTGAGAACTCGCGTTCTACCCGAATGATGACGCTGTCGCCACTTGAAGAGATACTAGCTTCCACACAGTTAGGCTCTTGCGTCGCGACAGCAGAAACTTCGGCTGTCGTCGGCTTATGTTTTTTGTCCAGATAGCTTAGCCCAACGATTTCTACATAAGAAACGGTTTCTTTTGCTACGTCTGTTTTGGTGTTACGATCGTAAGAATACCAGATGTTGATATCGTAAGTACCAACTACCTCTACGCCCTCTCCGGATTGGATCGCCTCGAATTGATTATTAATAATCCAAGCGCCCAATATACTGGTCGGAGAAAAGGGCGGAGTCACGGTATGACTTACATGCGAAAATTTGCGACCTTTACCGCAGACAGCCTTTGTAATGATCTCTCTGCATTGCAAATCTTTATCTAATGACATCCTTTCAACCTCCTCCATACAATCATTCATTACAAGTGTATGCAGGACAGTAGTCTAGAGTGACAATTATTTTATATTATTTTTACGATATAAAAATACTCATATCTTTAAGAGTCAACCCGCCTCTGGGCGCTGTTTTTTTTGCTTTTTGGCGATAGATAAGTACTGCATAAGCTCCCTGTTAAGCTGTAAAATGGCAGATCGCACCTCGAATTCTCCTCGGCTTTCTGGCAAAGGCAGCTGTTTATATCGAGCATCCAATGCTTGTAATTCTTTCTCGGCATCACCAGTATAATAGTCTTCCTTGACTGATTGACTAATATCTTCAAGAATCGCTGCCACCCACTCTCCCTGCGGCAAAGTTTGATACACCTGGGCAACTAAATCGATCATCCGGTGGATCGACTCCAATTGCTCACCCCTCATAAAGAAATATATCTGCAAGTAGGGGTCCCCTCCGAAAATGAGTGTATTCTCCATCGTACGTTTAGCCAGCCCTGCCCCTTGATTAATCTCTTCACTTACTTCCAAAAGCTCTTTGCCATCCCAGACAACGGTATTGTCTCTCAAATGCTTAGCCATGTTTATGAAAATATCTGAGAATAGCGCCTCGATTCTTTGTTTATGCCCTTCGATCGCTTTATCCGTCTTTGGCATATAGGCGATATTGATGAGTGTCGCTGTACCCAATCCAATGAGCAGAAGATAAATTTCATTCAGAACCGCCGTCCATCCGGCAGATTCATAGGCGAAGAGATGCAGCATGACAACTGCCCCGGTCACCGCACCCTCCGTAATCCGCAGCCGATGCAGGACGGGAAACACGACGAGGATGAATATACTGACAACCCACACATGGAACCCCAATACCATAAAAAGAAGAGAGCCTGTGAGAAGTGCGAGCATGGAAGCTGCGATCCGTTGAAGTGCGCTTTGAATCCCTTTTTTCTTCGTTACTTCTATACCCAGAATAGCGAGAAGCCCCGCTGCCGCTGGCGATTGTATCTCGAATACGTGCGCTAGATACATCGCTATAACGACCGCTAGCGCTGTTTTGAGCACACGAAAGCCCATAGCTTTTTCACCTCTTTGCTGGTTTTAACTATGGGCTCATTATTTCATTTTGGGCAAAATGTGGCAAGACTTATCGATATTTTGTCATTCTTTTTTCCAAATTGGACACAATTTGATACATAACTGTAGCCACAATGGCAATGACGAACAACGTAGAGATAACTAGTGTAAAATTAAACACTTGAAAACCGTATATAATCAAATACCCAAGACCCATTTGCGATACGAGAAATTCGCCTACGATCACACCGATCCATGCGAGGCCTACATTCACTTTCAACGTCGAGACGATGGCGGGGAATGAAGCGGGTAAAATAGCTTTTAAGAACACTTTGCGCTGATTACCCCCCAATAAAGTGACGACCTTCACATAGTTGGTATCCACCTCTTTGAAGCTCCCGTAAACGACTAGGGTTGTGATAATAACTGTTATCGAAAGTGTAGTTGCAATAATCGAAAGCAAGCCAGGACCCAAACCTACAATAAATAACGGTCCAAGCGCTACTTTTGGCATACTATTCAGCACGACAATATAAGGATCAAGCACGCGGGAGAGAAACGGCGACCACCAAATCACAACAGCTAACGCCGTACCGAACAAAGTGCCTAACACAAAGCCGATAATGGTCTCAACAACCGTTACGCCCACATGCGGAAGGAGGCTGCCATCAAGGAGTTTATCCCAGAGCAGCTTGAAAACTTTCGTTGGATAACTAAAAAGCAGCACGTCGATCCACTTTAAACGGGCCGCCATTTCCCAGAAGAAAAAAAACAACAGTAGGATGGCTAGTTGAACAAGCCTTACATAGTTCGTTTTCTTTTTCCTTACAGCCAAAAATTGCTGATGAACATGCTGAGTTAGCTTGTCGTCCGCGTTTTCGTTGAGACGCGCCTGCTGCTGATCATCACTCATGATGCACGCCCCCAAACTCCTGCCAAATCATTCGAAATAGTACATGGAAATCGGGCAGTTCCCGTGCTGCGAAAGGCACGGAAGACCGAATATCCTGCGGAATTATAAATTCTTTGCGAATTCGTCCCGGATTAGGATTCAGCACAATAATACGATCACTCATCGCTATTGCCTCAGAGATATCATGTGTCACGAGGAGTGCAGTCTTCTTCTTCGCACGTAGAGTCTCTACAACCAAATCCTCCAATTGTAACTTGGTTTGATAATCGAGCGCAGAGAACGGTTCATCCAGCAGAAGCAGTTCAGGCTCTGTGGCTAATGTTCGTACTAACGCGACTCGCTGACGCATGCCCCCGGATAGCTGAGCAGGATAATAATCTTTGAAGCCGAGCAGCCCCATCTCATCCAATAAATGAAGCACACCCTGTTTCTTCTCTTTGGTTAACGTTCCTGTGATTTCTAAACCCATACAAGCATTATCTTCGATCGTCCGCCACGGGAATAAATAATCCTGCTGAAGCATATAACCCACCCTTGTCGATGGACCGTTCACGATCCCTCCCGCAACAGTCACAGTGCCCACTGTCGGACGAATGAGCCCGGCAATGATCGACAAGAGAGTTGTCTTCCCACAGCCGCTTGGGCCGATCAAACTAACGAATTCACCCCGCTGGATAGCAAAATTGATTTGCTCTACAGCAAGTGTTGCTCGCTCCTCGGTCACATAAACTTGCGTCACGTCTTTTACAGTCACAGCTGTATCCATGTTCGTACTCCCCTCTTGTTCGATTCATCGACATGCCTAATGCTGATTCCTAGGGTTTTACGTTCGATTTCGCTTTCTCTGCAAAGGAATTGTTCACTAGCTTTTTCCAAGCTACCTTTTCTTTTAACTCACCTGCGGAAGTCATCACATCTAGCAAATTGTTCCATTCTTGCTCATCAACAATGCCATCTGTCGCAAATGATCCTTGATCCTTATAGCGCTTGACAACACTTTTTACAATTTCGACATCGATATCTTTAAAATAAGGCAGAACCGCATTCGTGATTTCATCCACACTTTTCGCTGCAACCCAAAGCTGCGCACGTTGTACCGCATTGGTAAACTTCTGAACTGTACTTGCATTTGATTTTATGAAGCTTTGCTTGGTCATAAATACCGTGTAAGGCAGATGTCCGCTTTCCACACCGAAGGAAGCCAAAACGAAGCCCTTTCCTTCTTTCTCAATAATGGAAGCTTGCGGCTCGAAGAGCTGTACATATTCCCCTGTTCCCGATGCATAAGCGGATGCGATATTAGCAAATTCGATATTCTGAATGAGCTGGAGATCCTTTTGCGGGTTGATATTGTGCTTCTTCAACGTGAATTCGCCTGCCATCTGAGGCATGCCGCCTTTTCGTTGACCGAGGAAAACAGAACCTTTGAGCGAGTTCCAGTCGAATTTATCCACTTTCTTCCGAGCAACTAGGAAGGTACCATCCGTCTGTGTCAGCTGAGCAAAGTTAATAACCGGATCATCCGAGCCTTGTTGAGATACATAGATCGAAGTTTCCGATCCTACTAACGCTACATCAATAGAGTTTGATAGCAAGGCTGTCATCGTCTTGTCGCCACCTGGTGTGGTGGTCAATTCAACATCAAGCCCTTCATCCTTGAAAAATCCTTGCGATAAAGCCACATACTGCGGTGCATAAAAGATGGATCGCGTGACTTCACCAATACGAACCTTTGTTATTTCTTCGCTTTTCGTTCCGCACGCCGAAACGATTACACTGAGCAGTAGGACGGCGGATAATGTGAATCCCCATCTTTTCCGATTGTTCATAGACGTCCCTCCGATAAAAGTAGTACTGTATCCTATGCAGGAGCCCAGAAGTCGGTTAATATTGTTTTTCTGATTCCACACTATATGCATAATGTGCATCAAAATTATGTGCGAACGTGCTATGGTGAGCTTAACACCTGTAAATTGTGCAGTTAATTTAGACTCAAAGGGGTAAATGTTGTTCGATCCATATAAAAAAAACAGCACCCTAAGGCAAAATTCCTGCCTCAAGATGCTGCTTTGATCCATTTAAATACCGTAAACCGTTTGGTATTTCTCTTCCAAGTATTGAACCAAGTACTCGGGATTCAACTCTTCACCGGTCACTTCGCGAATGATTTCATTCGGCGTCAAAAGCTTGCCATGCTGGTACACTTTATCCGTCAGCCATTCCTTGATCGGCACCAGATTGCCTTCTGCAATCAAGCTATCGAAATTCGGAAGCTCTTTACGAAGCGTATGTGTGAATTGCGCCGCGTACATATTTCCAAGTGCATAGGACGGGAAATAACCAAATGCGCCACCAGACCAGTGCACATCCTGCAGTACACCCTCGCCGTCATTTGCAGGAACCACGCCCAAATACTCTTCGTACTTGGCATTCCAAGCTTTAGGCAGGTCAGCCACAGCAATCGTACCGTTGAATAACCCTTTTTCCAGCTCATAACGAATCATAATATGTAAGTTGTAAGTCAATTCATCTGCTTCAATGCGGATTAATGAAGGCTCAATATGGTTAATAGCACGATAGAAGGATTCTACGTCCACATCATCAATTTGTCCGCTAAACGTCGTTTGCAGCTCGCCATAGTAACGTTCCCAGAATTCTTTACTGCGGCCTATCACATTTTCCCAGAAGCGGGACTGTGACTCGTGGATCCCCATCGATGTGCCTGTGCACAGATTCGTGCCAACTAAGTCTTTTGAAATGTTTTGCTCATACAGCGCATGTCCACCCTCATGAATCGTTCCGAACAAAGCGGATGTGATGTCATTTGGCAAATAGCGTGTTGTGATCCGAACATCACCTGGGTTCAGCGCCGTCGCGAAAGGATGCACCGTTTCATCTAGCCGGCCCGCTTCAAAGTCATACTGCATTTGCTTCAAAATGGAAAGTGAGAACTTCTTCTGTTTGCTAATTTCAAATTGTTGATCCAAAAACGATCGATTAGGCTGATTGGCTGAAGCTTGAATACGCTGAAGTAAGGGAACCGCTTTTTCACGCAGCGCACCGAATACTTCGTCTAATTTCTCAACAGTCATCCCAGGTTCATACATATCCAGCAAAGTGTTGTATTTATTGCCTTCGTAGCCCCACAGCTCGATAAATTCTTGAGTAGTAGCTACGATTTTCTCCAAATATGGTTGGAACGAAACCCAATCAGAGTTATGCTTCGCATCTTCCCATGCGGATTCTGCTTGCGAAGTAAGGACGACATAGGCCTGATATTTCTCGGCCGGTATTTTTTTACTGCGATCATATTCTTTTTTGCATTCTACGACCATTTTTTTGGAAATGGCATCTAGTTTCTCTAGTTCAGAAGGCTGCATGAAGAAGTCCAAATAACTTCCCATCTCATCGGATGTAGACATACGAAAAACTTCGGTGGATAGCTCTCCGACGACTTCAGAACGAGTTTCAAGTCCTTTTTTTGGAGCGCCGGTACGCATATCCCAATAAATTAAGGCGATGGCCTCCTCGTACTGCTTCATTTTGCGGACATAGGCCTTGAAAGATTCCAGCTTTGCTGGGGCTGCTTGCACACTCATGCTCTAATCTCCTCCCAAAAGTTACTTATTTTATCATACTTCGTCCCCTACTCAGAATCAAATTTATGCTGGGGTATGATAGAATAATGACAAGCTTAGGCAAGAAACCTAACTGTGCAAACATTCGAAGGAGATGACTCTTATGAAAATCACGTTTACCGATACAGCTATTCATAGATTGACACCATTTGTAGGGAAGAAAGAAGCTATCTTAAAGCTAGTTTTTGATACAGAAGATTGCGGCTGCTCCGTGAACGGAGTACCTACCCTTTGGCTAGTTTCCCAAGCAAATACTGATGATCTTACGGCTGAAACCGAGTCTTTCAAGCTCGTTTATAAAGCCAAGGATGAGATATTTTTTGAAGAAAATATGAAAATCGACTACCATGAAGGAAATAAATCCTATATACTTAAGAGTAATAATCAAATTTATAACGCGGGTATGAGCTTAGTCGACAAAAGATAAAGCTGCTAAAAATAGAGACAAGCAGCACATCAACTTACCTGGAGGGAAACCATGTCTTTGATTAGCGAAATCTTGAACTACAATAAGGAATTCGTAGAAACGAAACAGTATCAAGAGTTTCTGACTACGAAATTTCCAGACAAACGAATGGTTGTTCTTACCTGTATGGATACGCGGCTAGTCGAACTGCTGCCCAAAGCCATGAGTCTCCAAAATGGTGACGCCAAAATCATTAAGAATGCCGGAGCGATTGTCTCTCATCCCTTCGGAAGTGTTATGCGGAGTATTATCGTCGCTGTTTACCAGTTAGAAGCGGATGAAATATTCGTTATTGGACATTACGACTGCGGTATGACGGGACTAAATTCAGAGAGTGTGATTGCAAAAGCGAAAAATAGAGGTATCTCCGATGATGTCATTGAGACACTTGGACATTCAGGCATCGACTTATCTCGCTGGTTAACGGGCTTTAATCATGTGCGCGAAGGCATCGAGAAAAGCGTTAACATCATTCGAAATCATCCCTTGCTTCCAAAAAATTTACCTGTCCACGGCCTCATCATGGATCCAGAAACAGGTCGACTCGATTTGGTTGAAGACGGGTATAAGACAGAAGGATCTGTTACTTAATAAGTAGAATGAGCTGGCCCTAAAATCCAAACAAAGAAGCCTTTCAACCCACTTTTAACGTGGAGTTGAGGGCTTCTTTTTCTTTGACTTTAATACTTGAAGTGGGATTGGCTTTAAATGCATTTTACTGCGGCTCTCGCTCCACTTAAGCTTCGTTCCCGAGTCTATCTCCGTTACCACTCGCCGAAAGCTCGGTTTCTGAGCTTATTCATCTTCTCTCCAGTGCCAAAAAAGGCGCTCAACCCCTTAACGGGATAAGCGCCTTAATTCAGACCTTATTACATTTGTATTGTTTTCACTAAGCGTTTAGCGTCGCCGTTAGGTGTTGCAACCACTTCATACACGTTGATGCTGACATCGGAACTCAATTGTTCGGATTTGATACTGCCGAAATCAATGAACTGAACGCCGGACATGATCTTCTGCTGTCCTGTGAAGGTCATCGTCTTGGAGCTTAACAGCCGCCCTTCCGAGTCAACTACTTCAAAAGCAAGTGTTGAGAAGTTCGCATCTGTAATTACCTGCTCCTGCCTCTTCACATCCAAATCCAATCGTAACCTGTAAGCATAGGATGAATCTTTGCTATATGTAGCGCTCACAGAGTAATCCTTCAGGTCGATAGTGAATGGATACAAGGAGATTGCACCTGTACTTGGTATTGGTTGAATGGCTGTTTTGTATGACCCTACCGCTAGGCGATTGGCATCATAAACATTTAGTGCAAGCTGGTCGGCTTTCTCACTGGCAGGCAGCATGTAAGAATAACTCATCACGTAGCTAGTATTGGGCGGGATGGTCTTCGCTATCGCTGACTGTCGAACGCCAGAGTATGTGTAGCCCTCAGAGCTTGTCAAATCCGTTTGGAAATCCGGAACGGTCAATGACGCTGTTCCTTTATTCGTCAGCTTATACTTCGCAACTACCGTCTTAAACCCGAAATCTGAATTCTCACTCATCCCAAACTCCACAAGGGATACATCGACATTCGAATCAATGAGATTACTTGCAGTAAGCTTGAATGGTGTGCCTAGGGTATATGCTTGTGCAGCTGCGTAAGAGGAGACCTCTCCTCCGCTTCCTGCTCCGGCAAGCGTCGTAACCGAAACCGGTAAAGTTGCCACTTGCTTACTGCTGTTTGTGTCCGCATTGCCAGTTCCTTCACTTGGCTGTGTCGTAGTTGAAGCAGCTATCTGCTTCTCAAGCACAACCAACTGCAGCGCATCGGTGTTCAGCCCTGCTGGCAAAATACCAGAGAAACGGAATGTCGTAGACTCATTCGGAGATAAATACGTCGTGCGTACAGCATTATCACTAGAAGTAACTGCTACGCTGCCTCGAAGAGCTTGGAACTCTGCCGATAAGGTAGGTATGGTCACAATTCCATCGCTTTGATTCGTTAAGGTCACGTTGGCTTGCAAATGCAAACCATCCGATTGCTTACTTGCCGCTGCCCATGAAGTTGAAATCGCTAGGCCCTTAACATCCAAGTTTGGGTACTCCGTCTTGTCACCAATTTTTCCTATAGAAAAAGACTTCGCTACATGCAAGGAACCCAAAAAGGTTGTCTTCACCTTACCTTTTGGAGAGAATAGCAATGACAAATCTTTGGTCTCAAGTGCTGCTGGAACCGCAGCTTGCAAGGTAGCTTTAACAGGCTGCTGAGGAAGCAAGGATTGCCCTTCTACTTTGGCAAACTGGGCACTGTATGTCAGCCCTTTACTATCCTGGAAATTGTATTCAAGTCCTTCTGGCAGCTTAAGAGTTGAACTACTTAAATTTTCAAGCAGTAAGTCGGTATATACCATCCATGCACCGTCTTTATATACTTTATAGCTATTGCCTAATTGAGCCGTTACTAACGCATCATCAGCAAGTGTAGAGTCCAGTTCTTTCAAATTAAGAACCGCTTGTTGAAGTACTGATTGACCCGACTCCGCTAATGCAGCCTCTACAGACAAAGCACCAATATCTTCCATCGCATTATAGTTCCATTCGAAAATATCAACCTTTAACTGGGACGGAGTCAAGTTCGCAGGAATTTCAGAAGTAAATTTGAACGTGCCGGTTTCTCCCGCTTTCACACGCGCCGTTACTTTCTCACTCAGCTTCGCCGTGTAAGACACACCGTTCGTATCTATGACTTTGACCCCATAGTTATTGAAATCGACAGGAGAGCTGCTGTTATTGTTCAAGCCTAATGAGAAGCGAAGTGAGCCATCCTCAGCCCCCGCAGACAAAGTAACTTTGTCCAATGTAAAGTAGACGGAATCACTGAGAAACACGCCTTCCTTCCCAGCAAAAGCCGATGTTGCAAAGGGGAATGTTAGGAAGCTTGCTGCGGTTAGCATTAAAGCCGAACGACTGAGCAAACGTTTCATCTTTCGTTGTTGGTTCACAGGTAGTCCTCCTTAGAGTTTTCGTAGAAAACTTACATCGTAGCATAGTATTGAATTTCTCAAATCAATCAGACCGCAAAGCGTCAATTGGACGCAATTTGGATGCTTTATTTGCCGGATACAAGCCGAAAACAACACCGACAAGCACCGAAAATAAAAAGGCATATAAACTAATATCAAAAGATAAACTGGTTGTCTGTTTCGGGCTAAAATAAGGCAACGCATAGGATAGTCCGATTCCAAGCGCTAGTCCGATTAATCCGCCCATACCGCTGATGACGACGGCTTCGACGAGAAATTGCAGCAAAATATTTCTTCGCTTGGCGCCAATCGATTTGCGGATCCCGATTTCACGCGTTCGTTCACTCACCGTAACCAGCATAATATTCATGATTCCTATACCACCGACGAGCAGAGAGATTAGCGCAACAGCCACTAATTGATTCGTTAGGGTATCCGTTGCTTCAGTTCGTGCTTTAAGCAGCTCATCCTGATTCGTTAAGACGAAGCCCGTATCGCTTTTGAATTTGTAAGTCAAATACTGCTTCATTGTTTCTTGAGCGGTATAAATATCGTCCTTCGTCGGCGCTTCGACGTAGGTTGTGCGAATTTGCCCAAGCTTGAATTGTCGTCTTGCTGTTTCCAAAGGCATAATCACTGCACTATCGACTGAAGCCCCGCCAATATTAGAGCCCTTCTCTTTCAGAGTTCCAATAACATTGAACACGACACCGTCGATATTGATATCTTCTCCTACTGGGTTTAATTGGCCAAAGAACGTTTTAGCCACTTCACTACCCAATATGACGACGTTCGAGCGAAACTCAAGATCAGCTGGAGCGAGATTCCTCCCCTTGTCAATACTTGCTTTGATAATGTTAAAATAGCGATCGTTCGTTCCAATAACGTTGTATTTCTCCTGCGTACGATCATATTTAACGTTGGATCCGTTCTTCGTCATCGTTGGCGCAATCGACTGGAACTCCGGAAAATTTTCGAAATTCATCAGCTCATCATAATTCAATTGCGTTGCACGCCCGTTCCCAGTCGCGGTGACAACAAGCAGATTCGTCCCCATGTTCTCGTATTGCTTGGCGATTTGCTCTGAAGTTCCTTGACCTATCGACACCAAGGTTACGACTGAGCTCACGCCAATAATGACGCCCAGCATGGTCAAAAATGTTCGCAGCGGACTCGATATGATCGTACGAAGCGACATTCGAATGAGTTCACTTAGCTTCATACGCTCACCTCATGCTGTGCGCTCAACTGAATGTTATTCCGGAAGTCATCAATAATGACGCCATCCTTAAGGGAAACGACACGCTTGGCATTGTCGGCAATGTGATGATCATGTGTAATCAATACGATGGTATTTCCTTGCGCATTCAGCTGCAGGATTAACTCCAATACTTCTTCACCCGTTCTGGAGTCCAGTGCACCGGTTGGTTCATCCGCTAAGATGAGCGAAGGTGATATCGCAAGAGCCCGTGCGATGGCCACACGCTGCTGCTGCCCGCCTGATAGTTCACTCGGCTTATGATGACCACGTTCCCCCATCCCTAGCATCTTCAACATGTTGTTAGCCCGCTCCCGCCGTTCCTTCCTTGGTATACCAGCATAGATCATCGGAAGCTCCACATTTTCCATAGCTGACAAACGAGGCAATAAATTAAATTGTTGGAAAATGAAGCCGATTTTCTGGTTTCGCAATTCAGCAAGGGCATTATCACCCATATTCTCGGTCACTACGCCATCCAGCGTATACCTGCCTCTCGTAGGCACATCCAATAAGCCGATCGTGTTCATGAGCGTCGATTTCCCTGATCCACTCGGTCCGATAATGGCGACAAAATCCCCCTCGGCAACGGAAAGCGATATGCTGCGCAGAACATGAAGATCTTCTTCTCCGCGTTTATATGTTTTGGTAATCTCTTTCAGTTCAATGATATTCATACCGCAATAACTCCTTTCCCCGCCGCATTATCTAGTACCGCCACCGCCGTTAGTCCGAATAGCCCCCGTATTGCCATTTCCTCCAGCACCACCGTTACCGCCTGCACCTGCTCCACCAGCTCCGCCTTGGAATCCAGCTCCACCAGCGCCTCCTGCGCCACCGTTTTGCTGGAACTGCTGTCTCAATCGATTAATTTCATCCTGGCTTAAATTCTGCTGTCTCTTCACGACAGGCAGAACGACTTTATCGCCTTCTTTAAGACCTTCAGTGATTTCGATTTGTGTCTTGGAGCGAATACCAATTTTAACCTCGTGTTCATTATCAACCGTACCATCGGCTTTTTTCAAAGAAACAACACGCTTCCCTTTTTGCAATTGCAGCACTTCTGGCGGTAAATAAATAACGTCTTTTTTATCTTGAATTAAAATTTCGCCCGTTGCCGTCATCCCATATTTCAACATATTGTCTTTATTTTCTGCTGCTAGGACCACATCATAGAAGGTTACGCCATTCGTTGTCGTTCCCACAGAAGAGATTTGCGTCACTTCAGCCGGGAATATGCGTCCTGGGTAAGAATCAACCTTGATTTCAGCTTTCATCCCTGTCTTAATATTGGGTAAATCCAGCTCGTCCACTTGCACAGGCAGCTGCATTTTCGCTAAACTCGCAACAGCTCCGAACTGCGTGCCATTGGTTACCTTACTGCCGACCCTGAAATTACTCAAAATATCATTTTTCTTATTCACAAAGTCGGTTGAAAATACGCCGTCAAAGGGAGCTACGATTTTGAGGGCATCCACCTTGTCCTTAGCTGAGTCCACTTTAAGCTTCTGCCGTTCAAGAGCAGATTGTTTCGTCAGAATATCATCGTCCAGTGTATCATTCACGAAGGTTGCGATCGTATCGCCTTGATGTATCATGTCCCCTGTTTTGAATGGCAATGTGGATATATTCCCCGTCGTCCCAGCCAAAATCGTCGTCACCTTCAGATACTGCAGGGTATTCTTGCCTTGTGAATCGACGGTTCGCCCACCGATGGTAACTGAACCTGACACATTCGTTCCTGCATCCATGGAGTTGTCATTCGGGACAGCAACTTCGATGTCGATCAGTTTTCCGCCTTTTCCATCCGATTTTGGATCTTTGGAGATACTTTGAATCGATCCTGTTTTCGTGATCATAAATCCATCTAACGTAATATCCACCGGATCTCCTTTATGAAGCTGCGAAGCATCTTCCACAAAGAAAGGAAGTGTTACGGTTAAAGTACTTAAATCACCAATCGTGGCAATTTTGGTCGATTTATTGATTGTAGATCCTGGATCGATATTATTCGCGTATGTAAGTTTACCGGAAATAGGTGCTTTAACACCCATTAATCCTTGCTGCTGCTGTAAGGAATTCAGATCTTTCTCAAGCTGCTCATAGGTTAGCTGGGCATCTTGCAAATCGCTTTCCAAGCTCGTACTCGTTAGTTCTATAAGCACATCACCAGCTTTAACCGCTTGGTTTCGTGTTAAATTGATCGACTTAATATTTGCGTTTTCTGTGGATGAAATCGTTTGTGTATCTTTGGGCTCGAACTGTGCCGTACCGGAGACGGAGAAGCGGATATTTCCTTTTTTGGCATCGACCGTTATCTCTTTAACGGCAGCAGCTTTTGTTTTCTTCCCTTTACCGCCGAAGTAAGCGTACGAACCACCGGCACAAACGCTTACTGCGACAATCACAATGAACCACTTACTGCGATACCATTTCATGAAGTGACTTCCCCCTTAGAGTTTTCGCCAGAAAACTGGCTTCGAAATCATATTGCTTAACTTTAATCATGTTTAGACGCAAGCAGCTCTATTAACTGCTGTTCTACACTGATCCCCAAACTTCTTTGGTCAAAAAGCTGGAATTCACCATTTCCACGGTCCGTCATGCCTGCTTCAATCTGGCGTTCCGCCTTTCTTTTTTGAATAAACGCATTGATTCGCTTTTCCCGTTCTTCTGAGGATACCGCTTCACCCAGATTGTCCATCCGCTCCGCCATACGTTGTTTCATTTGCTTGGATTGTTCATCCAGAAATGTTCGCTGGGGGAGCGTCAAGCCAGTGATGACTTGTTTTTGTTCGGACTCGGTAATGCTTCCTTCATCCATACTTTTGCGAACAAAAGGCAGAATAGCCTCAGCCTGCTTAGCCGTAATGGTTAGGGAGTCAAGCCGATCCATTCGAATTAATCCCTGAAAAAGCATAACGAGCTGCATCTCTCTAAGGTTTTGGACATCTTCAGCGGGGGGGTCTTCCTGCGGAGTTTTCCCAGGTGACGGAGAAGGCAATGCCAATGCCGAAGTGCTGTCAAGCAAAGGCATGTGCCCACTGCAACCGCTTAGCAGGAAGGAAATGAGCGTTAAACGCAGCACCAATTTCCGTGTGTACTTCACCTTACATACACCTCCAAAACAAAAAATCCTGTCCAACAGCAACAGGATACGAAATAATGATGAATTAAGTTTGCTTTAGATGTAAAATTATTGTGAATTATCTACGAAATACGAGGAAAAGTAACGCGAAATTCGGTCCCTTCGCCTACCCGACTGCGTACATGGATCGTTCCATTCATACCAGTAACCAAATGCTTCACAATCGTAAGTCCAAGACCCGTTCCTGTCTTAACGTCGGACCGCGAAGTTCTTGCTTCATCTGCTTTGTAGAAACGATCCCAAATGCGTTCTAACTCGGCATCTGTCATTCCTTCCCCTGTATCACGAACATACATATGGACCTCGCGCTCCTGCTCTTCTAGAGCTACCGTTAGCGTTCCGCCCTGTGGTGTGAATTTCAATGAATTATAGATTAAATTCTGTACAATTTGGGCAAATCGATCTGGGTCTAAGTGAACCTGGGAGGGCATCTTATCCGGCTCAGGAAGAATGAGGTGAAAGTTTATCTCCTTCGCTGCTATCGGTGCTTTCAGCAGTTCCAACGATTCTTCAAGTGTTTCTGCAATGGATACAGGCCTAAGCCGGAACACATCGACCCCATTTTGAATCTGCGCCAAATCTAATAGATCGGTCACAAGACGCTGCAGCCGCTGAACTTCCTGATCACAGATACGCAAGTAATGCGAATATTTCTCTTCCGGAATGACCTTATCATTCATGGCCACAATAAAACCGCGTAGTGTCGTTAACGGAGAACGAAGCTCATGGGACACATTCGTTAAAAACTCCTGCCTTGTTCCTTCCCATTCCTCCAGCTGTTCGACCATGAAGTTGAAACTAGCAGCAAGCTGCCCTACCTCATCCTGTGAGGTGACCGGAACCCGTGTAGTGAAATCACCATGCGCGAGCTCAAGTGCGGCTCGATTCATCTGTTGAAGCGGGCCTGCGAGTTTGCGAGAAATGATAAACAGGATGAAACCAACAGCTACCAGTGAAAATAATAGGGGCACCAGAATGTTAACGCGAACTGCAGAAATGGCTTCACTGATATCTCCAGCCGGAAAATGCAGAATGATAACCATAGGTTGTCCATTTAGTTGATACGGGGCGTGATATGTAAACAGATTTATGTTCCGTCCATCAGGTGTCGTTAAACCAACCATTCCATAGCCGGTATGACCGTGAAGGCCATCGATAAAGAGCGTATCCATCTGTTTAGGAATAGCTCTCCCTTCACTATCCGAAGAGCCATTCAGAATGTTGCCCTTGTCGTCAACTAGCCAAACTTGTCCGTTAATGCTTCTAGCCAAAATACGCACCGTATATTTTAGCTCTCGGGTTGAGATCGTCCCATCCTGCAATGAATTCATTAAGCGCGTAACTTCTACATTACGCTTTTCCATCAGTTCGATCTTATCTTTATAAAATAAATCCGTAAAATAGTAGTTCCAGAACAGGAAAAGACCTGCAAAAAAAAGCACACAAGTCGCAAGAAAAGACAGGAAAATTTTCAAATATAAGCTGTTGCTCTTTCCTGTCAACCAACGTTTAAACATGCTGAACCACCTCAAAGGAGTAACCAATTCCCCACAGGGTCTGGATGCACCACATGTCATGCTGTCCTAGTTTTTTACGCAAGTTTTTCACATGGGCATCAACCGTGCGTGTACCGCCTGTAAAATCAAAATTCCACACATAACCAAGTAGATCCTCTCGTGTAAATACACGGCTTGGATGGCTTGTCAGGAAATACAACAGCTCAATCTCCTTCGGCGTAAGATCAATCCGTTTCCCACCGACCGTGACCCGGTACTGCTCAAGATCGATAACAATATTGCCGATCTCCAGCCATTTACGGGATGCATTCTGGGATTGAGACAGTTCCAAAGGCACTTGTATCGTACGGCGCAGCACGGCCTTAATACGGGCAATGAGCTCATTCGGGTCGAAAGGCTTGACCAAATAATCGTCAACCCCCAGATTAAACCCTCTCAGCTTATCGATGGACTCCCCTTTTGCCGTGAGGAATATAATTGGCGTTTGATGAAAGGGGGCTTCCATTCTTCGGATTTGCTCACATAACTCGTAGCCGGAAATATCAGGCAGCATGATATCCAGTAGAACCAAGTTTGGTTTCTCGTTTATTATCGTTCGAAGTACTTCCTGCCCTCGCGGCAATATAATCGCCTCATAGTTTGAGTGCTCCAAATACAGTCTGACGACTTCAGCAATATTCGGTTCGTCATCTACAACTAGAACTTTGCCTTCCGAACTCATCTAGCGCCACCCTTTTCCTTGCGGATCTGCTGCTGCCTTGCTCTTTCATTGATGACCTCTGAACGATCTCTCCGTGTATGTTTTTGGATGAGCAGCTCATCGGTCATCGGGCTTGGTGCCTGCCATATCAGCCCTCTTCTGTCGCACTCTTTTAAGCAAAAATCTATAAGTTCCGGGTCAGTAATAGGTAAATTAATATCTTCATATAGAAATTCATCTTGCTCTATAGAAGACCAAACCTGATTAAGGAGCTCTTGTAGCTTATCGGGGTTAAGTCCCAAGGAAAGGACATGAGGAGCTTCCGCATTCCTTCCTGCGCTTTGCAGCATTTTCACAGCACCATTGCGGTTACCTCTGCGAATATGATACATACCTACAGCAATTTGAATAAGAGCGACATAGGTTCTGCTGCGCGCATCCCCAGGATGCTCCTTCCAGAACTCCTCCATCACTTCATGGCATTCAAAATAATCCCTTTGCGCATGAAAATAAAGTAAATAATCGATATATGCCTCCGGATACGGCTTCATGAATCGTTCCCCTCACCTTGTTGTGATCACGGTAATGCCTAATTACTTCTCATGTTACTCGAAAGTTGTGTCATCGTCCAACATCAACAAGGGATGATTAACTTTCATACATTTTCCAACGCAACCAAACTATCATATCCTACGTCCAATTAAGTAGTTTACTAGAAAGAGGCGTGATGGATGAAAATCGGGAAATGGATGCTCACAGGCACCCTGTTATTATCAATAAGCGTACCACATGTTGTTCATGCAGCAGGTACGGTTCAATCAAGTCCGGACAAAACAACGAAATATCGCGTCTATCAGTACAATCATGTACTTATGGAATTTGCGGCTTATGGGCAAGCAGAAGCATTTGCGAAAGGCTTTACGAATAGTCATGTTGAAGAAATAAGCACGCGCAAATGGCTGTGGAACAATTTCCCGCGCTATCAAGTTTTTCAGTTGGATGTATCGCTGCCTGAGTGGCAATTTGCCTCACTCGACGCGGCCATCGCTGAAGCAAAGAAATGGTCCCACGCAAGTGTTCGGGACCTGCAATCCACAGGTTGGGTGTGGAACAACTACCCTAATTTCCAAGTCTACCAAAATGAGATCACGCTGGATTCATGGAAGTTTCTAACCCTTAACGAAGCCGTTGCCGAAGCGAAGAAATGGGGCGGCGCCCATATTATTGATTTAAACAGTAATAAGTGGATTTGGGACAATATTTCTAGCGAGGATAAGAAAGTGCTTCGCACTGGTGAGCTTACATACAAAGTGTATCAAGGTACTTTTTCAGCAGACAATTGGGAGTTTGCATCTTTAGAGGACGCCATTAATGAAGCTCTCAAATGGGGAAATTCAACCGTAGTCAATAAACATACGAAAAAAACCGTGTACAGCAATCTTAAAGTTTATAAAGTATTTCAGAATGACACGTTTTTGCAGGACTTTGCTTCCTTGAATGAAGCGGCAGACTACGCACGCCTATGGGGACATAGCTCCATCTTCATGGATGGCCGCAAAATTTGGAACAACTACGCCTCTTATCAAGTATTTCAGAATAAAGCTCTCATTGGCGAGTTTAAGACGATTCCCGAAGCATTAAGTTACAGTGTGCAGTATAGCAATTCTTCTGTTCAAACGCTCGATCATCGCTTCCTTTGGGATAACTTCAAAAAGCTGCAGGTATGGGGCTGGAATGGTATGGCCGGTGGTGATGCGATTAAAGCGCATGTGAATAATACGGTCGGACTTGACGTTGATTCTCCAAGCTATTTCGAGCTTGCGGATGCAGCAGGTAATTTGAAGGATCAATCCAATGCGGAAACCGTCAAATGGCTACAAAAGAATGGATACACCGTGTATCCGTTAGTCAGCAACCAATTTAACGCTACCTTGACGACTCAATTCCTTGCGGATAGCGCTGCCCAAGACAAATTCGTTAAGGCCTTGGTAGACCGCTCTGTGCAGCTTGGAGTTCCGGGAATCAATGTTGATTTCGAAAGCCTGGCTGGTTCGGATCGTAATGCTTTTACAGCCTTCATTGCCAAATTAACCTCCTACGCTCACTTGAACAACCTAGTTGTATCCATTGATCTGCCGCGTGGGAGTGTCAAATGGAACCATCTTTCTGCATTCGATCATGAGAAGCTGGGGAGTCTGGTTGATTACGTCGTTATCATGGCCTACGATCAGTTCTGGCGTGGCAGTACGTCTGCGGGGTCCGTAGCCGGACTTCCTTGGACAGATGGCGGTATTCAAGAATTCCTTTCCTATGGCATTCCGCGGGACAAAATCATTCTAGGTATCCCCTACTATGTGCGTGAATGGAAGCTGGATGCAGCCGGCGCCTTGCAGGGTAATCGAACCTTGCTGATGAAAGACATCCCTGCTTTATTGGCTTCCAAATCAACCAAACAAACGTGGGACAAAACCTTCGAACAATATCGGATCGATTACCAAGAGGGCGGCTTCACTTATGTGTTCTGGTTGGAAGATGAGGCTACGGTCAAAGCTCGACTGGACATGGCGAAAAAGTACGACATCGCTGGTGTCGCGGCATGG
This sequence comes from Paenibacillus sp. V4I7, assembly GCF_030817275.1. NCBI lineage: Bacteria > Bacillati > Bacillota > Bacilli > Caryophanales > Paenibacillaceae > Paenibacillus > Paenibacillus sp. V4I7. The sequence goes on along the minus strand of NZ_JAUSZD010000002.1, from coordinate 2,269,986 downwards.
CGGCTTGGTTATGATCAAGCGGACTTATGGAAATTGATTTTGCAGAATAAATAATAAAGAGGAAGACCAGCAGAAATAAACCATAAAAAAGTAGACCACAACAGTTCGAAACTGCTGGGGTCTACTTTTTTATGCAGATCAGATAAGACCCCATTCGCTAAAAATGGTTTCCGTACCGCAGCCCGAACAGTACTTGGCATCTGGCTTGTTAACTTTATAGCACCCTTTGTGCAGTAAGGTTTTCTCTTTGGTACACTTATTCTTAAGCGGCGCTCCACAACGAATACAGTAGTTATCTTCTTTATCTGCGACATATTTACACCTGACACAGGTCTGCAGCTCATCCTCAGCCATAAGTTCAACCCCTTGAAGTTTGTAGCTACTTCATGTATATGAGGGCAGTCACTGCTAAGGTGAATAATAAACCCTTCCAGCTATGTATAAAAACAGGCCTCTTTCGCCCACCCTAAATAAGTGAGACTTTGTTCTCCGAACAAAGATCCCAAAAAGGAGAGACTTTGTTCTCCGAACAAAGATCCCTATATTATATAGAGGAGGTGAAGAGGCATGGCTAAAGATGTGCTTTGTGAAGTGAATTCTTGCAAATATTGGGCAACCGAAAACAAATGCAATGCAAGCTCGATTTATGTCGTGAGTCACCGCGGCAGTAATCAAGCGCGTAATTCCGAGGAAACGGATTGTAAAACGTTTGAGTCTAAGATTTAGTTAGAGCGAAAATCCAGAGCGTAAAAAGAGGCCCTGTCGGGGGCCTCTTCTCTTTTTCCTTGCCCTTATTCTCATTGTAACCAATAATGATAATTATTATCAGTGATTAGAGGAGAGATTTTTGAGCTCCTCTAGATCCTGTGTTGGCGCTTGGCAGGCAAAGTTCTGGCACACGTAGGCCGTTGCCTGCCCTCCAAGCGGCAGCTTGTCTTGCACCAGCGGAATGAGCTTGCGGACTTCTTCGCCCGCCGCTCCCGGCGGATGAAGAATCAGCAGCGCATTCGGCAGATACTGCCGCTGGACCGTGCGCAGCATGTGCTGCGTCTCCGGCTTCGCCGGGTCGCCGGCGATGACGATTTCGCTGGCTTCGCCATAAGCGAAGTCGAGCGCGGCCAGCGTGAGCGCGTGGCCCGGCGGGTAGGACGCCACAGCTCCGGCGAAAGCCTGGAGCTGCACATCTGCTTCCTGCGACAGCTTCGCGTCGTAGGTCAGCCTGGACAGCCGCAGCAGGTTCAGCGCGGCTGCACCGTTCCCCGACGGCATCGCGCCGTCGTAGATCTCTTTGGGGCGGGTCAGCAGCTGCTCGGCATCGCTGCCGTAGAAGAAGAGCCCGCCCTTCTCTTCGTCTCTGAAGAGACGAAGCATCTCTGCGTTCAGCTGGACAGCTTCACGGAGATAGCGCAGCTCGAACGTGGTTTCGTACAGCTCGATGAGGCCCCAGACGAGGAACGCGTAGTCGTCCACGTAGCCGAGGAAAGCTGCTTCGCCATCGCGGTAGCGGGCGAGCAATCGCCCGTCCTCCCGGCGCAGCTCGCGCAGGAGGAATTCCGCGGCCTTCGCGGCTGCCTCCGCGTATTCGGGCTTATCCAAGGCACGTGCCGCCTTGGACAGCGCAGCAATCATCAGACCGTTCCACGCGGTCAGAATCTTATCATCCTTGCCCGGATGGATGCGCTGCTCGCGATGCGCAAACAGCTTGACGCGGGCAGCCTCAATCCGCTGCTTCAGCTCATCCAGTGGGATTTGCTTACGCTTCGCAAAAGATTCCATCGTCGTTCCAATTAAATTCGGGATATTGTGCCCCTCAAAATTGCCCGACTCCGTAATGTTGTACAGCTCTGAATATAGATCGCCTTCTTCAATCCCTAATATGTCCTCGACTTCATCCGGCGTCCAGACGTAGAACTTGCCTTCCTCCCCTTCCGAGTCGGCATCCTCCGCTGAATAGAAGGCTCCGCCCTCGTCCGTCATATCTCGAAGAACATATGTAATGATCTGCTCAGCAACTTCTGCATACTTGGCTTTACCGGTCACCTGAAAAGCTTCTATGTACGTCAAAATTAACAGCGCATTGTCGTAAAGCATCTTCTCGAAATGCGGCACCAACCATTTTTCATCTACGGAATAACGAGAGAATCCGAATCCAATGTGGTCATACATGCCGCCACGATACATAGCATCAAGCGTTTTTTCCACAATCTCAAGCGCACGTTCATTGCCCGTTTTTTGATAGTATCTCAGCAGGAAAGATAGATTGTGTGATGTCGGAAACTTCGGAGAGCTGCCAAATCCGCCATGTTCTGGATCAAACATCTGATCATATAACCGGAATGCTTCATGTAGCGTTTCCTCCGACACCTGGCCACCCGTGCGATGCTCTAGTAAGCGGCTCGTCGTCTCTTGAATGACCTGTTCGCCAACCTCACGAATACGATCAGCGTCTTCTTTCCACTTACCAGCAATCTGTGCAATAATCTCAACCATCCCTGCACGATTGTATTTTCGACTACGAGGGAAATAGGTTCCAGCGAAGAAAGGCTTCTTCTCCGGTGTCAGAAACACCGTAAGCGGCCAACCCCCTTGCCCTGTCATCGCTTGACAAACAGCCATGTAAATATGATCAACGTCTGGACGCTCTTCACGGTCCACTTTAATCGAAATGAAATCTTTATTCAGCATGTCTGCAACGGTTTGGTCTTCGAATGATTCGTGAGCCATGACGTGGCACCAATGACAAGTTGAATAACCGATACTAAGAAAAACAGGCTTATTTTCTCGCTTTGCCGTTTCAAATGCTTCTTCACCCCAAGGAAACCATTCCACTGGATTGTGAGCATGTTGAAGTAAGTATGGCGATTTCTCAGTGATTAATCTATTGGTTATGTTATTCGTTGTCATGAAACATCACCTCCTTGTTTTTAGGATATTCTTGTCGATAAACGAGACTAGCACTTGTCACCACTTATACAGACTTCGCAAGTCGAAATCCAAGGTCATCAATGCTAAATGACGGGTGACTGCGACGACGACACGAAGCCCCACAACCTCTTGCCTCTTCAGCCCAGCTGCCACCGCGAAAAATTCGGTAGGAGCCGTATACGTTCTGATCGTATAAATCCCAGCACCATTCCCAAACATTCCCTAACATATCATACAGACCCCATGCATTCGGTTCCTTTCTTCCTACTTCATGGATCGTGCCAGCTGAATTTTCATTATACCAAGCTATTTTATCAAGCTCTCCGTATCTATATCCTGTAGTTCCTGCTTTACACGCGTACTGCCATTCTGCTTCGGATGGGAGGCGATACCCGTCTGATTCCCAATCACAGATGATATTTTCACCATCGTTACTCATCGAATAACACTCCGTCAAACCAACTTTCTGAGAAAGTAGATTACAAAAAGAAATGGCATCATTCCAAGATATATTCACAACCGGATTTTGATCTCCGTCATAAGAAATAGACGATTTTTGTGAAATGGCAAAATAAAGTTCCTTAGTAACAGGGTACCGGGCAAGAAAAAACGGTTGTATGTCAACCTTCCATTTTGATGATGTTCGATCGTCCCTTAAATCTATTTCTCCACCTGGAACTTTTACCATCGGATAATCAGCAAGACTCTGTAAGACATTTGACACTCCATCTTCCTCCTAGTCTATCATGTGTTAACCGCTACTCAATTTATCAATAGCTTGTTCTTCGTTTGACAAGAAAAAGATATCCTTCCCTTTGTTACACTCATAGATGAAATCCTTCAAGCTTTGACTTGAAAAGACAGAAAAATCACCAACTATTGCAACTTTCACTCGATAATTTATAAATTTTTGTAATATTTCTCCTGCAAGCCGTGTTTTTAAATCGAAAAAGTCCTCACTTAATGCAGATCGATTTAAAATTATACGATCACATCCTGCTTCAAATTGTACAGTTGCCATTAGATCTAAAGCCGACTGAATATCAGTTATCAATATTTCGTTGCTTTCAACGACGGCTACTCTAAAGAAGCTTAGTCCAACCACCATCGCCAAAAGGCCGTAAGCGGCACTTTTGGAATCGTCCACCCTCATTTGCCCCGACATGTTACCGTAATCAAAGATCCTAGCAATGCCGTGAAGATCATCCAAATAGTTCTTGGAAACTACCTCTTGTAATTTACGATCCAATACAGCTTTGGAGAAGAACTGAAGAAAAAGCTTTGCTTGATCTTCATGCGGGATAAACATTCTCTCTATCCCATCAAGTTCCGAAACATTGACCGTCTTTTGCCTATCATCGCTATATAGCGGGAGGATGTGCTTCAGCGTGACTTCAATCATTTCCTCTGCTGTCATTGTTTTCTGGATTTCTGATTGGATCTTTAAACCATAATAGGCTAAGAACGACTCGAAAGCTTCTATGATCAAGTTATCTTTATTCTTAAAATAATAAGTGACAACGCCCTTTGAGCAGTCCGCATACTCAGCGACCTTATCCAGCGTCATGCCATCAATCCCGTGACTGCTGATACAAATTATTGTGGCGTTAATTACGTCTGCTCGACGCTTTAGCTCCATTCCTATTTTGGGCATTTTTCTCCTCCTCGTTTCAATAATGTTTTTTTATACCGTACAGTCGGAATAAATAAAATATAACCATAGTATTCCTTTATGTCCAACCAAGATTCGATGAATAGATAAAACGGATAGAAAAAAGGATTACATCAGTTCTGCTTGAACGCTTCGGTAATCAACTGCACAAAATAAAAAAGCCACCCGAAGGTGACTTTATGAGATGATGCTTTCTTATGATGAGTGAATCTTGAACTACCCTGCTCTAAGGTACCTTAATCTCTTGTCCTGGGTAAATGAGATTAGGGTTTTTAAATTTGTTCAACTGCTGAAGGAGTTGCCATGTTGTTTGATAAGACCTGCTGATTTTCCATAGTGAATCACCGGGTTTAACAACATAGATATTGCTAGCTGCTCCAGGATCCGGTTCCTGTGAAGGAGTAGGAGTAGGAGTAGGAGTAGGAGTAGTCTGTGTCTCCTTAGCGTTGATGCGACCTTCGACTTTAGCCTCTACCGCTCCGCTTTTACGCATATATGTGATTAATGCTTCTTCCAAGGATGCGAAATCATTGTCAAGAGGATAAGCCTTGAACATGGCGTATTGGTCTCCGCCTGCGGCCATAAAGTCATTCGTTGCAAGCAAATAGGATGCCCCTAGATCAATCGGATACCCTTTTACGTGAATAGACGTCACACGGCTTCCTTTTGGCTGGGATGGATCAAACGAAACGGTCATACCGCCAACATGTGGGAAGCCTCCCAATGACTCCGGATAAGCAGAGAGACCTAGTTCTAACGCCGCTTTAATGTCGGAGCCCTTCACTTTCTTCGTTTGGATATAGTTACCGAATGGCAATACGGTTACTATCTGCCCCTTAGTAATTGAACCCGCTTTGATCGAAGCGCGGATACCGCCTCCGTTCGTAATGGATACATCGGCGCCTGTTTCGCTGAGCATGGCGTCCGCAATTAAATTGCCCAAATTGGACTCACCTTTGCGCACGACTTCCCGTTCTCCGACTAAATCAACCTTCGAAGAACCGACAATTTCCTGCAGCACCTTATCTTGTTCTTTTTTCACATTGGCAATAATGTCGAGTACGGCATGGTCTCCCGTGCTTTTATCTTCATCGGCCGTTTTCTTGGTAATCAGGCTTGAGGTTTTACCTGTCAGCTTACCGTTCTCAAAGGTCAAATCTACGCGGCCCAGGTTTTTGAGATACTCTCCCGTTTGCGCAATTAGCACATTCCCAACCAGCAGACCTGTGTTAAGCGTCGTATGGCTGTGTCCGTCGATGATGACATCAATTTCTGGAGCAGCTGCCGCTACCTTTTTACTTGTTTCAATGCTGGACTCATCGATGCCGAGATGGGTTAAGGCAATGATGGCATCAACTTTACCTTTGAGCTCGGAGACAATTTTCTTGGCTTCTTCAGCCGGATCTGTGAAAGTAAGCCCCTCCACATTGTTCGGATGTGTTTTATAGGCAGTTTCCGGTGTAGTCAAACCGAATATACCAAGTTTAACGCCATCTACTTCTTTGATGACATAAGGCTCCAGAATTCGTATTCCGTCTGCTTTTTTCGTATTAGCGCTTAGAACGGGGAATTTGGCCCGCTTGGATAGCTCGATTAGACGCTGATAACCGTAGTTGAAATCATGATTCCCAGCCGCCATAGCGTTATAGCCTACCGCGTTCATAATATCCACAATGCTTTCCCCGCGCACCAGATTGGCGATCGGCTGACCGTGGAACGTATCTCCCGCATCAAGAATGAGAGAATTTGGAGTCGATTCCTTGTAATTCTTAATCAACGCGCTCATTTTTGCAAAACCTATTCCTTCTGCCGTAGCTTCAATTCGGGAATGCGTGTCATTGGTGTGAAAGAGAGTAATTTTTTTCGTACTGCTGGTTGCTGCTGGATTCGTTGTTCCATTTGCAGGTACAGACGGAGTACCCGGTTCGGCTGCACCTACTGTGTAAACCGAGGAAACGGTCACAAACATGGCGAGTGCGCTTGCCATCCATAGCTTTGTTTTTCTCATGTACAGTTTCGCCTCCATAATAGTTGATCTTGTCCAACTACATTATATGGAATTTATATTCGTGGCGATTTTGCTGTAGGTAAAGGTTTTGTAAATTTTTCCGGTTTTTTTGTTATGTAAGACTTTAACATACCCCAATAAAAAGAAAAGCCCCGCTATGACAGCTAGGCTATTGTATGCAAACAGGTAACCCAAATGACTAAGGCTTTTTACACAAATGAAATTAATTTCATTGGGTTATTTTATTTTTGCTAATCCTAAAGCTAAGTGCTCCCAAAGAACTCCTTCAACTAATTCTCCCTGACTCTCATCGCAGTTGATAATCAGGATTACTTCTGAGTTTTTCCCTTTTAACACTCTTTTCTTCCTTTTATAAAATTTGTATATGTATAAATCAATTAAAACACCAAGGACAAACCCTGTGACCGCTCCAATCAATCCCCAATAGATTGGCCCCCACTCAAGAACAAACCCTCTACTGGCACCTATTACTGAAAATATGACCGCAAGTCCCATACCTTTTCCAACAAAAGAAACTCCGTCGGACTGATGGATGGTATCAAATAATTTACGTTCTACCGAGCGATTATCTAACGGAACGGCAAATATATCTTTAATACCTTTTTCCTCTAATTTTGTTATAGCTAATTCAATGTAACTGGAATGTTCAAATGTGGAATAAATTTGCACTTATTTCACCTTATTTCCTTTCATTATCATAAAACCTGATGGTTGATAATTTTTCTTCAAGTAATTCTTTTGTTCTTGTTCGAATAATTTGTTGTTTTCTACTGCGTTTGTATAAGAATCATAAATTGTAAAAAAATAAAAAGATGGTAAATATAAAAGCCATTGTGCATTTAATACACTTGTGGATTTCGAAATATTCCCTAAGAGCAAATAATGAAACGCTTCAAGAAAATGTGAATAATAAACAATGATTACGGTCATCACGAGATTGAAGAAACCGAGGACGAATCTGTTGATATATAATTGTCCCACACTGGGTATTGTCAGTGAGCATAAAAAAGCGAGTAAAGGGTTCTTTTTGTCAAGATAATTGATTTCTAGTGCACCAATACTAAATGTATTAAATGGAGCGTTTTCTCGTTCAGCAAGAAGATAAATTTTATTTAAATCCACCGTTGAGCGATAACTGTCCCAGATAGCAAAAATATAAACAGGAATATATAAATGCATCATCTTTACATCTAGAACTGCTTTTGCTGATTCAATATCCCCCATAAACGAATAAACCATAGCTGAATTTAGATGTGTTATTTGATTAATAAATAGTTCCCATAGAAACAAGAGCATTCCTCGAATATATTTGGATAAAAGCAGGTGCCCGAATCCTGGGAAAACCACAGACCAAAAAGCAACAATGTAAGGACTTTTTAAATGTAGTTGTGTTGTCCCGAAGATATTTACATGAGCTTTGTAACGTCGATTTTTATTAGTGTTTGTAAAATTATCCAAGGTCTCACCCTTATCTGCACTTTCGAAACAGTATTCCCAAATTATTGATACCTTAACAATACAAAAAAAAAACCGCGCTAGGCGCGGATCTAGATATATGTTCTTGTCCTCCCCGTTAATCGGTTCTTTCTTCGTTATTGTTATGGCCTTGGTCATGAGGTACCTTAATCGTTGCCGTTGCAATAGCTTTATTCCCCGCTAGGTCTGTAGCTATATACATGATAGTATATACCCGCTCCGTTCCTTTACCTGTTCTTTCTGCGCGAAGTTTAAAGGATGTATCAAACGTGCCATAGTGTGCATCTTGAATATCGTCTGGTTCTACCTTCTCGTTGCTTGTAATAGAAGTCAGAATAATGGTGTCGATTTGGGACATATCATCTAGTGCGTAAACATTGGCGGTAACTGTTACCATCTTTTTATTCGCAGGCCACAAAGCGGTCTTATCCAATGCGATACTAAGCGTTGGGGCTGCTTTATCAACCTTCAGCGATATCGATTTTACTGCTTCTTCATTTCCAGCTTGATCGATACTCTTGTATTCAAGCGAATGGACGCCGTAAACGGACCATGTAACTGGCTGAGAATAGGTAGACCACTCAGCTCCGTCGATACGATATACCGTTTGGGTGACCGAGATGTTATCCGTTGCTGCAAGCGTAACCGTCGGACTCGAGATATACCAGCCGTTCTTTCCATCAATTGGACTTGCGGTAGCGGTGGTAACCGGTGACTGTGTGTCTAATTTAATGGTCGTTGACTTGACTTTGCCAGGAATTCCTTCTTCATCAACACTTCGGTATTCAACCGTATGAGTACCATCCGTATTAACGTTAATCGCTGAACTGTATGTTGTCCAATCCCCCTGATTTATGCGGTATTCGATCTTATTGTCTTCGGGAATGCCATTTACAGCCTCGATGGTAACGTCAACCGGGTGCAAGTACCAATCATTTTGTCCGTCAGGAAGTTCTGGTGACGTTTTTGCTTCAAGCTCCACGATGACAGGTTCAACATTAAATGTGGCAGTGGCAATCGCCTCAGCGTTTTGGCCACCGACGGTTACGAGATACGTTCCCTGAACTTCTTGGCTGATCTTATAAGTAAACTGAAAAGCTCCGCTTGGACCACTCCTACTTTGATTCAAATAATCCAACTGATTCAAAGGGCTTCTTACTTGTATGCTGACGATTTGCCCTTCCTCTGAACCTAAATGGCCTGAAATCGTTGCGATTCGGGTGACGTTATCAAACGATGCGCTTACCGTCAAGGTTGCAGCCATCGCGAGCGGAGCCATCATACCGAAGCACAATAGGAGCGATAGTATGATTATTGACCATCTTTTCAATCGTATTCCTCCTCCTAATATAGGGATCTTTGAGCGCAGCTCAAAGTCTCTCTGCTTAAGGACTAATGACCGTGTTGGAAATCGGTGTATGATCGGACATTTTTTTAAGTGCAAACGCCTTCACTTTGTATCCGGTGACATCCTTCGGCACATTCACAACCGCCTTGATCTGTTTATCCCCTTGGCCAGGAACCGTTTGAGTTATGAAGGAATATTTGACCTTCCGGTCCTGTTGGTCATAAAGAGCAATGACAAATACACCACTTTGAGCGACTTCGGAATTGTTATGAACGGTCGCAGTCACCATTGTATCCTGTGAACCGCTTAAGCCTGAAAGTTCGTTTCCAGTCAAATCGCTTAAGATCATCCCCGAAAAAGTAAACAGTCCGCTGCCCCAATCTTGAACATAGGTTATTGAGTACGTATTCGTTGAATCGATGCCGTACTCGTCAACAGCATAAATGACGATCTCGTTCGGACCTTCCTGCAAACTTAACGGAACGTTAAACGGTTCGTTTGCCAACTGGATAGCTTTATCTAGCACCGTATTTCCGTTTATTTTAACCGTCACACTCGAATTTCTGCTAACACTAGCCGATAAGTTAAAGTTAGCAGTGTTTACGGTCGCAGGTATTTCACTTGTAATCACAACGGCAGATTTGTTGTACGTTACCGTGATGGTTTTGGTATTAACCACGTCGCCGAGCAGATCGCTCTTCGCAGAAATTGTGATCGTGTTTACTCCATCAACGAGCTGAATTTGATGTTCAAAGTCCGATCCAGCTTCTGTATATACGGCGTCGACTACCGTTGTTCCATTATTTGCAACCGTCAATTTAGCACTATCAATCATATTCCCTTTTATCGTGTAAATTGGAATATTAACTGTTTCGCTGACTGCATTGCTAATGGTAAATCCTGCAGATCGATTAAAACTCACATCAGAAAATGTGGCGGCCGTTAAATAATCAGAGTTGCTTGTCGCTTTAGCTGCGTCAACAGCCATCCCGACATAGACCTGTTCTGGCAAATTCACATTTGCAGAGTCAACCAGCGCCCAGCTATTTTTGTCCGTAGACACATAACCGGAAATAACATTTTCATTTCTTACGATTTTTAACCAGAAAGGTGCTTTAAGCGTACTTGATGTTACACTATTTGTGCTATAGCTTCCCCCTGCTTTGCTCCGGTTCATAAAGAGTGCTTTTCTTCCGCTCGTATCGATGGATTCGTTCGTTTCCGGTGTTAATACGATAGCCGTAGCGGGAGAATCGGCTGCAAGGCTGCTGCGAATCATCAATCCGGCCTTTGCGATATCATCAATTTCGGAATCAAAGTTTACATACGCGAGCATCTCAAAGTTTCCTTGAACTGGCTGGTACACATAGTGGAACGAATCCGAGCTGCTTCTCAACTCTCCGGATCCTTTCACCGTGTATGTTGTTCCTTCCAAGCTGGCGATGCCAGAAATTGGTATTTGTCCAATATCTTGTGATGTCCAAGGGGCTACGTTATTAGGCCCGTTCACATAAATAATGCTTACGGCGGACAAAGTCATATATCCTGCGTTGTCAATCGCCTTCGTGTAAATGTAATGCTCGCCCTCCGGCGCATGTTCCCAAGTGAAGGAATACGGTGCCGTATTATCCTCACCAAGCTCTTGATCACCCGAATAATACTTAACCTTAGCAATTCCCTCACTATCTACTGCATCAGCAGCAATCGTGATGGGACTACCAACTTGAAACGATGTTTGGTGCTTAGGACTTGATGTCGTGATTGTCGGATTTTCGGAGACCGAAACTACCAGAGAATTGATATAGTTTTCCAAGTTCGTGTATCCATTGCTAGCGATCGAAACTCCGTCCGTATTTAAACTCGGATTAAGACCATTTTCAGATTCCCAAGTATCTGCGATTCCATCGTGATCGTTGTCCTGAGGTGCAGGTACCGAATTTAATTCGGGCAATCCTCCGTCGCTCTGGATTGAATTGATAATTCTCCCTGAACCCTTCCTAACATCATTCATAATCCTAGCATCCAGAGAATCCCGCTTAGGCAAAGAGGCGCCCGCACTTTGCAGCACTTTCTCATAGGCGACTTGCGCCGTGTCCGTAGTAACGGAACCACCGATAGGATCCGATGCGTCTGGAATAACCATCGGCTTATACTTGCGAACTAGTGGTCCTTCAGGGATGATTGCTTTCCATGATCCATTGCTGTTTGTAACCCAGTTATCTGCCGAAACATCAGGTGATCCTTCCATATAATTGCCGTCGATATACCATGTGCCGCTGAAAATTGCGCTGGATGGCGAGACAATCCGGTTTTTTACATGATCAAAGGTACTTGGACCCGGCTTATAGTAGTTGTTGATCATGTTGATGCCCGTTGCCTGCTCGCCACCGTACGCTGAGTTTGTACCCCAGTTATAAACAACGTTATTGCGATAGTCGATTTTGGTCGGATAATTATCCGGATCTGTTTGTCGGTCAAAACGCGGGTTTCTATTGTTATGATTTGCGATCAGATTATGGTGATAGCTCGCATTCGTTCCACCCCATATCCCCCCGTAACCATGCGCTCCTTTACCGTGAATGGACTGATTCAAGCTGTCGCTAATGATGCTCCACTGGACGGTAAAGTTTTTACGATTTTTCACGGTGAACGTCTCGTCCGAGCTCCAGCTAAAGGAACAGTGATCAACAATAATATTGTTGCCAGTAATGTCAGCCGTATCGCTTAACACGTTAATGCCATTTCTAAAACGAATATATCGAATGATTAAATCTGTTCCTACGTCGTTATTTCCGAACTTAACCATATACCCGCTAACAGCTATACCGTCACCAGGTGCAGTTTGCCCTGCTATCGTCAAGTTGCCGGAAGTAATATCCAGCTCCCTCTTCAGGTTAATCGTACCGGACATTCTAAACACAACTGTCCGATTTCCCGTACTCACAGCATCTCGCAAAGAACCCGGAATAGCGGCTTCGCCTTTCGTTGTGTCATAATCCTGGAGGGTCGTTACTTCATAAACCTGGCCCCCACGGCCACCTTTTGCATACATGGCGGCTCCTTCAGCCCCTGGGAAAGCCGGAACTCTTGTTGTTGCAGTTGGATCGATCTTGATTGTTAATGTTTTTACTACGCTCGCGTTGCCTGCTTTGTTGACAAAACGATAGTCGATCACGTTCGTACCTGTTTGGCCGACCTCGAATTCAGCCGTATAGGGAGCCCAATTTCCGCCATTTATTCGATACTGAACCCGATTATCCTCAGGAAGCGCCCCGTTCTCTTCCATATAAACGACCACTGGTTTTGTATAAGCGCCATTTTGCCCATCTGGCAACGCCGGTGAAACAGCAGGAGTAAGTTTTGGAAACATCATAGGAATAATGACAGCTTTACTCGGATCCCATCCATCAAACATGCGAGGAATCGTTAATGCGCTTGCCTCCTCGGCTGACATTTGAGTACTCATGATCCGAGTATCTGGACTTGCTCCCGGACCCGTGCTGTTATATTCTCCATAGAAGAAAGGCGGAACTTGCATGGTCGTCCATCCTTCAGGCTGTATATGACTATCCATCCAGGTATTTATGTAACGCGTAGAAGGTTTATCCTGCCATGGGCGACCTAAATAATGAAGGCCCTTTGTGGAATTGTCTTTCAATAGCCTTGAATTGATGAACACAAGGCCAGGGTCGGTTTCATTTTTTGTTGCAGCTGCCGTAACATAACCACCCGAGTCCGCTGCATTAATACTGACTGCATCGACATGATCAAATACGGCCGCGCTGGCCGGACCATAAATAAAGTCTGTACGGCCCATAATCACACTGTTGCGATAATACTGTCTGCCGATTCTCGGGCTAGTCGCTCGAATACCCGCGTACAGCGTATCCTGATAACCGACAAGCTTCACATTCTCAAACACAGCTTGGTCCGCGTTAACGGATAGGGCCAGAGCCTGACCATCGCTCGGTTTGGAATCATTTTCAATCGTTAAATTAGCTGCAGTAAAATAATCTCCACTTACAGCTACGGTTGCGCCATTTACAGCTTGGTTAGGCATATCTGCGTTTGAAAGGTCATAAACAATTTTCGTATCATCCCGACCAGCGCCCATAAGGCTCACATAAGGAGCGGTTACGAGAGATCTTTCTCGATATGTACCCTTTTTCAAATAAATGACCGTACGGACATTATTGTTAGCGGGAATGGTTGCGAGAGCATTAGTCACGTTTGTGAAATCGCCGCTTCCATCCTGTGCTACAGTAACAACCCTAGCAGGTGAAACAATAAGCTCATCTGTATGTTGGCTTTCACCGCTAGAATTTATAGCGGAAACGACATAGTAGTACTGCTTTCCGTTTGTAACCGTAGTATCCTTGTAAGTCGTTGAAGTTAGACTACTGTCAATGACCGTATACGGGCCACCGCTCGTACCGCCTCTTTTCAAAGAATAAGAAGCTGCTCCAGGAACTGCCGTCCAAGATAATTCTACGCTGCCGTCGTTTGCTGTGGCCGAGAAATCATCAGGAATCACAGGAGCCCCCGAAATTGGAGTATACGGTGCAGCTTTAGCCTGATTCGAGATCATGCTCTCCATTGTTGAGCTAACTGCAGATACCACGTAGTAGTAAATCATGCCGTTTGAAGCAGTGGTATCCGTAAAAGATGGTGTCGAGATGTTGCTTGTGATCGTTTCATACGGACCACCGTTGATCGCGCTTCGTTTCACCTTGTACGATACGGCACCCGATACGGAATGCCAGGATAAAGTCACTAGATTATCGCCTGAAATCGCTGTCAATCCTGTCGGATTCGTGAGTACAGATGTTGTCTGTGCCGTAGTAGTCGTCGTTGAAGCTTCTGCATTCATGGTGAACGGGAATACGCTTAATCCAAGCAATAGACACATCCCTATGCTTAGGGCTTTCTTCATGTATTATCCTCCTTAGAGTTTTGCTTTAGCAAAACTTTCTTCACCGCAGAGCGCCATATGCTGAGTTTTCGTAAGAAAACTTACATCGTAAGCGTATGCTACTCAATAATCGATTCCTCGGATAGCGGCTTCATCCCGTCCAAACTGTCCCAAATAAACGCTTTTACATGATAGCCATTCACCTGTGCAGGCAGCATAAATCCGGTGCTCAACGTTTTTGTTTCTCCTTGGGCAAATTCTTCAATAAGCGTCGAAAAATCCACCATTTTCATGTTCGCATCAAATAACACAACCAACAGCGTAATTTGCTTTGCATTCGATGTAGTGTTGGTTATTTGCTTCTGCGCAATCAGATCACCTGATGAAACTAGCGAATTCATCTCTGTTTCATTTAAATCATAAAAATTCGGCTTTCCTGCCCAGAACGTGTAATCGATCGAAAAGCTTTTCGAACTTTCGTTACCCGCAGCGTCAATTGCGGAAATCTCAATTTGATTCATTCCTTCTGACAACTGCACCGGATAAGAGAAAGGAACGTTACTCGATGTGTATACGGATTCTGCAACCGATACGCCATTGTTCTTGATCGTTACTTTTGATTCCTCATCTACAGTTCCTTGCACGTTGTAATGAAAGTCTTTCACGGAAGTTGGTGGTACAGTCATATGAAGAACGGGTGCAACCGGATCGAAATGAACAACTCCAGAGATTTTATCCGAGTAAGTGCTGCCATTTCTTCTTGCTATTAACTCAATGTTATTTATGCCAGGAACCAACTCGACATCCACAGAAAATTGATTTTGCTCTAGTCTGCTGTCATAGACAAGAGTTTGATTGTTATAGACGGCCAAGATTACACTAGTTTCATCTAAGGAACCCTTCAATGTGTAATTGGATTTATTCGTCCAAGGCACAAATGAATCCGCTTTCAAACCAGTCGGAACCCGCTCAGCCATGACGAAGTAACCGGCGTTTTTGCCTGCATTATAATCGGTTACGTTATTGAGGCCCATTGTAACCGTCTCTCCAGAGGCAAATAGCTTTTTGTAAATTTTAAATGAATAAGTAAGTGCAGTGTCGGCCAACTGTACGGTATCACCCGTATCTGCCCATCCAGAGGAAGACGATAGCCATGCAGGAGGAATTTCCCTTTGATCCATTGCTACATAAATCGTTGCCTTATCCCGGACCGGGAAGGTAGCAATCTGCATGCCCGTAGTGCTTCCGGTATATCTCATTGTATCTGCATGCGTTTTGATCCAGTCCATACGGCTATACTTATCAGGAAAAGCTGTAATCTTGAGTGCAGACGTTCTGTCTGCAAATGGTTCATCACCAACTTGGAGACCGGAATTGATTGACCATCTGTTCGCATTGTAGTTGTTATATGCCGTAACGGTTCCGATCACGTTGGTTTCAGGAGTTTCGATCGGTGTGACAGCATAGGGGGTGGCTGTAAATTCCGCAATTTCACCCTCATAATCTATTTTTGCTGTTTCATCCCTGGTAATTACGGCTACACCTACTATGTATGTCTTTCCATTCGTTAAAGCAACAGCCGTATTGGTTACAGGATCCCAAATTCTGCTGGCCGAAGGAGATGCATAAGGCGGAATTGACGTAGGAACTGATGTATATGTGGTTGCTGTGTACCAAGGATCTTCCGCTTTCTCTTTTATTTTTATACTGTATTTTGAAGCCCATGCATTCGGTACCACCCACATTGCAATCGATTTATCACGCCCTACCCAGTAAGCGATTTCAGGCTTTGCTGGCTTATAATTCGGGGGAGTATGCGTAACTTTTATGCTGCGGACGTAAAGTTCGCCATTGCCCGACGGGGTGCCGATGGATATCTTTTTCACATCAATGGCATCGTTTGTATTTTTTCTGGCAGAGATAAGTGTACCGTCGAACCACATATTAAATCTCTTCGTCAGTGTATTTAGTTCAACTTTTATCGTGTGCCATTTGTTCAATTGATAGGGTGTTTTGAGATCGACTGGTGCTGTATCAGGCCAATAAACTACACCCTTCGACGAATCCAAACCCGCAATCACCAGCGATTTTGTCCCTGCAGCATTCGTGAGGTAAATAATCTGGTCCTTGGCTTTGGAAGTACCCGGCTGCATAAAAGTTATCTCTGCCGTTACAGTACCGGTTTTTGTCTCGCTGAAGGTTTTATTGATCAAGAACTGGCTGGTACCCGCACCGTTAACAGTAAGATGCAGTGCTTTTTGTTTAGCTACCGGATCAACCTCAACTACTGCGCTGCTTGTGGCGCCTGAAGGAAGTGTGGAATAATCAAAACCAAGCTGCGAGGCCGACTGTCCCTCTATGGCACTAGAAAAATCTTTGTCCAGCAAAGTAGTTGGTTCGACAACTGAATCTGCGGCAGCTGCAGGAGGTTGCCCCAGCATTCCAACTCCTAGCAAAACATTAAACAACAATGCGAAGCATAGTACTCGTTGAATTTGAATACGCAAATTTATACACCTCCAGATGCAATATAGTGAGTTTTTGTCTAAACAATGATCTACAAAAAATCCAATGATCCCTCCTTTCCTACAATGGATTTCGTTTTTGATAACGCTTGCAATTACTTGCGAATCTTTGGTTCACATATCCGATGTCTCGATGCTTTGACTAAAATGTATAATAGAATAAGTGCAGCATCATAGGGCAAAAGTTCCATGATTATAGGTTGTTTAATCCATCTATTTTTTAAAATAGAACAAAGCCGGTATATCTTCGCTTATGAAGTACCGGCTTTGTCGTCCTAGCCCATTTATGCTCGAATAACCTCAAAAATTTACTTAAACCTCATCTGTAACGATCACGACAGGTCCATATAAACCGCCGGTGGGGAACCATTCCTGCCAACCAAGTTCATCATCATTTCGGTCTCGGTTCCAATAGGTTACTTCTGGATTTCCTCCCACCAGACTTGTTGGCTTGCCGACTTCGTAGTGTGTGCCGAGCGTGTTAGTCACCCGGATCCGAAGCCGATGCATGCCTTCGGGCAATTTGGGCAGCGTGAACCGATACGGTCTCCATAGCCTCACGCCTAAAGGCATACCGTCTACCCACACTTCCGCAGTCCCCCTGACGTGCCCCAATTCAAGTTCGGTACCAACGTGAGAAGAAGTCTCAAATACTGTTTCGTACTCCACAGCACCGCTATGATGGGGCAAACAAAGTGAGGTCCGCCAATCGCCCAACGAGCCTTGTACAGGTATCGTCTCGAAGCGAATCGGTGCAAGAAGAACGGCAGCTTCCGTAGACGATCCATCAGGAGTTATTCTAACTGCCGCTAAGGTTCCGGCTGGCTGTGGCTCAAATTCCATATTGCCGTCACTTGCTGCGATTTCTGAGCCGTTAATCCAAACGCGCATCTCCCCTGCGCTTTCGATACGCATTCTCATCGCTCCTATGGGTAGCGGAAAGCGCAGCCAAACGGGTCTTCCATTGCAGGAGGGATCAGCAGAGAAAGAGAGCGGCTTCGGCTCGGGAACAGATTCAGGCATAAGCCAGCCCACCATTGGAAGTGGATGCGGCCTGGCGGAAATCCATAACGACTCCGTTTCCGCAAATTGGAGAACGGAGAAATGATGGATACCCGGAGCATTCCCTTGTTCGTCGGACCAATGTTCCCCAGAGAAGAAAGTAATGGTTTCACCATTCTGCAGCTCAATGACTCCGTCTACAAACACTTCGCCTTTCCCTTCGGGTAAAGCAACTCTGACTTCGTTCATGCCGTATTGCCAAAGATCCGTAACATCAACTTCTTCCTGACCTTGCCGGATATAAGGGTTGAAATCCCCATGTTCAGTCACATTGACACCGTTCACATAAAGTATGGCTCTCCCACGAGCGGCAAACACGATTCGAACCCGCTGAAATGGGTGATCTCGTCTGCTTTCGACTTGGTTCATCAAGCTGGATTGTAAATTAGGATGCTGGGTAAATAGCCATTTTGGAAGGGGCGGACGCGCGATCGTGTTCACTTCGATACCAGCTCTTATTACACCGTTGCCGATAGCTTCAGCCCTGAGTAGCAGCTCATTGCTCCCTTCCTGCAACTCGATCCATGCCGTTTGTTCCTCGGGTCCTCCGCTCCATGCAATCTCCTTGCCATTGATACGTCCAGTAATGTTGGCGTTACTTTCCGACCGGATCCAGTAGCGTCCACCCGAAGGTGCGATCACAAATGTTTTTGCCCAAACGAATTCTCTTTTTTTCAATTCACCAAGATTGAGAAATCGACGAGGAACACGACCCATCCGGCCCGCCCAAGAACGCATGGCAAGATCTCCAAACACGTTGCTGTACACTTTCTGAACAGAACGTAATTCGTCGAACTCTTCTCCATGGCATACATGCCAATAAGCGGATTCACTCCACAATCTCGTCAGCCAATTGGATTCATCCAAACCAGGTTTTTGCCAGCCAGCCTTTTCTCCCTCCGACTGTTCCCTCTCTAAGCGCACATGCATCATGCGGCGTTCGGTCGGCAGAAAGCCGTTAAGCTCTCCATGCAAATCAAAGTCCCCATACCGGTTGTCCAAAGTGGGCTCCACTTGGATTCGCCAGTCGTTAGATGCCAACTCCAGCCTTTTCCCACTCGCTTCCAATTGACCAATTTGAGCAGGAAAGGGACGAATTGTGAAGTCTTCACGATTATATTCTGCAGCCGAATTAGCTGTATTCGTCTCTGCGCACACGATCAACGAAGCAGGCCAGGATGTGAATGGAGCTTGTACTTCAATCCATTCGCCTTCCCGTTTATACGGAATCGGCTCCATAGATCCGTTGACTGGATCCCAAAGCTGGGGCTCACGATCTGTTCTTATCCGGTAAACAGATGACCCCGGTAAAACGGTATCCGGACACGCAGGTTGATGCATGTTTAACAAAGCTCCGTTCTCTGGAAGCAGTAAGAAGATGTCAGCATCCTCGATTTTGCGGTGCAAGGATTCACCTGGTCCCTCCACCCTTTTCGGAATACGGGATTCCACCAGTACTACAGCCTCTTCCGCTGTATCTACATATACGGCACCAGCCAAATCCCGCTCCGCCTCTGGCACATCTACGGCAATCACAAAACCGCCTTCTTTCAACCAAGCTTCGGTTCGTGTGCGTGCTTCATCATCCATAACGGTTGTTCCGCACAAAAGTAAAACGGAAAAACGCTCATCCGCTATTTTAAGTTTGCCCTTATCTGACGTCGCCTTTTGCAAGGCACTATCGTCTGCAATATCGAAATCTAGCTGTGCTTTCCTTAGCGCACCAGGCTGCTTGTGATCTCTGCGGCTCCAACTGCCTGTTATTTTCTTATATACGTTTTGGATATGAGCTACTTGATTGTTATGCTCACGATTCGAGACTCCCATCGGGTGCTCATTTATTTTCCCATCCGCCAAAGACAAGTATCCGCATACCGCATAAGACGGGTAATGGACAGCAACGTCGCAAACGTGCGTCCCCTCACTTAATAAATAACAAACACGGCTAATCGTGTCGGCAAAGACTGGATAATGCTCGAAATAAGGCTGACGCCATCCCGTATCGGGCGGAGCCCACTCCCACCAACCGCCACGGGTGCTATAGTAAACGGCATGGGGACTGTATACGGTTGCTCCCGCTTGAAACCAGGGAATCAACCAATGCATCGTTTCCTCCAATGTCCCGCCCCAACCACTGGAATGGAATGCTTCTAAGAACACGCGTGAGCCGCCGTGTAAATGCGCCATGGACGAATGTGGCTTAATCTCGCCATCCATGTCGCTTCCCGATGCGTTATACCATCGATGTGTCCGAAAATAATCCAAATAAAGCCGCTGCGCCCCGTTAGGATCCGCTCTTCGCGCTGGTCCGGCTTGATCGCAGCAAATGAGCATTCCGCGCTGTCGGTGCCAATTGCCGAGTGGAATAAAGAACGATTGTTCGGCAAGCTCAGCAGCAAGACGGTATACTCGGCGACGCACTTGTTCATAGCCAGGAAGCGGATCGTACAAGGCGGGTAGAAGAGGCGTTAGTTCCTCCTTAAACCTTTCTTTGTAACGAGCCGTCAATTCAGGTGTCCACAGAGGAAGCGGTGGAAGTTCGTCCTGGAAGCTTCCCGCAATCGTCTTGCCGAGATCATAAGGGAAGCGGCGCTCCATTTCACCATGAATCCGGTCAATCAATTGTCCCGTTGCCTTAGGGTCGAGCCAATTGAACCCCTGACGTACCGAAGCATAAACATAATCG
Organism: Paenibacillus sp. V4I7; assembly: GCF_030817275.1. Taxonomy (NCBI): domain Bacteria; kingdom Bacillati; phylum Bacillota; class Bacilli; order Caryophanales; family Paenibacillaceae; genus Paenibacillus; species Paenibacillus sp. V4I7. The sequence continues at coordinate 2,249,351 of NZ_JAUSZD010000002.1, read as the reverse complement.
TTTGTTTCATAAAGGACTTCCGAGGATTTGGGCATCTCCTCGCCGTGCGTGAAACGGCGTAATTGATACCCAGTCATTTCCGGATGCTCTGTGACGATACGAGACGGCATGTTGGACCCGGAAAAACCAATTTGGTCGTAAAACCAAAGATACATACCCAGTCGCTCCGCTTCGCGCAAAGCAACCTCGAACATACACCACCAATCTTCGCTGGCATAAACGGGACGATCGCTCACGGAACCGTACTGCGGTCCTGTAGGGGCCAAATTAATAATACCGATGTTGCGCAGCCCTCCGTCTCGAAACTTTTTCATTTGCCAGCGAATTCGTTCCGCCGTTACCTCTTCAGCACTCCACCACCAAAAGGGGACTGGTCCGAAACGCGGATCTGCATGAGCAAATTTTTTTTGCAGTTGCATTAAGTTCATTTGTTCCTCTTCCTCCCCAGCTTCGAGAAAAAACTCCAGTCCTTAAACTGGAGTTTCGACGAAAAAAGTTATTTGGCGGCTTTTTCTGTTTCAATACCTTTGGTCGATTGTTCTTGGATCATCCGCAGTGCGGTCATGGAATCTTTGGATTCACCAAAAATCAAAGGAGAGAAAACATTATGCAGCGGTACATCAATATAGGTTAAGCCTGCTGCCCGAGCAGCCGGAGGCATCGCATTTTGGCCGTAGAATATCGACTGAACATGCTTACCCTGCATTTGCGGCAAGTTTTTCCCAAACGCCTCTTGAACCGCAGGGGTCTGCAGCGAGCCGATAATGCCTTCTTTGGCTAAATTGACTTGCATCTCTTCAGAAAGCATATATTGGATAACTTGGAACGCCTGGTCCTTCTTCGTGGATTGGTTCGTAATAAAAGCTGCGTACATATTAGGCTGCGCTTTCGTATTAGGAGCATCGGAGAAGGAGGGCATGGCAGCGATATCGAAATTCAGGTTTTTATTTTGCTCATACCATTGAACGATTTTCTCTGAAACATGGACACTCATCGCCATTTTCCCTTGGGGGAAATGGTCAACCGAAGTAAACTGGTTAGCCGGAATTTCATAGAACCGCCTTAAGTTGTCAACAAGCTTCTTCCATCCGTCCGTTGCTAGTACTGCCTTGTCCTCCGTCAAACTGAACGGCGATAGCCCTAGTTGATTATAAGTCATATACAAACCGGGATGCTGTTGATAGCCTTTATATGTATTTTCTCCTTCTACACGAGTCAACTTTTTGGCCAATTCGTAAACTTCATCGTATGTCATGCCATCTTTGGGATAATCGACCCCGAATTTATCAAAGATATCCTTGTTGTAGAAAAGCACGAAATCGCTTAATTGGTAAGGCAATCCGTATATTTTCCCTTCCGGAGTCTTGTTTTTCATCTTCGCCATAGCTGCTGGATTTAATTTGCTGGTGTCAAAATTATATTTTTTGATCAATTCGGTCATATCGTATTGGAGATCGTTTTTAATAATACTCTTTTCATAATTGCCGCTCGAATTCTCGATGATGATGTCGGGAATCGTGCCGGCCGCGATCAGATCCTTATACTGTCGACCCGGATTGTCCCAATGAACATGTTTAAAGGAGATATCGGGAAACTTTTTCTTCAGGTATTGCCCGATTTGCTTCTCATAATTTTCTTCTTTCGCATAAAAAGCAGGGTACACCGTATAAATGAACAATTCATTATCCGGTGCCTTCGTAGTTTTTGGGACGTCTGGACTTTGTGCTGTAGGTTCTGCCTCACAGCCTGCAATAGCGGTGATTGCTATCGCAATCAACAAGGATGATTTCAGATACTTTTTCATACTTCTTTGAACCTCCTTAGATTTTTGCTTAATCATTTATTTAATCTTACTTTATTACGAAATTGCAACGCTTTCATTGGGCAGTATTTCATTTATATAGGTCCATCATACTTTCAACTTCAGTGCTAAATTCAGTTCTTCAGGTCTCATTGCCATCAACTGCTTTTCGTATAACTCGCGATATAAACCATTTTGAGCAAGCAGCTCTTGGTGGTTGCCTTGCTCCACAATTCGTCCCCGGTCGACAACAAGTATTTGATCTGCTCGAACAACCGTAGCCAGACGATGCGCTATTACAAACGTCGTTCTGTTTTCCATCAATCTTTCCAAAGCTTCTGTAACCAAGTACTCCGACTCCGCATCCAATGCTGATGTCGCCTCATCCAAAATCAGGATTCGAGGATTTTTTAGAAGTGCCCTGGCAATTGCGATCCGCTGTTTTTGCCCACCAGAGAGTCGGACCCCGCGTTCCCCGATGACAGTATCATACTGCAGTTCCCACTCTTCGATAAATTCATGGGCATTAGCTGCCTTTGCTGCCGTGTATACTTCGTCCCTGGTAGCCTTAGGGTTACTATAGGCAATATTCTCATAAACCGTTCCTGAGAACAGAATATTGTCCTGGAGCACAAGAGCGATATGGCTGCGTACATCTTCTAAATCGTAATCTCGCAAATCCACCCCATCCAACAAAACCTTACCTTTGTCCGGATCATAAAAACGAGGAATTAAATGAATAATGGTAGACTTCCCACCGCCACTTGGGCCAACAAGCGCTACGACATCCCCGCTCCTCGCATGGAAGCTAATCCGCCTTAGAGCCTTTCTTTTCTCAAGAACCATTGGAAGCGGATCAGGCTTCATTTTAGGCGGAATCCAATAAAAACGTTTGCCAGGCTTTATGTTCGTCATCTTATCTTGATCCCTCTGGTGAGATTCGGCTTGCTGTCCATGTCTTTCAATGACATACTCGAAGCTGACTTGATCGAATTCAATCTCGCCGTGGCAAACTTTCAAAGGAACAGGGTTCTCCTTATTTCGAATGTCAGGTTGAATGTCAAAAACTTCAAAAATTCTTTCAACGTTCGTCAGCGAATTTTGAATCGTGACGTTAACATCGGAGAAACGTTGAATGGGCCCATATAGCTGGGACAAATAGGCTTGGAACGCGATCAATTCTCCTACCGACATCCTTCCGCCGATCACCATACTCCCCCCTACAAACCATATAATCAGTCCCCCTGCGTCTTGGAAAGTTTGGCTGATACGGCCTAGTGCATTTGACAAAAGGTGAGCAGACATCGTATAGGAGTAGTGAGCAGTGGCCTGCTTCTTAAATCGACTAAGTTCCATCTTTTCTCGATTAAACGCCTGCACGACCTTCATTGCTGAGATTCGTTCCACCAATACACCGGAGATTCGCTCCATCTGACGATGTACAGATCGCCAAGCAAAACGAATCCGTACATTAAGGTTCGTAAACGTTAAGTAGTAGAATGGCAGAAGCCATAAGGATAGCAATGCAAGTTTCCAATCCATACTGAAAAGCATAAAACCCGCGAAGAGGACAAGAAACAGGTCTATCAACAAGTTGATAACCCCGCCGCCGACCAAGTTTTGTGCACCGTTCACATCATTAAGTATGCGGGACAGAATGCTCCCAACTTGACGGCTGTCATAATATCGTTGGGATAGCTTTTGCATGTGTTGATATAACTGAAACCGAATATCTATGATCATGGAATTACCCATTTTTGCCGTTACATATTGGCGTAAGAAGTTGGTCACTATACTAAACAGGTAGACGCAAGCCAAAATCATGATCACCTTTTCCAGGGTCCATAAGCTGTCTTTTTGCGGAAGCACTTCGTCGACCATAATCTTCGTCATCCAGGGTACAGTCAAAGGAGCTGCAAATTGAAGGATACCTAGAACGATAATCGTCAAAATATAAAACCGGTAAGGTTTCAAAAACTTTATATAGCGCCGTACAAGTTGGGGATTTCTATGAATTTGCAACCTCATCTCCTCCCTCAGCTCACAAAATCGCTCCTAACAAGCGTAGAATCGTAAAGCTTGCCTTTCTCGGCAAGCCATCTATCCATATCAGGAAGATCAAAATATCGGAGCATTTCGGGTAAAATAAAGCTTAAGGAATCCGTTTCATCGTAAAACGGTTCCTTGATCCAATCGGAGATACTGTTCATGCGGTTCTCCATCCAAACATTCTGAACGCGGTCATCAAGCAAAGCCGCTAATCCGGCATATATGGCATATCGTCCGCTACCATATAGTCTAATGTCTGAGGGATCGATATTGGATGATCCAGTTGCAAGCTCCACTGCCCGCAATACATCGTATGTTCGTATTGCAGCCATACTGTCGCCCAGCCACATCATTTCGTCGGTATATCTGTCCATCATCCCGAATCGTTTGAATGGTTTATCCGTAGGAGAATTCAAATGCGGAAGAAGCGGACCGATTCCTGTTGGATTGAGCACCATGGCAATCCGTCCGGAAGCGCAAGTTTCTTCAATCCACTTGGCATGCACTTCAAGCTGGCTCGATCCGCCGTCCCAAATGCCAATGGTCACAGGAAGTTTATTCCCCGCAAGCTTCGAATCGAAAAATTGTAAACAATGGTTTAACAATCCAGTTTGACTCCACCAGATCTTGCGGATCACCCACATATTCGCAACTTCTCCTCCACCAGAAGGACGCTGGTTAAGGTCGCAAAGCTGTCTGCCCGAAAATACACGCTTTTGAAGCCATTCGATCGCGCGCTTTTTTCGTTCGTCTTCTGGCAATGCTTGACGTGACCTCTCAAATATCGCTAGTCGTTCCATATTTTCAACGTGCGTACTTTGGGCATGCTCAAGCTCGCCGATAACCTGCCCACTTTGTGTGCACCATAGCTGCTGGGCTGGGATCAGCTTTATTTCTTCACTTGACTGTACAACCGTACCTTCGAGCAAATGCTTAGAAAAAAACTGTGCCGCCGCACGTGCCAATGGAATCGTAAATCGATGAACATTTTCATCTTCGAAAATGTCCAGATCTTCACCTCGGCCATGCATCTCCCAAAATCTGCGGTTTACAGCTACCGTATGCCTGGGACCTTCAATCGGGACGGAATCATACGTGGTAGCAAGAATGCGCACAGGCCGTGGAGCCATGGCCATTACAATGTCTTCATGGTCGAAACCTAGCGCGGAGAAACCCGGCCATTTCTGCTCGGCATCTTGGGCTTTGCCGGTAAGCAGAAAGTACGGCCGATTCATAATAAATCCGCCTGGAGCGGCTGCGGCAATGCGCTGATCGTACATCATAACCAGCGAAGTCTGCGTTCCACCGCCTGAATGGCCTGTCACTCCTATACGGTTCGGGTCGACCTCCGTCCGAGTGCATAAATAATCTATCGCGCGTACGGCGTCATGAAGCATGTAACGGGCTAAACTATCCCCTAACGGCATACACTGCCGCCCGACATTTTCATGCTCAGTAACGCTAGTCATCGGAGCCTGTTTCGATTCAGGATCGTAAAATCCGAACCTTTCCCCCTGACCGACTGGATCAAGCGACATCACAACAAGACCGGAATGGACCATATAATGGCAAACCGTTTGATACTCATCACAATGTTTAGCCTGTTCACGATGTCCGCATAGAAGCAGCACGGCTCCACGGGGCTCAATTATCCCGTTGGGTACATACAAATTCGCAGTCGCATATACATGAGGCCTCGGTTCGAAAATGACTTTTTCAACTCGGAAACCATTCCCTTCGACCGAACCTGTAACTCTCGGATTTAATGGTGTATCCGAAGAAGGCATGCCGCCGATGCAGCGTTCCAGCCCTTTGCGGATATCCTGTTGCCTTAGCTTGAGCTCTGTCTTGTCCTTAATGGCTGAACGCGCTTGTTCGCCCTTCTGTGCTGCTCTCATAGCAGATTCGTAAACCCAACGCGGAAGCTGGCTTTTCACATCAAAGTGGGCGATTCCCACATTCTCTAGATTCTCATACACAGCAGTTATGTCCCCCTTTTTTCCTATCAATCAGTTCGATGAAACCAACAGGTCGGCTATGCGAACAGGCATGCCTGTTTGTACTGACTTCCATATCGCTTCCCCTGTCAACACCGAGTCAGCTCCCGCTTCCGCTCCTGCCATAATCTCATAGGGACGAATCGGATCTGGTCCTAAGAACAAATCTTCCAAAATCAGAGGGTCCCCTCCTCCATGCCCTCCGGGACGCGGGACCACATGAATCGTTTCTTTGCCGCCGAACAAAGGGAAATACTCAATGGTTTGCTCGGCTACCTGATGCGTTGTCCGCTTGGACATCACTTCCTTGGTCTCGATTCTTCCCTTAGTCCCGTTAATCGCCAGACGATATCCTTCATAAGGCAGCGAAAAGTTAACGGAATAACTCATCATAGCCCCTTTGTTATACTTGACAACGGCAGCATATGTATCTTCAATATCGATTTCCGAATCAAAGATACAACCATCAGCTCGGTACCCGGTTGCGCTGCCTGGTAGCGCAACCATATTCGTCAAATGATCGTCCTCGGGTACAACCTCTTTACTCCGTGTAGACCATCGCATGAAATAGGTGCAATTCTGCTTGACTTGGCATGTTCCACAGTGCCTGCCGTCTTCTTTGACAGGATTGAGTTCGCCTTCTGGACCGAAATAATTCAGCGCGCCGTATGCAAAAGCCTCCACCGGCTTTTGATCGATCCACCAATTGACAAGATCAATATGATGGGTGCTTTTATGCACCGACAATCCGCCGGAATTGCTTCTTTTACGGTTCCATCTTTTAAAATAGCTTGCGCCATGATAGGTATCGAGATACCAATTCAAATCGACAGATGTAACCCTCCCGATTCTGCCTTCAAGGATCAATTCCTTGATTTTCGTGTGAATCGGTGAGTAGCGGTAATTAAATGTCACATACAGCTTTCCCGTACTGTTATTCTGCGCATCCAGAACACGCTTGCAATCTGTGCCATTCGTGACCATCGGTTTTTCCGATATGACTTCAAGATGGTGCTCCAATCCTTTAACAATGTAATCCGCATGGGTATGATCCGCACCTGCGACAATAACGACGTCGGGGCTCGTCTCCATGATCATCTGTTCGAATTGATCGGGAAGGTAAACAGGCAGCCCACTCAACGTCGGGAATTTCTTGAAACAATTCGTAAATCGTCCGGGATCCGCATCCAGCAATCCAACAATTTCACAATGCGACTGAAAAGTTTCCAGCATGTTCTTGATAAACATGCCGTTCGCTCTCGTACTAACTCCGCAGATGACATATCTTTTTCTTGCCAAAGTATTCGCCCTCCAATCTTAGGTTAAGTATACAAATATGCGAAGCGCAAAGAATTAGTAAATACGATCTTGAATATAGGTCAATCCTGTCGAAGCACTCAGTGCTACCAAGCATCACCAAAAACAAAAACCCCCTGTCGGTAAACCGACGTGGGGGGGGGGGGGTAAACGCTGCCTATTTTACGGCAACTATGAACGATTTGAGTTGGGTTCCTCCAACGGCATGAATGGTAAATTGCTTAATGTTGCTCGTTGCCCCTTTTGGGGTATACGATATTTTAAAATCGGAACCGACTGAGATTGTATCCCGTTTACTTGCCACAGGTTCCGTGTAAACAATGTCGCTGATGAACACCTGCACATTCAGAATATCATTGTAAGGAGTAATCTGATCTTGATTACCAGTAGGACTGCTATTACTTGGTTGATTCGTGAATGTAGCATAATTGGTTACAGCTTGCAATCTGCCCAATAGATTAGCGTTCCACACATACAAACCATTCAGAGTGGCGCTTGAAATTTCTTTTGGTCCGTTAGATGCAAACTTAATTTCAGACACACTCATTGGATCTGCAGTAACTCCTATTTCTGCAGTGACCTTTTTCATCCCAAACGGGGTATCGAGATAAACAGTCGCGGTGGCCTTTCCGCTATCAAGACCGATCATCTTACCATTTCTATATCCGATGACATTTGGCCTGCTGAAGGTAACTGCCTTAATCGGAGCAGAAAGACTTACTTTATAACCTGAGCTATCTTTCACGTTTATGTTTAAATCTTTTTGAAAACTCGAATAGTTGGTGAACAAGTATGTCGCATCTGTTACACTTTTGGTTATTCCGCTATCATAGAGCATTCTACCGGTCGCTAAGAGGGAAGTGCTTCCTGGGTCAATCTCGTAAGTCAAATCCACTTTATACTGGTCAATGACGTCCACCTCTACTGATAGGGATTGCAACGATTCTTGGATTTGCCCACTCGGGTCGACTTGAACCAATGTAGCGGTCAAACGGTAGCTTCCCTTCAGTGTTGCGTGTGGAACTAAGTTTATAGATTGATTGGATATTTGATCAAGATCCCTTAGTTCTACTGGGTTCAAATCGTTAAGCACCACACCTCCACTCGTTCCAGTGAGCGCTCCTGAATCGCCGCTGATTTTCTCGAGTTTCATTTCAACCTTGTAATCGCCCCGCTTTGTTCTGTATAAGATGTCGTATTGATCGTTGATGATGAACTTTACTGTAGGCGTTACCCCAGGAAACATAGTAACGCTCTCAGAACTGTCGGCATCTAGCTTTATTGAATTGGGCTTGCGGGGTTTCTCGATATGGATTGGCATCGTCACTGTTTGATTAAGCGCATTCAATCGAACATTAATGGTCGCCGGTCCCGCTGCCTTCACCTCTTTAACCCGTATTTGTCCATCCGTGGACCTAATTGCAACTTTTCTCTCAGTACCTGTTACGGGATCTTTACGTGTTAATGTATCTGCCTCCAACACGATACCACCTGTGGCATATACGGATATTCTACCCGTCGTTTCTGCCTCCACAATTTCAGCTGAACTGAACTCGTAACCCGTTGAATCTTTGATGGTCAAACCAAAGAACTTCTCTCCGTCACCTTCTGCCGCCGGTTCTGTTAAGGGCTTTATTGCAATTGTAGCAGGTTTCTTCAATGCTATTACATTAATCTTCTTGGACACCTGCTGACCAGCGAAGAACAAATCCATAGTCACTTCTTGGTTACCGTCCATATCCCGGTTGGCTTCCAATTGCAATTCTGGATAACCGTCGTTGTCAAAATCGATGAAATCGTTTTGCCCTGAATTATTTATTACATTCCCCCATGTTCCGGTAAATGCCTTTTGAATTCCCATGTTCAAAATTTTGGAATCAACGATGGGATTTCCATGCTGGTCATAGGCTTTTAAGACTAAGTACGCTCTCACTCCGGCTTTAAAGATCGTGTTTCCGCCAGGGTACATCAGATCATCACCTAGCTCGAGTTTCGTCACCACAGGAAAGTCGTCAATGATAAATGTTTTACTTGCTGACTGGAAACTGCGTGTTTCTAATAAAGAAACCATGACTGTACTTCCTATAAATTCATTGCTTAAATCTATGATAAAAGCTTGCTCCTTGGGATAAAAATCCACTTTGCGATTTTGCGCACCTACCGTGATATTCAAATCGCTTGCCGATATGTCTATAGTCTCACCATACTGATTTGTGGCTTTGAACGCGATGATTGCTTTGGATTTAGGAAGCTTTTCGGTAGAAGTAACAATCTCCAATTTTTGGATCTTTCCTACTTCAGAGATGATTTCAATTTTACCCTTATCAATGCTTCCAGCATCTAACCCGGACAATTCAATTGTATATTTCCCATAAGTTAATGCGTCCGTTTCGACGATGGCGGTCATACTGTCATCCGACCATTCGGTGCTTGATGACAACGCTGTATCGGAACCATATTTCGTAACGGCCAAAATTGCACTATTCGTGTCGACTTCCCGATTTAGTCTCACGGACAATTTACCCGTACCGATTAATTTGACTTCGGCAATAGAAGCTTTTTCAGGCTTCGCTGTTGTTAAATGCAGCTGCATCGCTGCATAAACAGCCAGTGCAAACGCTTTTCTTGTAACAGAGACATTACCTCCGAATTTGCCATTAACCTGGTTAGTCATGATTTTTTGCTGAAGTGCGTAGGCAACGTAGCTCTTGTATGTATTGTCTACGCTATCATCCTTGCTAGGAGTCACTGCTTTCGCCTTCTCATCCAAACCAAGTCCCTTGATCAGCAGCATCGCGAGTTCTTGGCGGGTCACTTGCCCGGTTGGATTGAACTTATCTACCACATCGTACGAAAGAGCCGAGTTCTTCAAAGCTTCGATATAAAGACGCGCAGGGTCATCCGATTTGACGTCGGAGAAGCTCGATGCTGTAACCATTTTATCAATGCGCAGTCCTAAAACGATAGCGACCGTTTTCGCTAATTGGGCGCGAGTAATCTCTTGGTCTAAACCGAAGGAATCTACCGACGCCGTGTCGATCACCTCCATTTTCAATAAAGCATTAATCTTTTTCTTGTCGTCCTTCGAAACACTTTTCAAATCGCCGAACTGGTCAGCCAGATACGTGTCTGAAGTTACTGACGATGATGGCGTTGTTGCTTTTGTAGTTGTCGACGACGTCTCAGATGATGTAGCCGATGTTGACGGCGCGACTGTCGTCTGTGAAGTTTGCGAAGCTGTATCCTCCGCATAGGCCAAAGGAGCTAAGCAGTAACACAACAGTAAGAACGATAAAAATAGCGCAATTTTTTTATTCATTTGATGCCTGCACCTCCCGAGAAGCGAATACGCCTCGTATTAAAACGCTTACATTTTGTATGAAACACTGTTATTTCTCTGATCACATCAACCCTCTCTCCAGTCTCAGTTTACTTGCATGACCTAACTATATGGCAAAAATGCGAACTTTTCATAGGGGCTTTTATGCATCTTTATAGGTTGTTTATTTCATCATTACTGGAGGCAGAAGTACGATTCTCCCCTCTTCCAACGTAACTTGAACTTTATTCGTGTTATTCACTCCGATTGATTCCAAGTAGTTTGGAGGAATTTGCAACCGGCCCGCTTGGTCCAGCACCGCATATTCGATGTGAGACTCTAGTTCTTGCTCTTCTATACACTGATCCAGTTCAAGCAGCTCTTGATCGAATGATTTACGGCGCAATATTTCCGACGACGTTTTCCCGTCCCGAATGGCCACTACGCGATCCACTTTTTTGGCAAGCAGCGGATCGTGCGTAACAATAACGACTGTTAACCCCAAACTCCGGGTCAAATGCCGGAACAAATCAAGAATTTGATTAGCCATGTTCGTATCCACAGAGCCTGTTGGTTCATCAGCAAGCAAGAGCTTCGGATGGTTCGCCAGCGCTATAGCGATGGCAACACGCTGCTGTTCACCGCCTGAGAGTTGGTTCAATCTGTTTTTCAGCCGGTGGCTAAGGCCTACGGCTTCCAGCAATTCCATGGCCCGTTCTCGCTTGCGCTTGCCCTGAAGTAAGATGGGCAGCTCCACATTTTCCAGTGCCGTCAAGTAAGGAATTAAATTCCGTGCATTATTCTGCCATACGAAGCCTACGGTCTCCCGTTTGTAACTCACGATGTCTTTCTCCGACATGCCCAGCAAATCTTTGCCATCCACCCTTAAACTGCCTGCCGAGGGGCGGTCAAGCCCCCCAAGCATATTAAGCAGTGTCGACTTACCGCTTCCGCTGTTGCCGATAATGGCCATTAATTCACCAGCCTCCACGTGCAAATCCAATCCTTGTAAGGCGACTACCTCCAAATCGGCAATTTTATAAATTTTGACCAGGTTATCACAATGGATCATACTAATCCTCCCCCAACTTAACAGCTTGATGAATTCGAATACGTGATACGAAAGACCCAAGTACTCCTAATCCGATCGCGATCATCATCGTAACGATCCAATACAGACGAACTTGATCACGAGGATCAAATGTTACTTCGAATGGAGGTACCTGTGTTTTGGGATCGAATGACAATTCAAATAAGGGTACGAACAAATGACTCGTCACGTTTCCCGTCAGAATTCCAATAAAGATGGCCGCACCGGAGATCAAGATTTGCTCACCAACAAGCATCAGTATCAACTGGAAAAAGGAAATGCCCATCGCTCTCAAAATGCCGAACTGAAGCGTTCGAGCGAATATGGATAGAACCCAATATAACAGGAAGCCAAAAAAGCAAATGAAGATCGATATCAGAAAACCAAGCGTCATCACACCATTAATGGCCATCTGGAAGGGATCCTTGATCGACTTAATCTGTTCCTGTTTGGCATCCCTCAAAGACTCTATCTCATAGCCATGATCGACGATTGCTTGATAAACCGCTTGACTGCTTGCCTCTGGTTTCAGCTTCAACCAAACCTCATACGGCTCCAGCGCAAGATTGTTTTGAATATATGGAAGTTGGCCAATCACAAGATTTGGCTTCTTTATTTTCGTAGTGGAACCCTGCTTCGTTGTGGTTGTCACTGTATCATTGACCCCTGGGTTTGGATTCCAAGACGGCCAATAATCAATCACCCCATACACAGTAAATTGTGCTCCTTCTACACCTTCCCAGCCTACAGTCATCGTGTCGCCAGGTTTCAGACTATATTCTTCGGCCATCGATTTCGATATTAAAACAGCAGATGGATTGCGTGCGATCAAGTTTAAGTATTCATTGATATGATGGTCAAGTAATCTATCGCGCATCCAAGCGGTTTCACCAAATTGTTTACTTTCTATTCCCATAAGTTGTATATTCTCAGTTGTCTTTCCCCGAATGTAAATCGCATCCTTTTTATTAAACACTTTTGCAGCGTGTTCCACACCATTCAGCTGCGTAAAAGGCAGGAATGACGGCTCTGTATATTGTGTCTTTTGTGGAGCATCGGAATCAGCTTGGGAATCAGTATCTTCCTCTTCAGACTCTTCCATTAAACCTGTCAAGATAGCCGGAGGAGCGTCATTCTCCCAACGGATTTGCGTCGTGATATCGGCGCCCGCGGAGTATAGGATTTTATCGGCCGTATTCTTGTTGATGGTACGGGTTGCACTGGCACTGAATAAGCCTGTGGCAATTGTAATAATCAGAAAAACCATAATAAATTGGTATTGAATGGTCGAACGGCTGACTTGTATTAATGTGCTGTACAGGGAAGGTGGCCACCAGCGTCTGCCAACTTTAAACACCAAACGCATAAACCAAGGGTAAAATCGAAGAATGAGCAGACCCATACCCAATATAAAAAGTGCTGGAATGAGAAACAGCAGCGGATCTACCTTTAAATCGCCGGATTTTAAGCCAAGCGACAGGAGCTCCTTAATTCGCGTTTTATAATTATTCAAGCCGTAAAGGGCTACCCCAATCAATATCACATCGATGAAATATTTATGCCAAAAAGAGCTTTTCTCCTGTCTTGCCGACTGCTGTTTTTGCCCGACAATCGTAACCCTCATAGCAAGAAAAACCGGAATCAGCGTCATCACAAGTGAACTTGCGACAGCAATTAACCCATACAGGAAAGCATCCCGATTCAGTTCAACCTCAAGCTTAGCCCGCTGGACAAATTCAAGAAACCCGCTAGACGCACCTAATAGTTTAGTCAAAAAGGCACCGAAATACGGTCCGATGAAGAAAGCAATTGCACCGAGTACTAAGCCCTCCACAACATAACTGAAAATGATTTGCAAACGACTAGCTCCACGACTGCGTAATACGGCGATTTCCGTTTTCTGGCGTTCCGTGATCAAGTTTGCAACCATGTACAAGTAAAAGGCGAGCATGAGCATAACAGGCACATTTAACGACCAAAGCATGAGCCTTAGATTGGCTTCTTTAACGTAATAAGCGCCCAGAGTTTGTAAGGCAGGAGCATTCATATTGTGAGTTTCGTAACGTTTATCCATATGGGCCGTGATCGTACGATGAGCATCAATGAAATCGTTCGTGGATACCAGCGACATTTTGCTATAATCAAGGGCCAAATACCAATAGCTAGACTGAATATTTAGCTTGCTGCCTGCAGTGAACTCTTTTTCAAATAAATCAAAATGGATCAGAAAGCTGTTTTTATAGCTGCTTGGGATGTTATACCAGAATAGATCCGTGTAATCCTTACGATCGAATACACCTACTGGCTTGACGTAAACCGGTTGCTTCATATTCTCCATCTTGGATTGTAAAAACGGTATTCAACACCATGCCAAGTTCTGTCAAAGCTTCTTTTACTACAAGCGCTTCATATACCCCATTAATAGGTTCTTTCTCAGGCAGACGCCCGTCTAATAGCCGGATGTGTCCCTCCATGCCATCAATGGCAGACAAATCCGCCGACCGCTGTCTGTTGATATCGACTTTGTCTGGTTCGGCCGGAGCAAGTCCGTACCGTTGCGTTGACCTCTCACGGACGAGTTGCTGGATAGGGAGGCCAAAGCTATGGCTGGCTTTGTTCAGAAATTCATCGGTTTCAGAAATTTTTTCGTTCTTTTGCTTATCTTCTGGAACCAAATTTGCTGATAACCAATAGATGCCGGGATACTGACTGCTAGAGGTTTGCAATTGCTGCAGCTCCTGAATCAGTAATCTTTGCAAGATCGCGTTTGTATATATCGGCATCGTGCTCGTTAGAGCCACAGATAACACCAATCCGAATAGCAGGCTAAGCTCCAGCCATTTATTATTGATCATTTTGCGCAAGATCATGATAAATAATGCCAATCTCTTAACCTCCTAATTATTCAAAATAATCTTCTGCCCTTCGGTAATACCTTTCCGTATTTCCACTTCCCTTGCCGCAACGATCCCTTTCTCCACATCGATCTCTTTTCTGCTTTCTCCTTCCATAACCTGTACATAGTCGCGCCCCATGTAGCTGCGCAGCCCGGCTCTAGGGATGACCAGCACATTCTCTCTCTTTTCCGTCACAATGGTGATATCTGCTTGGGTACCAATCGTCACTTCTGCCGGCAGTCCCTGCACGTTGATAAAGAGTGACTTCGAATTCCTATCCTGCACCGTTTTATTATCGCTGATCGGAGCGGTCATTGGCGTTTGAACGACCTTCCCTACATACGTCTTGTCTTTTATTTTCACATTGACATCCATGTTTATTTCCACACCAACTACATCGTTTTGACTAGAGGCCGTATAAACTAATTTCATCTTATTCGGGTCTGAGATCGTCACCAGCTGTTTATAAGCCGATACTTGATCACCCAGTTTCATCGGTTCAATATATGTTACAATACCGTCGACCGTTGCCACGAGAGTTGTTCTCTCCAATTGGCTCCGAAGCGATTTCAACTGAATTTGAGCGCTTTCATAATCGAGCATTTTCAAACGAACCGCAGGATCATCGCCACCCTTATCGGCTATTTCTTGTGCCATTGAAATTTTAATCTTTTCGAGCGTAATTTCTTGCAAACGAATTTTCGTTTCAAGATCGCCTGTTTCCGTTGAAGCTACCACATCACCTGCATGTACTTTATCTCCCAATTTCACATTCATTGACGTCAATCTGCCGCCAGATTCTTTATAAAACAAGTAATCCATTTGATCCGATGCAAACGTCGCGACTCCCGTAATTTGCTTGGCGATATTGGCGTTTTTCACCTCAAAAAGCGTTAAGGATTCTGTGAGAGGTTGAACAAGCGGCGGTTTCAATTCTGGTTCTTCAATCGGCAGCAAAGAGCAGCCTGCCAAGGTACCAGCCATACACCATATTCCAAGCATCGGGAACAGGATTTTGCTAAGCTTCTTCGACAATTTGACCATCCTCCAATGTGTATACATGATCGGCTACGCTCATTATTGAGGGATCATGAGTCGTCATAATGATGGTCATCCCCTCGTGTTGAACCAAATCCTTGAATACTTTCATTACTTGAAGTCCCATCTTACTGTCCAGTTCCGCTGTCGGCTCGTCCGCCAAAATCAATAAAGGCTTATGAGCAATCGCTCTAGCAATAGCTACCCGCTGCTGCTCTCCACCGGACATCTCATAAGGACGATGTTTCATTCTGGTTTTCAACCCTACGAAATCAAGTGCCCTTTCCGTATAGTCCTTATAGTGCACAGAAGGAATGCCCGCAATGCGCAACCCGAACTCCACATTCTCATAAGCCGTCATTAATGGAACTAACGCAAAGGATTGGAAAATCAATCCCATGTGAACACGTCTCAGCTCGTTGCGTTTCTTTTCTGAGAATCCACTGATTTCAGCATTTTGAAAGTACACTTTGCCTTCCGTAGGCCTGTCAAGAGCACCCAACATATTCATTAACGTCGTTTTACCTGATCCAGACCGCCCTTTGAGAGCAACTAATTGATGTGAGGCGATCGATAGGTTGGCTCCTTTCAGAGCGTGAACGGCGGTAGAGCCGCGTCCGAACACCCTGGTAATACCTTCCGCCTGCATTAGAACTGTGGCGCTTTGCTGTTTTTGCTCGATCATCATGGATAGTCACACTCCTAAATCGCCGTTGCGTCTTATCATTCGAAGTTTTTGCAAACTTAACATTACTATGAAAACGTCAGCGAAGTTTAGGGGTTTCTTTTCATCTTTATAGGTTGTTTGCTCCAACATTAACGAGTGGAAACAGATTGAATTTCTGTGAAATAAAAAACAAAGAGGAAACAGGGTTGTTTCCTCTTTGCGAACGCTTTCAAACATTCAATTATTGAAAAACAATATTCTCAATTTTCGCTTCACCGTAACCATTATCCCATGCACTGACATCGACATTGAAATATAGGGGGCCAGAATATCCTCCTGGTAAATCGATAGCCGTTTCATACTCATAATCACTGCTGTCATTTTTCGTAATGTTGAACAAATCTCCTGCATATGTAGAGACTGTTACCGTGATATTAGCGTCTCTCTCCACATAATACGCCCAACCAAATGTAATTCGGGAAATGTTTTCAACATAAGTCTCACTTGTAGATATTCCCGAACAATTTTCTTTATCATTGTATCCTGCTACATTGGCATAGCCATCACCGACATTTGCTGAGGAATAACAATGGTTATAATTAGAATCACTGCTTGATATGGCATTAGTCCATTGTATCGTAGGGTTATTTTGCGCAAAAGCCGATTGAGTTAAGAAAAACAATGAACAGATAACTAACCTCATGCTAAAAAACTTTATCTGTTTCATTTTTACCACTCCTTATTAAATTATTATGTTGAAAAAAACTCCAGTCCATAAACTGGAGTTTTCATACAGCGAAAAGAAATTAACCGTTTTGCAATGTCCATAAAACGAGAGCATCCAAAAGCTTATATGTGTCCTCAGTAGTAATATCATGTTGCCCATTCCAAGAGAAATACGATATACGAGCTTTAACGGCATACCCGTTATCAGCTTTCGTGCCTTTATCATAATAATATATAGTACCCTTCGACTTGTCGCCGGGTATGGTAGCAATCACTTTTGCTTCCTTGCCCATAACACCGTAACCAACACCAAATTTGGGTCCAGCTTCTTTAAATACATCTACATTACCTGTTAACCCGCTCGCAACTTTATGCTTACTGTCTGCAATGCTTATAGACTTAATATTTAGAACCGTTGTATTTTCCTCTACTGAGGAAAGACCGAGATAATACATGCCGTGGTTTTTCACATATACGGTTGGAATCGCGACATCTTTCATGACTCCACCCTTAAGATACTTGGAATTCACGGTTTGACTGATATAGATCAAATCATATCCTTCCGTTTTATCGGCGGTGAATTTTCTATCAACAATATTGGTCACCCTAAAACCAAGAGCCTTCAAACGATCTTGAACAACAACATCATCCGGAGGTATGCTAGATGCGTCCCTTCCTACAAATAGTACTTTTTTTCCTTCTGCGGACACTTCACCGGAAGGTGTAACTGGATCAGTAGTCGGTGTGCCCGGCTCTGTCGTGCCATCCCCATCGAAGAGATTCTTCGCTTCAAAGCTTGCGAGCGCTAACATTTTTCTTGTAGCCGATTTCGTACCGCCAAATTTATCATCATCTTGGTTCGTCATGAGATTCTTTTCAAGCGCAAGCGCGACATATCCTTTTGCCCAAGCGTCCACAGTGTTGTCCGTAACAGGCGTAGCTTGTTTAGCGTCTTCCTCCAAACCAAGACCCCTTATGAGGAATGCGGCAAGCTCTTGCCGAGACACTGCACCGGATGGTTTGTAAGTTTTCCCTTCTGCATCATACCCGTTTGTTAGCCCTGCTTTCTTGAGCGCCTCAATATAGGGAAGTGCATAGGAATTTGCCGGATCGTCAGAGCGAACATCGGTAAATGTAGAGCTTGTAAGCGTTTCATCAATTGTTAATTTAAAAATAATGCCAGCCACTTTGGCGAACTGCGCGCGATTCATTTCGGCATCCAAACCGAAAGTATCTTCCGTCAATCCGTTAAAAACGCCACCTTTAATCAGCGAATCAAATTTGTCCTTCACATCTTGCGGCAGATCCTTCAAATCCTTGAAATCATCCACGGATTTAGTAGTAGAAGCTTGATTATCCGAAGCGGTATCGGCTGCAAAAGCAAGCGGAAGTAAAGATAATGACAAGAGAAGAACCATGAATAGCATTGTTATACGTTTCATACAGATCACCTTCCAATTTTAGATTTGCAAAGAGACGAGCTTGCAGTCAGTTAAGAAAAAATCAGGTATTATTTTACACGACTAACATATACACCTCCTCAGCAAAGGCATCGTTGCACTATCCTAACATTAATACGAAAAGATGAATCTATTATAGGGGCTTTTACTCATGTTTATAGGTCTTTAATAGGTTTGATTATTTCTTTACAGCTTTATCGAGTGCAGCCTGTTCAGCTTTCTTTGTTTCGATTCCTTTCGTCGATTGTTCTTCAATCATGCGTAGTGCCGTTACAGAGTCTTTCGACTCTTTGAAAATCAACGGGCCGAATACATTCTGCATCGGAACGTCATACCAGGCTAAACCTGCTGCGCGTGCTGCCGGAGGCATAGCAGTTTTGCCATGGAAAATAGCTTTCGTGTTCTTACCTCGCATTTGAGTTAAATTTTGTCCGAACGCTTCTTGGACAGCTTTGCTTTCCAAAGGCACGATTACACCTTCTTTTGCCAAATCGACTTGATGCTCTTCGGAGAGAATTGCGGCCATAACCTGAAAAGCTTGATCCTTTTTCGTCGATTGTTTCGTAATGTACATGGCATATAGGTTTGGTTGATACCTCGTATCCGGAACATCGCTAAATGAAGGTACCGACACGACATCGAAGTTCAAGTTTTTGTTTTGTTCATGAAACGAAACAATATGGTCCACCGTTGCCACAGCCATGGCAATATTTCCTTTTGTAGCAAAAGTTTCGACGGTATCAAACTGATTGGCGGGAATATCATAGAAACGTCTCAAGTTGTCGACAATCTTTTTCCACTCCGGTGTGTTCAAGCTTGCCTTGTCTTCCGTTTGGCTAAGCGGCGAAACAGAAAGCTGATTATAGTTCATATAATGGCCTGGGTTTTGAGAAAACCCTTTATATGTGATTTCGCCTTCCACACGGGTCAGCCTTTTGGCCAATTCGTATGCTTCGTCGTAGGTCATGCCATCCTTCGGATAGTCGACGCCGAATTTGTCAAAAATGTCTTTGTTATAGAATAGAACGAAATCGTTATTATTGAATGGTAAACCGTATATCTTCCCATCCGGCGTCATATTTCTCATCTGAGCCATGTGGGCCGGATTTAATTGATTTGTATCGAAGTTATACTTTTTGATCAAATCGCTGATGTCATACTGAAGATCGTTATCGATAATATATCTATGCGCATTCATACGGGTGTTATCAAGGATAATGTCCGGGATCGTGCCGGCCGCAATCAAGTCCTGATATTGTCTGCCCGGATTATCCCAGTGCACATGCTTAATCGTCATATCTGGAAATTTCTTTTTAAGAAATTGGCCGATTTGTTTGTCGAAATTTTCTTCTTTTGCATAAAAAGATGGCCAAACCGTGTAAATAAACAATTCATTTTCAGGTGACTTGTTTATCGGTTTGTTGGCTTCAGCAACAGGAGCGGAGTCTGGACCTTTCTCGCATCCTGCCAACAGTGTGAGCAATGAAACGATAAAAAAAGTACTCTTTACATATTTTTTCACGGTGTTTAGTACCTCCAATGAAGAATAATTGTCCTATTCGATTGCTTCTACAACTATTAGCCGTTTTGCAAAGTCCATAGAACGATATTGTCCCAAAGCTTCCACCCTGCGTCAGTTGAATTATCCTGCATTCCATTGCTCCAATAGTAGAACGATAACCGAGCTTTAGTCGTGTATCCGTTATCGGCTTTCGAGCCTTTATCGTAATAATAGAGTGCAGCTTTCGTCTTATCTCCCGGGATCGTTGCAATCACTTTCGCTTCCTTGCCCACTATTCCGAAACTAACACCGTAACCCGTGTCAGCTTCTTTAAACACGTCCACTGTGCCTGATAATCCACCGGCAACTTTATGCTTGCTATCAACGATGTCGATCGATTTTATTTTTTTAACCGTAGCTCCTTCCTCGAGCGAGGATAGGCCCAGATAGAACATACCGTGGCTTTTCACATAGACGGTTGGAATCGCGACATCTTTCATGACGCCACCCTTCAAAAACTTAGAGTTCACCGTTTGACTGAAATACAGCAAATCATAACCTTTGGTTTCATCGGCAGTAAAATCTTTATCGCCAAGCTTAGTAACAATGAAGCCCATACCCTTCAAACGATCGGCTATTGCAACATCTTCCGCAGGCACAGGAACTTGTTCCCGCCCAACAAAGAGCACTTTTTTCCCTTTAGGTGATATTTCGGGCTGCGGCGTTGGCTCGGGTTTGGCCGCAGCTGGTGAAGGCGCCACTGTAGCTTTCGGAGAATCCTTAGGTACAGTCGTTGCCGAAGCCTTGGATGAATCTGTAGCTGCAGGCGTTACTGATGCTTTAGAAGATTCCGTAGGTGCAGGCGTTACTGAAGCCATTGAAGTAGCCGTAGGCAGTGCAGAAGCCTTGGAAGATTCCGTAGGCGCTGCCGTTACTGTAGGCACTGGTGACATCGTAGGCGCGACCGATTCGGTGACTTTTGGCGAGACGCTCGCATCAGGATTTTCTTTGGATGACGAGCAGGCGATCATGGTCATTGTCATCAAAGCGATGACGAGCAGGATGAGAAAACGTTTCATTGAACTAATTCCCCCTAAATTCTTGATCTTGATACATTCGCTTTGGAAGGTGATTTTCACTTGGCGGCTTTCTCATATACAAACCTGGATGTTGCTGATAGCTCTTCTACATAGGTTCTGATTTGTAGCCTGCAATAACGGTGATTCGTCGCAATTAACAAGAGATTCTTCTTCATAGCTCGCCTCCATTATTCGCCATGTAAACGCTTCTATTTTTATTAAAAAATGAAGCGAGTACCGGCAACTTCGTTTGGCACTCTTTTATATCCTTACTTTATTACTAATTTATTGCGCTTACATTAGGGGGGTAGTTCTATTTTATAGGTTGTTTGTTGCATCTTTCCGTACCGTGGTAAACTCTATTGATGTTGACTAGTTCCGCCATCCTTCTGAATCACTTTCGTTTCTTCTATTGCTTTGTTCATGGCATCATTGGTCATACGCAGTGCCGTTTGGCTATCTTTGGATTCTTCCGCAATTAAATTCCACACCATATCCGTATTCGAGTCTATGAAGGTCAAACCGGGTTTACGAAGAGCAGGCTTAGCACTATTTAAATAAAAGAGCGACTGGAGATGCTTTCCTTTCCACTCCTGAATACCTTGCCCGAATACCTGTTGAACCGCAGGGTCTATTAGAGGAGAAATGATTCCTTGTTTGGATTGTTCAATTTGAATCTCTGTCGACAGAAGATAAGCAATGACCTGAAACGCCAGATCCTTCTTTTTGGATTGATTCGTTATAAACATGCCGTTCGTGTTGGGCTGAAATTTGGACTTAGGCGCCTCCGGAAAAACTGGAACGGAAGAAACATCGAAGTTTAAGCTTTTGTTCTCGTTAACCAATCTCACCGCATTTTCCAAGGAGTCCACAATCATCGCAATATTCCCCTTAGAAAAGGCATTCGTTTTGACTAACTGATTGCCGGGAATATCATAGAATCTCCTAATATTGTCTACACTCTTCACCCATTTATCTGATACCATGGAAGCCTTGTCTTCGTTGGGGTCGAGTCCAGGTTCCGATAGCTGGTTAAACTTCAAATAATGGGCAGGATTCATCTGAAAACCTTTATAGGTGATTTCTCCCTCTTGACGCGTCAACTTTTTGGCCATCTCATAAGTTTCATCCCAAGTCATGCCATCCTTCGGATATTCCACACCAAACTTGTCAAATATATCTTTGTTATAAAACAGCACCCACTCGTTCGAATTAAAGGGCAGCGAATACAGTTTTCCATCCGATGTATTAATGGAATGCTGCATGTCTGCCGGGTTCAGTTTGTTGGTATCAAAATTGTATTTTTTGATCAAATCGGTCATGTCATATTGCATATCAAATCTTCGAACCTGTCTGTATGTGTTGCGGCGTACTTCATCAAATACAATGTCGGGAATAGTGCCCGCTGCAATCAAGTCCTCATACCGTCTGCCCGGATTATCCCAATGAATATGCTTGACTTTAATATCCGGGAACTTCTTCTTGATATATTGGCCAATCTGCTTTTCAAATATTTCTTCCTTGACGTAAAACGCAGGCCAGGCCGTGTAGATGAACAATTCATTCTCCGGTGATTCCGTTGTTTTGGCGACTGCCGGAGTTTGCTCAGAACTTACAGACTCTGACTCGCAACCCGCCATGACTAAACATGCCAACGCAATCAATAAGGATGACAAAAGATACTTTTTCATTCTTCATTAAACCTCCTTTATGATTTTCGCTTTACACGGAAGCGCTTTCTAAACAACTTTATTAAAAATGAATTGTGCTTTCATTAGGGGATAGTTTCTTTTTATAGGTTGTTTGTTGCATCTTGCCATATATTCCCGTCATACGGTGTTTTGCAAAAAAAGCAAAGGCTGAGTGCCTTCGCTTCGATAAATAAACTAGTCCGTTGTAATAAACCAATCAGCTTTCTCTGACGCCAGCAGCTTTCTTTGACCTTGGAACTCGTCATAAATACTGAGCGTATATTTCTCGAGGAATTTAGTGTTATAAATGAGTCCCGGGTCTGGGATCGTGATTTGAAAATTCTCTCTCTTGCCAAGTCGAATCTTCGTATCTTCATCCGCTGTGGAGTCTCCATTTATAACGTCAAAGTCTTTGAAATCAAATTTTTTCTCAAAGCGTTTCATCCCGCCGCCATCTTCAAAAACAAGCAGCAAGTTATGGCCTTCGGTATTAATTTCTGTTAGTTTTTCCTTTGTTAACTCGTAGTTGAACTTTAAAGTAAATACTTTATCCTCAATCTTCGTACCAATTTTATCAACCGTTATCGTATACGGGAATAATTCGACATTCTTAAGCGTTGTGGCTACGTTAGTCTTCTCAGCCGGCAGCCAGTAAGCAACTGGGTTCACATAGGAATCAGCAACGGCTTTCTCACCTTCCGATAGCTTGCCTTCGGTGACTGCTTCTCCAAGAAGTAAGTTCATATTTGAAGTAGAGTAGCCTCTTGGTACTGAAGCCCATACATTTAGCAGTGCTTTTCCTGATGGACTAATCTTATTCTTCACTTCTGCAACCGAGGCCGGGAATACCGTACCGTCAGGTGAACGAAAATTGGCGAATAGCTTGGAAACATTAGTGAATCGCTTCTCCAAATTCGTTACCTCAACCATGGCCGAGTACATGATATTCGTTTTGTCCTCATAGGTGGACACACTGTGAATCACATACTTTGCCTTACGCCCTACATCATTGACTGAGTAAGACTGGCCCAAACCGATGAAAGGAATCGCCTGAAGCTCTGACTGTGTGGAGAATTCCAAAACATCCGTAGCTGTGGCACCGCCGTTATCCGTTTCTGAAGCTGGCGCTTCAGCATCATTTTCTTGCAGAACTAACTTCACGTGAGAAAACTCATACGTATACGGCACTTTGCCCGCAATTTGCAGATTGACGCTTGCTCCTGCTCCCAATCCAATCACTTTAGCTGTCTGAATAAGCTTAGCATCGATTTTGACAGCATCATCAAGCAGGAAATATCCGGATAACTTTGGGATAGGCAATGACTCTTCACCTTTATTACTTAGTGTCAAATCGGCCGTCAATATGTCTTGATCTTCCCAAGGCAGTCGATAAAGTCCACCCAGTTGAGTGGTATAAACACCCGATTTACTTGTGAAGGAATACTCTTTTCCAATTGATCCGCCTTCCTGAGACGTAACTGCTGGCAGCCCAAAATTCGCGACGGATACATTTAACTTCAGGTCTGAAATGGTTTCCGCTACGGATAACTGCCAAGAATCCGCGGCAACCGTCACCGGAATGGAACCAGAGAGCTGAATCTCCTTGCTCTCCTTCGGATTGATCTTTAACTCTTTCAGTCCCTTAGCTTCAAGCGGATAAAGCAGCCCCTCTGGCGTGCGAATCGAGAAGAGGTACGCAGGAATGGCAACTGTTTGACTGCCAGCATTTTCTAAAGTCACATACACATTTGGAACGTGATATTTTTCGTTCTTATTGCTGACGAACTTCTTAATAGAAGCATTTACTTGGACAC
Organism: Paenibacillus sp. V4I7; assembly: GCF_030817275.1. NCBI lineage: Bacteria > Bacillati > Bacillota > Bacilli > Caryophanales > Paenibacillaceae > Paenibacillus > Paenibacillus sp. V4I7. The sequence goes on along the minus strand of NZ_JAUSZD010000002.1, from coordinate 2,224,905 downwards.
CGCCTACTGAAATGGCTGCAGCACCATCTGGGGGCGTTATATCTGTATAATCATCTGGTACCGCGATTTCTCCAAGTACCCTTTCAAAATTTGATTGACCAAAATCCCATTTGATAAATTGGACAACGAGATCTTGCAATTTCGTGCTGGGGTTAACAGTCGCATAGAATGTTAAATCTGTCGTTGAACCAGGAGCAACCCGGTTCTTATCTTTATCAGCAGGCAGTAAACGCGCTGTAAATTGATTACCGGATTTGCTATTCAACCGAGCCCAATAATCAATAAATTGCAACTCGCTGCTTCCTTCGTTGTGAATGGTAATGGTAAATGTCGCTAGATTCCCACTTTGATTAGGTAAAACATGAATCTGTTTCAACTCAAAATAACTGCTTCCAGTTATCGGTACCCTACCTACCGCCAACGAAATTTCGATTTGATTGCCATCTGCCCAAACAGGTGTGATGGCTCCCAAAGCCAATGTGGCAGACAAGGCAATGGTTGCTAAGTGATTGTAGCGGAACTTGATGTTCATAGTTATACGACCTCCTTCAGATTTGTGACTGTAAAGCGCACCAACGAAAAGGCCCTCCTGAACGGAGAAGCCTAAAGAATTTGTTCCTTTTCGTAAAGGAGTATCACTTGCTTCCGATTGCCCATTTTACGGCTGCATCGAAGAGCTTCCAGCCATCGTCGGTCTGGTTGATTTCTTCTCCATTTACCAAATAAAAGTACACTTGACGTGCCGGTACAGATTCGTTATTTAAGTTTTTGACGCCCTTCTCAAACGCGCAAATGACGGCTCTTTGGTCATCATCGGGAGCTGAGGCAACAATGACTCCCTCCGTGCTTGGCACGACGAAACCGATCTTCCCGTCTAGCTTATAGACATCCACATTGCCTTTTAACCCAGCTGCCATCGGATGATTGCCGGCTTTAATCGTAACCGTTTTACCGGAGAAATCGCCATTATCCGTGTCCGTCGATTTACCCGACAAAGCCACATCACCTATATTTTGAGATTCAGCATATATGACGGGTATCGGTGAAGCAATTAACTTGTTGCTAACTCGACCGGAGTTGACAGTTGAACTGACAAATACCAAAGCATATTTCAGCGCTTCGGCGGCAGTAAGCTCTTTGTCCGAAGTCACTGCAACTTCAAATCCGAGTGCTTTCAAATGTTTAATTGTAATGGCATCTCCACCGCTCTCCCTACCGACAAAGAGCGCTTTCTTACTTTTTCCAGATACTTTCGGAGTATTCCCACCCTGACTCGCATCAGGATTACCCTGTGTTGTTGCTGTGCAAGCCGTAGCGAAAATCATGATCATCGCAATAATGAGAAGGCTCAAAAATCGCTTCATGAAATATCCTCCTTAGCAGTACATGCTATTTTTTCCCAACGGTCCAACGAACGGCTGCATCGAAAAGTTTCCAGCCACTTTCAGTTTGATTAATCTCTTCACCATTGAACAAATAGAAGAACACTTCGCGCGCGAGTACAGGTTGGTCCTTTGCATTTTTCACGCCTTTTTCATAGGCAAAAATGGTCGCTTTTTGATCATCGTTCGGTACCGTAGCCACAACAATCGCCTCGGAGCCAGGGGTAGCATATCCCATTTTCCCGTTATCTTTATAGACGTCCACCTGGTTCTGAAGCCCTGCTGCAAGTTGATGCTTACTGTCTTTGATTTGAATCGTCTTTGCCACGTTCCCTGCATCCAATTTACCGTATCCATCGGTAATCGTCATTCCTGTATCCGAGGTTGATTGAGGCTCGGCATAAATAACGGGTACGGCAGCCTTTACAAAATTGTCACGGATTTTACCGGAATTTACGGATTCGCTTACATAGATTAGCGTATATCCATTCGCTTTTTCAGGAGAAACTTCTTTGTCCGATATTACCGTGACTTCTAAGCCATGCACTTCTTTTAAGCGTTTGGAAACGATAGCATCTCCACCGCTGTCTCTTCCGACAAATAGAACTTTTTTCCCATTGCTCTGCGATTTGTTCGGAGCTGTCTGTTGATTGGACACGGAATCCATATTAACCGGTGCTGATGTACAAGCCATTAGTGCTAAAAACAGCATGAAGACAACGATCATGTTCAGTAAACGTTTCATAGACCAAATCCCCTTTACCAAAATAGTAGTAATGCTCAAAAATTACTTCTTTCCATTTTGTGAGGCCCATTGAATGGCGGCGTCAAATAGCTTCCACCCATTATCGGTCAAATTGGGCTCTTGACCGACCGGCAAGGAGAAAAACACCTGCCGCGCGGGTACGGGATCGCCCAATATGTTTTTCGCGCCCTTCTCATAGGCGAATAAGGTGTATTGTTTATTGTTGCCATTGACCGGATTCTCAGCGATAATCGTAGCTTCTTTACTCGGACTTTGGCTGTATGATAATTTCCCGTCTGCTTTATAAATTGCGAAGGTATCCTTTAATCCAGCCGCAATTGGATGCTTGCTGTCTATGATTAAATTAGTTCTTACTTCTGATGTTTCGCCAAAATTTGAAGCCCCTCCCATACCGATCATGCCCGCTACTTGAGTTTTGGATGAGACAACAGGCACAGTAGACTGTTTCAGCTTACTGTCGATATTGGAAGAGTTTACAGCAGAGCTTATATAGATTACTCCATATCCGTTCGCTTTTTCCACGGTGAAGTGAGCGTCAACAATATCAAAGACTGTGTATCCCTGCTTTTTTAAACGATTGATGATAAAATTCTCTCCGCCTCCTTCCTTAGCCCTTACAACAAGCACTTTTTTGGCATTTTCCGATGTCACCTGTGAATTTGCCGAATCCGTTGATGAACACGCAATAAGGGAAACCACCATGACGGCAACAATAAAAAAAGCAAGAAGTCGTTTCATTTCCATTATCCTCCAATTCTGAATGGTCCTATTCCACCAATCCAGTTCTTTCCACGCCCTCAACGAACCAGCGTTGCGTAAATGTATACAAAAGCATCGGCGGTATGATCATCATGAATGTTGTAGCCATTCTAATCGCTTCGTCATTAACCGACGGCCCGTATACTTCTGCTTGCTGTCTCAGCGCAGAGGCAATGCGTGATATCCCCATTGAGAGAGGCGCAGTTTCGATATCGGACAAATACATGCTTGGCAAATAGAAATCGTTCCAGGTCCAAACGAAGGAAAACAAAAATACGACGAGAATGGCAGGTTTGGCAAGCGGCATCATCACTTTGTAAAATATTTTAAAAACATTGGCCCCATCAATTCTGGCGGCTTCCTCCAGCTCCTTCGGTTGAGTGGAGAAAAATTGACGATAAATGATGACGAACAGCGCACCCTTTAAACCGAGGCCGAAAAATGCAGGCACAATAATGGGGTAAATCGTATTCAAAAGTCCTAGTTCTCTCGCATAAATGATGTTCGGCAAGATGGTAACCTGAATCGGTACAATAAATGTCAGCAGCAATAAAAAAAACATCAACCTCTTAAAAGGGAATTTCAATCTTGCAAAGGCATAACCGGTCACAGCACAGGATAACGTTTGCAATATGGCCACTGAAAGAGAGAGCGTCAAGCTGATGCCGAAAGCTTTCGGATATTTCAACCAAGCCCAAGCTTCCTGCAGGTTTCCAAGGTACAGCGTCCGTGGAAACCAGTTAACGGAAGGATCTAGCAAATCATCTGCGTTTTTGACCATAGTGGTTATCATATGGAGGATAGGCTTCAGATAAATGTAAGCCGTATCCAGCAATATTAAATAAATAAAAAATTTAAATAACATCCCTTTATCCGCTTCTCTGCCTATAATCGTATAGCGGGCTTTATTTAACCAAAGCAGAAACGATTGCGATTGCTCTTTCTTGATTTTTAATCCGATCATAGCTTCACCTCTACAATAAGTTTTTTGTTATTTAAATTTTAAACAGTCTCTCTTTGGGACTTTGTAACCCTGCTGAAGATGATGAAAATAATCGCCAGGAAGAAGCTGATAATAAGGAAATAAATCCATACAAGCGCGCTTTGCTGGCCATACTCACTTTCTCTAACCTTTGCCAATATGGGGTTAGTCGGGAAAGTAAATAAGTCAACTACTGTGTAGATCGTATTAAGGAAAATAAATGGTATCATAGCTGGCAGAGTAATTTTCCAGAACGTTTCCCAAGGACCGGCGCCGTCAATTCGCGCCGCTTCATAGGCCGAATTCGAAATGGTCTGCCTACCTCCCAGGAAGATTAAAATTTGTACCCCTGAATACCACAAGATCAATACGAACGAGTCGAGAATCTTGATTAGTGGATCTGACCATGTCGACGATAGATTGGCACTTATGAGGCCTGAAACATTGTACTTCGACATAAAGCCCAGGTTACCCTCACCTTGTGTCAGAAATTCCGCTACAACTTGACCTGTCGCTAAAATGACAGGAAGAAAGAATATCGCGCGGAAAAATGTTCGACCAACAAATTTTTGGTTCAGAATGATGGCAATCATCAAAGCAAATATGACGATAATAGGGATCATAAACAACGCTTGCCTAAGAAACGGCAATAAATCGTCGTACAAGAGTTTGCCATTCTCAAAAAGGATATATCGGTAATTGGTCCATGCAACGTACTCGGTTGTTGTTTTCGTTGCCGTTATCGTCACTTTTTGAAAGCTCATAAACAAAGAGAAGCCTATTGGGAATGCCATAAATACGATAAAACCAATAAACCAAGGGGCAATAAAGAGCGTACCTTCCAAATATTCGACTAGTGACGAGCTTAGTCTCCTCTTACGTTTCATCGGCTTGCCCCTCCTCGAATCACAACGAAGTTTTGTGCTGGAACGGCAAGATCTCCGCTGCGGTACGGCTCTAAATTATAGTTGACAATGACCCGTGTACCATTTTCGTAGGTTGTTTCCTTTACGCCCAGGGCTAGCGTCTTGTGATCGGCAATAAACTGATCCTGTACATCACCGAGCGCTTCGTTGTATCGCTTATACTGCTCTACGGCAAAAGTCTCCCAATAGGGATAATACGTGTTATAGTATCGTATGCCGAAAGAATTCACGTATTTTTTCGATTCCTCCCTTGTGAAAATAAAAGATGGCTCCGCGCCGTATTCAATATCACGCAAAAAGTCGTGTACGTCTTCTTGCCGGTTATTTACAAATTCCGATGAGTAGGAGACTAAACCGTGGGTAGCAATCTGAACAAAAGGAACGGCTTCATCTGTAAATAAATCGTAGGAATGATCGTAAACCAGCGTTTGAATATAATTCATATGAGGCAGTGCATAAAGATTTGAATATTTCCCTTCTACGCCACCTAATGATTCTTTTATCGTTTTTAAAATACGCTCCTGTACATCCCGAGCTTCATCTCTTGTCGAACCGAACCCCGAATTATAGTCACTGAACAATTTTTGTCCGAGTATGTTGACAGCAATTCCGTCAACACCCATCGCTTTATATTGATTCAGGTCTTTCTTAACCATCTCTTCTGCAAATTTATAGCTGACCGCTGGCGTTCGTTCTCTGTTATATAAAGCACTGACCTTTTGATTACGCCCGGCCAAATTGACGATGGCATGATATTTCTCATCAAAACCTGCCCCCCCCGTGTTGTTCAAGGCATATTCAGCCTCTAAATAAACTGGTAAACCGTAATTGTGGGCATTATCAATGAACGCTTTCATTCCTTTATCGCCACCGATACGGGAATCAACCGGAAACGTGTTCCCAAAGGCGCTGATGCCACCCTTCTGCCACCCTTTAAACGTAAGCGACATGTTGGTTATACCTTTGTCATGTAAAGAATTGACCATTTGAATGGCGTCGTCCGTCGTGGTCAAATTGAGGTATCGTGAGGTGACCAAGCCGTCTTCCTGATCCGCCCCGATGAAGTTTACGTGCATGGGTATATTGGGATTACTGACAGTGACGGGCTTAACCCCCTTTTCCTTCATCAGATATTGACGGTATGTTTGAGCCATTCCTACATAATCCGATTTTTGACTTTCTAACATGTAGTAACGTACGACACGGTCGCTGCCGAACAATTCGTCTCTGTTATAATCGATAAACCCCCATGAATCAGGGACATTCGTATTTCTGGTTGTAAACTGCAAGAAGCTCGAACGGAAATTCATTTGTGCGGTAACCCAATTATAGTCACTGAGTACTCCTGCGGGAGCAGCAACGATGTTCGTGTATTCGTCTCCGTCGTGAACGATGGCTACAAAACCTTTGGAACCCGTCTTCATACCGAATACCGGCATAACAATCTTGTTGCGATTGTTGCTAAGTCCCGCGAAGGTATGATCTTGACCGTACACAGCTTCATCATATATCTTGTTGACGTTCAGTTGATTATCTTTAAACCGCACCAACGCGCCAGCGCCGTCCGGTATGAACATATATCCGTCCTGCCCGGCGGCGGTATATTCGGCTCCGAAGAATGGAAACAGCCTGACCCAGACCAGACCCATGTTTGCTTCCTTGATACCTTCGCGTATAATCTTCGTCTCTACATAATCGTTTTCGATTTTAACCTGTATGGGGATGGTAAAGCCTGTGGCAGGCAGTTCATAAACCAATGAGAAGCCGCCGGGAATCATTTGTACCTCTTTGATCCGTCCTCCATCCGCAGCTAAGTTTGTTTCTTTTGCTTGCAGGATGTTTTTCGAGAAATCAACGTATTGAACCATCAACGGCGAGACCAAATGCTTTTTCCAAGTCTCGGAGATCTTTTCTTTAGCCCAAGATTCCGGATTTGGAAAAGAACGGTAGACGTTTCCGTTCCGTTTGTCTTCCACCGTAAAATGACCGGTGTTTTCATCCATTTTTAAACGCAGTGCCTCGGTTTCGGCGACTTTTTTAAAGTCATTCTCTTTAGGTATTTGGGAGTCAACGTTCTTCACAGAAGCTGTAGAACCTTGTACCGCCGCCGGTAAAGCCACACGATTTTCCGGAGCTTTGAACTCAATTTTGACATTAGCCACTACCAAGTAAACGGCGACCAAGAGCAGGATGGTAACGACTGCTGTGATTTTACCTTGTTTGTTTATCCTTATCATCTCAAGATCACCTCCTGATACATTTCATAGATTAATGAAACCAAATCACTAGATAGTCCGGCTGTAATAAAGAGGAGAACGCCAATGACCAACATGGTACAAAGCGTAAAAATGATGTTCAATGCGGTTTCTCCTACACTGTAATTATGAATACACTGAATTTTCCAGAATATCAATAAACCGATCCATATAATCATCCCTTGTGCCACATAATGGTAAATGCTTGACTCAGACATCGTCATGACGTTCGAAATGAAGGCAAGAGGAATGCCAATAACCAGATACGGTACGAGCGCATAGGCACTTCCGATAAAAATATCTCTAAACCTGCCCTCTCCTCGATAGATGGAGCTCACGAGATAATTCGCAATGACCCACGCAATCCATACGATGAAAAACTGCGTAAATATCGAATATATATCTACACTCGTCGATGCGTTAAAGGAAAAGCTAGTGACAAGTCCTTTGATCACCAGAGAAGCATACACGCCGAGTAAGATGAGAATCGCACTTAAATAGCTGCCTCTACCCTCATAACGGATGGCTATAAACCCATCGATTGGATGCTTCATCATGTAAAGTACATGTTTGCAATTCAGTAGAAAGTTGTTTCGTGTTCGCTGTCTATTGCGCCATTTTTCTCGAAACCGACTTTTTGAGGTCCATTTATTCATCAACATGTATAAAATTCCGCTGAATAAAATAAGGCTCGCAATCCAGGAGAAGTTATGTTGCAGCCACTTCATTCTGATTTGCCAAAAGGCGTCAGAGTACCCTTCCTGGTTCCCTGCCTCTTTAAACAGTTTTTTCGCTTCTGGATACTGTTCCTTTGTAAAAGCCGCTGCAGCCAATCCCATAATGGCCGGAGTAAATTGGGCATTCATACGGAGCACATCCTGCCACAATTTTTCACTGGCCTCATAATAACCCGCAAGAGTCTGTTGGTTCGCTTGGTCCACCTTTTGGCCAAACTCCGATAAACGGAACACTTGAACGATATTTTCCTGATCGTCCAAAACGAACAATTCATTCCTTGCATTCACATCGAGCGCCACAGGGCTCTTCAAGAGACCCACTTGAGACGATCCGACCGCTGAAGCACCACCCCAAAAGTACAACAAATTACCAGAAGCATCATAATGACTGATATATTTAAATTGCTGGTCCACCACGATCATGTTACCGCTTTGGTCAACGGCCACATCAATCAACTGCGGACCTGAGGTTATTGGCCCTATCGGAACATCCCCATTAACGACTTCCCCGAATGTTTTGTTGGAGCTGCGGAGTAAATTATTCCCTTTAATATTTAATTTCTTTAATTGGTCGCTTTTGGCCATACCACCAGTGACCGTATAAATATAACCGTTCTTATCCGTAGCGACACTGTTAATCGTCTCCGGTCTCTTTGCGACCTCATTGGCATACATTTTCTTGGGGTACAACATGCGCTTTAAAGCATCTAACGGAGATAGCGTCGTTTTGTTTGCGCCGAAAAAGCCCTGGAATTTACCTTTCGGGTCAAGCAGCACGATCCCTTCGTAACCGCCATGCACCGCAATATACAGAAACCCCCGTTCGTCTACCATCACCTTTGCCGGATCGAAGACAAATGTCGCTGGGATGTATCTGGATTCCGGTCGTTTGAATTCAATTTGCATCTTTCCATCTTTATCCAGCTTAAGCACTCTTTTGTTACCCGTATCTGCGATATAGATGTCTCCTTCTTTGGTGACAAATATACCTTCGGGTTTGTTTAACGGACTTTCTGGAAGTGTAATATAGCGCAGCAGTTGTCCCGTTTCCGTCATATGGACTATCCGGTTGTTGCCCGTATCAACGATGTAGACTTCGTTCTTTACATCTATAAAGATGTCTTTTGGATTTCGCAATGGTGAGGGCGTTTTAATGGTTGGCTGCTTAGGATCCGTTGTATACAGATCCTCTCCGATTACACCCAGTGGAAAGTAAGCCGGTTGAAGCCATATCTGATTATTATAACTATCCTTTGTGTAGGTAGAATATTTCACTTCGGCGTGCGTAGTTGCAGGCAACAGCGCGGTGCACAAGATGATCAAGGAAAGGAAAAGCCTCCACCTATGGCATCTTATTTTCATGCTCAAACCTCCATTTCTGTCTCTTCATTCAATCAGATACGGTACAGTTTGATTTGGTCAAACAAACCGTATGAGCGCAGCTTATATTCCGGCGTGTAATCGTCGCCTTCTTTGCGGAAAGATGCCCAGTTGGTCGTCGACGTATCACCAGCCGTATGATGAAAAGGGCCGAGCATGTTGCGAGGACTTCCCATGACTTCGATTTCAATCTGGTTAGCTCCATCGTTAAGATGCTCCGTCAAGTCGAGTTGGTTCGCAGCCCGCCAAGGCACGTGCCCCGCTGTTCTGCCGTTTACCCGCACTTCAACTGTTACCGCGGAATACTCACCGAGCTCAAGCACCATCCGGTTCTTCGCATTGTTCTCCACGATAACGTCGAAATGGTAGATCATGCTGCCGCAGTAATGGAAATAACCTTGCAAGCACCAGTCACCGAACTTCAATGTTTCAGGCTCTGCCACAACCGCTCTGTCGGCATCGACCCCGAAATCGCCGATCAGGTAAATATCCTCTACTTCCATGCGGTTATGGTACTTGCAAGATAAAAGCAGCTCATTCGCACCTTCTCTTAGTCCGTGGAGAAGCACCTTATCAAACGTTCGATCGAGAAACCAACCAACAGGTAGGTTCGAAATCATTTCGCCATTAAGCTGAATGTCGTAATATTCCGCGGACTCCACGATGAGATAAACGTCATCCGATGGCATGACCGATACTTGGAATGTGAATCTGAATACTGCCGATGTGCCGTTCTCCGGATGTGGCTCGTCAATCCATTTATACCTTTGCTCAAGCCCGTTGTAATAAACCTGTCTCATGCCCAAGGCGTCCCGGACTGCTCTTTGAGCTTGCCATACGCCAGTTTCTTCCGACCAGCTGTCATCCCCTAACCGATATGAGCAGGTATCAAGGGTCAATACGTTAGGCATCGAGCGCGTGAACCGGCAAACCGGACCAAGCTCCACAACCGTCACGGAAGTTTCATCCGCACTACTCCTACCAAGTACCGGGTGGTTTTCTACAGATTTATTTGCATTCATGATATATAGCTTGGAATCCGCTGGGCCGAACACGTCCTCGAAATGAACGTACCCGTCACGGACGACGATCTCCACGTCCTTCGCTTCTCCTGTCAGAGCATTCCATTCTTCCACACTGCCGGTGCCTTCCATGGTTATGCTTATCCGATGTGTACCCTTTCGATCGTTATTCACGACAAATAATACGCGACAATCGCCTATTTCTCTCAGCATATACAACATTTCGTTCGCTTCTATTGATTGCGTGTTCGTCAAGCTGACTCGCCGAGGCTGTATGCGTTCCAGAGCTGTTACCGTATCTTCAATGTCCACTACGACGGTCATGTTCGCGTGATCGTAAAGTTTGGACAGCAGGTCCGACTGTCTGCCCTCGATCATCGTTGGACGCTGTCCGACGGCAATCACTTTTCCCCCTGCCTCCAGAAAGTCTGACAGCAGCCGAAAGGTGCTGCTCAACATCGTTTGGATGACCGGAATGACTACGATAGGATATTCCACCAGATTCACAGCAAGATTACCCCCGCGTATTTCCCCTGTTTCCGCCAAGATGATCTCATCGCCGAGATCGAAATCGTAATGCGCCCTGAGCAGTTTGCCAAGAAACGCATTAAATTCATGGCCAAACGTATTGGTTGCAGAAACGTCCCTATCCTTCCCTCGAGCAGGGAAACCGTACGGCCCCGTACCGACCATGCTCCAGGCGGTGGAAGAAGGATGCAGGACGAGTACATCGCGGATCGGCCTTCCTTCCGTGAAAACCGACGACAGTCTGGCAAAATAATCTTCCATCACATGGTTGTATTTCCACCAGCTCGTGTTGTAGTTAAACACAGGGGGATAGTCCCTCTTCCGGCACCCTTTGATCGAATAAAGCGCCAAATGCTGCGACCTCAAATTGACACCTAGCACATATTGAAAATCTCCCATCCACTTTTGTCCCTCGAAAGTGAACGCCCAGCCAGTGCATCCATACGTTTCGGAGAGAACGAACTTTCTACCGTATTGGTTCGCTACGCTGGTGCATTGCTTGACCGTGATATATTCGTTCGTCTGCTCGTTTAACATATCGATTCCCGGAAGCTGCTGATACCGGTAGTTAGGCATAACGGCTCCACAAACGCGGGTGGCGGTGCCCATATTATTTTCCCAGAGATAATGTCCGGTGAAGTCGATACCATTTTTCTCGCACCATTCACCAAGCTGCTTGGAATACGACTCGCTGAACCTTTCGGTGAGCGTCCACCAGTAATCATGACGGACTTGTGTTGAATACTCGCCATTGAAGTACATGTAGGGTATGAGATCCAAGAGATCGTATCCCCGTCTTTCTTGAAAAAAGTCAGGAAATGACCAACTCCACGGAAGCCAACCGCGGCCAGCAGTAAACTTGCAGTGGCTGTCGTGTACGCTAGGTTCGTCCGTGAAAACGCCGCGGATGGTATGTCCGAAGTGTTCCCCCACCTCTTGCTTGTAGGCTTCATAAGTGATGTCGATAAAGGCCTGCACCGTCTCCGGATTTAAATTATCAGGCGGCGCTTCATTGTTGAACCAAGCACTTCGCTCGGAAATTTCTACGCGAAAGACCAGCAGCACTTCGTCTTCATTCAACGCGATAAATTTGCCATCATGCAGTTTCTCGCAGCGGACCAAGTTTCTTTCGTCGATGACAGCCTTAAACAGCACCACGCTATCTGTCAAATCGTCCGAACCGATTTCCTGACGTACCTCCATCGTCAAACCTTTGGCGCGGAATGCGTCCCCGCCTCTATCTTGCACAAGTCCGCCAGCAAACCCAGATGGCCAACGGTCCTCGTCGTACAACCACACTTGCATGCCGATCTCTTTGGCTGTTTCCACGGTCTTCCGTGTGTATGCCATCCACTCGCGACCCATGTAAACGGTTTCTAATCCATCGCGGGAATGGATGAAAAATCCGCCCATCCCCTGTTCCTTCATTTGATTCACTTGACGGATAAGCTCGTCTTCTTGCAATTCATCATTCCATGCCCAGAATGGCAAAGACCTATATTCGACCGATGGATGGTCGAATTTTTTGCGTAATTGTTCGCTTACTTCCATCGGCATCCGCCTCCTTCTCTGAAACCAGCTTCCGTACCATAGGCCGCCATCTAAACATTTTTACGCCTGCAGGATCATGATACTCTTTGGTTCAAGCTCGATGTCACCACTGACGTTTTGATCGCGCAGCAGTTCCTTCTGCACGTTCTTCCCTACATTCATTTTTTGAATTTGATCGCTGTGGTTCATCACAAAAGTAAACCGAACTCCGTCTTTCTCGCGCTGCGTAACCTCAACTCCCGGCGGCGCTTCGTACAAAAGGGAAATCCCTTTGCGTTCGCATAAAGCCTTTATCCATTGCTGCATGAATTCCCGACTTGGATCAGTGGCTGCATACCATGCCTCACCCTTGCCGAAGCGATGATAGGTCAAGGCCGGCGATCCACTGTAAAAATCTCTACCGAATTCTGCGAGCGCTTCCGCTCCCTCTAGATGAATAACTTCGCATACTAAACCGCATTCGTACGATCCTTGAAGGTGTCCAAGCTCCTGCTTCATGACCATAAGGTTCCTTTGGTCTGGATAAAGAGCGTCAATCTCCTCCACCCAGATGCCCAGAAGCTTACGCAGCTCACCCGGATAACCGCCAGGTGTAACCAGATCATTCTCGTTCGCTATCCCGCTGTAAAACGTGGTCACAAACGTCCCGCCATTCGCAACAAACCGCTCTAACTTTTCGGCATAACCAGGTTTCACCATATACAAAAGTGGGGCCAGCACAAGCTCGTATTGACTTAAGTCCGTATCGACATGTATAAAATCGACTGGGATATGATTCTCGTAAAACGCGTCATAATATTTTTGGATTTGATCCAAATACTTGATATAGGTTGAGGGTCCGCCCCCCAGCTCAACAGCCCACCAATTGTCCCAGTCAAACAGGATGCCGATTCTGCTCTTCACACGAGAGTCCAACAGACGATCACCCAACAGCTGCAATTCCTTACCGAGCTCCGCACATTCCCTAAAGACTCGCGTGTTCTCGTGACCCGCGTGATCTATGACGGCTCCATGGAATTTCTCATATGCGCCAAGGGAGCGACGCAGTTGAAAGAACATCACCGACTCCGCCCCGCGGGCAACCGCCTGATAGCTCCTGAGCCGCATGACGCCAGGCCTTTTCACAGGATTCACTGTTTTCCAGTTAATCACGCTCGGGCTTTGCTCCATTAACATGAAGGGAGCACCGTCTTTCAAGCCGCGCATGAGGTCGAATCGGAGCGCCATATAGCTTTCCGGTGTATGGTTCTCGGTATAAATGTCCAGTGCCGCAATGTCTAAGTGAGGTGCCCATTTGAAATAATCCAGTGGCTTGTAAGTCCCATTCCCTTGAAAGTTAGTCGTGACAATCGCATCAGGTATTTTCTTTTTAATCGCGTTGTATTCAATGAGATAACAGTCCAACCAGCTGTCGGAATTAAATCGATAAAAATCGAGTGTGATGCCTTGAAAAGCCGTTTGATCGGAATTTCCGCCCGACAAACCTTCGCTTAACGCGCTGGGGAGTACAATTTCATCCCAATCGTAAAACGTATGTCCCCAGAAACGGGTATACCATGCCTGGTTCAACTGCTCCAGCGTACCGTACCGTTTCTTTAACCAATCTCGAAACGCCAATTCGCAATTGTCACAGTAACAGCGAATTCCGATTTCATTGTTCACGTGCCATAGAAGTAAAGCCGGGTGATTCTTGTACCGTTCCGCTAACTTCCCTGCCATGAGCCCCGCATATCGGCGGAAGGTCGGACTATTTGGACAAGAGTTATGTCTTCTACCGTATTTTCTTTTTTTACCATCGGAGGTAACGGTCAGAATATCTGGATATTTCCTCGCCATCCACGCCGGATGCGCAGCTGTACTCGTACCCATACAGACATGGACTCCGTTTTTATGCAGCTTATCCATCACTTCATCCAGCCAATCGAATCTGTAAGTCTCCTCATCCGGCTGATTCAAAGACCAAGAAAAGACATTGAGCGTTGCAATATCGATACCAGCAAATTGAAACAGCCGCATATCTTCTTCCCATATTTCCTTCGGGAACTGCTCAGGGTTATAATCACCGCCAAATAAAATTTTCGGAAACTTGCGGCTGATCATAGGTTCACCTCCTGTTTCGATATCGGTACAGACTGCTCACTGTCTTTCACTTGAAAAGGCCCCGGTTGTCGTTTGCTCAGTTTCATCGGAGACTGATCTCTTGTGGAAAAAGGCTTCAGCCGTAATGAGAACATAGTGTCCACCGGATGAATTAAATACTCATCGAGCGGAGGAGCTTCCCCGCAGCTGTGATTGCCAAGCGGTGCTTGCTGATAATCCATATTGACAATCGTTTCGTTCAGACGAACTAAATCGAAAGTATGCTTCGCTTTAGTCAAATTGTCAGTGGAATAATGACTCACGCTGACATCCAGCATCGGCAAACCGCCAATAAACAGACCAGTTCCCAGAGCATTCGTTACTGCAGCCCAGCGCACATCCGCTTTATTGCCGTTTTCCTGCGGCTTAATATACGGGACGAATTGATCCTGTACCGAACCTCTGTACACGCCGAGCCGCCCGCTCTCTTTCCGGTCGATATAACACTCGTGTGGGCCGAGGCCAAACCACGAAAATTGATCGAAACCGTCAGGCATAGCCATTTGTAATCCCAACCGCGGCAGCGGGGGAAGTCCTTCCCGTGGTACGATACGGGTCTGGATGATGACATCACCAGATCCATAGATCGTATAGGTCATCCATGTTGTAAAGCAGTTTCCCAGACCAGCCGCGCCAATCGTCGACTTCACCGTAATTTGCGCAGCGTGCTTTTGAAGTTGAAAAGATATATCGTTCACGCGATGATTTAATTGATCAAATCCCGCCTTCTTCCACTCTTTCGACTGGCGGGAGTCGTTATCGATCGTCGCCCGCCAAATTTGAACTTTCGGACCAGCGGATAAAAGAGGTATGCCGTTATATTCAAACGCGGATAGTTCACCGCGAACTTTACTCCATTCCATGTTAAAATCGTTTCCATTTACCCGAATCAGTGTTTCTGTTTCGGAGGCATGCAGGCTAGGCATCGACTCCAACTTGATGGACGAAACAACTAGCCGCGCAGTGGGAATCGGCAGATCGGCCCAAGCAATTTCATGCCCTTGCGGCGCCCAACGCGAAGCTTCCCGCAAAGTAAACCGGATATGGAGCCAGTACTCACCATTGAATTGTCCGAATGTCGTTTTCCAAGGGATAAAGACGGTAGCTTCTCCTCTGGCCGGTACATCAAGTTCAGGTAGTTCCCCCTGTTCCACAATTTCTCCATCGCACAGAAGCGACCAAGATCCGACAAGATGATCAAGGGAAATAAAGTCATATCGATTTTGGATGTTCACGATTCCGCCCAGTACATCGACTGGCTCTACTTTCACCGGTTCGATCACCTTTTTAAACTCAAGGATCGACGCCTTGATTTTCCTGTCAGGGAACAACAATCCGTCTATACAAAAATGTCCGCTGTTCGGATGATCATTAAAATCACCGCCGTATGCGTACCATTCTTCCCCCGAATCGAGCTTTTGCCGGATTCCGAGATCCGCCCATTCCCAGATCAGGCCGCCAAGCAATCGTGGATATTTGTAAATGGCGTCCCAATATTCCTTCAAATTGCCGACGGAATTTCCCATAGCATGAGCGAATTCGCACATTAAGAAAGGCCTAGGATCAGATTGTTCCCCCTCTTCTATCAAAGCTTCCAAGGAGGGATACATGCAGCTAACAATATCGACGACCGGAGCATCCTTAGCTCGTTCATAATGAATAGGTCGTGTGGGATCGGCCAGACGCACCCATTCGGCCATGGTATCATGATTTGGTCCGTAGCCTGACTCGTTCCCGAGCGACCAAATGATGATGGAAGGATGATTTTTATCCCTTTCAACCATCCTTACAGCGCGATCGAGGAACGGCTTATTCCACTTAGGATCCTCGGCCAAATGGCTTTCGTTGTCGATAAAATGGCAGCCGTGGGTCTCCAAATCCGCTTCGTCAATCACATACAGCCCATAACGGTCACACAGATCGAGCCATCGCGTATCGTTTGGATAGTGGGAGGAGCGAACTGCGTTCATATTGTGTTGTTTCAGCAAGCGTATATCTTCGATCATGGATTCGTAGGGAATGGCAAACCCGAATTCAGGATGGAATTCGTTGCGGTTGACCCCCTTCAAAATCACGGTCTTGCCATTAATGAAAAGCTGACCGTCCTGGATGACGATGTCTCGAAATCCAACTGAAATGCTCCCAACTTCCAGCAGATTTCCTTGCTCATCCTCCAGCTTTAACAAAAGAGCGTATAAATTAGGCTCCTCAGCCGACCATTTATGTGGAGCTGAGACGGCAATTTCCAAATCAAGCACGTTCTCCTCGTTTGCTTTCATCAGAAGAGAAGAAATGACGATTTCTTCGTTAACAGATTGTCGATCTTCGTCCAAAAGTGACATCCGAAATGTATATTGACCGGATTCTAAGTCCGTATAATTTTTCAAGTTAAGCCGAAGCCCGAGCACGGCATCTAAGAGATTTTCACAGAAACGGGTTTGCACCGCAATATCACGGATATGGACATGAGGGGTAGCTTTTACATAAACGTCCCTGAAGATGCCGCTCAACCGCCACTTGTCCTGGTCCTCCAAATAACTACCATCGCTCCATTGGTATACCTGCACAGCAACTATGTTTTCTCCC
This sequence comes from Paenibacillus sp. V4I7, assembly GCF_030817275.1. Classification (NCBI taxonomy): domain Bacteria; kingdom Bacillati; phylum Bacillota; class Bacilli; order Caryophanales; family Paenibacillaceae; genus Paenibacillus; species Paenibacillus sp. V4I7. The sequence continues at coordinate 2,207,892 of NZ_JAUSZD010000002.1, read as the reverse complement.
GGATGCAGCAGCGAGGTGACCCGAAATTCCGAATGCATGTGACTACCCTGTCCATACCCCGCGAATTGTCCGTTCACCCATACATGAAAGGCCGAGTCGACCCCTTCGAAGACAAGAAATACTTGCCGGTCATCCCACGAATCGGGAATGATAAAACTTCTGCGGTAACACCCTACCGGATTATCGTTCGGTACATAAGGTGGGTCAATTGGAAAAGGATAATAGCTGCTGGAGTAATGCGGACGACCATATCCATGCATCTGCCAATTGCCCGGCACAGGTATCGTATTCCAGTCATCTGATGAGAAGGACGAATCATAAAAACGTTCTGGAGCCTGGGATGGGCTCTCTGCATAATAAAATTTCCAATTGCCGTTCAGTGATTGGAAATGAGGCGATGCAGCCCGTTCGTTGTCGAGCGCTGTTTCTACATCGCCGTACGGAATGAATCCGGCATGCGGAGGCTCCATATTCCGCCCCAGAATCTCAAGATTTTCCCAATCCGGTATGGCTCTATCGTTCACGTGATTGTCCCCCATTCTTCATTATCACTCAGCAGCATCTAGGAATCGTAAGGCATTATGTAGAACAAGCGCTGTCACCCAGGATGGATTCCATTTGTTACTATGTCCCCGGTGATGCCAATGCGTTTGGAAAAAGCCTTCTCCCTGTTCACCAACCACGGTGAAATTCCATTCTCCAGGTTTCGTACATATTCCCTGCCCCAAGGCATCGAACACCATTCGACCTAAACGCTCATATTGCGTTTTGCCAGTTAATCGACCGAAATGCCAAAATTCAAATGTCGGAAAAAACACGTCAAGATGATGGTTTTGCACACTGACTCCTGGCCATCCGGTAGCGGTGAACCCAGCGTTCCTGAACTGTGACCCCCGATCAAACACCGGATTCCACATATAAACATAAGTAAGGAGCCAATCCCCCGATATTTCGGCCCATTCACTGTAGCGCTCATTTTCTGTTAAGACATACAATTCATAAGCAGCCAGGAAGAAGTACATGCCAGCTTCCTTATCCTCACAGTTCGCATCGAGCGTTGAGCATGCAAACGGCCGTTCAAATGTCTTAACATGAAGCTCATAATATCGCTGCATCATTGTTTCGGCAGCATCCAAATACCGCTTTTCACCTGTAACCCGGTAAGACTTAACAACAGCGATCAGGCAAGGAAGACCAGCTGCTGTAATCCTATCTTCCGCTGAACTGCCATCCAACAGCCATGCTGCCGGATAAATGCCTGACGGTAGGGAACCGGCGAGGAAGAAATCAGTCGACTCGCTAAGAGCCTCCACCCAGTAAGCCGGAACTTCCCTGCCCATATCTCGGAACAAAAGGATGATTTCCGCCAAATCGGCTATGGTTTCCCCGAGAGCACGGCTGGAAACGACAGCCTGCTTATTCCAGTTGAAGTCATCCCATTGTCCCTCCACTAGACGGTAAGAGCTGTGTCTAATACCAGGAATGTTAGTACGGCTTTTGCGCAAATAAAAATCAACGGCCTGTTCGCAATGGGAGATCCGTTCTTCCTGACCGTGGGTAAACCCTAATTTGGCATCGCACCATGCCAGCTTCAAGCATTGTCCCGTCCACCCGTACATATAGTGCAGCGGACGTTTAGAGACGTTGCCGAACTCATTTGAATCGGAAAATTTCACATAGCCAGCGGCCCCATTTTCGCCAGTTCTCCATCTATCGTCCAGAGCGTTCTTCTTCAGTTGGATCATCTCTTCGAGTGCGAGCGGTTTTGCCCCTACCGGTGCAAACAGCTCCATGCCTTTGCGAACGATTTCGCGGAAGCCCTGCCCGGGATGAGCAACAACTCCCCAATCGAAAGCGTATTGTTTGGTTAATGAAAAACCGGGTGTTATGTCCACATAACCACTGCTATAAGGTCCTGTTTTGTTTTTACCCACATAATACATATCCTTCTCGCCATTAAACATCAAGACTCCGCTCATCGCTGCCAGCATAATTCGGTCTTCCTCTTGGATCGCTCCAAGCGAGCCGTAGTGCACGACTCCATCCGCTGATTCCATGTACGCAGGCACCGAAAACAAGGAGATGAAGCGGGCCTCGGCAGCTTCCGTCCACTCCACATTCACACAGGGGATCGGTAATCGGTGTTCTTCACAAATAAATCCTTTGTCAGAACCTAGTCCAAGTCGAGGAACAACCCGGCTCGGATCAGCGGAAGGATTGTTATTGTAGATCATGTGGGGAATCGTAATTATTTCCTTGCTCCACCTTGGCAGTACGAATAGGAATCCCGCAGCGACATCATTAAGTGTGCGGTCCGTCCGATTTTCCCAAGTCGCGTTTATTTTCAATAAATGACGCTCGTCGAAGGCAAGCTCCATTGTGAAGGTTAACGCTTCCATTTTCCCGCAAATTCGTATCAAATCCGACTCGGAGATGATTTGTACATCCTCTAACCGCACAAAATCTGAACGCCACGGTCTTCCGAAGGAACAGATGAGCATCTCATCTAAATGTCCCGTGAAATGAGGGGATTGCTCGCCATCGCTTCGCAGAGTGAGCTGTATTCCTTTACTAGTGCCCGCTATTTCTGCCCGTTTTTGCTTATCTCGGCTAATAATGGCGTACAATTCTCATCCACTCCTCTCTCCTTTAATAAGGAAATTAAGAATCGGTCCAGCGTTGGGTTGAATCCCACTCTACCCGATAATGGTAAGCATACGAAGTAGACTTGCCCTTCTCCGAGCCGTTTCACTCCCACGACAGGCAGCTTTGGTTTGCCATCGGGCTCGCCTTGAGGGTGGTATGCGAACACAATAGGTTCGATCCCTTCTCCTTGCAGGTAACAATTGGTTATCCCATCTATCCTGTCGTTCGTCAAATGATAAAAATAGGAGAAATCGTCCGCTTTCATCCACTGCAAGTGCGGGTCATCGGCTTGAACGGCTAAGGTATACATCCCACGTAATTTGACTGTTCGGACCGTCGTATTCTCGATATCCCAAGTGTCACTGTCTGGGCTGCGTAGAATCATAACGGCTACCGCACCATTACGGACCTTCTCTAGAATGGATACTTGATGGCGATCAAATGCTTCCTTAGAAGAAACGACAAGCGTGCCCTCTTTTTGCGTATCTCCGTCATAAGATTGACCTTCTATGTTTAGCAAGGAGCAGAGCAGTTCTGATTCCGTATCTAGAAAAGCGATCTTCTGCGATTTCGGATGTCTCATTTTCGCAAATGCCTCGAAAGAAAATCTTTCCTTATTTATCAATTCCCCGTTTTCATCCAATAAGCAGGCATCCATGTACAAGGTCTGTCTATCTATTATCGATGGAACCGAAAAGCTGATCGTGCCTGCATATCTGGACGTTGCCTTAAGCACAGTGCCTGTCATTTCATAATTGCCGTAATCCCGGTTATCATCCCGAAGCGTAGCGACGACACGGCACCGGTCATATTCCTTCGCCGTATCGTTCAAGAGCCAGGCTTCTATTTCAAGCGTTTCCCCTTCATACACCTTCCACCTGTCGCTTCTTAGATGGATGCGTACCGGTTCCAGACATTCCTTATACGTGAAGTACGCCGGTTTCGGAATCCTGTCAACACCAACGAGAGCTTTCATCCAGCCGGATGGCCATGCATCAATGAGCAGGTGAATGGCGGTGGAAACCACCAAATCAGCCCTCCTTCGCCATGCATCTGTCATCAGCTTCGTCGCCAAACATTGGTGCCTCTGGCTCACCTCGACCCACTCGCGAATCGTATGCTGTTCGGCATACCAATCCCCATGCAAACCGTAGGTTTGAGCGCCTTTAATTTGGTTTGGCAGCCAATGCTCCTTCTCAGAGGAGGGAAGCCATTCTTTCGGATAACGATTCATCATCAACTGGACATTATCCAAGCCTTCCGTGCCATACTCTCCGCATCCCGCCTTCCATCCCGTTCTAATCGAAGGAAGAAAACCCTTATACATTTTACCTACAGAGATCGTATTGTTCGTATACCACATGTTATAACAATGAAAATCGGGCAGTCCTTCGTGGGTAGGAGGATTGTAATCCCCGTCCGCGTTTTTTACTACACGATCCGGATTTTCAATGAAAATCGCCTGTCTGGCGGCAACGAAGAAGGCTTCCAGTTCGTTACGATGCAAATGGCGGTGGCCTTTTCGCCTCTTTTCAGTACGTGAAGGCTCATTAATCAGCGATACCATGACCGAAGACGGGTGACTGCGGATCAGTCTCTCCATCTCCGCCGCCTGCCGGACTCCCTCAACAAATTGGTTGCGGCGGATAAATCCGAACGTTGGAAGATCGCATTGATGCATCATGCCGAGCATATCGAAATAGTCATATATTTCTTCTTGAACAGGACGCTGTGTGATGCGGTAAAAGTTCATATGAGCAAGTTTCGCGATCAGAATATCGTCAATTAACTGCTCGAAATCGTTGTTCATAACACATTGCTGCAAATGCCCCATTTCATTGGCGCCTCTTAAGATAATCGGTTGGTTATTGAGATACAACGTACCTTTCGGGGTGTCCTTTTCATCCATATGAAATTTTCGCATGCCGAAGGTGCGGTCTTGGGTATCCAAATATTCTGTATTGTTCTTTACTTGAGCGCGAGCCATATATAAAAAAGGAGTTTCCGGCTCCCACATCCGGAAAGACGGGAAATCCACCTTGTAGCGGTAATAATTGAGACCCGGACCGGCGTAGGCCGCTTGAAACGAGATGGGTCCGATTCCCTGACCGGTGAAGTTTTTCGGCATGATATCAAGAATCAATTCGAAGTTTTCCTTCAGATTATTCGTCGTATTAACCACATCAATCCATACTTCCACGAAGCCGTCATCGATATTCGGCCGCACAAAAATATCCTGAATAAACAAAGTCGAACGCTCTTCCAAATAGACCGAATTGTATATGCCGGCACCTGGTGGACAGTGGCTCCAGCCGCTGTATGCATCGTCCCATCCCGGGCCAGTCGCCGCGTACATTTTATCCCCATCCAGCTTCGTACCGCCTACCCCCATCATCGGATAATCGTTATACACTTCAACGACCAGCGTGTTGAGGTCCTGCAGCAAATCAGTTACGTCAAATTCAAAAGGAGCAAAGAACCCCTCATGGCTGCCAATGCACTTGCGATTGAGATATACCGTCGCTTTATAGTCAACCCCTTTAAACACGAGGTAGACTCTCTTTCCTTCGGGAACGGGAGCATAGGGAAATTCACTGCGGTAAAATCCTGTCCATTTGCCGTTTTCTCCCGTCGGTCCGCGGAAATCAGGAACCATTACTGATTCCCAATCCCCTGCTCCTTCCAGCACATTCGTAAAGTTGGCGTCCTCAGACGATTGATAGCGAAATTGAAACTCCTTACATGCCTGTCGGTTACGGCGCATTGTAGAGGAGGAAGCCAAATTTCTCATAAACGGGCTGTACTTCTCACGCAGCAGCTTCAACTCTTCATGGAAAAATGCGATTTGTTCCTCGTAGGTGTAAAGAGATACGTTCGTCGCTTTTTCCGATCCCGGCGTGAAATATTTTTTTTCATAAGCTACAGGAGGAATCTCCCGCAATTCGTCTTTATTTCCGGGATGTTCGCGGAAGGCAATCTCCGCAAACGGATCCTGATGTTTGATTTGCTCCAAACTTATCTCCCCCTCTACCGAAACCGTACCGCTTGGATTCGATTCATACAGCTGCAATCTCAAAATCGAGTGTATACCCTTCCCTGTCCTTTGGGTACATCCTTACTTCTGTCGTGCCAAAACGCTGCGTCCAGCAGCGTTCCTTCCCCAAAAAGGGTTCAACGATTTCTTTCACTCGTTCATCCAAAAAATCGTTCGTGACGATCCACTTTCCAAAGCCCATTTTTCCACTCTTCCTTAGCTTTTCCGAACAATCAGGAGGGAGCAACCATTCTGCGATCACGACGACTCCCCCATCTTCTGCCCTTTTAATGACAGCAAACAGTGTTTCGGCGGAAAGAGACGACCCTCCAACCATAATCAATTTCGGTCGGCCCAGCTGTTCTGCGCTGACTTGATTGTCAAAAGCAAGGACATTTTGAACCGGATAAAATAACGGATGCACCCTTCTTCCATCGCTTGAAACATACCCTTGTTCTAACGGAAATTGTTCATAAGCTACGTCTCTTTTCAATTCGTGTCTTGGAAAGTCGTAGCCTGGGATATGCATGCAGCTGCCGTGAGCAGGTATCGTTCCTCGGCTAAGCAAATGCCAGATGTGAAATACGCTTTGGGAACCGCCCAAATCAACCAGTGTCCTATTGCCGAACAACCTTTCGTTTTGCCCGTAATTACCGTCATCCGAATGAATGATTACGATATCTGGATTCGCCTGCGAATGGTGCCAGGTCAACGTATGCTCAGGGATAAATTTACGGACGAACTCTTTCCACACTTCACCGAATTCGGTTGTTTCAAATCCCATAGAAGTATGTTTGAACAGAACATCGATATTTTCCACGAACAAATGGGACGGTCCCATCAAGTAGCCCATTTTCAAAGCGGACTCAAATTCCTGCGGAGAGTGGCCGGGAAATCCTTGAAAACGGGTGAACCACCTTCCCGTATCCGGGCCCCACAAATCGGCACAAATCCATAGAGCTCTGTCATATTGTTTGGCCGCTCCCAATGCGGTAGATAACTGCAAGGATTGAAACGATTCCTTCATAATCTTGGGACAAATGTCCATTCCCGCTCTGGCAAACGTGTGGAACATGGTAGGAAACACATGCTCCGCAATTAATGGCATGGTTATGCGGGGTGATCCGGCTTGCTCCACAACGCTCTGTACATGCTGGACATGGGATTGAACCGACTGCTCAACCTTGTCGCGCGACTCTTCCAAATTCCTATCATCGGTGCTGCCCCAGTGCGGGAACCAGCCGTCATGCCGATACTGTCCGGCATTTATTTGCAGATGCTCCGGTTCATCGTAAAGCAGTCCGATACACCGACCCGAGCGCGCTGCTTGCATGATCGTCTCATCGGGCACGTCGTACCGGTTCGTTCCTTCCGTCCAGGGCCCGTTTATATTTCCGTATTCGTTGCCGAGGCAAATGTCTAATCCCGCTTCCGCGATATCTGCCAAGAGCTCTGAATACCCTTTCATTTCTGGAATCACATGATGAACATAAAAGTCCGCTTCCAACTCGTGCAAGGCGTGTAGAAATTCTTCAGGCTCAGGCTTTCGGTCTTGAGACGGACAAATACTTCCCGTTCCCGTCCGCATAATAAGCTCTGAAGCTTCGCCTGCCCATGAGTCCTGCCATGCGACGACAGGACCCTGTATACCCAATCTCGGTTTATGCGTCATAGAAATCCTTCACATCCTAACTGCACTTTCAAAGGATTTTCGGATCAAATCCAAACATTCCGCTACTTCTTCCGGCTTTGCATGCTCCAGAATCAACGGAACATCCGGCAATCGACTGGCAAGCAGCGCTGCATACACGCTCCAATCCGCCTGTCCCGCCCCTACCCGAGGTGTTGTAAATCCTCCGTCTCCGTAAAGTGCGTCTTTGGCATGCGCAATCGGAGAATAAGGGGCAATGCAGTCGAATATGTTTGCCATAGCCTCTTCCTGTCGGCTCAAATCTTCTTGCGTCAAATAATTGAAAGGATCCATAATGAGCGCCAACCCTTCGGTTCCGAGTTGTTCCATCAAACGGACACCCTGTTCCGGACTCGCCAGCACATTAAGCGCGAATCCTTCGATCAACAATACGGCACTGTTCTTCACAGCCCGGTTCCGCAAACGGTCAACCATTTTCAACAGCTCATCCCATGCTTCAGGGGTCCGGTTTCCTTCAAAATCGCGCCAAGCGTTGGTAGGGTGTAGGCTACCTGTTTCTGTCGCGATATACCGTGTACCGTAAGCTGAACATAGGTCGATCATCTTCTCGAGCTGTTTTAACTTGTCTTCCCTTTTCTGTAGGTTAGGGTTCAGCAAATTGGTGTATCCCGACAAGCTTACGACGGAAATCCCTTTATTCTCAAAGATGGTACGGATTTTTTCAGCACGAGTCAGAGAAAACGGCTCATCGTCCATCACCTGCATAGCTTGTTTCGGGTCGATCTGCACATAAGCTAACCCGTGTTTGCTCGCGTCTTCGGCGATTGCTTCCGCGCTCCAGCCAAGATATATGTAACTCATAAAACCAAGTTTGTTCATGATTGATCGCTTCCTTTCAACACGTCCGTTCTTTCAACCACGCATCCTTCTTGACTGGAAATAACCATTGCAGTCGTCATGGCCACGGTCTGTATGTTATCTTCCGGAGTGACCGGCGGGCGCTTGCCTTCCTCCATGGCAGTCATGAATGCGATCATGGAGCCTGCAAAGGCGTCAGGGAACCAAGTTCCTTTCAGCTTGATCTCGTGCACGACGTTTTTGTGCTTGTTCAGCGCCATATAGAGAGTTTCTTGCGTACACCAGAGGCTTCCTTCCGTCCCGTCAATCCACCATGTGTTGCTGTGGGAACGGCTTGCTTTTGCAATATTGTTAAAATGAAGCGAAGCCATGAGCGGGTTTCGTCCGCCTTTCGGACCAAACTCGACGTTAGCCGAATAGATCAGCGGGTCAATCGCGTTCTGCTGCTTCAACTGCGCTGTCGTGCAGTGAACCCGGGACCACTCTTCTTCGGGATTAGGGTTAAAATATCGGCACAAATCCACATAGTGGACTCCGTGATCTACAATATTGAAATTGTTCATTTTCGTCCACCACCAGCCAGCTTGATCTTGGAATGAACGCATATCATGGTGAATGCTGTATACCTCACCTATGAGATCCTGCTCAAGTACCATCTTCAGCGCTTTGTGAGCTGGAGCCCAGCGAGCCTGTTGGTTCACGCCAAGCACGATACCTAACCGATTCGCCTCTTGTCTAAGCACCTGAGCATGCTCCAAATCCAGCGCTAACGGCTTTTGGCATAATACCGGCCGAGGTGCCTTGCCAATCAGTTTCAGCACTTCCAGTCTCGGTTCAGGATGGATCGCCAAATCTATAATGCCTACTTCATCATTTTGCAATAGTTCATTGACATCGGTCGTCCAGTGCGGAATATCAAATTTTTGCGCTGTTGCGCGAGCCGCTTCCTCGTTGACGTCGCAGACAGCCGCAATATGCAATCCATATTTACGATAGGCGGGTAAATGCGCCGTATTCGCAATGCTCCCGCAGCCGATTAAGCCGATTCCGTATTTCTTCAAGTCCGGTATATTTTGCTTTCTTGGCAAATAATTCTCAGGTCTAATAAATTCCATGGTATCACCTCTTAATTACTACATTACATCACAACGAAAAAACATTTATAGGCTGTTCATGCTTTTTTTAGGGATCATTCGACCACAATGATTGAATCATTTTGATGGTGTAATGTGTGCCTTTGGACACAGAGTTCAGGAGCCTTGTCTTTATCTATTCCAAAGATAGACAATTTTCAAAGTAGCAGTAGCTTTCAGCTTTGTGCTATAATATTTCAATAGATATACGGTTGTGAAGCACACGCCGCTGCTCAGTTTCAGGTTATCCTGACTGGGGAGCGGCTTTATTTTTCCCTAAGGAGGTATGGTGGTTTGACAATCTGGTACCTGAGTATGAAATCCAGGACTTTCGCGACGGCACACGATTTATCGACTTTGCGTTCATTCGCGGGCACATCCGGTTGGCAATCGAAATCGACGGCTACGGTCCTCACTTGCAGAAGATTACACGCTCTTAGTTTTCCGATCAATGGATCAGGCAAAATCATTTGATGCTCGATGGCTGGAAATTGCTCCGCTTCTCCTTCGATGATGTGAAAGACAAACCGAGAATGTGCGAGCAAATGATCCATCAATTCATGGGAAAATGGTTTGGAAGCAGTAACTCCGGTCGGTACAGCAGTTGTTCTGTCGAAGAAAGAGAGATTATTTGTTTGGCGCTACGCAGCAATAGAAAAGTAAAACAGAGTGACGTATGTACGGCGTTAAATGTTGAGCAGCAAAAAGCACGCACCCTGCTCCACAGCTTACTCTCAAAGGGAATACTTATCCCTGGCGCACGCGGTAAGCAACGAATGTACGTCTAATCTCTTATCACATTCCATAACAGCAGAATTTGCTGACCTGTGACGCAACGATGAAAAGTATCGTTACAGCATAGAAACGAAGATTGAGCTCCCTTGCAACAATGTAAACCATCGTTGCATCAATCTTTTATGTACCGTCATACTCCCGACCCCACTCATAACGATGTAAAACATCGTTGCAGGAATCGCAATGCTACCTCAACTTGAATCTAACGATGAAAAACATCATTGCAGCAAAAGTGGCTGTGCAAAAAGTCGCCGAGGATGACTGAGGGATATGCTGTACGACTAAAAACAAGGCCACCGATAACGGCAATGTCATTAAGTTAGGCTCAAAGACAAGACCGTGAATAAAAATAGAATCCAAAACGGCATGGGAAAAGCCCTGTGCCGTTTGTTTTCTTGCGCCAGCAAGGAAAAAGCGTACAGCAAACAAAGCGGATGAACTTTCCGCTTAAAAAAATGTTCATATGAAACGAATTATGCTACTCTATAGACGAAGCTAACAACGGATTTGTAGCGGATTTTGCGCGTATTCTGCTGTCCTGGGCGGATGGGTCGAATCGGCAAAATGTTTTTGCGAATCAGTGCTTCAACATCGGGCGGGGGTTCATCGTCCCTTGAGCGCAGGAAATGTCTACAAACGTGAACGGCAACTGTGAAGTTGACTTGGTATTGGTGCCGTTTATCCATTTGGGAAATGACTACGTGCGAGGTAATCATTTCAGCGAAATTGTACATGATCATTCTTGCGAAAATCTCTTGGGTGATGGACTCTTGTCTCTTTGCGTGAAAATTCGTCAGACCTACCGTGTATTTTAATGCCCTGAAAGAGGTTTCGATGCCCCATCGCATGTTGTAAATGGACTTGATTTCATCGGGTGGGAAATCAGCGGCAGAAAGATTCGTAATGACGGTTTCATAAGCGCCATTTGGCAAGACGAAACGAACAACCCGAAAGGAAATCGGGTAAAACAAGTTCTCATGCAAATCCAAAAAATCAAAGGTAGACGTGGAAGGGACGAACTTGTAAATCTCGGGATGAGCCCTGACCTCTTTGGTTTGTTTTTTGGTGAGTGTCAGATGAACGTCCAGATCAAACGCTCCGCCAGAGGGCAAACACAAACCCGAAAGAATACCACTGGAATCCAAATCCTTTACCCGTATGACATAATTCCACCCTTTTCGTTCAATATGAGCGAAATTGTTGTAACTTTCATAACCTCTATCGGCAGTAACAATGGTTTTGCCCTTGATGGGGGAACGGTCAACCATAGCAGCCAGCGCCCTTCCCTCATTGCTCAACCTTCGTGGCTGAATAATCGCATCCACGTAAAGTCTATTGCACAAGTCATAGGCTGTGTTCAAATGCAGAAGGTTATAGCCTTTTGTGTTCGGTTGACTTTGAAAATAGGTGTCCGTGTCCGCAGAGTCAGTTGCGATATGCAAATCCGAACCGTCAACGGCAAGTAATCGATACCCACGGTAGTCCTTGATATCGGTATACGATTGCGTAAATTCGTGAAACAAGAATTCCACAGCAGATGGCAGGATTTTATTCCTCTGTTGGACAAATGCAGAGGTGGTTGCGGTATTTACGTCATAGCCCTGCGATTCCAAGAGTTCCTTATATAAGCTGTTGCCCCCCATTGAGATCAGGAGTTGCATAACCGTTTCAAAGGGAAGCTTTTTCTTTCGGGTAAAATCTTTTTCGGGGTTTTTGACAAAAGGTGCTGGTGCAGCTGACATTTCTCGTATGAGGGATGTCAGTGTTTCTTTTAGCGAATTCGAGTACTCATCCATTGGCGTAACCTCCTCGTTTTTTCAAGGGGCTTCGCCACACATTTCCAACTGCTTGTCAAGTTCTTTTTTCTTTTGGACGTAAAAAAAGAGCGGGTTATCTTTTCGATAACCTGCTCTTTTTCTTGATTTTGGCCTTTCGCCTTAACTTAATGACATTGCCGATAACGGTGGCCTTGTGCATGATCCTATTTCCAACGCTATATGTTGGTTACCATCTTCGCTTCTTCAAGCTGAGTCTGCTTCCTTGCTGTGAGCACGTACGTCTTACCCTCAACAGCGTCGAACTTGGTCAAATACTCCGAAGTAATGGTTTCAACTGGTTTCCCATCTGTTTCCACAATAAGAGCCGATTGCGGGCGTCTGCATGTTACGGTGCATAATTGGCTTTTCGTCGCTTTTATGACACAGTGGGTAAGCTCGCCCTTCTCCCATTCCATCTCGATCTCGAAACCGCCACGAGCGCGAAAACCGCTGATTCTACCGCCTTGCCAAGCCTTCGGCAAGGCCGGAAGCAGCGCAATCTCCCCACGGTGCGATTGCAGGAGCATCTCAGCAATTCCCGCAGTTCCGCCGAAATTTCCGTCAATCTGAAACGGTGGATGATTGTCGAACAAATTCGGTAATGTCGAGAGGGAAAGCAGCAAGCGAAGATGCTCATAAGATTGTTCCCCATCTTCCAAGCGCGCAAAAAAATTAATGATCCAAGCTCGGCTCCATCCCGTTTGGCCGCCTCCGTTCTCCAACCTGCGTTCCAGCGTACGTTTAGCCGCTTGCGCCCATTCCGGTGTATGCCTCACATGAATGATTTCTCCAGGATGGAGCGCGAACAAGTGGGAGATGTGGCGGTGACCAGGATGGACTTCGTTCCAATCCTCCACCCATTCCTGCAGCTGCCCGTGTTTGCCAATTTGCGGTTGCGGCAGCTTGCGAAGTGTAGTTTCCCATTTCTCCCGTATTGTTTCATCCGTTTGAAGAATGTTGGAAGCCTCCATACAAGCGCTGAACAATGTATAGATGATTTGGGTATCCATGGAAGGACCTATAGTCAGACAACCCACGCTTCCGTCGGGACCGATGAATTTATTTTCGGGAGAGGTAGAGGGGCCCGTAACAAGACGTCCCTTTTCGTCTTCAAATAAGTAATCCAGGAAAAATTCCGCCGCTTCCTTCATCACAGGGTACGCCCGTTCACGAAGAAATTGGTCATCCAAGCCGAACCGATAGTGTTCCCAGAGGTGAAGAGACAACCAAGCGGCACCCATCGGCCAAATCGAACCTGGTATATGATTCCCTTCAATTTGAGTTGATCCCCACATGTCGGTATTATGATGAGCGACGAACCCTCCGCAGCCGTACACTTTTTGTGCTGTTTTCCTGCCATGAGGACGCATGCGATCGATCAAATCGAACAAAGGTTCATGACATTCGGACAAATTACAAATTTCCGCAGGCCAGTAATTCATCTCCGTGTTAATATTAATCGTATATTTGGACTCCCACGCCGGAGTAAAGCTTTCATTCCAAATGCCCTGCAAATTCGCAGGATTTGAACCAGGGCGGGAACTGGCCATTAGCAAGTAACGCCCATATTGGAAAAACAGCGAAATAAGCCCGGGATCTTCCCCGCCTTCTTTGTATCGTTGCAACCTAGCATCGGTAGGTAGTATTTCGGTTTCACCGGCATCTTCGGGACTGTCCAGCTCCAGCTTTACACGCCCAAATTTAGAGACATGATCCGATACGTGATCCTTCTTAACCCGCTCAAATCCCTTGCTTGCTGCATGAACCAGCTGTTGAATGCACTCGGCTTGAGGGTCCTCATGACGAAATGTTGTTGCAGCCGACAGATAGATGGTAACAGCTTCCGCCTGATGAACCGTGAGGAAATCACCGATTGCTTCAACCGTTCCACCTTCTGGAACAGCTTTCACTGCCGTGCAGTACGTCACACCATCTTTTCCGCTTTCTCCGCTCATCATCAAAGTATCATGGGCCATCCTTTGCGTACCTTCGTCAAACGGTCTACGGCTCAAATGCATCCTGAGATTCAATGTTGCAGGCCGATTGCACGTGATCCTGATAACCATCACCTGATCGACCGCACTACTGAACAATTCCCTTACATGGAGAACGTCGTTTAGGCAATAGCTGACATGGGCGATACCCTGCTCAATGTCCAAATCCCTGTAATAATTGGAAATCATCTTTTTTTCCCCGTCGTGGTAGAAATGCAAATCACCTAACGGTTGATAAGGACGCATAGATTTGGGATTAGACATTAACCCCATTTGCGCCAACTCTTCTGCCTCAATTTGTTTCCCTTTACTTAATAAACGCCTTACTTCCGGAAAATATCGCCGACCATCCGGATTGTCTCCGTTCACCGGTCCGCCGTACCAAACCGAGTCTTCGTTCAATTGCAGGCGTTCTTGATTTACTTTTCCGAATATCATCGCACCCAGACGTCCGTTACCGATCGGCAATGCCTCATTCCACGTTTTTGCCGGTTTTTCATACCATAACTTTGTACTTCCAGTTGATTTCCGCAAATGTTCCAATGACATCTCTCCCTGATTAAGCTATTTTTTAGACGAATCAGTCATTTTTCGAATTCTCAAAGCGTAATAAAGCTTCCCAGGCAAATCGATTCGGAATCGTCCTTCATACGACCCAGTTAGTGGCGTGATGGTCATGTTCCATGTATCGATCAGATCTACTTCATATTTACCATCAGGCAGCGAAAATTCGCGGAATGCAAAACGATGAGGGCCAAAGTACTGCAAATAATATTCGCCCCTTACCTCCAATGTGGCGGCATCAAGCCGATCGCTGCTGTATGTCATTTGACCCGGCGCATCTTGAAGAATACCACGCATAAATTCGATTCTCCGAACGCTTCGTCCATGAAGTTCCCCTCCATGCGACCACCAAAGCACTTGCTCCGCATTCAAATACGTTTCGCCATGAGTTACATAGCCCCCGCGGCAATTTCCTTCCCAAATCCGGCAAACTAACTCTTCAGGTGTCAAACTCCCCCAGCGAGTATCGAGATTACCCTCGTACCCACACTCGTCAATAATGACTGGTTTTCCGTATTGTTTGGTGGCTTCCGATGCAACTCTCACGTCGTTATGTTGGATACTCGCATGTGTCACCCATGGAACGCCGAAATCATACCATGTTCGACAATTATGGATCGAGCGTAAGTGTCCGCCATAATCGTATTCCTGAACAATACGAAACAAGCGCGTCCAATCCTCGGTCTTTTTGTGCTTCATTAAGTCGTATTCATTGGCAAGCGACCACCACACGTTGCGGTAAGCGCCGAGACGTGCGATCACATAGCGTAGGTAATGCTCATCCTCATCGGGTGACATCTCATCGAAGCCCCACCGTCCTTCGTCATACGGATGAAACAGTATAAGATCCGCCTCTATGCCCAAATCTGCCAAATCCTTTACCCTTCGTTCTAAATGGGTATAATATTCCGGGCAAAAGCGGGAGAAATCGAAACCTTGTTCCGGCGAACCTTCAAAAGGATAGGCATCCGGCTCGGCGTTATTGAACACATAACTTTTTGGGAAAACACACATGCGGATTTTGTTAAATGGCGATTGCTGCAGAGTACGCAGCGTTTGCTCTTGAAGTTGTTCGCTTTGCAGATGCCATACATAACAAGTCGTGCCAACCGGGATAAACCGTGTACCATCCGCATATTGAAAATGAACAGCATTCTTTACTTGGACGGGTCCATGATTGCCGTCCTCAGAAATTGTGCAGGTAAACTCTCCCACAATCCCGTCCAGAACCGAGCAATTGCTTGACGTTGTAAAAGCCCAAACGCCTTCTTCCTTCGGCATAAACCGTATGCGGTACTTCCCATTCCCATCGTAAAATCCATCCGCTTCAGCATAGAGCAAACCCTTCTTGAATTGAGCGCCAAGCTGTATGTCATTAAACGGGTTTCCTTCGGAGGGACCTTCCAAGGTCAACTCAAACACTCCCCAGCGTTCCACTTCCTTAGTTAACTTCAGACTGATCTCCTCCTGCCGAGTTTGCTTCACTTACCTTCAATATGCGTAAAGCGATATTCGATTTCCCTGGAAGGTCAACCCTGCTTCTTCCGCGAAACGTGCCTTTAACCGGTGTAATGGTCATTTTCCAAGTATCGATGATCTCGATGTGGTAGGAAGCATTTTCAGGTAAATCAACGTATTTATAAGCATGCTGATGATGACCGAAATACAAGAGCCCATAAGTTCCTAGTTGCCATGCCTTCATCCAATCAGCTGGACCCTCTTCCATGATTTTTCGCAAAAAAGCGATTCTCTCCGTACTTTCTCCGTACAGTTTACCCCCGGAGGATATCCATGCCCTTGTCTCCCGCTCAATGAATGATTCACCATGCCCGACAAACCCGCCTCGGGATATGGCTTCCCAAAATCGGTGGGTCATTTCCTCTCCGGAAATATTGCCCCAACGTCTAGAGCTATTGCCTTCATAGGATATTTCGTCAATGACGATCGGTTTCGGAGTCGCCTCCCGCCAGCTTGTCGTAAGCTCAGCATCCCAATGTTGTATGCTTTGATGAGTAATCCAAGGCTTGGAATAATCGTACAGCCAAGAGGATTTATACATCTTTGTGCCGTTATGGATCGAACGAAGATGTTGATATGGGTCGCGATGCTGCACGAATTGGATAAGTCGATCCCAGTCGTCCACTGTTTTAAATTTATTAAAGTCGTATTCATTGCATAGAGACCACCAGACGTTGCGGTAAGCGGATAAGCGCGCGATCACGTAACGCAAGTAAAAAAGATCAGCTTCCGCATCCATGTTGTCGACACCCCAATACCCCTTATCGTACGGGTGGAATAAGACGAGATCGGCTTCTATGCCAAGCTGTATCAAATCGTCGATCCTCTTTTCCAAATGGGCAAAAAAATCGGTATTGAATCGCGTTTTGTCAATATCTTCCGGATTTGTTCCTACGAAAGCCAACCGCAAAGGGGGACGCATATCCTGCGTAGGCAAAAGACACATCCTTACTTTATTGAAAGGAGACCCTTTCAACGTTTGTAAAGTAAGCTCCTCCAGCTGTTCATTGTAGTGAGTCCAGTGATAGCACGTAGTGCCGAACGGCATATAAGGCGTACCATCCTCATAAGCGAACAAATACTGATCCTTTACCCTCACGGGACCGTGGTTCCCTGAAGATGGCTCCACACATACGAACTCGCCGGAGTGACCATCAAGATCACTGTGATTGCTGCGGGTAACATAGCGCCAAACGCCAGTTCGATCAGGCATGAAGCGGATCCGGTACGTTCCGTCTCCGTCGTAAAAGCCTTCTGGCTCAACAATGAGGTTCTTGTATTGAAATCGGGCGGATAGCTGAACTTCTTGAAACGGATTTCCTCCAGAAGGTCCCTTTAACATAAGCTCGAACCGTTCCCATTTATCCACTTCTCGCCCATTCTGTTGAATGCCCATCGGTTCGTTATCCCCCTCAATCCTTCATTATTATTACTTGATACCAGAATGTGCCATTGTAGCGATGACCTTACTTTGGAACGCCAAAAACATGATAAAATTCGGTAAAAACAGGAGCATCGCAGCCGCAGCCGCAGCGCCTTGCCTTGCCACACTGTTCGCCAAACCGCTGGTCAACGTCTCCATGTAGAACGGGAATGTTCTCATTTCTTCATCCTGCATGAACATCGCTGATGTTTCCGTATTCCCCCATGCGGAATTGAATGCTATGATCCCGATGGTCGCAATAGCGGGCATAACAACCGGTATGACAATTTTTATAAAAAGCGTAAACTCTTTAGCTCCATCAATTCTAGCGGAATCGAGCAATTCATCCGGTAGCTGATCGATGAACTGTTTCATGAGAAACACGCCGGTCGGTACGGCTACGAGCGGCAGGACGTGCCCCCAATACGTATTAAAAATGCCCAAATTGCTGACGATCAAGTACCGGGGAATTGCAACGACCTCAGGCACGAACAGAAGCGTCAAAAGGATCGTCGCGAACATAATTTTGTGCCCAGGAAATTTGTGTTTAGAAATCGGATAAGCACACATGGCGCTTACGATGGTGATTGCAACGACAGCTAGTCCGGTTACGACAAAGCTGTTAAAAAGATAACGGGTTATCGGAACTGCCGTGCTCTTCGTGATTGAAACCAATTCCAAAAAATTTTGAAAAGAGGGCTCCCTTACGAATATGTTCGGCGGATAAATAAACAGCTCATGATACGGTTTGAACGCATGATTAAAAATATAGATCAATGGCAGCAGCAAGAAGATACTCATCAAAACGAGTATAACCATCGAAACTTTTTCTGTAGGGCTGAACTTGCGCAGTCGTTTGCGTTTTCGCCACGAATTGAATTTTCGGAGAGCTACCACGTTATTCATTTTATTCGTCCTCCTTTGTGCCGAATAACTTATTACATAGCTTATTGGCGAAATAAATAAATATAAGTAGGAGAACGGATAACGCAGTCGAATAGCCGAGCTCAAAACGTGTGAAGCCGTAGTCGTCAATATGGGTAACGATCACATGACCGGAATACTGAGGTGTCGGATTCATTCCTGAAAGCGCAGTTCCTATTCCTCCGGATTGAATCGCCCCGACGACGGCCATGACTGCGCCGAAAAGCATTTGCGGCTTTGTCGCAGGAATTGTAATGTACCAAATTTCTTCCAATCTGCTTCGAATACCGTCAAGCCTTCCAGCCTCGTACAGTTCCGAATTCACATTCAAAATACCGGCCAGCATGGCTAGAAAACCAATCCCCATGCTTTTCCAAAGCGTGACGAAAATCATGGAGCCCATCAAATATTCTTTGCTGTTAACCCATAATATCGGTTCGCTAATGAAGCCAAAATTAAGAAGAACACTATTCAAATAACCGATCCGATCACTGGACAACATCGGAGTCCAAATAATGCTCATGGCAACCATGCCCGCCAAGGATGGTGTATACATGGCGAGCGTAAACCATTTACGGTAAACACCAGGCAAGATCGAAATTAACCACGCCAACATAAAAGCGGCGATATATCCACCCGGTCCGACAATTAATGCAAACGTGATGGTGTTCGGCAAAGCGTGTTTGATCAATATTAGATCCTGGGAAAGCATGCGCCGGAAATTGTCCCAACCGGCGAATTCGGGAGGTTCAATTGAATTATAATGCGTAAAGCTAAGTAAAATAGCGGAAATAACCGGAAGAAAAATAAAGAGAGTGAAACAGATCATAAAAGGTGTTACGAATAAATATGACGTCCGGTATGACCAAATCGTTTGCAAAAAAGAAGGATTCTTTTTCTTCACCCTGTTTGTGGAAGTATGCAGACCAGGAAGCACTTGCGAATCACTTTTCAACATACTTATCCACCCCTTCCCAAGGCTTCGTAATAACTGGCAGTTTCAACGACCGTATTACTTTACCGTTTGTATCGATAAATTTGAACTCTTGCAGTTTTCTTTGGATTTCTTGGTCCACTTCTTTCATTCCGATTTCCAGTGAAGTTCGATAGTTCATCCCGTCGACCACGGTCCGGTTCCACGCATTTAGCAGCTCACGTTCCATGAAGTAGCTGCCGGGTACGTTAGGAATTTCCCTAAACCATTTCCATTGCTCCAATATGGCTTTGAGATCATCTTCTTTCCACGGAAGCTGCACGAACGCATCAATATTGGATGTGTTCCAGCGGAACGTAACACCATTGAGCGTTTCCAAATCTGTTCCAAACCTCTCCTGCACTTCTGCAGACGTCCACCATTTCAAAAATTCCCAGCTTTCCTGCGGATTCTTCCCGTTTTTCATAATGGTCGAAGCCTGCATGTTTCCGCCCGACCATCGAACTACCGTCCCGTCATCCTGCCGAACTCCGGGAATCGGAGCGACCCCCCACAAACCATTAAGTTCGGGTGCTGCCACGGTCAATTGAAGGTACGTATTCAAATCGGCAACGCCGATCGGATACGTTCCACTCCGGAAGTGCTGGTAGAAACTATCCATCCTTTGATCAATCGCAAATTTGTTTTGCAATTCGCTCCATTTCTTGAACGCTTCGAATCCTTTTTCCGAGCTCAAACCCGATTTCGTACCGTCTTGCTGATAGTATTCCGCTCCATGCATCTGCATGAAAACACTATGTTCGACTGGTGTGAAGTTCATACCGTTCTGTTGAAGCACAGGCAGCATCTTGTAAAGTTCATCCCACGTGTCGGGAACTTGCAAGCCCAAACCTTGCAAAATATCTTTCCGGTAGTACATCACTTGGAACGTTTGCGTTTCAGGTACACCGTAGAAGCCTCCGTTATATTGGAATGGCGTCCACGAACCCGGGGCAAAACGCTGATAGAACGTTTCGAAGTCCGGAAATTGCTTCAGATCATATATACCATTACGAATGGCATAATCGAACGGAATATCTTGCTGCAAGCCTAACGCGACGTCAGGCGCAATTCCTGCTGCGTTCATCAACACGAGCAGCTTCTCATCTTTAAGCAGGTTCACCCTGACCTTGATTCCTGTTTGCGTTGTAAACATTTCATCCGCCAAACTTTGCAGCATATTGACGTAATCCCGTCCGCGCAACATCCAAACATCGAGCACTTTATCATCCGTTTTCTTACTTCCCTTTGCTTTAAAAGAATTGAAAAAATTCACGACCGCACCTTCCATTTTTTCGTAAAAAGACGCTACCATGGTTGGAAACGGTTTCTCAACCGGAACGACATAAAGGCGATCCAACTGGAGTGGTTGAAAGCTGAGCTGCTTGATCTGGTCAGCCAACTTGCCTTGCAGCGTAATCATTTTGCCTGTATTATATGGAATTTCATCTGGATCTTTCAGCAACGATTCGATATCTTTCCTGACAGTTAACAAGGCTTGTGAAACGGCATCCGAACGATCGTTTATCGTTTCCAGGCGTGTTTGAATTCCGTTCAAATTTTTGTTTAAATCGTTAAACTGCTCAATAAATCCCGGAAGATCTTTATTAATATCCCATGTCCGATATTTATCGTCCACCCCGCCTGTCAGCGTTAATAAATCGCGGGATAGCTTTCTCAGATCGGAAATTACATTTTCAAGATCGTAAGCAATCGGTTTCAAGGGAGCATGTGTGACGCGCATCGAGATTTCATTGGTACCTTTTTGCAAATAAAACTCATAGGGCTTGCCCTGATCGTCGGCAAGCGCAATTTCTTTCCATCCTGACGCATATAAAAACCGGTACGCTTTCAGTTCAGAAAACGGCACTTTACCGTTAATCATGATCTGTCGGAACGATGATCGGTTGGACACGAACGATTGATCCGCGCGCATGGCAATTTTGTAGTAACCGGTCTCCGGTACGTCAAAGTTCCAACTGATCTCTTGATTATTCGATGCCCACCGTTGTCCATCAATCACATTGTAAGTAATGTGACCCCGCACATAGGGCATAGAGGCAATATCGTTATCGTAAGCGAGCGGTATGGATGAATCGTTTTTCCATTGTACCTGTTCCGCTTCAACAACGATCGGATCCGCCTGCACAGGAGTGGTTCCCGATGGCAGTCCGCTTTTTACCGTTTTATAATCCGCCGTTTTGCCCGCTGCTTTGAACGTAATCGATTCAAGCGCCATTGGGTCACTGCCCGCCAAACGGATTCTGTGCTTCCCAGGCTTTAAGTACCACTGCAGCGGATCTTCGTATGCCCCGGCTAAGTCGCGCAATTCCCACGTTAACCATCCGGACACGTCCTCGGCTGTCGGACGAATTTCATCGCCTCTTTCATCTTTACGAATCGGAAGCTTATCCTTCCAATGTCTGTATAATTGCACGGATTTAGATTCCAGAAAATGATTGGAGCCGTCCAAAGTCAAGTTCAACGCAAGCGGCTTACGGTATTTCGTACCGATGAAAGGATTGTACGATATTTCAATCGTATACAATCCGCCTTGCGCCACATCCACTTCATATTCGATCCATTCATCCCTTAGGGCACTCCAGATCAAAACGCCATTTTTTTCATTATAAGGCCCTATAGAAACATTGGCGTCGGCTGACTGACCGGCGAGCTTCGATCCGAGTATTGTAATCTTCCCATTATGATCGGTCGAAGCGCCTTCCTTTTTCCATTGATCAAGCTTTTCAAAATAATAAGGATCCAGTTGCTTGGATGAATTCGCCTGGTTTTCTATGCTCGTTGTCTTCGAATCATCTGTCCCCGATGAAAGGCTTGTATCCGCTAAACCGGGAAGCGTTTGACTGAACATACATACGAGTGCCAGCATCATTGAAATCCATACCCGGGTTCGAAAAAACACCTTCAACTCCATCCCTCCGCTGTATATTTAGTACAATAGATTGTCCTTTGACTCCTTATCGAAAAATAGCGCTTTCTGCATATCGAGAGAAAGAACAAGCTTCTCATTTTCCTCAAAGTTATGATCAGCACGTGTTCGAACAATCAGCAGATTGGGCATGCCGATATCCATGTACAAATACATGTCCGCCCCCATCAATTCGTTGATCTTTTGAACCCCGCTAATTCGAGAATGGGAATGAGTGTTAGCATCATTCACTTCCAGGTTTACATGGATATTCTCACAGCGGATTCCTAAAACAACCGTTCTGTTCACTTTATTTTTTTGCTTTAAAATGTTCGATTGATTTAAGGGGATTTCCAAATAATACCGGTTGGTATGGAACTCCAGCTTGCCGTCTGAGCTTTCCGTAATTTTCCCCTCGATTAAATTGATAGGCGGCGTTCCGATAAATCCGGCAACAAACATATTTCTCGGATTATTGTAAATCTTCTGAGGCGTATCTACCTGCTGGATAATGCCGTCCTTCATGACGACGATGCGATGTCCCATTGTCATCGCTTCCACCTGATCATGCGTCACGTATACCATCGTCACGCCAAGCTGCTTATGTAACTTAATGATCTCCGTTCTCATTTGGACTCTCAGTTTAGCATCCAAATTGGATAGAGGCTCATCCATTAAGAACACTTGGGGATCACGGACAATGGCCCGGCCGAGGGCTACACGTTGGCGCTGACCGCCGGAGAGTTGCCTTGGCTTCCTATCCAGAAAAGGTTCGATTTCCAGTATTCTCGACGATTTCTTAACTGCTAGATCGATCTCGTGTTTGGGCATTTTACGCAGGCGTAAACCGAACGCGATATTTTCGTACACACTCATGTTCGGGTATAAGGCGTAATTTTGAAATACCATCGCAATATCCCTGTCCTTCGGCGGCAAATCGTTGACCAATTGATCTCCGATATAAAGTTCCCCTGATGTTATATCCTCCAAGCCGGCGATCATCCTGAGTGTCGTTGATTTCCCGCAGCCGGACGGACCTACCATGACAAGAAATTCTCCGTCGTGTATTTCCAAATGGAAATCTTTGACGGCATATCCGCCATCTTTGCCATAACGTTTTTCCACGTGATTCAAAAGAATGCGCCCCATAGCGGCACCTCCTATAGTCTGTTTCAATCTTCCCTAATGATAACGGTTTCAGTTCATTATACATCCATCGACTTTTTAACTTATAGGTGATGATGGCTTACTCTATAGGTGAATCATGCTTTCAACTGCCCAGCTAACCAATCGTATGATTTTCTCCCGGATACTTCATGCTTCCCTGGAAAAAGATCAACTTCAAACTTTCCTTCTGTTCCCTCGGCATGATAAATCTCTTTGAGTTTGACAATAGCGTCCTTTACGGAAGCAATCGGAAATAGCGGGTCTTCGATTCCCGATTCGACAAACAGAGCCCTCGGTGCGATCAGTCCAATCAATTCAGGAAGATCCGCGTAAGGAAGAATCGAAGGCATATAATTGTCAATGCAATGATTCATTGCTAATAAACTTCCTCTAAACGTGCTTGTAAACGCACAAATAACGGTAGCCTTAATGCGTTCGTCCAAAGCAGAAGCGAGTGAAGCAATCAAACCGCCTCCGGAAAAACCCATGCATCCGATCCGTTCCGGATCGACATCCTCCCGTGTTAACAAATAATCAAGCGATCTGATTGCTTCATAAATCCGCAGGCCTGCTAACGTTTTTCCATAAAGCAGCAAGCGGGAGGCTAGCGAAAAGCAGGAACTGTTTTTCTTTGGATCCTTCTCTTTGTCCACCGACAGCCTACGATCACCGAACCCGATGATTTCGGGCGCTACGACGATCATACCTCTTTGTACAAGTTTCAAAGCAAAATGCTGATGGATGCCAGGAGCCGCATCATCCGTGTTTCCGTCTGGCTGCAATCCCACGATCTCCCTGCTCCCGTATCCGTGTCCGTGCCAGGCAAGCACGGTTGGCGCCCTACCCATGAGCCGTTTCGGAATCAGTACAAATGCAGCAACCTGAAGGTTTATTTCTGTTTGATAAATGACACGCTCTAGATAATGATCTCCTTTATCTACCCTCTCACATACAATCGGGTTCAATTCACAGGACCTTTTGGGGAAATCCCCCAAACATTCAAGCAATTTTGACCGCACATCGACTTTTCTATCATTCCATGGTTTTTTGAGCGCTTGGATGGTCTCTTCGTTCAGGTTATTGTATAAATGCTCCAAATAATCATCCGGATTCAACATTAGTTATTCCTCCACTTCTAAAAGTAAAAAAAAAAGCTGTTCCATTGCTATGGTCAGCCCCATTCATATTAATACGTTATAGCTTTATCTTCGAACTCTTGGAAGTTTTGTCGATATTGTCGAGGCGTAACGCCCGTTTTTTTACGGAATAGGGCATGGAAAAACTTCATGTCCTGATAACCGACTTGATTGGCAATTTGGTAAATCGGGATATCGGAAGATTTCAGCAGCTCGCAGCATTTTTGAATGCGTACGTTTTGTAAGTATTGCGTGAACGACAAGCCCGTTGATTTTTTAAACAAACGTTGAAAATGGCTGGCACTTAAAAAAAAGTTATCCGCCACATGCTGAACGGTAAGGTTTTGCGTGTAATGGGATTTGATGAAATGTACGACTTCCTCCAACATTCGAAAAGGAACAGCTTCTGTTTCATTTTTCAATTCAAAACGCTGCAGCATCACCAGCATTTGGATCAGCAAAGCGGTCAGAATGGTCTCAAAGCCGGTGCTTCGCTTCAAATATTCCCGATACATATTGTCAACGATCGTTGAAAACGTATCATGCTTATCTTGAAAATGCAGCCACCGCTCGGGACACTTGCAAGGAAACGTGATGGAATTGTAGGTGTGGGATTCTTCCTGAAGTAGATGCATCCAGTTCTCTAATAGCCCCACTCGAAAAATGCAGTTATAAATGACGAGCATTTTATCCTGCGTCGGAGAGGACGGCCGAAACACATGTGATGTTCCGATTGGAATCACAAACAGATCTCCCTGTTTAATGGGAATCACTTGATCTTCAATGTAGTGATAACCGCTTCCTTCCCCCACATAACTGATTTCAACGAAATCATGGGTATGCTGGGAAGTTGTAAACGATTCCAATTCACGATTTATGAAAATATCCATCTTTTCGTCGAAAAACAATTCTCCACTTAAATGACCGATTCTACCATTCATGACCATCACCTCCGGCACATGATTTCAACCCTCTTTTACCCATTCTTCCGCTAGACAAACATGTTTGATTCCTTTACGTAAGTATGAAAAAGCAATATGAATCTTTCCATCACGCGTGGAGATAATCGAAGGGTAGGAATACCCGATTTCGGTTTCTTTGTACTCCAAATCCGCCATCTGTACGTTTCTGAAAAAAGGCCATGTTTTTCCATCATCTTCCGAAATAGCTAACGTAAGTGGTGTGCGCAGCGGTTTTTTCCGGAATTCACCTTTCCTTTGGACCCACCGGAATTGGTCCCGCTCCATCGTTGAGTTGTTGTAGATCAAGGCCAAATGGCCGTTCTGCAGCTTGACGAACTGCATCGAGGAATTGTTGTTCGGCAGTTCGCTCTTGACGGGAACCGTCCAGCTTTTCCCGTTGTCACGAGAAACACTTGTATAGATACGGTCCGCCTGACGGCTTCGGAACATCGCATAGAGCGTACCATCGTTTAATTCAACAACATTCATTTGAACCCGATGAGTGCTTCCCTGCACTTCGAATTCCTTCCATGTTTTCCCTTGATCCGAGCTAATTTGCACAACACTGTAGTGCCCGTCAAGTTTACAGTAATACGTCGGGAGAAGCCAATCGCCATTTTTGAGCACGAGCAGAGGATGCCTCAGAAATATGCCCAGGCCGTCAAACAAAACCTCGGTAGGGCTCCAAGTAAAACCCTGGTCTTCCGATATGCGGTAAGCAATCCTCGATGTTTTTTGATTATGGGGCTCGTTGGACGTATGGAAAAGCCATAGTTTGCCATCCGGTGCTTGATGAAGGATCGGATTTTGCTCGGATCGTTCAGGATCACCCGAAAGCTGCACAGGAGAAGTCCACTGATTGGATCCAGAAGGAAGTCTCGCCATCCATACATTTGTATCGGGATTGCCTTCTCCACTTCCCGAAAACCAGACGCAGAGCAGGTCGCCGTTGCCTAGTTCCAGTAAATTAGCGGCATGGTTGTCATTCGGATATGGAATAGGAAGGTAAGCTTCACGCAGATGCGGATCCGTCTCCGACTGTACGACAACTCCATTGAAACGTTTCATTAAAACACACTCCTTGTCCGCATGGTAAACCATTTCACTATAAGTTCATTTCCTTCCAAGATAGCTCTGTTCGACAAAGCGTTTGATTTGAGAAAACAAGTTTATCTTTTACATACAAACAATAGCCTTCCTCGATATTCGGAATATCTGATGACACATTCGGTTTCCGGTAAGTGATCCGTATTTCCGTGCCAGCTACCTTCACGCGGTCCAAACAAAAATAATCCAATCCCGTACTTAGAGGATCTAGGACAATTCCCTCTTTTTCAATAGTCAATCCCGCCACATGTGAAATTATCAGATCGATATAATACGAGTGATTGTATTCCTGTTCGTCACTTAACGGTTCACCCGTTGCACTATTGTAATGCTCAACAAGACCAGGCTGGTTTAAATCTCTTTGCATAAAATGGAGAAACGAATATTCGCGTAGATAATAGGCAAACTGACGATCGAATTGATGATTTCTCCGCTTACTTTCCTTTGCGAGCGCGTCGAGCGCGATCGAATTGGTGTAAGGCCAGGTCGGACCGTCCCAGACGCAGCCGTTCCTTCCTTTGACGAAATGGCCCATCCAGCCTCCTTCTTGCGAATAGGCAGGACAATCGGCGGAAACAGACGGGAATGGACACTTCGTATGAAATTCCTGCTCATTGAACAGATGCTCGATCATCCCATTGAAACGATCGTCAAGGATCTCCGCCCAACCAGGATAAAACCCGACAATATTTTTGACAAACGCTTTCTCGTCTGTTTGATAATGAAGATCGTAGAAGAACTTTGTATCTTCATTCCACATTTTGTCAAGAATGTCCTGCTTGATATTGTATGCTTGTCGATAAAATTCTTCCGCTTCTGGATCGCCAGTAACCTCGCATAATTTAGCAACGCCGAGCGTGTTCAAGTAGTGATAGACGGTGCGATCAACCCTCTTGAGATGAGTGTAGGTTTCCTTGTCCTTCGGATTCTTCGGAAATTGGTGGAAATACCAATAACTTGGCTGATATTCTTTTCCCGTCCGTGTATGTTTGTATTCGATCATTAAATGATCCTGATCGTTGCCGTTTACACGGTTCCATGCCGAAACATTCAATTTCATGGCTGGCAGTATGTCGTTTATCATTTCGGTGTTTCGATGCACGAGATACAGCTGGTAAGCGGCCCAGCAAGAGAAGTTAGCAAACGAATGCATGATGGTATCTACCGTCAAGCAGCTGAACATGCCGTCTTCACCTGGAGCATTCTTCATGTTTCGGAACGGACCTTCGCCATATACCGGATCGTGATACCATCTGGCGTCCATAATATGCAGAGGAACGGACAGATTGATCAGCTTGCTGAACTCCCACCCCCCTTTGCTGAAAGGCTTTTTACTTTTTTTATGAGATCTTCCCTCGTAAAACAATGGATAGGACAGGTGACCGTACTGTGGATCGGCCAAATTGTGCCGAAGCAGAAACCAACGATAGGTCCAAGTCTTGTTTAACACAGGGTCGCTGCTGGTAAATGTCGGTGTTTTTTCAAACCATTCTTGATACTCGTTACTCTGATTTTCTATAACCTGATCGATTGTGGAGACGCTTTCCGCATACGCCGAAGCCCGTTCCTTTAGCAAGCCATTGTCATCCTGTCCGGAAATTCCGAACGCTGCCGAGACGATAATCACTTTGGATTCTCCTGGTTTCAAACGCACTTCTTCGAGCAATGCGGGATCGCTGACGGCAATCACACCTGCGACGTCAAAGCTATAATGCTCAATGTTAAACAATCCATATAGATAATTCCCTTTGCGTTCCAAGAACGCATCACCATACGTCTCTAATCGTAGTACGAGTTCCTCGCTGCTTCGATTCGTCCAAGTTTGACAGGAAACTGCACAGTCATTCCAGGAGATGAACTTGCGTTCAACCATTGAAAGACGGTTACCTGTATATGCCATGTGCAAGTGACTCGGAAACCATTCGGTCTGGCATGGCTCAAAGCTTTCTTCCAAATTGTTCGTTATCTTAAACAACAAAGGAATATTGACTTTGTGAATAAAATCGAACCTTCCGGAAAAACCAGGCACGGGATCCAAATAATCGGCCCACAACCGCGCCCCGGTCGAACCGAGCAAGAGTGCACCGGGAAGCGTACGAAGCGCTTTTTTTCCCGCACGCAATTTTTCGTCCAATCGGCTGCCAGCTGGCATGGATGACCTCCCATCCCATAACGACTTATGGGTGTATTATACTACCATGTCTATTATATCGAATACATCTGAGAGATTGATGGTGGTTATCTGCTCAAACTATAGGTCAATCATGCCAAATCTGCAAGTGTGATTTTCCAGAAGGCAATGCGTTCACGCTTCCAAGTATAGGTCACATATAGGTCAAAGCCGCTTGCAACTATAGCCGGATAGGAATACTGTTTCTCTCCTTCGTCCAGCACAATTTCATTTTCCCAGGTAAGGCCGTTGTCCTCAGAAAGCCGAATGACGAGCGGCGTTCTCGGTCCCTTATTCTTCCCGTTTTCCGGTCGAGTAGGATTGTAGACCAGTGCAATTGTGCCGTTATTAAGCTGAACTAGATCAATTCCGCTGTTATTGTTGGGTAATTCGGTGGGATACGCATGACACCACGTTCTTCCCCCGTCTGTTGAATCGCTGCGATATATAGTTCCTTCGGTGCTACGGGTGAGCATATGTACAATTCCAGGGGCAGATTCCCATAAAGACGGCTGAATAATGCCTTTTCCTTTCATACGGCT
Organism: Paenibacillus sp. V4I7; assembly: GCF_030817275.1. Lineage (NCBI taxonomy): Bacteria > Bacillati > Bacillota > Bacilli > Caryophanales > Paenibacillaceae > Paenibacillus > Paenibacillus sp. V4I7. Next base: position 2,178,549 of record NZ_JAUSZD010000002.1, on the reverse strand, counting down.
GTGTTCCAAAGGGACGATTTCACTGCGAGTCCAGGTTTCGCCTCCGTCGAACGAGAGGTCGACAAATGCATCCCAGGCAGGTTCCAGTGAAGCTGGGGCTGCAATCGTTCCGTCTTGCAGTACAATCGGCTTATTTTTGACAGGTCCCCTTCCTCCCTTATCCCCCTCAACCAAGGGAACCGGAGGCGTCCATGTGTATCCGTTATCCGTAGAGCGAATAACCATTGTTTCCCATTCAGCAATACTGGTTCCAACTTTATAATATAGAAAAAGGACGCCGTCATTCGATCGAAAAAGGACGGGATTCCAATGAGGAATATCCTCCTGATCCGCCACTTTCACGGGTGGTGTCCATCCCTCGTCTCCCCTGCGTGATATCCAAATTGCAACATCCCCGGCTTTCTCTCGTGTTCCGCCAAACCATGCGGCAATCACATCACCCCCGGGCAGCAGTTCCAAAGTGGATGCGTGACAGCTGAGGAAGGGTCTGTCCTCCTCAAAAATGAATTCCTTAACGGTATTGACATATCTCATCTTGTAACCTCCGATACAGGAACGATTTCGTAACAGAATCCCTTGCCCGTTTCAAACACCGACTTGTCATTAGACGAACGGTAGATTTGCCCATTCAGAAGGATTTGAACTGGCTGAGCGATCCATAGCCGGCACTTCTTGCCGGCAATCGACTTGATGAAGGCGCGTGATAATTTTCCATCTTCCCAGTCCATATCGATTTCAAATCCACCGCGGGCCCTCAATCCCTTCACGCTACCGCGCCTCCACTGGGCCGGTAATGCCGGCAGGAGCTGAATCATTCCACCGTGGCTTTGCAGCAGCATTTCCGCAATGCCTGACATACCGGCAAAATTACCGTCAATTTGGAAAATATTCATCTTCACCTTCGGATGCCGATGAGCATTCATCATATTCGGGTGTAAACCAGCCAGCAAGTCGTTTAAGAATCGGCAGGCCTCTGTCGGTTCACCCAACCGCGCCCAAAAGTTAATCGTCCAAGCGCAGCTCCAGCCCGTGTGCGCTCCGCCATGCGCAAGACGGCGTTCGAGTGTTTTCTTGCAGGCTTCGAACAGTTCGGGTTGTCCATGACGTGTTACTTGATCTAGTGGATGAAGAGCGACCAAATGTCCAATGTGTCGGTGTCCCGGTTCCAACTCCTCGAAGTCTTCGTCCCATTCCTGCAGCTGGCCGTATTTCCCGATTCGGAACGGGGGCATTCGGCTCAATGTCTTTTCCAGTTCTCCCCTATACGTGAAGTCTAGGTTTAGAATGCGGCTGGCCTCCATGCAGTGGGCAAACAAGCCCTTGATTAGCGCCAAATCCATCGTCGTTCCTTTTGTTACGCTGCTTCGCTGACCGTCTGTGGAAATGAAGAAATTTTCAGGGGAAGTGGACGGGCAGGTGACCAAATAACCATTCGGATCCTCGATAAGCCAATCCAGACAAAACAGCGCGGCTTCTTTCATTACCGGATACGCTTGTTTGAGAAATTGTTCATCCTGGCTGAAAGCATAATGCTCCCACATGTGTTGGCATAACCAAGCGCCGGCCATCGGCCAAAATGCCCAACTGGGCGATCCGCCCACCGGCGTCGCGGTACGCCACAAATCAATGTTGTGGTGAGCGGTCCATCCCCTACTGCGGTAATGGATACTGGCCACTTTCCGGCCTGTGATCCGTAAGTCTTCGATCAGATCAAACAGCGGTCGGTGGCATTCCGCAAGATTGCCCACTTCCACCGGCCAATAGTTCATTTCAGTATTAATGTTTGTTGTCCAGCTGCTGCACCACGGTGGTTGGGTCTTATCGTTCCAAATACCTTGCAGATTCGCTGGCTGCGTACCGGGACGGGAGCAGGATATTAGCAAATATCTCCCAAACTGAAAGAATAGTGCAGCAAGACCAGGGTCATCATTCCCATTTTTAACCGCTTGGATGCGGACATCCGTAGGTAAACTGCTTTTGTCATCCTCGCTGTCGCCAATCTCGATAGAAACCCTGTCGAATAGTGATGCGTATTCGCTCTTATGCTGCTCTTTCAACCGGTCGTACCCCAGCCGTACAGCATTCGTAAGCCATGCAACACACAAGTTCGCTGGATTTTTGCCCATTACGAAAGGATCTTTATCGAAGCCGTTATAGCTGGTAGCAGCGGCAAGCAGCAAAGTAACGGTTCCTTTCCCGCTGACGCGAATCCGTCCGCCGCTGACTTCCACCTTGCCGTCCTCCGAAATCGCCTGAAGGTGGATTTCGAAGCTCATTCCTTTGCCTTCGGCATAGTGAACGGGGTCGGATGACTTGATCGTGTTGGGCAAAACATGATAAGGACTGCTGCCGGAGAGTGTGATCCGATCCGCTGCAGTTTTACGCACAGAAAACTGCAGCGGGCTGTGAAGCACGGCGGTAAAACTAGTTTTTTTCTCGCTATGCAAACGTATCGCCATCACTTGATCAACGGCAGATACGAACACTTCACGGGTGAACATAGCGCCATTTTGACAGTAACGCACCCGTACAACCCCATCATCCAAATCTAATTCCCTGTGATAATCCGATATTTCACCATCTTCGTCGTAGATAAGTTCCAAATCCCCGAGCGGCATGTAGGACTCAATATCCGGCCCTTCCATGTATTGTTCGATCATCTGCTCCGCTTCTTCGTACTTCTTCGAAAATATCAATTCACGCACAGGGTCCAAATACCGCTCCGCATCATAGCGGACCGTCTCCCGGGGTTCCCCCGACCAAAGGGTGTCCTCGTTCAACTGAATGTGTTCCCGGTTCGTGCTGCCATACACCATCCCGCCAAATCGGCCGTTGCCGATAGGTAGCGCTTCGAACCAATCCTTAGCAGGCTGGCCATACCAGAGTGTGGATCTCTTATCTGACATAGACTCTCTCCCAATCTGTCGATTACTTACTCGTACAGCCAATCCAATGTGTTAATGCCATCGTTTTTGTGCTCGACATTCCTTGGTCGAATGTCTAGATCAGCAGATACGACGCCTAGAATCAAGTAAGCTCCCTTGCCGAAATCTAGCGAATGCCTTCCTGCTTCGTAACGAAACGTATGGACATTGACAGAAGGATACGCGTACAAACGCAATCCTTTTTGCAATACCGGAGCATACCCGCCCAAGTCGTCCGCGTGTGTGTTTTCCTCCAAGCTTGGGACTTGAAGCCACTGCTCATCCTTCGAATTGAAATATCCGATCAACACCTTTGATGGTTGCTGCAATTCGATATCGATCGTCACTCCGTTCAAACCCGATTCCATTTGACTGAATCGGATTCCCGTCAAACCATCCAGTTCTTCCGCACAACCGACAATGTGAATATCCCCATCCACAAACACTTGTGCTTCCTTCTCAATCTGGTAGGTTTCCGCGTTGCCGGAAATCAAAGTGAATGGTACCTCCCTGTATGGAACAATCGGTTCTTTCATGTTCTTCAGTGCCTCAGGCATAGTGCCTGACTTTAATTCATTCAAATGGAATTGGAAGCGTTCCAGCTCTAACTCATAGACGGGCAAACACTCCGTCCAATGCTTAAATTCGAGACCATTACGAATCGGTACTTTCCGCTGCGGTGTCTGCATACTGTTGGCGAATAAATAAGTCTTTTCCGTCAAAGCCGTCAGCTCCCGGTAACTATTCAGGCCTCTCCCAAGGTGCTCAGCAGCTTCTTCCAACCATTCCAACTGCGTGAAATACTCCCCTTGAACCCTAAACTTGTAGGTCAAAATTAGTAATGCTGCCCGAACTTTATACGCATAAACCTGCACCATATGGTGAATTGCATGCATATCACCGAACAAGCGATCGAATTCTTCCCGGTTCCGTGTTACTAAACTACACGCCCGTTCGATTGCTTGCACCGCATCTTCCGCATGCCGACTGGCATCAGCGATAATTTCCGGCGGCGTCTCTCCGACATGCGGTTCGCCTTTCAACTCCCGGATCACATATTCCTCCAGCCGTTCACCCTGAGGCGACTGGGATTCCCATAAATCTGGCCACGGCATGTGCCGTTCCGGATTCGTCAATTGGCTCATGGTCATTCCCAAGCTCATCGTTTGGCGGTTGCCTTCGGTGATCCCGAATCGCCGCAGCAATTTGGGCGCACATTCTCCGGACGCTTCATATGCGTCTAGTATCGCTTCGCCTGCTTCCGGGCTGCCGTATCTGTGGCCGAGCAATTCGATCCAGTAATGCCGTTCAGCTGCTGGATCGCGATCCGGGTTCCAAGCGTAACGGAACCAAGCTGCGAACCAAATCCAATCGCGGTCCAATTGTTTCAGCCTAGGCTGTGCCAAATCAGGCGAAAACGGCCAATCCCAGAAAAACAACGGATACAGATGAAGCCCGTTCGCTTTCAGCCGATATTTGGCCGCCTGCATACATTTTTGGATAAACGAAGGCGCCCCGTAACGGAAAGGCTCCAGGTTAGCAAGTATATGTACATTGACGATATGAATCGTCTTCAGTGAGCCGAGACGGTTGTGAATGTCCTGCCATTTACCCCGTGGTGTATAAGTGGTTAACGACTCGCCGTTATATTTGGCCTCCGTATACAGATTCGGATACAGAGGCAGCGCCGCCTCAATGACTTTTTGCGGCTCGATCGCGTGTGAACGCAGAATGATCGGCGGCTTTTCCTTCACATTTGAATCCTTAAGTCCTTCCAACAAACCTGCAAGAATCGTTTCGTTAAACCATTCCACTCCGTATATTTGTCCTTGCAGCGCTTCCCCGAGGCAGACCATCATTCCTACGTTAGGGAATGATCGGACAAAAGAGGCGATCGATTTCTTATAGTAATCGCTTGTTATAGGCAGCGGCTTCGGCTGATGCAGCTTCAACCCGTGCTTCTCCGCGAATGGTAGCGGAATATGTATGTTATAGAACTTCAATACGAGCCATATGCCTCGCCGGTCTGCTTCTTGCGCCACCCAACGGAATGTTTCAACGTTCAGCGCAAACTCTTCTTCTGTAACTTCAAGCGCCTCCGGGTAATCCTCCAATCTCACTAACGAGGAGAAGGGATGGCCAGCCCACAAATAGACGATGTTGCACCGCTGTTCCAGCAGCATGTCGAGAAATTCCTGCCACAATGCCCGGTCGTAAAACCAGGGAAAGCGTGTGGGGGTAATCGGATATTCATATGTCTGGCGTGGCGGTTCGACGGTTGTTTTCTGCAGTCCGATCGCCGGCCCCCTCAGCGCAAAGCGCGGAGCATCCCCATAGGCCATATCTTCGGGCAGATGCCCTGCAGCACGGACACGCTGCGCAAGCTCCATGCAGCCGTACAGTATTCCGGAATCGCTGCCCCCAGAAACTGTCATCAGATTCCCCGGGCAAGTGGCGATATAAAACCCTTCTCCCTCTGGAGCTTCTGTGTGATACAGGAGTACGTCACGTTCTTCCAACTGCCGCAGCAATTCAGATTCATTGCGGTTTCCCACAAAGATTTTTCTTCCCGTTTCTGACCGATAACAGTCCCACGTCCAGGACACTTCTTCAACTTTCACATCATATCCGCAGTTCTGCAGCGCTAGTTTCAGCAGCCGGATGCCATTTTCCACCCGCGGGGCTGGATTGGGTGCGTATCCAAGAGTGACGGCTTTCATCGTTTTTACCCAACCTCCATTCTTTATTGGTTTATTTTAAAAATAGTTCGATGACCGGTACCGTAACATTCGGTTTCTTGACAGGAAGCGATAAGGTCACTGTATGCTCATCTCGCCCTTCCTTGAAAGCTCCGTTATCAATACCGCTTGGCACAAAACCTTCCTTAAATCTGATTTCCGATGCGTCGTTTAGAAATTGAGCATATTCCACTTTACCTGCGAATCCGTGAAGATGGATATTTTTAAACGGCCAACTGTATACATGCAAATACATGCGATTCATCTGCGGATTGTAGGTTAATCGACAATCCTCGGGGCACTCGAACGTTTCCGGAGCCTGTGTGCATCCATAGATGGAGCGGTTGTGCCGCTTCATCCAATCCCCCATTCCCTTCAATCGGTCTACTGCACGCTCGTCGAATTCACCTCGTCCGGTGGGACCGACATTCAGCAGAAGATTGCCTCCCTTGCTGACAGTATCAATCATCATCTTGATAAGCACTTCGACGCTTTTCCATGACTCTTCTTCACGGTGATAGCCCCACGAACCGCTGAAGGTATGGCATGTTTCCCATACGACGCGCTTACCGTTTACCTGGACCCATTTTGTCGGCATATACTGTTCAGGAGTTGTAATATCGCCTCCAACCTGTAAGCGATCGTTCAATAAAATATTTGGCTGTAAGGTCCGGATCATTTGAACCAGTTCTTCACTGCCCCAATCTTCCTTGCCTTTCCCCGCCAACCCGTTTTCTTCAGGGAATGAAAAATCATAGAACATCAGATCCACCTGACCGAAATCCGTTAGCAATTCCTTCGTTTGTCCGGACAAATAGTTCCGGTAATTGGCGAAGTCCAGCGTGGTGTTCCCAGCGATATGATCGGGATCGAAGCGAAGCGGATGCTTCGGATCAACTGTATAATGGGGGTGATGCCAGTCGAGCAGCGAATAATAAAACCCGACTTTCATGTCGCGTTTGCGAAACGCGTCTACCATCGGCCTTAACACATCGCGCCCTGCCGGCGAATTCGGCGCTTTGTAATCGGTGAGCTTGCTGTCCCATAAGCAAAAGCCCTCATGGTGCTTCGTCGTCACCACGAAGTACTTCATGCCCGCGTCGGAAGCAAGCTGTGCCCAAAGATCGGGATCGTACAAATCAGGATCAAATCGTTTAAAGTATTTATTGCTATACTTTTCCCCACTCAATTTTTCCCGGGACTGCAGCCATTCATGCCTAGCTGCAAGAGAATATAGTCCCCAATGGATAAACATTCCGAATCGGTCATGTGTAAACCATTCACTATCTCCTGCGGTTTTCTCAACTTCGAATGTCATAGTCTCTCTCCCTTGTTATGATTAACCGTTCGATCTTTAATCGAAAACCTGCAGAACGGACCTGCCTCCGTCCACAACGAGATTCGCTCCCGCAATGAACCCAGCTTCATCAGAAGCAAGAAAAACGGCCGCATTCGCCACGTCTTCCGGTTTACCGAATCGACCGACAGGGTGTGTTGCCAGCATGGCATTGCGCTTCTGTTCTCTGTTCGAAAAGGACTGCATGTAGGTCTCGGCAAGCGGTGTTTCAATATATCCCGGGATGATGGTATTCGCACGGATTCCCTGACCACCGAAATCAACACAAATCCCTTGGGCCATCGCAAGCATGCCTGCTTTGGAAGAGTGATAAGGGAAATGGTTTCGCTGCGTACGGATAACATGCGTCGAGCCGATGTTGACTATGCTGCCTCCACCCTGTTCCATCATGAACGGAATGGCGTGCTTGCAGCAGTACCACGCGCTTTTCAAATTCAAATTCATCACGTGATCCCAAGCTGCTTCGTCAGCCGTCACGACGTTCGTACTGCATGTAACGCCTGCGTTGTTAATGAGAATATGCAGGGCGCCGAAATGTATTTTGGCGGCTTCCATCAATGCAATCACGCTGTTTTCGGCGCGAATGTCAGCTCGGACAAACAAGGCGTTCCCACCTGCCTCTACGATCTCTTCGACGACCCGCACTCCCTCTTCGGAAATGTCATTGACGATCACGCAGGCTCCCTCTTCGGCAAATCGCCGTGCGACAGCTTCTCCGATACCTGATGCCGCTCCGGTAACAACAGCTACTTTACGCTCCAATCTCATGTGTGACACTTGTCTCCGCTCCCAGACTCAATCCGACATCTGTCCACCGCGAAATGAATGTGTAACTTCCTGAACCGGCGCTGTAAACGGACTTGTTGTTTTCTGTCCCTACATAATGCACTCCCTCGGTTACGTGCCCATCCTCATTCATGACGGCACCCGGCACATAAATCGTGGCAGTTGTGTTCACAGGAATTTGGACTTTCAAAACAAACAAAGACCGTTCTAGTTTCCACTCTACTCGGATCCTGCCATATACGGAATGAAATTCACCCTTGGCGAAATCGAGCCCGCCTCCCGGACGGGGATGGATCACGATATGCTTGTAACCCGGACTGTCTTCGTCTGTGTTGATCCCCATGATATTTTGATACATCCACTCGCCGACTGAACCCAATGAGTAATGATTAAACGAATTCATACCCGGATTTTGGAATCCGTTTGTTTCTGTCCAGGCGTCCCATCGCTCCCAAATGGTCGTAGCTCCATGCTTGATGGAATAAAGCCAGGAAGGGAAAGTACCTTGATTAAGCAAGGTGTAAGCAAGATCTTCTCTCCCTCCTTCGGTTAAAGCGGGAAGCAGATACCCGACGCCCAGAAAACCTGTCGTCAAATGATTGCCGTGGAGCTGAATATTTCCCGCCAAATATCGAACCGCATGGTTGCGCTGCTCTTCTGTCAGCAGGTTCATCTTCAGTGCGAGTACGTATACGGTCTGCGTATCTCCTTTGATTCGTCCGGCCTCATCCACAAACGCTTCTGAAAAAGCTTGTTTGATCCTTTCAAACAAATCCGCGTATTTGCGCGTATCTTCTTCCTTGCCTAGCGCTTTCGCAGATTTGGACAACAGTAAGGTGCTGTATGCGAAATAAGCGGTATCGAGCACGTCTTTTGGTGTGTCCGCGTGGATGGAGAGCCAATCACCATAATTCGAGTAACCCGGTCGGATCAAGTTCACCGTGTTCGCTTCTAAATACTCCACCCATCTGACCATCGCCGGATAGCATTCTTCCAAATTTCTATGATCGCCATACACCTGGTAAACGGTCCAAGGAATAACAACCCCCGCATCACCCCATCCACCATTGTCAGGAGCATGCCAGTTCAATTCCGTATGATTATGCTTAAACTCTTCCCAGCCGGAATCCGGCGCCACATCGGGAAAAGCTCCGGAGGGACGCTGGGCATCGATCACATCGATCATATACTTATTGAAAAAGCGTCCGACATCCATATTAAAACTGGCCGTACGAGCAAAAATTTGCGCATCTCCCGTCCAACCTAGCCGTTCATCACGCTGCGGACAATCCGTCGGAACGCTGAGAAAATTGCCGCGTTGTCCCCACTCGATATTGCTTAGAAGCTTATTCAGCATGACGTCGGATGTTTCTAACCAACCCGTTTGCGGCGTTGCCGAATGAACAACTCTACCAATGACCGTTTGCAGTGTGGGGGAATTCGTCAATCCCATTACTTCTACATACCGGAATCCGTGAAAAGTAAAGTGAGGTTCCAGACATTCCTCCCTTTCACCTCTTAAGATGTATATCTCCTGCTGAACAGCTTCACGAAGATTTATGGTGTATAACGTATTGTCGTCATTCAACATTTCCGCACAGCTGACGGTAACTTCTTGACCTTCTTGCCCGTCTTCAATTTGAAGACGAACCCAGCCAACCATATTTTGTCCCATGTCAAATAAGTAAGAGCCACGAGGTGTTTTTTTCATGCTGATCGGCAGCAGTTCCTTCATGACTTGAACAGGAGGATCTACTTGTGCGGTCAAGACCCCAACGTAGCGTTCCAAAACAACAGGCGTCTCCCAAGTGTCATCGTCAAAGCCCGGCAAGCTCCATCCTTTCGGTTCCAGACGGGCATCAAAACTTTCGCCTTTTAGTAAATCCGAGTACAGGATTGGTCCCGCAAACGCTTTCCATGATTCGTCGGTCACTACAATTTGATTGGAACCGTCCTCATATTCGATATGCAGCTCAAGGAGCAAATAAGGATTGTCTCCGTATCTGTTCGGACCGAACATACCCACGTGACCAGCATACCATCCTGTGCCTATGATCGCTCCTAAAGCCATACTTCCGGTACTCAGATACGACGTTACATCATAGGTCTGAACCTGTACCCTGATGTTGTAATCTGTCCATCCAGGGGCAAAATAATCTCTGCCTACCCTTTCACCGTTGATGTGCAGTTCGTACAACCCTAATGCACTAGCATAAATGAAAGCCTGGCGGACCGGCTTTTCGATTCGAAATGTTTTCCTCATATAGGGAGATGGCAAAAGCTCCGTGTTCTGAGGTTTTGTTCTGCCAATCCAGCGTGCTTGCCATTCGTCTTGGTTTAGAATGCCCATCGACCAATGAGCTGACCTGCTCCACTCAGACACTATATCTCGTTTATCCCAAACCCTGACCTGCCAATAATAAACCCGTTTTGATTCTAGAGGTGTTCCCTCATAAGAGACATGGATTGATTGGTCGGACTGAACCTTTCCGCTGTCCCATAGATCGCCCTTATTCTCATTCAACAGTTCAGGACGAGATGCTACCAATACGTGATAGGCCGACTGGACCTGACCGTTTTCTTCCGATTCCATAATCCAGCTTAAGCGGGGAACGGTCGTAACAATGCCTAACGGATTCTCGATGTATTCCGTTTTTAGCTCAGAAACTTTCATAGTCCTCTCCTCCTATGGACAGACTCCCTTTACCGGGATACTTGAGTCAAGTGTATCTAAAATTCATCTTTCGTTTATAGGGCAAATTCACCTATTTTATAGGCGACGCCTTCCACCTCTCCCTGAATCTCTTGAAAAAAGTCATGAAAAAGACTGCATCCATGGTGAATGGCATGCAGTCTCAATACTAGCTAGAACTAATCTTTGTTGGGGGTACCTGTAACCGCCTTCAGCCAAGTTGTGGCCATCAGCATATCTCCAAGCGTATTCATGTGTACGCCGTCGGTTGTTAAATCCTGACCTGTTTCACACTGTAAGAAATCGATGAATGCTTCATGCGTCGGCACAAGGATGCCACTATATTCTTCCGTCAGACGGTTAACAATGTCCACGTAAGGCTTCAGTAACTGGGTCCCTGTTGAATCAGGATACTCCTTGATCACCGTAGGCTGCATGAGAATCGCACGACAATTGGGTAATTGTTTCGTTTGATCCAGCAAGCTGCGATACACCGCTTCGAACTTGTCGGGATACACTTGTTCCGCATCCGGCGAATCCAATTGCCGCCATACGTCATTGATGCCGATAGAAATCGAAATCCACTGCGGTTGGTGATCCAGTACGTCGATTCTCCATCTTCTCTCCAAATCAATAACGCGGTTTCCGGATACACCTTCGTTGATTATTTTCAAAGACAGCTCCGGGTATACCGCAGTGAGATAATCATGCAGCAGCCGTACATATCCCGAGCCCAGCTTCAAGGGGTCCTTTTTTCTTCCTTTGTCTGTTATACTGTCACCAATAAATACGATTTTGTCCTTAGCTTTAAACGGCACTATTACGCCTCCTCGTATTTTCACTCCCTAATGGACGGCCTTGAAGCAAACATGCAGCAGCATCGATTTCCCTAGAGGGTCAGCTTTCTGCTCAAACGTTTACATTTTGTTTTGTCATAAACTGCTTCTTGAATAGATAATACAGTGTATCGAGCTGCTCCACTTCAAACCTTTGATTTTCTCTGAAAGCACTAGATTCTCTGGTACGGCAGTGCATCGCTAGGGGTAGACCTATTTTTTGCAAATGATATTTTGCATTGACGGGATACATCTGCAGTTCGATTAAGGACGCAGGTCCGACAAACGATTGAATCATTTCTGCTGTATATGTCTCTAAATCCCAGCACTCCGTAAGACGCACATACAGATCGGGGTGAAAATTGGCCATCACGCCGCTGAAGCCGGCCGCGCCCAAACGTAACGATTCGAGCAATGTTGCGGAATTCGCATTGAATATTTTCAATGGACTCCCTTTCACCGCATCGATCTTCTCGGCAATATGCGTAAGATCGCAGCTCGTGTCCTTAAGAAACCCAAACCTGCCCGTATCCGCGCACCATTTGAGCAGTTTTGGGGTCATCAGCCTTTTGTAAGGATATGGGCATTCGTAAATACCAAAAAGTACATTCGGCACTCGATCCAGCAGCTGCATGGCACGGTTCAACCACACCTCGTCCGACTCTTCCGGTCCGGCAAACCGGTTGCTGACCAACACGACCGCATCAACTCCCGTATCAGCCATGCACTGAAGCTCTTCCACCTGTTCATCGAATCCGTCTGATATATGACCAGAAGCAATCACAGGCACACGGCCAGCAGCCTTTTCCTTAACGAACCGCGCGATCCCTACCCTCTCCTCCAAAGACAAGTAAAACATTTCACTCGATTGGCAGACTGCGAAAAGCCCGTGAACGCCTTGGGCAATATACCATTCCACTAGCTGCCCTAATGCGCCATAGTCCACTTCGTTGGAATTCGTGAACGGGGTCAGCATCGTTGGCCAAACCCCATTCGGAATGTTTACATCCTTCATCTTCAACACCTCATCCTGATCATTTTATGACACCTTCACCCATATATCGATCCATCATTATTCTCAGTTCCCCTTTGGCAGACGAAGTGAGAGATTGAACCGGCAGTCGCGGTTCTCCCGCAGGCAAACCGATCATGTTCATCACTTCCTTCAGAACGGACGGCAAGGTACCCAGTGAGAACGCACTGCGAAGAGCGCGCAGCTTTCGCTGCGACAATTCAGCTTCTTCCGGTTTACCCTGCATCCATAAATCGTAAATGGAGCTGACGACCTCCGGGAATACATTGGCTGTTGCTGCGATGGCTCCGTGTCCGCCAGCCATTAGTGTCGGCAATATGAGCGAGTCTGTCCCTGCCAATACGGCAAAATCCGGCTCGCACAGCTCTAGAACTTGCAAAATGTTATCGAAGTTTCCGCTGCTGTCTTTAATTCCAACAATGTTAGGCACTTTACTTAACTCCATGACCGTACGAGGTAAAAGAGAGTTGCCGGTACGCGCAGGAATGTTATACAAAATAATAGGCAGCGCTGTCGCTTCTGCAACCGAACGGAAATGCCCTATCAGCTCCTGCTGTGTAAACGTCAAAAAATAAGGAGTGATTATCGATAACGCATCGGCTCCCATTTGTTCTAGGCGTACGGCCAATTGAACCGTTTCCTTTGTTCCGACGCACCCAGAGCCCACATAAATCGGAAGCCGTCCTTGCGCTTCCTCTATGACGATCTCGGCAACTCGCAGCTTTTCCTCCATAGTCAAAGTAAAGAACTCCCCATTGGTACCTAGGCAAAACAGACCGTGAACGTTTGCGTCGATGAACCTGCGGACTAATTGTCGCAATGCGGACTCGTTGAGATTTTGAGATTCGTCAAAAGGGGTAATCATAGCGGGAATGATGCCGGCGGGCTTTAACATCGTATCTCTCCTTGTATGGATCGGATGGTAGAATGAATCGGTTATATATTTTGCGAAAGGTTGTCAATCCGTTTGGACGCAGGCTCAACAGCAGAGCGGATCGCTCCCAACATACTTCTTTCATCCGCTTTACCTATACCGGCAAAGTCAGGCGCTCCGAAAGCTTGAGCGCACCTCGATGCCTCAGCAGCTCTCTGGTATGCCAATTCGGCATCAAGGGAACGGCAGTCGGTATTCAGTACGAGCGCTAATCAGATTTTATTTAGTGAGGGGCATTCTTTAAATAAGAGTCTTTAGAGGCTGTTAATTTGCCATTTTTATCGCTTTTAATGGAAATAGGAGTCCCTAGAAGCTGTTATTTTTCAGGTTTCTCCTTATTTCGGTGAAAATCAAACAGATAAAAGCCTTTGGAGACTGCTATTTTAAGAATTCGATCTAATACCGAAGAAATAGAAGTCTCTGGAAGCTCTTATTTACAGAACGATGGCTCATCCGCTTATCTACTTATCTCATGCGGCAGTTAATGTATACAGTTCTTATCCTGACCAACGCAGTTCACCACATTATTGTGAGTGTCCAGCTAAATGGTTTTCCATGGGAATGGTTGACACAATTTAACTGGAAAATCTGCTTCTAATCATGCTCTCACCATTTAAAAACGCATTTCAGATGGAAAACCTACCGCAAAAATAACCTTTTTTGGTGAGTTCTAAGAAAATGACCGAAATTAACGGGAGAAATTCCATTTGATTTGATCGATGTAGCAGCTGCACTTCACGACCCTCGCCATTTCGCTTATTTTCTCGACTTTTGAGTTGAGAAGATCCGTCTTCGTCTAAGAAAACACCATCAAGCAGTATCACTCCCTACCCATAGGTCAAGGAAACAGTTTCCGGTAAACAGACTTGATCGATTCCATATCCATCGGCTTCGGATTATTATTTAAAAGCCTGGTGACCTTTGATGCGGCGACTGCCAGATCATCGACATCCCTTTCCGTAATGCCGAATTCACGCAAATTTTGCGGGATATGCATGTCTGAAGTCCACTCGAAAATTTGCTCGATCACTAGATCGGAGGAGTCCTTTCCTCCCCTTTTTTCCATCTGCAGCCCCATGGCTTGGGCAACGTTGTCCAGCCGCCCTGATATGGCATCCATATTATAGGCCATGACATGCGGAAGCAGCATCGAATTGGCGACTCCGTGCGAAATGTTGAACTTGCCTCCGAGCGGATAAGCGAGCGCATGCACAGCCGCTGTTCCAGCCGCACTTAACGCCATACCGCCGTACATCGACCCGAGCAGCATCTTCTCCCTCGCTTCGAGATCCGAGCCGGTATGATAAGCATGAACCAGACTTTCTGCAATCAATCGTATTGATTCCAAAGCAAACATGTCGCTTATCGGGTTGGCCTTATTGGATATATATGATTCTAAGGCATGCGTAAAAGCGTCCATTCCCGTTGCAGCCGTAATCGGTTGCGGCAGGCTTACCGTTAATACAGGATCGATAATGACCAGCTTGGGCAGCAAGTGCCTGCTGATTACACCAACCTTCAACTCTTCTTCGGGAACGGTTACAATCGCATTTGGCGTCACTTCGGAACCGGTGCCTGAAGTCGTCGGCACAAGAACTGTCGGGATGCCCGGTTGAGAAACGAGATCGGTACCGATTATGCTCTGTAAATCAACCGGATTCGTCAGCAAAACGGAAAACAATTTCGTAGCGTCAAGAACACTTCCTCCACCAATACCTATCAGCAAATCAACAGGTTCTGCGGAGATATTAGCAAATACTGCGCGTATATTATCAACCGTCGGTTCCGGTTTCACTTCCGTTATACAACGGCTGGATATACCGGCTTGCTTTAGCTCGACGACGATTTGCTCGATAACCCCCAGCGCTACTATAGAAGGCTGTGTAATGATCACTACATGCCGAAACTCACCAAGCAAATGGACTCGCGGAACCAGATGGGCGATGGTGTTTCGGCCGGCGATAATACTGCCAGCAGTCTGAAACATGTACGGATTGGATGAATTATTGGCTTTCACTGTGCTCCCCCTTCCGAACAAAACTTCCACAATTTCCCCTCATCCTACGCCCGCTTACGGGCGAAGTCAATGCAGCCGTAATCTTAAGATGCAATCGACCTATATATCGGATTCAATCCCCCCCATAGTAGGAAGAGGTATGATTGTAATCTTAAAATAGGTTACATCTATCGCATGTTCTAACTACAGTTGAGGAGTGTGAAAACGATGAATATTGAGCCGTATGCAACACCTTATAAATTAGGTAGACCGGTGCTAGTTGGATCCGGAATTACAGGTCGTTTTGATGAACGTGCTGTTGATTGCCCCTTTGTCTTTCAACATAACGATACATTTTACATGATGTATGTAGGGTTTGACGGTACGGGTTATCAAACAGCCCTAGCCACAAGCAAAGACCTATTAGACTGGGATCACCTAAGTGTTATTTTAAGACGAGATGAAGGTTCAGGCTGGGATTCGAAAAATATAGCAGGCACATGGATCTTGAAGGAAAATCGGATCGATGCTCCTCCCGTGCTTAAGAAATGGAACAACAAATACTGGCTGCTCTATCACGCCTATCCTGAGTTCGGGTACGAAGAAGGTTCGGCAAAAATCGGAATCGCATGGACGGAAGATGAACAGCTGCTGGAGTGGCACAGATGTCCTGATCCGATTCTAACCCCTGAGTCAGGTGCGGAATGGGAAAAAGGCGGTTTATACAAGGAATGCCTGGTTGAACATGAAGGCACTTTCTATTTGTTTTATAATGCCAAAAACACGAATAAGGGGAAGTGGATTGAACAAACGGGTGTTGCTCGCTCTACTGATCTCGTCCAATGGCAGAGATACGAGCAAAACCCCATACTTCGTGTCTCTCCGGAAAGATGGGATTCCGGTTTTGTCAGCGACCCTTGTGTATTACAGGATAAAGACCAATGGGTCATGTATTTCTTTGGCTATAATTACAAGCAAGCACAAGAAGGAATTGCACTTTCGAAGGATCTTTTACATTGGGATAAATATCCCGATCCGATCATTGGTGTTGGAGAAGAGGGAACCATCGACTCTATCTTTGCCCATAAGCCTTCCGTCATTACGTATAATGATGTGTTATATCACTTCTATTGCTCCTGCAGACCCTATAAGGAAGGCGATCCAACAAAAAATTATGGTAAAGAGTTCCGAACAATAAGTGTGGCTGCCTCACAAGATATCTTTGGACAGTAACTATCTATCAGAGGATGTTTAAAAGGAGACTCAAACCGATGCAACTGGATGAAATGTTTGTTGAAAGCAAAATTTGCCCTATTGGAGTCGATGTCACACACCCCTCTTTCGGCTGGAGCTACAAATCCAGTTTCAATCGTGCGCAAATACAAACAGCCTACCGGATCATGGTGTCGACCGATGAGGAATGTAAGAAACGTTTAATATGGGATAGCGGGAAAATGCTTAGCAGGAAAAACGTGCATGTTTTATTTGAAGGCCCTCCGCTTCAGTCCCGCTTACGCTATTATTGGAAGCTTCAGATTTGGGATCAAAACGATCAGATGACAGAAAGTCCGGTATCGTGGTGGGAAATGGGACTTTTAAACGAGAACGATTGGGCAGCCCGCTGGATTGGAGAAGCTGACGGAGAGCCGCAGGAACGTACTTCGCTTCCTTTGTTCCGATATGAATTCAACCTAGATAAATCTGTGGAAAGAGCAAGAGCTTACATATGCGGATTGGGTCAATACGAGCTTCGGTTAAACGGAAACAAGGTCGGCGATGATGTGCTTTCACCCGGGTGGACAAACTATGACAAAACTTGTCTCTACTGTGTTTACGATGTGACCGACGAAATGAACGAAGGTGCCAACGCGGTTGGCGTTATGCTCGGGAACGGATTTTTCAACGTAACGGGTGGCCGTTACAGCAAATTCAAACGTTCCTTCGGTACCCCGAGATGTTTGGTCCAGCTTGAAATTACGTATACCGACGGTACGACGGTCACGATTGCCAGTAAACAAGACTGGCAGACCTCTGCCAGCCCCATCACCTTTTCATGCATATATGGGGGCGAAGATTTTGACGCACGCCTTATTCATGCTGGTTGGGATCAGCCAGGTTTCATGGGAAGCGTAGACTGGGGATACGCAGCCGAGGTTGCCTCACCTGTTGGAAAGCTGAAATCGCAAGCGCTTTCTCCTTTGAAAGTGATGAAGACATTCAAACCTTTGAGCATTTTGCAGCCGAAACCTGGTGTGTATGTCGCTGATTTTGGGCAAAACTTCTCGGGATGGGTTGAAATATCCGTCATTGGCCACGAAGGTTCAAAGGTCACTCTATCCCCTGCGGAATTGTTGAAGGATGACGGTACGGCCAATCAAAAATGGACCGGTTCCCCCTACAGGTTTTCTTACATCCTAAAAGGAGACGGAGAGGAAATCTGGTCGCCTCGATTCAGCTACTACGGTTTTCGTTATGTACAAATCGAAGGCGCGATTCCCGCCGATTCGACCGATTCGATTAGGTCCCCTATGGATTTTCCCGTTCTTGTCCACATGGAAGGACAAATGATCTATCCAAATACGAGAGTTTCAGGAAGGTTCGAAAGCTCAGATGTTATGCTGAACCGGACGCACGAGATTATTAATCAAGCGATTCTTAGCAACATGAAAAGCCTGTTTACGGATTGTCCGCATCGAGAAAAGCTCGGATGGTTGGAACAAATCCATCTGATGGGCCCATCCGTTGCATTCAATTATCAGATTGAACCCTTGTTAACGAAAACGATGGAAGACATCAGAGATGCCCAACTGCCCAGCGGGATGGTGCCCACGACGGCACCCGAATATGTTGTGTTCTCCGATAAATGGCGCTGCTTCCGCGATTCTGTATCGTGGGGCGGTGCGTATGTGTTAACAGGCTGGAACCTATTTCGTATGTACGGCAATACTCGGATTTTGGCCGAGCATTACGAGGGGATGAAAGCGTACGTCGATTATGTGACCGAAGGCACCGATCATTTTATCGTCAATCAAGGGCTTGGAGATTGGTATGATGTGGGGGAATATGGACCCGGGTTCGCACAAAAAACACCTGTTCCTCACACGGAAACTGCGATGTACTACCATATCGTCGATGTGTTTGCACAAATCGCAAGCCTGTTAAACAACAGCCAGGACGCCTTCAACTATGCAAACTTGCGGGAGAAGATTAAATCGGCGTTTAACGGCACATTTTTCAACCGGGAAACGGCCAGTTATGCCACAGGCAGTCAAACCTCGAACGCTATGCCGCTTGTATTGGGAATAGTCGATGATTCGTACAGAGAATCAGTACTTGCCCATTTAATAGAAGACATTAGAATGCATGGTTATCATACGACTGCAGGTGATGTCGGTCATCGTTATGTACTGCTTGCACTCGCGCTGAATGGACGTTCGGACATTATTTACACAATGACTCAAAAAACCGATCATCCTAGCTACGGCTATCAAATCGTTCACGGTGCAACGACGTTGACGGAAGCCTGGGACGGTCCGACCGTGGGCAAATCACAAAACCATTTTATGCTCGGACATTTGGAGGAATGGTTATACTCAGGTTTGGCTGGAATCGATTATCGATATGACCCAGACTTTGAAAGTTATAAGGTGACGATTAAACCGGCTTTGCCTGAAGGTTTGGATGAAATCAAGGTTGAACACCAGTTACCAGTCGGATGTATGCGCGTCGAATGGAAACGCAGCAATCAAACGCAGTTGACGTTAAACGTGATTATTCCTACAAACTGTATGGGAGATGTATACGTCCCAGCATTATCTATGGATGTGATTACAGAAAACGGATCTATGATTGAGGAAGCTCCGTGCATCGAAATCATCGGCTATGAAGCCGGGTATGCCGTTCTTCGCGTTTCTTCGGGACAATACTATTTTGTCAGCGAAATATAAAACCTTATTTCCGACTTTGATAGTTTTCTTTGCAGACAGTTGATAACAATATTTATGGTTTTACCATCGACGCAACCGGAATACAAACGTTTCCTGAGCTCTATTCGGACGGAGGGGTGCCGCTCGGACACTTATCTAACTGTACGTGGCACACCGCTCCAAATCCCGAAGGCTACCGTGTGGAAAAATTTCCGCTTACCAACTCCTGCACGCTCGGCGGGAGACCGGTTATCCCGGATTGATTCGTATTGTTCCTTCCAAACGTCAACCATGCTGTTAAGCACGTTTTATACCCTTTTGAGCCTCACTCAACGCACAAATCCGCACTCTTCCCGTCTGTAAGATTGAAAAACTTCATTATAGACGCGCTTCCGCTTTCCCTAGCCTCTGGAACGATGAAATACAACCTTACAGCCTCGCTCAACGCACAAATCCGCCCTTTTATCGTCTGTAAGATTGAAAAACATCGTTATAGACGCACTTCCGCTTTCCCTAGCCTCTGGAACGATGAAATACAACCTTACAGCCTCGCTCATTTCACAAATCTGCCCTCATCATGCATTAAGTCTCGAATGTACAATGGTGCGGTCGATTTCGCTTCAAATTGGGCAGTTTCAACCGTTGTTTTGCTTTGGGAAACTTCAAAAAACAAAAAAAGAGCTTTCGACCATTGTATGGACTACAAGGTGGACAGCTCTTTTTCTACTTTCATAGGGTTACGATTTAGACCGACTCGATCTTATACACTATACCCGGGGTTGTGTTAAACTCCAACACTTGATCCGATATTGAATAATCTTTCAATGTGTCAGCTCTAAGTATCCGAACTTCGACACTCGTTCGAAGACGGCAAATACCTCCGAGCTGCGATCGTACCTCAGCCTTTTCGAGTTTTCCGCTCCTCCATTTGATATCTACGTCAAAACCCCCTCGTGCCCTCAGTCCCTTCACTTCTCCGTCCGACCATGCCATTGGCAGCGCTGGCAGCAAGTGAAGTTCTCCGGTATGGCTTTGCAGCAGCATTTCGGCAATACCCGCAGTCCCCCCGAAGTTACCATCAATTTGAAACGGAGGGTGGTTATCAAGCAGGTTCGGCAGCGTCGACTTGCTTAGCAGAGCCATGACGTTCTCATAAGCGGCCTCTCCGTCTTCCAGACGAGCCCAGAAATTGATGATCCACGCTCGGCTCCAACCCGTATGCCCGCCTCCGTTTGCTAGTCTGCGTTCAAGCGTTTTGCGCGCTGCTTCGGCTAATAGCGGTGTTTCCCGAACGGTAATTTGGTTACCGGGATGAAGCCCGAACAGATGGGAAATATGCCGGTGTCCGGCCTTCTTCTCTTCGTAATCCTCAAGCCATTCCTGCAGTTGGCCGTAACGGCCGATCTGCGGCTCTGGAAGTCTGCTGCGGACAAGAATCCACTCTTCTCGCAGCGTTTCGTCCGCTTCCAACAATTCGCTCGCCCGAATACACCCTGTGAACAAAGCGTGCAGGATTTGATTATCCATCGCTGGTCCCATTGTAAGGCAGCCTCTTTCCCCATTTGGCAGTACAAAGGTATTTTCCGGCGATACGGACGGGCAGGTCACCAGCTTGCCGTCCGGTGTTTCTATTAAATAGTCAAGAAAGAACAATGCCGATTCTTTCATCGTTTCATAAGCGCGCAGTAAAAATTCGTGATCGCCGCCAAATTCGAAATGCTCCCACAGGTGCAAACAAAGCCATGCAGCGCCCATCGGCCAGTACGTTGCCGGAATGTAGATGTCTTGTGGAGAAGTATCGCCCCAAATATCCGTATTGTGATGCGCAACAAATCCTCGGCAGCCGTACATGATTTGTGCGGTCTTCCGTCCGCGCTCGCGCATCCGCTCGATCAGGTCGAACAGCGGCTCGTGGCACTCCGACAAATTACATGTTTCTGCAGGCCAATAATTCATCTGAGCATTAATATTGATCGTATATTTGCTGTCCCACGGCGGCTCAATTTTATCGTTCCAAATACCCTGCAAGTTGGCAGGCAAGGAGCCTGGACGACTGCTGGATATGAGCAAATACCGGCCATATTGAAAATAAAGCGGGATAATCCCGGCATCTTCCCCACCCTCGCGAATCCGCTCAAGCCGCTTGTCTGTCGGTAACTCTGCGATATCATCTGAAGGGGAATTCAGCTTAAAGGAAACTCGGTTATACAGTCCTCCGAAGTCTTCCCGATGGTCGTCCTTCAACCGAGAGTACGTTTTCGCTGCCGCTACCTCCACTCGTCTGAGGCATTCAGCCTCCGGTTCGTCGTAGCGGAATGTAGTGGCTGCCGCTAAGTAAAGTGTCAAGCTGTCGACTCGATCCACAATCAAATGCTCACCGATAACGCTGACGGCGCCTCCGTGAGCCTCCGCATGCAGCACGGCACAGAATTCGGAACCACCGCCGCCGCAATTGCCGCGAATCGCAATACTGCGATCGGACAGCTTGCCTATTTGTTCCGCATACTTGTTTTTCTCGCCCCGCATAAGACGCGTGGTCAACGATAAGGCGCCAGGCATATCTGCCTCCAGCCTAACCGTTAATACCTGATCGACGTGGCTGGACAGTATCTCGCGTATATAACGAACGCCGCCCGTCCGGTACGTTACGGATGCGATTCCGGTACTTAAGTCAAGCTCCCTCCGGTAATCTTCGATCTCACCTTCGTGATCTGCAAACGCCAACGTCATATCGGCGAGCGGCATATAATGGCGCTGTCCCTCCGGCACGCCGGATAATGCCATCACTGCAAGCTTCTCCGCATCGCGGATTCGCCCTTCCGCTATCCACTGGCGGATTTGCGGAAGATGCTGAAGGGCATCCGGATTGTTGCGTTCCTTCGGTCCCCCGTACCAGACCGAATCCTCGTTGAGCTGGATCTTTTCCTTGGCAGCCTTGCCAAAAATCATGCCACCCAGCCTGCCGTTCCCAATTGGCAGTGCTTCGTTCCATTCGGCAGCCGGCTGTCGATACCAAATCTTATCCATGAATACCTCCTAAGCATTTATGCAATACCCACGACCTTCGCCACCCGAACGTCATACCGCATAGCCATGTACTATTTTACAATGTCGTGCCAACTCTTACCTTATCAAAAAAATTCTCACCGCCGACTTGTCCGCCTTTCAGTACAAGCTCCAGACCGTCAAACTGCGGCTCTGTTGAATATGCACGGCATAAAGGTCCACCAGGCTCCAGCGCAGCCTTACAGGCTAGTGCATAGATACCCAACTCACGTGTTATATAACCAGATGTATCCCCGCCAGCGATAAGAATGCGTGACAGACCCGTCTCTGCCACTAATTCTCGGGTCAGCCTACCAAGGGCCTGACCAAACAAACGCCCGCTGTCTTCTGCCTTAAGCCCTCGTGCAGCAAGCGTTTCACGAATGAGAGCAATCGTTTGGTCCTGTGGTCCAGAGGCCGTATACAGCACCACACTTTGACCGTTCTCCAGCGCCGATCGCACCTCTTGCTGCAAACGTAACTGCGCTTCCTGTGCCAGCTCCGGTTGGATCAATTCATTCATTGGAACCCGAATTCCGATGAATCCTGCCTCCAAAGCACGCTGAATTTGTTTCTCAGTTACCGGTGAGCAGCTCCCAGACACCACTAATAGGCGATCGACAGATTCAACCGCAACTACTTTCCGCTCTGCGGGTGGTAAGATACCATCTGCTTTCCAGCAAGCATTGAGCGCATATTCAACACCAGATGAGCCGACTACAAACAGTCCCTCGCCATCATTCGCTTCCTGCCAGATCAAACGCCCTGCTTTTTCAAGTCGAGACTCATCCAGAACATCGAATAAGATGACTTCAGGCTGTTCGGTTTCAATTAATTGCTCTAATTTCCCGTGCACCTCTTTATCGGATCCTTCAAGCGCTATAATATCAAACAATGAAGTTTGCATTTTCGTCTGCTTTTGCAAATGCTTCCGTAAATCCGCCTCCACCATCGGCGTCACGGGATGCTGCGACATCGTGGGATGTCGGTCGAGCCTGTGAATGCGTTCTCCCGCTGCCGCAAAATGATTGCCAAAGAGTGTATACCTTCGTAAATAGGGCACGCCAACTAATAAAGGTACATAACGTCCACCGAACAAATCCCGACCTATCTCCATCGCTTTTCCGATGCTGCCTATCTCAGGTGAAGAATCAAACGTGGAGCAAATCTTATAGTGCACCACAGCCGCTCCGGCTTTCTTCATTGTCGTAAGCAGCGGGCGCAGTTCTCTCTCCATATCCTCGGGTGACAAGGACCGACCCACACCCGCCACCCCATAACAATCCAAGTTTCGAAACTGCTCCCGCAGCATCTCTAGTGTGGGTGGCTCCAGAAACAAGATCGTTTTCAGCCCTGCCTGAAACAAAGCTTCGAGTACATCGGTTGACCCGGTAAAATCATCTCCGTAAAAACATAACAATCGCTTGACCTGATCATGATCGTTGGATAGCTTCATCGCGTTCATAGGCGCTTCAACCTCTCCCGTATTTCTCTATTGCACGTTGAAGCGGTGGATGCAGCTTAGCGTAACTGTCAAGAGAAATCCCTTGTACAGCGGCCTCCCAGCCGAGCTTCATGCTTTCAAATCCTGCTGCTGGACCGTCTGGATGCGCCAACATGCCGCCACCAGCCAAGTGCATCACATCAACGGAACGTGTAGCTTCATAGGTGACAGGAGCTGTCCCCGCCCACTGCATGGACGAAATGACAGGCATCGAATGATACCCG
The DNA here is from genome assembly GCF_030817275.1 of Paenibacillus sp. V4I7. Classification (NCBI taxonomy): domain Bacteria; kingdom Bacillati; phylum Bacillota; class Bacilli; order Caryophanales; family Paenibacillaceae; genus Paenibacillus; species Paenibacillus sp. V4I7. The sequence continues at coordinate 2,154,554 of NZ_JAUSZD010000002.1, read as the reverse complement.
CCTAGTAACGGCGATGTGCATGCTTGAATGGAACGAAGGACAGATTCGTTACTTTCATAGAACTTGCTGTTAAAGCCATTGACATGAAGATGATCGGCACCTGCCAAACGGCATAACTTCTGATATGCGGTAAATTCAATGCCGAGCAGGGGACTTCTTGTCAGCATCCCCCACTGATTGCGATGACCATGAATCGGCACTTCACTATACTGGTTCAAGTAAGCCAGGCCGCTCAATCCTACACTCAATACGCTGACCATAACGCATGTACCACCTGATTTCACGACGAGATCATGATTCCGGCGAAGCTCGTCAATATCGCCTGTAATATTAAAAGCATACATCAGCTTCTTACCGGTTGCATCCGCAGCTCGTTCGACCGCTTCCATAACTGCCTTTACTTTGTGCTCCAAGGGAGCACACGGCGGATTCGCATTCAACTCGTCATCTTTAATAAAATCCATCCCAGCTAGAGCAAGCTTTTTCACTAGCTCTGACAATTGTTCCGTAGATAACCCAATACTGGGCTTAATAATGGTGCCTAGTATGGGTCGATCATACACCCCAGTCAGCTTTCTTGTGCCTGAAATGCCAAACTTTGGTCCGGGATAACGGGTCGCAAAAGATTCCGGCAGATCCAGATCCAAAAGACGCAGTCCCGAGAGTTCCTGGAGTTCGTACAGATTTCCAGCTACCGCAGAAAGCAAGTTAGGAATCGAAGGGCCAAAATTATGCAGCGGAAATGAGACCGTTACGCGCCCTTGACGGTACTTGCCGTCATGCCCAGCAGGCGGCTTCGCTCCCGGTAAGGAAGGTGTATCTACTTCTGCAAGCAGTTCAATATGTTCGACGGTTGCACCGAACTTCTCTTTTAATTCATCCGTTTCCCCTGGGACAGATATAAAGGTACCTGTTGATTGCTCCCCAGCAATTGTTGCCGCTGCGCGCTCTAAAGAATATGGCGTTTCTACCAGATAGATAGCTCTAACACGTTCTTGATTCATCCTGCCTCTCCCTTCTGCTATGCTTGTTTCTGTTCCGCATTTTCCAACAAAGCTTTGACCGCTTCAACGCCCATTCGCGGAGAAGAAAGCACCGGCTTGCCGGTTGTTTCTTTGAGTTTCGGTTCCATGCGTGCCATCGAACCCTGTGCGAGTACAAGAACGTCAGCCTTATCTGCAATCCGCTTTGCCGTCTCCAACAAAATGCGGTCGTGTTCCTCCGGTTTACCACAAACAAGCGCATCGAATGCGCCTTCAGCAAGTCCGTTAACTAGCGTCACCTGTCGGCCAGCTGCCTCTGCTTGCTTTTGTATAAGTCGCATCGTAGGCGCAAGTGTCGATGGAAGCGTCGCCAGCACCGCGATGCGATCATAGCTAACAGCAGCTGCTGCCATGGATTCATCAATTTTCACAATGGGCACACCGATGAGTCGGCGCGCATCATCAACCACCTCGCCTACGGAGGAACATGTATTCAAGATCACATCGGCACCTATCTCTTCCCCATGATGAAAATACTGGATTAACCTTCGTGCCACTCCCGGCGGAACTTGCCCAGCTTGCACCACATCGCCAATCAGGCTATCATCGATAATATTCACAAGCCTGCAATCCGGGAGCAGTTCCTTAAACACCGCTTTGAGCGGATCGGCTAAACCTTGACCGGTATAGACAGCAACAACAGTCTTCATCATTCATCCTCCTCATCATATAAAACCTCTACCACACAAATTCTTTATCCAGCCTGCGGTAATCACCTTCACGCATCGGCGCCTCATTGTATACTTTACGCCCGCTGTAAAGTGGCTTCTTATCGCCTTTTGGCGTAATATTCACGACATCATCACCCCGCCATTCCGCTTCGAACGTCTGGCCTACGGCGTTTTCCAATGTTTTGCGGAAGCTGAGCGGGAAAGTTACGGCAATTTTTTCCCCGGCGGTTGCTGGACCAAGCAGTAGGAAATGCTTATTGACCCATCTGCTCTCCTCGCTGCCTCTTCCTTCCGTAACTTGACCATGAAGCTCGCGTGTAAAGCGGATTTTCGTAAAACCAGCCCATTCCGGAATCCGAATCTGAAGTCGTGGCACATCCACATGAACATCAATAACAACTTTGCCCTCATGTGGCAAATAACTGCTGACATCAAGCCATTTGGAGCCTCGGTTCAGTAGGAAGTTGATGCTGATTGCCCCATTTTTCTCGGTGATGCTGTTGCTCCAGCCCATGAACAGTCCGCGCGTGCCTGAACCGAGACAACATAATTGCAAATCGCTCGTATGTCCCCGGCCTTCATTCACATCGCTTATGAAATCGTTAGGAGCTGAATAGCCGGCAAAAGATCCCCGTGTGCGCTCAGCCACTTTGTAAAATGATTTGTTAGCAGGGATGTCATTCGATTTATCATCTGTCTGTTCAACCCAATCCAGATCCAGAAGCTGTGATTCCGTCAAATGGTTCCGCAGGAAACGCTCTACCGTTCCCCAGTACTCCACGTAACCGCTCTTAGCCAGGGTTATTCCTGTTGCAATTAGATCCACAAGGGAACAAGTTTCATGTTCATAAGCTTGTTCATGCAAATCCCCTGGCGTCCAACCAAATGACGTACACTTAGTTAGCGCCCAATCGTAGCACTTCTTCACCCAGCTGATCATTGCCGCATCGCCTGTGAAGGCGCCGAATCGGGCAATTGCATCGAGTGTACCTAGACGCGTATGGAAATGTCCGCTGCGATAGGCTAACGAATCGTTAAAGCTGCCATCTGGATGAAAAACGCCGCTGCGCTCTATGATCAGAGCCGTGAAAAACTGACACAAATCATAAGCATCCTGATTTCCAGTCAGTTCGTGATATTTCAAGAGTGGCATGACTAATCGGCCGCAGAACGCAGCCGGATCTGGGGCGAGCCGCAGCTGTACACCATTAGCGGAAGGCCAACCCGTTTCTTTGTATTCGGATGCCGGATAGTACCACACATCGCGCTCTTTGATAGCAATTCTTTTTAGCGCTGCCACATGACGGTCAGCTGCTTCCTTTACTTTTGGATCGCCTGTTTCCATAAACCATGTTGTCAAAGATAATATAACGGCCCGTTGATCGATCAGGTTAGCGTTTGGCTCCCAATTACGGGTGGGATTGATTTGACGGTAGCTCATCCCATCCTCTTTAAAGAAGGAGAGTAGGTTAGCACGGTAATGCTCCTCTACATCCTTACCGAATGTTTCCCCTGACATATGCCTTGCAAGAATTAAGCCATCGATCATTCTGCCATGCGAAGAGCCGTAATCCCAATCACCATGTGTCATAAAGGCCGGCTTGTGCAACAGATCCGCATTAAAAAACGGAATATAATTGTGATCCTTGTCCGCCATCCCCACCATAGCATTAATAGCATGACCTGCTCGTTCTTCTAGCATCAGTGTATCGGGAATAAGTCGTCTTTCCATTTCACATTCACTCCTTAGTCTTCAATGATTGACAGTTTCGGCGGCAACCCGGTATTCACCAATGGTCATGCCTGTTTTTTTCTTAAAGATTTGACTAAAATATCGATAGTCCTCGTAGCCAACCATTTGCGCAATCTCGTAATTTTTATAAGCGGACAATTTCATTAGTTCTTTCGATTTATTAATTCGGAAATTAGTCATATAATCTACAAAATTGTGACCTGTCGACTTTTTAAATAAACGGCTTACATAATCCGTGTTCATGTAATGACTTTCAGCAATCTGTTGAAGGGAAAGCGGCTGATCATAGTTATTTTCTATCATATTCTGAATGAGACGGACAATCTTTTTGCCTTGCTTTTCACGCGAACGTTTGTAGTACGCAAGCACAGATGGAATAATCTCCTCGTCGAAAATCCGTTTTACGGCTGCCGCATCGTTCCGATGCTGGATCATCTCTGTATACATTTGTGGATTTTTACCGCATACTTCCTCTAGCCGACTTTCTGTTCCTCGAAGCTGTTTTTCAATAGAGTGGACAAGTAAAAAGGCGCTCCTCTGCAAATGATCTACAGTCATTGAGTCCTCACTAATTGCAGCAAACAGCATGTCTGATTCGTGCTGAGCCCCTTCCTTGTTGCCCATTTGAAGGGAACGGAGAAAAAGCATTTTCCTTCTCCTGAGGATAATTTACCCGTTGCTTACTCATGTCATTATCAGCCCAAAGGACGGTACCTAACACACCTAGTCTTTTCTTTTTCAGTGCTTGCCCCCCCTCCAGATAAGCACGCCGTAAATATTGGGCATCCTCCCTCTTTATGCCAATGCCTAAGCTGTAGCTGCCTATTTCCTCTTGTTTGAGCGTCCTTTGGACGATTTGGCTAAGTTTATTTATTTCTTCCTGTTGCAGCCGCTCACCGACGATAACGATAACGAATTCCCGATTTGCATCTGGCGCAGTCGTTACGACGAAGTTCCATTCTCCCCCGAACAAGAAAGGTTGGTTACGGGTTAACAGTTCCCGCAGTTGCCCAACAAGATTGCTTGACTCGCATCCATCTCGAAATGTATCGCGCTGCCCGACCATCACGTAGGTTTCGCCGCAAGACCAACCTTCAGGAAGAGGAATTTCCCCCTCCTTCTCACGAGCTTCTACATCTGTTACTGCATGGTACAAAATTCGTTGAAGCCAGTCTTCCTTACTGTCAAACTGCCCTATACTCTTCTTTGTTTCCTGCTGTTTCATCTTTTCTACTGCTCTCTCCAGCACAGAAACTAGCTCATCTTTTTTAACTGGTTTCAATAAATAATCAAATGCTTTCTGTCGGATCGCTTCTTTCATATATTCATAGTCGGAATACCCACTTACGACGATCGTCAATAAATCCGGTAAATCACGACGCAGCATTCCGAGCAGTTGTTTGCCATCCAGCCCAGGCATCCGCATATCCAGAAAAAGAAGATCCGGTTTCTCGGCAAGCGCGATCCTATGTGCCTCTTCCCCGTCTCCTGCCTCTCCAACAAGCCTGAAACCGAAACGATCCCAAGGTATAGATTGAATAAGCCCCCTTCGGATCCATATTTCATCGTCGACAATGACTACTTTTCGCATGGACCAAACCCTCCCGATGCTTGATTGCACCAATGGTTATCCCTTCAGTGAACCAGCAGTTAATCCATCAATAATATACCTTTGAAGGAACAAATAAATAAGTAATATCGGAGCAACGACGACCACCATAAAAGCGAACACAACGCCCCAATTCGTACTGTACATCGTGACAAAATTAAAAATTTGGAGCACAATCGTCCACTTCGTGCTATCTGTCATCAAATAGAAAGGCCCGAAAAAATCGTTCCAAACTGATACCATGACAACGATTGCGACCGTTACAAGCACAGTTATAATAAGCGGAAGAATGATTTGAACATACAATCGGAAATAACCGCAGCCTTCCAGAAGCGCCGCTTCATCCAATTCTCTTGGAATGGATTTCATGAATCCCACCAGCAGGAATACGGCAAAAGGGAGCAATACGGCCGTATAGTACATGATAAGGCTGAAGTACGTTCCTCGAATGTGTAAATCACCCATTAGCTTGATGGTGGGTACGATGGAAACAGGCACGATTAGGCCCATAATGAATAAATAGTACGCCGTACGCAAAAAGCGGTCGTCTCTTCGTTGAATAATGAAAGCAGCCATAGATGCAAACACATTGACGCTAAGCACCACGCAGCCCGAAATCAGGAAGCTGTTCATGAACCCGCGCACAATATGTGCCTGGGCAAAGATATCCTTATAATTGCTGAACTGCCACTCTGTGGGGAGGGACAAGCCGAACAGCGCAGATTCGCGGATATCTTTGAACGAGTTGACGAGAATCATCAGAAAGGGGATGAGGATCATCAGTGCCAAACAAATAGCCACCAATTCGAGCACAATAAGCATGTTCCGCCGTTGTGTCACATCTCCACCTCCCGTTTCTTCATCTTCATCAACACTGGCACACCGATGCAAGTAACTAAGATGAACAACACGACGTTAACCGTTGTCGCATAACCGAACTCTCCTGAACTGAACATACTGCGAATATAGGTGTAAAACACTTCTGTCGTATATCCCGGTCCACCTTCAGTTAGTACCATAACCATTTCAAACACTTTCATAGAACCAATCATGGAAAGTAATACATTTACGGTAAAAGCCGGTGCCAGCAGCGGGAAAACAATATGTCGGAACCGGCTCCAGTATTGCGCACCATCCATTGAAGCGCTTTCCGTCAAATCTTTCGGAATGAACTGAAGTCCCGCTAAATAAACGACCATTGAAAATCCAGCTACGCGCCATATGTCCGTCACAATAATGGAAAACAGCGCATACTTCGGATCGTTCAGCCAGTCATGCGCAAGTGCGGCAAGCCCCACTTGCTCCAGAATCTGATTCACAATCCCATGCTCAGGATGATAAATAGCACGGAAAATATAGCCAATGACGATCGGAGCGATCACATAAGGAAGGAAAAATATCATCCGGAGCACATTGCGCAGCACAAGAGCTTCATTGAGAATGAGCGCCAAGCCAAGACCGCATACGTTTTGCAGCACCGTTACAGCAGCCGCAAAGATTAACGTATTGAACAAGGCAGTTAGTAGTCTCGGCTCTTGAAAGATCGCCGCATAGTTTTGGAAGCCTATGAACCGAATATCTTTGGCATTGATATTCCAATCGGTGAAGCTGTAATAAAACCCGATGAGGGTTGGAGTTATAAAAAACACCAGAAAAACAGCCAGCGCTGGAAATGAAAAATAGAGTGGATACTTGCTTTTCCCCAATGCCTCCCCCTCCTTCAAGTTGGCGTTATTCGAATCCTGCTAAACGTTTGGACTTACCATCTTTTTTATAGTTGGCATCGAATTCCTTCACTGCCGCATCTACATTGCCATTGATGAAGAAGTTTTGCAGCGTTTTTTGGAAATCAGCAAATGTTGGCGTTAGTCGGTTTTGGACGTTGATTTTTGCTTTGCCCGTATCGATCAAGCCTTTTACCGTTTGTTGTACTGGATACAATTCACTTTTAGCATCTTTAAAGATCGGAATGCCAGGTGCTGTTTGATAGTATAGATTGACCATATCCGGAGTAACCATGAACTTGATCAAATCGATAGCTTCTTTCGAATGTTTCGCTTTTTCAGGCACCATTAATTGGTTCGGAGGCGTAATCAACGCTGTACCCGCATCATTCGCCGCAGGGAATGGGAAGAAACCAATGTGATCTTTCACAAAATCTTTGCTGAATTTTTTCTCCAGTTGTGGAATAATGCCATCGAGCATAAACACCATGGCTACTTTACCATCACCCATCTTGCTTTGCATTTCGTCATACGTTCCCGCCATTAAATTATCTTGATATAAGCCGAGATCTTTCAGTTCTTTCTGCTTCGCAAATAAATCTTTCACTTGTGGAATATCCGCAAGACCGAGTTGATTTTTCTCCAATTTCTGAACGCCTTCATCGCCAATTGCCGGATCTACGCCCGATACCCAACCTGTCAAATAAAAGATTTGCGCCGGCCACCCATCCTTCACTCCTTCATAGAATGGTGTCACGCCTGAAGCTTTTATCTTCTTGGCTGTCTCAATTAAATCTGCGTAGTTTTTAGGCGGCTGAACGCCAACCTTACCAAAAACATCTTTGTTATAATAAACACCCATCATCCCTGTAGCTCCGAATGGAACCCCATATATCTTTTTGTCCGGCGTTGTTTGGAATTCTTTCATCGATGGTATGATACGATCCCATACAGCCGTATCAGCGCTCCATTCATGGAGAGTTTCCTCGGCTCTTAATTTGACGTTTTGCTTCGTACCTGGCTGCATCAAAAATAAATCAGGGAAATCGCCTGTTGAAAACCGGGTTTTCATCATATTATCAAAGTCACCGCCGGGTAACGCTTGCAATTCGACCTTATTGCCGGTTTGCTTTTGATAAGCTTCGAATATTTTGTTAAATGGAACAGCGTCCACTGTATTGGGAATTACAAATGTAACGGTAACAGGATCTTTCGTCGGAGCTGCTGATCTGGTTGGCGGGTTCGTCGCTACCGCCGATTTGCCTGCGTCTGGCGTTCCTATAGTGCCACTGTTACTACTGCATCCCGTAAATGAACTAGCTGCCAGACAAACCGTTAACATGGACAAAACTGTTTTCATTTTTCTCATTTTGTAGTACCCCCCTTTAGGAATCGCTTACAAGTTAATTATATGAAAACGTTTTCCATGACTCTATCCACAATTTCGACTAATAATGTTTAATTTTCTTACCATTTTCTTCCCCAGAGATAGGCGATTAAACGGCCTTTACATATTCCATGACGAAATCATGAGGGTTACACGGGTCCCTTTTCCCGCTTCACTCTCTATTTCACATTCGAATTGCTCGCCCAAACGGATTGCATACCTGGCGTACACATTGCGAATGCCAATGCCCCCGCCCGCAGCAGAAACAGGGATATCTTCTGACAAACGCTGCTTTCTCAGCTCGTTTCTCAACGCCTTCAGTCTCTCTGCCGAAATGCCGACCCCATCATCACTTACTGTAATGAGCAAAGATTCACCTTCTTTGTGTGCCATCAATCGGATCGTGCTTTTCCCCATCTTCGGTTCCACCCCATGGAACACGGCATTCTCCACAATGGGCTGAAGTGTCATTTTCAACAGCGGATAATCGAGCAAATCGTCCTCAATTTCCTGAATATACGTAATTTTATCTTCGAAACGGATTCCCTGAATGTTCATATAAGAATCAATTTGTTCCAACTCTTCACGAAGGGTAACCATTTCATCCTTATTTTTGATATTGTACCGGAACATATCCGCTAGCGACTGAGCCATATCTCCGATTTTATCAACATCGTAATAATCCGCCATCGCCTTAATGCTATCTAGCGTATTGTATAGAAAATGCGGATTAATTTGTGAATAGAGCATAGCAAGCTCGACTTGCTGAAGCTTAATTTGGTATATATATTTGGATTCGATCAAGTTTTGAAGTTCAACCTGCATCTCATTAAAGTTCATCGCGATTCTTCCGATTTCATCGCTTCTCGCAACTTGGACTCGAACCGAGAAGTCGCCTCTTTTCACTCGATTGATCGTTTTATATAAGTCCAGAATCGGATTGGTAATTCTTTGCCCGAACAAAAAGGAAATAAAAATTGTAACTAAAAAGGCTATCAGTGCTGTAAGTAGTGTTGCCGTTTTGATTCGATCCAGAGAGCCAAATATTTCATTTTTAGGCATAGCAAGAACGACTTTCCAATTGGAATAATCCGACTGTGTATATGTAACAAGCAGGTTGTCCTGCTCACCGCCATACCAGAACTTTCCGCTGCCGTTTGAGATACGTGATAGCATTTCTTTACGGAAAACAGGCTCAGACTGCTCAAAGGAGGCGTATACTTGTTGATTATTTTGATCTAAAATGATCAATTTGCTGTTCGTGGAAAGATTATCGTTCTGACCAATAAGGTGAAACAATTCAGCATTGTATTCCGCGCGTACAACAATAAAATAGTCGGGATTAGCAAAATCTCGAATTAATATGGACGATGAATAAGCGGTCTCCTCGCTTCCAGAAATCATTTCCTTCGTCGGACCGGTAAAATGCACACGACCATCATTGACTACCGTCTGGCGGAACCAATCGGATTGCTGCACATCATCGGCTGTCCAAGACTTCTGATTATCCGATGCATTCAGCATTTCTCCGTTACTGTAATAAATTTGAAACCGGATAAAATCCCTGATTGGTGTAATGTTGAAGATTTTCAGAAATAAGTTTTCAAGCTTTTGCCTGAATAGGAATTGAGCCTGCTCATCCATCGTCGCATACACATTAATCCCATCTATATATTCCTGACTGTAATAAGGGGCCAGGAGTAGATTTCGCTTGTTTTGAAAATCATTATCCATATTTTTTTCAATTTGCCGGACAATTTGTAAACTTGACGACTCTACCCGCTCCGATACTGAGCGATAAGAAATATAGAAGGAAATAGCCCCTACCGATACAATGCAAATAAGAATAATGACGAAATAACTGAAGAGAAGCATGATACGGATTCCGGTAAAAAAGGATCGGATTTTCCCGAAAATCCCCCAAAGTATACTTCCACGCATGATACCGAACCCCCTCCTTAAAACATATCAACCAGACACAGATTAACCCGATCAAGTTAGTTGGATTGGGATTATTTTACCATACACCGATTCAATTGGAGTAGGTTTATTTCAGTGCACACGCGACCGCTTTTTTCCAACCCGCACAAATTCAAAAAAAAGACGTGGTAATCCCTCGACTCCACGTCCTTATTAATATTTTCCTCATCATTTCCCCCCGTTAAAATACAGCTACTGATTCGTTTCCTCGACAGCCTCCATCCAATTATTTTGATGCTTGTTTTTGCAGTCGAAGATCATTCATTTGATCTCCGAAATTCATACAATTTTTGTATTTGTTCATCCGCAGGTATATTGGTTTTAGAACAGTTAAATGATACAATATGGAAATGATAGACAATTAAAATTAAGGAGTGAAATTAATGGCTATTGATGTATATCTTAATTTTAACGGAAACACTCGTGAAGTCATTGAGTATTACGCAGAAGTTTTTGGACTAGACAAGCCACAAATCATGACCTTTGGAGATACACCACCAGACCCATCCTTTCCTCTTCCCGAGGAAGCCAAAAATTTAGTTATGCATGCACGCCTTAGCATTTCTGGAAGTACAGTTATGTTCTCCGATGTTTTCCCAGGAATGCCTTTCGTTGCTGGAAACAACATTAGCCTTTCCTTAGTTAGCAAGGATATTGATGAAGTGAAGTCAGCCTTTCATAAGTTGAAAGAAGGCGGCAAAGTGGGTATGGAGCTGCAAGAAACTTTCTGGAGCAAATAAATTTATGTAAGCTTTTATAAAGCAAAGAAAAAACCTTACCCAGTAGGGGCAAGGCTATTTTGTATTTCATAAATTTTGATCAATATCTGTTTGGTTTCCTTCCCATGTCCATAGGCTTTCACGGCTTGGCGATAGTCGCTCCACAGTCCTGCAATAATTGGATTCATTTTGACTTACCTCCCAATGTTTTGCACTTACCGCAATAGCATTGAAAGAGAACAGCGGTGACTAGCTTATAAGGACTTAGCCAATGATCTTTACCATACGGGCAAGTGAAGAGATACTTCTCTTTCAATCCCTGCAACACGCCTTTTCTAAAGTTGAACGGCTCTTGTTGAGTCAGTTTATGACGCTTGACGATTGATTCAAATTCTCTGACCAGATTGGCATGACGGTTCAAGTAGAAACAATGCTTGCATTTTGTTTCCTTGTTTACAAAGTTGTTTGGAGTAATCATGATTTCATGTCCATTGTTGCACTTTCCTTTGATCTTTTTGGAACTGGAATGGTATGCACCGATCAATACATATCCCGTCTTTTCCAAGCGATCACATAACTTGTCAACCGCTTGGGAATGCTTGAGACTAGACATGTCAACTGAATTCAAAAGTTTGATTCCTCTATAATGCTGCATCTATTTTTTACCCCCGTATTTTGGTTTTGTGTTTTCGTCAAGTTCTTCCAATACCACCCAATCCTCTGGTTTGTATTCGATTAACCCGCGTAGTAATTTATCTTTAAAATATGAGTCCGTGATGTGGTCAAAAGCTGTCATTGTTGTGCACCTCCTGCTGTGGTACTGGCAAGTGCTTCTCTGGTGGGTGCAGTCCAAGAATGGGGTCACCGATCGGCTTTGACTGGAAATTAATGTACTTTGATTTGTCACCTTCGTATTCCCGTTCTTTAAACTTGATTGGTGTATGTGGCAAGCCCGCTTCAAGGGACTTTTTCATTAGCTTATAATCGGCAATGCGTCTTTTCATTTCGTCAGGTACAGGGGCAGTTACTTGGATTGGCTCCCTGTCACCGATATACCAACGAATGGAATCGTATTCAGCTTCTGACAAATACTTTTGCATACGTTGCTTTGCTCTGGAAATTGAGCGTGAAATGTGACCTTTGGTTGTCTTTTCATCGACCGCGATTTCTTCCACAGTGAACCCGCCAGAATAATGAAGCCCAAGAACCTTGTATTGATGTTGATACTTGGTAAACATTTTATCGATCTTGGCGAGTAGTACAGGATCGATCAGTTGCGTTCCTTCCTGTTGATTGCTTCGTTTGTATGTCATGAAATCTGTCAGCGGGTTCGTGGGGTATCCCTTCTCATCAAATACGGTGACGTTTGACACTTCATTGATGCGTGGGTCTCTCAGGGCTTCCGCTCGTGCATTTTCGATTTCGCGGTGAATTTGGTTTAGTGATTTCTGGTAACTCTTCAACGCCTTACCTTCCCCGATTTTCGTGCATGTCTTTGTCATTGTCATTGTCCTGTTCTCCTCTTTGTCTGTGTGTTTTGTCCCGTTATTCACCAAAGGAATTTGCCGCAAGATTTTCACAGTCAACTCGATATGAATTTTTAAAACTGGGCTACACAGGTATAAGGATCAAAAAGAGAGCAAACTCCCAAATGAACAAATAGGTAATAATTGACAACGAAAAAGCCCTCTCCGCAATGGGAAAGGGCTGTATATTTATGCATTTGAATGTATATGACCAGAATTTCACGATACTGAACAAAGACTTTTCCCCGCGTTACAAAAATGTGCAGGGCTGTATCCCGCTCTGGGCAAAGGATTGGGGCAATGGTTTACAGAAAGCACACAAAGTAAGAACTATTCTTGCCAAAGCTCTATATAGGGCTGTCTGTCCCTCTGTATAGTCTCTCTATATATTCTAATATTCTTTAAAAGTATATTTACTTTATGTAAATCCCTATATAAAAGGGTCTCAATCCTTTGCCCAGAGCGGGACGCAGCGATTACATTTTGGATCACAAAACAGGAAACTCCAAGAGAGAGAATGTAACAGAATCTTTTTTCAGCTTTTTGCCCCAATCCTGCCCAAACTGGGTAACCTTCTGGTTAATAGCACAAGGATGAACTTGTCATTCCCCTTGTCTCCAATCTTTGTGTTATGTCTTACGCTCGGGGTGTACAGATTCGCTGTCCCCCATCCTTTTTTAAACAATGATTCAACCAATAAAACAAAACGAGAGAAGGTCAAAATTATGTACAGAACTAGTGCAGTATGCAAAATCAATAATTACAGTGTCAGCATTTTGAATAAAGCAGATCGCGAGTACGTTGGACAATTCTTTGCAGATCATCCCAACATTGATACAAAAGATTTCCTAAGACGGGCAATCTCATTGCCATTCGAGAACAGCGGGAACAGGAATTTCAGGTACTCGTTAACAAGCTAAACACCCACCAACGTATGTATGGCGGGCAAGAGGTTTAGAATTGCTCTCAGCTAACAGGACATCACTTCTGGGTGTCTTGTAGGGTGTGGAGTAATTCCCACCAAATCCAATCATAGAAAGGGGAGAAAAATCACCTCCTTATAGCAGGTTGGTTGTTTTCCTCGTGACTATCGGTTGTCGTCCTCGTTGGGACAGAATGAACGCAATGGTTGTCTTCGTCTTAGTTGGTCGACTGACTTGCCTGAGTAGCAAGCCGATGAACTGCCAAGCCCCCCATGAGGATGGTATTTCTTTTCAGTCGGTACGATTGATCTTGAGATGTGGAGTCAGCAGGATATGCAGGTTTTAAGTGGATGCATTGATGTTGGTTTCTGATACAGGTCTCTGTTTCGAATTTCTTTACACGCCAGTTCTTCTGGCACTAGACCTTCCTCGCCCCTCAGTCGGTGAAGTTCGTTCGCTTTTCGATTACGTGGCTAGTACGATAACTAGACATGGTTAAACGGGTTCCCATGTTTCAGCAAAACTCGTTGATGGTTTAGCATCGTTCCCATCCCTTTGACAAAACGGTGTAGGCGGTTTCTGGTTCAGTTCCCGCAAGAATGAAATAACTGAGCAAAAAGTGTTTAGCCCTTGCCATCGGGTGGTAAGGGTTATTTCACATTTTACCCCATGCATTGAACGTCCCTTGAAGAGGTTTCCCGCATCGAAGCCACCCCAATCGGACAAGGGACGTTCACTGGATCGGGTAAAGTTGCCTACCTTCGCGGGTGGGCTTTTTGCCGTTCCATCTGGTTCTTGGCGTTCAACTGGGCGGTTGACGTTCCAAGGGCTATTTAACAGCGAACACATACAGGGTGAGAGTCCTGAACAATAATCCCAATTTCTGGAGGTAAGCACATTGAACGAAAAAGCACTTGTTGAAAAACGCAATGATCTGATCGATCAGATGGAACGAATTGTAAACACGGCTAAGTACGAGAAACGCAATATGTCCGCTATCGATCAAAAACGCATTGAAGATAACCGCAAGGAAATCGCATCCATTGACGAACAACTAGACGCAGAAAAACGATACCGCGAAGGAGATATGACAAAAATGATTCCATTGAATGAGAAGCAAGAACTAGAGCAACGCAAACTGGATGAAACGGCATTTCTTGAACTAGTCAAGAAAAACAAAGCAGACGCGGTTGAGGGTCGTGCCTTGACAGCGGGTAGTAATGGCGTGGTAATCCCCTTGTCCATCGCTCAACGTGTTGTTGAAGTGGCAAAACAAGTATCTCCAATTGTGGCAAAAGCTACGATCTGGAATGTATCTGGTGATCTGCAACTTCCTGCTTACGATTACACTGCACACGTATTTGAGTACGTGACAGAAGGTACGCCAGTAGCTGACACGGGCGGTCAATTCACTGGGCCGAAATTGCAAAACTTCATTATCGGTTCTTTGACAAAGGTGTCCAACTCCTTGATCAATCGTGCTGACATTGACGTTGTGTCCGTGATCATTCGTCAAATCGGTCTATCCCTTGCATTGTTCCTAGAGAAGGAATTGATTCAAGAGGTTGGCACGAAGCTGAAAGGCTTGAAGAGTGGCGTTACTGTATCGGCAACTTCCACAAACGGCACAACGGCTGTGATCGATGCCAAGAACGTGACTGACTTGATTGGTCTTCAAATGAAAGTTCCACAAGTTCACCAAGCTAAATGTGAATGGTTAATGTCCCCACAAGTATGGACTGCGATCCGTTCATTGACTGGTGCATCTGGTCAGCTTCTGATCAATGGTGACGATAGCGGTATTGCTGAGGATGGCGGTCTTCGCTTGTTCGGTAAGCCTGTTATGTTGTCCGAGCAAATGCCTGCAACATTGGCTGTCGGTGCCCGTGGCGTGTACTACGGTGACTTCTCTGGTCTTGACGTTAAATTGACAACTGGTGTACAGGTTCAAGTTATGAAAGAAGCTTATGCGGCTTCCTACCAAACTGGTATCGTGACTTTCCAAGAACTTGACAGCGTTGTTGGTGATCCGTCCAAGTTTGCTGTGCTTGTTGGTAAGTAATCAACACAGGGTCACTCTTCTGGGGTGGCTCTTTATTTTCTAAAAGGAGTAGACACATGCAAGTAAAATTTCTACGAACTATTATTACAAACTTCGGCAAATTCGATGCAAAATCTGTCCATGATCTGACAGACAAACAGGTCAATGATCTTGTACGACTCAATCCCAATGATATTGAGTTAAGAGCAAAAGCAAGTCGGTGACTCCTGATGTTAATTAGTCAAGTCACTGTCAACGATCTGAAAACATATGCGAACGTCTACCACAACATTGATAATTCCCTGTTCCAAGCTATTTTGATGGGTGTAAAGTCATTCCTCTCTAGCTACACGGGCAAGAAAATCGATGAACTAGACGCGTTCGAAGACTTGACCATTGCATTATTTATTCTCTCCAATGAGATGTATGATAATCGTATGGTACAAGTTGAACATGACAAGGTTGGTTTCGTGATCAAGAATTTACTTGATTCACATTCGATCAACTTGCTATAAATAGGGGTCATCCTTCGGGGTGGTCCTTTTATTTTTACCAAAACAATTTTAGTCATGCAGAAGGAGCAATTAAAAATGATAGCAAAATTAGAAGGGTATCACGGAAACGCAAGACTAACAGACGAACAAGTCAGAGAAATTTATATACGCACTCATAGGGGTGAAATGAATACCAAGCTTGCATATGAGTTCGGGATCACTCAGGGACACGTTAGTAATATTGCAAGACGCAAGACACGCAAGAATGCAATGGCTTGGGATTGGAATGGTGCGGGGCAATGATTAACTATTACGATATACATGATCGGGATCAAGAAGACGAACATGAGCATGAGCATGAACAGTACGATGATGCAGAAGGAATAAATACAGGATGGTAGGGGCGTGTGTGGTCATTGCTTGGCTTATAACGATGGTGTCCCTGCTGACATGTATCGCTATGGACTGGGACGATAGGTTGCATAGACAGGCTATATGTAAGGCAGTAGATAAGGTACTACGTGATAGGTCGTAGGTCATAGGTGGCATAAGTGGTATGTTGATTGTGTATGATAGATGTTGTATCAATCATTGAGCATCACATTGAACATGTGTGGTACAGGGTGGGCATGGTATTGTTCATCATCTTTCAAGGACACGAGACAGTATATGTAAGGTGTTGGTGACAATCGTTTCATTCATCGTGCAAAGGGCTTGGCAATAGTTGTTCAGTGATGTCAAATCATTGGTCATATTTGCCAAGCCCTTTTTGTATACCCCCCGCGGGTCTGGATCGAAAAAAGTCGTTTTTCCCCGCTACCGCACATTCTACTAAGCTCTGAATAAACTCCCTAAATTCACTCTTACACTTCACCGCAATAAAGGATATGGGCAAAAAAAACCGCCCTTTGGGTGGAGCGGTTGTTGAACTATCGTTCACCGTTAGCGTAATGAACTATCGAATGCCTGATGCGTGAATATAGTGTTAGAAGATGCGTGCCGCTTATTCAAAAGGAATACATTAGATTTCTATCTTTAATTATAGTGCAGATTGCCTTTTCATTTTTTTACACAGTCTGGCTTAATTAATTCATGCCTATGAATGGACAAATAAAATAGCAAAGTTTTTACCTTTATACTCTTTAAAAAAGCTATCTATATATTCTATCCACTTTTTTCTGGGCTCAATGTTGTCTGGATGTTGCTTAAAACCGTTATTAAAATCTAAAATTGGTTTGTATCCATAGTCCCTCTCAGAATGCCAAATACCATCTGGAGTAACTACAGAATATGGTAATACTTCATTTATTAAATCATATCCTTTTTTAACGCCATCAATCCGAAAGCCGTCCCAACGCCGTTGTTCATTAAACGTGGTAATCCAGTAGTATAATCCATTCTCTATTCCATCATCATTTTTATGATTTTTTAGGTGTTCTTCAAAATCAAATAAATTACTAAATCCTTTTCGTTTTGCAATTTCTAAAGTTTCTTTTTCAGAAAAGAACTTTTTGTACGGCTCAACTTCTAACTCGGAATAGTAATTAATAATATGATTTTTTACAAATGTATAAACCGAATTATCATCTAAGAACAAATTATCAGGCAAAACAACATAGCATATGCTTTTCACACCTATCACCACCACCAATGAGTCCACTTATAAGAGATAGTTTAGCTAATTTCAAGTTTAAACGCCTCCCCTAAGCTTTATCCATATGTTACCACATATTGTAACTAAACTGCCCGTTAGTTCAACGCCAACCCTGTGATCTAAAACTTTATTTTCATTGAACAGAGGTTACTGTATTTTTCGAGTAACTGAAAATCACTGGTAACGGCTGTAACCCGCACTGGACAAGGGATTGACTACTCTGACCCAAGTTACTCCATTTTGCCCAATTATATGATATGATTCCGCGGAACGCTTGCTGTATAAGGCTTCACACTACCGTGATATTGTTTCATTACATGATCAATTGTGTAACATTGTCATGGTGTCATTTTTATAGGTGATAACAAAAAAAACCGCATTATAGAACCGCGGTTTCTTAATAATGTAAATTTGCCGAATAGCCACTCGTAGCATGATTAACACTTACTTTACTATTAGCCACACTGTTATTGCAATTGTTAATACAGTTATTAACACACCAAAAAAAAGCGGAACATTTTTTTCTGTGGAAGTAAATGACTTATATTTTTCGCTTCTCATACCTTTTCCGAGAGCAATCCATTCTGCTGAGTAAATTTGGGAACTTAAATTCTTTTCTAAACGCAAGATAACGTCAAATTTAGCTTTGTTAAGCTTCCCATAATTATCAATTAAATTTCTCCATGAATTACAAAGAAGTAATCCAATTACGGAAAATCCATATAATAAGCCTAATGAATTACCATTTAATGCACCTGTAGTGACCAATAGAGAAGCAATGGCGAGTAAACTACCTATTACTGTAATAAAGAAGGCATTTGTAGTTTGTCTTCGTAGTATTAACTGCTCTGATGATTGGATCATTATTTTATACAGATCCATAACATCATTAGAATCAGATGAAAAACAAGTTTCAAATTCTTCTTTCATATTATAAATTAATATTAATTTTGAGATTGAATCTGAGTTGTCAGTATTATTAAGTTCAATGATTTCTTTTCTGGCTTCATGTGCCTTTTCAATTTCCCATTGAACATTTTCGGATTCCCTACTATATAATGGATTGAAAATAATAACAGCTTCTGATTGATATATTGCTTTTTCAGCTTTTTCTTTCCATTGCTCCATACGATAACTATATAAAAAAATCGGTTCTATTTGCAAATGAAATTCCTTTGAGATTTGTTTTATTATTTTCTTCGCTTTTTGGTTGTCTTGGAATCTATGAATAACAAATAGTTTCATCACTTTATGTTCTCCTTAACGGCCCCCAGCTATCAATTTTTTGAGGTTATCCCATGTCCATTTATAGACCTTATCGGATGCTGACGCAGATAAAGGTTTAGTACATTGCTTATCCGAATAAGCTGCCAAAAGAAAATACGGCTTTCCTTTTTCTTTAGCAATCGTTAATTCAGCAGATACCCCCTCTGCCGTATGTGTTTTCGTACCACATAAAACAACAACTAAATCAACATTATCCATACGACGACGAACTTTATCTTTCCAATCACCAGTCAAATGTGCCTTTACAGAGTTATCTTTGAATTCAAAAGGGCTGTCTAGATGGTCAGATTGTCCTGCTAGCATATGCTTAGTACCACCATCATTATCAATATCGAAACTTATAAAGATCCTTTTCTTTATCACCAGAATACTTCCCCCTTCAGTTACGATCTTCGTAAAATTCCATTCTTAAACTATTCGCCAAATGAGTGAACAATCCTGCCCTTTTCGTAATATGAAAAAGACACAAGGATTTTACGCCTGTGTCAGTTCATCAACCACGCTCAACTCATGCGGGATTATGGGCTTAACCTTCGATGATTCGCGATTGTCCCATCTGGTGACCTGTTTGATAATGGACGGGAATCTTACATGGAAATGGGAACAAAAAAAAGAACCTTTGTCAACTTTCAACAAAGGCTCTGTTCTTATTTGGGGGCAATCATTAACTCAACTACTTCTCCGTTAATTCTTTGATAATGAACCCGTTCGATAATAAGTTTCAGCAGACGGTTGACCTCTTTGGTATCCGTGGACTTGCGTACCTTGTCCAATATTGTGAACCTGTCTTTCATCTGGGTACTTATAGAATCGACATTCATTTGACTCATCTGTTCTTTAACTTCTGCGATAGAGATATCAAGAACGGCAATCTTACCGTCAAAGTCGGCTTTGTCTGCAAGATACTCTTCCCGCGTTATGTCACCGTCTAGGAAGGCTACTCTGGCATTCTTCGAGCGGTTGGTGTACTTTGCCTTGTTCGTTTCCAAGTCGGCTAATTTGCTGTCCAGATCGTCTGTATTGGTGTTCAGTGTACCGTTCAGAACCATGTCCCATTGTTCCTGCCAGTACTGTTCAACCTTCTTCAATTCGTTGTAAAACTTTTCTGCTAGTGTGGGTTCAACGATCCCCTTGTTTCCACATTCGCACCGTTTGACAACCAGAACATTGGGACGCTTGGCACTCGATGTATAGCCTGTCTTTCTATCGCACACATTACAGAATACAAGGTCTTTCAGTATCGTTCTGACTTGTCCTCTTGAGCGTGTTCTGGTCTCCATATCACCGCTTAAACGAGATTTAACTGCAAGCTGTACTCTATTCCACTGTTCAATCGTTACAAGGGCAGGAAACGCGTCTGGTACTTCGATCAATTCGGACGGTTGCTTGGTGTACTTGTCTTTAAGCTGTAACATCAATGCTCCCGTGTATGACTTGTTGTTGAGAATATGCTGAATTGTTCTAATATACCATTCCTTGCCGTTGATCGTTGATACGCCACGTTGGTTCAATTCGATTGTAATATCTCGGAGTGAATGACCTTTGTCGGCAAGATCAAAGATAAGCTTGGCATGATCCGCGTCCCCGTTCGGTACAAGGGTTCTGGTCTTCCTCTTGATAGGATCGTCCCAGACCGCGTCATATCCGTACGGTGCTTGTGCAGAGACATATTGACCTGACTTAGCTTTAGTGATTAGACCGTTTCTCATACGGTTGTCAGTTGTCTTCAATTCGTTGACACCCATTGCTGACATCATATCAAACATTAGTCTATGGGTACTGTCCCTGAGATTGTAAATCATCGTAGGGGTTATGATCTTCACGTCATGTTGTTCAAGGGTGTCCGCGATCATTTGAGAATACTGTCCCGATCTTGCAAGTCTTTGCAATTCAACGACCACGACCCCAAAGTATAAACCTTGTTTAACGTCGGCAAGCATTCTTAGTAATTCCGTGCGATCCTCAAACTTGGTTGCCCCTGACAGGATTTCTTCATACTCGGTGTAGTGGTAGTCATTACGTTCACATAACTGTCTGGTCTGTGTTCTATGGTTGGCTAGTGTTGTATCATTATCCCCATCGGTACGGGACTTTCTATTGAAGATTGCAACGGCTTGTTTCAATGTGTTACCTCCTATGAAAACTCTGTAAAGCTAGTATATCATAGGAGCTTACATAAGTGAACATGGTGGAGCAAATGCTACGGCAGCCTAGAAGACAAATTCGGAATTCAATGGCAGTTTAACTATGACAATGGTGAATCGGTTTATTAATTAATCATTTCACAATACAAAAAGGATATTCAATCTTTCTTTCTCAAGAAAGGATTGGATAGCCTTTTTTTTACTTAGACTACACCTTCGTTTACAATATGGGAGAAACCAATTTCGAGATGGACTCCAGAAAGCGAATCCGTAAGGAACGCTTATCATATTCCTCCAACGTCAACTCCATACAGCCCTCCATATCCTTCCAGAACGTGTTTTCCAACTTCTTCGCCGTCTCTGCATGATACATCAAGGCGTTCGTCTCGAAATTAAGCCGAAGGCTGCGAATATCGAAGTTGGCCGTCCCAACTGAGGCAACCTGCCCATCGACGACGATCGTTTTCGCATGAAGAAAGCCTTGATCATATAAGTAGCACTTCACGCCTGCTCGCAGCAATTCTCCTACATAATACAAGGAAGCCCAATGAACAAACAAATGATCTGCTTTCTCAGGGATCATGATTCTAACGTCAATGCCCGATAGAGCAGCAATACGCAGCGCATTCAACATGCTTTCTTCAGGGATAAAATATGGAGTCTGTAGGAGGATTCTACTCTTCGCCATATGAATCATTTTTAGGAATGTATACACGAAATGCGGCCAGGCTTCATTGGGTCCACTTGCCACAATTTGCATGGGTACGTTTTCCAGGCTATTGGCTTCCATATTTTCAGGAAAATACTCCGCCTCAACTTCCATCTGCTGCACAGATGCTAAGTTCCAGTCCAGAATAAATCTCGACTGCAAAGCACGAACAACGCTTCCGGTCAAACGAAGGTGCGTATCTCGCCAGTAACCAAATCGCGGATCTAAACCCAGATATTCATTACCGACATTGAATCCACCCATGTACCCAATCAGGCCATCAATAATAACTAGTTTACGATGATTGCGATAATTTACCCGATAGTTCAGAAACGGAATGCGCGATGGGAAAAATGCGGCTTTTTGTCCGCCTGCCTTTAGGAAATCTCGAAAAAAGGACTCTTTCAGTGACCTTGAGCCAATATCGTCATATAAGAATTTCACTTGGACACCCTGCTCCGCTTTCCTCGTCAGAGCTTCCATGACCTTGTGACCCAACGAATCATTCTTAACGATATAATACTGCATATGTATATGGGACTCAGCGGCTTCAATTTTCTTCAGTAAATCACTAAATTTAGCCACACCGTCTGTGAAAATATGTACACCATTATCTTGCGTGAGGAACGCATCATTCGTTGCGACATTCAGATAAATCAAATCTCGATATTGACTTACCATCGGATCAATATAAGGCAGCGTCCCGTCAATTAGCTGTTCCCGCTGCTCTGAAATGACGGTTTGCACTCTTTCCAGCATACGGCGGTTCCATTTATACAGCTTTCTGCGGCTCAAATTTTGTCCAAGCATCACATAGAGCAGGAAACCGAGAATCGGAATGAATAAAAGCACCATGAGCCATGACCATGTTGCCGCCACGTTTCGACGTTCTAAGAACACAACCGTTATGGCTAGTAAAATATTAATCACAAAGACGACAGTTAGTACATGCGATATCCAATCCATAACACCACTCCAAACCATTTATATCAACTCATCGCTATTATACCTGAATTTCGACAAATTAGGAAAAGACCCCCTATTCACAAGGTGAATAAGAGGTCATTAACAAGCTACCCTTTATGCTATTTTCTTAATTAGGCACAGTTTTCTCAAATAATAAACGCCGCCTACTTTAATGACATCATCCGAATAAGCTTCAATCAATGAACCTGCGTCTTCCAATTCGCCATCAAACCACACCTCTACAGGTGTTTGAAATAACATGCAGTGGTACATATCTGCATCAGTTAAACATACCTCAGTCCGGCTCATTCTGAACAACTGCCTCTCCTAAAAAAATTTCACCCGGTAATGTCTTTATCGACATTATCAAGGATAAAATGAAGAGGAACTAGACAGAAGAGACTGGAGGCAAAGTGCCTCCAGTCTCCTTTTAAGCGTTGTTAATAACCATTTCTTTATAAAGTGCGATATACTGCTGGGCTGACTTTTTCCAGCTGAAATCGCCTCTTTTCATATTTTGCTGAATTTTCAGCCATGCCTCTCTATCATTCTTGTAGAAAAACACAGCACGGCGAATGATATGCAGCATGTCATGCGCATTATAGTTGCTAAATGTGAATCCGGTACCCTCACCCGTGAACTCATTATAAGGCTGCACGGTATCTTTCAGTCCGCCAGTTTCTCTAACAATGGGTACAGATCGATAACGTAGTGCTATCAACTGCCCAATCCCACAAGGCTCGAACTGTGACGGCATCAAGAATAAGTCAGATGCGGCATAGATTTGATGTGCAAGAGATTCATCGAAGTAGATTTGAGCAGATACCTTATGTGGATGCGTTTGAGCCGCATATCGGAACATTTGCTCATACCCATAGTCGCCAGTACCGAGAACAACAAGTTGAATGTCCAAAGCGAGAATCTCTGAAATGACATGCTGGATAAGATCAAGCCCTTTTTGCTGTACCAGGCGAGTGACCCAACGCAATCATCGGTACATCACCATTCACAGGCAGACCCAAGCGCTCCTGCAGAGCTAGCTTATTTTGCTGCTTCTTCTGTAAAGAATCTCGATAATTCACAACCAAATGCGAATCGGTCATTGGATCGAACACGTCATAATCGATGCCATTCACGATGCCCGTTAACTGATCTTTGCGATGACGCAGCAGGCTGTCCAAAAATTCACCATAAAAGGGAGTTTGAATTTCCTCCGCATAGGTTTGACTTACCGTTGTTATCCGATCCGAATAGAGGAGTCCGCCTTTGAGGAAGCTTGCGCCACCATGCAATTCAAGCGAAGTTCCTGTGAAATGATCATCTGATAAACCGAACAAATCTTTTAACAGGGATTGATCAAACACACCTTGGTATTTCAAGTTATGAACGGTAGACATCGTCTTCATCTCGCTATAGAAAGGGAGGTGTTGATAATGCGCCTTCAGCAGCACAGGAATCATACCCGTTTGCCAATCATGGCAATGAATCACATCCGGCTGGAAATCAAGTAACGGGAGCGCCTCAATAACCCCTCTGCAGAAGAACCCAAAACGCTCCGCCTCGTCACCATAACCATAAATGCCTGGACGCTTGAAATAATACTCATTATCCACGAAGTAAAAGGTAACTCCCTCATGCTGAAGCATCTCTATCCCGATGTATTGCTTCCTCCAGCCGATGTACACATCAGATGTGATTACCTTCGTCATTGCTTCCCGATAAACTGCAGGGATATCGCCGTACTTAGGTAAAATAACGCGTACATCCAGTCCTTGACGAGTAAGCTCCTTAGGTAACGAGCCAATTACGTCAGCTAGACCGCCTGTTTTAATAAAAGGTACAGCCTCAGATGCTGCAAATAATACTTTCATCTTCCTACTCCTCCAATGGATGTTTGAAAAGCCACCTTTTGCAAAACGAAGCTTATTCAGAATGATTGGTCGGTGTCGAAGCTCGAACAAATGCCAGGAACTTAGGTAATCGTTCAAGCTTCTAGGCTTCTGAAAGCTGACTTTTCAAATTTATTTGATCTAGATCACTTTCGTTTTCGCAGCAATGAATGGCGCTTTGTTATCCCCCGTTAAGACACGTCCACGACTAATGAAGACATCCTTATCCAGAATTGCGTTCTCAATGATAACATTCTCCTCAATCTCACAGTTTTGGAGAATGATGCTGTTCTTCACGTACGCGCCTTTCCGGATCTTCACACCACGGAACAGGATACTGTTTTCCACTTTACCTTCGATGATGCAGCCGTTTGCGATGAGCGCATTTTTAGCAGCTGCGGTATCCAAGTACTTCGCAGGCGGTTCATCTTTAACCTTCGTGTAAATCAGGTTTTTCTGGAAGAAAAGTTCTCTCCAGATGGATGGATTAAGCAGCTGCATACTGTGCTTGTAGTAACCTTGAATTGAATTCACAATCCCTACATGGCCTTCAAATTTGTAGCCATACACACTAAGCTTATCAATGTTTTTCATAATGCCATCACGAACCAAATGATCGTAACCTTGCGCTAAGCAAGATTCAACCATATCCAGCAGCAGCGCTTTGCTCATGATGTACATTTCCATTGAGATGTTGTTTGTACGCAATCTTCCTGTGTGATCCTCCATGAGAGTCACTTGCCCGCTATCCTTGACCGCTAACCGACGGAATTTCCCTTGAATATCCTCATCTGTTTGCTTATAGATAACCGTAATGTCTGCTTGTGTATCCTCATGATAACGCACAGCGTCACGCAGATCGAGGTTGCATACCATGTGGCTTCGTGAAATAATGACAAGCTCTTCTTTACCACGATAGAAATAATCTCTATGGCTATAGAACTGGTATAAATCACCACGTGAAATGCCTGTTGGTTCATTGAGCACAGATGGGAGCACGAACAAGCCGCCCCGCTTTCGGTCCAAATCCCATTCTTTCCCAGAACCCAGATGATCCATGAGCGAACGATATTTGTGTTGAGTGAATACAGCAACATTATCAATGTCGGAATTCACCATATTTGACAATGTAAAATCAATTAATCGATAACGACCGCCGAACGGCACAGATGCAGGGCAACGAAAGTAGGTCAGTTCCTCCAAATCATCCGGTTCATTCACTAAATTAATGACACCCATCACATGTTTCACTCGACATCATCCCTTCTGATTGGCACTCCCTGATATCCGTTCATTGCCACCAATAAGTACAATTTCCCCTTTGCCATCTACCACAGCACCGTCTTCAACAACCGTGTTTTCGCCGATAATCGCTTTGTTGATCGTTACGTTATTCCCAATTTTGGCATTAGGCATAATGACGGAGTCGCGAATCTGGCTTCCTTCGCCAACCTGTACACCGAAGAACAATACCGAATGATCGACATCTCCGAATATCGCGCAGCCTTCATTCACGAGTGAACGCTTAATATTCGCAGTTGGCGCCACATACTGAGCCGGCTGGTATGGATTTTGGGAGTATACCCGCCAGTCCTTATCATTTAAATTAAGCTCATTATTATCGTCCAACAGGTCCATGTTTGCTTCCCACAGACTATCGATCGTACCTACATCTTTCCAGTAGCCTTCAAAAGGATAAGCGAACATTCTCGCCTCATCTTTCAGCATCATTGGAATAATATCCTTACCAAAATCTTTGCTGGAGTTAGGATTTTCTTCATCCTCGAGCAAATAAGATTTCAATACGCTCCAATTAAAAATATAAATACCCATCGAAGCCAAGTTACTGTTCGCTTCTTTCGGTTTTTCTGCAAATTCAGTTATTTCTTGTTTGTCATTGACGCTCATGATACCGAATCGGTTCGTTTCCTCCCATTTAACTTCAATGACAGCAATCGATGCGTCGGCCTTCTTTTCTTTGTGGTAAGACAGCATTAGATCATAGTCCATTTTGTAGATGTGATCACCCGAGATGACCAAAACATATTCGGGATCATATTGCTCAATAAAGCCGATATTGCGATAAATGGCATTCGCTGTTCCTTTATACCAATCCCCGCCTTTTTGTTCCATGAACGGCGGCAAAACCGTCACACCGCCATATTTGCGGTCAAGGTCCCACGAACTTCCAATCCCAATGTAAGTATTGAGTACGAGAGGTTGATACTGGGTTAGGACACCAACAGTGTCAATCCCTGAATTCGTACAATTGCTGAGGGTAAAATCAATGATACGATACTTCCCGCCAAAATGAACGGCTGGCTTGGCTAAATTGTTCGTCAGAACGCCTAATCTTCGTCCTTCTCCTCCAGCGAGGAGCATGGCAACACATTCTTTACTGCGCATATCTGATTTCCCCCTTCAACTTCGTCAATCACAGTTTGGAATTCACTCACACATTTTATATAAACAGCCGCAAGCGGCGGAATACACAACGCTAAACTATTAGGTTGCCCATGCAGTGATCGCTTTTCACTGGATATAGGCTCGGAGTTACCTTGACCAGAACCGCCAAACTCGGGTGCATCGCTGTTAAATACGACTTCGTACACGCCATGCCTCGGAACGCCAATTCGATAATCCGGGTGCACCACAGGGGTGAAATTACAAACGAGAATCAAGTCATCCTCAGGCAATTTCCCTTTGCGCATAAAGGTCACAACGCTTTGGCTCTCGTCATGAGGGTTGATCCACTCAAACCCCTCCTGATGATGATCCAACTGCCACAACGCCGGTTGGTCCAAATAAAATTGATTAAGTGCCTTGACATAATGATGCATTTGACTATGTTTTTCGTATCCTTCAAGCAAAAACCAATCGAGTTCTTCAAGATCTTTCCATTCGTCGAATTGCCCGAATTCACTGCCCATAAACAGCAGCTTTTTACCAGGGTGACCCGTCATATACCCATATAGAACTCGCAGATTAGCAAATTTCTGCCAATAATCGCCTGGCATCTTATGAAGGAGTGAGCGTTTGCCATGCACCACTTCGTCGTGGGAAAGCGGGAGTACATAATTTTCACTAAAGGCATACATGAATGAGAACGTGATCAGCTTGTGATGATACTTGCGGTTAATAGGATCTAATTTCATATACCGCAGCATATCGTTCATCCAACCCATGTTCCACTTATAATTAAATCCGAGTCCTCCATCATGGACAGGCGCAGTAACGAGCGGCCAATCAGTAGAATCCTCAGCCATCATCAGCGCATCAGGGTAGAAGGAGAAGATGGCCTGATTCAGCTTGCGCAGGAATGCGATCGCTTCGGGATTGTCATCCCCACCCCATTGATTCTTGATTGGTTCCTCGCTCCATCTGCCAAAATTCAAATGCAGCATGGAAGCCACAGCATCCACTCGAATACCATCAATATGATACATGTCCATCCAAAATACAGCATTTGAGATTAAGAAGCTTTGAACCTCCGGTCGGCCAAAATCGAAAGTAAGAGTACCCCACTCCTGTTTCTCGGCTTTGCGAGGGTCCTGGTATTCATACAGCGGCTTCCCATCAAACTGCCTGAGTCCATGACTGTCCTTAACGAAATGACCAGGAACCCAGTCCATAATGACCCCAATACCCTTCTGATGGCATCGGTCAACGAAATGCATGAATTCCTTAGGAGAACCATGACGGCTAGTTACGGAGAAGTAGCCTGTTGCTTGATAACCCCAAGAACGGTCAAACGGATGCTCAGCCAGCGGCATTAATTCAATGTGTGTATACCCCATTTCAACTGCGTAATCGACTAGCTCTTCAGCAAGCTGATCATAGGTATACAAGTCTTCACTATGTCGGTCCTTTTTACGCCACGTACCCAGATGAACCTCATAAATAGATAGTGGCTTATTGTAGGCGGGGCTTTCCTTTTTCTGCTGCTGCCATGCCTGATCCTTCCATTCATAACCTTCTAGGTCAACAACACGCGATGCTGTACCCGGACGTAATTCCGAATAAAAGGCATACGGGTCTGCTTTCAACAAAATCTGGCCCGTCTCGCTATGAATTTCAAATTTGTAATAATCGCCTTCACTTGCTTCTGGCACGAACAATATCCATAAGCCAAGTGTACTGAACTTCTCTAAACGATGTGTCCCAGATTGCCAACTGTTGAAATCACCAAGCAAGTAAACCTGTTTGGCATGAGGTGCCCATACGGCAAAACGAACCCCCTCTTGCCCTTTTGTTTTGCTTACATGCGCCCCTAAGATGCGATAACTGTGGTAAAGGGATCCTTCATGAAGCAGAAACAAATCTTCTGAGCTAGGTATACCAACATTTGCCCCCACGTTATCCCTCCTTATATCAACCTGATTTCGTCAAAACTGGATTTTACTTATAATCGCCTTACGTTACAAATACAACAAACAGCCAAAGAATCCTTCATTTTTACCTTAAAAAAAAAAGGAAATTACTCAACCCTTGGTGAATTAATTGAGGGACATTATATCGAGAGGTGGAACACAAATAATGAAAGATAAAGTAAAGGGACTTATCGTTGGTCTAACGATCGGTTCCGTATTAAGCGGGACAGTAGCATTTGCAGCAAACAGTCAAATTGAAGTAGCATTCCGAAGTCTTAAGTATATGTTTGACGGTGTTGAGAAAACACCTGCCGAAGCTAAAGGATTTATTTATGAAGGCTCTACCTATGTACCCCTTAGATTTGTAAGTGAAGCACTAGGGAAAAAGGTCGAGTGGGACGAAGAAAATGAAACCATTTGGATCGGCAACAATCCTAAGCAAGTGGTTGCAACTTACAAAGGTGGAACTGTGACCAAGGGTGAATTTGATACCTTCTTTGCTTTGCAAGCGCTCTTCAATGGAGGCCATACTGAGTCTAAAGATGAGCCAGATTATCAAGAAAAGGTGATCAAACAGCTAATTCAAAACCGAATTCTTTTCGGTAGAGCATCTGAGGCTGACCAGAACGCTGCCAAAGATGATGCTGTTAAACAAATCGCTGCTTGGAAAAGCCAATTTGGCGAAGTGAAGTTCCTTGACGATTTGAAAAAGGCGAACACGACAGTAACGGATCTTCAGTACTTTCTGGTAGGCAGCATCGGTGCACAAAATTACATCAAGTCCAGTATTTCCGATGCCCAGTTAAAAGCCAAATATGATGAAACACTCAAAGTAGATAAAGATGCTTATACCATTGCCTCCGTGCGTCACATTTTGATTGGATTGAATGACCCATCAAGCTCGGAGGACAAAGCTCTTCGTACGAAAGAGGAAGCACTCCAGCGAGCAAAAGAAGTTCAGCAGAAGCTTAAGAACGGTGAAGATTTCGCCAAACTAGCCAAAGAATTCTCAGATGACCCAGGCTCCAAAGATGCAGGCGGTCTTTATGCGGATGCCGATGTAAGTTTATGGGTGCCTGAGTTTAAGAAAGCAGCTATCGAGCAGACGATCGGAACGATCGGTGATCCCATCGCGACCGATTTCGGTTATCACGTTATTAAAGTAGAAGCCAGATCCGTTAAATCCTTTGATTCTGTGAAAGAACAGCTGAAAGCTTCGCTTGAACAACAGCAATTTCAACAATTTGCAGAAAAAGAACTGGATGGTTTGATTGAAAAGATCGATTTAGGTAAATAAATGGTGTACAATGGATGTTTGTTAAAGTATACAAGTTGAAGGATGGATTGCAGCATGTTTTATGCAAAAGATTGGGTTGATTATGAGCTCCTCGATACAGGCGGCGGCGAAAAGCTCGAGCGTTGGGGTACGATCGTCCTGAGAAGACCAGACCCACAAATCATTTGGCCGTTACAAAAAGAAACGCCGTCATGGCGTCAAGCTGATGCTCACTATCACCGCAGCTCCAGTGGCGGCGGACAATGGGAGCAGCACGCTGAGCTTCCTGAGAGATGGACGATTAACTATGACCAGAAATTGTCCTTCTATATCAAGCCGACCAGCTTCAAGCATACGGGCTTATTCCCTGAGCAAGCAATCAACTGGAAATGGATGATGGACAAAATCCAAGGAGCTGGACGTCCAATCAAAGTATTGAACCTGTTTGCTTATACTGGTGGAGCTTCACTGGCTTGCGCTTACGCAGGTGCCGAAGTTTGCCATGTGGATGCCTCCAAAGGTGTCGTTCAATGGGCTAAGGAAAATCTGCATCTGAGCGGCCTGGGCAGCCGTCCTGTTCGATTTATCACGGATGACGTATTCAAATTCGTACAAAGAGAACAGCGCCGCGGAAGCAAATACGATGCGATTATCATGGATCCTCCTTCCTACGGACGCGGACCCAACGGTGAGACTTGGAAATTAGAAGATGACCTCTTCCCTTTCATTGAAACCTGCCAATCGATTCTGACGGACAATCCGTTGTTCCTGTTGATCAACTCTTATACAACGGGTATCTCGGCCACTGTGCTCCAGAACATCTTAAGCATGGCGATGAAAGCCAAGCATGGCGGCACGATCTCCAGTGGCGAAATCGGCCTGCCGATCACCCACTCCGGCTTGATGCTCCCTTGCGGCATTCTGGGACGCTGGGAGGCGTAACGGTGGCAGCATCTAGAGATGGCTCGGGAGCATCACAAATTCCGATACTGTTCGAAGACAACCACATTCTTGTGGTTGAGAAGCCCGTCAATATGCCTACGCAGGAAGACGATTCACGCGATCCTGATCTGCTTAATGTGCTGAAGGCAGATCTGAAGCACCGCCATAACAAGCCCGGCAATGTGTACCTCGGGCTTGTACACCGGCTTGATCGTCCCGTTGGCGGCGTGATGGTATTCGCCAAAACGTCAAAAGCCGCGTCCCGACTATCTGACGCGGTAAGAACGAGGCAGCTCGACAAGACGTACGTCGCTGTCGTGCATGGCAAGCCGCCACAGCCGTCCGCTACGCTGCGCCACTTTCTTTGGAAGGACACGCTGACGAATACCGTCAGCGTGGTCAGAGAAGGCCAGCAGGACGCCAAGGAGGCTGTGCTGGACTATAAGCTGCTCGGCAGCCAAGACGGGCTCAGCTTGATCCAGATCAAGCTGCATACCGGGCGGCCGCATCAAATCCGCGTGCAGCTAGCAGCCATCGGCTGCATGCTCTACGGCGACCAGCGCTACGGCAGCGCGGTCAACAAACCCGGCCAGCAGCTTGCGCTGTGGGCCACGGCTCTTGCCTTTGAGCATCCAACGCTCAAAGAGACGCTGCGCTTTCGGTCGCTGCCGCCAATGCAGCGGCCCTGGAGCGAATTTACACTCCCTGAGTTGTAAATTCGCCTCAACCCTTTGGGTCGCTATTAATTGGCGACCTTCCCAAGCAAATAAATAAGCAATTTCTGATTATGGGCGGAAACGCGGCTCAGGTACGAATCCAAAAGTTGTTCCCGGATTCTCATACCTCTTTCGCATTCCGCCTTTCCTTTTTCCGTGACGTTGACCCAAACGATACGGCGGTCCTTCTCATCCCGCTCCCTTGCGATCAATTCACTTTTCTCCATCCGATCTAACAGTGTTGTCACAGCTGCAGGCGTTGTGGATAAATATTCGATTAAATCAGAAGGCTTCATCCGTTCATTCGTCATAAGCAGCTCTAACACATTAAGCTGTCCTTCGGTAATGGTAGGTGCTAATCCTACCTCCATCTGGTTTTTCAATTCCTTAGACAATTTCAACCATAGCTTCCCAAATTCATCGGAATACATCCTCATCAACTCGCTTCCAACATCTCCTAAGGCAAGTATAGCATGCCTTTTCTTCGGTTTAAAGGTTAATGCCATTAATATTTTCAGACAAAAGCTGCACCGTTTGAGACATGCTGTGGCTTGCTGTCGATCCCTCAATTACTTTGTCCGATTAACAAGAAATTGCCCAAGCTTCTCGACTTCTTTTAACACCTCGCCAACTTCTTACATATACTGTGATGCAGGTATGCACTGTTTTTACTAACGAAAACAATTACTATGGCTTCGTAAGTCTCACAATAAGTCTATCTTACGATGCTAGTTTTCTTAAGAAAACTCAAAGGAGTGGTTTAAGGTGGAAGCTTGGAAAATAGAGCTTGGTAAGAAGGCACTGGAAGCTGGCATAATGAAAGACCCACAGTGGCTGGATCGATTAGACGAACCGATGCCCCTGTGGGTCCTATTAGAGTTAGCTTTTATGCTCATTGAGAAGCTGGATCCACCTACAATCAGCTATGATTGAGGGAATCTCAAAATCTCTACGATCGCATCTGTTTTGGAAACAGGTATAAGTTGTTTACCTTGTGCTTTACGATCCTCCAGAGGTGCTGTCTCTGTTGAGAAACGCAGCTTCTCCCCATTACTCATGACAGCCGTAATGAGATAATCCATTTTCACAATAAATGTGCGTATTAAGGCTGAGCCATTAGGTCTCACACGCTTGCCTTCTTTAAATTCGAAGGTAAGTATGCCCTTTCCGCCGCGTCCTTGGATGGGATAGTCCACAACTAGGGAACGCTTCGCATACCCGAGGTCTGAGATGACCAACACTTCTCCCTCATCCCCATAAATCCACTCGGCCGAGACGACTTCATCGTCTTCCTTGAGCTGGATGCCGCGCACACCCGCGGCCCCACGGCCCATCGGGTTCACTTCCTCCTCACGGAAACGGATACTCATGCCCTGCTTCGTAACAAGCAATATTTCTTTCGTATTGTCACTTAGGTGTACATGAAGGACTTCGTCATTCTCGCCGAGCTTACAAGCAACGATTCCGTTTGAGCGGTTCGTCATATATTCTTTCAGCTCTGTTCGCTTCACTTGTCCTTTGCGTGTGACAAACACAAGCGACTTAGTTGGATCCTCAAAGCCCTTCACCGGAATAACGTTTACAATGCGATCTTCTTTGGCAATAGGAATGACATTCACAATCGCGGTGCCATTCTCTTTCCACTTATACTCCGGCACTTGATGGACAGGCAGTAAGTAATATTGCCCCTTCTTCGTGAAGATCAACAAGCTTTCGATCGTATTCACGTCGAGCAGGAAGCGCAAGTAATCGCCATCCTTCAGTCCTGTATTCTCGAGTTCTCCGCCTGATCGTGTGAACGAAAGCTTGCTCGTCCGTTTCAAGTAACCTTCATTGGACAACGTAACAAAGACGTCTTCCGCGTTCACCAGCACCTCAAGATTAACCTTTAGTTCCTCTACTTCACCTTGGATATCCGAACGGCGGTCGATACCATACTTCTTACGGATTTCGCCCATTTCATCTTTAATTACACCTAACAGCTTCTTCAAGCTGCCAAGAATTCCACGTAAATAAGCAATCGTTTTCTCTACATCTTTCAACTCTTTATCAAGCGTTGTGATTTCCAAATTCGTTAATCGGTATAATTGCAAAACAAGAATAGCATCTGCTTGACGCTCTGAGAATCCAAACTTCTCAACAAGGTTGTTTTGCGCATCTTGCCGATTCTTAGAAGCTTTAATCGTTGCGATAACTTCGTCCAGTATGTTAAGGGCTTTGACAAGTCCCTCTAATACATGTGCACGGTCTTCGGCTTTCTCAAGCTCATATTGGGAACGGAACGTAACAACTTCCTTCTGATGCCCAATGTAAGCTTCAAGAATTTCACGAATACCCAATTGACGAGGCGCTTTATTCACAATCGCAACCATATTGAAATTGTAGGTTACTTGCAAGTCCGTCTTCTTCAGTAAGTAAGCCAAAATACCCTTGGCATCGGCTTCTTTCTTAAGCTCCACGACAATTCGCAACCCATTACGACCGCTTTCATCGCGCACTTCGGCAATTCCTTCGATTTTCTTCTCAAGCCGAATGTTCTCCATGGCTGTAACCAGACGAGATTTGACAACTTGATAAGGGATCTCCGTGATTACAATTTGTTGTCTGCCGCCGCGCATATCTTCTATCGCTGTTTTGGAACGTATGTAAATACGGCCTTTCCCTGTGCGATAAGCTTCGCGAATACCTTCTTCACCCATAATAATGCCGGAAGTCGGAAAATCCGGCCCTTTGACGATCGTCATCAATTCTTCAACTGTGATATCAGGCTTGTCAATCATGGCTGTGCAGGCATCAATGATTTCACGTAAATTATGCGGTGGAATTTCTGTTGCGAACCCAGCCGAAATCCCGCTGACACCATTCACGAGTAAGTTCGGATACCGCGCAGGGAGCACAACGGGTTCCTTCGTGGAATTATCAAAATTATCCTTGAACATGACTGTACGTTTCTCAATATCACGTAGAAGTTCCATCGCGATCTCAGAAAGTCTAGCCTCTGTGTAACGCATTGCTGCCGGCGGATCATCATCCAGTGATCCCCAGTTACCATGGCCATCCACGAGTGTGTGGCCCATCTTCCACGGCTGCGCCATACGAACCATACCATCATAAATGGAGGCATCTCCGTGCGGATGATAATTCCCCATGACATCACCGACGGTTTTGGCCGATTTGCGATAAGGCTTATCAGGAGTATTGCCCGAGTCGTACATTGCATACAAGACACGTCGTTGTACTGGCTTCAAACCATCTCTTACATCTGGAATCGCGCGATCCTGAATAATATATTTAGAATAACGCCCGAAACGATCGCCAACGATCTCCTCCAGAAAGGCAGGTAAAAACTCTTCTAATATGTTCAACGTTCATTCACCACTCTTTTTGGTCTACTCTACATATTCAGTAAAATCGACGTTCTCGATAATCCACCGCTTGCGTGGATCTACCTTATCGCCCATTAATGTTGTTACTCGCCGTTCCGCTTTAGCAGGATCTTCAATCTGTACCTGCAGCAAAGTACGGCTTTCTGGATTCATCGTCGTTTCCCATAACTGCTCAGGATTCATCTCACCAAGACCTTTATAACGCTGAAGCTCGGTATTCTTACCAAGTTCTTTGACAACTACCTGCAGCTGATCGTCTGTCCAGGCGTACTTGTATCCACCATTCTTACCTTTTCTTGTCACTTTATAAAGCGGTGGTTGTGCGATGAACACTTTACCCTGATCGATCAATGGCTTCATATAGCGATAAAAGAAGGTCAAAAGCAGGACCTGAATGTGTGCACCATCCGTGTCTGCATCTGTCATAATAATAATTTTACCGTAATTCATCTCTTCGGATTCGAATTCAGAGCCCACGCCAGCCCCAATGGCTGCGATGATCGCTTTGTATTCATCATTTTTCATAATATCGAGAAGCTTGGATTTCTCGGGATTCATTGGTTTTCCTTTGAGCGGTAAAATCGCCTGATGCTTGGAATCACGTCCTTGCTTCGCTGAACCGCCGGCGGAATCTCCTTCGACAATGAACAACTCATTGCGCTGCAAATCCTTCGATTGAGCAGGGGTTAGCTTACCATTTAGGTTTGAGCTCTCACTCTTTCCTTTTTTACCGCTGCGAATTTCTTCCCGCGCTTTACGAGCAGCTTCCCGTGCTTTGGAAGCTTGTACAGCCTTCTTCAGCATCATTTGCGCGATTTGCGGATTTTCCTCCAAGAAAACAGTCATTTTATCAGAAACAACCGCATCCACTGCGCTTCTTGCATTAGCGCTTCCAAGCTGATCTTTCGTTTGACCAACGAATTCAACATCGCCCATCTTGATATTGATAACAACCATCATACCTTCCCGAAGGTCGGTACCATCAAGATTTTTTTCTTTTTCTTTGATAATGCCCCCTTTACGGGCATATTCATTCATGACGCGTGTATAAGCCGTCTTAAAGCCAGTCTCATGCGTACCGCCGCCGCGAGTAGGGATTGAGTTTACGAAGGAAGCGATCGTTTCCGTGTAGCCATCATTATATTGCAGGGCCACTTCCACTTCGATTTCATCCTTTTCTGAAGCAAAGTGAATCACAGGATGAAGAACTGTTTTCTCCTCATTCAGGAATTCAACAAATTGACTTGCGCCACCCTCATATTGAAAAGTATCTAACTTATCCGAACGTTCGTCTTTCAAGTTTACGAGAAGTCCTGAATTGAGGAAAGCAATTTCTTGCAGACGTTCAGCTAAAGTATCGTAGTTTATGGTCGTTCCGCCTTGAAATACGCGTTTGTCAGGCTTGAAAGTGACTTTCGTTCCTGTTCGATTGGTATTTCCTACGACTTCAAGCCCGGTAACGGGTTCACCAACATGCTCGATTCCTGCATCGTCAACCCAATATTCAAAGCGCATTTTATGCACCTTGCTATCTCGGTAAATTTCTACTTCCAGCCATTCGGATAGGGCATTTGTTACCGATGCGCCAACACCATGAAGTCCGCCAGACTTCTTATAGCCTGTTCCACCAAATTTGCCGCCGGCATGTAGGATAGTAAATACAACTTGTGGAGTTGGTACGCCGGTCTTATGCATACCGGTTGGAATCCCCCTCCCATTATCCTGAACCGTAATCGACTGATCCTTATGTATCGTCACATTAATCTTGGAACAATGTTTGGCAAGATGCTCGTCAACCGCATTGTCCACGATCTCCCAGATCAGATGATGTAGACCCGATGCACTTGTACTACCAATATACATCCCTGGTCTTTTACGAACTGCTACAAGACCTTCCAGGACTTGTATATCATCAGCCTCATAATTCGATGTTGGGGCTATTCCTTTCGCCAATTCTAGCTGCTCGGACATTGAAGCCCTCCTTTATCTAAGTTAACCGTTAATTCAAAACATCTTTTCGTGAAAATACCGTAAATGAAACAATGAGCGAAGCGATCGCCCACACACTTAAAACGCTAAGTGAGAAGGTCAAGTCCATCCCTTTTATTGGTGGAAGGCCTCCCGTTAAATACTTGGTTAGGTCCAAATTGACCATAAACAAATATTTCGCAGTTTCCCAAGACGACACCATGTTCGAAAGTATGGTTCCTGATATTAATACGGCAAGCATGACCCCCATACCTGCAGCTGTGGAACGAATGAGAACGGATAGCATTAGTGACATAAGTGCTACGACTAATGCTGAGAACCAAACCAATCCAAACTCCATGATAAGAAAGAACCATTGATCAACTGCACGTACAAGACTGAAATCCACTTCCGTGCCTGTTAGCTGGATACCTGTAAAAACAGGCATCGTCCATCCGTTATACCCGAAAACAACACCTGAAATCAAATAACTTAAGACACCAGTGGACAATACGGTGAGCGAAGTAAAGAAGACAACCGTAATTAATTTACTCAATAGGATTTTCCATCGCCGGACCGGTCTTGTCAACAATAATTTAATAGTCCCCGTAGAATGCTCAGATGATACGATGTCAGCGGAAATGACCATAATAATGAGCGGAATGAATAAACCTACAGCATTTTTCACAAACTCACGTGTAAAAGTCACCGCATTCGGTGTACTCGGATCTACATCCTTTTCAAGATAATAGTTAGCAATTTGAATTTGTACTCTAAGCTGTTGTTTCCACTCATCCGGTGTTCGAGCTGATCCTAAACGCTTTTCCCAGTCGGCAATTTTCTGCCGTTGGTCCGCCTTCCAGTCCGTCGTACCAAACTGCTTTTGTGCATTTTGGGCAACTCGCATTTGAGCATAAGTGAACATAGGGATTAATGCAAGAAGTATAAGTAGGATAACATAAAAGCGTTTTTTCTTAATCATTTTAATACATTCATTCTTAACAAGGGCATATAAAATAAGCAATTCTTTCACCTTCTCCTATTCAATTCTTTCACCTTCGGTTAGGCTCAAGAACAAATCTTCCAGTGTTGGATTTTTGATTTCTACAGCAAAGAGGCTTATTCCTGCTTCCATCAAATGCTGACTTACCTGCGGGACGTTTTCCTTATCCATAAGTGTAACGATTTGTTTCACCGTCAATGGTAAGCCTATTGGACTTTCTTGAGAAATTTCCTCAATAGCCAGCACAAGTGGCGACGCCTCTAAAAGCCCCTCGGCCTTGTAGGCCGGAGACACGGACCACACGACTTTGCCTCCTTGAGCGACCAAATCATCAACGGCTCCCACTTGTATGACTTCACCATGACTAATGATGGCTACACGATGGCACATTTGTTGAATCTCGCTAAGCAAGTGACTGGATACGAACAAACTAAGTCCACCCGCGGCCAAACGCTGAATGAACTCCCTCATTTCCTTAATCCCTTGTGGATCAAGTCCATTCGTTGGCTCGTCCAATATCAATAAACTAGGCCGTCCAAGCAGTGCTTGTGCAATACCGAGTCGTTGACGCATACCAAGGGAGTAAGTCCGTACCTTATCATGAATACGTTGATCCATGGAGACGATCTCAACGACCTCTTGGATCCGTTTCTCATCGACATTCGGCAGCATTCTTGCAAAATGCTCAAGATTTTCCCAACCTGTCAAGTAGGAATATAGCTCGGGATTCTCGACGATACAACCGACATGCCGCATCGCTTGATTATGTTCCTTGTGAACATCGTGGCCACAAATCTGAATAGACCCTTCAGTCGGGCGTATTAAATCAACGAGCATGCGAATCGTCGTTGTTTTGCCCGATCCATTGGGTCCTAAGAAACCAAAGATCTCACCCGCGTATACATCAAATGAAATCCCTTTAATAATCTCTTTATTTTTAATTCGTTTTTTTAAGTTTTTCACAGATAAAACCGTTGTTGGAACTGCTGCTACAGCCATCAGCTTGGCCTCCCCTACTTCAGAATTTGTACAATCCGATCGGCAATACGCTCATAGCCGTCCCCGTTAGGATGAAAATGATCGGCTGAAGACAAATATTTGATCAAATTTTGTTCAAACAAATCATAGGTTGGGACAATGACCATTCGAGGATAACGATTCATCATTTCAAAGACACTGTTATTCCATCGCTGTACAATAAGCGAACCTTCTTTTTTGGGGTCTAAATCAAGAAAAGGATGATATAAGCCAACATATAACACAGTTGCATTCGGGTTGGCCAAATTAATCGCTTGAATTACCTTCTCCATTTTGGCCAGAGCAGGCTCTACACGTTTAAGCGCACCCTCCGGGTTAAACTCCGTCTGATTTTCTCCTTTAAAAAGCCCATCCCCACCAGCAAAAATATCATTGCCACCAATTGTGAGTAAAATGATATCCGCCTGAGCGAGTGCGTCTTGTGTCTTTTTCAGCGCTAAATCAGCGAGAAGTTGGTCACTCTTATAGCCTGGAATTGCGAGATTATTGAGCACGAATACCGGCTTACCGCTTTCCTTCTCCAGCTTTTCGCGGACACGTCCAACGTATCCTTTGCCGGTGTTATCACCAGTTCCTGCCGTTAATGAATCACCAAGCGCAACAATCTGCAGCTTACTTTTACTCTCAATCATTGTTTCTTTCTTAGGCGCAGTCGTTACAAGATTGAGGTCTCCGGATGCTTTGGGAAACCATATTTGATTCGCCGCGTAAGCAAAGCCTACTGCGAAAACAATCGTAGATATCGAAGCTGTAAGGCCAATTGCACCCCACATAAAACGAGATGATCTCAAGGAATTCCCCTCCTGCGAATAAATGGCATAATTCACTCTAAGAGTATAGCTTCTTGAATAATTTTGCAAACATTACAATACGGAACGGGCCCACATGAGATCGTGAGTTACCTGTTTCATTTATTTTGAAAATGAATGCCGCTTTCAAAAAAGCTGGCTGTATTATAACAAATTACGGCTTTGGGAGGCCCGCAGCAGTCTGAGTCGATTATTTCGGATGTCTCTTGACAGTTCAACAGCGTATAGGCTGCTGGGACGGCCTAAAATATGCCAGAACCTTGTCTAGGCTGGCATCGGTAGGCTGAGAAGTCGTTTTTCGAGCTTTCGCTTGGTGATGATATTAAGAAAACCCTGCCATTAGCCAGGTCCTTCTATTAACAGCCTCCCAGCTACTTGGACATCTGTAACGATGTAAAACATCGTTACAAGCCACACGCAGAGCGGATGTCAGCGCTTTTTTATCTGCAATGATGAGAATCATCGTTACAGCACGACCACGGCTGAGACATCTGTAACGATGTAAAAAATCGTTACAAGCCACACACAGCACGGATATCAGGCCTATCTCACCTGTATTAAAGGGTTGCCTCTCTGTCACCCAAAACATATAAATTCTTATCTTATGAAATAAGCTCGTAAACCGAGCTCTCACTTGTCGATGCTTACAATAGGCTCGGTTTCAGAGCCTATTGTAAGCGAAAATCGTTGCGAAAAATGTAGGATGAGAAGCCGTTTTCCATGCATTCGGCGGAATCAGAAATGAAGCATAAGCGGATATGCTCGAAATCTGAGCTTTCACCAGCCATTTCCCATCAACGCCAGCAACAGCCTTCCGTGCTAAGCTTGCTGTATTCACCGAAAAAAGCCGTTTAACCGCCACAGCAGTTAAAACAGCTTTTTCTCAAACTCTAAACCGCATCCTGTAAAAATTTGTATTGGGCTTGAATAAGTCCAAAGTAAATCTTTTGTTCTTTCATGAGTTCCTCATGATTACCGATCTCCATCATACGCCCATGATCGAGCACTACGATTTTATCAGCATTCCGAATCGTAGAAAGTCTGTGCGCGACGATGAAGGAGGTTCGACCAGCAAGCAGCGTTTTGAGAGCTTCCTGAATTTTGAGCTCTGTATCCGTATCAATACTAGCCGTTGCTTCATCCAAGATAAGAACACGCGGGTTCGCAAGTAGTGCTCTTGCAAAGGAAATCAACTGACGCTGACCCATCGAGAGTACGTTACCGCGCTCTTGAACCTCTGTATCATAGCCTGCTGGCAAACTCATGATAAAATCGTGTGCATGAACAGCCTTGGCTACAAGCTCAATCTCTTCATTCGTAGCATCTAGACGACCGAAGCGGATATTTTCCCGAATCGTGCCAGAGAAAATAAACGTATCTTGAAGCACGACTCCGATCTGAGAACGCAAGCTTTGGATGGTTACATGACGAATATCCTGGCCATCGATAAGTATTTTGCCTTCATTTGGGTCATAGAAACGGCATAATAAATTCATAATCGTACTTTTACCCGATCCTGTATGACCAACCAGCGCGATGGATTGACCAGCCTGTACATCCAGATTAATGCCGTTGAGTGCTGGTCTACCAGGCTCATATTCAAATACAAGATTCTCAAACTTCACATTCCCTTGGATACTTGATAGAGCTTTAGCACCCTCGATCTCAGCTACAGTTGGTTCCTCATCAATAAACTCGAAGATCCGCTCCGCTGAAGCCATTGCAATGAGCAGTTGGGAATACATTTGTCCTAACCGCGTAATTGGTTCCCAGAAATAGCCTATGTAAGTAGCGAATGCAACTAACAAACCGACCGATATTTCTTCCGTTTGAATTAAATGAGCACCTAGCCAAAACAGAATACAATAGCCAACAGCTCCCGTAATTTCAATGAGAGGACCAAACGATTGATTGAGCATCGAAGCTCGGTTCCAAGACAAACGATTGACCATATTCATTTTCGTAAAAAATTGAATATTTTCTTTTTCTTGTGTATAGGCTTGTGTAACTTTGATGCCTTGTATACATTCATTTAAATGCGCATTCAGACGGGATTGCTTCATCGTCACATCCTGCCAGGCACGACGAATCTTTTTCCGAAGCTGAGTCGATATGAGGAACATAATCGGAACCGTCACGATTATCGCTGCACCTAGTTTGAAATTAAACGTCAATAAAATAATAATAATGCCACAAAGCTGTACAACATCAATTAATAAGTTAACTACACCATTCGTGAACAAATCTTGCAACGAATTCACATAGTTCGTTACTCGAACGAGCACCGAGCCTGCCGGACGTGTATCGAAAAACCGAAACGACAGCTTTTGAATATGACTGAATAAATCATGGCGTAGATCGTAGATGACGCGCTGACCAATCATATTCGTATATTTAATGCGGAATGTATTGGCTAGCCATTGAATGACATATACGGCAAGCATGATCCCAACGATTAGAAAAAGTAGATTCTTATCCTTCGGAATGATGGAATTATCAATGGCTTCACGAATGAGCAGTGGTATGGTCAGCTTCGTAATTGCTCCTACCAACATCATAATAATGATAATAGGCAGCATTTGTTTTTTATAAGGCTTCATATAACTAAATAAACGTTTTAACTGACCCCAATCAAAAGGCTTTTCAATCAGTTCATCATCTTGATATACGAATCGTTGCCCCGCTTGGGAATCTTCTCTTTTGGCAGATGCCTCGGTTTGCGCCGAATTAGTACTCAATGTGCTAACCTTCTTTCTTGCGATGGAGAATGGTTTAACGTATCCAAATCCGTATCCTTTGTTGCCGCAGCTTGGCTGCTTGCAGCCGATTTCTGAGGTCCATCCGCATACTGAATATGATAGGTTTGACGGTAAAGACCTTCCTGCTGCAGCAGGTCCTGATGTGTGCCTCTTTGCACAATCCGACCTTTATCCAGAACAATAATTTCATCCGCATGCTTCAAGGAAGAAATCCGATGAGCAATGATAAATGTTGTACGTCCTTTCATAACCTCGCCGAAGCCTGCTTGAATCTCATGTTCCGTTTCCATATCAACCGCGCTTGTCGCGTCGTCCAGAACGAGAATTTTAGGATCCTTGATAAGCGCCCGAGCAATGGCAATCCGCTGCTTTTGACCGCCAGACAAGCCTAGTCCGCGCTCGCCAACAACCGTGTCATACCCTTCCGGAAGCTCCATAATGAAATCATGCGCTTTGGACAGCTTAGCTGCCCGAATGATGTCATCCATCGTCACATCTTTACGACCATAAGAGATATTGTTGCGGATTGAAGAGGAAAACAAGAATGTTTCTTGGAAAACTGTAGCGATTTGATTGCGATAGCTTTCTACTTGTAAAGATCGAATATCTTGACCATCTAACATAACCTTGCCTTCTTTAACGTTATAAGCCCTCATTAGCAAGGAAATTACTGTTGTTTTACCCGAGCCTGTGCTGCCTAGGAGTCCTATAACAGAGCCAGGAGGAGCATCAACTGAGAAATCATAAAGGGCAGGCTGTTTTTCCGGATATGAAAATGTGACATGATCAAAACGTACATGACCTTTTACATGTTCACTCTTCAAAACAATCGCATCTTGTTGATCTTTCACATGCATGTAATGATTCAACACTTCCAAAATTTTCTCGCCAGAAGCTTTGGTTTGTGTAAAGTTATTGATATGGAAGCCCAGACCCCACATTGGTCCAATGATGTACCAGATGAGACTGAAGCAAGCAACGAGTTCACCCAGTGTAATGGTATTCTCAATCACCATGTATCCGCCAACTCCGAGCAAAGTGACGACACTTAAATTCGCCAGAATCTCCATGATTGGAAAATACTTCGCCCA
Source organism: Paenibacillus sp. V4I7 (assembly GCF_030817275.1). Lineage (NCBI taxonomy): Bacteria > Bacillati > Bacillota > Bacilli > Caryophanales > Paenibacillaceae > Paenibacillus > Paenibacillus sp. V4I7. The sequence continues at coordinate 2,110,677 of NZ_JAUSZD010000002.1, read as the reverse complement.
AATCCCTGAGGTTTCGATATTCATGGCCTTATAATCCTCATTGCGTGCTGAAAACTTCGTTACTTCATGAGGTTCACGAGCAAACGATTTCACCGTTCGAACCCCTGTAATGTTTTCTTGTACAGCTGTGGTCATCGTGCTGAGGGATTGACGCACCATCCGGAAGGCTGGATGAATTTTGCCTTCAAAACGAATTGCGGTAAATGCCAGAAAAGGCATCGTAATCATCGTAAGTAAAGCCAGCTTCCAGTTAATCGAGAACATCATCCCCATGCCAAAAACCAACATCAGCATCACGTTTAAGAGCTGAGCAAATCCGAAGCCGATAAACTGTCGAATGGCTTCCAAATCAGCAGTCAATCTAGACATTAAGTCCCCAGTTCTCGCTTGATCATAATATTGAAAGGATAAGTACTGAAGCTTGTTGTACAGCGCATTTCGCAAATGATACGCGACGCGGTTACCCAGACGACCTCCGGATAAGCCATGAAGAAATTGAAACATCCCCTTCATTGAAACGACCACTACGACTACAAGTGCTAATCTGGGGACAAGCTCAAATTGTTTCTGCGTGATCACGTCGTCGATTAAATACCGTAGTAAATTCGGATAAACGAGACCGAGCGCGGTTGCCACCGCTAAACATAAAATTGCTCCAAAAAATAATTTTTTCTCTGGCCAAAAATACGGCTTCAGTTGCCTGAACACTTCCACTTTGGGGCCCCCTCCTCAAGAAGGATAAATTGGAAAAGCTTAGAAAGCGTTTTATTACCTAATGAATCTTAACACCATCCCTATTAGCGAGCAATCAGAGGATACGAGGATTTAAACGCTTAAATGCCCATAACTTCACAAAAACTTGCAGGAATCCCCCCTATTCTTTAAAATCATCCCGATAACCATCGATGTAAGCCCTTACATGGCAATAAGCAAAAAAGGGTTGGCCAAGTTCTATGGAACCCGACCAACCCTTTCGTTTAATCATTAAACAAAAGCCTTTAATTGATGCTGTTTGGATATAAGTTCGTTCAAATCAATCTTCATTTCAAGAGCATCGCGAAGCCCTTCTGCATGTTCATTCAGCTGTTGCAGCATCAGATTTTTCTGTGTTGCAAGCCAATTTTCCAACTGATTCGCATAAGCTTGTTCAAGCTCCATTGTTTGCTGCTCGATAAATTCTGCAACCGGCGTATTCATCCGATTTTCTAAATCTGCTCTGAGCTTGCTTTTGCCATCGCCTTCGAAAAATTGCTTCGTATTTTTGAAATGACTATGGAGCAGCTTCAAGCTTACATCAGGAACTTCTAGTTTAGACGTAATTTCAGGTGTTACGAACTTACTTGATTCATACGTTCCACTTTCGAATCCTTCCATCAACTCACCAAGCTGCACTTCCCACCGTTTTACACGGCTGCTGCTAATCAGATTCATGCGATTTTCAACCCGGAGCGTTGTAGCCAACACCTCTTGGGATAAATCGTAGCCAATCATTCGCAGCAGCTCACCCCATGCAGATTGCAGAGCTTGCTTCGGATCTCTAGTATCATCCCGGAAGGTCGAAGGGTTAAACGCGTAATTGTATAATTCACCGAAGCGGTACATCGTGCGCTGCTTGACGTAGTACAAAAGCTCCTGAATTTCTTTCTTTAATTCTTTGAGCTCCGCGTCATACAGGGTATTTGCCAGAAGCTCTGTTCCGGCATTCTCCGCTTGACCGAGCTTGGTTAACTGAAGCTTCCGTTCTTCCTCCCCCGAATGCGCACGCTCCAGCCATTGCTGCATGGTCGCAATCGCGCGATTCAGCTCCAAATTAGCAGCATGAATAGCAACATCGCTAAGCTCATTGAACGTAAACTTCACGAATTCTTGCTCAAATGGCTGAATGCCAGATTGGGTAACCAGCGCTTCGTTCCCTGTTATTTTGCCCTCTGCAGCCAAATAACTGGATATTGGATAAATACGCGGATTTCGGATGCCGTGCTGCAGTAAATTCGTTTCCACATGTTTTATTACGCCATTTAATTCTTCCGAGCTAGCGGCAAGATCAGCCGCATTGACGATGAAAAACATTTTATCCATCTCAAAGCTATCCTTCACACGACCTAGCTGCAAAAGAAATTCACGGTCGGCCTGCGAGAAAGCATGATTGTAATAAGTAACGAAAAGAATAGCATCCGCATTTTTAATATAGTTAAAAGCTACGCCAGTATGGCGGGCATTAATGGAATCGGCTCCTGGCGTATCAACGAATATAATGCCTTGTTCCGTCAAAGGATTGGAATAATATAATTCGATAAATTCAACAAAACAGGACTTGGATTCGTCTGCAACATAGCTTGGGAACTCGTCTTTGGTGATTTTGAGTTCGGTGCCTAAATGATCTTGGGCTAGTGCCCAACCTTTCTCCACTGCCTTCAGGAAGGAATAATGCGGCTTCCCTTTGGCCGTAACGTCCGCAGGAGAAAGTGCGCTTATGCGTTTTAGGGCAGATAGCATGTCAATCGCCTGCACGCCCAGTATGTCCAATGAATAGAGAACGTCCTGCAGAATCGCGTCCTTCTTCTTCATCTTGACCTTGGCTGTGCCATGCGGCCAACCTTCCTGCGGCGGCATGATCTTGTTGATAGCCGCCGTCGTTGGGTTCGGCGAGACCGGCAGCACTCTTTCCCCAATCAACGCATTGGCGAAAGAGGATTTGCCGGCGCTGAAAGCGCCGAACAGGGCGATCGTGAACGTCCGCTGCCGCAGACGTTCCGATTTCTCGCGCATGGAGCGCGCGATCGACCTCATCGACGGCAGGCCCTCGATGAGGCTTGAGGCCGCCTGCAAATCGGCGGCCTTGCGCTCCATGCGCTTACCGTGTTCACCCGAGGTGAACACGGTAGGCACTGCAGCTGCCTCCACTGATGACGCAGCTGTAATGCCTGCGGCCGCGTCATCAGTCGTGGCAGCGGCCTGTAGGATCGTGCCCATGGAGGTCACGTGCAGTCCCCCGCTCAGCGGGGCTGCTGCCGTCTCCTCCATGCCCGTGTACTGCTGCGCAGCCGGCAGCGCCGGCGCAGGTGGTCTAGGCCAGCTGACCATGCGCAGCAGCTGGGCCTCTGCCTCCGCCTCGGCTTCCTCGAGGCGCTGCAGTTCCCTGCAAGCGCTGAGGCGTACGCCCAGCGCTTCCAGCTCTACCGCAAGCGTATCAACCAATTGCGCGCCCCCTTCGCGGACTGCAGCCGCGAGCAGATCAATCACCGCAAACGCCTGTTTGCGGTACTGCTGTTTAATATCAGAGGATACCTGCTTCATGTAGTTGAGTGTATATTCGCCGCCAAAGGTTGCGCCAGCATTCACTTGTGCTGCAAGCCAATGTATCGTCACGTCAACCTTCAGCGCTTCGATTTGCGCTGTAAGGACAGGATCATGCTGCCCTTGCTCCTGCGCAGCCCTCTTCAAAGCATCCCTCAGATGCCAATCCAGCTGCGCTTCTACCTGCTCAGCCAAATCCGCCTGAAACGTCCCAAGACGTTTCTCCGTTTCCAGAGCTGTTTGCGCAGCTCTGGAGAAAAAGCCTACCTTGAACCCAGGCTTACGGCTCTCCAAATATGCATGAGCCTGATCCCTGGTCAAGGCTGGTGTTATATTGGCATTCTCGATGATCATGCCAACTTCCTTACGGAGGGCCGCCGTTAACGCTTCCGGCCGTCCCTTCACTGCCGCAAGCTCTTCCTGCTTCGCAGCAGCTTGCGCCTGAACCTCCTGCACGTCACCGTCCTGGCTGATTTGCTCCATAAGCTCCGCTTTCTGCGGCTCATGCTGATCAGCCAACCACTTGCCGTGCTCTGCTGCAAGATAACGCGCGGATGCGTCGATGCTGAAGCTTCGCAGATCATCACCGCGCTCAACCAAACGACTTAGGAGCCATTGCAGCTTCGCATACTCATTATGCGGATGGTTCGGCTCCTTCATGGTCACGAACAGCAAATCATCCGGCTCGATGCCCCAGCTTAGAAAAGCTTGCTTCGTCCCCTCCTGATACTGTGCAAAAGGAAGCTCCCACTCTTTGTGCTTATCAATCATATTTACAACCAAGTAGAGCGGCTTTCCCCACTCCTTCATCTTCTTCGTGAACGCGAGATTGACTTCGGATTGAACATGGTTGTAATCCATGACATAGAAAACTACATCGGCTAGATGTAAAGCCGACTCCGTAGATTGATGATGAGCATCATCTGTAGAATCAATACCAGGCGTATCAAGCAGTCCCGTTTGACTACCCAGAAACGGAATCGGATACGTAATCTCTACCGTTTCAATATCGGTACCATTGACGCAATACGCTTCTAATTCTTCAAGCGCAATTGTTTTCGGTTTGCCCGGATTGTTTGATGTACCATCCTTCAAGCGATGCGTAACATGAGCACCCGGTGATCCATTACGAATACTCACGATGTTTGCACTTGTTGGAATCGGGCTGGACGGCAGCAAGGCGTGCCCACAAAGCTGATTAATTAGGGTCGATTTTCCCGCTGAGAAATGACCGCAGAACGCTATATTCATCCGTCCAGCGTCTATTTTATCAAGCAGCTGACCTAGCTTACTTGCGTTGTCGTAATCCCCTTTTGTTTGCAGTTTAACCTGCATGTTCTTAATCGCATCCGGCATAACCGAGATGCTTATATCCACCATTTGCGTCATTCGTCCATTCCGCTCCTTATGATCCGTTCTTCTCTCCAAACATAACAGAAAAAAATCTCCCAAAGGGAGATTTAGGTTTTAGGACATTACGGCTTTTTCTTTTTCCGGCAAGAAAATCTCAAAGACATCGCGATGCTGCAAAATCGTAATGTCGGAGTCTTTTACTTTCATAACCACGACCTCAGATTTCGTTTTCATCTTGTCTATGTAATTCTGAGGAACTTCACCGGATTCACTGACTGTTACACCTTCAATGACTTTTTCCTCATTATCGGCTAGGGGTGTATTAATCACTTGCTCATAAATATCGGAGAACAGTTCAAAGCTATTCGTGTATACGGCGATGCATTTCATTTCAAATCCCATCCTTTGTCTGCATATCATTTGTTTGTAATAGTTTTCCTAGTTGCACTTGGTTTCATACGTTTCTTACCCTCACGACAATTGTCCAGCAATGGACATATCGTACATTGCGGGTTCTGAGCTTTGCAGTGATACCGACCGAAGAATATAAGTCGATGATGCGTTTGTGTCCACTCTTCGCGCGGAACCTTCTTCATCAGCTTCCTTTCAACTTCAAGTACCGAATCGTCCCAGCCAACTAATCCTAGTCTTTTGGAGACTCGCTCAACATGGGTGTCTACCGCAATAGCAGGTACCCCGAAAGCGTTCGATACGACGACATTTGCTGTTTTACGGCCTACGCCGGGCAGTTCGATCAAGTGTTCGTACTTCTCTGGAATTTCGCCTTCAAACTTGTCCAGCAGCAATTGACACAACTTTTGAATATTGCTTGCTTTATTTCGAAATAATCCAATCCGTCGAATGTCTTGCTCCAGTTCTGTAAGTGGAACGGCCAAGTAATCTTCAGGACGCTTATATTTCTGAAATAAATCCAATGTCACCTTATTCACGGTTTCATCGGTGCATTGAGCCGATAATAATACAGCAATCGTTAATTCAAACGGATTACTGTGGCGCAGCTCGCAATGTGCATCCGGAAAGAGCTCACCGATTGTATCCAAAATATGCCTTACTAACTTCTGTGTCATGTCTTTACTTCCTTAGGGTCGTAATAATCTCCAGTGTAGCGAATTGTGGCGTTAGAATCAATCCTTGAAAGCGTCAAAATGCGAACATTTTCTAAATAATCGCCATATTTATTTTATAAATTAGAAAAAAAACCGCCTGCCTTAGAAGTCAAGCTCCTAATATACAGACGGATGAACTTAATTTTCGTTCAAATTTATTTCTCAATCTCAACAATTTTATCGTCTAACACATAAAGAGTTACTTGATCTCCAGCTGCAAAGGATGATGCCGACACGACATCTGTTCCTTTATGGAAATAGGCTCTTGGGAAAATACTATAAGCCGTTTTTTCTCCGGAGCTTGTCGCTTTGAAGTAAAATTGGTTCACGACGTTATTGTAGTTATCCACTTCCCGTTTAGATCCTACAGCAACTTGTATCATAATTTTATCATTAGCGTCTTTCATCACTTGAACACGATCGCCCACTTTGATGGAAGTGAAACTCCATGCTACGCCGCCATTAAGTTTAACGCCAAAATTGCTGCCTGCGTTAATCACTTGACTTTTACCTGAAAAATCTTGAACGGTTAAGCTTGTGCTTGCCGCATCCACAGCTGTAACTTTGCCGCGTACAGGACTGATCAGCTCTGCTTTTACAACAGCTAGACCTTTGAACGTCAGCTTCACATAATCATCAATAGCAAAGTCTGCAATAGAACCTACACTTTGATCCGCTTTGACGATTGGAACACCGTCTAGGGAAATGACATACGAAGTGTTCGCCTCATCCGTCACAGTAATTTGCTTGCTGTTCACATTAGATAAAATTGTTTTATAAAGTGCCGTTTTACTCGTTACAATTTTCGTGACAATATTCTGATCAAAGCTTAATAATAAACTCACATTATCACCAACTTTTAAGTCAGAAAGTGCGCTGTTCGGTTTATTTGCAAGCTCAACCTGCGGTGCATAGGTAAGTTTGAACGTCAAGTTTTGACCACTGTCTGTTTTCAGTGTAATATCATTCGTTTGTAAATTTAATTGTGTTAATGCCCCATCAAGTTGGGAGGACATTTTAATTTGCGTTACAGCATTTTTCGAAACTAATAAATCAACATATTTACCTGCTGTGAAAGTACTGTTGAAACTCGAAAAGGGAAGTGTTGTTCCAGCATAGGAAATAGAAACAGTATCAGTCATTTTATAAACATGCGGATTACCTGTATTATCGGTCACGGTTAAGTATTTCGATGTTGGATTGTAGCTATCAATTTTTGCAAAATATAAATTATCAATGGAACGATTCGTTACCGTAATCAAAGTAACCTTGTTATTCAGTACATCCAGCTTAAGTTGATCTCCAGGTGCAAGATCGTAAATGCTCGCTGTTGTTAAACCATTGATACGTACCTGAACATTGTCAGCTAATAAATAGGCTGCTAATGACGCACCTGCCGACTTCGTGATAGTTAAATATGTTTTGTCATCACTCAAATCTTTGAGTGTCCCCTCAACACTTACACCAACATCCGCTTGCTTTTTAATTACAATCTTCACAACTTCACTATTTTTAACCGTATACTCAACCGAATCTCCAACGTGAAGTGAATTGATATCTACGAGGCTGTTATCTGGTAAAGTCGCAATCAAACTGCTAGAGAAACCATACGTTTCAGGCTGGCCTGATACGGTGTCAAGAAGCGTAATTTGCATCGCATCTTTATTTAACGTTTGAATCGCGCCTTCTGCTGTTTTATTAACTGGTACCTGCTTAACAATGATGGACGTATATTTATCGGTTTTAACGATCTTGCTTTTACGCAACTGAATCGTACTGCCATTGACGATAGAAGCTAGGCTCAAGCCACGTCCTTCCGCATCAGTTACAGCGACATCCGGCGCTAAATCATAGCTCTCAAAGTCATCCAAAGTTGCCTTAAGGCTAGTCATATTCAATTTCAACAGTTTACCCTCATGAATATCCAGTTGAAGCTCATCGCTAATAATTTCAACATAGTAGGCTGTTCCATTTACTTGAACGAGCGAAACTTCAAACGTTTCTTGCAGCGTTTTTGCAGCTATCGCCGTATCATTTTTATTACCATAGAACACCGTGCTCGGTGAAAGTTTATATGTACTCGTATTCCCGTCTTTATCCATAAGGCCAATTGTGCCACTTGTTAAGCTTGTCATGTAGCCTTTCACTGCACGTGAAGGCAATGTAGCTAGCTCCTTTTGCGAACGACTTAAAAAAGCCGCCATTTGCGCACGCGTGACTGCCCCTTTAGGTTGAAACGTGCCATCTTCAAAGCCATCAACTACCTTCAAAGCTACAGCTGCATTAACAAAACCCAATGTTGAGCTGCTAATGTCATTATTATCTTTGAAAGCCGTTGGTGTTGTCGATAAGCTTTGTGCGGTGGTTGCCTTCCCGATAGCGCGAATTACTACTTCAGCTACCCATTCCCTTGTTGCCTTTCGCTGGCCCCATTTATCTTTGGACTTATCGCTTTGGCTTCTAACTTTCTCTTCCTCGTTGGAGATTAAGCCTTTCTGGAGAGCAATAGCTACATAATTACGCGCATAGTTATCAACCAGCATGAAATCTGGAAACACCGTTGCTGTTGTCATTGCATCTACTTCGCCTTGCAAGCCCATCATACGAGTAGCCATAATTAGGACATCCTGCTGTGAAACTGAGTTCTCTGCCCGGTAAGCACCATCCTCGTAGCCTTCAATAATGCCTTCCAAAGCAAGTTTGGATATATGTCGAATGCCCCAATAGTCCGATTTTACGTCAGGGAAAGAAAGCTTTACATTACTTGTTGATGTCGTATTTACTGACTCTGCTGCCAAAACTGGCGTCCCTGCCAGGCTAGTTATAATTAAAGAGCTAACAATTGCACTTGCTAATTTCTTGTTTTTCATCGTTGATTAAGACTCCTCTGCTACTACATTTAATTAGGTCGTTTAATTGGATACGGAAGCTCTAGATGCCCCATTAAGCTATCCACTTGTTTGCCGTTTTTCAGTACATATAAAGACTTCACTTCTGGAAATTGAAACACGGTTTTCTTCAAAGCTTGTAGAAACAACTCCTCACCCGGAGCGCCTAATTGCGTTTTGGGACCAAATTTGAGATCAATCTTCAATTCACCCTTAACTTTATCAAATGAAGTGCTTGTGAATGTAAGATCATCAAATAAAGGAATCGCTTTAGGATCATCACTCTTTTTGAGTGCGTTTAGTACAGCTTCATACACGTCAGCGTCCTGTTTGTAGCTGATTGTGACTTCTTTTTCTATAAGTTTCATTTCGTCCTGATCACTGTAAAAAACTTTAACCTTTTTTTGCTTTAAAGGTTCTGGTGTTGGGGTTGGTGCAGGACTTTGTACCACAGTTGTAGGCGTCGGCACCTCGGTTGTAGCTTGATATGTTGCTCCACCGACGAGTTGACCTTTCTGACCGCAGGCGGTTACAGACAACGTGATGGCACTTACAAGAAGCACCCCATGAAATAGGCGACTTGTTTTGGTCATCTCACTCACTCCTTAGCGTTTTGCCTAGCAAAACGAACTTCGAAAGCATACACTTAAAGGCTTTCGTCACTTATTTGAGGTTCAAGTATTCTTTGATGGCAGCAACGATAGAAGCCGCTATTTTGTCTTGAAAAGCTTCCTTGTACATGGCAGATTCATCGTTCTTATTGGATAAATACCCCACTTCGAGAAGAACAGCCGGCATATTCGTTTTGGTGATGACCCTGAAATCAGCTTGGCGTACCTTGCGATCAGGAAATCCAGCAGCGGCAACCACATTTTTATGAATAACATTCGCAAAAGCTAAGCTTTCCGGTCTGTTATAATACGTTTCCGTTCCCGAAACCGTAGCTTTGGCGCTATTTCCGTGAATCGATAGGTAAAGATCTGTTTGATTGTCGTTCCCAAAAGAAACCCGGTCATCCAGTGGAATGAACGTATCATCAGAGCGAGTCATAAGGACGTTAACACGTTTGTCCTGAACAAGAAGCTTCTCTACCTTCTTCGCTGTAGCGAGTGTAAAATCCTTCTCATGCTTGCCAGTTATGGATAACGCACCAGGATCATTATCCCCGTGCCCTGCATCGATCACCACGGTTAACTGATGCTCTACTATCGCGGCGGTCCATTGATTCGTAAGCTTAGAAGGCTGAACGCGATAGTCTGCTAATCCTTTCAAATCCAAAATAATTCTCACCGTAGCAGGGTTATCAGCAAAGTTAGAAAAGCGCACTTTCGCAACAAGAGGATGCTTAGATGGCAGCTCCCCCGCATTATTTACAAGCAATTTCTGGAGAGAAGGATCTAAAGTTGTGTTAGGGAAGTCAAACACGATGCGATTCGGGTTTGATAATTTCATCATAGTCGGTACTAAAGAGCCGTCTTTCGCGAACACAGCTAACTCCTTCTCAGATAGCACAATCGAAGTCAACAAATGGGCATTAGGATCGGGTGTAATCGTTCCTGGATTTGTGCCTGTACCCGGTACCGGCGGTTTTGGAGGCGTTACTTGATTGTGGTCATCTACAACATCGATGGGTCCTGTAACTGGTTTGGAATCGGAATCATCTTTTTTGAACATATGAACAGAAGAGGTTAAAGAGTCCCATTTAAATTCAATACCCATAAGTTGACCAATGAAACGAAGTGGGAGCATCGTGTTGCCTTTTTCGATGATTGGCGCTACTTCCAAACTTTCCTTCTTACCTTTAATCAGGGCCGTTTTACTGTCGATAACCAATTGAATGTTCATATCGCCTTTGACGATGGTTACCTTGCGTGTGGGTTCATCCCAACTCACCTTGGCACCAATTTCTTCAACGATAATCCTTACAGGTACAATCGTATTGCCACTTACTATACGGGGCTGGACTTCGTTGGACACCAACTTTTTCTCATTCATATAAAGCTTAATTCCACTGGGGGATTCGGCTCCCATCGCATAAGTTGGGAGAAGCAGCATGCAAACTAGCAGCATTAAACAAAATGCAGGAAATTTCATCATTCACCTCTATGTAATGTCGGAATTGGGGTTGTAAACTCATACTCTTAATATCTATCTTTTAAAAACTAGCAGCAACGTGTCCGTTGTATCAAAATAATCATATGCCCGACAGCAAAACCTCCGTCCAATCGACAATCTAGTAATCTATTAGACGCAGAAAACTGCCAAAAGTTGCAAAAAAAGAAGAAGAAAAAAACCTAGCCAACGGCTAGGTCTGAGTTCATGCAGCAAGAACAAAAAAAGACGCAACCAATGCAAGAGCTCATTGGATTGCGTCTTCTATGATCACATTTTATTTATAAGCCAAACGTTTTTGGTGAGCTTGCTCATAGGCTGTGATTTTCTCTTCATGTTGAAGTGTTAGGCCGATGTCATCCAAACCTTGCAGCAGGAACTGACGACGGTGCTCATCCAAATCAAACTGAATTTTCAAGCCGTATTCATCAGTGAGTGTCTTGTTTTCAAGATCGACATTCAGCTTGTAGCCTTCATGCTTCGCTGTACGAGCGAACAATTCATCAACTTGCTCTTCCGATAGCTTGATTGGCAGAATGCTGTTTTTGAAGCAGTTGTTGTAGAAAATGTCAGCATAAGACGGCGCGATAATAACGCGGAAGCCGAAATCTTGAATCGCCCAAGGTGCATGCTCACGGGAAGATCCGCAGCCGAAGTTTGCTCGGGAGAGCAGAACGGAAGCTCCTTGATAACGTTCTTGGTTTAATGGGAAGTTCTCGATAACGTTGCCCGCTTCATCCCATCTCCATTCGAAGAAGAGGAATTGACCGAAACCGGAACGCTCAATTCTTTTTAGAAATTGCTTAGGAATAATGGCATCTGTATCTACATTCACGCGATCTACAGGACCGACTAGGCCTGTATGTTGATTAAAAGCTTCCATGTTTTCATTCTCCTTAAAGTTTTGCTTTAGCAAAACTAGCATCGTAGCCTTAATAAGCCCAAATTAAGCTTGTTGGTATTCTTTGATTTCCCAATCACGAACGTCGTAGAAATGACCTTTGATAGCTGCAGCAACAGCCATTGCTGGAGACACGAGATGCGTACGTCCACCGCGGCCTTGACGACCTTCGAAGTTACGGTTGGATGTCGATGCACAGCGTTGACCTGGTTGCAGAACGTCTGGGTTCATGGCCAAACACATACTGCAGCCCGCATCACGCCATTCGAAGCCAGCGTCAGAGAAAATTTTATCCAAGCCTTCTTTTTCAGCTTGAATTTTAACGCGTCCGGAGCCTGGTACAACGATTGCTGTAACGCTAGGATCTACGGTGTAACCTTGTGCAATTTTCGCTGCAGCACGAAGATCTTCGATACGACCATTTGTACAAGAACCGATGAAAACATAATCAACTTTCAGTTCTGTCATTGGTGTTCCTGGTGTTAAATCCATATATTCAAGTGCTTTTTCAGCAGCTTTACGTTCATTTTCTGTTTCAAAGCTTTGCGGATCCGGAACAAGTGATGTAATGCTCGTCCCCATTCCCGGGCTAGTTCCCCAGGTCACTTGCGGAATCAAGGTATCAGCGTCAAACTCCAGCACCCAGTCATACTCAGCGCCTTCGTCTGTAACAAGGTTTGACCATTCTGCGACAGCAGCGTCAAAGTCAGTACCTTGTGGAACGTATTCACGACCACGCAAATAGTTAAATGTTGTTTCGTCAGGTGCAATAAGACCTGCTCTAGCGCCACCTTCAATGGACATGTTACAAACCGTCATACGCTCTTCCATGGAAAGACCACGAATCGCTTCGCCGGTATATTCAATAACATAACCCGTTGCAAAATCTGTACCGTATTTCGCAATAACGCCAAGAATCAAATCTTTCGCAGTTACGCCTGGTTTCAGATTGCCTGTAATGCGTACTTCCAATGATTTTGCTCTGGATTGTTGCAGCGTTTGTGTAGCAAGAACGTGCTCCACTTCACTTGTTCCAATACCGAAAGCAAGTGCGCCGAATGCGCCGTGTGTCGATGTATGGCTATCGCCGCAAACGATTGTTTTACCTGGATGTGTAAGTCCTAGCTCAGGTCCCATAACGTGTACAACACCTTGATCAAGGCTGTCTAAGTCGAACAACGTAACGCCGAAGTCACGGCAGTTTTGCGAAAGTGTATCAATTTGTTGTTTGGAAATAGGATCAGTGATGTTGAAACGATCCTTAGTAGGCACGTTATGATCCATCGTTGCAAACGTAAGATCCGGTCTACGAACTTTGCGACCCGATAAACGAAGGCCTTCAAAAGCTTGCGGTGAAGTAACTTCATGTACAAGCTGCAAATCAATATAGATTACGCTGGGCTTGCCTTCTTCCTGGTTAATAACGTGATTATCCCAAATCTTCTGAAACATTGTCTTTTTACTCATATCCAGTCACCTCTTGTCATTATCCGCTCTAATTGTTAATGTCTTACCCTCATAACGTAGTTTAGCACGGAAAACGTCATAGCTCCAAGATATAATAACTATAAGCTTCATAGATTATTCCTATAGGATGATTCGAATATGAAAAAGGTGGTTAGTATCTTGCATAAGCAATTATGACATTTTGAAAAGGATGTGTTACTATGCTTTGGACAATTTTTATAGTGATTCTTGTCTTGTGGGCTTTAGGAATCGGGTTTGATATCGGAGGGAATTTAATCCATCTTCTGCTCGTTTTGGCCGTCATATCTTTGGTATTCAATTTGGTAACAGGTAGAAGAGGCAGTTAACATCACTTAATAGATGATCCTATATGTTAGTTCATACAGCAGTCTGTGGATTTTGTCCGCAGACTGCTTTTGCTTGTACCTCTAATCACGGATGCTCAACTATTGAAAGTCCTCAATCAAGGTTTTTCTCATATCAAAGCTTAAAATCTGGTATATTATCTTTATGCTTTATAGGCTGCATCAATAAACCAAGCTAAGATTATTACATATCAGGAGATGAACCCTACGATGGAATTACGTCAACTTCAATATGCGATTCAAATCGCGATCGAACGCAATTTCTCGCGCGCCGCGGAGAAACTTCATATTGCACAGCCTTCCCTAAGCCAACAGCTATCCAAGCTAGAGAAAGAAATCGGCGTCCTTCTTTTTCAGCGCAGCACCAATTCCGTTGAGCTTACTCACGCTGGTTCTCTTTTTGTTGAAAAATCACAAAAAATCCTCGACATGGTCGAGCAGCTGAAGAAGGAAATGGAAGATATTTCACAAATGAAAAAGGGTCGCCTAGTTGTAGGCAGTATGCCAATAACGGGTTCAACGATCTTGCCCTTTGTTGTTCCTGTGTTCCAAGCGGCTTATCCGGATATTGAAATTACACTCGTTGAAGAGACCTCAGCTAACTTAGAAACACTTACGATGAATGGACAAACGGATATCTCATTACTGTCCTTGCCTTTGCGAGAGGATTCTCTCGTTTATGAGACTTTGCTGGAGGAAGAAATCGTCCTCGCGGTACCTCCACTGCACCGATTAGCAGCAAGTAAAGAACCTATTAGGATCGAACAATTAGAGAAAGAAGCTTTCATTGCTTTGAAAAAAGGGCAAGGATTTCGCAAGCTAACACTTGAACTATGCCAAAAAGCAGGCATTACTCCCAATATTGTTTTCGAGTCCAGTAATATGGAAACGGTTCAGTCTCTCGTCGCTGCAGGCATGGGAATCGGTTTCGTCCCTTATTTAATTTCAAAAAGAAGCTTCAGCGAATTATCACCCATTCACCTCACCCTTGAAGGCAGACCTACTCGCACACTCGTTATCGCCTATCGTAAAGGCAGATACATCTCTAAAGCGGCCGAGGCTTTCGTTTCCACAATGAAAGAGGTTATGCGAACAATCGGTTAGCACAAGGAGGTATAACCAACAATGAACAAAACGCAACGGTTAATTCAGTTGATGATGGCGGTAAACGAACGAATGCAGTTCACGACAAAAGAGATGGCCGATGAATTCGGCGTCTCGGAACGCACGATGCACCGCGATTTACAGGAACTAAGCGAGCTAGGGATGCCGCTTTATACCGAATTCGGCCCGCATGGGGGATACCGCCTATTGAAGAAGCGGATGCTCCCTCCGATTCTGTTCTCCGAACAAGAGGCTGTTGCGATGTTCTTCGCCTTTCAGTCGCTCCAATATTATGGAGCGCTCCCTTTTGCTGCGGAATCGACTTCAGCGCTGAATAAGTTCTACCACTATCTCCCTACAGATACCAAAGTAAGAATCGATGCACTTAAAGATCGAGTATCCTTCTGGACGCCTACGCGAACGCAAGGTTCCCCCTACTTGCAACAGCTTTTGGAAGCTTCTATTGATGAAAGGCCTTTACGTCTAACCTACGCGTCCAAAGATGGGACCACAGAGAGAGTCGTGCAGCCAATCGGTATTTACGCGTCCAATGGCTTCTGGTATTTCCCCTCCTACTGCTTTCAAAAAGATGGATTTCTCTTATTTCGCGCAGATCGTATACGTAGCTTGGAACTAGCCAGAATCGAACATCCGAGCAAAAGTTTCAAACACTACACGATTGGTGACTGGCTATTAGCAGGCCAAGAGCGTGAGGCAGGCCCTATGACCATGAAGCTCCGGGTGAAGCTGACTCCAGCTGGTGTTAAAACCTATGAGCGTAGCAATGGACTGGACGTTAACATTGAACATTATGATGATGGCAGTGGACTATTAGTGACAGACATGCATCGAAGCAATTTATCATACTTTTCGAAGTATTTTCTCAGCTTGGGTGCGGACGCCTTAGTCGAAGAGCCCTTGGAAATGGTGAATTGGATTCGTGAGCAAATTCGTGCTATGCAGCATGCATACGGCAATGAGTTGAATTGAAAGTTGGATTCAATGTAACCGCTGCAATGGTTGCACCTTACATTTTGATGCAAAAGTACATCATAATAAACGAATAAATTGAAATTCCCTCGAAAACGAAAAAATTAGATGAACAAAATACATCAGTTCTGCATCCTCTCCTTGAGTCGAGCGATACATCTCTCCAGCACTGTAAATACTATGACAAGATTTGTCATGGATTCGATGTAACATTAAAACTGAGCACACGAAGCGAATGATGCCGCCTGTTTTTCTGGCGAAAATGCTATGTTCATGCTTACGATGCCAATTTTTCTGGCGAAAAACTTTAAGGAGGCGCAACAATGCTAACAAAAAACTTGCAAGGACGGGTTGCCTTGGTTACCGGTTCCAGTCGAGGCGGCGGCCGCGGCATTGCCTTAGCACTTGGAGAGGCTGGGGCCACTGTCTATGTGACAGGACGCAGTACGAGAGCGAAGTCCACGAGAATAGATCTCACGGGTACGATTGAAGATACCGCTGAAGCCGTTACGCAGCGCGGTGGATTAGGAATCGCCGTTCGTTGTGACCATACTATTGACGAAGATGTCAAAGCTTTGTACGAACGTATTAAACAAGAACAAGGGACGCTCGATATTGTGGTCAATAATGCTTGGGGCGGATACGAGGATTATGATGATGTCGATTTCTCCGTTCCCTTTTGGGAGCAGCCGATGTCGCGTTGGGACAAAATGTTCGAGGCAGGACTGAAGGCTCAGATGGTTTCAAGCCGATATGCGATGTCTACCTTTTTCCTCGAACAAAAGCGCGGTCTTCTGATTAACACAGGCGTCTACTCCGACATTGGCGGCGACTACCCTATCAATGTTTTTTATGACACGGTGAAACGAGCCGTTGCGAATATGACGCGCGCTATGTCTCAAAATCTGAAAGCAAACCATATTGATGTTACCGCGCTTACTTTAGCACCTGGCTGGATGCGTACGGAAGCCGTTTATAAGCATTATGGCTTACAAGCAGGTGATCCTGATTTCATGAAAGTTGAAGCACTTCATCCGACGGAATCTGTGGAATATATCGGTCGCGCAGTCGTCGCTTTGGCATCCGATCCTCATGTAAGTCAAAAGGCAGGTCAGCTTCTCGAGGTAGGTGCCCTAGCGGAACAGTATGGCTTCACGGATATCGATGGCAGACGGTTGCCTCCGTTCCGGGTTTAAGCCGTTCGAATGTAATTACTTCATAAACCATTTCTGAATAAAATTCGGCGGTTGGATGCGGCAGTTGTGAAAAGCTGCAATTTTCC
The DNA here is from genome assembly GCF_030817275.1 of Paenibacillus sp. V4I7. Classification (NCBI taxonomy): domain Bacteria; kingdom Bacillati; phylum Bacillota; class Bacilli; order Caryophanales; family Paenibacillaceae; genus Paenibacillus; species Paenibacillus sp. V4I7. The sequence goes on along the minus strand of NZ_JAUSZD010000002.1, from coordinate 2,093,791 downwards.
AATCGCCTTTTTCTTTGACAATCACATTTGTATTGATCCACCAACATTAACCTCATCCTCACTTTAAAACACGATTCCACCTTTTAATTTTGACATAACAACCTCTTAAAGAAATCGCACTAGAGTAGGCAATAATCCCAGTCCACTGACCGATTACATACCAAATTGATTAAAATTCCACAGATTCCTCTAACCCTTTGACCTCCGAAAGCATATGATATATAAATAAAACTTATCCATTCCCCAATAAAAAATGATAAAAAGATAGCATTAGCCCGGGAGGCGGAAACCATGACATTATTAAGAGCAATTGAGCAGACATTCTGTAAATTGCAAGAACCTTCATTAGAACAGCTTAAAGCAGCTCTACAATCCTTAGACAACTTACTTCATGAGGTGCCTGTTCATAAAACAGAGCCCAAACATCTACCCTATGGTCGGAATGTCGTCTTTAGCACGAAAGAGCTCGAAGTTATTGTGATTCACATACCTGCTTCAGAGGCAACGGCGATTCATAACCATGGCTCGTCCATCGGCTCCGCTTGTTTAGTTGAGGGAACGTTAGTCAATACCAAATACCGCTTAGACTCCGAGGGTTATCCCGTTGCCCAAACAGATGACTATATTGGACCAGGTGAATATTTTGAAGCTCCTAGCGAGCAAATTCATCAGTTAAGCAACCCTTTCCACGAGCCTGCTGTTTCCATTCATGTATATAGCCCGCCTCTCCAGGGAGTAACACGCTACCTACCATACAGCGAAATCTTGGATTATGTCATCTAAAAAAAGCCCCCTGTCATTACGTCAATTGACGTTCTCACAGGGGGCTGAGTATTAAAATTGAAGTGAATTCTCAATGAATGCTTTCAATTCGGAAATTGGCATCCGTTTTTGTTCCATTGTATCACGGTCACGAACCGTTACTTGACCATCTGTTTCGGACTCAAAGTCATATGTGATACAGAATGGTGTACCGATTTCGTCGTGGCGACGATATCTTTTACCAATAGAACCTGTATCATCATAATCCACCATGAAATGCTTCGCTAGATCGGCAAATACAGCCTGCGCGCCTTCATTCAACTTTTTGGAAAGTGGGAATATGGCGGCTTTAATCGGCGCCAGCGCGGGATGGAAGTGCAGAACCGTACGGCTGTCGTCACCTTCCAGCTTTTGCTCTTCGAAAGCATCGATTAGAAGCGCTAACGTAACGCGATCCGCGCCCAGTGAAGGCTCGATGCAGTAAGGAATGTAACGCTCGTTTGTTTCTGGATCAATATAATTGAAGTCCGAACCAGAGTGCTCCATGTGCTGTTTTAAGTCAAAATCTGTACGATCCGCGATACCCCAGAGCTCGCCCCAGCCGAACGGGAATTTGTACTCGATATCCGTCGTCGCATTGCTGTAATGGGACAACTCATCCTCGTTGTGATCGCGAAGTCTAAGGTTATCCGCTTTGGCGCCTAGGGACAACAGCCAATTATGGCAGAAGCTTCTCCAGTACTCGAACCATTTCATGTCCTCGCCAGGCTTACAGAAAAACTCAAGCTCCATTTGTTCGAATTCACGTGTACGGAACGTAAAGTTACCTGGTGTGATTTCGTTACGGAAGCTTTTGCCGATTTGGCCGATACCAAATGGCAGCTTTTTGCGCATCGTGCGTTGAACGTTTTTGAAGTTAACGAAAATCCCTTGTGCTGTTTCCGGACGTAAGTAAACCACGTTGGTGCTAGCTTCCGTTACACCTTGAAATGTTTTGAACATCAGGTTGAACTGACGAATATCCGTGAAATCCTTGCTGCCGCAATCTGGACACACGATGTTGTTCTCTACGATTAGCTTCATCATATCGTCAAACGTCATGCCATCAACGATGATTTCGATATCTTTCTCAGCCAATTTATTTTCAATTAGTTTGTCTGCACGGTGACGAGCTTTACAGCTTTTGCAATCGATCATCGGATCGTTGAAATTTCCAACGTGACCGGATGCTACCCATGCTTGCGGGTTCATCAAAATCGCTGCGTCAAGACCCACGTTATACGGGGATTCTTGAATAAATTTTTTCCACCAAGCACGCTTGATGTTGTTTTTAAGCTCGACACCAAGAGGACCGTAATCCCATGTGTTAGCTAAACCGCCATACACTTCTGAACCTGGGAATACAAAACCTCTGTGCTTCGCTAATGCTACAACTTGATCCATAGTAACGCTCATTGTTCATTCGCTCCTTCAGCTTCTCGTGTGTAGGTCAATGACCTTTGACGACCCTTTGGATATGAGCAGACGCAAAAAAAGCTCAACATCCAAAGGCATCAAATAATGCCTAGGGACGAGAGCCTTATGCACCCGCGGTTCCACCCTAGTTGATACACCCATAAAGCAGTGTATCCCCTTTATCGTATTGGCTCCGGATAGCCTTTTCCTTGAGCTTCAATCTGGGCTTTCACCGTCCCCAGCTCGCTGAACTTGAAGTTGTTCAAGTACTATTCATCCTTCACAGCCACAATTGATCATTCAATTGGCTTTAGTTTACAGAAAAACCGACAAAAAATCAAATAGGTGCAGGTACATTTTTATTTAGACTAATACAAATGTGGACGGCGGTCTTCAAAGACCGGAATTTTAGCGCGAACACGCACAACTTCCGTCAAGTCGATGGTTGCATGTAAAATCGCTTCGCTCTCATCGCCTTCCACCAGCACTTCGCCCCAAGGATCAATCACCATCGAGTGACCAAAGAAATTCGTTGTACCACTAGTCCCAACACGATTACAGGAAACGACATACATCTGATTCTCAATGGCTCTGGCCATGAGCAGCGTACGCCAGTGATGCAAACGTGGGTGCGGCCATTCCGCAGGAACGAATAAAATTTGTGCCCCATCCAGCGCTAATTTGCGCGCAAGCTCAGGGAAACGAATGTCATAGCAGATCATCGCGCCAGCCGGAACGCCTTCAAGCTCAAATCGGCCAAGCTGATCGCCGCTATGTAGAAACTTTTCCTCGTCCATGAGACGGAACAAGTGGATTTTGGAGTACTCGGCTGTTTCCGCGCCTTCGCGATCAAAGGCATAAATCGTGTTCAGAACACGATCGTCTCTTTTATCAGCAATGGATCCGCCGATGATGTTGACACGATGGGTCCGGGCAAAATCACTCAAAAGAGCTTTCGTCCTAACACCGTTAGGATCAGCCAACTGCTGAATCTCGGTTAAAGCGTATCCTGTATTCCACATCTCGGGAAATACGATCACATCAGGCTTTTGATCTCCATTAACCGCTTGATGCAGAAGCTTCTCCAACTGAGCAAAGTTCGTATCGGGTTCACCGATTTGAATATCCATTTGAATAAGTGCAATGTGTAGTAATTGTGATTCGGACATACTAGGATAACTCCTTCCAGGCGGCAGATTACCAATATCTCTCTATAGTAGTCTAATTTAAGTTTGAACTCAATGGAACTCATGAAGGTTTGAACGCTTTGGACTGTCCTCTTGCTATACTTAAAGTCTCCCAATTTTGATTGGCCCAATGTTTGCTGAGCAGAACGATTTGCCCCACATGGTAACCATAATGAGACACTTGGCGCTGAATGGCTTGCAGTACAGAATGCCCTTCGCCTCGAATTTGAACGGTCCTAAGAACATCATCCGGAGTGAGTGCGTGCAGAGTATCAAACAGAACCTTCCAGCCTTCCTCCCAAAAGGAAATAAGCTCTTCCCGCGTGTAATGGCTGCTTTCAAATTCACCATCACGCTGCCGAGTTTCCTTTTCGCCATCCGTTGTTAAGAAATCTGTCCATCGTGACAACATGTTCCCGTGCATGTGCTTAATCAACAATTCTAACGAATTCGACTCCTCATCTAACGTTAAATAAAAATGAGCATCTTCCGTTTGCATGAAAGCTTTATCCGCCAGCTTCTTCATATTTACAAATGCACGTATGGATTCCTGCAAAAAAACTTGCGCCACTTTTGTGTTGTCCGACATGGTCTTCAGCACCTTTCCGTAACTATTGAACTAACTTTATGATATTGACCGCTCGATGTAAAATCGATTATTTTCATCACTATGAAAAAAAGATTAATCATGTTACATTAAGGTTATTAATTAAAATCCCGACCTCCGGAGTGTGAATTAAAACATGACTAGAATATCCCCAACAACAAGCCCATTTACGATACAGCCTGCTGAACGTATGAACGGACTTCCAACGCAATTTTTTGCTTCACTAGTACGCAAAGCCAATGAGCAAATTGCTGCGGGTCATGACGTCATTAATCTTGGCCAAGGGAATCCAGACCGCCCTACGCCTACGCATATCGTGTCATCTATACAAGAAGCGGCTGCTAACCCGTTGTATCATAAATATCCGCCCTTCAGCGGATTTCCATTTCTGAAACAAGCCATTGCTCAAAGGTATAAGGAGGATCACAACGTAGATCTTGATCCTGAAACGGAAGTAGCGATTCTTTTTGGCGGTAAAACAGGACTGATCGAGATCGCACAATGTTTGCTCAATCCTGGAGATGTATGTCTGGTTCCTGATCCTGGTTACCCGGATTATTGGTCAGGAGTTGCACTTGCTGGCGCCGAAATGGCTTTCATGCCCTTGCGAGAAGAAAACAACTTTCTGCCTGACTACTCACAGCTCAAAGAATCCGATTTGAACCGCGCGAAGCTGATGTTCATTAATTATCCGAACAACCCAACAGGCGCTACGGCTCCCGCTTCCTTTTATGAAGAAACGGTCGAATTCGCACACAAGCATGGTGTTGTCGTCGCAAGTGATTTCGCCTATGGTGCGATCGGCTTCGACGGCAAGAAGCCGATCAGCTTCCTGCAGACACCAGGTGCCAAAGAAGTGGGTATCGAGTTCTATACCCTCTCCAAAACGTACAACATGGCTGGCTGGCGTGTAGGCTTTGCCCTAGGGAACCGAGAAGTAATCCGTCTTATTAACTTGATGCAGGATCATTACTACTGCTCGCTGTTCGGCGGTATCCAAGTGGCAGCCGCAACTGCTCTCACAGCCTCGCAGGATTGTGTTACTGAGCTGCGTGATGTTTACGAGAGCCGACGCAATGCCCTTTATACAGCTCTTTCCAATATCGGCTGGCATGCACGCCCTTCAAAGGGGTCTTTCTTCTCTTGGCTTCCTGTTCCAAAAGGGCACACCTCACAAAGTCTCGCCGATTTGCTTCTACAAGAAGCGAAGGTTGTCGTCGCACCAGGCGTTGGCTTCGGAACGCACGGAGAAGGCTATGTAAGGCTTGGACTCTTATCCACCGAGGAAAGATTAGAAGAGGCTGTACAACGTATCGGCAAACTAAATCTATTTGGTTAAACCGATAATTAAGAGGCTCGTCATTGGCTCCATCACTTGCTCGCCTATGCAGCCTAGGCTTCTGCTTCTTTACAAACACTTGTACAGCGTGCTATTCTAGATAGAATAAAAAAGGAAGTCATCAAAAACTTCTATATCGCAACGTTATGATGGGAATAGTAGGAACCGTTAAGCACGAAAACAGAGAGTAAGCTCCATAGACTGAGAGAGCTTGCCGTGAACCGATTCCGAACCCGCCCCTGAACAGTCAACGATGAGTTGAACAGTGCCCTGCTGTTATTTAGGGAATCTAGAGTTGGGTGCAGCCGCCATCGGTGTGCGCCAATCTAAGGTGGTACCGCGGAAGCTACAGACTTTCGTCCTTATGTGTTGAGGACGGGAGTCTTTTTTGTATCTACATACATGTAAATCAAAGGATGGGATCGATATGACTCAGCGAATCGTCGTCAAAATCGGCAGCAGCTCTTTAACTTCAGATACCGGGGGCCTCAATCCGGATAAAATACGTTTTTTCGCGTCGGAGCTGGCGCAATTGAAGCAGGACGGCCATCAAGTCCTGCTGGTTACCTCAGGCGCAGTTGCCGCAGGCTTCACCTCCCTTGGCTACCGCACGCGGCCCAAGGTATTGCACGAGAAGCAGGCCGCAGCCGCTGTCGGTCAAGCGCTTCTCATGCAGGCGTACCACGAAGCATTTGCGTCCCACGGCATCAGCGTGGCGCAAATTTTGCTCACAAGGTACGACTTCTCTAACCGCAAGCGCGTGCAGAACGCGCTGATGACGGTCGACGAGCTGCTGCAGCGCGGCGTCGTACCGATCATTAACGAGAACGACACCGTCGCGGTGGATGAACTGAAATTCGGCGACAATGACACGTTGTCTGCCTTAGTAGGCAATTTGGTCAAAGCGAACAAATTGATCATCATTACAGATATGGACGGCCTGTACACGGACGATCCCCGCAAAAACGCAAACGCGCAGCGTATCGATCGCGTGGACGCCATCAGCGATGAGCTGTTCAGCTTCGCTGGAGGCGCTGGGAGCGCGGTCGGCACCGGCGGCATGCGCTCGAAGGTTGAGGCCGCCCGCATCGCGATGCGCGGGGGCGTGCCGGTGTTCATCGGGCGCGTACTCGAGCCCGGTGATTTGCCGCATGCCGTGGATGGCAGCGGCAAGGGCACGTACTTCGACACGGCTCTGAACAACCTGCCGGTGAAGAAACAATGGGTCGGCTTCCACTCGCTGCCGCAAGGGCAAATCATCGTTGACCAAGGCGCCAAAGCGGCCCTGCTCAGCGGGGGCAAGAGCTTGCTTCCTGCCGGCATCACAGGCGCTGCAGGGGATTTCCACCCCGGCGACGTCGTCGAGGTGATCAGCATCGAAGGCGCGCTGCTAGGACGCGGCGTCGTCAATTACGCGGCTTGGCAGGTGCAAGCCGCCGCTGGACTATCGACCGATGAGGTCCAGAAACGTGTGGAAGTTGCCCGAATCGAAGTCATTCACCGAGATGAATGGGTTCCTTTAACCTAATGAAGAAAGAGAGGCTCTCTGGGCCATGAGACAACAACGATTGCTTAACCCTACCTTACGTGACGTTCCGGGAGAGGCAGAAGCCGCCAGCCATCGACTGATGCTGCGTGCGGGATTAATTCGACAGCTCTCCAGCGGAATCTACTCCTATTTACCCTTAGGTCTTAAAGCCTTACAAAACATACAACAAATTGTCCGAGAGGAAATGGATGCAGCCGGTGCACAGGAAATGCTAATGCCAGCTCTCCACCCTTCTGAACTGTGGAAGGCCTCAGGCAGATGGGCTGGAAGATCGGAACGGTCGAGAGTTTGCACTAGGAGCTACCCATGAGGAAGTCATCACGACGATCGTGAAGGACGAGATTCATTCCTACAAGAAGCTGCCTGTCACGCTATATCAGATTCAAACGAAGTATCGCGATGAGCGTAGACCCCGATTCGGTCTGCTCCGCGGACGAGAGTTCCTTATGAAGGATGCCTATTCCTTCGACCGTACGGAAAGCGGGCTAGATGCCAGCTATCAAAGTATGTTTAACGCTTATGTTAACATTTTCACACGATGCGGATTACTGTTCCGAGCGGTTGAAGCTGATTCCGGCGCTATCGGCGGTACGGATACCCATGAATTCATGGCCCTTGCTGATGTTGGTGAGGATACAATCGTCCACTGCACCTCCTGCCAGTATGCAGCGAATATTGAAAAAGCAATCGGAACGGTACCAGAACAACAGAAATCCGAGCGGTTGGATAACATTTTACCCACTTCGCAACCAGTGAAAATTCACACGCCGCAAGTGACAAGCATCAAACAGCTTAGTCAATTTCTACAAATAGATGCCAATCAGATCATTAAATCTGTTGCTTTACAAGCAGATGGAGCTCCCCTTATTGTCCTCCTGCGAGGCGATTATGAATTAAATGAGATCAAGCTGAAACAAGCTATTGGGGCTGTTGAAATCTCCATGCTTTCCGAAGTAGACATAGAGAAACTAGGATCCATTGCCGGTTTTATCGGTCCAATTGGACTCCAGAATGTGAGAATCATCGCTGATTCCTCTATCAGGGACTTGAAGGACGCTGTCGTAGGAGCCAATGAATCCGATTATCATTTGGTTTATGTGGAAGTCGAACGCGATTTAGGAACGATATCTTATCATGACGTACGCAATGTCGCCCAAGGTGAGTTATGTTCCCATTGTGGGCATGAGCTCTCTTTTGCGAAAGGGATAGAACTTGGACACGTATTTAAGCTCGGCACCAAATACAGCAGTTCCCTTGGTGCAACGTTTAGCGACGAGAATGGAATTTCCGAGCCCATCATTATGGGCTGCTATGGCATTGGTGTCTCACGTGTGCTAGCTGCCATTATCGAGCAAAACTATGATGAACGAGGCATTATATGGCCTGAATCCATTACGCCATTTTCCATTCATCTTCTGACCGTTCATGTTCAGGATGAAGCTCAAATGAAATTATCCGAAGAGATTTATACAACGTTAGTTAGGGCAGGCTACTCCGTCCTATGGGATGATCGGGATGAACGTCCTGGCGTTAAGTTCAATGATTCGGATCTACTCGGCTTCCCTCTGCGAATAACAGTCGGCAAGAAAGCAAGTGAGCGAGTTGTAGAATGTAAGGAGCGCAGAACCGGCAGTCAATATGAACGATCTGTAGAGCATATACTTACGCATTGCCATTCTTTATTCCAAGCAGGAGGTCGATCTTCCCATGAGTGAAGTCGTTCAAAAATCTAAATTAGCCAAACAAGCTGCCCAGACCATGGGTAATCTCACAACTGAACAAAAGAATGCGGCACTACTCCTTATGGCAGATAGCCTTGTAACGGAGCAGCAAGCAATTATCGAAGCGAACGCCAAAGATTTGCAGCGTGGCAAAGAATTAGGCACAAGCGCTTCCCTACTCGACCGTTTAGCTCTAAATGAATCCCGCATCGCAGCGATCGCTGAAGGTCTGCGTCAAATAGCCGAGCTCCCAGATCCTGTTGGGGATACATTGGAAGCATTTGAACGTCCAAACGGTCTGCGCATTCGCAAAATCCGTGTGCCGCTTGGTGTGGTCGGCATTATTTATGAAGCAAGACCTAACGTGACCGTTGATGCAGCAGGTTTATGTCTCAAGACAGGCAACGCAGTCGTTCTGCGTGGCGGTTCTTCCGCTTTATTTTCCAATGAGAAAATCGTTGAAGTTTTGCACGGAGCATTAAGCCGTTCTGCCATTCCCGCTGATGCACTTCAACTGATTCTAAGCGCAGACCGCAGTTCTGTGGATGAAATGCTGAAATTGAATGGACTCATCGACGTGCTTATTCCAAGGGGCGGGCATTCTCTTATTCAAAATGTTGTCAATAACGCCTCTGTTCCTGTCATTGAAACAGGTGCGGGTGTATGTCATACTTTTATAGATGAAAGTGCAAAGCTCGATATGGCCGTTCGCATCGGGATCAACGCCAAAGCTCAGCGTCCTTCTGTTTGCAATAGCATGGAAACATTACTTGTGCATGAGTCTATTGCAGATAAGCATTTAGGTGCCATAGCAGAGGCTTTCAAAGGTGCTCATGTTGCGCTCAAAGGTAACGAACGAGCTCGTGAGTTAGTACCTAGTATGCAAGTTGCCGAAATCGAAGATTGGAAAACCGAATATGGGGACTACATACTTAACATCAAAGTTGTGAAGGATCTCGATGAAGCTCTTGCTCACATTCGTGAATACGGCACCATGCACTCTGAATGTATCGTGACGGAAGATGCGGCCAATGCCGAAAGATTCTTACAGGAAGTAGATGCGGCGGCTGTTTATCACAATGCTTCGACTCGCTTCACCGATGGTTTTGAATTCGGCTTCGGAGCGGAAATCGGCATCTCCACCCAAAAGCTTCACGCTCGCGGACCCATGGGTCTGCCATCGCTTACTTCAACCAAATACCGCGTTTATGGAAGCGGACAAATACGCGAATAACGATTCAAAATTCAAGGAGGAATATACGATGTCCACTACTTTATCCCAAACCAAAATTGCCTTTGTCGGCGCTGGTTCGATGGCGGAAGCGATCATTCGCGGACTCATTGAAACCAAAGTCGCTGATCCTCAAAATATATATGTGATGAATCGTTCGGATCAAGACAGGTTGGCTTTCCTACGTTCGGAATACGGTCTACAGGCAACGTCAGACCCGTTAACGAAGGAAACCTTTCTTCGTGTTGCCGATGTCGTCGTTCTCTGCATGAAGCCTAAGGATGTGGAGAATGCCTTCGCTGAGCTGCAGCCGCTTTTGAACGAACAGCAGCTTCTTGTTTCGGTCATTGCTGGGCTCTCTATCGCGAAAACAGAAGCTCTACTGCAAACCAATATGCCGATTGTTCGCACGATGCCGAACACGTCCAGCACAATTGGTCTAGGCGCTACAGGGATGAGCTTCTCCTCCAAGGTCAATGCTACATTCAAACAAGTGGCTACTCAAATGTTTGAGGCCGTTGGTATTGTAACGATCGTGGAGGAAGAGAAACTAGAAATTCTGACAGGCGTATCCGGCAGCGGTCCTGCCTATGTCTACTATTTCATGGAAGCCATGATCAAAGCTGGCATTGATGGTGGCCTTTCCGCAGAAGATGCACACCAATTAACACTTCAAACAGTGCTCGGAGCCGCGCATATGGTTCAGCTTACGCAAGAAAATCCTGCTGAGCTTCGTCGCAAGGTCACATCGCCAAATGGGGCAACGCAAGCTTCTATTGAAGCATTGGATCGCTTTCAGTTTAGCGAAGCTATCTCACAAGCGGTATTTCGTTCTGCAGAGCGAGCCAAAGAAATGGGCGAACAAATTGCTGCGCCAAGCCCCGTATCGAAATCCTCCTAATTTCATGAGATCTAATTCTATCTAAAGCAGGTGAATGTTTACGATGAACGCATATTGTCTAGCCACCTATCGGAGTTTCGATGAGAAAGCCGATTTTCATAAAAAAGCAACAAGCATCGCTGTCGGCCTTACGGTTGGCAGCTGGACCGAACTGCCCGAAGCGCAAAAAGCGCAAATGGAGAAGCATTTAGGGAAAGTCATTTCGGTTGAAGTGCATGAGCCCGCTCATGGAGAACCTATTTCAAACCGCTATGCCGATATCACAATTGCATATCCAGATATTAACTTCAGCAGGGACATCCCTGCCTTGTTGGTCACCGTATTCGGAAAGCTGTCGATGGACGGCAAAATAAAGCTAATTGACTTATCCTTCTCATCTGATTTCTTATCTGGCTTTTCCGGTCCCAAATTCGGTATGCAAGGTATCCGAGAGCTCCTTGGTGTGCATGATCGCCCCTTATTAATGAGTATCTTTAAATCGGTTGTCGGGTATGAGCTTCCAGCTCTGCGTGAACAATTTTATTTGCAAGCAGCCGGCGGTGTGGATCTCATTAAAGACGATGAGATTCTGTTTGAAAATCTATTAACACCATTGGAGAAACGGATCGAGACTTGCCTGAAAGCAGCAGCACAAGCCACTAAGGAAACAGGACAAAAGCTGCTCTATGCTGTCAATTTAACCGGACCCACATCCAAGCTTGCAGCTCAAGCCAAGAAAGCAATCGGTGCCGGAGCTAATGCTTTACTATTTAATGTATTAGCGTACGGTTTCGATACACTGCATGAATTAAGCTCGGACCCGGAAATAACGATCCCCATCATGGCTCATCCTGCCATGGCAGGTGCGACTTATCCATCACCGCACTATGGGATATCCGCTTCTGTGCTGCTTGGTAAGCTCATGCGTTTGGCCGGAGCAGATTTAGTGCTGTTCCCATCTCCTTATGGCTCTGTCGTTATGCCTAGAGAAGAGAACATGGCAATTAAGCATGCGCTTCTAACGGATGATTTACGAAAAGATTACACCTATAATGCTCCTGCCGATGTACAACTGAAACTAGCTTCAAGCTTTCCGGTCCCTTCCGCAGGCATTCACCCTGGACTTGTCCCGCTTATTCTGCGTGATTTCGGCAACGATGTCATCGTCAATGCAGGTGGAGGCATCCATGGACATCCACTAGGTACGATTGCTGGCGGGCAAGCCTTCCGTCAGGCGATTGACGCAACTATGCAAGGAATTACACTTCAAGACTACGCCCAAACACATCCAGAGTTACAATCAGCTATCGATACTTGGGGGACTCCCGAATGAGTAAGGAACGCATTATTTTTTGTGACTTTGACGGTACCATTACTGTGAACGATAACATCGTTGCCATCATGAAGCATTTCAACCCAGCTGGTTGGGAAGCCATCGTGGAACAAATTTTGGACAAAAGTATATCCATACGCCAAGGTGTTGGTGAAATGTTCGCCCTCCTCCCTACTTCCCGTAAGGATGAGATTGTCGAATATGCGATCAGTAACGCAGTCATTCGTGATGGATTCAAAGAATTCGTTGATTATTGCAAAGAACACAATATTAAGCTTTTGATTACGAGCGGCGGCATTGATTTCTTTATCTATCCGCTGTTGAAGCCATTTGCAATCCCAAGTGAGCATATCTACTGTAATGCCAGCACATTTGAAGGAAACACCATTGAGATTTTGTGGCCAAACCGTTGTGACGAGCATTGTACAACAGACTGTGGAATGTGCAAAACAAGCATTATTCGCTCTTATGACGCTAATCGATATGAGCGAATTATCATCGGAGATAGTATAACGGATTTCGAGGGTGCTAAACTGGTCGATACGATCTTTGCTCGCTCTCATCTCATCGATATGTGTAAGCAGCTAGACTATCCGTATCACCCATTCGAAACTTTCTTTGATATTATGAAGCAACTGGAGGCTGAACCTGTAGTATGAGTATTTTACTGGAAGAAAAGCAGCGTGCATTCGCTGATTTGCGTGATATTAAAGCTAATTTAGCGGCCAGAGGATGGTTTCCTGCAACGAGCGGTAATCTGTCTGTTCGTGTAGGAGGCTTCGAGCCTGACGCATTCACATTCGCAATTACATCAAGCGGCAGAGATAAATCCGTGCAAACACCTGAGGATTTTCTACTCGTGAATGAGAAAGGTCAACCGACAGAAGCTACAAGCCTGAAGCCATCGGCAGAAACCTTGATTCATAGTGAAATCTATCGTTTAACAGGTGCAGGCGCCATTTTCCATGTACATACGATATTCAATAATTTGATCTCTGAATTGTATTGGGAACGTAAAAGCATACCTGTAGATGGTGTTGAGCTTATTAAAGCTTTCAATATTTGGGATGAAGAAGCTCAGATCGAGATTCCTATTTTACCCAATTATGCTGAAATCCCTCGCATCGCCGAGTTGGTGGAAGGTGCGATTATTCCGCGAATCCCTGGAATCGTACTGCGCAAACATGGTATTTATGCCTGGGGAGCGAATGCTTTTGAAGCTAAGCGCCATCTGGAAGCGTTCGAGTTCCTTTTCGAATACATATACCGCTCGCACTTGCTTCATAAAGGCAATTAATAGCTACATGATTAAAAGTCAGGTCCTCTTCCAACTTAGGAGAGGTTCTGGCTTTTTTTGTCTCATAGAATCGCTCAGGATGGGTCACACTACTTCTAGCTGTCAAATCAGTTAGCAAAGGAATACAAATACGCCTATGTTCTCAGTCATTAATACAAGTTTATTTCTATTTCTTTTCATCTCTTATGTATATGTTAAAAAAAACATGAATCTCTTTGAGGTCTTAGTCTATTGGTTCTGGGTTTCACTGTTCGGGGAAGATTTTTCTGAAATTGTAGTAACGAATTTAAAGCTGATTGTGCCTTATCGCACTTACCAAATATTTTGGGATACCATGTTCTATTATATATTATTATTCCCTATGTCCATGATTTGGTTTCTGCATTTTTATTTAAAAATCAAACATAAGGGGCTACGCATAATTCTCATTAGTTTTTATACCCTTATATTAGCAAGTATGCATATTATTATGGAGCTTGCCGGTTATGTATATATCGTGCACTGGAAATTTTGGTGGTCTTTTGTAGTTTGGCTAACTTTTATCGTTTCTACTGTAGGACTAATGTACGTAATTCGATGGTTGAAAGGTAGGGACAAACAACCTGTATGATCCTAATTCCACCGATTTATTTTGATGCGAACGAAGGCTTTGCTACGATCACTATGATGGCATTGATCCTGCTATATTGCATGCTCCCTAAGCGAATTCCACTTCCTATCGCGCTGCTCATGATGATTTTCAACTCCTATTTGGGACGAGCCGTCGATAATATCTTGTCTACCGATTACCCTTATAATGTGTATGAGATTATGGATACGCCCCACTATGATTTGTTTGATTTTCTACTTTACTCGATTCCTTTTCCTCTAGTTGGCTATTTCTATGTATATTTTTATGACAAGTATCCACTTCGTGCTCCTAATCAGTTTATACATATACTGGTTTGGGCAATTGCCTCTGTTGGCTTTGAAGCTCTTGCTGTCACCTTTTCTATCTTTCAATATAATGGTTGGGAACTTAGTTACTCTTTTCCTGTCTATCTCTTAACCTTTGCTCTGAACACGATCTTATATAGTCTGGCTAAAAAGCATTACAAAAACTGGCAGCCCCAATGAAAAAACGTCCCATCTTCTCCAGTTGAGAACTGTGAGAAATTAGGACGTTTTTCTATTTATCTAGATTGTCGAAATCGCTGCGAATATTCCTTGGCTTGGTCCACAGTCGCCACTCGATTGCGGCTCCATTCCAGTAATATTCTGTCAATGTAACGGAAGTGTACTTTACCTGCAAATACAGCTTCTTTCAGAGCCGTCATAATGAGCTCTTCTTTGTACATATCCTTATCCAACCAACCGCTGATTGTTTCCAGCTCCATAGGAGTTAACGGACGTGCAAATTCTTTTTCGAATGTTGTATAAATATTTTTGGCATTCTCATCAGACGGAATAGATGCGCGGATCGCAGTTAGCTCTGCCATCTGCTGCTCGGCTACCCGTTTGGCTAATTTCTGGTATAACGGCGTAAGATTGTATCGCTCACTACGTATCCCCGTTATTTCTGCTGTATCCTCATCGATCGCGATGAACTGCTCATGAATCAATTTCTGCAAGCTCGCAATGACCAGATCTGGTGAAGCTGACATGCGGAATTGAATCTCATCCGTGGTTGGAAAGTCGTTCTTTTCCTTTTCCAGAAATGATATCAAATGAATCAGTGTCATGACTTCAATTTCGCTCAACTGAAGGGCGCGGTAATTTTTGAGAAGAAGGCTTGGGACTCCAACATTTCCTTCCAGAAAGCCGGCCACAAGGACAGCTTCTATCTGCTGCTGTGTACTAGATTGTATACTCATCCGATCCCCTTTCTACCCATGGTCGATAAACCCGTTTACGGGTACAGACGGTATAAGAGACGAGGAAATGGAATCGTTTCGCGCACGTGATCCAAACCACAAATCCAAGCAACCGTACGTTCCAGTCCAAGTCCGAAACCGGAATGCGGCACGGTGCCATATTTCCGAAGATCAAGGTACCATTGATAGGCTTCTTTCGACAGTTCATGCTCCTGGAAGCGCTGCTCCATTAGCTCAGGATCATCAATCCTTTGGCTGCCTCCAATGATTTCTCCATACCCCTCAGGCGCAATCATATCGGCACAAAGCACGACTTCCGGACGGCTAGGATCAGGCTTCATATAGAACGCTTTAATTTCTGTCGGCCAATGCGTAATGAAAACCGGTGTTTCATATTGAGCAGCAATCGCAGTTTCATGCGGAGCACCGAAATCCTCGCCCCATTCGAATTCATGACCGTTCTTTTGTAGGAAGTCTACGGCCTCATCATACGTAATTCGTGGGAAGCTGCCTTGAATTTTCTCCAACTTCGTTGTGTCTCTCTCTAATGTTTCCAGCTCTGCTCCACAATTTTTGAGCACGGTTTGAACGATATAAGAAACGAATTGCTCCTGTACTTCCAGGTTCTCGACATGATCGACAAAAGCCATTTCCGGTTCAATCATCCAGAACTCGATAAGGTGTCTGCGTGTCTTGGACTTCTCTGCACGAAATGTTGGACCGAAAGAGTACACACGGCCAAGTGCCATCGCGGCTGCCTCCATATAGAGCTGTCCGCTTTGTGTAAGGAAGGCATCCTCATCAAAGTATTTGGTGTGAAATAAATTCGTTGTTCCTTCACATGAGGAAGGGGTTAAAATCGGTGGATCGACCAAATGGAAGCCACGCTCATTGAAAAATTGCTGAACGGCCTGAATAATTTGAGCCCGAATCACGAGCACTGCACGCTGACGTGGACTTCGAATCCACAAGTGGCGGTTATCCATCAAGAAATCAACGCCATGCTCTTTCGGTGTTATCGGATATTCTTCCGTCACTTGGATAATTTCTATGCCCAGGACATCTAGCTCAAAGCCGCCTTTACTCCTCGTATCCTCTTTCACTTTTCCAGTTATGTAAAGTGAGCTTTCCTGTGTTAGCTTAGAAGCGGCTTCCCAGACGTCTTCTCCTACATCACTTTTGACTACGACACCTTGTATATATCCGGAACCGTCTCTTAGTTGTAAAAACTGAATTTTACCACTTGAACGTTTCTTGTTTAGCCAACAGCCAATGGTAACCGACTCGCCGACATGATGTTTAACTTCGCTTATCGTACATTTCATTCTGCTTTTGAACCTCCTTAAAGTTTTCATTAACATCTTACTTCGTCATCATATTCAATAAAAATCCGAAGCCTCGGCCTACTGAACACTTCTTTATTGTACACTATTTCTATTTCTATGAGAAAAATCTATCTAGGCATTCCAAATCAGACCGTTTGTGACTGAATGAGGCCAAATGTATCTCGAGCGATTACCCACTCCTCATTCGTTGGGATCACAAGCACTTCCACTTTCGAGCCTTGCTTCGAAATCCGTCGCTCCAGACCTCTCCCCTTGCGGTTCGCTTCTTCATCGAATTCCACACCGAGGAATGTCAGGCGTTCGCAGACCTTTTTACGCAGCAGCTCGGAATTTTCTCCGACGCCAGCTGTAAAAACAATCGCATCGATGCCATTCATCGCCGCGGCGTAAGCGCCTATGTATTTGCGCAGCCGATACTCATACATCTCAAAAGCCAGCGCGGCGTTCTTATCGCCCGCCTCCAGTGCTTCCACGATCTCCCGCATATCGCTGGAGATCCCCGAGATCGCCTGCAGCCCGCTGTGCTTATTCAGCATGGAGCTGATCTCGCCCAGCGTCAAATCCTCCTTGCCCATCGCATAGGGCACGATGGCCGGATCCAGATCGCCGCTGCGCGTGCCCATCATCAGCCCTTCGAGCGGGGTCATCCCCATGCTCGTATCCACGGACTTGCCGCCCATCACGGCGGCGCAGGAAGCTCCGTTACCGATGTGACAGGTAACGAGCTTCAGCTGCTCCAGCGGGCGGCCTAAGAAGGCTGCGGCACGCTCGCTCACGTAGTTGTGCGAGGTGCCGTGGAAGCCATAGCGGCGCACCTTGTGCTTCCGGTACAGGGCCATCGGTACCGGGTATAGGTAGGCGTGCGCCGGCATCGACTGATGGAAGGCGGTGTCGAAGACGACGGCCTGCGGCACGCCGGGCATGTTCGCCTCCACCGCTGAGATGCCGAGCATATGCGCCGGATTGTGGAGCGGCGCCAAATCGAAGAGCCGCTTAATCTCCTTCTTCACCTCGTCATTAACGAGGACGGAGGTCTTGAAAGATTCACCGCCGTGAACGACTCGATGGCCGACGGCGTCTATTTCTGAGGTGGACGACAGTACGCCGTGTTCAGGGTGCACCAGCAACTCAAGCACCTTGCGAATGGCTGTCGTATGTTCGAGAATCTCCCTAACCTCATGAACTTCGGCTTTTCCCGTCGGTTCATGCGTCAATATAGCTGTTTCCATCCCGATTCGCTCTACCTTACCTTTGGCAAGTACAGCCTCATCTTCCATTTGGTATAGTTGGTACTTAAGCGAAGAACTCCCTGC
The DNA here is from genome assembly GCF_030817275.1 of Paenibacillus sp. V4I7. Classification (NCBI taxonomy): domain Bacteria; kingdom Bacillati; phylum Bacillota; class Bacilli; order Caryophanales; family Paenibacillaceae; genus Paenibacillus; species Paenibacillus sp. V4I7. The sequence continues at coordinate 2,075,918 of NZ_JAUSZD010000002.1, read as the reverse complement.
ATTTATAACGAGAATATTCACAAACGGTCACCATCCTTGTCATAACGGAAAAAGCCTTCTCCTGTTTTGACTCCCAGATGCCCCGCTCGCACCATTTGTTTCAAAAGGAAGGACGGACGGTACTTCATGTCCCCATAATCACGAAACATGCCTTCAAGTGCTGCATGTACGGAATCTAACCCGAATCGGTCACACATTTCCAGAGGACCATATTTGAAATCATAGCCGATCCGCATGGCGTTATCGATATCCTCAGCGGAAGCAACTCCTTCGGACAGCGTGTGCAGCGCCTCATTAATCAATGTGCAAATTAGCCTCGTTGTAATGAATCCAGGCGACTCCGTGACCTTAATACTTTTCTTTAAAATGAGCTCGTCCACGAAGCGGCGTGTTTGATTGAAGGTTTCGTCCGACGTTTTCATCGCTCGAATAATTTCGACGAGATCAATTTTCGCAACGGGATGCAAAAAATGAAGCCCAATCACACGTTCGGGATTCGTGGTGACCGCCGCAATCTCCGTCACGCTAAGGGTGGATGTATTCGTTGCTAAAATAATAGTTGGCGAACAAATTTGATTCAATTGAAAAAATACATGCTTTTTTGCATTCAAATCTTCCGAAATCGTCTCAATAACCATATCGCAAGCGGCCATGTCTTGCAGCGAATCGGCTTTTCTGATTTTGGCTAGAATCAGCTTTTTCTCCGCTTCTGTCAATGACCACCGTTCTAATTGCTTATCTAAGCTGACCGTAATCTGTTCAATTGCGCGTTCCAGCTTATCGGTTGTTTTTTCAGCGAGTAATACGTCCAAGCCACGGGCAGCGAGCATTTCAGCAATCCCCTGTCCCATCGTTCCTCCACCGATTACACCAATTGTTTTGAATACCATGCTATGTTTCTCCTTCTCCCACGCTGCGTTCTTGCCAACTTCTTATTAACATCCTCAATGAATTCTCAATCCAACCTCAACTCGAAAACCCAATCATATCATACAATTTTTGTTCCTTAATTTCATTAGTATACACAAAACATTCGCTAGATTATCTCAGCTTTGACACAATTCCAAATCCTACATACGAAAAAACCGCTGGCCACAGGCCAACGGTCAACTTATGCACTCTTCGAAACAGAAGCATCAAACAATTTGCGGAATGTATCGCCAGAAAGAACTTCTTCCTTCATCAGAATCGCAAAGGAATGTTCGAATACATTTCGCTGCTGCTCTAACAACTCTTTGGTACGAACCATGAGCGCATCAAGAATGATCGTGTTCTCTTTCATGAGCTGATCCTTCGTCACCATATCACGGTCAATGATACCAAGAGACGTAAGTCCGGAATCCATCATATTACGAACCATGGAAAGTGACTGTTCGAAATCGTTACGCGAACCTGTACTACGTCCACCATAGAAGATTTCTTCAGCCGCGGCGCCGCCGAGAGCAATCATAATTTGTTGTTCAATATAATCCTTGGTGTACAAATAATGATCTTTAGGCGGATTATGACGCACATATCCCAGCGCTTTCCCCCGCGGACTAACGGTAACCTGAGAAACTGAGCCAGGGCGAACAATTTCAGCAACAATCGCATGTCCTAATTCGTGATAAGCAACGCGCTCTTTTTCCTCTTGCGCTGTTTCTTTATCCGTTCTTTCTCCCATCATCACTTTATCAATCGCAGAAGCTAGATGGTGCTGTTCAATAGCCAGTTTATCTTCTCGCATGGCATAAATGGCGGCCTCATTCAGAACGCCCTCTAGCTGCGCGCCAGAGAAACCAAAGGTTTGATCAGCAATCATATCCAAAGAAACGCCTTCAGCTAACGGTTTATTTTTTACATGAATATCGAGAATGGATAAACGCCCTTTCTTATCGGGTAAATCCACTTCAATATGACGGTCGAAACGTCCAGGACGCAATAAAGCACTGTCGAGAATTTCTTTGCGGTTTGTTGCTGCAATGATCAAAATACGGGGAGCATCATTCGTATGAATACCATCCATTTCAGTTAATAGCTGGTTCAGCGTCTGATCGTACTCACGATGTTGACCGCCATCACGTTTACCGCCGATAACATCAATCTCATCAATAAAAATAATCGCATTGTCTTTGCCTTCTTTAACAGCGCGTGTCCGAGCTTCTTTAAAAAGGTCACGTACACGACTTGCACCAACACCGACGTACATTTCAACAAATTCACTACCTGAAGCAGCCATATAAACTGAATTCGTATAATGCGCAGCCGCTTTGGCCATTAACGTTTTCCCTGTTCCAGGAGGGCCAGTAAGCAAGATCCCTTTGAGTGGACGAATACCTAATTTCTTAATTTCTTCATGCTTGATCAGAAAATCAAGAGCTTCCATCAATTCTTTCTTAGCGCGATCTTGTCCGCCGATCTCGTCAAACGTCAAATACGAAGGCGTACGATTTTTGCTTTTACGATCTCCACCAGCAGATATACCAGCACCTCCGCGGCCTTTAATCATGTAAAACAAGGAAACACCCAATACACTTACAAACAAGATAGGTATCACATTCACACCTAGAAATGCTAAAAAGATCAAGAGAACCGGTATAAATCCAATCCCAATTTCTTTATATATTTTACTCATTCGGCCACACTCCTATCTGGGAAGTTCTAGGTAGCATGATGAATTTGGTAGCATCACCATCTGTCAAACGAATATATACATAGGTTTGATCCATTTCGCTATTTACTTTCATAGTTGGAACACCCTCAGCATATTTCTGCAGCGTAGTTGGAATGTCTGCATAATGCTTTGTCTCCATTGCTTGTGCAACCTCGAATAAGGCTTTGGACCACCACTGATCCAGTTTCTCGGACGGGTTGCTCTTCACATCTATATTCAAAGAACGCTTTCCGATAATGGATGCACCTTCTTTATGAATCGTTTCGACAACATTTCTTAAATTGGCATCTGGGTTTAGACTAACTTCTATGTCAACTTGGTTATTGTCCAGTTTCATCGTTGAGCTCGTTACACCGGGAACCTTGCTAATGATATCAGATAAGGGATTCTCCATAGCTAAGCTTGTATAAGCGAACCAACCACCGAATAAAACTCCAGCAGAGATAATAACACTCATGACGACAGGTAAGAGACGCAGCTTCATCAGTCAACGTCCCCCTTTCTATACGTATTTTATTGCTTCGATTTGCTATACAATGAGTATATCACGCGATGCATACATTAGCTTTATGAAATGAGTGGAAACAACAAAACTCAGCCTAATGCAGGCTGAGTCGGTACGTATCCATATAGAGTCCATCCTTGAATTTGTAATAATCATAGAAATAGCGGGTACCGCTGTTTTCTTTCTTTTTATAGAAGACTTCCCAGACATAATCATTGCCAAGCTTACCTGGTAGCACACGTTCTATTTCAATCTCTGGAGCTTTTTTAAGCACGGTTTCTCGTACTTGTGTTTCGGGGAACGATTCAGCAGTCATCTCGGTGTGTATCCCTTTGTCAGAAACCCAAACAATAACGCCTTGACCCAGCTTGTCTTCACCATAAACGATTTGAAGTGGTTCATCTCCATAGAAGAAATCCACCTTGGTTGCTTTTGTCATAATACTTTTCTCATACGCTGTTTCTACCGCTTTGCGCTTATCGTCCCAGTGCTCATTCTGAACATTTAAATAAAAGCGGCTAAGCACTACACCAAGTGTCAAAATGATAAATACACCGAATGTTATGATCCTTGTTCGCTTCGCATTCATGAATGTCGCTCACCTCCCCAGACGAACTTACAAGGATTCACTTAGCCAATGAGCTTATCGAAGCATTGTTCAAACTCACGTTTAATTTTTTCTTCATCCAATGTTAAACATTCACCTTTGCGGACAATCCAATTTCCGTCAACACACACATCAACTACATCTTTTGCACATGCAGAGTAAACAATATGAGACACGAAGTCCGTCTTTGGAAGGAAATGAGGTTGGTCGATATCCAGTGCGATGAAGTCTGCCTTCATGCCAGCCTGCAGTAGGCCTACATTGTCTAACCATACGGATTCTGCACCCATTTTTGTTCCCATGCGAAGTGCTTCTGCCGCAGGCACAGCTAGAGGATCACCAGAAACACCTTTGTGGATCAGCGCGGCGAGTCTCATTTCTTCGAACATATCCAAGTTATTATTAGAAGCCGCTCCATCCGTTCCAAGCGAAACCTTAACGCCAGCACGTAAAAGTTCAGGAACTCGGGCAACACCGCTTGCAAGCTTCAGATTGCTTCCAGGGTTGTGGGAAATACGAACATCATATTGCTTAAGGATACTGATTTCTTCATCTGTGAGATGAACACCATGCGCGATGAGCGTCGGTCTGCTGAACACGCCATGCTTTTCTAAATGTGCAACGGGTCTCAAACCGTATTGCTCAACATTTCCTTGAACTTCACGACTTGTCTCCGACATGTGGGTATGGATGGGCAGGTTTAGATCATGGGCCACTTGAACAATTCGTTCTATATAGTCTGGTGGACATGTATAGGGTGCATGTGGGGACATCATTGTTGTGATTCTTCCATTCGCACCGCCATGCCAGTTTTTTGCGAACTCGGTGGCTTCTTTCAATTTAGCATCTTGTACTTCCGGCGGACAAAGACCTATAATACCTCGGGTCAGAACACCGCGCATACCCGATTCTTCAACGGCCTTAGCAACTTCGTTCATATGGTCATACATATCTACAAAAGTTGTCGTACCACCTTTAACCATCTCTAGAATCGTTAATTGCGTCCCCCATTTCACATCTTGGGCGTTGAATTTGGCTTCCATCGGCCACATTTTCTCTTCTAACCAAATTTGGAGAGCAAGATCGTCACCGTATCCGCGTAAAAGCGACATCGCTGCGTGACCATGCGTATTCACAAGACCAGGCATATAAAGCTTGTTCGTGCCGTCAATGATTTCGTCATAATTTTCTCGAGGTTCAGGTATTTCCTCACCGATGTATGTAATCTGGCTGCCCTCTATAACCATACAGCCTTTTATAGACGATTTCGCTTCATGATTTGAGATAAAAAAACCGTTCATAATTAATGTTTTTTTCATACTAAAAATCCCTCTCTATGCTCATTCTATTAAAGATATTGCTTTTTAAACTTTACATCTTCGGGCTTGTAAAATCAAGGAAGCCAAGTGATGTTAAGAAATTGTAAATTGTCACGGAATTTTCGTTGCTTTAGATGCAATTGTTATGATACTTTTAACTTTGTGAGTTTTTTCTACCATTTGGTCTGTTTATCTTACATATTCGATCAAAACTTAGTACATATAGTAAAATATAGGAGGATTATATGACAACGTTATTCACGAAAAAGAACGAAGTCGATTTCTTGCAACTTCTCATCCGTGCTGCAGAAAACGCATTGCAAACTGCTCAACTATTTCGCACAGCTATGATGGGCGATAAACCGCCTATTGAATATGTAAAAGCGATTAACGATTTAGAGCATGCAGGTGATTCCATTACTCACGAAATTTTTAAAGGTTTAAACAAAGTATTTATTACACCGATTGATCGTGAAGACATTATGGTTCTAGCCTCCAAAGTGGATGATGTAACAGACGGTATTGAAGCTACAATTGCTCGTTTCGACTATCTTGCTGTATCCCATACAGATTCTTATATGAAAGAGTTTTCGGCTGTCATTGTAGACTCTTGCCAACATATGCTGGATGCATTCAAGCTTCTGGCGAAGAAAAAATACATGCAAATCCCCGAGCATACGGTTGCTATTAATTCCCTTGAGAATGACGGAGACCGTTTGATGCGCGAAGGGATTCGCCAAATTTTCATTACACGTAAAGACGTGTACGAAGATTTTAAACTAAAAGAAATTTATGAGCGTTTGGAAGAAACAACGGATGCTTGTGAAGATGTAGCCAATATCCTTGATAGCGTTGTACTTCGCTATTCATAAGGCACATTCGTGTCCTATGTTTACGAAGAAAGTTTTCCAAATGGAAAACTCTTAGGAGGAAATCATGTTAACTTATTTAATCGTTATCGTTGTGCTTGCTTTACTTTTTGATTTCATCAATGGATTTCACGATACGGCTAATGCGATTGCAACTTCCATTTCCACACGTGCGCTAAGTCCACGTGTAGCCATCGCCATGGCCGCTATTCTTAATTTCGTTGGTGCCATGGTTTCCTCAGAAGTCGCCAAAACCGTTGGTGGAAGCATTGCCAACCCGGCTAAAATTGAAAATGGCGTTGAAGTCGTTATCGCTGCTTTACTTGCTGCTATCATATGGAACTTGTTGACTTGGTATCTTGCGATTCCATCTTCATCTTCTCATACCTTGCTAGGATCTCTAGCTGGTGCAGTTATCGCAGGAGCCGGCATCAACTCGGTGAACTGGAGTGGTTTTACCCAAATTATGATCATTTTGGTTTTATCGCCGATTATTGCTTTCGCGCTTGGTTACTTGATTATGATTTTGATCAAATACATCATTATATGGTCCGGAAACAGATCAAGGTCGAAGCTTAATCGCATTTTCCGTACCCTGCAAATTCTATCAGCTGGATTACTATCCTATTCCCACGGTGGAAACGATGCACAAAAAGCCATGGGTATTATCGTTTTCGGTCTCGTAGCTGCTGGTGTTCAAACCGATCTGAATGTGCCGCTTTGGGTGAAAATTTCTGCCGCTCTTGCCATGGGGCTTGGAACATCCATCGGTGGATGGCGAATTATTAAAACAGTATCCGGGAAGATTGTTAAAATCGAGCCCATCAATGGCTTTGCCTCGGACTTAACGTCATCACTCGTTATTCAGTTCTCTACCCATTGGGGTAAACCATTGTCTACGACGCATGTTATTTCCTCCGCGATTATCGGGACAGGCAGTGTCATGCGCTTCCATGAGGTTCAATGGGGCACCGTTGGCCGTATGCTGATCACTTGGCTTATTACGATTCCAATCAGCATCGTGCTCGCATTTTCGATCTACTTCGTACTATTCAGATTTATTTTCTAAAAAATAAAGGCACGACCCAAGGGAATTGGGTCGTGCCTTTTTCTAATCCAAATAATACGCTAAACTTTGCAATTCGGTTGTAAAATCCGCATGATGCACACGCACTTCCGGAGGAACCTTAATAATAACGGGAGCAAAATTCAATATGGCTTCGATCCCGCAGTCTACGAATTGATTGGCTACATTTTGAGCTTCATTCGCAGGAACCGTAATGATGCCGATGCGAACGCCTAATTCAGATAAAACCTGCTTCATCTCATGCATCGGCTGAACGATTAGATTGTTAATCGATTCCCCTACTTTGCTTGGCATAGCATCAAAAACTGCGACAATTTTCATATCATTCCGCAAGTAAGTATTATAATTGCATAAAGCTCGGCCTAGGTTACCCGCCCCAACAAGAGCTACTTGAATATGGCGATCCAACTTTAGGATCTGTCTAATCTTCTCAATTAAGTAAGCAATGTCATAGCCGATTCCCTTTTTACCGAATTCCCCAAAATAAGCCAAATCCTTGCGAATCTGTGCTGGATTCAGATCAAGCTTTTGACCCAAATCCTGCGAAGATACCGTCGATACATTTTTCATCGCAAGTTCATTCAGAAAGCGTAAATAAATGGGCAGCCTCCGAACGACGGCTTCCGATATTTTTTGTGTTTTCAACTCTACGCCTCCCCCATCCACTCTTCAATCCTAGGTAACATTTGCTCAGTCGTCATATGCTCTATCTTCGGACCAGGCAATGAATAAAGGAAGTGCTTGCCATAATACGTATCAATGACACGAGTATCATAGATGATAACGATACCTTTATCGGATGCTCGTCTAACAAGTCGGCCAAAGCCCTGTTTAAATCGAATGACAGCCTGTGGCACAGAAAATTTCATAAATGGATTCTCATTGCGTTTTTTAATATTTTCACATTTCGCCTCAACAAGAGGATGATTAGGCGGTTGAAACGGCAAACGTATAATAGCAAGACAGCTTAACGCATCTCCTGGAATATCGACACCCTCCCAGAACGAGCTGGTGCCTAGTAGGACGCACATTTTGTTATCTTGGAACATCCGGGTCAGTTTGCTCCGATTACCGCTGTCAACCCCCTGCCCGAGCACGGTAATCCCATGCGGCTTTAAGAGATCCTTCATGCCGGCATAAATTTGCTTAAGCATACGATTCGAAGTGCACAAAATCAACATACGCCCTTTGGTAATTCGCGCAACATCACTAAGCGACTCTATAAGTGCGTTGATAAAAACAGGATCACCAGCACCTTTGATCGTCGGAAAATCCCGAGGAATCACGACAAGAGCTTGCTCTCTGTAATTAAACGGAGATGGCAATTGAATGGTTTTCAGCTTGCCCGATTGTTCATCCTCAGGGATAACTAACCCTAATTGATCCGCTGAATATTGAAAAGATTTATTAACAGACAAAGTCGCGGAGGTCAGAATAATACTGTCCTTAGTCTCAAAGAAATGCTGCTGAAGCAGCCCACTTACATCGGTAGGCACGGATACAAGCTGCAGTGACTTCGATTTGGCATAGGTGCCGGCTTCCATCCAGTAGACATAACCCTCATCGGCCATTTTCATAAAAAAGTGCAGGGCATCTCGATGGTTGTACAGTTCCTTTACCGTACCATTCAAATCGGTGACTAAACCTTGAACACCGAAAACCTCCTGCATATCCTTCACTTCATTTAACAATTTATCAAGCGTGCGGAGTAAATCATTCGCATTCAAATAAATATTGTCTTCCATGATCAGAAGCTCTCGCCATTCGGTCGGAAGCGTTTCGGGCTTCATCCGAAGTACGTACTGTGAGTTCTCTGATTGCGAAGGATCACTCCTAGATGATAGCAGCTCATAGAGCGCTTCGCTGAGTCGATCCCAATCCTCTTTGATTTTCACAATTTTGGGGAAGAGCCCGTCAATGGTTTGACTCCAAGTGGCCGCGCGTTCCTGCTGCTCATCCGATTTCTGTAATCGAAACCGCAGCATCGGTAATTGGCCGCTGCGATTATCTTTATACAGCCATAGCAACGAATGATAAAATGCGGAAGAATGCAGCTCAATGCCAAGATGCTTACTGGCCACTTCTTCAAAGTGATGAGCCTCATCAATGACAAGGTGCTTGTAAGACGGTAAAAGGCGGTTCTCAGCCTTCATATCCGTAAAGAGGAGGGAATGGTTCGTGATGATCACATCGGCCGTATTGGCATCATTCCGAGCGCGATGATAGAAGCATTTTTTGTACCAAGGGCACATGCGGTTCAAACAAGAATCTGTGTCACTTGCAACCGAATACCAGAACTGGGCACCTTTATTTCCAAAATGCAGCTCCTCTTCATCTCCATGCTCCGTCTCACTTAGCCATACAACCATTTGTGCTGCCGTTATCGGATCTTCCTTGCCATTCTCGTAATCACGAGTTGTTAGCTTTGTTTCGAATTTACGCAGACATAAGTAATGACTTCTCCCTTTGAGCACAGCAGCTTTGAAAGGGATAGGGAAAATCTCCTTCAAGAGAGGAATGTCCCGCTCACGAAGCTGTTCTTGTAAGTTAATCGTGTGCGTAGAGATGATCACTTTCTTCTCATACTTGATGCCATAATAAATGGATGGTATTAAATACCCTAGGGACTTCCCTGTTCCTGTTCCCGCTTCAATCATCAAATGCTGATCATGCTCGAGTGACTTTTCAACTTCTCGGATCATCTGCTCTTGGGATTCACGATCTTCAAAGATCTCGAATTTTTCACGCAAAGCTGTTTTCAATCCTTGATGGAAATCCGTAAAAGATGAACCTAAACCGTCCGCATCGGAGTCACTGCGCGTATCCTCCTCATCGCCCCAATCTGTGACATTAAGCGTAAATTGCCGGAAATATCGATTCGTATCCATATCCACGCTGGTGATAGATTCTTTGTATGCGCATATTTCATCGAGGAACCATCCTAAATCGCTATTGCCGTTTTCGAAAAGATGTTGTAAGCGTTGAACCGTAAGAAGCGGCAGACCCAGCAACCGTTCCATACAATTAATCCATATGGCCGCTGTTACTTCCGCATCACTATCCGCTTGGTGTGGCCTTTCATGATCAATGCCGAATAAGCCGGCCACCATGCTGAGTTGAAGACTTGAAATAGATGGAAATAAGATGCGTAGCAAATCCATCGTATCCAGCACACGTCCTGTGAAAGGCGGGTATCCCGTTTTCGTTAGTCCTTTTTGCAAAAAGGATAAATCAAAAGCCGCATGGTGCGCCACAAGGACACAATCAAACAACAGCGGAAACATATCCGCCATGACTTGGTCAATCGAGGGAGCATCCGCAACCATGTCTTCCGTTATCCCTGTAAGTGTTGTAATCGAAGAAGGTATACTTATCCCTGGTTTGACCAGAGAAGTATACCTGTGAGTAATTTGAAATTGATCTATAATGACGAGTCCAACCTGAATAATTTCATCCGCAGGCTGACTTCCTGTCGTTTCAAAATCCAAAACTGCAAATTTCATGACGTGTATCTTCAATCCTTTCGTCCTGCACTTCTCCTAGCATACCAAATCTTATTAGGAAAAGGGAATACCCAGTTAGCCGCTTCCGAATTAGGATTCGTCCAAATTGATCAGCGGCTCCATGCAAGAAGGATCGGTGTGATAAGCTTTTTGAAAATATTCAAAGGCTTTTTCCATATTCTGATTTTGTACTTGTATGCAGCCCATTGCGTTATACGAAATGGCCTTCATCTTGGTATTGTCGGTCAAGGGCAGCAGGAACTTGAAGTGTTGATACGCTTCTCCAAACTCCCCTTTGCGCAAATGACCCATTGCTAAATATACCCTAGCAAGCAAAAAGTCCGGTTGTCTTTGAATCAACACTTCGAATTCTTTGATTGCTTGATCGTACATATAAAGCTTGTAATATCCCTGGCCCCGCATGAATTCATCCGTTTGCTTCCCGGACACATCTAGATCCATCAGCTCATCATGAAGGGTTTGGGTACTCATCGGTACGGCCCCATAAAACTTTCCCAACTTCTCCTCAAAAAGCAGCCACGCTTCGATGAACTCATCGCTCATCGTTTTCAACACCTGCAATTGTTCGTCGAGCTCCGCCTTTTTTTCCACGTCACTATTCGGATATTCTTTTTGGATTTCTTCCAAAACCTCGTTCATTGTGGAAAATAAATGCTTAAACATTTGGCATCCCACCTTTGCTTCGAAAGCTTACCCTCATTCTTTGTAAACAGAGCCGATTTCATGCATGGAAGTGATCCCTCTTAAAGGATGGTGGAATGCTCTTCTTCTTTGAGAAGCTGCGCAACTTTATTGTTTTCGCCCATAATGGCAATCGTTGGTTGATGCTTCCTAGCTTCTTCATCGGTCATCATTGCATAAGAAATAATAATAACCGTATCACCGGTCTGAACCAACCTAGCTGCAGCCCCATTTAAACAAATCACACCTGTGCCGCGAGGTCCCGGAATTATATACGTTTCCAGACGTGCACCATTGTTGTTGTTCACAATTTGCACTTTCTCATTCGGTAACATACCAACCAAATCGATCAAATCTTCATCAATCGTAATGCTTCCGATATAATTCAAATTCGCTTCCGTAACGGTTGCCCGGTGTATTTTAGCTTTCATCATTGTTCGAAACATGGAAGTCACTTCCCTACTTGTAAAATTAAATTATCGATCAAACGCGTTTTGCCGAATTTGACAGCCAAAGCAATGATAATAGATTGGGTATGATGGCTATTTTCAAAAGGTTCTAATGTCGGATAAGCTAGTACCTCTACATAGTCAATCAGAGCTAAAGGTGTAGTCGCAATATGTTGGCTGACCAAGCTTTCGAGCTCCTGTGGTGTGAAAGTTGTATGTGATTCTACAAATGCCTTTGCTTTTTGTAAGGATTGAGACAAAACTAAAGCATGCTTACGCTCTTCCTCAGAAAGATACACATTGCGCGAGCTCATGGCCAGCCCATCTGCTTCACGCAAAATAGGACATGGAACAATCTCGATGCCGAGATTGAGATCTTGCACCATTTGCTCAATGACAGCAACCTGTTGGGCATCCTTCAGACCAAAAAACGCTTGATCAGGCTGTACAATATGAAACAACTTGCTAACGACAGTTGCGACCCCATCAAAATGCCCAGGGCGCGATGCTCCGCAAAGTCTGGAGGTAAGACCTGTCACACTGACCGTAGTGCGCGTCGGTGTCGGATACATTTCGCTCACAGATGGCATAAACACTAGGTCAACGCCCGCGGCTTCCGCTAATTGCAAATCCCGTTCCGTATTTCGCGGATACCGCTCGAAATCCTCACCTGGACCGAACTGGAGCGGATTAACAAATATACTTAGCACGACAAGTCCACTTTGAGTACGTGCTTTGCGCAGCAAACTTGCATGGCCATCGTGTAAATAACCCATTGTCGGCACAAACCCAACAGATTGGTCGTTCTTGCGTCGGTAGTCCCTTATACGAGAACGCAAATCAGCAATTGAATGAATAACTTCCATGGTCTGGATCGCTTCCATGCTTCTCACTTCTCCTTATCGCCATATAAGTATTCAACAACATCGTTGTCCATATGAAACGTATGCTCTGGCGCAGGGAATGCCCGTGCTTTCACTTCTTTCACATATTCCCCAATACCTGCACGAATAGTTTCCCCTATATTCGCGTATGCTTTTACGAACTTTCTGGCAGCACTGTCAGAACCATACTGGAGAAGATCATGATATACAAGCACCTGGCCATCGCAATGAATCCCAGAACCAATTCCAATCGTAGGAATCGATAGCTGCTTCGTTACCCATTCAGCCAGTTCATCCGTCACCAGCTCTAAGACCACCGCGAAAGCTCCCGCTTTCTCAAGAGCTTTAGCATCACTGAGCAGTTTCTCCGCTTGTTCGGAGCTGCGTCCTTGTACGCGGAATCCACCAAGTTGATGTACGGATTGCGGAGTTAAACCCAAATGTCCGACGACCGGTACACCGGCTTCCGTAATCGCTTTGACAGTAGCTGCAATCTCAGCTCCGCCTTCCAGCTTAACCGCTTTTGCTCCGCCCTCTTGCATTAATCGGGCTACTCCCCGAAATGTCGTGTCCAAGCTGCCATGGTAAGTCAAGAAAGGCATATCCGCTACAATGAACGTATTTGAAGCTCCACGCACCGCGGCTCGCGTCTGGTAAACCATATCATCCATAGTGACAGGCAAGGTTGAATCGTAGCCTAGTACTACATTCCCCAGAGAATCACCTACTAGGATGACATCAATGCCAGCCTCTTCCGCTAAGCGGGCTGATGGATAATCATAAGCAGTTACCATTGTAATGGGAACGCCATCTTGCTTCATTTTTCTCATCTTAGCTGTCGTAAGCGCCTTACGTTGTTCCATTGTTATCCCAGCTTCCTCATATAAAATAAAAAAACCTTTTAGCTAAGAGCTAAAAGGATCGCATGCAGAAAGAATCCAATGATCCCTCTGTCTCGGTCCCATAAGGCTCAGAGCAGAATCCAACATCTTGTTTCAAGTCCTATTCCTTTGTAAACAAACTACAATCGTCAAGCTGCAAGTGCAGTTCCTTTAAGGATACCGCCTTGTCTTGCTATTATACCAAATGTTGCTTCCATTTGATACCTTTACTTCAGTTCAATATCTCCGGAATAGATCTTTATTTTCTCTCCAGCTTGTGTGATTACCGTTAATGCCCCGGAATCATCCAACGAATCAGCAATACCTTCAATGACACCTGCAGGGGTATGCGTGCGGATTGGACGCTTCAAAGTTACACTGAGAGCCTCCCACAGCAAACGGATTGGGGCGAAGCCCTTCTCCATATAAAGCGCATAGAGATCTTCAAATTCTAAAAGAAAAGCTTGTACCAAACTTTCTCTTGGGATGTCAGTCCCCGACTCAATCGCAAGTGAAGTCGCGATATTCCGAAGTTCCTCGGGGTAATCCTCCTGCTTCAAATTTACACTGATGCCAATTCCTGCAACTACATACTTGAGCCGTTCATCTTCCCCACTGCTTTCAAGTAAGATACCGCTTACCTTCTTGCCTTTAATTAGAAGATCATTAGGCCACTTGATGCCGATGTCTACCTGGCAAACCTTCTGGATGGATCGACATAGCGCTACCGCACTAAGCAGCGTTAATTGAGGCATGAAATAGACCGGAATGCGCGGTTTTAACACCAGACTCATCCAGATCCCTTTGCCGGCCGGAGAATGCCACGTTCGCCCCATTCGGCCTCTTCCTGCTGTCTGTGCCTCTGCCAGCACAATCGTGCCTTCAGGAGCACCTGATGCAATGAGAGCATGTGCTATCGTCTGTGTAGATTCGACTTCCCCGTAAACATGGATTTTCTGACCGAGAACCTTGGTTTTCAATCCACTCAATAATTCGTTCACTTGCCATGAATTAGGCTTACTCCGCAATCGGTACCCTTTACGCGGCGCAGCTTCAAATTCATAGCCTGCCGATCGAAGCTCTTCAATATGCTTCCAGATTGCAGTGCGGCTAACGTTAAGTCGGCGGCTGATTTCCTCACCGGAAACATAAGCTTCCGGGAACTCTTGGAACAGCTCTAATATACGTTCGTTCATACGATTTCACTCACGATCTATCGGGATTTATTTTGAGACCGATTCATCCGGTCATTTTGCAATTGTTGTTGTTCGTGTAACAATTTGGGGATAAATCGGTACTAATTCTTTCGAGACTATGGACCTGGTAGCTTGTCTGATTCCGATTTAAGGCACCTCAAATGTGAACAAAGCTGTAAGTAGGAGTAAAGTAGCTCCTTCAAATAATAAAAAAACCGCGCTGCGCTGCTACTTCGCAGCACGCGCGGCAAGTAAAAGTGATTCTCGCTCGTTCGGGAGTTCTCCGAGCGCGGTTCGTTCGAGCAGCTGCTGCAGCAGTATGCCCATCCATGGACCCGGCTGCCGGCCAAGCTCCTCCGCCAAATCCGTGCCGGATATGGCGAGTTCCTTCAGGCTGAAGCAGGGAACCTCCTTCAGCCAATCCTCCCCGCGGCGCAGTAGCTCCGGCGCGGCGGTTTGCAAGAAGCGCGCGAGCTCGCCGCGCTGCTCAGGGCATTGCGGCAGCACGCGCAGCAGCCGCAGCAGAGCGCGGGCTGCTGCTTCGCCGCGGCGCACCGCGCCAAGCTTCCAGACCCGCTCCAGCGGAGCCGGGTCCGGCACTAACGCGGCTTCCTGCGCGGCGCCGCCAGTAAGCTGCGCGGCCACAGCCTCGCGCAGGGCCAGCACCGCCACGACCGCTTCGCAATCGGCGCGGGAGAAGGTCAGCTCCTGGAGCGCCGTGCGGACCGTGTCCGCCGGCATCTCCAAGAGCATCAGCAGCATCACCCAGCGGTCATGCTGCCCTTCCAGCGCGCTGACAGCGTCCAGCGCGTCATCCCACGCGAGCCAGCGCTCAAAAGGCAGCGGCAGCTGCTTTTTGAGGTAAGCCGTGAGGCGGCTCGCCAACAGTAACCGCACAGCCCGCGCCGGGGCTGGCCCTTCGACCATGCGCTGCAGCTCGCTGCGCACGCGCTCCATTGCAATGTGGCGCAGCAGCGGAGCTTGCGCAAGCAGCGCTTGCCACGTACTCGACTCGACCTCCAGTCCATAGGTCGAGGCAAAACGAACACAGCGAAGCATGCGCAGCGCATCTTCTCCAAAACGCTCCTCAGCAGCCCCAACGCAGCGGAGCATCCCGTCCACAAGATCCTTTTGCCCTGCAAAAGGATCCAACACAACGCCCGCCGCGTCCATCGCCATAGCGTTCATCGTAAAATCGCGCCGCTTCAAATCCTCCGTCAAATCCGAAATGTATTCGACGGAAGCCGGACGGCGAAAGCCCTCGTATTCCGTTTCTTTGCGGAACGTCGTCACCTCATAGGTTCCCTGTGCCAGGATGACGGTTACGGTGCCGTGCTGCAGCCCTGTCGGCGCCGTCCGCGGGAAGCAGGACATCACCTGCTCCGGCAATGCAGACGTCGCAATGTCGATATCCTTGATCGGTCGGCCTAGCACAGCATCACGAACACAACCACCTACAAGATAAGCCTCATACCCAGCTTCTGTAAGCTTAGAGAGAACTAAGGAAGCTCCACGATCTATTACTTTTATTTTAACAACATCCGACATGGTACTCCTAACCTGCTAACATCCTCTTATTGACAGGACGAAGCTGTAATGCGATGAGATTCTGGAAGCTCTCTTCCCAGCACGCGATAATAAATTTCCTCATATTGAACCGTAGTTATATCATTACAAAATGTATGCCGAGCACGCGTCAAACAATTCTGTGCCACTTGTTCGTACAATACTTGATTACTAAGCAAGTTTACGACATGTTCGGCCATTTTATCAGTATCCCCAACATCTGCTAAATAGCCCGTTTCACCGTGCGTAATGAGCTCGGGAATCCCGCCGGCATTGGAGCCGATCGTCGGCACCCCGCATGCCATCGCTTCTAAGGCCACCAGACCGAAGCTCTCTTTTTCCGAAGGAAGCAGCATCACGTCAGCAAGGGAAATCACCTGTGCTACATCATCCTGTTTACCACAGAACGTTACCTTATCTGTGAGGCCAAGTTCCTTTACCTTAGAAATCATTTTGGATAAATCAGGACCTTCTCCCACGAACAAAAGACGTGACGGAATCTGCTTGCTAACTTTTGCAAAAATATCAATAACATCCTGCACACGTTTGACAGGTCTGAAATTAGAAATATGAATAAGAATCTTCTCTTCCGGCCGAGCAAACTCGCCTCTAAGCTTCGTAATATCACGAGGATAATACACCCGTTTATCGACGAAATTGTAAGTTAGATCGATGTCACGGTCGATGTCCAATAATTCTCTTGTTTCTTTAATTAAATCTTTCGAAACCGCTGTTACCGCATCGCTTTCATTAATAGCATAGCGAATTAAGTCAGATATCGATTGATCCTGTCCCAGAACAGTTATATCCGTTCCATGAAGTGTCGTAACAACCTTCAGCTTACTGCCAACCATCTGTTTCGCCAGAAGTGCACAGACGGCATGAGGAATGGCATAATGAACATGTAGTAAATCTAACTCTTCCATCTTGGCGACTTGCGCTAATTTACTGGCAAGAGAAAGGTCATAAGGCGGATAACGAAAGACATAATATTGACTGACTTCCACTTCATGATAAAAAATATTTTTATGAAATTTACCCAAACGAAAAGGCATACTGTGTGTAATAAAATGAACCTCGTGTCCTTTTTCGGCAAGCAGCTTGCCAAGTTCAGTAGCAACAACACCTGAACCACCTAAAGTCGGGTAGCAGGTAATTCCAATCTTAAGTTTATCTTTCATCATGCACCTCTTTTCCGATCAAACGAATTGATCTACCACCAAGGGCAGCTTAGATACGAAACCTTCTGCATAACTTAACATGCGCTTTTGACCTAATATGCGATCTCTAGCTTCAACTCGTTCGATATAGCCTTGATTTAAAGGCGTGGCTACCGTACCTTGACCCGTTATAAATTGTGAGCGATAAGCGCTCAGTGCTGCAATTTTTTCATCATAACAATCGGTTACATCCACCATGAGATCAGCTTCGTAAACGTCATTTATAAAATAAAAGTACATCTGTTCCACGTTCACGGGCTCAGAATCAAGCAGATACTTGCGAAGCTTAGCGTTAAAAACAGCTTCCTGAACCAAGCCCGAACAGGCTACATGGTCTGGATGCCGATCCTGCCAGTAGGGTGCAAATACGATTCTCGGCTTAAATTTACGGATTTCTTGCGTAATACGCTCAATATTTGCCTGTGTAGCAAATAACCCTCGATCCGGTAGTCCCAGATTCGTACGAACTTTCACGCCAAGAATACTCGCAGCTTGTTCAGCCTCCTCGATCCTTGTTTCCACTGTGCCATTAGAGGACATTTCGGCATAGGTTAAATCACAAAGTCCAACCTTAAGCCCACGCTTGGTATGTTTGGCAATCGTGGCCCCCATGCCAATCTCAGCATCATCTGCATGCGCGCCAAATATAAGAATATCAAGAGATTCGCTCATCTTATTCAATACCTGGCTTATATTTATGTACTAACTCTCTCCAACCGAAATCACCGCGATCAAGCGCTCTGACGAGTAGTTCGGCTGTTGCTACATTCGTAGCGCAAGGAATCCCCTGAACGTCACATAGACGCAGCAGAGCAATAATGTCGGGTTCATGTGGTTGAGCCATTAATGGATCTCGAAGGAAAATAATAAAATCCATCTCATTTTGTGCTACCAATGCGCCAATTTGCTGGTCTCCCCCAAGTGGACCTGACATAAATCGATGTACGTCTAATTTGGTGCCATCCATAATCCGCTGTGCTGTCGTCCCTGTTCCATATAACTTATGACCCTCGAATACATGTTCATACGCTATAACGAAGTTCACCATTTCATCTTTCTTACGATCATGGGCAATTAACGCTATCTTTAACATCTTGTCTTCCACTCCCCTAGGGCTCTTTAATCTATAAAATGCTCGAATCCATAAATCATTCCGCTATATGTCATCACTTTACGTACTGCAATGGCAACGCCCGGCATATAGGCTGCACGATCATAGGAATCATGTCTAATTTTGAGCGCTTGGCCTTGCTCCGCCATAACAACTTCCTGCTGAGCAAAGATTCCAGGCAGTCGAACACTATGTATTCTAAATCCATTGTAATACCCACCGCGCGAACCTTCAATTGTTTCTTCTTCATTCGGATTCCCTTGACGCAGCTCTCCTCTAACTTCGGAGATAAGTTCCGCGGTTTTCACTGCCGTTCCAGAAGGAGCGTCCAGCTTTTGATCCCCGTGATACTCAATGATTTCTAGATTAGGGAAGTATTTAGACGCTTGAGCAGCAAATTTCATCATAAGTATAGCCCCTATTGAGAAATTCGGAGCTATGATTCCGCCAATTCCACTTTCTTGGCACTGCTTGTCCAATTCAGCAATAGCTTGCGGCGTAAATCCCGTTGTTCCCATTACTGGGCGAATTCCTAGGCGTATAGCCAGGTTTGTATGTGAAACCGCTGTTTGCGGACCTGTAAAATCTACTAAAACGTCTGGCCTGGATTCTGTGAGAGCCTGCTCCAAATCATTGCTCATTGTAACCCCACATTCTTCAAATCCAACCATTCTTCCTAAATCAATTGGGCCAGAGGAGCGGTTAACCCCCGCCACCAATTCCATATCGGACTCTGTGAGTACGGTCTTCACGACCTCTCGCCCCATTCTTCCACTTGCACCAATAACGGCTACTCGAATTTTACGATCCATGTTTGAGACTATCTCCTTTTTGTATGTTTCAAGCCTATAATTTCATCTTTTGTTGGTAGAGCGCCGCATGCTGTTTCGCAATTTCATGGTGAGGCTCCAAACGAACCGCTTCCATAACGGTTTGATAGGCTCTCCCATAATCCTTTCGAAAAGCAAATGCTTCTCCTAGAATAAGATACGCTTCAATAGCCAGAGGATCAAGAGTAATCGCTTCTTTCAGTAAGAAAATCGCGCGTTCCGCATGCTCTGACTGGGCACTTAGCTGTTTTTGTGCTTTTTCAACTAATTCTCTTGCATGCAGCACTTGCAGATGATAACGATAAACTTCATTATCTTTAACCAACTCTAATGCCCTAGAAGCATGCTCAATGGCTTTATGCAATTTGTTACTTCTTGCGAAAGTAATCGATAGCTTGTAGTGATAGGCAGCATTGTTTGGTTCTTCAGCTATCGCTTTTTCAAACCATTCAATGGCTTTTTCAAAATCATGACCAAGTATGGATTCGTACGCTTTCTGTATTTGAATTTCTCCATTCATCTGCCCATCCTCCTCCACTCGAAATCGAGTCTCCCGTTATTGGGGATGGTATAGTTTATGAAGCTTATGTAGTTTCGGTGTTAATTTTGGTCCATCGCCCCGCATCCCGCGTGTTGAATTTGTGCATGATTTTATCGTGAGCTTCCGTCAAATCAATGCCCAAAGAGTTCGCGAAACAAATGGTTATGAAAAGAATATCACCGAGTTCAAGCTCAATTGAATTGTCTTCTTCCGTGCTTTTTTTGGGCTTTTCACCGTATGTATGATTCACCTCTCGGGCTAATTCACCAACTTCCTCTGACATTCTTGCCAGCATTGATAAAGGACTGAAATATCCTTCCTTAAACTGGGAAATATAAGTGTCAACCTCTTGTTGTATATCTTTAAGTGTACGTTCGGACATGTTCACCCTTCTTTCCATCATCTTCACCGAGTTATCATTACTATGTTAAACTATAGAAGAAAAGTTGACAAATTTTTTTGGCGATAACATCAAGTATTTGGAGGAACAGGAATGAGATTTAAGGAACGATTTGCTGATCGATTTACGAATGTTGTTGCAATTATGATCGGTACGGCTATTTATGCGTTTGGTTTGCACTATTTTGTTATTTCCAATGAGTTAATGGAGGGCGGGGTTACAGGTGTTTCATTGCTGCTTAAATACGTACTAAACGTGCCACCGTCCATATCTACCCTTGTAATTAATATCCCATTGTTTTATATCGGTTGGAAAAATTTCGGCAGAGGACAGATGCTATACACCATCTTCGGCGTCGTCTCGCTGTCTTTCTTTCTATGGATCATGGAGCTGCTCATCCGAATAGAATGGCTGGTCCCATTTCACACCACGCAGGATTACTTTCTAGCAACTCTATATGCAGGTATTACACTCGGGATTGGACTCGGACTTGTCTTCCGTTTCGGAGGCACTACGGGTGGCTCTGACATTTTGGCTCATATCGGCAATAAGAAGAGAGGTTGGAGTGTTGGACAAATCATCCTCATTATTGACGTCATCGTCATTGGCTCTTCGTTCATCTATTTACCAAAAGAAAAGGTCTTATATTCACTTGTTGCCGTCTTCGTAAGCTCTCGGCTCATCGATTATATTTCCGAGGGCGCTTACGCGGCCAAAGCATTTACCATTATTAGCGATCAAGCAAGTCAATTAGCACAAGCCATTACGACGGAACTAGACAGGGGAGTGACTTTATTCCCAGCTAGAGGCGCCTACTCCGGCAATAATAAAGAAGTTGTTTATTGCGTCGTCTATCGTCATGAAACCAGAAGGCTTCGTGAACTCATTCATTCAATGGATCCTAGGGCATTCATCATTATTGGTGATGTGCATGATGTTATTGGTGAAGGATTCAAACAAAAGTAACGCAAAAAAGTGGGTCCAGCAGCTGTAGAAGCTTGCTTGACCCACTTTTATGTTTCACCTATTTTCGCTTTCTCTTGATTGCTTAACCGGCACGATATGTCGTCCTGATTGGTACATTCTCCATCCAACGAAAGATAGTACACTGACAATAATGAGACCAATACCTAACGACCAGATGATTGGCTGTCTAGGGTCTGTAATTGGCACGAAAGCGATCGCATCCTTGTTCTTCAGAAACAAATCATCCAGAACGTGATTTAGATGGTCAAGCCCTGATTCCAATTGTCGAGTAGACATAGGCTGACTATTCAAATTCGTACGGATAAAAGCAAGCAGCGAATCAAGCTTTTCGACGGAAGCGGCATCTCGGCTAATCAGCAAAGATGGATGAATAATGGCAATATGCTGCGAGAGCTTACCAAAATTCGCCAACGCCTCCTTCTGTTTATTCGCTTTAACATCCTCATTCAGGCTATTTGTATCATTTTGCAGCACTTTATAGTATTGCAGCCACATGGGCTGGTTCTTATGTGTTAGCGCATCCGTGGCTAAACGAATTTTGGCGACGGCGATCTGCCCTTCTTCTGGTGAATAGGCTGCGGCATTATAGACCCTTTTTGCTTGCGTAATCGTCTCCGTTAAAGCATTTAACCCCTCAACAGATGTAATCCCCTCGAAATGAATCTTAGGAATCTGATCAGACATTTGCATCAGTTTATTTCTTGCTTCTGTTACTTGACCATCCATGGTTTGTTTATACATATCATCGGCAATTTGGTTCAAAAAGGCTATCCGCTCTACTTGTTCAGGATCTATTGGCTTAGCGGCTTGTCCGTTTGTACTCGTGCTAACTCCACAAGCTGAGCTTATACTTATAACGGCTGCCAGCAGAAGTGTGGTCGTTAACCATTTCATACCGGAATAATTAAACATGGGACATCCCCTCCTTCACCATCATCATATGGAGGTTTGTCCCAATTTAGACCAGCTGCTATGCGGTTATGTACTTCTTTTCTTACGGATAAGCAGGCATATGACCGCAATCAATATACCAGTCATACTTAACCCTACTGTGAACCATTCTATCGTAAGTAGATTGTTATGAAGTTCTCGAGGTAAACGTGGAAAAATCCCTCTTTCATAATCCATGAAATCGTTCCAAAATGTCCAGATGGCGACAATGATAATAGCCGTTAGCCTGTACCTATACCATCGAACAAATAGCAGTGCTTCCACAGCCATTGCCAGATGGGAGCCTGTCAGCATCCAACCATCCCAGCCGACTGGAACACCCTGCCACGCACCTGTCCATATCATGGCAACCGCCCAGATTCCATATTTAAATGAGGTAATCAATGCGAATGCTTCAACAAATCCGCGAATAGCACGATAAAGCTTATTCGGTTGCCGATCCAAAGAACGGTCCATAAGCAGGAATCCGATTGATAGAGTGAAGAACAAGCTGGCTGTTGGGCTGTCCGGAACAAAATATACGTACCAAACCGGATAGTTAGCAATCGTATCGACCATTTGTGCCCAGTACCACTCATAGCCATAAACGGTTCCTAAAAGGTTTGAAATGAAAAACGCCCACAACATCTTTTTGCTGAGCAGAAAATCCTTGCTCCAAAAATAGGAAACGGACAAACCTTGCTGCAAGTAAGCTCCTCCTCTTGTGCGAACTTATCTAAAAAAACCTGACCGCTCTCGCGATCAGGTTTCCTTGTTTATTGAGCTTTTTGTTTGGATAACCATTCAGCAAGTTTATTAATATCAGCATCGCTTAAGCCTTTATCAATGTTACCTTGATATTGTTTACCCATGTTGCCTTTACCATTTTTGATAACGCCAAGAATCTCATCTTGGGACATCTTATCACCAATACCTAGCAAGGCTGGTACGCCAGAAGCCGGCATCCCTTTAAGTCCAGCACCGTGGCAAGATAAGCATGTTGCTTTCTTGTACAGTTCTGCACCAGGATCATCTGCTGCAACGATTGCTGCAGATTTCTTCGTTTCCTTCGCACCACCGCCACCAGCAGCAGCACCTTTGTTCGCGTGCATTTCTTCCTCACGCTTAATGTGCTCAGGAATGATGTTTTTCTCTTTCAATTCTACTTGGTAATGAGACCAAGAAGTATACGTCAAATACGTACAAGCGATTAGAGACAAAATCATCAAGCTTGAAGCGATTGGTCTTCTGTAGAAGCGACGCTCTTTACCTGTGTCCAAGAACGGAGCAAGAAGCAGGCCCCCGAACAGTAAACCAGGTACAACAACGGCTCCCAGAACAACATAATCACCAGATGTATATGGATATTTTAATAATTGATACATGAATAAGAAGTACCAATCCGGCATCGGAATGAAAGCAGTGTTCTTAGGATCCGCAGGATAACCTAACGGAGCTGGTTCGGTCATGACCAGTACTAGCATACCGACCAATACGACAACACCAACCATCCATTCTTTCAACAAGAAGTTAGGTACGAATGCTTCCGATTTTCCCGGATAAGCAGAATAATCTTTAGGAATCAGTCGTTGCTCTTGTGTTTTCTTAACTACGCGGGAATCCCCTACGTAAACGATTTTTTCGTCAGACTTATGACCATGCGCCACGCTATTCGCCCCTCCCTAATTTATAGCGGTCCGGAAATACCTTGTTTGCGAATCATGAAGAAGTGTCCGGCAAGCAAAGCGAGCAGAACGCCAGGCAGGAAGAACACATGAATAGCAAAGAAACGAGTTAACGTTTGTGCGCCAACAATTTCTCCACCTTGTAGTAATGTTTCGATGTAAGGTCCTGCGAAAGGTACTTCCGCTGCAATCTTCATACCTACTTGCGTAGCAAAGTACGCTTTGTTATCCCATGGAAGCAGGTATCCTGTAAAACCAAGACCTAACATAACGAAGAAAATGAGCATGCCTACCACCCAGTTCATTTCACGTGGTGCTTTATAAGAACCTGTGAAGAACACGCGCAGGGTATGTAAGAACATCATTACGATAACTAAACTAGCTCCCCAGTGGTGCATACCTCTAACGATAACACCGAAAGCTACTTTATGTTGTAAGTAATCAACGCTGGCATACGCGTTTATGATATCAGGAGTGTAGTACATGGTTAAAAACATTCCTGACAAAATTTGGATAACTGTGATGAAAAACGTCAATCCGCCGAAGCAATAAACGAAAGCGGAAAAATGATGAGCAGGGTTAACGTGTTCTGGAACCTCGTGATCTGCTACATCCCTCCACATAGGCGTAATATCAAGACGTTCGTCAATCCAGTTGTATACGTTTTTAAACATCTGATCGTGACGCCTCCTTATACTCTTGTGTTAGCATGCAGTTGTCCCACGTAAACGAAACCATTCTCTACTTTGGTTGTGTACTCATCCAAAGGCTTAGGTGCTACGGCAAGATTCTTACCTTCAGGCGTATAGTGCGCACCATGACAAGGACAATAGTACTGATCTTTGTAAGCAGGGTTATCGTTCCAGTTCACCGTACAGCCAAGATGTTTACAAGTTGGATTCAGCGCCAGAATATTACCTTTGCTGTCTTTGGAAATCCAAGCAAGCAGTTCAACATCACTTTCATACCAGCCATCTACCTGATGAACTTGAAACGTAAACGATTGTGGAACATTTGAAATTTTACTTTCCTCGACAACTTTTACCCAATCTGATGCTTTCTTCTTTTGAAGGACAGGATCTACAGCAAACCGTATCATCGGTATCATCATACCGGCTGCCATGAATCCTCCAGCGCCACCAAGGGTATAAGAAAGAAATTGTCGACGAGACATTTCGCGTTTGGTCCCGGGCTTCTTCCCATGCTGCTCTTCTTTGTGATTGTTATGATCACTCATTCTCAGGTCTACCCTCCTACATTGGCCGATGTCCGAACCCTCTCGGACGTCAGTTACCTCTATCACGTGTCGTTCGACATTACACTACATAACTAGGACATTACTAATAATAGCCTACGTCTACTAGGTCGTCAAGAATCCATAACTCCTTTTGGTCACTTGAAATCTGGGCCATTAGATAAATTTTAACGAAATTGTCACAACTTTTTGGAAGCTATAGAAATTAATTTCTCCCCTTATCCTGCACAACTTTTTTTCCATTAATACGCTTATCCGTTTAAAGTTAATCGTTCTGCTGCCATAGTTCTTGTACTTGTTTGGAAATACTTGATTTAATTAGTTCCGATTGACTTGTCCACTGCTTCATATCGACAATAATCAGCAAATCTGTTTGCTCTGCTTTCCAAAGAGCTGCTTCTGTATGTATGGTAAGACCGATTACATAGCGGAACCCCATTCTTTTTAAATGAAGTGAGATGGCATTCAACTGTTCTTTCATATCCGTACCCGTTATGTAGTGAAGCGCTGGATAGGTTACTACTCTGCCCTTATAAGGAATTTCAATCGTTTCCAGTGCATCTCGAAGCTGTTCTAACGCGATTGTCACTTGTGCCGGATCTTCAAACCCAGTCAACCCCGTCAATGGAAGTAAACAGGTGTCCAAATAAGGTTTCAATTCTGGCCAATCCTGTGCTGATATATCATTAAACTTCAACGACTCGTCCTCCCCTATTGTTTGCCAAATGTAGGCTAGCTATGTAATGTCATGAATCTCATCTTGTACTTTAATCCGTCCTTATCTGACTGTCAATCTGCTCACCCGATTGTTGACCACGCAGCGCTCCAAGCGCTTCCTCCAGATCTTGCTGCTTCACAACCAGATAAGGGCTCTCCCATTCGCCTTTTAATTGGATGTAGCGAACGGTTGCAGGTTTCAAGTCACGGTAGGATTTCGTCAATGTACGAAGCTGATCGGCTGGAATATCCGTTTTAATGGATCCTCCAATGATATCAAGCACACCTCCCCAAGCGGTCAAACCATTCAATGTAGTTAATTGATCGAGTAACTGATTAAGCACTAGCTGTTCTCTTTGATTCCGCTCCATATCAGAGGATTCTGCAGTGCCTAAATTGGATTTACGGTAACGGATAAAATCTAACACTTGTTTGCCATTTAACTGCTGTTTTCCTTTATTCAGATGAATATCCGTGCCGTCACTTTCATCCTGATAGCGCATATCCATATCAACTTCGACGGTCATTCCCCCTAATTGATCGATGAGCTTCCGAAAGCCTTCAAAATTAATAACGGCCATATAATCAATTGGGACTTGATAAACATCACTGAACAGTCTTTTGGTTTCATGAAGGGCCGTGTCTTTATTTTTATTGTAATAATAAGCATAGAAATAATTTGCTTTATGAGATCCGTTTAATCCTGACTTATCTGCTTCAATCTCCAGATCCCTTGGAATGGATACCACCGTACCTTGATGCGTTTTCGGATCAATTCGGAACAGCATCATGACATCCGTATTCAGCGATCCCTCATTACCTTCTCGTTCATCTATTGCCGTTAGAAGGAATGTTAGCGGCTTTTCTATGGGATTAGTTGCTTGCGTAACAGGTACAACGCTTTCTTCATTTAAATTTGATACTGTAGTGACTTCAGGCGCAGCAATATGATCCAGCGTCTGATTCAACTTGTTATATAGAAAAGATGCATACACTGACGCAGCTCCTACAATTAGACCTGTGATTAAAAGAACGGATGTCATTACTTTTCGAAAACGGGAGTTTTTTATCATTTTTTTCATTCGTTGTCTCCTTATGTTTGGATATAATGCTCTTTAAATGGACGCGTGGATCGCCGAATTAGTTCTTTTTTCACCCGAATTCAGCAAAAAAAGACACGTGAATAAGATTCACATGCCCTTCTGTTACGTGTTTATGGCCGCCACCAAATAAGGAATTAACCCAAAGATTGTAAGGTTTTAAGCTCAGATGTTAGAGCTAGGAACGTAGTTTGATCTCCTTTGGCTAAAGCGCGGTCAATCTCTTTATAGAGATTTTCTTCTTTATATTTGCGTATGGCATTATCCCAAACCATTTCCGCGAAAAGTGCCAGCAGCGCATCGTTAGATACATTCATTTTTCCCATGAGACCTACCTCCAAATGTTGTCCGCGGTTTGTCAGGAGCTTCTTTTTCGCAAAAACATGTAAGTCTGTTTCTTGGTGTATGCCAACCCCTTGTGTATGCCCCTACTCCATCATATTCACTCGGTACATTAGCGCTTCCTTCAATCGCCCGATTCAATAGGAATGTGTCTTTACCTATCTACTTGACGTCTTCTTTGAACCGTTTGCTTTCTTTATCCAGAAAGAGGACGACTTTATCTTCTTCAGCTACAAATGTTCCTTGAATCACTTTCGTTCCGAGCTTGGTGACTTGAATTACAGTTCCATTCTCCTGATCTTCCCCGATCCGAATTAGGCCCAAATGCATCATCATTTGTAGAATACGTTGTTCCACGATCGATTCAGAACTATCATAATAGAAAGGTTTAACAAGTTTACAAAGCACTTCTCCTAGTGATGCCATGGTCACCCATTGCCCACCTAAACGATCAATCCATGCCACTATGCTTTGGACATTCGGAATCGGATTTTTATAAAGCCGCAGCCAGAACTTATACACTTCTGCTATATTTTCTTTCTTGCCTTCTACCAACCGCGCTTTTCCCTCTTCTGTTAATCGAAGTGTTTGTGAATGCTCACTAATGAGTTGCCTGTAATAGCAATAATCATAGATGAAAGAAAACCGGTTCGGGTACTCCTTAAACATACGGCCATAACCGAATCGCCATGTCCCTTTGGGTACCATCTCTTCTTGAACTGATAATCGATTGAGAATTTGTTGAAGCTGTCTTTTGTACATAGAACCTTCCACTGTGAGTGGTATTTCCTGCTCTTGAGAGATGAACGTCAAGAAATGGTAGATGTCATCGACGATAAGTAATTGCTCATCACGATATACATGGGGTTCATCTGTTGTTTTCAGGTTTTGTTTGAACTGACCGGTTAGAACATCACTAAATCTACGCTTCAGATCTTGCGGGACATGAAATAAAAACTTCGTTTGCTGGGAATAGCCGTTAAACAACCATCCAAGTTTCTTGAATTTAATGATCATATCCCGGGGATTCCATTCCTCTGAATCCTCCTTCTGAAATCGTGATTGTTGAACTCTAGCGACAAGTTCTTCAATACTGAAAGCATTGCGAGGATCGAAAAGCAGCGAATTCAAAAAACGAATATCCTCCAAGGTTAAGCCTTGTATATGCTTCTCGAAAATCTCTCTGCGCAGCGCCGTGCTCAAAATCGATTGAATCAATTCATTCTTCGAATGACCATTGCACTCACACTCGTAGGTATGAGCAATTCGGCCTAATTCATGGATATCGGCATAACTGAGCATATCCGCTAGGTTCATTTCCATCCTACATCCCCCATTTAGCGAAGCTTTCAGCTCCGAGGTTTCTAGTAACCATTATGGGATTTTTCACCGAAAATATTCCAATCGAAATAAAAAAACATGACTCTTTCAAAAAAGTCATGTTTTACTTTATAGTCATTATTCAGTTATAGATTGTAAGTGAGTTAAACAGTTATATAATTGAAGCTCCCAGCCTTCTTCTTGGCGAAGTAGAATGGTCAGAGATGTATTCTGTAGAAAATCTTCACTATCCATGCGAAGAACCCTAAGAATCTGCACGATAAAACCACCATGAGAAATTAATAATATTTTCCCATTCGGATATGCCTGAATCAAATCTTCTTCTAGCTCTGTCCATCGTTTCCATAGATCATCATCCGACTCTTGACCTAGTTCCTGAAGCTTCCAATCGGGCCCCCAGCGCTCTTCTCTTTCCGCAACGGTAGTTCCTTCTACCTGTCCATATTTACGCTCTCTTAGCCTCTTGTCCGTGCGTATAATGGGTATCCCAGATAGGTCCGAAACAATTTGTGCAGTTTCTCTTGCTCTCATCAGGTCACTGCTTATAATGCCATCCCAGGTTTCTTGTGCTAATCTTAGTCCAAGTAACCGTGCTTGCTCTCTGCCTTCCCCGGTTAATTCCGTATCCAGCTGCCCCTGCAGCTTTCCAAGACGATTCCACTCTGTACTCCCATGTCGTATGAATCCGATTGTTGTCATTTGCTTGCCCCTCCACCATCTCTATAAAATAAAAAATGCTCCTACAGGAGCATTATGCTTTTGTTCGTGATAACCAATTCATAATAATGATTGTAGCAATTAGACCTAGTATCGAAACGACCAGTAAGTAATGCGGATAAGAGTGAATAGGTCCAACGTGGAAGCGTAAAGGTTCCATGAAACTAGGATTCAGGCTCGCTACCGCGTCTCCCATCTTATGGCCATTCATCGATTCAGCTCCTGTGGTCTTCAAGGCTTGAGGCGCTTGGAGATCAAACAAGGAATTATCCGCAGTTGCTATTGAGGATTGCGGCGTACCATCGTACACAATTGCAAATAAGAAGCTGAATACGAATAAGGCTAAACAAAAAGCAATAACAGCAGTAAGATTCCGTCTAAGCGTGTAAGAGATTGCATACATACGTTCAGAAACTGGAATTCGCCATGACTCATCTTCATAAATTCGATTCATAACCTTGCCGGAAACCATTGGCTCGTAATCAGGCAGCTCACTCTCGATCGCCGCAGTACGAATGAGGACCGTACTTTCTTCCCATATTTGAAATTCTTCTGCACATTCGGCACAAGTCGTTATATGCTCATCCACCGCGGCACGACGCAGGTCATCATTCGGCAAATCCCAATATACTCCAAATAATTCCTGGATCTCACTACACTTCATGCTCTTTCATCCCTTCGATTCTTCGAATATCGGTTCAACGAAATAAGGATCCAGTTGTAATTTAACGGATGCCCTTGCTCTAAACAAGAGTGACTTTACCGAGCTTACCGTTTGGCCTAAGATGTTCGCGATTTCCTGATAATCCATCTGATCGTACTCTCTAAGTATCAAAGCCGACCGTTGTTTCTCTGGTAAACTATTAATAGCTTCGCGAACCATAGTCACTTTCTCATTACGCAGCATAGCTTGCTCTGGCATGGCATCAAAGGATGCATGTGGCGTCAGTCCACTTTGTTCCAGCGAGACTTGAACACTTTTATTTTTGCGCAGCTCACTCAGAACCGTATTACGGGCAATAGTGTACAACCAAGTTGAAAAGGATGCCTCGATTTCACGGAAAGAATGCAAACTGCGATACGCTTTGTAAAAAGTCTCGTTACACAGATCTTCAGCAATGGCTTCCATCTGCGTATTCTTTAACATATGAAATATAAATGCAAGGATTTTACGCTCGTAACGACGCATAAGTTCATTATAAAGTTGAACATTTCCATCCTTGATTTCTCTGATCAATTGGGAATCGGTCATTACGTGGCGGCCCTCCTAGCGATCCGGGGTACCACTCCAACTGCTCATACATGTTGTACTGCGGCAGGAGTGAAAAGTTGCGGTTATTTGTAAAAGAATTATGAATTTACGTTTAAATAAAATACGAGCCTATAAAACCTTCTTGATTCATCGCGAAATTCCTGCTAGATTCGACAAATTGTTGGATAAAGTTCAATTTGCTGCGTGTCTGATGCAAACAACAGACTGTCCTTCCCATTATATAATAAAATCAGAAAAATATGGTACATAAGCACAAAAAAAAACCGCCGAATCGGCGGTTGCACTTATGGTGCGATTATCGGATAGGAGTGGAGAGAAACCATACTGTACTTTTATTATATGTATACGGTTTCATTCTGTCAATACATATTTTGAAAACGTTTACTAACTGATTATTTTAAGATTGAATAGGATGTATTTGATGCCTTTTTGCTTGTTTAATCAAATTATTGATGGAATGTGCTCGAATGAATGGACTGCCTGCATTGATCCGTGGGATTTGCATAGGATCCGTTTCCTTCGTAGTTATACCTGATTTAGTCGTAAAGGCAAACTTAACGCCGACTTCCTGCAGATACGTAATCGTTTGATCATCATAGCTTCCGAAAGGGTATGCATAGGAATCGACGGTCTTTGAGCCATTCAATTCAATCAGCTTAGAAAGACCCGTACGGCTATCGTTCAGAACTCTTACTTTGAATTCATCGTCTGTTTCCGTTACACCGTTTTGTGTTATTTTGTTGGTCAACAACGGCTTCCCATTGCTCATCGCATGCAGCCCATCTGAATGACATTGAAAATCGATACCAGCGTACTCTTTTCTCATTTTCCTAATCTCTTCTCTAGACAAGGAAGGTAAAAGTGTTCCTGCCGGGTTGTCCAGATCTTTGGTAATAACGAAGTTCACAGCTGGTATTCGCATTTTTTTGAGTATCGGAAAAGCATTGGTATAGAAGCTTTTGTAACCATCATCAAACGTTACAAGTATCGCATTTTCATGTATTGCCGTTCCCTCTGACTTGAAGCTTTTAAACTCATCCATGCTAATGAAATGATAGCCTTTCCGCTGCATAGCTTCCAACTGCTTTTCGAAAAGCTTTGTCGAAATCGTCACAGAGCCCTGTACTTGATCATCGATATGGTGATATACCAGTACGACAACTTCGTTTGAATAAATGACATCATTGGCACGCACAAGGGAAGGTAAAAAATTCATGAAAGCGATTAACAAAATAAGCATACTTATCCCTACCGATTGGATCTTCATCACGTTCGCCCCACAATATAATATGTAATATATATATGAACAGATGTCATTATATCACGAAGCTTTTTCCTTGAGAATCTATTAACAAAAATAAAATAAGCTGATCCCTTCCCTCTTTTCGAATTGTCCAAAAAAGGAAAGAAAACAGCTTATTTATCATGCGACGATGAGCGTTATACATGCACTGTGTATGGCCCACTGAGCAGCTCAGATGCCCGGTCGGCGTCTTCCTGATTTCGAAAAGAAAGACGCAGTATACCTGGAACATCTTCACGGCTTTCAATAATTTGAATGTTGCTTAAATTTATTCTAGCATTGCCGAGTAAGGTTGTAATTTGACCAATGATACCAGGATGATCGGGAATGTCAACATAAATATCGAATAAGGACGTAATCATCCCTTTTCTGCGTTCAGGCAATTGACTGCGGAACTCGCCAGCAATACGGAATTGTTCCGCAATCCCTTCGCCGTCACTTTGCTCCAGCAACTTAATAAAGCGCGACATTTCTAGATTCCAATCCTTGAGCAGTTTAAGCAGCACGTCTTTGTTGTTAACAAGAATATCGCGCCAAATCATCGGTTCACTGGATGCGATACGTGTGATATCCCTGAAGCCGCCAGCGGCCAGATTTTGATACAACGGATTCGTTTCGTTATAACCTCTTACTTGGTTAACCAATGCAACCGCGATAATATGCGGTAAATGGCTGATCGCTCCTACGATGTCATCATGTTCACGGGCGCCTACTTGAACAATTTGAGCCTTCGTTTTCTTGAGCAGCTCCGTTAGACGATCAACCTCAGATTGTGGTGTACCCTCTGCAGGTGTCAGAACATAGAACGCATTTTCAAAAAGATGCGAGGAAGCTGCCTCCACCCCATGCCGTTCGGAGCCTGCCATTGGATGACCGCCGATAAAGTAGACGTTTTCCTTGACAAAGGATGCTGCACTCTCGGTGATTGAAGCTTTGGTACTGCCGACATCTGTGATAATACAACCGTCTTTGAGAGGGAGCTGTACTAGCTGCTGGACATATTCCTCTAACATACCAACTGGCACGCATAGAAAAATGTAGTCCGCTCCTTCAACAGCTTCAGCCATATTAGTTGTTGCCGTATCGACAACATTCCGTTTTAGCAGCTTTTCAACTGACTTCGGATTCGGTGAGTGACCAACGACTGTAAATCCAGGTTTTCCTTTATAGCATAAGGCGAGTGATCCACCGATCAGCCCTACACCGAATATCGCAATTTTCGTCATGAAATCAACCTTTATGATTTAAATTAGGCCTGAACAGCAACCTCAGCAAGCACTTGTGTTAGAGCGGTAATGAATTTCTCATTCTGTTCGCGTGAGCCAATTGTAACCCGAAGTGACGTTGGGAAGCCCAACATATGACCTCCACGAATAATAATTCCTTGGCGCAGCAAACCATTAAATACATCTGCTGCAGGTCGACCAACATTGACCATGATGAAGTTACCATGTGCCGGAAATGCCTGTAGACCCAGCTTGCCAAATTCTTCTGTTAAGTATTGTAAGCCAGCCGTGTTCGCTTCTCGGCAGCTTTGGATAAAATCTTGATCTTTAATTGCGGCAAGCGCAGCAGCTTGCGCAAATCTAGTTGTGTTAAAAGGTTCTCGCACTTGATTAATTGACCGAATAACATCGGGATGCCCGATCCCATAACCAATTCGAAGAGATGCCAACCCATAAATTTTTGAAAAAGTACGCAATGCTATGACATTGCGGTATTGACCAATTAGTTCTATACTATCCGGGAATTCCCCCGTCGTGTTGTATTCGCAGTAAGCTTCATCAAGAACAATTAAAACATGATCTGGAACTTTGGACAAAAACGCCTTAATCTCCGCATCGGTATTCATCGTTCCTGTCGGATTGTTCGGATTACAAATCCAAACGATTTTCGTACGTTCCGTAATCGCAGCAAGCATGCCATCCAAATCATGTGTTCCTTCTTTCAAAGGTACCTCAATGGACACAGCCCCTTCGATTTCACAGTTATGCTTGTACTGGGGGAACGTATGTGTAGCCATAACGGATTCGTCACCTGGAACAAGGAAAGCCCGCGCCAGCATCAGAATGACTTCATCGGATCCTGCGCCAAAAATAAGCTGATTCGTTGCAACACCAAGGGATTCAGCTACAGCTTCTGTCAATTGCACAGCGCCCCCATCAGGATACAAACTGATGTTGGATAATTCCGCTTCTATCGCAGCTTTTACTTTAGGGGAGGAGCCGAAAGGGTTCTCGTTAGATGCCAGCTTAATCACTTCTGTCAAACCTAGCTCACGTTTCACTTCTTCAATAGGTTTTCCTGGTTGATAGACAGGTAAATGTACAATCGTTTGTTTCGGTTTCATGATAGTCACCTCGTCAATTAGTTATCCGAACGTTTTAATTGTCCCACAAAGTTACGAATTTGCAAGAGTCCTTCCGGGTGAGCAGCATCGTTCTCTAGATGAGGCAGTACGTTCTCAATTGTTCGTACGATGGCACTTCCTACAACAACTCCATCACAAAGCTTTTCAAAGCGCTTAACCTGTTCGCGATTCGAAATACCGAAGCCGACGACAATCGGAACATTAGCAGCTTCCCGTACCGTTGCAAGGAAATCCTCAATGCCACCAAAGAATTCGGCACGCTCTCCTGTTACACCTAGTGATGATACACAGTAGACGAATCCACGAGCTCCTGCTGCAATTCGTTTAACGCGCTCATTGGATGTTGGCGCAACCAACGGAATAAGATGAATCCCATTAGCTTCAGCAATCGCTCTTGTCTCACTGTCTTCTTCCAACGGAAGATCGGGAATGATAATGCCGCTGATTTCATTCTCCTGCATCGCTTTGAAAATGCGATCCAGTCCAATTTGTAAAACTGGATTATAGTAAGTAAAAAGAATGAAAGGCAGCTTAGAACCTCTGCTTCTAGCCTGACGAGCGACATCCATCACATCAAAGATTGAAATTTTGCGCTGTAAAGCACGTTCAGAGGAACGTTGAATCACAGGACCGTCGGCTAAAGGGTCGGAATAGGGAACACCTAGCTCGATCAAGTCGGCACCTGCGCGTTCCATTTCCAGAATAAGCTCAAGGGATGCTTCAAGGGAAGGATCTCCGATGGTCAAGAAAGGAATCATCGCTGTTTCCCCGCGCTCTTTGAGCTCGGCAAATCGACTATCAATACGGTTCATCGTTTATTCCCTCCCCATGCCGAGATAGCTCATAATGGATTCAACATCTTTATCGCCACGTCCAGAAAGATTTACGATAATAATTTCATCCTTGGACATGGTAGGAGCTATTTTAACCGTTTGAGCAATGGCATGTGCACTCTCTAAGGCTGGAATTATTCCTTCTGTGCGGCTAAGCAGCTGAAGTGCATCTAGTGCTTCCTGATCCGTGATCGGATAATACGTTGCTCGTTCAATATCTTTGAGGTAGGAATGCTCCGGTCCAATACCGGGGTAATCCAAACCAGCTGAAATGGAATGAGCCGGCAGTACTTGCCCATACTCATCCTGCAGCAAATAGCTAAGCGAGCCTTGGAAAACACCGGGAGTTCCCTTGGTCATTGTAGCTGCATGTTCTTCCGTATGAATACCGCGGCCAGCCGCTTCTACGCCAATAAGTTTCACTGATTCATCTTGGACGAACGGATAGAAAATACCCATGGCGTTACTGCCTCCGCCTACACAAGCAATTACAGCATCAGGCAATCTGCCTTCGGTTTCAAGGATTTGCTCACGTGACTCATCGCCAATGACACGTTGGAAATCACGCACCATCATGGGGTAAGGATGCGGTCCAGTAACGGACCCTAGGATATAATAAGTATCCTGAACATTGCTAACCCAGTAACGAAGCGTTTCATTACAAGCATCTTTCAACGTACGAGTACCAGACGTAACGGGAATGACATCAGATCCAAGCAATTTCATACGGAAAACATTTAACTGCTGACGCTTCGTGTCTTCCTCACCCATGAATACTTTACACTCAAATCCCATTAAAGCAGCTACCGTTGCTGATGCAACACCATGCTGACCAGCTCCAGTTTCCGCAATAATCTTCTTCTTCCCCATTCGTTTAGCGAGAACCGCTTGTCCAATGGTGTTATTAATTTTGTGAGCACCCGTATGGTTCAAATCCTCACGCTTCAAATAAATTTTGGCTCCGCCTAAAAGCTCCGTAAGCCGCTCCGCGTAATAAAGCGGTGTTGGCCGGCCCGAATATTGCTTTTGTAAGTAGCGCACCTCGGCAATAAATTCAGGATCATCTTTATATTGTTCATAAGCTTCTTCAAGCTCAATTAAAGCATTCATCAACGTCTCAGGAACATAACGGCCGCCGAACTTGCCGAATCTGCCATGCTGGTCAGGTACTTGCGTCACTTTCGAGTCACCCTTTCCACAAATGCTGTAATTTTGGCTATATCTTTTACGCCATCGGTCTCGACGCCGCTGGAAACATCTACGCCATCGGGGTAATAGGCTGTTACTAATTGATCAACATTATCAGGTTGAAGACCACCTGCTACTAGCAGCGGCACTCCTGCAGAACGCGCCCACTCCTGATAAACAGGAATGCAATCCCAAGCAAAGGTTTTACCTGATCCTCCACCATACACAGGGTCAAAGGTATCCAGTAAAACAGCATCGACAGTCCCTTTATAAGGGTCAAGCTGCGCGGCTACATCCTCCAAGCCCAGGATTTTGTTTTCTGTCTTGGAAATTGAAACGGATTTGAACACTTTCACCTGAAAATGTTCACGAACCCATCGGCAAAAATCAGGGGATTCCTGACTATGTAACTGTACGACATCAAGTGGAGCCACCGTTAGAATCTCGGTTAACTGCTCCTTGCTCGGATTAACGAATACCCCTACAGTTAATGGGATAGATACCCCTTTTGTCTCTTCTGACTTTAAAAAGGAAATCAGTTCTCCAGCCTTCTCTGCCGTAACTTGCCGCTTGCTCGGTGCAAAAACAAAACCGATATGTGCTATCGGCAAATGCACGATTGATTTTAACACTTCAACGCTTTGAAGTCCACAAATTTTTACCGTTGGAACCGTCCCCACAGCCATCAAATTCGCCTCTTTCTCCTTCAACTACTTCGCCCTTTGAACTTTCGTACCCATCAGATCATGAACGGCTTGCTCAACAATAGGTTGTCGCATGAAATGCTCGCCGATTAAAACAGCTTGAGCACCAACTTGCTGTAAATAAGCCATATCTTTGACAGTAGAAATGCCACTTTCACTGACGACAGTTTTCCCTGCTGGAATGAATTGAATCAGTTCCTCTGTTGTACCTAAGTCGGTAACAAATGTTTTCAAATTCCGATTGTTGATGCCAATCAATTGAGTATCCAATTCCAGCGCACGTTCCAGCTCCTCACGATCATGAACCTCAACAAGCGCATCTAGACCAAGATCACCAGCCAACTTCAAATACTGCTTCATTTGATCTGTCGTTAAAATGGCAGCAATCAGCAAAATAGCATCGGCGCCAATCAAGCGCGCTTCATAAATTTGCTTCGGATCAATGGTGAAATCCTTACGAAGCAACGGCACATTCACTGCATTACGAACGGCTTTCAAGTACTCGTTACTGCCTTGGAAGTAGTCCACATCCGTCAGAACGGAGATACAATCTGCGCCCGCCCTTTCATAGGCTTCCGCTAAACGAACTGGATCAAAATCTTCACGAATCAATCCTTTAGATGGGGAGGCTTTCTTTACTTCTGCAATAAGACCCATCACACGGTTTTTCCGTGTAGTTAACGCTTGTTCAAAGCCTAAACAAGGAGGCAGGTCCGAGATTAACTTCTCAGCATCCTTGATCGAAAAGCTGCTCATCGCTTCAACCTCTGCCCGCTTGGTGGCAACAATTTTATCAAGAAACATGGCATAGTTCTCCTGTATATTGGATTAAATCGTTCAATTTTTGTTCCGCACGACCTGAATCAATGACATCAGCCGCTAATTTCACACCCTGTTGAAGGGTTCCGACTTGCCCCGTCACATAGAAGCAGGCCGCTGTGTTTGCTAGTACGATATCGCGATAAGGGCCCTTCTCACCAGCAAAAATATGACGAATGATTTCAGCGTTTAGTATCGCATCTCCACCCGCTACATCTTTGATGCTATGTGCGCGTAAACCAAGATCATCCGGAGTAATGATATAAGTACTAATGGTGTCAGCTTTCAGTTCCGTTACTTTCGTAGGTGCCGAAATGCTGAATTCATCCAATCCATCCTCGCTTGCGACGACCAACGCTCGTTTCAGTCCAAGAGCTTGCAGCGCTTGTGCAATCAGCTCGGTTTTCGTACTGTCGAATACACCAAGCACTTGACGGTCAGCGCCCGCAGGATTAGTCAACGGCCCAAGCAGGTTGAATACCGTTCTAAAGCCTAACTCGCGCCGAGGTGCCGCCACATGCTTCATGGATTGATGGTACGCTTGGGCAAACATGAAGCAGATTCCTGTTTTGTCTAGGCATTTAGCCGCTTGTTCACCGCTTAACGTAATCTTCACGCCAAGAGCTTCAAGGACATCTGCGCTTCCGCTTTTGCTCGACATCGCCCGATTGCCATGTTTCGCTACGCGGATTCCGCCAGCAGATGCGACAATCGCAGCCGTTGTGGAGATATTGAACGTCTCTGCGCCATCTCCGCCAGTTCCGCATGTATCCAGTAGATCATTCTGGCGTACGTTGACCTGAACAGCTTTGCTCCGCATCGCTTCTGCGAATCCCGTAATCTCCTCCAGCGTCTCTCCTTTGATCCGAAGTGCTGTAAGCAGGCTGCCGATTTGAGCCGGAGTCGCCGCACCGTCCATGATTTCAGACATGACGCCGCGCGCTTCCTCACGCGACAAATGATTACCGCTAATGACTTTCCCGAGCGCTTGCTGTATATGAATAAGTCCACTCATGACTTGAGTCTCCTCTCCTTCTCTCCCTTAAGAGTTAACAAAATAATCTTTGTTAATATCACTAACTGGTCTAGGCTCAGGGCTGAACATGGCCTCTGCCATCCGAATTGATTTAAGCAAAGCTGTCGCTTTATTAACCGTTTCTTGGTATTCACTTTCAGGAATTGAATCCCATACAATACCGGCTCCGGCTTGCACATAGGCTTTGCCATTTTTGAAGATAATCGTACGGATTGTAATACAAGTGTCCAAATTCCCCGAAAATCCTAGGTAACCAATTGCTCCGGCATAAGCACCGCGGGATTCTGGCTCCAGCTCAGCAATAATCTCCATAGCTCTCAGCTTCGGCGCTCCAGACACCGTCCCTGCAGGCATACAGGAAAGAAAAGCATCGAAGAAATCTTTGTCTTTTGCAATTTTACCAGAAACGTTAGAAACGATATGCATGACGTGTGAATACCGTTCAATGTCCATGAATGTATCGCACTTCACCGTTCCGAATTCCGATACACGCCCGATGTCGTTGCGACCTAAGTCAACCAACATCAAATGTTCAGCGCGTTCTTTCTCATCTGCGAGCAATTCTTTTTCCAGTGCAAGATCTTCCTCTGGCGTCTTCCCTCTAGGTCTTGTACCAGCAATTGGTCGTGTCTCTACCTTCTCTTCTTCAACGCGAACCAACAGCTCCGGCGAGGTGCCAACGACGACTTCATCATCCATTTTGAGCACGTACATATAAGGAGAAGGATTCATCGTACGCAGTACTCGATACACTTGCAAAGGCGAGACGGTCGTTTCCATTTCAAAACGCTGTGACAACACAACTTGGAAAATATCACCAGCTCGAATGTATTCCTTCGCTTTATTCACGTTGGCAATATACTTTTCTTTCGTGATGTTGGATCGAATATCGCCGAGATCCGGTTCCGATACAATCGGATTGTGAGTCATCGTCTCGGAGCCAAGCGGGCGCTTGATCTTCTCGATTGTGGCATCGATTTTCTCACAAGTCGCATGATACGCTTTTACAATGTCAGCATCCGTTGCAAAAGGTTGTACGTGCACATTGGCAATCACTTTGATCTGCTGTTTGAAATGATCGAAAACAATGACTTGATCACAGAACATGAATTGAATGTCATTCATTTGTAAATCATCAATTTGATGAGCTGGGAGATTCTCATAGTACTGAAGCAGATCGTATCCGAAGAATCCGACGGCACCGCCTGTAAAACGCGGCAAGTCCGCAAGCTGAGGACTGGAGTAGGATCTCAGATAGGCTTTCAACACATCGATTGGCTTCTCGTCCAAAACCTTATTCTCGGATTGTGTTTCAACCATGGTTTTCCCATGCTTCGCTTTAATCATCAAGAAGGGATCGCTGCCGATAAAGGAATATCGGGCCCATTTCACGCCGCCCTCAACACTTTCTAGGAGGAACGCACGCGGTTCTTGGTAAAGATGTTGAAATACACGTATCGGGGTTTCAGTATCTGCTAATAAATGACGCACAACAGGAATGAGATTGTAATCTTTAGCCAAACGAATAACTTCTTGAATTTCAGGTGTATACATGGAAACATCCCCTCTCAGCTTGTGAGCGACTCGTCGATCTCAGTGGTGCTCAAAACTCTATTCGAATAACAAAAAAACCTCTACCGGAGTAGAGGTTGACTTTAGTTAAAGTAGAAGATCAAGAAGAATATGAAAAAAGAAGCCATGGCTATGTATGAACAAACAGACGCCCTCGAATAGAGTCGCACTTATCTGCATACAAACCTATGTTACCTTTTCTCAACTCAACTCAACTGGACTAAGCTCTACTCGACTAAATGCTTCTCTACTTACCTAAACTCATCTAATCACACTATACTACCGTGTTGCTTCATTTGTCAATTTAACAATATCAGGCCGCAGTGCCTTAGCTTCCTTCAAGTAAATATGATTGATCTCTGCTTGGCTTTTGGTTGTGTTCACCTGCACCATTAATCGGATACACTTAGGCAATGAGTTCTCGACCGGAACTTCCAGTGAACACATTAGCGGGACTAGTTCCCAACCGATCATCGTGCGGATCGCCCGAGCTGGGAATGTAGCCGTAATATCCTCTGTTACAGTAATGAAAACGGAACAAATATCTTCAGGACGAAAATCATTCGCCTCTACAATTGCAGCGAGCAATTCACCCGTAGCGGTTAAAATCTCCTGAGCCTCATTGTGTTCAACCGTCGTCGCTCCACGAATTCCCCTTAAGAACATCGGCTAACTCTCCCCTTTTAAAAGCTCAACAATTTGTCTGACTTGTTCTACCGTAACATCCTTACGGATTTCTACTTTGCCGATTTCCGTCGGGATGATGTAGACCATTGTGCCTTCTTTGAATTTCTTATCGTGCATCATCGCGCTCATGATGCTATCCGTATCCAAATGTGACGGAATGCTGACAGGCAATCCGTATTTCACGAATAACCCCTTCGTCACCGTATGGATGTCCTTGGCATAACCGAACTGCTGGGCTAACTTAGCAGCCCCTACCATGCCGATTGCAATCGCTTCACCATGCAGCAGTTCACCATAACCGGCGACTGCTTCCAAGGCATGACCAATCGTATGGCCAAGATTCAAGATGGCACGTAAATCATTCTCGCGCTCATCTTGGGATACAACGATGGACTTGACTTTACAGCCTATGTAAAGCGCATAACTGAGCGCTTCTGGATCTAAGGCCAGCAGCTTCTCCGCATTGTCGTCGCACCACTGCGTGAATGCAGCGTCCCAGATCAAGCCGTGCTTGATCACTTCCGAGAGGCCCGCCTTCACTTGGCGGGGCGGCAATGTTAGAAGCAAATCGATGTCAAAGAGAACGAGCTCGGGCTGGTGGAACGCCCCGATGATGTTCTTCGCCATCGGATGGTTGACCGCGACCTTGCCGCCGACGGAACTGTCATGGGCAAGGATCGTAGTCGGGATCTGCGC
The DNA here is from genome assembly GCF_030817275.1 of Paenibacillus sp. V4I7. NCBI lineage: Bacteria > Bacillati > Bacillota > Bacilli > Caryophanales > Paenibacillaceae > Paenibacillus > Paenibacillus sp. V4I7. Next base: position 2,034,039 of record NZ_JAUSZD010000002.1, on the reverse strand, counting down.
GAAGCGGATCCCGCGCATGAAGCTCGCCGCAGCGAAGCCGGCGAGATCACCGACCACGCCTCCTCCAAGGGCTACGATCGCGGAACTGCGATCGAGGCCCGCCTGGAGGGCGGCGGTGACAATTCCCTCGAGCTGCGCGAGGGATTTGGAGGTTTCGCCTGCGGGCACGACGCAGGCCGTGGCGGCGAAGCCGCCCTCACGGAGCAGCGTCATGACGCGCTCCAGGTGCAGCGAAGCCACCGCGTCATCGGTGACTACGAGTAAAGGCGACTTGCGGCTAAGCTTCGCGCGGTCAAGCAGCTCTGATATATCATTAAGAATGCCTTGGCCGATATAAATAGGATAAGACCGTTCTCCAAGCTCTACTGTGAGCTCTCTCATATTAGTAACTCTCCACTTGGGCTAAGAAGTTGTTTAAGTTCGCACGAATCTCCTCGATGGAGTCGCCGCCGAATTTATCCAAGAAAGCATTCGCTACTTCCCAAGCAATCACGTTCTCCATAATCACGCCTGCAGCCGGAACTGCACAAGTGTCCGAACGCTCAACTTGAGCCGTGAATACTTCCTTCGTATCAATATCAACGCTTTGCAGCGGTTTGTATAGTGTCGAAATTGGTTTCATTACACCACGCACGATGATTTGCTCGCCCGTTGTCATACCGCCTTCGAATCCCCCAGCGCGATTCGTTCTGCGACTAAAGCCATCTTCTTTTGTGTATAAAATTTCATCATGAACATTAGAGCCTCTGCGCTCAGCAGCTTCGAAGCCAATTCCGAATTCAACACCTTTGAAGGCTTGAATGGAGAGAACCGCTTGTGCAATTTTACCATCCAGCTTACGATCCCATTGCACATGGCTTCCAAGACCTACAGGCACGCCTTCAATAATAACTTCAACGATTCCACCAAGTGTATCCCCGTCTTCTTTGGCTGCATCAATCGCGGCGATCATTTGAGCTTCAGCCTCTTTATCAACCACACGTACCGGTGATTCTTCTGTGATTCGAATTAGCTCATCCAGTGGAAGCTCTTGACGCTTTGCTTCAACCTCACCGATACGGATGACTTGTCCTGCTACTTTAATGCCGAATTCAGCCAACAATTGGCGTGCTACAGCGCCTGTAGCTACACGCATCGTTGTTTCACGCGCACTTGAACGCTCTAGAATGTTGCGTAAATCTTTTTGATTATATTTGAGTCCGCCGTTTAAATCCGCATGTCCCGGACGAGGGCGGTTAACACGACGCTTGCCTTCATTATCCTCTTCAACCGGCTCAATCCCCATGACCGTTGTCCAATGCTTCCAGTCGTTATTAACAACAACAAGCGCGATTGGAGCTCCTGTTGTCTTGCCGTGGCGCACACCGCCTGCAATGGTCGCTGTATCTTTCTCAATCTGCATCCGACGACCGCGGCCATAGCCTTTTTGACGTCTATGTAATTGGAAGTTCAAATCTTCAAAGTTTAGAGTTACATTACTTGGAAACCCTTCAATTATCGCAGTGAGTTGTGGGCCGTGCGTTTCACCTGCTGTTAAATATCTCACAATCTGTTACCCCCTATGAGTTTTGCGAAGCATCACTAGCTTCGTAAGCATACACTTTTGAGTATTACGAAATCATACTAACTTCGTAAGTATTAACTATAAAGCATTGCTTAGCAATACTAACTTCATAAGCATCCGCTTTTGAAGGGTTGCTTTTATTAAAACACTTTAGCGCTTTGACGCGCGATTATCTTTTGTCATTATAGTATAGGTACTCGGGTTTGGCAACAGCACAAACGCAAAAACACGCTTCGCACGTAAGGGAGAATCCCCTTAGCGAGAGCGTGTCTACATCTAGTCATGAGCAAAGATTACCCGTGCATAGGCTGCTTTTGGACGACTCTTGGGAGTTCGGAGAGCTGTGGGTCATTCATGAGACCCACGATTTGTGACGAATCGACTCCCAAAATCTGCGCACATTCCTGAATGGAGATCATTCCCCTACGATAAGCGGTAATCACTTTGCGTTTGTCCATAATTGCCTCCTAAGAGTTATTGCCTTAGCAATAACTTGCATCGTAAGCGTTCCGTAGCGTGAAAACTTGCCTCATAAGCATAAGTTTCTGCTACATCTTAGTATTGGAATTTATGGAAGATCTTATACACCCTTTTTGCGATAAAAGAAAGTATCTGCTGGTTCCAGATCATATTGTCCTGGGGAGAAAATTTGCTCTGTAGAACCAACGAATAACAATCCACCTGGTTTCAACGCTTTAGAAAATTTCTGGTACAAGACATGTTTTGCTTCTTCCGTAAAATAAATGATCACATTGCGGCAAACGATGAGATCATATCCCGTATCAAATGTATCGACAAGCAGGTTTTGCTTTTGAAATTTAATGGATTTTTTCAGATCGTCCGTAATATGATACATCATTTGTTCTTGTCGGAAATATTTCTTCGCATACTTTTCGGGCACATCTCGCAAAGATCGATCGAGGTAGATCGCTTTACGTGCTTTTTCCAAGGCGCCATCATCAATATCCGTCGCATGTAAATGAGCTTCATTAAGCGCTCCCTGTTCTGCCAAAATCATCGCTAGCGTATAAGGCTCTTCTCCCGTTGAACAAGCTGCACTCCATACTTTTAAGCGTCTATTTTTCTTCAACATCTCGGGTACAAATTTCTGCTCAACGAGCTCCCAACGATTTGGATTCCTCCAAAACTCAGAGACATTAATCGTCATACGATCCAAAAATTCATAGAATAATTCTTTATCCTTCATCATCGCATCAAAAAAAGCGACGAACGTATTATAACCACGCTTCATCCGTAGAGTTGTTAAACGTCTTTTCATTTGCGCTTCTTTATAAAGAGCAAGATCAATGGACGTGTGTTCTTTTACTTTTTTAATAAATAACAAAAAATCTTGATCTTCCATGCTGTCCACCCACCTTGGTCAATTTCTAGTAACATACATTCTGTAAGCAAATACCAAAATCCTTTATAATACGACAAAAAAAGAACCCGCATCCGTTAAGATGTCAGGTTCTTTGATTTTTGTGAACTAGATCCATTGTTGAATGACTTTATTGTATTCAAAAAGCTCGTCCGAATTAAAGAAATTGCTAATTTCACGCTCAGCGCTTTCAGGTGAATCCGAACCATGAATGAGATTTAAATGCGTATGTACGGCAAAGTCACCACGTATTGTTCCCGGTGACGCTTCAAGAGTATTCGTTTTCCCAATCATCGTGCGGGATAATGGAATGACTTGATCTCCTTGCCATACCATCGCAAATACAGGCCCGGACGTAATAAACGTCACAAGTCTTTCGAAAAAATCTTTACCTTTATGCTCTGCATAGTGAAGTTCGGCTTGCTCCCTCGAAATAACAGTTAGCTTGCTGCCGATTAATTGAAAGCCCTTCTGTTCAAAGCGTTTTACAATCTCGCCTACAAGGCCGCGTTGTACGCCATCCGGTTTAACCATCAAGAATGTTTTTTCCATGTAAGGACTTCCTCCTTATAGTAAGACTTTTGCATAAACTTACTCAGGTACAATCTATGTATTCTCCACTAGTTTACACTTTTTGGCAGCTTTTCTCAAATCGAAGTACAATACATTAATAAGAACGATTTCCGATAAAATGGGCAATTTCAATGAGATCTTTCTTGGCTTGCACATTTGGCAGTTTATCCAGAGAAGCTATAGCCTTATCAATATACTTCTGAGAAAGTAAATCTGCTTTATCTATGCCTTCACTATTACGGATTATATCCAAGAATCGACTGACATCGGTTTGTCCATCCAGCTTATGTATACGGTCTAGTTCCGATAAGATGAGCGGCTTCAAGGATGGATCTTGCATAGTGAGCAGAACAGGTAACGTTATGTTTCCTTGTTTGACATCACTGCCCGGCGGTTTACCGATTTGCTTTTCCGTACCAATTAAATCAAGAATATCATCCCGTATTTGAAACGCCATACCTACGTTATAGCCAAAAGCATACAACTTATTGCTTATCCAGTCAGGTGCTTCTGCCGCCATCGCCCCCAGTTGGCATGAAATGGCAATTAGCAGTGCTGTTTTACGTCTAATTCTTAATAAGTAATCTCGAGTTGTTTGCTCTGAGTGGAAAAAGAAACGAATTTGTTCCATTTCCCCAATCGACATCTCCACGATAGCTTTAGACATAATTTGATGGACTGCAGGCTTATGAATTTGAGTTATGACTCCTAATGCTTTGGCAAAAATATAATCCCCCGTGAACATAGCAATCCGATTATCCCATTTGGATCGGACCGTCAATTGTCCGCGTCTTGTGTTTGCATCGTCAATCACATCATCATGAACAAGCGATGCCATATGAATGAGCTCGAGCGGTACTGCGACATGCTTTATTGTTTGGAGCTGATAGCTCCCAAACTCGCCTGAAAGCAGAACAAAGACGGGGCGGATCCGCTTCCCACCCGCTTTCAGTAAGTGCATAGACGTTTCTCGAAGCATCGCATGATCTGTGTACACGCTTTCCTCAAGTTCTTTTTCAATTGCAGCTATATCTTTTTTCTTTCTTGTATAGATTTCCATTAAATTTTTCATTCCGTCACCCGTGCGTTCTTTTTCTCTGACCATAACCCAATGCTTACCGGCTTCGGCAGGAAACCAAGCTCATAACAGTACTTGTAATACGTAGCAAGACCTTCCCATTGTTCCGATGCAAAATCATAACATAGCGTATGAAAGTAATGTTGCCAATATAGAGATGTCCCACCAACCGTACTTTGTGCTTCTTTTATCATCTCTTCCGGATTTTGGTGGGCCTTGGCTTTACTAGCCATGAAGGCTTCAAAAGCAGTGGCAACTAATTCCGGATACTTCTGGGTTGTCTCTTTACGAATCGCCCATACGGCAAATGACATCCACTGTCCTGTCCATTTGGCCCATTCTTGCCCAAGATCCGTAATCATATACGCTTTATTGCGCCAACTCTCTTTAATTGCATCGTCTCCGATCAATAAAGCCCCGTCTGCTTTTTCCATCATCTTTTCTAAATTGGGTTTCGCATATTCATAAGTTGGATTCCCATTATAGAATTTTTGGAGAATGATTTTGAGTAAATTCACCGACGTAGCCGAGGTAGTGGGCAACACAATATGACCATTCGCAATTTCGCGTAACGGCTTTTCATGGAACAACAGAATGGAATTCACTTCTCCATAGGCGCTAACTGAAAGATCCGGGTAGAGCACGTAATTTTCAAAGGATTCTCCGTAAGCAAAGGAAGAAATAGGCCCCATATCGATGTTCCCAGCAGCCATTTCTTGATTAAGTGAGGTTGGGACTTGTTCAATAATGTCAACCTCTGAGCTATTCATAAGTTCGGGAAAGTAATAGTAGATCGGCCAAACGTTTGTATAATTAATCCGGCCAATTCGTATTTTAGGGTCTAGGTTGCTCATTGTTATCTCCCCATCTTCGGTACAAGGAATGTTCAATGTCCATGCTATCCAGCACTTTCCCCACCAAAAAATCGACCATCTCATCGATTGAGCGCGGACGATTATAAAAGGCCGGCATCGCAGGAAGCATGCGTACGCCCATTCTCGACAAGGTTAACATATTCTCTAAATGTATGGCGTGTAATGGCGTTTCCCTTGGAACTAGGATTAATTTTCTTCCTTCTTTGAGCATCACATCCGCTGTTCGCTCCATTAAATTATCTGATGAACCATGAGCAATCCCTGATAAAGTTCCCATTGAGCAAGGAATAACAACCATCCCCTTGGTCCGAAAAGATCCACTGGCAACGGTTGCCCCAATATCAGCAATTGGATGATAGTTGAAGGAACCTGCACGTCCGCCAAAATGTTCCTGCAGCATTTCTTGGCGTTTGCTTACGTTCCAATCTAATTCATCATGAAGCACTCTCCAGCCAGCATCCGTAACGATTAGGTGTACACTTAAACCTTGATCCAGCATGACTTGGCAGAGCCGTACGCCATAGATAGCACCACTTGCTCCGGTGATTCCTACTACCCAGTTACCGCTCATGAATGCTGACTCACTAGTACATCAAGTAACGTGAAGACGAACATCACTAAGCTCAATACACCGTTCATTGTGAAAAACGCTGTATTTAATTTGGACAAGTCTTGCGGTGAAACAAGTCGATGTTCTTTATACAAAATAATATAAGCGATAACGAGGCCAATTAAATAGAACCAACTCAAATGTGTCATGAAAAACAAAGTGACTAAACCAACGGCTGTGAGAATATGCAGGACACGAGCCGTATTCAAGGCAGTTTTGATCCCGAATCGACTTGGTAAGGAATGCAGACCTTCATTCCGATCAAACTCGGCATCTTGACAGGCATAAATCAGATCGAAACCTGCGCTCCAACATACTACCGTCAAATAAAAAATAATAGAAGACCATGTAAATTGACCGGTTACAGCAACCCAGCCCCCAAGAGGAGCTAATCCTAATGTCAAACCTAAGACAAAGTGGCAAGTCCATGTAAATCTTTTAGTGTAAGAGTAAAAGACAAGAAAAAACACTGCAATAGGCAGCAGTTTCATGGATAAAGAGCTTAAATTAGAGGTTGCCCAGAAAAGCATTGCAAACGAAACTAGAATATAAATAATGACCTGCTGAATGGAGATAAGCCCCGCGGGTATGGCTCGATTCTCCGTCCTTGGATTTCTTTTATCAATGGCTTTATCAATAACACGATTCAAAGCCATCGCTGCTGTTCTCGCTCCAACCATAGCTAGTGTTATCCAACCGATCTGGGCCCAGCTAGGCAAATGTCCATTTAATACGACTGAGCCTAGAATTGCTCCCATGAAAGCAAATGGCAATGCAAACACACTGTGCTCAAATTTAATCATTTCCAAAAATATTTTCAATTTAGTAAACATATGCTGACTACACTCCTGATTTCGTTTTCCCCTTGGTACCCATATGCAAAGCTGCAACCCCACCTGTTAATGGGTGCGCCTGTACATGTTCCAATCCTTGGTTCGTAAAAATAGCAGCCAACTGTTTATGATCCGGAAAATGGATTAAAGATTCCGGCAGCCACTTGTACTGCTCGTACTTCTTTACAATTAGCTTGCCCAAAAAAGGCAGTACGCGTTGAAAATAAAAATAATAAATGGACTTGAATGGCTGCCAAGTTGGCTTAGAGAGCTCTAAAGACACAACTAGCCCTCCTGGCTTAACGACACGCTGCATTTCACGGATGACCTGCTCCAAATCGGGAACATTACGAAGAGCAAATCCGATTGTTGCGTAATCAAACGTATTGTCGTCAAACGGAAGACTCATCGCATTACCTTGAATTAGCTCAATCTGCTGATCCAAGTGAAGCTGCTTGATTTTCTCTGCACCATAATCCAGCATGTTTTGGCTAAAATCCAGCCCAACCATCTTACCGGTTCCACTCGCCTGAGCAAGACTGATCGTCCAGTCGCATGTACCACAGCACAGGTCAATCGCTGTCTCCCCAGGCTTCACGTTCATCTTCTTCATAGTGAATTTGCGCCATGCTTTATGCCTACGGAAGCTTAGGATACTGTTCATAAGATCATACTTGGGTGCAATACTTTCAAAAACAGAGTGAACGAACTCTTCTTTGGCTTTAGTTGTTTTCGTGTTGCTATTTGTTTTTGTCGAATTCATCTTTGATGTCACCTCAAATTTCTTCTAGCACTTTGGGCTGCTTTGCTGAGAATCGAAGAAACGGCTCCCCAATGTGAAACAGTTCACTTATTAGTTTATCCGATTCGAGCTGCTTCACTTTGGACTGTAGTTGCTTGGTGTGGGAGTCCAGCATCTGATAAAGCTGCGAAGTAATATTATATTTATGAATGAGTGTACGAAGTCTGGCTTGATCGGACTCTTCCGCATGCAGCTGCTTCCGTTCTTCTTTCGTACCATGCTGCAGAATGTGCCAGAATCCCCAGCTGTCTCTGAAATTCGCCGCAGATTCGACGCGAAAAATTTCTTCAAATATAACCTCACACTTGGCATAGCTTCTCAGAATATCAGGCCATGCTTGATCATAGACCTCAGACATAAATTCAGAGAAAGACAAAAACAGCTGAGATTTAATTTCCACGGTTAGGTGGATGTAATCTTCTGCCGTCAATTTCAATTGCTTCATTTTCATGTAAATGTTCATCTTGAGCCGGTTGACTTCACAGATTGCATTAGACAACTGTTTAATCATCTCGATCTGGCCAGCCTGAGCAAGGAGATTATAAAAGCGGGAACTGAAATAATCCCCTGCAAGAACTTTAAGCTGCCTTGATCTTGCCGCTTTTTTCTCTTTGACATCATTGGATGCTGTAACCAAATCATGGGTATCGAGCGCTAGTTGAACAAGCGACGTAGCTAGCGTATACAACTCGCTTGAAGAACTAAACTTACTGTTTCCGTTCAAGAATGCAAACAACAGACGTGTGCGAAGCTCCGGAAAATCGGGCAAGTCTGTGTGAATTTGAATCATATCATACTCTGTGTATTGCTTAGCGATCTCTGGGATCCGATAAGAATTCATGCAAAAGCCTCCGTAACCGTGTGCCAAATCATTTATGTTCAAAACATGCTCAATTCAAGTCATTATATCATAACACGTACATAGAAGCACATTTAATTATAAGGGATATCTCTGCTGCCATTTCGAGGTGTATGTGATACGAAAACGGTTTTGTAATTGCTGCTCTAGTTGAATAAGGCTGAGCTCATTCGCGTTCTTCTCCATATCCTTCCCATATTCACGCTCTGCAACCATCGCCAGCACAAGCTGTGTAGATGTTGAATCTGTAACACCCGAATAATCAATGACACGAACCCATATTTGATTTACATTTTTCGTTTTCGTGATCATCGTTTGTGCAATTGTGTACAAATCTCGATAGACGGCTGCTGAATCCGCGTTTTTCGGTAAGCTCAAATCAAGGGACATGCGGGAGTTGCTCAGCTCGACCTTACGAATCCGCAGCTGAAGTGGGACTTGCACCAATAAATCTACCATATTATTATCTGTTAGCTCCCCTGCACGATTGCTTGACCAATTATAAGGCGAGCCTAACCCCGTGGATCGATCCATCTTTGGAAGTAAAGATAAACAAACAACCATAATAATAGATAGACCTAATGTCATCACAATACGCATCGACCACTTCATTGAACAAGCACCTCCCACACTTTGCAAGCACAAAACGAATTGAGTCAGCTTACGATAGTTCCAAGCCCTATACACCATTCTACAAAGAAAAAAAGCAGGCTATGCCTGCTTTAACAATTATTAATTATTCTTCAGTGTCAATCGTACCGTACTTGGTCATAATAAGCGCCTTGCCTCTAACCTTTACTGCCGATGTATGCTCTGTGAACTGAGCAATCATAACTTCGCCCTTGTCCAGCTTTTCTGTATGATGAAAGCGAGTATCTTGACCGCGAGTTAGACCGATGACATGTACACCATTATCCTTCGCTTTAACAACGAAATATTCATTGCCGTTCGTATTCGGATTATTCGATTTATTCGATTGTTCCATTTCCATCCTCCGTTCTTGCCCTAAACTACAATCCTATATTTCATCATGCCAAAAAAAGCATCGGAAAGTCAACCAGCCTTAAACAGTTAGTTCATTGGATGTTTCGTTCGTTCCTTTTTGGTAAAACTTCTTAAATGTGGTTGGCAGCATGTTTTTGGATCCTAAACGAATGAGAAAATCAGCTAGCTTGACTGTGCCGTAAGCAAATAGCATTCCAGCGAATACATCAATCAGCCAATGAATTTGTAAGTAAAGGGTTGAGAAAATAATTGCCGCGCAGTATGTGACCATCATCGTTTTGAATATACGGTCCTTTTCTCGTAGGGCGAGAAGAAGCATAGCAAAAGAGATAGATGTATGCATACTAGGAAAACAGTTCATTGTAGCCACCAGTAAAGAGTTTTCATCTGCAAAAACTCGGTGTAATAAATCAGGCTGCTTATTAACATACCAGACTTCGCGTAACAAAATTAAATTGTAAAAGGGCAAAATAAGTGGGAATTGCAGCATGTGACCCGATAATGCATAAGAGAGCATCTTTTTGATACTACGTGTCCAGAAGCTCCGCACAATGCAGATCCACAAAGATAAAACAAAGCCGTAATTATAAATCCATACCATCGCTCTATCTAGAAAAGGAGAGGCAACCCATCTCGCCCATCCGCCCGTATTCAACGGGATTGCGTTCATATAATCATCCCAATGCCACGGATGGCGGTTATTCTCAAACATCCAATTGGCGACTTTCCACCAGAAGCCATTTCCCGTCCCGTAGAAGTAATAAAATACGCCAAGTAATGGAATACCAAATAGGAAGAATCGTTTCCAATCCACATCAACCTGGTCTTTGCGGACACCTAGCAAACAAATTAACAGCAGGATCCAACATTCCTTGCTCCAGTTCCCGACCGTACCGATGCGCCAAACCAAGTAAATAGAAGCGATAATGCCAAACATCGTCCAATCTTGCGATTTCACGAGCGCGTTCAGTTTCAACTTATTCAAGCCGTTCCCCCTAAATCTTCTAAGAAGTTCTATCTGTCATGGAACAAGCCTCTTCATGAGAAAAAGACATCGGACCTTCGATGTCTTTTTCATAATCGGAGTAACACGATTCGAACGTGCGACCTCACCCACCCCAAGGGTGCGCGCTACCAGGCTGCGCCATACCCCGTTTGTAGCTTAGTTTTACTTATTCACTTTTGTAATTATAGTAGGAGATTTTGGAATTGTAAAGGCATTTTCTAGTAACAATAAAGAAAGCCGCGACAGCTTTTAGCGGTCACGGCTTTGTTGTTATATAACGTTCAATAGTATGTAAAACGCGATTATTGAATGCCATCTTTAAGTGCTTTACCAGGTTTGAAAGCTGGAATTTTGCTTGCTGGAATTTCGATCTCATCACCAGTCTGTGGATTACGTCCTTTACGAGCAGAACGTTCACGAACTTCAAAGTTACCGAATCCAACTAGTTGTACTTTATCTCCGCCTTGCAGCGCTTCGGAAATTGCATCAAAAACAGCATCAACTGCTTTAGTTGCATCTTTCTTGGAAAGCTCAGAGGTTTCAGCAACCTTGTTAATCAATTCAGATTTATTCATGCCATTCACCTCCCCCCAAGATTTCTCACTTCCGTTACTTCCTGTTTTCACCGTTTCTTCAGAAAATATACATTATCCAATAAAAAATCGTTGATTTTCTTAGTAAAAATGAACTTCGAAAGCAGACGAATAAATTTATAGTAATACACTCCGACAGCAATTTCAAGTATCGCTTTCCAATTTATGTGGGTATTTTGGCTATTAAACGACAAAAAACACTCTTTTGAGTGTTTTTTGTCTACATATTTACAAAATTATTGCAATTAAACCGCCAGATCCTTCGTTAATAATTCGGCCAAGTGTCTCTTGCAGTTTATAACGGGCATTGTCCGGCATTTGGGCAAGTTTCCCTTGAATCCCCTCACGAACGATCGAATGAAGCGATCTTCCGAATATATCGGACTCCCAAATTTTAAGCGGATTATCTTCAAAATCCTGCATGAGATAGCGGACAAGTTCTTCACTTTGCTTCTCCGTACCGATAATCGGTGAGAACTCCGACTCTACATCCACACGAATCATATGAATAGACGGCGCTGTAGCCCGTAAACGGACACCGAACCTAGATCCTTGACGGATTAACTCCGGCTCATCCAAAGCCATCTCAGCGAGCGTCGGAGGCGCTATGCCGTAGCCTGTCGTTTTCACCATTTCAAGTGCTTCGGCGAATTGATCATATTCTCGTTTTGCATGCGTGAAATCCTGCATTAACTGAAGCAGATGATCTTTGCCGCGAATTTCTACCCCGACAACTTCGACCAGAATGCGGTCATATAATTCATCAGGCGCAAACAGGTCGATCTCCGCTACACCTTGCCCCATATTAAGTCCAGCCAAAGCGGCTTTATCAATAAACTCATATTCGGCGAATTGACTGACGACACGATCAACGTCGCGCAAACGTCTAATATCTTGAACCGTATCACGTACGGAAGCTTCGAATTGAGTCCGCAGCCAATGATTCTCGTCCAGAACCATCACCCAGCTTGGCAAGTTCACGTTCACTTCATGAACAGGGAACTCGTAGAGCACTTCACGCAGCACAGAGACCATTTCTTCTTCTCCTGCACTCGCTACACTCATCGTCACAACAGGGACGTCGTAGCGGCTTTGCAGCTCGCTTCGCAGCTCAAGCGCAGGTTCACTGTTCGGTTTCTGCGAATTAATGATGACAATGAAAGGTTTGCCTACTTCCTTCAGCTCATTAATGACTCTTTCCTCTGCCAACACGTACGAAGACCTCGGAATATCAGAAATCGTACCATCGGTAGTTACAACAACACCGAGTGTCGAATGTTCCTGAATGACCTTACGTGTTCCAATTTCAGCTGCTTCCTGGAATGGAATCGGTTCATCGAACCAAGGTGTATTGATCATCCGCGGTCCGTTCTCGTCTTCATAGCCTTTGGCGCCATCGACTGCGTAACCTACACAATCAACCAGGCGAACATTCACATTCAGCCCTTCGGCCACCGAAATTTGGACCGCCGTATTCGGTACGAATTTTGGCTCCGTTGTCATAATCGTGCGGCCAGCAGCGCTCTGCGGGAGTTCATCGGTAGCCCGGATCCTATCCGCTTCACTTTGAATGTTAGGAAGCACTACAGATTCCACAAAACGCTTAATAAAGGTTGATTTTCCTGTCCGGACCGCTCCGACAACCCCCAGGTAAATGTCCCCTCCCGTTCGTTCTGCAATGTCCTTAAAGATATCCACTTTCTCCAAGAGAATCCCTCCTACAGTTTGGTCGTCAACTGACTCTTGTGACGGTAACAATTGACTACTCGTACATTCATTTGGACTAGTAAGAAATATATGTACTTTCGATAGAAATATGATAGATGCGTATAATCTTTTTTTTGCCGCTCATATTTTATGAAGCACATACGGCTTTCCTTATAGAACCATATTTAGTGGACCTTTGACGCTAGATCAAAGTCTCACCACATTGAAAAAATATATGATTGACTTGTATGGGTTATTCTGAAAATCTAAAAAAACCTCTTACAGATTTCTGTAAGAGGTTGCGTCTATTGTTTATTCTGAGGCATAGGCTGATTGTTTTGCCATACATACGGGTAGCTGCGTATAGGTACGAAATAAGATTTATTCACGAGAATCTCTCGCAAATCCTGATCCGACTTCAAAGAGCTACCTAACGAATTGCTTTGGATTAGCAGCATAATGTCCATCGCATAATCAATCGCTACATCACCCGTTTGCTTGTTCACCAAATAGGTTATGAAATTTTTGCGATTGTAAACGGACTTGATCTCGGGAGATTTCATGCCAAGCTTATCAAAATCAATATAATCAAAAGCTTCATTAATAGCAATGCCCGGAGGCAGGTTACCATCATGCTTCACCTTATAATCATTGATCTTCTTCTGGACATCCTCCACACTTTGATAAGCAGATAAATCCATCAACTTAACCAATGGCTTTGTTTCCACATCGACCAGCACGTAGATAAAAATGCCGCCGCTTTCGAACGCGTTTGCCGGAACGGTGCTCAACAGATTGTTTTTTTTCAATTTGCCAAAATCGATCACATATTTCTCATAGAGAGGCGTTGTCATATCACTATTCTTGATCGGAAGAACGCCGTTCTTTTCGTGGTAGAGATCAACGGCCTGCTGAACTACGGTAATGAACTCAGCCGGGTTAATTTGATTCTCTTTACGCATTTCCTTAGGATAAGCACAGCCACTGAGCAGCAGGACTATACAAAGAGTGATCCCTATCCATCTACCCTGTAAAAGGTTTCGAGCTATTTTCACGACACAATCATCCTATCTTTTTTTCTAAAATAAATCGTCTTCCTCGGCCTGCCTCGCAAGTTGGGCACGTATGGCGGCCTTAAGAGGATCTTCTGGCACCGTTACCTGTACAGAGCCAATTACACGGGCCTGACAAGCAAGTCGAAAGCCCTCGTCAGCCTGGGTCCCAAGCTTTAACCGTTCATTCACATTCATAGGTGCAAGACCACTAGGATCACTAACCTTTACCTTACACATAAGGCAAGCCGCCTTGGCTCCGCAACGGGTACGGATGTGAACCTTAGCTTTACGCCCTGCATCGAGCAAGGTCGTTCCAGTTCGAACACTTATTTTTTTGTCATCGGGCCAAAAATGTACTTCTGATCCATTCATCGCGTCCACCTTCTGATAGGCTATCTCCCTGCTATTTGCTTGAATCTATCAACCGTTCCAGCTTCCGCTCAAACTCGCTTCCCCATCGGTTTCTTTGCATTAAATCGCTTAGCGCCTGCATATGCAGTTCTGGAAAAGCTTTCATGGTTTTCGCAATAGCCTCAAAGCGATCAGGACGATTACGAAGTAAATTAAAGAGGAGTTCATGGGCTAACGGCATCATTCTAACTTCATGCTCGTCGATCGTGACCGAATGGCTATGATTTTCCCAAAGATACGAAGCTTCCACCTGGTAAGAAGAATGCAGGGCATTAACCCTGAAATCACCTACGACTTCCACAGCATTTCCATTGATCAAATAATGACTAAGGATTGAAGCATAAATCGGGGTTTTACTATGAATCGGCACATCCACCGAATAATCTAATAAAGAAGCATGTACAGCAGTTACATCGTTATCATCTACATAGATATCCAGATCTCTTGGACTTCTTCCAATATCTACGTTTTGTAAAAGCAGTCCGCAGCTTCCACCGATGAGCCATCGTACGTCTGGAACTTGCAATAAATGTGTATGGATGGTTATAATCGTTGGTAGTAACGGCTCCAGCAGGACCAAGATGCCCACACCTTTCAGGCAAAAATTTTAGAAATAAGGTTTATGCGTAACGGAAATATGGCCGGATTGCTTCACTACACACTGGCATGCTAATCGATAGCCCTGCTCGATCTCCTCAGGCTCCAAACGACTCTCTTCTTCATCCGAAGGCAATGACAACAGTTCTCGGCCTGAAGCTACATAACAACGGCATCTAGCGCAAGTGCCCCGTGTACATGAAAATCCCCAATCCAAATCTTCTTTGAGCGCGTGGTCCAGAATCGTTAATCCGGTAACCGACTCTATCGTTTTCTGCGTTTTGCGTGTTTTCAATTCTAACATCGATATCTCGCCTCCAGGTTGCTAAAACAAAGATAGCAGCATGTAAAGTAAAATCGGGATAAATAGGAAAAAAGCAATCACAGATAACACAACACGAAGAACTCCTTTGGTTCGAGTTCTTGCGTAAGAAATTAATAATGACGCGACTACCATGAGTCCGATCGCCACGAATGATGCCCACATTTTGTCTAAACTTGACATAATCTTAACTCCTTATGTATGAAACATTCAACTTGATCACCAGTAAGTATAGCATAGGATGAGAAAAAAAGCATAAAGGGGAACGATCTCCCCTTCATGCTTTTTATTTCTTGCCCATCATCATGTTCATTAATTGCTGCATATTGTTGGAATCCAGTTTACTGCTTTTAACTGCCTGAATGATATCATTGATGGTTTCTTCTGATACCTTCACGTTCACTAAACCAGAAACTTGTTTGATGAGTTGGCGAAGTTGAGCTTCACTTTGCAGGGTAGAAGGTTTCACACCACTGGCTAGCTTCTCAATATCTTTAGATGTAACGGATTTACCCGTTTTCTTTTTCACCACATTTAATACGTCTTTCGAGATATCCTTATTCGACAAATGTGCCGCCTCCCTATACCTTGGATGACTGGGTCTTCTAAGGTATAGTATGAATGCGGATAGGATGTGGTGTAGGCTACTTCAATACATTTGTTGCTGAGCCGCCAGCTACCTCTTCAATCTCATGGGTTCTGACGCGCCCCATCAAATCTTGTGCAGCTAGCTGAGGCGACTTCCCCTCGAAGAGAACGTTATGTAACTCATCTGTAATCGGCATGGTTACGTCAAATCTCCGGGACAACTCATAGGCAGCTTTCGTTGTCTTCACGCCTTCTACGACCATCCCCATCTCTTCAAGAACCTCGTTCAGGGGGATACCATTGGCTAATTTATTGCCGGCACGCCAATTCCTGCTATGCTGACTCGTACAAGTCACGATCAGATCGCCTATCCCTGCTAAGCCGGAAAATGTAAGCGGGTTGGCTCCCATTGCCGTGCCTAGTCGAGCAATCTCGGCTAAACCTCTCGTCATTAGAGCAGCCTTTGCATTATCACCAAAGCCTAAGCCATCGGTCAGACCTGCGCCTAGCGCAATAATATTCTTAAGTGCCCCTCCAACCTCAACACCGGCAACATCCGGATTCGTATAGACACGGAAGTAGGAATTAATCAGCAAATCCTGCGCGGCTTCAGCCGCTTCCAAGTCTTGGGCGGCGACTACGACAGTCGTCGGACACTTGCGAATAACTTCCTCGGCATGACTTGGACCAGAAAGGACGACGAGCCGCTTCGCGTCCATTTCTGGAAGCTCATCGGCAAGAACCTCGGTCATACGCTTTAGCGTGCCCGTTTCAAAGCCTTTGGTCGCATGAACCACTACAGTATCCTTCTTCAAGAAAGGACGCATCCGTGACGCTACTTCGCGCATGCCAGATGAAGGTACGACCATAATAATCGCATCTGCATCCTCTACCGCTTCCTGCAGCGAGTTTGTCGCTACGATTAGCGGCGATAGCTCTACATCTGGAAGAAAGCGGCTGTTACGATGCTTCTCATTTATTTCTATAACCTGATCCTCATTACGAGACCATAAAAGCACTTGCTTCCCATTATCCGCCAGTACCGAGGCAAGTGCCGTCCCCCAACTTCCAGCTACTAGGACCGATACTTTGTTTGACAAGGTTACCCCTCCTAAAAGATTTCGAAGAAAACTTACTTCGTAAGCATTGCTGAGTTTTGCTTTAGCAAAACTGGCATCGTAAGCATTACAGAGTTTTCTTAGAAAACTTGCATCGTGAGATTAGCTAAGCCCTTTTCTGACCCAACTTATTTTCTTTACCCTGAATGAGCTTCACAATATTCGTACGATGACGCATAAAGGCAAACGCACACAACAAAATGCTAATCCACAGAATTGGCAACGGTCGGTCCATCCCCCAAATAAGAAAAGGTAAAAGTGCAGTTAGAATAAGGGAGCCGAGCGATACGAATCTGGTGACCGCAATGATGACGATAGCTGTTAAACCAGCAATTAACGTTGGAATGAAGCAAAGCGTGGCCATAACGCCGATGGTGGTTGCGATACCTTTACCACCTCGGAAGCCGAAGTAAACGGGCCAATTATGTCCGACGATGGCTGCTAATCCACTTAATACACGAATCCAGATGTCATCGGGTCCGGGAGCTGCCCATGTTCCAATCCACACGGCAGCAACTCCCTTCAAGGCATCAAGCATGAGAACTAAGATGGCAGGTCCCTTACCCAGAACACGGAGTGTATTTGTCGCCCCCGCATTGCCACTCCCGTGTTTGCGTATATCAATACCTTTGAACCATTTTCCGAATAAATAACTAAAGCTTATGGAGCCTAATAAATAACCCGCTACAATTGTTATTATCGAAAGCAATGCACAACATCTCCTATTCTTTGTCCGATGATTTCCTGCGGCTTAAGATACGAATCGGGGTTCCTTCAAATCCGAAGGCAGCACGAATCTTGTTATCCAAGTACCGCTCATATGAAAAGTGCATGAGCTCAGGCTCATTCACGAAGAGCACAAAGACAGGAGGCTTAACCGCAACTTGTGTCACATAGTTAATACGCAGGCGTTTACCTTTATCCGTTGGAGGCGGGTTGTAGGCTACTGCATCCGAAACAACGTCATTAAGAAGATGTGTCTGTACCCGTAAGGCATGATTCTCAGCAACTTGAACAATAACAGGCAACAGCTTGTGCAAGCGCTGTGTCGTTTTGGCTGAAACAAACGCAATTGGAGCATAGCTTAAAAACAAGAAGTGATCACGAATAGTTTGTGTAAAATGCTGCATCGTCTTATCGTCTTTATCCACGATATCCCATTTATTTACGACAATGACAATCGCTTTTCCTGCTTCATGCGCATAACCGGCAATATGCTTGTCCTGTTCGATAATGCCATCTTGTCCGTCGATGACGACGAGTACAACATCCGCACGTTCGATTGCCTTCATGGCCCGCATGACACTATATTTCTCTGTATTTTCGTATACTTTGCCTCTTTTACGCATACCAGCTGTATCAATTATGACAAATTTCTGTCCATCCCTTTCAAATGGCGTATCGATCGCATCGCGCGTCGTACCAGCTACTTCACTAACGATGACCCGCTCTTCTCCCAGAATGGCATTTGTCATCGAAGATTTACCGACATTCGGGCGACCGATCAAGGCAAATTTCACGACTTCCTCGCCGTATTCATCCTCTTTTTTGTCAGGGAAAAGTGCACACACGGCCTCAAGCAAATCCCCGATTCCGATACCGTGAGAGCCCGAGATTCCGATTGGATCACCAAACCCCAGAGAGTAAAATTCATAAATATCATCTTGTCGCGCGAGGTTATCTACTTTATTAACAGCAAGTACGATTGGCTTTTTGGAGCGGAATAGCAATTGAGCAACTTCTTCATCCGAAGGTGTTACACCGGCTTTGGCATCCACCATGAAAATAATGACATCTGCTTCTTCAATGGCAAGCTCCGCTTGAATACGAACAGATTTGAGGATTGCATCCTCCCCTTCAATTTCAATACCGCCTGTATCAATGACACTGAATGCGGTATTGAGCCATTCTCCTACGCCATATAATCGATCACGTGTAACACCTGGTTTATCTTCCACAATCGCAAGACGATCGCCTACGATCCGATTGAAAATGGTGGACTTGCCGACATTTGGTCGGCCAACAATTGCAAGTACAGGTCTAGCCACTACTCATTCACTCCTTCGAATTCCATGATCAGCCATGGAAAAATACGCAACTTACATCATAACAAAAAAGACACAACTTGGCTAATCTCATTTGAGACTCCATAAGAAAACATGCGGGCACACCAGCTATTTCAGGTATGCTTGACCAAAATCATCGTGCCATTTTTCAAATCGTGAGCATTAGCATCCAATATCTTTTCTAGAGAGAAAGAAACCTTTTGAAGCTCATCTTCCTTATCCACAACGAAGATTGGAGCCCCTCCACCTATTCGTTCCTTCGTCAAGGTTACAATCGCAAGGATTTTCGACATCCTGATTTAGGCCTCCTTCTTTTTGTTTACACCCGCTTCAGACGGCATACGAACAGCACTTTCCAACACGGGCACCCGATGAAGAGCAATATACGTTTTCTCTACATCTTTCTCCTGCAGGAGGAGCAGTATGGCTAATGTGCCTGAATTCATATCCAGCTTAGCCATCGGACGCAATGAAGGCTCTCCTTCATCTCGGTAAGCACCAAACAAGGTTGAAATATCATGAAGAATAGCTTGTCTTTGGCCTAAATGAGCTAACGTTACGCGGGCATTGCGATTTTTGGGTTTAATTAAGAATCCTAGCCCGTGTTCAAGTATTTTGTCACGGCTGTCTGCGAGTCCAACGTTCATCATATAAACTGAGCCGACGAACAGATCCGGTCCATCCATACGAATATCGACAGGTTCGATGTCTGCAATTTTCGCAAGTTTGTTACCTGATTTAAAAAAGTTAGCAATCCAGATGGACAAAATCCCTGCAAGGATCCCCCAATACCATGCAAACAAGATACTGAAAAAAGAAGCAAGAAATGCAGAGAAAATAACAAGATAATTTCTTCCCTCGAACACCATCGCTATCCCTTCAATATATGCCGCTCCTCTTGGAACTAACTCTAATTCATCAACCTTGGATAGACTTTGTCTTTCCATATTGCGCACATCGCGAAACTGTTGAGCGGCTAGCGATAAGAAGGTGACGGCCGTATAATTTTTGTCCAGTAAAGCAGGGACAGCCACGGCACCTAGTCCTGCTGCGATAACACCAAGGGAAATATGAATAATCTTACCATGAGGATAAGTCGGATATTGCCTGTAGTCCGTTCTTAGCATATTCAGACGTGCCAGAATGCCAAAAATAACCCCCACGATGATACCTATCGTATAACGGTGCGAATAGAACCAATCCATTACTTCTTCCAGCCTCCTCTTCGGTCCATCCAGCTGCGAATGAGACTTCGGCAGCCGTTATAAGCGGATTGAAGGATGATGGTCATCGTCCTTGCCGCAAAAACAGATAGCCACCATTGGTCTTGAAAAGTCGCCTTACCGACATGATGGTAGCCATCTACTGGATGAATTCCCGCTTGATACATATCTCCTAGTAAGTAGCCAATCGATAGTGCTGCGATCTGCTCCCATGCACTGCGCTGTAAAACGAGAGCTACAACGGCAAGTAATAAAGCCGTATCCCATTCCGAGTTACGAATGATAAGTATGGGGTCCATCTCAAGCAGCTGCTGCAACAAGAAATGAAGGGAACCTAATAAGAGGCCGATGGAAAGTAAATGAAGCTTATGTATGAATCCTTTTGTCTTATAGAGAATACCCAGAACGATGAGCAGAACCCAGACATAAACGAGCCCCACTTGAACATGCTGGATTGTTACGGTTATCCTGGAAAAGACAATCCACGAGACAAAAAAAAGAAGCATGCCCTTGTGCGATATACTTCTGATGTACAGTTCTTTCCATCCGCTAGCGAATAAGATCAACGTGATACAAAGGAGAATTAAAGACAAATAACCGGAGTTCATAATCGGACCACCCTACCATGCAAGACGATCAAGTGACAAAATGCCACCAACCTGCCTGCGGATCTTCAGGGCTTCCACTCCAACTTGACGAGGGAAGCACTGCCTGATCTTTAGTATGGCAATATTTCAATTATTTACTCCGACTGGCTCTTTCTGCATATGAAGTTAAGTGAATACCTCTAGCCCGGCACCATTCTGCCGTTTCGCCCATAATAACAACTGGACAATTTCCCAATGCCTGAATCGTATTAGCGCCTAGCGCTGTCATAATAAGAATAAGACCTTGATGAAGCTCATCAGCAAAATGATGCAGCGCATCGACTCCCTCGCTGCGCAAAACCCTCAAGAATGCGCCAGCCATGCCTACCGCTGAAGCACCAAGGGTTAACGCTTTGGCAGCTTCCAAAGCGTTCGTAATACCGCCAGAGGCAATAACCCCGCCTCGCGGATAAACCGAGAGTGCCTCTAACAAAGCGATGCTGGTTGGAGTACCCCAATCGTTCAACCACTCCAAAGCCGCTGAACGTCTGGCATTCTCAATGGCAGCAAAATTCGTGCCGCCAGAGCCGCCGACATCCAAAAAGCGGACGCCGATGTCCTTCAGCTGCTTGGCGTTATCCTTCAGGATTCCAAAGCCAACTTCCTTCACAATGACGGGTACCTGTACTTGCCGAACAATAGCCTCAATGCGGCCCAACATGCCCACAAAGCTGCGATCTCCTTCCGGCATAATGAGCTCTTGCATAACATTCAAATGAATTTGAAGCGCATTCGCTTCAATCATATCGATGGCGCGGATCGCTTGTTCGGTGGTTGCCTCGCTGCCCAAATTCGCGAACACGATCCCTTTGGGATTTTCGCGGCGAACGACTTGATAGCTCGAGGCAACTTCACTGTTTTTAATTGCTGACATCTGGGAACCAACGGCCATTGCCATGCCCTTTTCCCTTGCCAATATGGCCAATTCGCGATTAATGCTTTCCGTCTCCTGAGCGCCGCCCGTCATGGCATTAATTAAAATCGGCGAACTCATAATGAGATCGCCGATTTCCGTAGTTAATGCTATTTGATCCGTCGAAGTCTCAGGTAGACAGTTATGCACAAGCTTGATATCCGACAGCCCTTGCTGCCGAGATTGGCCAAGCTCCAGCGCGTAATGGACATGCTCCATTTTGCGTGAGATGCGCATTCTTATGGTCCCCCTAAACGTCGTATCATTTACTTTTTGAATTTGGAAAGTTTATCGCCAAAACGCTCGCCAAGTGTCATGGACAGACCTTGATTGCTCAAGGACACGTTCTCATTACCAGCAATCTCTTTTTGGTGACTTGCGCTGTTTCCGCGGTCACGATCGCCTCTTGGTTGTCTTTCTCTGTCTGGTTTAGAAGCAGATGGAGCCGCTGCACCAGCCGGAGCTTCTGGAGCTTCCTCTGTATCTTTAATGCTTAAGCTAACGCGTTTCTCAGCCGTATTGATTTCTAAGATTTTCACTTGAACTTCTTGGCCTTCTTTCAATACTTCATGCGGAGTACCGATGTGACGGTGAGCAATTTGGGAAATATGCACAAGTCCTTCAACACCAGGAGCCACTTCAACGAATGCGCCGAAAGCTGCAAGACGTTTTACTGTACCTGTTACGATATCGCCAGCTTTGAACTCACGTTCAACATTGGACCAAGGGCCTTCTTGAGTTGCTTTGATGCTCAAGCTGATTTTATCGTTGGAAGGATCAAGCTTAAGGATTTGCACCTTCACTTTGTCGCCTTCTTTGACTACATCGGAAGCTTGTTCTACATGGTGCCAAGCTAGCTCAGAGATATGCACAAGACCGTCGATGCCACCGATATCAATAAACGCACCGAATTGAGTCAAGCGTTGAACAGTACCCTCTAGTACTTGACCCACTTGAAGGCCTTCGATGATTTTCTTTTTGTTAGCTTCGAATTCTTCATCTAGAACATCTTTTTGAGACAGGATCACTTTGTTTTTCTCGCGGTCGATTTCTTTTACACGAAGACGCAATGTGCGGCCTTTGTAAGAAGAGAAATCTTCAACGAATTGACGCTCAACCATGGAAGCCGGTACGAATCCACGTACGCCGATATCCACAACTAGTCCGCCTTTTACAACTTCAGATACAGTAGCTTCAATGATTTCTTTGCTATCCAACTGACCTTGCAGTGACTCCCATACTTTGCTGTTGTCAACAACACGTTTGGAAAGAACCAATGTTTCTTTCGCATCATTGATTGAAACAACTTTCAATTCAACTTCTTGTCCAAGCAGTGTTGCTTCTGCATCGGTAGAAAGTTCACGAACTGGGATAACACCATCGTATTTGTAACCGATATCCACGAAGGCTTGATCTGCGTCTACCTTAACGATTTTGCCTTTAACGGTAGCGCCTTTCTTCAGCACAGCAACGTTGTTAAGCGCGTGCTCAGCTTCTGCTTGCGATACGGCTGTTTCTTGTGTTTCTTGTACTTCTTGCGTTTGATCTTCAACTTTTACTTCATCTGACATGGGATTACCCTCCTCTAATTACAACCAACAAAAAATAATTTATAAGTCACAAAGCAGTATTGTAAGCTTCTACTCTGTTTCAAACAAAACAATAACTACCATTCGCTTTAAAGATAGTATAATTCCAAGCTTTCGATTCCATACATTCTTGTTAAGCTTTGCTATTAGCAGTATGTAATCGGCGAATTTCTTGCATAATAGCTTCCGTTGCCTGCTCCAAATCCTCGGAGCTTGCACCTGCATATGCACTTAGGTCAATCGGTTTTCCATACACAATCGTCATGCGGCGGAATAAGGAATAATTGCCTATAATAGCCACAGGAACGACGGCAGCTCCAGATTTCAGTGCAAGACTGGCTGCGCCCTTCTTGCCCATCCCCCCGGCGTTGTTCCGCGATCCTTCTGGGAAAACACCCAACATGTTACCATCGCGAAGCAATTGTACCGCAAGTCTGATCGATTCTCTGCTCACGCCACCGCGTTTGACAGGGAAAGCACCGACTTTAGAAATGATGGAACCCAACACAGGGATATCAAACAGCTCGGCCTTCGCCATGAAATGAACCATACGTTTAAGCGGAGTTCCTAACAATGGCGGATCCAACAGACTGGTATGATTACCACAAAGCACAACCGCTCCATGTGTAGGGACATTCTCCATACCTAAGGCCCGCAGGCGGAAAAACAAAGTAAACATAAAACGAAATAAGGCCCTGCCGATGCGATAAAGCATCTTATTTGCCACCTCCGACTTTGTCTTTGCAAAGCCCAAGGATTTCGTCCACAACTTCCTCGATGGTCATTGAAGTACTGTCCATTAAAACAGCATCATGAGCTCGTCTAAGCGGTGAAATCTCTCTATCCTGATCCAGTTGATCGCGACGAGCGATGTCCTGCTCCAGTTCGGAGAGTGTTAGGGTGCAAGTCCCGCTGTTTTGCATCTCTTTGAATCGACGCTCTGCTCTTTCCTTTACGCTAGCTGTCAGAAAAACTTTGATTTCAGCGTCTGGCATAACATGAGTACCGATGTCGCGGCCATCCATGACTACGCCTTTGGATATAGCCATTTGCTTCTGAAGTGTGACCAGGAGCTGGCGTATAGCTCCATAGCTAGCGATTTGGGAGACATGATCCGTTATGGCTGTCGTACGGATTTCTTTGGTCACATCGACGCCATCTACGATAACCTGTTGTCCTTCTTCGCGAGGAATGAGCTCAATCTGCATGCGATTCGCCAAGGCAGCCACTTCTTGTTCTTGATCAGGTAGCAGCCCCTCTTGCTGTACTTTCCACGTTACTGCCCGATACATGGCTCCTGTGTCCACATAAACGAAACCAAGTGCCCCAGCAACTAGCCGCGCAATGGTACTTTTACCGGCTCCAGCAGGACCATCTATGGCAATATTGAACTTTTCCAAGCTGCTGTTCCTCCTAACAATACCTCACAGTACCTTACGAACAAAAAAGCAGGCACTGCCTGCTAATTAATTGAAATTATAGCACATTAAAAAGGCATATGCAAAACTTAGACGCATATTGGATTACGTTTAGATATGCCTAAGAGCGCTCTCCCTTCCCATTTTGCGGCCATACATAGGGCTTTCCCTCTAGTGGTTCAACACGGGTAAAATGCTTACGTATGTAGGGAATTTGAAGCATCGCTTGAACACATATAAGTAAAACGAAAAATACGAGCGTTGTCCGAATGATCACCTTTTCTACCTTCGCAGAAAAGAGGACAAACAGCTGCTCGTATGACTTTTGCTCCTGATCCCTTGACATGAGATGCCCCACCTGCTCACATTGACATATTGCTTGGTAGTATGCCCATGCAGGTGAAATCTCATGCTTACTTGCAGAGAGACTTTTGACTATGTCAAAAGATCCCTATATTATCTTTTACGGAAATCCATTTGTCGCTCAAAGCAAAAGCGAATTAATTTCTGACGTTCACGATCGGATATATCAATAAATCTAATCATTGCCAATTGTTTGCCAGTCTCGAGCTGTTTAACGCGAACAACCTCGCCAGTAAAAGGAATATGTTCAATATTTCCATTCTTGTAGGGCGCAAGTACCCAACATGAAATATTGGCATTCATTCCGATTGGGATATGTCCGTCACAGATAAATGAAATCCCACCACCGCCGACATCTTCTGTCACGCCAATGAATTGAATTTGATCTGACAATTTAACGGCAATTTCAAGTTCAGCCAAAACCCTTAGAAAACTTCTGCGTTGAACTTGCGTAATGGCTTCGGTCTCTGGTTTACGCAGTTCCACTAAGCGAATCACATCTTCTCTGAAACCTGTAACCGAAGTTGTGAAATAGTGCTTTACGCCACCTTGACCTAAATAGAATGTGCTTAATTCATCACCTTGATAAAGCTTCTTGAGTCGGCCTGTTTTCTCATTCAGCGGGATCTCCACGGCAATCACGCTATCCGTTACGTCAGCTATTCTCGATTTGTACTCAATTTTGGACTCTTCATCGTCGATGCTATTCACTTGCATATGTAATATCTGGTTGACTTTAGGAAGCAATTTCTGCACCTCCGAGACGTAATATGTCTTAATTATACCAATGACCTATTAATTATGATAGCAAAAAAAAGAAGCTAGGATTGAACCCGCTTCTTCTCTATGATTATTTCTTTGCTTCAGCTGCTGCTTCTGCCTGTTCAGGGCGAATGGTCTCTATTTTCTCTTCCATCCCATTTTCACTATTCATATAAATACGATAAATATTATTGTTCATCTTCCCGATAAATTCATGGCAAAGCACTTCTTCGTCTAATTCATTTTTGATAATCGCCAAAGACTCGCCAGTCAATTCCATTTTCGGGCTAAGCTGCTTACGTGCTTCGGCTGCCGTCATTTTGGGCTGACCAACCGTCCGCTGTTTCTGACCAAATATATAGTCTGTTGCCTGTACGCCAATGACTTCAAGAGTGTCTAAAGCTACTTTAACACTCACTTGCTGAGGATAAATCGTAACATCCTTTTCTCGCTTAGCGAAAATAATGTTAGCGATATTTTGATATTGATCATAGCTAACTGCGCTCATATCTTTATATTCATGTTGATCTAAAAACTCATTAGCAATATCTCGCGCGTGTCTAAGATCAAACTTAGATTCCTTTACGGTTCGTGGCTTCATAAAATAAATGAGCTGACCGCCTTTTTTTGTGAAATCCATCTGAATATCATTTTCACTGTCTTTTCCGCCTGGAACCACAACGCTAAAGCTTTGATATTCTGTCGCACTGCTACCATTCTCAACTACTTTCATAGTGGTTGTATCACTCTGTCCCAGAAATTGCGCAGCTTTTTGCTTAATTTGATCAGCCGTCATGTCATTCCCGGACAAAACGCTAACATCATTTTTAGAAAAAATGCTTAAATTTCCAGGTCCCCAGTTTAGCTCCTCATAGGCTCCAACTTTTTTGTCAACGGTAGAAAAGCCATCAATGATCGCATTATCATGTGTTTCCTTTTCAGAAGCTAGGGCGACCTCGACGTCCATCCATCGCAAGTTTTTGGACAAAACCTTCTCCTGAACACTGCGTATTTCCTTCGTTATCTCGGAGGAATGATCGTAAAGAGCGTTCAACGTTTTTATTTCTTGCTCATTTAGAGGCTGCTTCGTCATGTCACGTACGGACATTCGGTATGAGAAATTAGCCATATTAGCTAAGAAATCTTCCGTTTTGTTGAATGGCAGCAGTGTTAGCGGGAGCTGCGTAATATCGCTTTGCGCTTGGCTCGTTAGCCGCCATACATTCACCAGACCTTTTCGGTAAGATGGCTCTGAAGTTGCGTTAACAGCCAACGTATTCCCTAGCTCTGTATGAAGCTTATCCACATGGAAAGAAAGATCATGGAACGCACGTTGATATTGATTCTCTGCTTTGATCAAAATCGTATTCTTCTCCTGGTGTTCCAAGTATCCCCACACTGAAGCACCAATCAAGGCAATCAAGAGGAATGGAAACATGACTATACTTAGTCTTTTATACACGCGACTGCTCCTTTCGTACCCAAACTTGCGCTTAGTTTTTACGTGGGGAGACAGGTTTATACAAGATTGACAACAAAAAGAGGCCAATTCTTAAAAGAATGGCCTCACGCTAATCTTCGGTCTCTACTTCAAAGTCTTGCTCATTGCTGCAAATGCACTGACGGAATCCCGTTTCAATTTTCCCTTTTTCTTTCTTGCCTTTCAGCACAAACTTTTCACCGCATAACCGGCAGCGGATCTTTACTTTGACTCTTGTCGTGGACATGTACACCCTCCCGGTAGTTCCGGGCTTACAGCCAGGAATCGCCATCTATACAGTCCATTATGACCTATTTTAACTCATTTTAATCTTCTCATCTGCTGTCGCGATGCGTAGTGGGGAATGAGCATTGGCATGATCAACCCGCCAAATCGTGCGAATCCAGAGAAAAGTCATGACTGGAATCATGATCCAAACCCAGTTCGTTTTGAACAAAAGCAAAATATAATCAAACAATCCATGCCACAAAATAGGCAGCAGCAAAGATATCCATAGATACCTCTGCGCTTTGTGTGGAATGAATTTCGCTTTTCCCAAATAGTAACCCATCATGACACCAAACAAAGCATGCGCTGAAACAGGCAGCAGAGCGCGCATCATCAGCGCAGAGAAAGACGACGCATTAAGGAAAGCATAGATAATATTTTCCAATGTCGCATAACCTAAGCTTACGGCCACTGCATACACAATTCCGTCATACGGTTCATCAAAGGCTTCATGCCTAAAGATCAAATGATAAAGGATGAACCATTTCAGAAACTCTTCAATGCCACCAGATAGGAAAAAGGCCGAGATAAACGTTCCCTTTCCAAACTCTTCAATCAACGCATTCTGCAGTACCATCGTAGGGTATACAAGCAGAACACCGAACAAGAACATTCGAATAACTAAATGAATCGGTTCCGTTTCGTATCGGTCCTTCAAATAAAAGTACGTTAGCAATGAGAGACCTGGTGCTATGGCTGCCATAATAATCGGCAGAATTTGCAAATGCAGCTCCCCCTTTTCGTTCAATACCATGTAGAACCCCGAAGCAATTCCATGCGTAATATGAACATTATAGCATTTTCAAATGACTTTTCTATGTCTTATTCGGTGAACAACGCACGATCATTATGGAAAATGAGTGGGATATTCCCTGTTGTACCATTTCGATTCTTCTTCAAAACAAGCGATATAGACTGCTGTTGATCCTCTTCTGTTTCATTAGGCTGCATAATCATAACCACATCCGCTGAAGCTTGCACATTATCAGGCACGTTATCCTGGCCAAGCTCTAAAGCAGTAGCAGCGATAATAGGGCAATTCCATTCTCTAGACCATTGTTTAAGAGTATAAGCGATAGCAGCCTGCTGTTGCTCCCAAGTTAGCGGTGTTACTCCTTTAGCAGCAGGAATTCGCTGCAAATGATCAATGAAAATCACGGGCTCTTTTCCAACAACAACCGCAATCCGTTCAATGGAAGCGGCTACTTGATCGAGCGTTGTATCCATCGTACACTCAAGCATCCAAAGCATTTTACTTATTTTTACGTACTGCTTGTTAGCTTCAGCTACCTGTTCAGGCTCAACTTTACCCCCGAGTACTTTCTGTGGAGCTATTCCAATAATCCTTGCAATGCTGCGTGCCCATAGTTCGAAATTCGTCATATCCCATGACACAAAAATGACCGGATTCTGCTGAAAAGCAAGTTCATCAGCTATTTGTTTAAGCAGCATGCTCTTGCCAATGGAGCCTGAACCTGCAAGTAAATACAAGCCATTTCCAAACCCGCCGAAAAGTAAATGATCCAGCTTAGCAAAGCCAGTGCGGATACTAGCGACTTGACCGCGGAACCGTTTCATATATTCTTCTAAATAAACGGTGCTATTTTTGACATCTGGAGCTACAGGAGCTATTCTTGTTTCCTCTACGGTTTGATTCACAAGTGCAAGAAAAGTCTCAACCGGATTCTGAGCTCTAATGAACAAATCGTTAATATCCCGAATGGTTTCGGGCAAATTAATGATAAATGTCTCATTACCCTGTTCCCTTAATAAGGCTTCTATACGTGTAGAATCCCTTCTTCCGGCCTCATCATTCCCCATGCAAATATAAACCCTTTTACCAGCAAATAATGACATATGTTGTTCTTTAAACATACCGTTATCAGGTACACAAACAGCTGGCATCTTGGCCTGAGTTAACGTTAGGACATCGAAAATTCCATTGCAAAGAACAACTTCATCTGAATCTACAAGTGCTGAATAATTAAATAGATACTGATCTAAACCATACAAGGGTTTATATTTCGGTTCTCTATTGTCTATCGAACGTCCGATTAAGTCAACAATTTCGCCGTCGTAGTTCCGAATAGGAACAATAACTCTATGCTCGAAGTAATCACCTAGCTGATTCTGATTAACATAGAATCCTATCTTGCCAATTTCAAAGCCGATACAATACTGTATAACCGTTTCTTCCGTTATCCCTCTTTTTTGCAAATAAAAATAAGCCTCCTCGCGGAGCTGTTTTTGGTAATAGGCCAATAACCCGTCCAAATCAACAGCAGCCAGAGTAGGCGCCAGTCGTTTGCGATCTATGCTAGTCATCTAGGTTTCCCCCATTATCTCTTCGCTACGTTAATAAATGATCACGATTAACTAACAAAACAAGCATCCACAAAAACAAACGTTTTTGAAAATGCTTGTTTCATTCTACATCAAAAAGTAAGGAAGATGACCTTATTTGAAATGACGGCAGAGTACCTTAACTGCATCATCTGCAATGATTGTCTTCCCATACTCTTCAAGCACAGCTTGTGTAACGGAAGCGGCTTCGCCGAATTCAGATAAGACAGCAATTAACGCCTGGTATTTCGTTTCTTCGAGGTCAACAGGCTCGAGTTGTAAAATATATTTCCCTTTGTATGAATAAAGGGTACCGCCTTCCATGAGAAGGGGATTAATTACTTTGGATACACGCACCAGGTCTTCAAAATCACGGAAAGCATAGGAGACTAAATCGCTTTGTTCAAGCGTGACTTCCATTTCATACACTTCTTCAGCTTCGTGATCGTCATATGCATCTGAGTTTGCATACAAATCAAGCTTGCCTCTGGTTACAATAACAACCATTCCTTGTGCCGGAAGTGCAAACACCTCAACAGCAAGCGGGCCGGACGGGTCAAATCCGAGCTCCGAATAGGCTTGATCCATCATTTCACTAAATAATTCGTGTACTTTGGGGATTTCTCTCCACATGTCGTCCTTTTGAATACCGCGTTCAGTTAAGTCATCGAATGTTAGGAAAATCCGTATCTTATCCTGACTTAAGCGTTCTATTTTCATGATAGGATCCTCCTTTGAGCCTTCCGACTGGAAAGCTTGCATCGAAAGCATGGTCATCTTATTAAAACAGAATATGATAAAAAAAGAAAAAGGTGAACCTTGAGAACGAAAATGGACATGCATCTTGCTTTCGTTTTCACCTATCATGTTAACATTAATTGCGTGCAATTGCACGCGCAAGTTATGTATAAAAAGAAAAGCACAGCCGGCACCTTGGGTAGGCCAGACTGTGCTTAATACTTATGTTCATTGGATAGTCGATGTACTTTCTTTATTTTCACGCATGATTTCATTGACAGTTGCTTTCAAATGAGGATCTTCTTTCACAATTTTCTCAACTTGATTCAGGCTATTCGAGTTCGAAGTCGAGAAACTTTTGGCTGTTGAATCTTGAAATGATTTGTTCACAAACGAGTCCTTTGCTTTATCAACCACTTTACCCATCGATTCACTGGACGAGCTGAATGCTGAGAACAACATTGATTTACTTTTACGATTAAGATATATAACCGCCGCCGCACCGGCAATACCGCCGAGCATAAATGTACCTATCTTCATTGGGTCTCCCTCCATGTAAAGTAGTATGAATCCTTCATAGGTTGTGCGAGTTTCTAAGAGGACATACGTTAAGACAAGAGGAAAACAAAGGAGATATGTTATTTGAGAATTGTGGTACTATAGGAAATGACCTAAAGTATAAAGACCTGAGGAGAACGAAGGATAATGAACAAAAAAGCCAGTGTACTAATGATGAGTGTCATGATCTTATTAGCTGCCTGCAGTGCGAACCAAACCAAAGTAAGTCCAATCGCAACAACGAGCTCTACACCGGTAACTGTCGCTTCAATTACACCGAGTCCTGCACCTTCAGCAACACCCGTTCCGACTTCCGTACCAACAGCGTCAACACCAGCTCCAGAAGTCGTCAAAAAAGAATATCATATGAACAAAAACTATGATATTGTACCAAACGATCCAAATGGAAATAAAAAAATCGTTCTTTTAACCTTTGATGACGGTCCTAAGGAACAAGCCATGAATCAGGCATTAATCGACATTCTAAAAAAACATAATGCCAAGGCAATCTTCTTCTTGAATGGATATCGAATCAAACAAAAGCCCGAACTTGTCAAACTCATTCATAACAGCGGTAATCCCATTGGTAACCATGCCTGGGATCACGAAAACTTGAAAAGCATGACGAATGAAAAGATAGACCAACAAGTTGATGATGTCCAAAAAATTGTAAAAGAACTAACAGGACAATCGCCTCAATTTTTCCGACCTCCTTTTGGTTCGGGCAATGATTATTTGAAAGCTAAAGTGAAAGACAATAAAATGCTTTATATGACATGGTCCAACGGTTCGTTAGATTGGGATATGACCAATAAAAATAACGATTCTGGTAAAGTGATCGAAAATGTGATGAAGCAATTGCATAGCGGTAGTAATATTTTGATGCACGAGTTGCCTTGGACAGTGAAAGCCTTAGACACACTGCTTACCCAACTTGAGGAACAAGGATATTCTTTCGTAGATCCGAATGCCATTGAACTTGAAATGAAATGATAAAAGAGCCTTGCATTACCACACTTCAGGTGTCGGTGCTGCAGGGCTCTAGTTTTTTAATAACTAATATTCACTGTTCTTGTACTTTCCTCATAGGTCACTTTCGCTCCAAGAGTCTCAGAAAGCAGCCGCACCGGAATCATCGTTGTTTCATGAATGAGTTTAGCAGCGGATTCTGTCGTATGCTCTACACCATTCAAACTATACGCATTTCGGCTCGTATAAAAGATAATCGTTTTGTCTTTCTTTTTGTAAATAGCAGCTTTCTGGTTATCGTCCCATTCAACTGCTGCACCTAGTGCCGCGGCCAGGTCTCTAATGTAAAGATACGAAGTCCCCTCTTGAATGTATGGCTTTTGCTTCATTGGATACGGGATTGAATCAAGTAGATACTTGTCCTCACTTAATCCAAATGAAACCAAGTGATTGCGGTTTAGTCCGAAATTAGCCATTTGCAGCGTGTAAGCAACAGCATCCTTATGAAGTTTAAGGACACCAACACCAACCCGAGGTTCCGTGCGGAATGTCCATTCTTTCGAATAAGGTCTTGTACTTCCATCTTCCATGATTGCTGTCAATTTGATTTTGGCTTTATAGGTTGTGTCTAATTCCAGTGGTTTAGAAGGCATCACGATGACTTCAGTTTCCAAATGATCATCATTTCCCGGCTCGTTCTTCAGTAGTGGTACGGAGTTACCTTTCTCGTCTTTTAGCTCCGTCTCATCCAAGCTCACCTTCTTGACTCCAGGCCCGTTTAAGGAAGCCATGATCGGATAACCAACCGGATATACGGTCCCTGCATGTAAGCGGACAGGATCCGGGGTCTCATGACCATCAAAAAGAGTTGGAACATACACATCATTACTTCCAGGAGAAACGACTAGTTCTGGTGCAATTCCGTCCGAAAAACCAAATTCGATCACATGATAATCGCCATCTCTAAATACACCGATTTCAACGAGTCCTGGCACCATGAATGGTGAACGATGATAGGGAGCATCAAACAGACTATCAATAGCTTCAACTAAGGTAACCCGATTATAAGCTACATCCTCACTGCTTGAACGCGAGTAGCCGATAAATTGTACCCGCTCTCTTAATGACTTGCCGATATAACCAGGCAGATCTGGGTCCTCATCATGCAAAGAAACAGACGTCCGAATAGGGTCGATTTTATTTCGGGATAAATACTCCGCATGCTTCTGGGCCGCTGTATTCAAAGCATCATTGAATTTGACTTTCGACAGCCCCAATTTAGCCCGATAATCATTGATCGCCTGAAGTCCATCCTCTTGCTCTTTGCTCGTTTCAGACGTTAACGAAACCGCACCTTTAATAACAGTAAATTTCCAACTAATTGTAATAGGTTGATAGCCACTGAAAGACAGTACTAAACGAGCATTATAGTTCCCAGGCAGTAAATCAGCCGTAGGACGATATACAAATTTAACGGAAACAGGATCGTAGCTAACATTTAATTCGCTATCGTTTAAATAAAAATGATAGCTCTCTGGCGTTATTCCTTCACTAAGCTCAAGCGTTACTCCAATGTCTGGTCGCAAGAGTCCAACATCGCCTTGCGGATAAGATAAAGTTCCATAAGACAGAGCATATGACGGTTTCGCTGACCAAAAGATACTTGAAAATAATACAACTATAATAGCAATTAATTTTACATTAAAAATCCAACTTGATGTGTGGTTCGCCAACATAATCGCTGCACCCTCCTGATAAAAAGAAACTGTGATGAGAAAACCTCTATCGAGGCCATTCAAAGATGAACGACCCGTTTAGATGTAGGTTTTATCGCCAATAAGAAAGCAGTTTTCGGGAACCGAAAACCTATACTTTCTTATGTGGTAAAAAATGAAAGAAACTATGAATCTATCATAGCTTCTCCACTTCTTTTACACAACTTAGGTTGATTGGTATATTTATTCGTCTACGAGTAGTATTTAATGCCCCAAACCGTTAAACTAACCACAAGAATAATGAATAACCACAGTAAAGTTAGATAGAATATACGCGTCCACTTTCCTCGTTCAGAGGGATGCACTGCATTACGCGGCGGTAAATACGTATCGTCTTCCTGTACCTCTATTGGCCTCCGATCAGACCGTAAAGGTGATCTTTCCCCAACACTCATGTGCCCTGTTCTTCCTCCTTGCTATATCGAAGTATGCAGCCCATTACAAAATCAATGATAAAATGAGCGATTATCGGAGTCCATAAACTCCCGGTTTGAATGTAAATCCATCCCAGACCATAGCTAATGCTGAAAACCATACCTGTCATTAACCAATGCTGCAAATACCGAATATGGATCGCTGCGAATAAGATACTAGTCCAATAAGGACCCCATGCATGCTGAATCGCACCTCGAAACAGGACTTCTTCACAAATCGCAACGATGAGAGAAATTAAAGCGATATGCCATACTGGTCGATTACCGAATAACATTTGATTAATTCCACCGTCGTCTGACACTTCCTTGGGCACCCATCTAGAAATCAAAACATCGATCCCGAGGACAAGTAGAGCAAACAAACTTCCCCATATGATTATCTTCCAGCCCCCATGAATGGTGAACATGGAAAGAATCTTATGATTGCTCTGAAAAAATAAGATGATAATACCGATAATAAGCGTAAGCAGTTGGGTTATGTAAAGATTAAGCAATAATGTCCAGTCATTCAATTCATTCACATCAACTTTTCCGAAGCGAATGTTCTTAAAATCGAATTTTTTCAAGGAAGCAGCCTCATTTCCTCACATATTCCCTTTTATAGCTATTTCCCCTATACTAAGTTAAAAGAAAAAGAGAGAATAAGGAGCTTTAATTATGGATAAACGTCTAACCCGCACTGATTATTTATTCGCCCTCATGTTTATCTTTATGCTTGTTTGTATACTTGGCGCCTTTTTCTACGGATTAAGAGTCGGCCAGGAGAAATCAGATCAAAAATACGATAAAATCTTACACGCCGACAAGGCTGTCGTTCAGGAAATTGGAGCCTACGACCAACAAGTACTCGTATCTTATTACCATACCATCTTTTTACCCTTTAGGGAATTTCAGAATAAATGGTTTGAGTTGATGAGTCAAATCGAACTAGGCAATTCTACAGTCGATGCCTCTGCCGTTCTTAAAGAGTTGTACAAGCTCGCTGATGAGAAGTACAATGAGCTGCAACAGAAGAGCATGCCGGCTTCATCGCCGCTGCTTGTGCAGTCTCACCAAGGTTATCTCAAAAGCCTGAAGCTTTTTGCCGACACGTTAAAAAGTTATCAGAACAAGGCCAACGGACTTACTAGCCCACAACTGCTCGATGGCATTCAGAAGGATGCCTACTTCCTGGAAGCGAAAACACAAGCGTTGACGGCTCAGAAAAATTATTTCGATTCCATCGTTGCTTGGAACGGAACGATCGATAACGATATTGAAAATTTCGACCCAAACAATAATGCCAATTTGGATCAATGGCGTGCGATGAACATTAACGTCAAAAATCATTACATAACAGCAAAATTACTTAAAAATAAAGCATTTGCTCCTTTTTACCCACAGGATTTGACGATACGTATTGATGAATTCATTGCCTCAGGTCAAGCTAAGAAAATGAACGTGAATGATGTCAATCAAACGATGGATCTGCTGCTAAGTACAAATGCTGTTCGTCCAGGAGACTTTGTCAAAGGGAAATCAAAGTGGTATGCCAACGAGCTGCTTCCACAGCTTCCATTTTTCTCAGATGTGAATTAAATGAAAAGCCGGGCGCAGATGCGCTCGGCTTTTCATTTAGTCATATTGGAAACCGCGAAGCATGGCGACCGCTGCCATCCCTCCATCTACATTAATGACCCGGTCAAATCCGTTATCAATCAAATACTCAGCAACGCGATAGCTGCGCACACCATGTGCACATACGAGATAAATATCCCGATCCTCTGGCAGTTCACCTAACCGATGAGGGATTTGCTGCATCGGTATAAGCTGTGCTTCTTCCAGATGATAATACTCCCACTCATGAAGTTCCCTTACGTCGATGATGATGCTATCTTTCAGTTCCTGTTGATTCAATGCTTCTAGGAATTTATTGGGATGAATACTCGTTATGTCGATGTCGGCACTTCCTTCCTTACTTGCTGCAAGAGCAATATCTATTTACGAGTACAATAGCGAAAATCAGGCTAAAATACAAGTAAAATAGCATTGCTTTCTAAGCGTCCTTGCTATAAAATAAACGAAAAGCTTTGGAAAATCAGTCGTTCAACTATCATTTATGACTTTCATGTGAAATTGATTCGACATGTATTGACACGATTTCAAACGCATGTTAATCTAATGAAAATTCTATATCACAGTACAGCGTTGACGGAGCCAAGCAAGTAAAGTAGCTTTCAGAGAACCGATGGTAGGTGCGAATCGGTAGCGAACATTTTGCGGAGCACTCCAGAGTTATTGCATTGAATGAAGTAGATGCAATCGGGATAGGAACACGTTACAGTTCCAGGTCGCAAGACCAATTGAGGCTTCCCGTGCGAATGGGCAGCGAACTAGGGTGGTACCACGAAAGCAATCTCTCGTCCCTTTGGCTACAGACATACGTGTCTGTACCTGAGGGTTGGGAGTTTTTTTTATGTTCATATTCTAAGGAGGGTTCGAATGATGTACAAAGTTCTAGTATCCGATCCAATTAGTGACATGGGAATTCAAATGCTTTACGATGCAGCCGATGTTGAAGTGGTTAAGCAATCTGGTTTATCCGAGGATGAGCTCATTTCCATCATTGGCGATTATGACGCGCTTCTAGTTCGCAGCCAAACCAAAGTTACAGAGAAAATCATGAATGCCGCAACGAAGCTTAAGGTTATTGGCCGCGCTGGTGTTGGTGTAGATAATATTGATTTGGAAGCAGCAACTAAACGCGGTATTATCGTCATCAACGCACCGGACGGAAATACAATTGCAACTTGTGAGCTTACATTTGCCATGATGATGTCAACAGCACGTATGATCCCGCAAGCATACAAGAAAACAGTTGGCGGTGAATGGGATCGGAAATTTATCGGTGTTGAGCTTCGTAACAAAACGCTCGGTATTCTCGGGATGGGTCGTATCGGAAGCGAAGTAGCCAAACGGGCTAAGGTGTTCGGCATGGAAGTTATCGGGTATGACCCTTTCTTGACGGAAGAACGCGCTGAGAAAATTGGCGTTAAGCTTGGTACTGTCAATGAAATTGTTGCAAAAGCAGATTTTATCACGGTTCATACACCACTTACGCCAGAAACGCGCCACCTGATCTCCAAACCGCAATTCGAAATTATGAAAAAAGGTATGCGCCTTATCAACTGCGCACGCGGCGGTATTATTGATGAAATGGCAATGGTTGAAGCAATTGATCAAGGAATTGTAGCCGGAGCGGCTTTCGACGTATTCGAAGTAGAGCCACCTCAAAAGGATCACCCTTTCTTGAACAACCCTAAAGTCATTGTAACCCCTCATCTTGGCGCATCTACTATTGAAGCTCAAGAAAACGTAGCGATTGACGTTTCTGAAGAAGTTCTTCATATCCTGCGTAATGAACCGTTCAAAAATGCCGTTAATTTACCGCCTGTACCAGCCAATGTATTGAACAAACTTCAACCATACTTTGGACTCGGTGAAAAAATCGGCTCCATTCTTGGTCAAATCGCACAAGGCGCTGTTTATGAAATCGTCGTAAACTATGCGGGGGATTTGATTGATGTAGATACAAGTCCATTAACACGTTACATCGTAAAAGGTGTGTTTGAGAACCAACTAGAATCCATTAATATTGTGAATGCCATGCACTTGGCTAAATCACGTGATGTGAATATCGTTGTTCAAACGTCAAACACATCCAGCAGCTTTACAAATCTAGTTACTGTTACTGTAAAAACGAAGCAAGAAGAGAAAACACTTGCTGGTACTTTACTGGCTGGCTACGGAGAACGTATCGTTCGTATCGATCAATATCCAGTTGATTTCGCTGCTGAAGGTAACCTGTTGTTGATTTCTCATAACGACAAACCAGGTATTATCGGACGTGTTGGTACGCTTCTAGGAAGCAATAATGTGAACATTGCAACGATGCAAGTAGGCCGTAAAGTCATTGGCGGCTCAGCGATCATGGTCCTAACCATTGATAAATCCGCTCCTGCTGAAGTACTGGCTGACCTTACAACACAAGCCGAAATCGTGAATGTTCGTGCCCTTACGGTATAACTTTTAGCGATTAGGTAACAAAGTGTTTCACGAACAACAAGATTTTGTCTGAATATTCTACAAAATTAAAGGCGTTTGCTGTGAGTTTTCTCAGCAAACGCCTCTTCTTATGTCGAATTTCGTTATTTTACACTTATTTAAGCTCACAAGGCAAAAGTAAAGTAAAGGTTGTTCCCTGTCCCAAAGCACTTTGTACAGTCACACTGCCGTGATGTGCGTCTACGATATTTTTCACGATGGCAAGTCCAAGCCCTGTCCCCCCCGAAGAACCGCGTGTTCGGGCTTTATCGGCCTTGTAGAAGCGTTCAAATATGAACGGCAGGTCGTCGGATGGAATCCCCTGCCCCTCGTCGGAGACCTCAATGCGGATCGCCGGCCGATCCTTGTAGACGGCGGTCTCTGCCTTAATGGCAATACATGCCCCAGAGGCCGTATGCCGAAAAGCATTGTCAAGCAGGTTCGTTAACACCTGCTCAAGCCGGTCCTCATCCCCCCGTCCAAGGATGAGGGACTCCTCAGGCAGCGTAGCGCTCAGCGTGATGCCGCGCTCTTTTGCCATCACCGCGAATTTGCGGTGCATGCGTCTGACCAGGGAGTCGAATTCGACCTCCCTGAAGACCAGTTCGAGATGGCCGGCTTCCATCCGCGCCAGATCGAGCAGGTCACGGACGAGGCGCCCCATACGGAGCGACTCGTCGTGGATGACCTGAACCAGCTCCACGCGCTCTTCCGGCGTGGAGGGGATATCATCCAGCAGGGCTTCGCTGTAGCCCTGCAGCATCGAGATCGGCGTGCGCAGCTCGTGCGACACGTTCGCCACAAAATCCTTGCGCAGCTTATCGAGGCGCTCCTCCTCCGTGACATCACGGAGTACGGCTACGGCGCCGCGTACTTGATCGCTCGTGTATAACGGTGTCATTGCGACGGACCACACGCCATTTTGCACGTGAAGCTTCGTAGCTGCTTCCGACGATTCGTCCACGACCGCTTCAAATAGCGGAATCAGCGGCACAGGGATCGGACTCGAGTAGGGATTGCTATAGCTCATTAATCCCCAATCTCCGAGCGCCGTATCCGGTTTGCGGAAACGTCTCGTCTCCTCATCATCCTCTGACCACTCAATTTTGCTCCACTCTTGCACAATCTTCTCACCTTGCGGATTGGTCAGCATGACAGATCCATTTGCATCGAGCGTGATGACCGCATCAGTCATACTTCGTAAAATACTGGATAAATGCTCTTTTTCCTGACTGAGGGCTCGGATGCTTTCCTGCATCTTCTCCCCCATGTGATTAAACGTTTTGGCCAGCTCGCCAATTTCATCCTTGGATTGAATAGGAACACGGGTACCATATTCCCCCATGGTGATGAAATCAGCTGCTTTCTTCAATTGCTGAAGCGGTCTAGTAATTCGAGAGAACAAGAAAAATGCGAAGAAAGTAGTCATAAGAAAGCCAACTATGGACACATAGATAAACAATCTCAACATGTAGGCCTGAGTTGCTTCTAACGACTGCAGAGATTGATACAGCAGCGTTGCTCCAACGATGGTGCCTTGAAGATTTCTTAACGGTACGGCAACAACGAGGTACTCAGTCCCTGTTTTAATCCGCCCTGTACCGGACTTATTGACATGTTTGTCTTTTGTCTGACCTACGAATACTTGTCGGAGCTCCGCTTCCGTGAAAAAATCGGTTACATGGAAACTGGCTAATTCACTCCCCTGTGTCGAAGGAATAACCATTTCCTTCATATCGGTGGAGATCACCAGCATTTTAGCATCTTGGAAGCTTAGCAGTTCATTGCTCAATTGATAAAACTGCTCATCATACATGTGATGCGAAGCTTCTGCCGAGAATTTGACGGCCATATTCTTCATATTTTTCGTCTGATCATTCGCTTGAGCGAAATAATTTTCCATGTAATTGACAAGAAAAAGACCTAGTATGAGCAGTACAACCCCAACTAGGCCAATAATTGTTAACCAGAGCTTACCTACGACACTTCTGAAAATAAACACGTTATTTGGGCACCTCTAGCTTATAGCCTACTCCCCATACGGTCGTGATCATTGCCGCCGCATCCGGGGATACTTTGTTTAATTTTTCACGAAGTCTTTTTACATGGGTATCTACGGTACGTAGATCTCCAAAAAATTCATAATTCCAAACATCCTTAAGCAGTTCCTCACGAGAGAACACTTTATCCGGAGATACGGCCAAATAGTGCAGCAGCTCATACTCTTTCGGAGTCAAAGCTACTTCCTGTCCTCCAGCAGTTACCCGATGCGCATCATGTTCGATGATTAGGTTAGGAAAGACAATATTGTTGCTCGAACTCGCATCCTTGGACAAGTAGGCTGTTGCAGAGGAACGACGTAGAATCGCTTTAACCCGGTAGATGACTTCGCGCGGTGAAAAAGGTTTGACGACATAGTCATCTGCACCAACTTCAAAGCCGCTAACTCGGTTCGTCTCTTCGCCTTTGGCTGTCAGCATAATAACAGGCGTGGACTTCACTTGACGAAGCCGTGCGCAAACTTCAATCCCATCAATTCCTGGCAGCATCACATCGAGCAGCACTAAATCATAGTCCATTTCTGTTGCCATCCGCAGCGCTGTCTCACCGTCTTCTGCTTCTTCAATGATATAGCCCTCTTTTTCCAAATACATTCTAAGTAGTCGACGAATACGTTCCTCATCATCAACAACGAGTATGCTAGCTTTCATTTCCATGGAGCTTCACATCCTTATCTAATAATGTTCGAATGATTTATACACCTGCATAGGAGTGAAGACCTGCAATGACAAGGTTCACACCAACTAACGTAAACATAACAACAATAAATCCAATAACAGTCAACCAAGCTGATTTCTTACCTTGCCAGCCCTTGGAGAGACGAAGATGTAAAAACACCGCATAAAATAACCAAGTAATTAAAGCCCAAACTTCTTTGGGATCCCAACCCCAGAAACGACCCCATGCTTCTTGAGCCCATATCATCGCAAAAATCAATGCGCCTAAGGTGAAAATCGGATAGCCGATCGCAATGGCACGATAGCTGATTTCATCCAGATCTTCTGGGTCCATTCCTTTGACGATGGGTCCAATCGCTGCTCCTAATGGCTTACGCGCAACTACACGTGCGAGTCCATAGAGCAGAAGACCTCCAAGTATCGACCAAATGACCGTATTCAACTTACGACCTGCGCTTGCACCTTCCATCCAGGAGGGAGCTGTGAATAAAGGCTCTGACATACCCAAGAATGGCTTCATCTCCACAACCTGTGTATCATATGGCTTAACAATTGGAGGTAATACATAAGTTTCGTTATGAATGCTCGTTTCTTGTTGACCTTGTGTATTGGTCACGATGACTTCTTTGGAGAAAACGGCTTTATAGCCAGAACCATTAAATGTAAAGATCGAAGCAATGAAGGCGATTAACATCAGGATGAAAAAAAGTGTAAGCTCCACGCCTCTTTGTTCACGCTTATCCACTTTGGATGTTCCTTTGTAATCGACAGCACGCAGCAGATACATCAGTCCGCCGGCAAAGCCGACTCCGAAGAAAGCTTCTCCTGCAGCTGCGGTTGTTACATGAATCTTGAGCCAGTAACTTTGCAACGCAGGAATTAAGGGTTGTATTTCACTAGGGAAAACAGAAGCATACGCAATGATGATAAAGCCAATGGGCAATGCGAATACACCAAGGACAGGTGTGCGATAAATGAGATACACAATCAAGAAGGCAAACATGATCATCATACCTAGAAAGGTCATGAATTCGTACATATTCGATGTTGGGATATGATTACCTTCCGCCCATCTGGTAAAAAAGAAAGTCACGTGACACGCAAATCCAACTAGTGAAGCAAGGAAAGCAACAAAGCCCCATCGCTTCGTATGTTGTTCAGGGTCCCTATTGCTCCATTTCCTTCCGGTTATCGAGAGGACAAACAATAAAAATGCAGCAAGGTAAACGAAAAAAGCTATAAGTAAAAAGGTGCTGCTCAGTGAGTTAACATTCACCCCTGGTCCCCTCCAATATCTAATGATTTCGCTGAAACTTCCATATTGTTCTTCTTGAGTGCTGCTGCCACTTCATTACGGAGTCCAAACCAGTTCTTATTCGTATGACCGCCTAAAGTTAGCTTCCCGCTATCAATTCGAATCCAGATGCGGCGATGCTGCCAATAGAAGCCCATAATCACACCAATCATGAATATCGCAGATCCTACCCAGATATACGGCATAGCCTTGTCTACGCGAATGTTCAGATAGGTTGTATAATTGGCAAATTGAACACCTTCCATGGACCCGACAGCAAGCTTCAGCTTTTGGCTTATTGGGCCGTTAATTGTATCTTGCGAGAAGGTTTCTTTATCAATTTGTCTTGGGAAGTACAGGTAAGGTACACCGTTAGCGGCTAGATCGGGACCTGTGATGCTAAATATAAATGCAGGTGCCTTGGGCTCATTCGACTTGCTGATGGGCTGTCCCTTTTCAAGACCAAACTCAGGGAAATACCCTTTCAGCGTCAGCTTGTAAGGACCTACTTGATATTCATCCTTAGGATTATTCATCGGCAAATCAAAGCTTCCATAAGACTCACCTGTTGTAGGATTGCTAAGTGTAGGCTTTACGGAGATGAGCATTGGTGTAGATTTATAATCGAATTGATAAGCTTGAAGGCCTTTGTAATCAAGTGGATGATTCACGATGATGTTATCTTTATGAACTTCTGTAAGTACAGGTTCTTTGGATGAATCATCACAATTCGCAGAACAATGATACAAAACTGCCTGAGTTTCATAGGTTTTCGGGACAATTTGTCCCTTAGCCTTAATACTTTCTGGCACATCTTTCTCGTCATACAGCTCCAAGGTGAACTTTTCATTTTTGATGAAATAGGAAGTATGAGGAATTGCCTTGGTTTCCCCTTCCAGAATACCCATGTACTCATCCATATGCCAGCCTGGTATGCTTCTCATTAACACACCGATCAGAAAAATAATGAGACCAATATGATTGATATAGGGACCCCAGCGGCTAAAACGGTATTTCTCAGCTAGAAGCGCTGTTCCATCTGTATGTACACGGTAATTTTTTTTACGCAAAAGATCGCCAAGCTTATTTGTCCATGCTTCCTCATCAGTTCCCGGAGGCAATTCAGCGACAAGCGTCACTTTCTGTCTCGTGAGAAAATTCAAGTGCTTTCGTATTTGCTGCTTAGATAGTGCGCGATATAATGGCAGCACCCGATCCAAACTGCAAATGACTAGAGATGTTCCTATCATGAATAGCAGCGTGATGAACCACCATGAACTAAACGTGTGTGAGAAGCCCAGAAAGTGATAAATGGTTCCCAGTGTACCATAGTTTTGAGAATAATACTGGGCAGGATCCATATCTAAGAACGTATTCTCTTGTGGAAAAATAGTGCCTACAGCAGATGCGACGACCGTCCAAATAATGATCCATACCGCTATTTTAACCGAGGAAAAGAAATTCCAGACTTTATCCAGCAAAGAAGGGTCCGATTTCTGAGATCGACGGGCCATACCATCGTATCGCATTTCCAGTATATCTCTGCCCTCCGTGTCAATCAGCGGATTACCACAAGATTCACAAAGCGTTGTACCTGTGGGATTCTGGTGCCCGCAATCGCATTTGGTGTTGTAGAACATGATGACCTCCTGAAAACTTTAAGCATTCGTTC
This sequence comes from Paenibacillus sp. V4I7, assembly GCF_030817275.1. Lineage (NCBI taxonomy): Bacteria > Bacillati > Bacillota > Bacilli > Caryophanales > Paenibacillaceae > Paenibacillus > Paenibacillus sp. V4I7. The sequence goes on along the minus strand of NZ_JAUSZD010000002.1, from coordinate 1,989,709 downwards.
ATTTTAAGATTTGTCAACCAACTTAGCGATCGATTCATCGATAAAAGACTCTGTCATCTGACCGATTTTTTTGACACTCACTTTGCCGTCTGCTCCAATAAAGTAGGTTGTCGGATAATCCATGACGCCATACTGCTTACGTACGACTTCTTTGGCATCCAGTAGCACAGGCATATTCAGCTTATACTGATCCATGAAGCTTTGAACCGTTACTTTATTCTTATCAACGTTAACCTCTAAGAAAACCACGCCTTCTTTGCTCCATTTATCATATTGCCTTTGGAGAGCAGGCATTTCTTCTTTGCACGGCGGACAAAAGGTTCCCCAAAAATTAATCAAAACCGGTTTTCCTTTATAATCCGATAATTCATGCGTTTTACCATCTAATCCGACTAAGGAGAAATTCGTCGCCTTATCTCCTTGCTGGGGGTACTTCTTGTTGTCAGAAGCTGACAAATTCGTAATAATGGTAAACACGCCAATAATAAGCACGACCGCAAAAATCCCAATCTGTACCCATTTCTTATTTGGACCCACGTATAATCACCTTCGCTTTTTGACAATGTTAGTTTTTTCACATAGGTTTATACCTTATATTATAACGAAAAGAAGGCCAATTCTTATTGGCCTTTTTGAACGTTATGTGTCTTGAGAGCCTCGTTCCTAAGCTCCTCAACCTCTTTTGGCGTCAAGTGACGATACTTGGCTCTTGGCAGGCCAGTTAAAAAGATTGGACCGAATTTAATTCGTTTTAATTTGATCACTGGAAAGGAGATTGCCTCAAACATACGTCTAACTTGTCGATTCCTGCCCTCATAGATCGTAATTTGAATGATGGACTCATTCTTATCCATATTCACATCCGCATATTCAACTTCGGCCGGGGCCGTCATGCCATCCTCTAACTGTATGCCCGTTTTTAGCTTGTCTAATAACGTTCCGTGCGGTACCCCTTTGACAGTGGCTTGATAGGTTTTGGGCACGTGATGTTTGGGATGCGTGAGTAAATGTGCAAATTCACCGTCGTTCGTCAGAAGGAGCAACCCTTCCGTATCATAATCCAATCGTCCGACCGGATAAACGCGTTCTCTAATCCCAGGTAAGAAGTCCGTTACTACTTTACGTCCCTCTGGGTCCGTAGCACTTGTAATAACACCCTTGGGCTTATTCAAAATCACATAGATCTTCTTTTGTTGACCAATCGCACGTCCATCAACTCTAATTTCATCTTCTTCCGTGTTTACTTTCACGCCAAGCGTGGTGACGACTTCACCGTTCACTTGAACACGTCCCGCTGTGATAATTTCTTCACATTTCCGACGGGATGCGATCCCCGCTTCGGCTAATACTTTTTGCAGTCTTTCCATGATCCGCTTTCACCTCAAGCTAATGATAACGGAGTTCCATGTAAATCTCAAGAGCGAAGGCATTTTGATAACGTCTAAGACATGTAGGCACGATAGAATAGACATTCTATGCAAATACCAAAAAGCAGATAATGATGGATGCAACAAAGCCGACTAAGTCAGAGATAAGCCCAACTTTTAACGCATAACCAGCCTTCCGTATGCCGATAGCACCGAAATAAACCGTAATCACATATAAAGTCGTATCCGTACTCCCTTGAACCGTCGAAGCAATGCGGCCAATCATAGAATCTGGGCCAAACTGCTCGATAAGATCCGTGGTAAAAGCAAGCGAACCCGCTCCAGTAATCGGACGTAAAATGGCCAATGGCAGTACTTCGGTTGGAACCCCTATACTTTCAAAGAATGGTCGCATCCAGCCGATTACTAAATCCATCGCACCGGAGGCACGGAAGACAGATATGGCTACCATCATACCTACGAGATGGGGGATGATTTTGATAGCTGTATCAAAGCCTTCTTTAGCTCCGTCAACAAACGATTCGTAAACGGGCACCTTTCGATACGCCGCGAATAAAGGAATGAAGACGATCATGATTGGGATAGCCCATGCAGAAATCAGCGAAACGAAGGCATACATTCGTAATCATCCTTTCAAAGGAGGGATGGGTGAGCGCGACCTTCGATACCATCGATCCACAAAAATAGCCGCGGCCGTCGAAATGACAGTGGCAATTAGCGTTGTGCCAACGATTTCCGCAGGATTTAAAGAATTGTAATTCATACGAATGGCAATTAACGTCGTCGGAATAAGTGTAATGCTTGATGTGTTAAGGGCTAAAAGGGTACACATAGCGGTGCTAGCAGTGTCTTTATCGGGATTCAACTTCTGCAGCTCTTGCATCGCCTTAATTCCCATTGGTGTAGCCGCGTTCCCAAGACCAAGGATATTGGCACTCATGTTGGACATGATGTAGCCGATGGCTGGATGATTCTTAGGAACACTAGGGAATAAGAAACGAACTGCCGGCTGCAATAATCTCGCAAGTTTGCTAAGAATACCAGCGTCTTCAGCTATCCGCATCATTCCCATCCAAAAGACCAGCACACTAATTAATCCAAAGCAGACTGTTACTCCGCTCTTAGCACCGTCGAAAGCTGCTTGTGTGACAGTTTCCACATTCCCATTAAATGCCGCCACGCCGAACCCAGCGACAATAAAAAACAGCCAAATCCAATTCACCATATCGAATGGCCTCCTAAGAGTTTTGCTTTAGCAAAACTGGCATCGTAAGCATAAGTTTATTTTAATCCGCCCATTGTGATTCCGAGACTGTAAACAAGCTCTGTACTAGCAATCTGCAGATGTATCCGTAGTGTGAAAGCCATGTTTCCTGATACGCATTACCTTCTTTAAAGGAGAATGTGGATTGACTGGTGGTTTGCAGTAACGGACTTGTTGAATCATAGATAGGTACTGTTTGAATTGACTTCTGGTTGAGTGAAAACTGCAGCGTCCCTCGTTCTGCTAACCGGTATTCCATAGATGCAGGATCGACTAGTGTTACTTTCCGAGTCAGTTGCGCAGCTTCACCTTCAGCTAATGGATAGGAGAACGTCCTCCCCACGACCCAAGGAGTGCCCTCCACGGCATCCCCCTTCTTGACAATTGTTTGTAACGGATAATATTTAAAACCATATTGAAGCAACCGAGCATGATCCCCCCAATCATCCGGATCATTGAGCGTAACAACCGCGAGATGCTGGCCGTCTCTGGTGGCTGATGAGACCAAACAGCGCTTGGCAAGCTTCGTATACCCCGTTTTCACACCGTCAGCACCTTCAAAGAGAGACAGCATCTTATTCTTGTTAAGCCATGAATAATCCCAAGCTTCATTCGGGTTCGGCACTTTCTTGATTTTCGTGGAAACAATGTCTTGAAATACGGAATTTTTGAGCGCATAAGCCGTCAGCTTAGCCATATCGTTCGGACTGGAGCGATGACCTTCTCCCTCATCGAGGCCCGAGGGATTCGTGAAATGCGAATGCTCCATACCGAGCATCTTCGCCTTCTCATTCATCAAATAGACGAAGCCTTCTACACTTCCTCCTATATGCTCGGCGATCGCGGTTGCTGCATCATTTCCGGAGCGCATCATCAGACCATACAGCATGTCGTGTAGACGCATTTCTTCGCCAAGCTTCAGATAAATGGAAGAACCTTCTTTGCCAAACGCATTTTTACTAACCTTGACTTTATCCGTCAATTTACCTTCTTCAATCGCAATAATAGCGGTCATAATTTTGGTCAAGCTGGCTATTCGCATAGGCGTGTCCCCTTTTTCACTATAAAGGATACGGCCTGACTCCACATCAATAAGGGAAGCACCCACAGCATTCGTATGGATGCCAGGCGGTGCTGCCTCCACTTGTCCAAATGGTGCCCACAGTAAACTAATGATTGCACTCCATACTAGGATCAACCTGACTCTTATCTTCATCGTTTTCCCCCTAAACAAAAGAACTTGTACCTTTTTGACTAGACAAAACTTTGTACAAGTATATGCTTATGGAATGGGGATATGTCCAAGTCTTCTTATTTACAAAACAGAAATCAGTCCATATAATGAGAAATACTTTCATATGGAGATCACCGGAGGAGCCTGCCACTGCAGGCTTCTTTTTGCGTTTTTTTGGTTCTTCTGGTAAATGAACTATTTTTCACCAAAAATGTCGGTCAAGCTAAAGCTTACTGCGAGGAGGAAACATGCTAACTTGGGTTGCCTTACTTTTTTTATAGTAATTTTATACGCTCATTATAACTTTGCTCATGCTTTTCGGTCTCAAGGAACACGATATCGAAAAGGTAGGATTGATTAGAGCTCTAGCCATGAAAGCTCTGGATGTGACGGAAAGAGACATGACCATCGCTTCATTGTTGATTCTCTGGGGTTCTGGTCTTGCATCAGCAACCATTCGTTGCTACAATGATCCCCTTAATTAAAGACATGGCTGAGGGGGGCCTGGACTTGCCGTTGATTCGGAGCTTAGCAATATCATATGGTGGTCGCTTGCTTTAGGGGCTTGTTTAGGAGGAAATGGTACAATTATTGGCGCTTCGCCTAATGTTATCGTTGCCGGACTCGACGCCAAAGAAGGTAAAGGCTAGTTATTTGGAATTTATGAAGGTGGATGCACCTATAACCCTTGTGTCTCTGGCATTAGCCCATGTTTATATCTACATCCGTTATCTGTTATAAGGGGTTACGACATGAAAAAAGCTGCCCACAAAGGACAGCTCAGACGAAGGCCAATCTACTACACAATGAAATTTTGATTCTCGATATTGGTTACATTTGTTCCGTTCGCGCCGACAGTACTGGCAGGTGTCTTAGCTCCTAAGCCTTTGATCATGCTTTGGATTTTGTCCACCACTTGCGGAGCGGAGTCAATGAGACGTTCTAGAATATGTGTTTGGTTGTCCAGTGGAACAACCTTCACGCCATTCTTGCCTACGACGAGGAAAGCAATAGGTGTAATGGATACCCCGCCGCCGCTACCACCACCGAAAGGAAGAGCAACCTTTGCATTCAGCGCATCGCTTTTACCTGCAGAGCCGCCTTCAATTTCAATTTCGGAATCTGTCACGAATTCGCTGCCGCCTGCGGCAAAACCAAAACCTACTTTGGATATCGGCATAATGACACTACCATCCGGTGTTTCAACAGGATCACCAACAATCGTGTTAACGTCGACCATTTCTTTAATATTTTCCATGGCGACTTTCATGAGGCCTTGAATCGGGTGTTCGGACATGATCGTAATCCTCCTTAGAGTTTTTAGCCAGATAAACTGGCATCGGAAGCACAAACGTCAAAAAGCAAAAATGGTTCATTTGTAGAGTGCCCTGAGTGGAATATCGTTATGTACACTTCAAGAAGCCGTTTTAACTCTTGCCCTTGTCTTCAGAGCTATTTGAATCCATGTACGAATACCACCCTTTACTTTAGCCGCTCTACTAATCAAACGTACTCCTGCAACTACTACAAACCATACGCGGATCCGTCCTGCAAAACGAAAATCGGTAGAAAATTGCTTCTCATTATATTGCGGAATAACATCGATGTGCGGTTTCGCCGTTAAGTTCACATAGCGAATGGAAAAGCCAAGCAGTGAGGACTTGATTCCCCAAATAGCCCCTGTTGTTATCGCTGTTTCAGGTGCATCACCTACGCCTATGCGAGTTATCCATTTCAAATCGGTACACTCGACTTTCGCTAATGTTTGCTTCATCCAATCATAAAGATTTAATGTATATACAATTGCTTCCTTTGCTTGATTGTAAGCGTAGAGTATTTTTTCTTTCGTGATTTGACCCTTGCTTTCATCTTTAAGTTTGGAACTGGATTTGGTTATGATTTCCGATTTAATCAAAATCCCCTTGGTAAGGCCTTTGAATTGTATGATTGGAATGACATAACGATATCGTATAAGCCCGAATAACGCTCGCATTTCCACTGATAACGTATCGTTGTCTTTCACTCTGGAGAAGTTGAATTCGCCATGAATGAAACTGAATAATAAAACGATGATCACAAAAATGATAAAAAGAATAACAATCCCCAGCCACAACAACTTAGAATCCCTCCTAATATAGGGATCTTTGAGCATAGCTCAAAGTCTCTCCGCATTGGGATCTTTGAGCATAGCTCAAAGTCTCTCCGCATTGGGATCTTTGAGCATAGCTCAAAGTCTCTCCGCATTGGGATCTTTGAGCGTAGCTCAAAGTCTCTCCGTTTAGCAAAAAACTCCACCTGCAAGAAAAAGTCTTCTCGTAGGTGGAGTTAGTATGACCCTAAAAAGGAAATGAAATGCATGTGGGCGGGTACTCATTCAGTTTCATCACTTACATCTTCAAGAGTAATCTGCTTCTGATCTCCGCCTAATCGGTCAAATAATAGACGCGTCTCTTCTTCCAGATCAAAATTCCCTTGGAAGCTTGCCGAATCCGGGAGCTCCGTAATCGAACTAAGCCCGAAATATTCTAGAAATTGCTTGGAGGTTCCGTACAATATCGGTCTACCAACCGCGTCGGCGCGTCCGACTTCCGTTATCAAGTCTTTGCCGGTTAAGGTTGCTAAGGCCCGATCACATTTCACGCCGCGGATCTCCTCAATTTCGACTCTTGTAATTGGTTGTTTATAAGCAACGATGGATAAAGTCTCTAACGCGGCTTGTGATAGGGATGATCGTGAAGGTGAATAAGCTAGTCGTTCAAAATAGGGCGCATGCTCAGCTAAGGTTGTTAACTGATAGGCCCCAGCTACTTCCACAATCTGAACGCCACGCCCCTTTCGTTTGAACTCCGTTCTCATATCTTTGAGCAGATCACGAATCAAATAAAGATCAAGCTCCATGACTTCAGCTAATTGCTTGGCATCCAAGCCTTCGTCGCCAGAGGCAAAGAGCAGTCCTTCAATAATTGATTTCATCTGTGGAAAATTGAGTGTCAATGTCAGAAACCTCCTCTTTCGCTTGGATGACGATGTCTTCAAATAGCTTGTACTGATAACAAATAACTTTTTTCATTTTCATTAATTCGAGTATCGCTAAGAAAGTCACAACGATTTCTTCACGTGTCATTTCGTAATCGAATAGCTTCGAGAAAAGCAGCTTGCCACCTTTAACTTTTAGTAAGTCGACAACCTCTCTAATGCGGTCTTTGACGGATATTTCATCTCTTCGAATTCTTGTAACGACATTGCGGTTAGCCAGCTTCCGTAAAGTCCGTTGAAAGGCAAATAAGAGGTCAGCGACATCAAGCCCCTCAACAGGATTCTCCTGGATATCAGGCAGGTATGGCGTTAAATCCTCAGGTTCACGTGTATACACCAGACTGCGTTCTACTTCTTTATCCCTAAGCATATCGGCAATCGATTTATACTTCCGGTATTCAATCAGCTTCGCAACAAGCTCTGCGCGAGGATCTAGAGAGTCGTCCATATCATCAAAATATTCATCAAATTCAATAACAGGCGGCTTAGGTAATAGCATTTTGCTCTTGATAGAGAGAAGTGTTGCTGCCATCACAAGAAATTCACTCGTAATATCCAGCTCCAATTCATGCATTGCTTGAACATAACCCAAGTACTGGTCTGTAATTTCTTTGATCGGAATATTATAAATGTCAAGTTCATTTTTATCGATAAGATGAAGCAATAGATCAAGGGGGCCTTCAAATGCTTCTAACTTATAGGTTACTTTCATTTTGTTCTCCCCCTTGTCATATTGAAAATAGATTCATAACAAACTGCGCGGCAAACGGATAAATATGTCCGAGCGCCCATTGTCCAACCGGTGTAATCAGTAAAACAATAACTAGAATAAGTGCATAGCGTTGATTACGTGTAAACCATCCTTGCTTCTGGGAAGGAACAAGTCCTTTCAAAACATACCATCCGTCGAGCGGATAAAGAGGCAGCATATGTATAAGACAAATCATTAAATTGACGATGACGCAGTACTGCAAATAGACTCGCCACTGTTCAACGGTTATGGACTCAGTCCCTCCTCCTACCATAGCCGGAAGAAAGAAATAGAGCCACCAGAAGAACAAAACGAGCAGCAAATTCGTAAAAGGACCCGCTAAATAAACAAGTGTGTGGGATAGCCTGGGTCTTTTCTTAAAACGTGATTCATCTACTGGTAATTTCTTCGACCAGCCATAGGGGCCGAAGATGATCATAGCTAGCCCCAAGGCATCTAAATGTGCCAAGGGGTTTAGCGATAACCGTTTGCTTTCTCGGGCTGTACGATCTCCGAGCAGCCAAGCCGCCCCCGCATGAGCTGCGTCGTGCAGCGTCATTGCGATCAGAAAAGCGAGCAACCTAGGCAGCAGTGTTTCCAGATGATAATAAGAAAGCATTACGAAGTGAATTGCTTCGTCAAATTCGCCATTTCAATCGCTGTTACAGCAGCTTCCCAACCTTTATTTCCAGCTTTGGTACCCGCACGTTCTACCGCTTGCTCAATGGAATCTGTTGTTAAAACACCGAAAATTGTAGGAACGCCTGTTTTCAGATTAATAGCAGCTACACCCTTCGCTACTTCGCTGCACACATAATCAAAATGCGGAGTTGATCCTCGAATTACCGCACCTAGTGTAATAACAGCATCGTACTTTCCGCTTTCAGCCATTTTTTGAGCAATTAGCGGAAGTTCAAATGCGCCTGGTACCCAAGCGATATCTACTTCATCTTCATTTACGCCATGACGTTTCAGAGCGTCCTGTGCGCCACCCAACAATTTGGATGTAATAAATTCATTAAAACGACCTACAACGATACCATATTTCAAGTTTTGCGAAATTAAATGCCCTTCAAAAATGTTAGCCATAGTGAGATTCTCCCTTTCTTATTTGAACAAGTTATTTGGATTAGATTAGTTTATATGCCGCTGCCAGAGTCATGGAAACTCAGCATATGGCCTAGCTTGTTTTTCTTCGTTTGTAAATAATTGAGATTATCAGCCTTACTATCCATTTGAATCGGAACCCGCTCAACCACTTCTAGGCCGTAACCTTCCAAACCTTTAATTTTGCGTGGATTATTCGTTAATAGTCGAAGCTGCGTGATGCCAAGATCTTTCAAAATTTGCGCCCCAATCCCATAATCCCGAAGATCTGGAGCAAAGCCTAGCTTAATATTCGCTTCTACGGTGTCTAATCCCTGCTCTTGCAAGGCATAAGCCTTCAATTTGTTGATTAAACCGATTCCCCGACCTTCCTGTCGCATATATAATAATACACCATTGCCCTCTTCATCAATCTGTTTTAATGCAGCATCCAATTGTGGACCGCAGTCGCAGCGATGAGAATGGAAGACATCCCCAGTCAAGCACTCGGAATGCACGCGTACCAACGTTGGTTTCGAAGAGTCAATTGTCCCTTTGACAAGGGCCACGTGCTCTTTGTTATCAAGCAGGTTCGTATAAGCAATAGCCTTGAATATACCGAAATCGGTTGGAAGCTTAATTTCAACCTCACGTTGAACCAATTTCTCCTGCTGATTTCGATATTGGATTAAGTCCTGTATCGTGATAATACACAGATCATGTTTCGCTGCAATTTCCATTAGATCCGGTACACGCGCCATCGTCCCGTCTTCCTTGATGACTTCACAAATGACCGCTGCTGGATAAGATTCACACATGATAGCCAAATCAACTGCCGCTTCTGTATGCCCAGTTCTGCGGAGCACGCCGCCCTTTTTGGCAATTAAAGGGAAAATGTGACCTGGTCTTCGGAAATCCTGAGGTTTTGCTGTCGGATCAATCAAGCCCATAATCGTTCTAGATCGCTCATGCGCAGATATCCCTGTACTAGTATCCATATGATCAACAGAAACAGTAAACGCTGTTCCGTGATAATCCGTATTCCGTGCGACCATGGGAGGCAGTTCAAGTTCTTGTGCACGTTCTTCCGTTATTGGTGCACAAACAAGTCCACGTCCTTCTTTGATCATGAAATTAATGACCTCTGGCGTTGTTTTATCGGCAAGTGCGATAAAATCGCCCTCATTCTCACGATCTTCATCGTCCACAGCAATAATGACTTTACCGAGTTTGAGATCGTTTAGCGCTTCTTCTATGGTGTTGAAGATTATTTTTGTCATATTCACCTCTCCTAAGAGTTTTGCTTTAGCAAAACTATCTTCGTAAGCATAAGCCTGAGTTTTGCTTTAGCAAAGCTGACTTCGTTGTTTCTACATAAAGCCGTTATCGGCAAGAAAGCTCGCAGTAAGCGTACTTTGTTTTTTCCCGCTTCCATCCGAAGTTTCAGATGGACCGAACTTTAGTAGACGCTCCATATATTTGCCTAGCACGTCACATTCTATGTTGACCGTATCCCCAGCCTTTTTATCATGTAGGACCGTTTGAGCAAGGGTATGCGGGATGATGGAAACCGCCACTTCACGATCATTAACATCAACAACGGTAAGGCTTATGCCGTCAATTGTGATGGAACCCCCAGTAATGATATATCGGAAAATGTGTTTATTCTCCGGTTCGAACCGGTAAACGACCGCATTTTCCTCGGGTATTCGTGAAAGGATCGTTGCGGTTGCATCCACATGCCCTTGAACAATGTGCCCCCCGAACCGGCCATTCGCTGCCATCGCTCGCTCCAAATTCACGCGGGTGCCAGTTTGTAGTTTGCGAAGATTCGTCTTACGGTATGTTTCTGGCATAACATCCACTGAAAATGAGTCGTTATCAAAGGAAATGACTGTCAAACAGACGCCATTTACAGATATACTGTCACCCAGGTGGACATCTTCAAGCACTTTCTTGGCAGCAATGGTCAACACCATGGCTTGCCCTTGACTATGAATGCGGCGCATGTGGCCGATTTCTTCAATAATTCCGGTAAACATGCAAGTCCTCCATTCGTTAGCTCTTATAATTCGGATAGCCAGTTATGCAAATATCCGGTCCAAACTGCTCGACCTTGAGTCGGTCGAGCGTAATCGCATCATCCATCTTCGCGATTCCATCGAAGTTGATGTTTACAGGTGCTGCAGAGCCTCCGCCGATGATTTTCGGCGCAAACATCAGCACCAGCTTGTCGATCAGGCGCTGCTCCAGCATAGCGCCGTTGAGCTTCCCTCCACCCTCTAGAAGGATGGAGCCGATCTCGCGCTCGCCGAGCTTCCGCATGGCGAGCGTCAGGTCCACCTGCGGGCCGTCCCCGCAGGTGAGGACCGTGATGCCGCGCGCTTCCAGCGCGGCACGACGCTCTGCGGGCGCCTGCGAGCTCGCGAGCAGGATCGTCGGCTGACGATCCTGCTCCGTGAGCACCCGGGCGCCCAGCGGGACTCGCAAGAGCGAGTCCGCGACGATCCGTACCGGCTGCACAGCCGGTACGTCGCCGCGCGCGCTCAGCAGCGGGTCGTCGGCGATGATGGTGCTGGCGCCGACCATGATACCCTGATGCCGATGGCGCAGGGTATGAACGAAGGCACGAGACGCTGGCGACGTGATCCATTTGCTGTCGCCGGTCTTCGAGGCAATGCGGCCGTCGAGCGTGCTCGCAGTCTTCATCGTCACATAAGGCTTACGGGTGACGATGTATTTGTTGAAGGCCTCGTTCATTGCCGCGGCCTCCTCTGCAAGCAGCCCAACGGTTACGTCGAGACCATGCTCACGCAGTTTAGCGATGCCTGTCCCACCAACCTGCGGGTTCGGATCAGTTCCAGCGACGACAACCCGTAACACGCCGGCCTCAATGAGTCGGTCGCTGCAGGGCGGCGTTTTGCCAAAGTGACTGCATGGCTCTAATGTCACATAAGCCGTGCTTCCCTTTGCTTCCTCGCCTGCCATTTGCAAGGCGAGAACCTCGGCATGGCCATGTCCGCGCTTTAAGTGCGCTCCCATACCAACGATGCGCCCATTTTTAACAAGAACACACCCTACCACAGGATTAATTCCCGTCTGACCAAGAGCACTTTCAGCCATTTGCAAAGCTAGTCTCATGTAAGCTTCGTCATTCAGTACATGCACAAAGTTCACCGCCTTTCAGGTCCATCCAAATTTTGAATGCAAAAAGGCCCCTCCGTGTATCGGATAGGGGCCAGAGATTTTCTAGATAACACGAAGAAGCTTCATCCATCCATACTTGCTGCATTTTTGATCAAATCAAACAACAACGACGTATCTGCTTCAAAAGACAGACCTGCCGAATTTTTGTTTACGTGAAAAAATGTACAAGTATGCATAGCGAATCAAATGTTCGCGTTTTCCTTCTCCCATCCAGACTATACTGTCGGTTCCGGAATTGCACCGGATCAGCCGTAGCGAAGCTATGTTTTAGGTACCGCTAGCTTCAAAACGGGTCACGGACTTATCGAAATCATGTAACGGGTACATGTTATCGAATCACCGCCGGTGTGGAATTTCACCACGCCCCGAAGGTTTGCATACATATAAAAGTAACTTACAACTAAGAACTAGCTAAAAATTACTTTGGTAATGAAAAATTTATCACTCACACTTACAAAAAGCAAGTGCTTTTTTCCTTTTCACATTAATTTCTTACTTTTTCTATGAATTCACTCGGAATTAAATTAAAAAAGAACCCATTGAAATTAATCAACGGGCGTCTTTTCGATTATGACAAATTATACTTCTACAACTTCAACTTTCTCCATCAAATCTTTGCCTTTGAAAGCATCGACTAATTCCATGCCTTTGGATACTTTACCAAATACGGTATGCTGTCCATCCAAATGCGGTTGCGGTTGGTAAGCAATATAGAACTGGCTTCCACCTGTATTTCTGCCTGCATGAGCCATAGCCAAGGAGCCGCGCTCATGTTTGTTCGGGTTGATTTCACAGTTGATTTGGTAACCAGGGCCACCAGTTCCTGTTCCTGTAGGACAACCACCTTGTGCTACGAATCCTGGAATAACACGATGAAAAACAAGTCCGTTGTAGAAACCGGAGTTTGCTAATTTTTCAAAGTTAGCAACGGTATTCGGTGCATCGTTTTCGAAAAGATCGATGACAACTTCGCCGCCACCTGCTAGTTTAATTTTTGCTTGTTTGGCCATTTGTGGTCCACTCCTTTAGGAAATAATATCTTATTCTACTATGAAAACTTCCATTTCACAAACTGCGCTATATTTCTAACATCATTCTACCCCGACCATGTCCTGTTTGACTGCGAAAATGTGCTTCCTGCGCTGCTTAAAGTGGACGAGCAGTCCATCTCGAGATGGAGAAAACACAAAGAAGGAAACCCCGTATAAGCTTGAGGTTTCCTTCTTTTTATATAAAACAACCTAAACGGTCTCGCTCATTTGTTTCATTCTTGCAGGAATGAGGTCATTACCAACGATGTTATCGAACGTTTCGCGTTTTACGACGAGATCACTTTGACCATCTTTCACGAAGACAACACCAGGACGGCGGATACGGTTATAATTGCTTGCCATTGCATAATTGTATGCACCTGTGCAAGATACTGCTAGAACGTCTCCTGAACTAACTTTTGGCAGGTTCAGATCCCAGATCAGCATATCGCCGCTCTCACAGCATTTCCCTGCAATAGATACAACCTCTGTCGGTTGCTCTGTAGCACGGTTAGCCAACATCGCCTCATACACAGCCTCATACAAAGCAGGACGCGGGTTATCCGTCATGCCGCCATCTACAGCTACATATTTACGCACCCCTGGAATATCCTTTGTTGTACCAACAGTGTACAGTGTTGTTCCCGCGTCACCAACGATGCTGCGGCCTGGTTCAACCCAAATTTCAGGCATTGGAAAATCATTGCTGCCGAAATTCTCTTTAATCGCGTCTGTTATAGCTTTAACATAAACAGCAACCGGAAGCGGGCTATCTTCGCTCACATAACGAATTCCGAAACCGCCGCCAAGGTTAATGACCTTGAACGTCACACCGATTTCTTTACGAACTTGAACCGCAAAGCCAGCCACTTTCTCAGCTGCCATGCGGAAGCCCTCTACTTCAAAAATTTGGGAGCCAATATGGGAATGAACGCCCAATAACTCCACGTTGCTTAATTGCGAAGCTTCTTGAACCGCCAGGAATGCCGAGCCATTGCCCATGTCGAAACCGAATTTGGAATCCGTCTGGCCTGTAGAAATATATTCATGCGTATGTGCCTCAACGCCCGGCGTAATACGCAGTAAGATCTTCACCTCTTGGCGTTTCTCTTCGGCAATCGCATTCAACATTTGAAGTTCGATAAAGTTATCTACGACGAAACAGCCGATTTCGGCATCAATTGCCATTTCCAATTCAGCGATTGTTTTGTTATTGCCATGGAAATGAATTCGATCCGCTGGGAAACCTGCTTGCAGCGCTGTATAAAGCTCACCATCGGAAACAACGTCAAGTGACATTCCCTCTTCATCTACAATTCGGCACATCGCCATTACGCAGAATGCTTTGCTGGCATAAGCCACTTGGAATTTCAGACCCGACGCTTTGAAAGCTTCTACGAATTCACGGCAGCGTCCACGTACTAGCGCTTCGTCAAATACATATAAAGGAGTGCCGTATTCTGCAACCAATTTCGTTGCATCGACACCGCCGATTTCGAGGTGGCCTTGGTCGTTTATTTTACTAGTACCATGTAAATACATAGCTTTATTTTCCCCTCTCCCTGAACCATCTTCTTGCTATATGCCGCCAAAGAGGTTAATGTACATTACTATTAAAAGTACCATATGGCATGCGCTTTTGACAATACACGCTAGGACATAAAATCAAAAAGGACAGGAGAATTCCCTGCCCTTTTTTCTGTTATTCGGATTTTGGTTGACGCGTGCCGTCGATCGGCTTTGTAATACTTAGCCGCGTTTTGCCAGCTAATACCGGACGACGAACCAGGATGGCAAAGAAGCCTTTGGCGTTAAATGGAATAAAGGGCCACATATAGGGAGCATTAAAGGATTTCCTTGTGGCTAACAGAATTAACCATAACGTTGAACCAACGACAAAACCGGGTACCTGGAAGATCGCCACGATGATTAAGAGAGCAAGCCTTACAATACGATTAGCTAGACCCAACTCATAGCTTGGTGTCGCGAACATCCCAATAGAGGCGAGCGCCAAATACAGGATAACCTCATTGATAAAGAGCCCTGTCTTTACCGCGATATCTCCAACCAGAATGGCTGCCACCAAACCCATTGCGGTTGCAAGCGGTGTAGGTGTATGCACAGCAGCCATTCGCATGAGATCAATCCCTATATCCGCTAGTAAGAACTGAACTAATAGTGGCAGAGTTCCTTCCTTCTGCGGACCGAGGAATTCTAGTCCCGCCGGCTTTAAGGAAGGATCCATAACCATCATAAACCAAAGTGGGAGCAAGAAAATCGAAGCCATAATGCCAACAAAGCGCACCCACCTTAAGTAAGTGCCGATAAATGGCGTTTGCCGATATTCCTCAGCATGCTGCACATGATGGAAAAACGTTGTCGGCAGGATCATGACGCTCGGTGATGTGTCCACAAAAACACATACATGACCTTCAAGTAAATGAGCGGAGACAACATCCGGCCGTTCCGAATACCGAACCATCGGATATGGGTTCCAACCCTTATTAACAATCGCTTCTTCCAGCTGTTTTTCAGCAAGAGGAAGGCCGTCGATTTCAACATTATTTATTTTATCTTTCACGGCTTGGACTAAGTCCGCGTCAGCAATATCATTGATATAGCCTATACAGACATCCGTCTTGGTTCGCTTGCCGATTTGCATAATTTCCAGCTTAAATCTCTCATCACGAATTCTTCGTCTGACCAATGTTACATTCAATAAAAGGGTTTCAACGAAGCCGTCTCGTGAACCTCGGACAACCCGCTCCAAGTCAGGTTCAGCGATCGATCGAACGGGATAGCTTTTGACATCGATCGCAATCGCTGCTGTCTCTCCTTCAATGAAAAATGCCGTCCCGCCCATCAACACTTGTCCTACGATTTCAGACATTTTCTTGTAGGACTTCACTTGGATGTGCGGAATTAGTTTCTCAATGAAAGCTTCCAGTGTATGATGTGAGACTGTTTCTTCGTCCGCATAAGTTAGACGTGTAATGATATCGGTTAACACCGTATCTTTGGCAAATCCATTGCAATAGAAGATGCCTACACGCTTGGCTCCAAACACCATTTCTCTGAGTACGAGATCGAAGCTTCGATTGAGTCCTACGCGTTCCTCCAGCACTCTTTGAACTTCTCGAATGCTTCGGGGGATATCTTCCTGAATTTTGAGTGCCTTCTCCTCAGATGTCATGTCGGTTATTGGATTGTAAGCTGATAAATTCCCTTCCTCATCTATCGCCAGTTTCTCCGACTGTTCCTGTGATTCCTTCGATTCGTTAGAGTCATTCTTATCGCTCTCATTTCCCTGTTTCACAATAAACTTCACTTGCGCGCCTCCTTCAACACACGTTAATAAAACAACCATTCAAACAAGGATCCAAATACTTTACCGAATATCATCGCCATTAGAAGCAAAATCATATAGGATCCCATGCCAACACGCTTGGCGAGGATGGGCAGCACGTTGATGATTTCCGTTAGCGCAGCTGCTAGCATGCCAACAAAACAACCGGCAAATATACCTACCACTGCTGTTCCCATCGGAAAGAGATGCATTTTAACATCGCTGAAATCAACCCATGTAAATAAGAGTGAACCCATCACAACAGCCGCTTCATAAGCATGTATTTTTGAGAACGAACGTGTGATCTGGGCAAGTCTTGGAATAATATCCAACACCACGAGAAAAGCGACCATGCCGCTGCCAACAGCGATTCCACCAGCTAACCCGATAAAAGCCGCCAAGAGGGCTTCCCCAAATTGGGTAATCACGCACGGTCTCCTTCCTCATGAATTTTGATATATTCTTCTGTTATCACATAATGGTTTATGTTTTCCTGGTACATGAACATTTCCACTTCCAGCGGGCTTGGTTCTTCATTGAATTTCTTCTTGAACAGATGGTTGAAAAAAATGACCATTCCAACACCAATCCCTAGTGAATAAGGGATTTGTAAAATGAGTGGATGATCCACCTTTTTCCCTGTCATTAATTCATAAATGCGTTGGTGAACTTCCAACATGGAAACATCCGCATGAAAATTCATGATGGCCAGTCCTGAACCGATGAACAAAAGCAACCAAACCAAACCGATAAGTATGGGACTAGGCTTTCTAGGATCGG
Organism: Paenibacillus sp. V4I7; assembly: GCF_030817275.1. NCBI lineage: Bacteria > Bacillati > Bacillota > Bacilli > Caryophanales > Paenibacillaceae > Paenibacillus > Paenibacillus sp. V4I7. Next base: position 1,972,586 of record NZ_JAUSZD010000002.1, on the reverse strand, counting down.
AAATAATCTCGAGAAGCACATGTGGTTCTCCGAAATGCTCAATTTGCAGCTGTGGATAAAGATCTTTCACTTTACGAACGATCAGCATCATGTCAATGAGAACGCGATTGCCATCCTCTTGTTGCGGTTGATGAATGATCAATTCGTTCAGAGCTTGCTCATATTCAGGCTCCACGAAAATCTGAGCGATATGACGTAAACACACAACATTCCCTTTGCGAACACTAGCTTTTCGACGAAGGCGGATGTATAGATATGGTTTTCCTTCCTGGACCATGGTCTCACTCCCCTCAAAGCTTTACGGTGAATCATCCATGTATAGGAGTAGTATGCAAAATCTTTCCTTCCCATAAACACCTGATAAGATGGTAAATTCTCCAGGAATAAAGTGATCTCCGATATGGCATAGTAAGATTGAATAACGATAACTTATTCCATATAAAGAAGGTGATAACATGGCAAAATTCGCGTTAACACTAGTCATTATTGGTGCGCTGAATTGGCTCTTGGTTGGGCTTTTCGAGTGGGATTTAGTTTCTGCTTTATTGGGAGGAGATTCTCATCGTGAATCTTCCGGTCTTAGCCGCATCGTTTATACGATTGTGGGCTTATGCGGAATTTACTGCGTGAGATTTTATTCAGACGACAGGCACTCTGCCCGATAAACATGTTCGTGAACGAAAAAGCCGCAAACTACCCCGTGTAGAATTAGGGTAACCAGCGGCTCTTTTTGATGCGGTGCGGACTTATCTGACTTGTTCAACCATTAATTTACTTTCCTCGTTTAAACCTATACAGATGACTTTTTTACCCAATTGCTCATATCTCGAAATGGTTTTGGTAATAGCCGTCACAGCGGAATGATCCCAAACATGTGACGAGCTAAAATCAATCGTAATCGTATCTGGGTCGTTTCTATAATCAAATAAATCAATAAAATGTGCCATTGTTCCAAAAAACAGCTGGCCGGAAATGCGATATATGATTGAGCCATTCTTGTCATTGGAAATATGCGCCTTAATTTTGGCCGATCTCCAGCCAAATATCACCGCACTTAATGTAACGCCTGATAAAACGCCAATCGCTAAATTGGAAGTTGCTACAACGATGGCTACTGTAATGATCATGACTAGCGCGTCACTCCGCGGAATTTTAACTAAGGTTTTAAGCGACTGCCAATCGAATGTCCCTACAGATACCATGAACATTACACCAACTAGCGCAGCCATCGGAATTTGCTTGACTACATTGCCTAATACCATGATTAAGAACAGCAGGAAAACCCCCGAAACAAAGGTAGATAGTCGGGATCGACCACCCGATTTCACGTTTATGACGGTTTGACCAATCATGGCACACCCTGCCATCCCACCGAAAAAGCCAGACACCATATTGGCTATGCCCTGCCCTCTCACCTCTTTATTTTTATCACTTTTCGTTTCGGTCATCTCATCTACAATCGTAGCTGTCATCAAGGATTCGGTCATACCTACAACAGCTAATGCCAAGGAAATAGGAAATATATATCCAATTGCTTGAAGAGATAGCGTTAAGTCAGGAATATGGAAGAACGGCAAGGTTTGTGTAATTTCACCCATATCACCAACTGTTCGCAAATCTAGGTGGAAGTTCATAGATAGAATCGTCATCACGATAATGGCAACCAACGCAGAAGGTATGGCTTTCGTAATCAAAGGAAGCAAATAAATAATAGCCAAAGTACCTACAACCATGGCATACATCTGCCAGCTTGCCCCGTTGAAATTAGTAAGTTGAGCCATGAAAATAATAATGGCGAGTGCATTAACAAACCCAACAATGACAGAGTTCGGAATAAACGTAATAAATTTGCCAAATTTCAAAACACCCATCACATATTGAATAACACCTGTCAAAATGCTGGCCGCAAACAAATATTCAATCCCATATTTTGCAACTAAAGGTCCCATTAGAGAGGCCATCGCACCTGTAGCCGCTGAAATCATTCCCATCCGACCACCTGTGAATGATATCACTATGGCAATAATGAAAGAAGCATACAAGCCAACCATAGGGTCTACACCTGCTAGAATGGAGAACGCGATAGCTTCGGGAATTAAAGCTAAGGCCACCGTTATACCGGACAAAACATCCTTACGAATATTAAAAAACCATGAATCCTTCCATTTACTATAAATCAAAAAGTACACACTCCTAAGTTAATTTTTTTGACTTTTCACTCTCAGAAAAGTCGGGGCCGTTATTTGCAGTTTTTATTATACACAAATCGAGCCTAAGTCTCTACATAGATAAATAACCGTTCCTCCTAGGAGGAACGGTTATTTATCTCAAATAATTGTTATTGAGCAATCTGATCTTTAATCGATTGCAAAATTTTCTTTTCCAATCGTGACACCTGCACTTGGGAAATTCCTAACCTACTTGCGACCTCGGATTGCGTTTGATCCCGAAAATAGCGGAGATAAACAATGAGTCTTTCTCGCTCCGAAAGCGTTCCAATGGCTTCATTAAGAGCAAGCTTCTCGAACCACTTCTCGCCGGACTCATCCGAGATTTGATCCATTAGCGTAATGGGGTCACCGTCGTTCTCAAAGACGGTCTCATGGATGGAAGAGAGAGGTTTATTCGCCTCTTGCGCGAAAACAACTTCCTCTGCCGTTATCATAAGCTCCTCTGCGACCTCTTTGATCGTAGGCAATCTGCCAAGCCGCTTCGAAAGTTCGTCCTTCGTCTTGCGAATCTTATTCGCCAACTCTTTGAGGGAACGGCTTACTTTGAGTGTTCCGTCATCGCGAAGGAAACGTTGAATTTCACCGATAATCATCGGTACTGCATAGGTTGAAAACTTAACATCATAAGATAGATCGAATTTGTCTACGGACTTCAGCAGTCCGATACAACCGATCTGGAACAAGTCTTCGGCTTCGTATCCTCGGTTCAAAAAACGTTGAACCACAGACCAAACCAAGCGGATATTGCAGCTGACAAGTGTTTCTCTGGCGAGTCCATCTCCGGATTGGCTGAGGGCGATTAACCGTTTGACTTCCGAATCGTCTAAATAACTATGAGAAGCATGTTTCAGATCGACATCCATAGATCAAACCCCTAATTGTATAAAGCTTTTTTAGATTCAATTCGCTTCAACATGTTTATTTTGGTTCCGATTCCGACGGCCGTCACAACTTCTACTTCGTCCATGAAATTTTCCATAATCGTGAAACCCATGCCAGAGCGTTCCAACTCTGGTTTGGATGTATATAGCGGCTGTTTCGCCTGTTCTAAATCCGCAATACCTGAACCCTTGTCTTCGATCGTAATCCGAACCACGTCGTCGTCAATTTGCGTCGAAATGATGATAACGCCATCCGTTCTATTGTTATAGCCATGAATAATCGAATTCGTTACTGCTTCAGAAACAACCGTCTTAATATCAGTCAATTCATTCAGCGTAGGATCCAATTGAGAGACGAAAGCAGCAACGGCTACACGAGCAAAAGCTTCATTCTCCGAGCGACTGGCAAACTCAAGTGTCATAAAGTTATGTTCACTCATAATGCAACCTCCAAACTGGACATTGCATTGCGTTCGTTGTCCTGTATAGATACAATCTTGAACATTCCAGAAAGCTCGAACAAGCGATAGACTGCAGGAGCAACGTCACAAACGACCATTTTGCCGCCTTTACTCGTAATCTGCTTATAGCGGCCAAGAATGACGCCAAGACCCGAGCTGTCCATGAAGGAAAGATCCTTCAGGCTAAGGATTAGATGGCGCGTATGCTCTTTGGCAATCGCTTCCTCCATCCTCGCCTTCACTACATCGGCTGTGTGATGATCCAACTCGCCTTTCAATCTAACAATCAGCGCTCTTCGGCCTTGCTCGAATTCAATTTGCAGGCTCAACATGTTCACTCCTCTCAGCTGAGAGACTTTGAGCTTACTTAGGTCCCTACCGTGGATCTTGAGCAAAGCTCAATGATCCCTTTAGCGAACTATGAGTTACACTCAAAGTTCCCTAAAGCGGAGAGACTTTGAGTTACACTCAAAGGTCCCTATATTAAGTCATGAAACTTAAGTTTCTACAGCTGAGATGGAATCTCCTGCACCCCGACAAAACTAGAAGAAAACTGCTAAAACTAGAAGAAAACTGCGCTTATTCGCGAATTCTCACCATTAATCCGTATGGAACAAATGCGATGTGGTTCGCTTTAATAGCTTCCACCAGGACGCTTTATCTACGGCAATAGGAGACTCGAGTGGGTATTCAGCAAGCAAACTATCGCCATTGTAAACAACAATTCTTCCGATAGGTTGCCCCATTGAAATCGGTGCTTTTATGTTTGGATCGAGTTTCAGTTCATGTCGAATCTCCCCAGTCACGGTGCCCTTTTTCATTAAAATACTATAATTTTGCTTCGCGACTAACGGCACTGTCGAAACCTGGCCTTTATTAATCGTAAAATTTCCAAGACTGTCGCCTGACTTAAACAAAGGATAGTTCGTATATTGCGCAAAAGCGTAATCAAACAGCTTCGTTACTTCAGCATTTCGAGTTTTTGTATTCGGTTCACCAAGTACCACAGCAACAACGCGTAAATTTTCACGTTTTGCCGTTGCAGATAAGCAAAATTTCGCTTCACTTGTGTATCCTGTTTTTAGACCATCCGCACCGCTGTAGAAGCGCACTAACTTGTTCGTATTCACGAGCCAGAACGGAGATGCCGTTTCTTTTCGTAGATAGTCTTGATAGGCTCCTGTAAATTTAGTTATCCCCTCATGCTTGAGCAATTCTCTCGACATGACGGCAATATCATTCGCTGTTGTATAATGATTGGCTACAGGCAGTCCGTTGCAGTTAGAGAAATGGGTGTTATTCATACCTAACTGCTGTGCACGTTCATTCATCATTTGTACAAAATTCTCTTCCGAGCCAGCGATTTTCTCGGCCATTGCTACAGATGCATCGTTACCGGAAGCCATGGCAATCCCCTTCAGCATTTCCTCAACTGTCATCTCTTCGCCAGGCTCAAGAAAAATTTGCGATCCACCCATGGAAGCCGCATACTCACTGACCTTGACCTTCTCATCCATTTTAATGTTGCCTTTGTCGATAGCTTCCATAATGAGCAGCATCGTCATGATTTTCGTAATGCTGGCTGGAGGCAGCTTTGCATCCTTATTCTTTTCGGCAATGACCGTGCCCGTGTCTGCATCCATTAACACTGCGGACTGTGCATTCGGTGTCAAATCAACCGAAGGTGCTTTCTTCTCTTCCGCAAACGCGGCCGGTATGAGCAGCATCAAACATAGCTGTAAACAGATAAAACTTATTAGCCCTTTTTTTCGCATAGCAATTGTACCCCTCCTGTGATGTATGAAGTGAAAGTCTGACACTTGCAGCTTGAATGACTGCTAATCAGTCTTGACGATTTCCGCACAAAATATTCCAACAGGAAGAAAATAAAAAAGGCACTTTCCATGTGGAAAGTGCTTGAGCAAACATTTGCTATTAAACAATGACATCATAAATTAATTGAACGGGAGCAGGCTTGCTGTTCTCGATGCGATAGGCTCCTTGAATCATGGTCTCGACTGCCTTCACATCCTGTTGATTCGCATGAATGGTACAAATGGATTCGCCAACCTGTACCTCGTCACCGATTTTCTTATTCAAAGTAAGACCTACTGCATAATCAATCTGATCTTCCTTCTTGGCACGACCAGCACCAAGCAGCATCGCAGCAATACCAATTTGTTCCGCATTGATCTGATTGATAAAGCCATCTTTCTCAGCTAGCACTTCGAAATGATAAGCGGCCGTCGGAAGGAGCTCTGGTTGGTCTACCACATTCGGATCGCCGCCCTGGCTGGCTATGAAGCGTTTGAATGTCTCTAACGCCCTTCCATTCATGACAATATCGCGGACAGCCACCTGAGCCTCCTCGAAGCTCTCAAACACTTTCCCCAGCAGCGACATGTAGGCAGCAACGGAGATCGCTACCTTAGTTAACTCCTTATCGCCGGTTCCGCGGAGCACTTCAATGGATTCACGAATCTCATTTGCGTTTCCGATTTCACGTCCGAGCGGCTGCTCCATGTCCGTAATCATGGCAATGGTATTTCGCTTCAATTGCGTTCCGATATCGACCATCGTACGAGCAAGGGCTCTTGCATCGTCCACTGTTTTCATGAAAGCGCCTGAACCGATTTTCACGTCCAGCACAATGGCATCTGCTCCGGAAGCAATCTTCTTGCTCATAATTGAACTCGCGATTAAGGGAATCGAATCTACCGTTGCTGTTACGTCGCGAAGTGCATACATCTTTTTGTCAGCAGGAGCTAGGTTACCACTCTGACCAACGATGGCAATTTTATTCGTATTCACCGCATGAATAAAATCTTCTTTCGTCAATTCAATCTGAAAGCCTGGAATCGACTCCAGCTTATCTACCGTACCCCCCGTATGTCCTAATCCTCTGCCAGACATTTTGGCAACAGGGATTCCAAGGGAAGCTACAATAGGTCCAACGATTAGGCTTATTTTGTCCCCAACCCCGCCTGTTGAGTGTTTATCCACTTTAATCCCAGCAATCTCCGATAAATCGATCATTTCTCCTGATCCTGCCATGGCTAACGTCAGTGCAGAGATCTCTTCACTTATCATCCCATTGAAGAAAATAGCCATCAGTAAAGCTGACATTTGATAATCCGGAATATCACCGCGTGTATATCCGCTAACAATATACGTAATTTCTTGCTCACTAAGCACTTCACCAGAACGTTTCTTATGGATTAAATCAACCATTCTCATGTGCATTCCTCCTTAAGATTACCTAAGAGTTTCCGTTAGAAAACTTGTATCGTAAGCATAACTTCAAAATCGAAAAAAGGGAGCTGCTAGAGCCCCCTCTGATACTACCATTATTGGTTAAGAAACAACTAATTTGGATTTCATTGTTGCATGGCCTTCACCACAAGGAAGCGTACAAATAATTTCATATGTACCTGGTTTGTCAAAAGTTACTTGTTTCGACGGGTTTTCTTTATCAAGCTTGATATCCAACCCTTGAATTTCAATCGAATGAACGCCTTCTTTTAATGACAAGGAAACTTTCGTAGGCTCTCCACTTTTAATCGTATAATCTGCTGCATCGAACTGCCAGTTAGAAGCTACAATTTTAAGCTGTTGACTTTTGCCAGCGGCAGCCTCAGCTTCCTTAGCCACTTGGCGGTCAGAAATATCTTGAAAGAGGACTCCCAGCCCCAATGCGCCCGCAAGTATAAATAACACAAAGAAAATCCACTTTTGCATGCATATCCCCCTCATAATGTGTTCACTTCATCTATTCTACCTAACATTTTCAGACAATCCCATACATGGTCAGTGGCAAATCCTTGAATATTTTGTGACAAAATTGTGAATGTGACTTTCGAAAAAACATCCCCCTTAGCGGGGGATATCATCTTTACTATTGCCCATTTTGTGATAAATTACACACCACTAAGTCTTCCACGTATTTGGAATCCGCCAGCTGATACGGTTTGTTTTTCTCTAAGAAGCGGTTGAAAAGATCGGTCTTTCTCTTTCAGTTCTCTAATATCCCGATTAATTCGGTACGCGCAATCCGGGCATAGCTTTTTGCCCACGAATCGGTTTCGAGCATGAAGCGCAGGGATAGTTCAAATTCGGATAATCCGAAAGCAGCAGCTTTCCCTCTTTGATCCAAGTATGCACCTGCTCTTGTGAAACACCTGTAGCTTCGCTGAATTGTATATTCGTTGAGCGATGATTTTTACGTAGAAATTCAAGACTGCTCGTGAGCATGGAATCCATGCTGCTACTGCAATCTGTACATTGATTTCGCAAATTCTTCTGGAACACTTTCCCGCATCTAGGACAGTTAGCGACCATTAATTGTTGGACTGGCATACTCCATCACATCCTTGTTCTGGAATGGGTATTCGTATCTACGGGACCCAGTAATATAGTTCTAATTAACTATATATTAGCATGACTTTATCCGAATTCATAGGTCCCCAGAAGCTTATTTTCATTAAAAGTTTATAAAAAATATAGCCAAATTATCCCAGGCAGACCTCACGAACAAAGGCCTTAACAAGTGCAATGAACTTCGGTTTCGTCCTATTGGCTACAGCCACAACCTGCTCATGCGTCAATGGTTCCAGTTCTTCACCTATCGCCATATCAGTAATACAAGAAATCCCTAAAACCTTAAGACCTGCATGACGTGCTGCAATAACTTCTCCCACCGTGGACATGCCAATCGCGTCGCCACCGATACGAGCTAACATCGTAAGTTCAGCTGGAGTACAGTAGGTTGGTCCTGTAATCCCCGCATAGACCCCTTCCTGCAGCTTCAGCGGCACGCCATCTTCTCCAACGACTGTTTGTGCCAATTCATGAGCCAGCTTACGGTATTCGCGGTTGTAAGCTTCCGACATGTCTGGGAAACGAACACCGAGATCAGAATGGTTAGGTCCGATAAGCGGGTTATCTCCTGTCATATTCAAATGGTCGCTAATGACCATAAGATCTCCGGCTTTGAAATCTCGATTCATGCCGCCTGCCGCGTTCGTCATTACAACCGTCTGAACGCCAATCGCTTTCATGACATAAACAGGAAATACAACCTTTTTCATATCGTAGCCTTCGTAATAATGAAAACGTCCCTGCATAACGATGACTTGCTTACCTTCTAGTGTACCTACAACAAAGCGACCTTCATGACCTTCAACGGTTGAAACGGGAAAGTGAGGAACCTCGCTGTAATCGATGGCTATGGGCTGCTCAACCTGATTTGCCATATCTCCTAAGCCTGATCCCAAAACTAATCCGATAACAGGCTTAACACTGCCTAAACGCTGCTCAATAAAACTTGCTGCTTCTTTGATTTTCTCTATGTAAGTCAGTTCCATTTTGTTCTCCTCTTCTAGTTAAAGTGCTTCAATAATGCCTAGGACTAATTTCAAAAACTTAGGCTTTACTTTCTCCGTCGTTTCCATGACTTCTGCATGGGAGAGTGGCTGGTCCAATATACCTGATGCCATATTCGAAATACAGGAGAAACCAAGCACTTCGATTCCTGCATGACGTGCTACAATCACTTCAGGTACCGTCGACATACCAACGGAATCGCCACCCAGTGTGCGGAGCATGCGAATCTCTGCAGGCGTTTCATAGTTAGGACCAAGGAGTCCCACATAGACGCCTTCTTGTAAGTGGAAGTTCTGTGAAGCCGCCACTTCGTGCGCTAATTTACGTAGACGTTTGCTGTAAGCTTCCGACATATCCGGAAAGCGAACACCTAAAGCAGAATCATTCGGACCGATAAGCGGATTGCGGTATGTCAAATTCAGATGATCACTTATGACCATAAGATCGCCAACTTGATAGGATTCATTAATTCCACCAGCTGCATTCGTCACTATCAACGTATCTACACCTAGTTCTTTCATGACTCTTACTGGAAAAGAAACCGTCTCCGCGCCATAGCCTTCGTAAGCATGAAAGCGGCCTTTCATTACCAGTACTTGCTTGCCTTGGATAGTACCAACGACTAGTTCTCCGGCATGCCCTTCCACGGTAGATACAGGGAAATGTGGGATTCTCGAGTAGTCTACAACGATAGGTTGCTCAATAAGATCAGCAAGAACGCCTAGACCTGAACCTAGAATCAGTCCAATTTTGGGTTTAATATTCGTTTCCTTGCTAATAAATGCTGCTGCTTCTTGAATCTTTTGAATCATGGACGTATCGGACATGGATTGATTCCTCCTAAGCGATTTCAGTTCACATAAAGTGAATATTTCATAAATTATTTTAAAAGATGTAAAAAGCTCTCGCCTTGATCGGTTGCACTTACGCCAAAATTATCTGCGATGGTTGCTCCCAGATCAGCGAAGGTTCCACGGATACCAAGCGAAGCAGGTGACTGAAAGCTTGGGCTGTATAGCAAAATAGGCACGTATTCGCGCGTATGGTCAGTTCCCGGATGCACGGGATCGTTGCCATGGTCCGCTGTAAGGATTAATAGGTCCTTCGGTCCTAGACCGGCTTTGAGCTGAGGCACATAAGCATCAAATTCTTCCAGTGATCTTCCATAGCCCTCAGGATCACGACGGTGCCCAAACAGCGAGTCAAAATCAACAAGGTTCGTAAAAGCCAGTCCTTTGAACGAAGAGCCTAGTACCTCTATTGTCTTCTGAATGCCATCTAAATTGCTTTTTGTTGATGTGGCTTTTGTAACGCCTTCACCATCAAAAATATCATTGATTTTCCCAATCGCAATCACATCTAATCCAGCATCCTTCAAATGATTCATCACCGTAGGCGCTGGCGGCTTCACAGCATAATCATGGCGATTCGGAGTACGTTTGAACGCACCCGGCTCCCCGAGGTACGGTCTTGCAATTACTCTGCCCACCGCAAACTCATCCTGCATGGTTAACCTTCTGGCAATCTTACATGCCCGATACAGCTCTTCTAGCGGAATGATGTCTTCATGCGCAGCTAATTGAAATACACTATCGGCAGATGTATAAACGATCCAAGCCCCTGTTTTCATCTGCTCTTCTCCGAGCTCATCTAAAATTTCAGTGCCTGAGGCCGGCTTATTTCCAATGACCTTACGACCTGTCTCCTGCTCAAATTGAGAAATCAATTTTTCAGGAAATCCATCAGGGAATACATTGAATGGTGTATTGATTCGAAGCCCCATCAATTCCCAGTGACCAGTCATCGTGTCTTTTCCAACAGACACCTCAGCCATTTTTCCATAATATCCTTCTGGTGAATCTGTCGCAGGAATCCCTTTAATATCAGCTATACTCCCTAGTCCCATTCGTTGTAAATTAGGCAGTGCAAATCCGCTTACTTTCTCTGCAATATGTCCTAGTGTGTGAGCGCCACTGTCGCCAAACTGCTTGGCATCCGGTAATTCGCCGATGCCTACGCTATCCAATACAATTAAACATATACGTTCAAAGCGCACTCTTGTCCCTCCAAATCAATTCCTAATGTCATCCACCCTCGATTATCTCACTTCCACTCTAAGAATGCAAAACAGCAGCCTCCCCCTAGGGGAAATGCCGCTGTGAGGTTATAATTTCGCTCTTGGGTGTGCAAGGTTGTATACATCTTTCATTTTGAGCTTGGTGACTTGAACATACATTTGTGTCGAGGAAATATCGGAATGCCCCAGCATTTCTTGAACCGATCTCAGATCTGCCCCATTTTCAATTAAATGGGCAGCGAAGGAATGCCTCAAGGCATGAGGGGTTATCTCATTCGCGATATTCATCTCGTTTGCATATTTTTTCAAAATCTTCCAAAACCCTTGCCTTGTCATCCTGGTTCCCAAATGGCCGATAAATAAGGCTTCTTCATCCATCGTTTTTTTTAACAACTTCATCCGATAATTATGTATATAGGTCGTTAAACACCGAATGGCGATTGAGCTTATAGGAATATTACGTTCTTTATCCGCTTTCCCCATACAACGGATGAAGCCCATCTGCAAATTGATATCCGTTACATTCAGAGAAATGAGCTCTGATACTCGAATCCCTGTCGCATAGAGCAATTCCAGCATAGCCTTATCACGTGCGCCGCTTACAAGCTCGGGTTGTGGTGCTTCGAGGAGCTTCTCTACCTCACTTATCGACAGCACTTTTGGAAGCTTTTTTTCCAGCTTGGGGGCATCTACATAAATACTTGGATCTGAATCCATTACCCGTTCTTTCACTAAATATTGATAAAGTGCTCGAATGGAAACCATATTGCGAGACAAGGTTGCTGATGCTCGTCCGAGCATTTTCAACTGCGATAAGTATCCTGTAATGTGAGTTTTGCCTGAATCTCTCCAAGCTGTGATACCTTGCTGTTGTAGATAATCAACAAATTGTTGTAGGTCTCTTTCATAGGATTCCAGTGTATTCCGTGATAGTCCCCGTTCAACTGTCAAAAATCGGATGAAGGATTGCAGGTCATTCGTCATCATGCCGATATACTCCTTCGTTATCATGCCATATCTTTATACCGAATAGCATTCAACGATTCCAGTGAGAACTCCTCTATTTTACGCTTTCTTTATTCCCCATACCAATAAAATAAACGTAAACGGTCACTCATTTTACCTGTATCCGAAACCGAAGCATGCTCATGTTGGCCAAACACCTTAACAGACTTTCCCGTTGGTGCTCTGTACTTGTTCACAGGTTGAATCCAACCGGTTAGTACAAGCATAACTTGATATAGAATCACAGTCAAAGTCATAAAAAGTAAAATAAAGCGTAAGCGAACAACGAGTTTTCGATATGAAAATATCATAGCCAGCCCTCATTTCTATCCCCTTTTTATGATCAAGATATGAGGCTTGGGCACTGATTATGACAGATCGGACAACTTCACATACGGCACTCCTAAAGCTTCAGCCACTGCTGGATGCGTTACGCTCCCTTTGTACGTATTCACGCCTAATTGTAGAGCGTAATTAGAGGCTACGGCCTCTGTAAAACCTTTATTGGCTAGCTCCATTGCATAAGGTATCGTTACATTGGTTAACCCAAGTGTTGAAGTTCTCGGAACAGCACCAGGCATATTGGCAACAGCATAATGAACAACACCATGTTTCTCGTAGGTGGGATTGCTATGTGTTGTCACACGGTCAATCGTTTCAATCGATCCGCCTTGGTCCACGGCAACATCCACAATTACAGCGCCTGGCTTCATGCTTTGAACCATAGCTTCTGTTACTAATCTTGGAGCTCTGGCTCCCGGAATAAGAACAGCGCCAATTAATAAATCCGACTTCTGTACAGCACTCGCAATATTATGAGGATTAGACATCAATGTTCGCAGTCTTCCCCCGAATATATCGTCCAGAGCTCTCATCCGATCGGCACTCCGTTCAATAATGACAACATTAGCTCCAAGACCTAGCGCCATTTTGGCCGCATTCGTTCCAACAATTCCTCCGCCTAAAATAATAACATCAGCTGGCGGCACACCAGGTACACCACCCAATAAAATTCCGCGTCCCCCATAGAACTTTTCCAGAAAGTGGGCGCCGATTTGCACCGACATCCGGCCCGCGACTTCACTCATCGGTGTCAAAAGCGGCAGTGAGCCATTCGGAAGTTGAATCGTTTCGTAGGCAATCCCCGTCACTTTCTTGCTAAGCAAATGTTCAGCCAAATCTCCTGCTGCAGCCAAATGCAAATAAGTGAACAGCATCTGCCCTTCCCGGAAATAACCATACTCTGCTGGTAATGGTTCCTTAACTTTCATAATCATATCGCTGAGAGACCATACCTCTGCAGCTTCCGCGACAATAACGGCGCCCTCACGAACATAGTCCTCATCCCCGAAGCCGCTGCCAACACCAGCTCCAGATTCAACAAGCACTTGATGTCCTGACGTCAAGAGCATACCCGCTCCTCCAGGGGTTAAAGCTACTCTGTTTTCATTGTTTTTGATTTCTTTAGGAACTCCGACTACAATCGTTTGCTGAGCCATAGTTGCTACCTTCTTCCTTATTATCCTAAACATAATGTGCCATGCTTCAATGCTAATTATGTGAGTAAATATCCGACTTTCTTATTACCTAGTATATGAAAAGAACACAAAAATGCCTGTATGCACAAGGTGTGCTTACAGGCATTTTCATTGTATAAACAGCTTCTATTCAGAAACTGTTATTTTAGATTTGTCCAATGAGTCCGGTTTTCCTCGATCGTTACAGCGATAGCATATACCTTGAAAATCAAGTCGATGATCTAGCACTTGAAAATGAAAATCTTGCTCTAACCGTTCTTCTAATGGTCCGAGCCAATCTTCCATAATTTCATCCACGGCTCCGCATTGCACGCAGATTAAGTGATGGTGATGATGACGTGTACTGTCGTCACGTAAATCGTAACGAGCGACACCGTCGCCAAAATTCATTTTTTCCAAGACATGCAGCTCACTCAGGAGCTCTAAAGTTCGGTAAACTGTTGCCAGTCCGATCTCTGGGGCCTTGTCCTTCACAAGCATAAACACATCTTCAGCACTTAAATGATCTTGTTCATTCTCTAAAAGTACGCGTACTGTCGCTTCCCGTTGAGGGGTTAGTTTGTACCCTTGGGATTGCAATTGCTGCTTAATCTTCTCGATCCTTGCTTCCATATGCCTCCCCCTCAGAAAGGTGGGCATCCAAGCCCAGTTTTAGCCACTCTTTTTATTATAGGGGGAGCTGACTGACAAAGTCAAACAGAAACATAAGTGGATCTGTTATCCATATAGACCAACAAGCATAGGCGTTACCCATCTCATCATCAATTGCGACATATATCCTTCCCAAAGCGCTGCTCCAAGAAGGAATACCCCCATCAGAAGGGTAAGCGTAGTATAACGCATAAAGGGCTGGTATATGTTTCCATTACGGCTCATAAAGCGATTTTTGATCATATAGATCGAGAATGCCATAGCTGCTACACTGCAGAATAGGATAGCCGGAATAACAATCAGATTCTGCGGCGCAACGGAAACAAGTGCAAATAACATGCCCTTCCATGACATTTGTCCGACAAGATATCCAACCGTAAACCCAATTAGCACACCTTTGAGAAAGTCCAGAACGAGAATCAATGGCAGCCCGACAATAGACAATCCAAAGAGCCATATCAATAAAATCCACTTCATATGCATGCCGAAAGCTTGAACGAACGATTGCCTGCTGTCAAACTCAGCGCCTTCATTAATTTCATGAAAGAAACTACCCAAATGACGAGTCATTTCTTGCTTTTGTTCCAAAGAAAGTGCATTCACCATCACGGCGCCGAACACGACCCCTATGATGAAAAGTACGGAGACGAATATAAATAGCGGTAAATTATCCTTCATATATTGTTTCATCGTTAGGTTCCTATTCATCTCGCAGCTCCTTCCTTGTGTCAACCTCTACAAAGACAAGCTTATGAGTGAGTGCTGGAAACTATGAACGATTTTTAACTTTGCCGTACCTACCCCCGCCACCAACTTCAAGCTGTAAGGTGCCTTCTCGCGCTTTTACAATATAAGCAGCAATTTCTTCACCAATTTCACTTGCAAGCTCATCTGGTGTCGAGCGATGCAGTACATTCATTTCCGTTCCGAAGCGGCGAAGAAGTTGATCAAGCTTTTTAGGCCCTAAACCTGGGATAAATTCTAGTGGAACTTGAAAATGATACGGAGGTCGATAAGGCGGGAGGTAAGCCATTTCACGGTCCGCTAAGTTCAGAATCCGATCCATGACTCCTCTGATGATTTTATTGCTGCCACAGTCGGCACAGCGCCCGGCGGACGTTTCACTTTCATTCAGAACGGATTCGCATAAGCTGCAGTAGGTTCGGTGGTATTTACCTAGACGAGGGTTAAGGCCGTAGTTGGCTATTATACCGCGTTCCTCTTGACGGTGCAGCGCTTTAACGAGCTCCTCATACGTAGGGGCAGCCAGCTTCATCTCGTTGTACTCACGTCCGATTTTACCAAGGGAATGCGCATCTGAGTTGGTAACGAATGTGAACGGATCAAGCTCCGAAATTAAACCGGCCATATCGGAATCAGCACTTAGACCAAGCTCAACCGCAGAGATGCCCTTAAGATCAAGAAGGTACTCCATTTTAGAAGACGCACTTCCGTATACACTTTTGTGCGGAGTGAAAATATGCGCGGGTATAAGGATGCCCCCCCTGCCAAGTACCTCATCTTGAAGTACGCGAGCAGGTACATAGATGCGCTGAGAGCTTAGCTCCACATTTTTCATGTGACCCTTCATCCATTGAGTGAACCCCTGCATCGCCGTAAGATTAGGCATATAGGCAAGCAAATGGGCCGGGCCCATGCCTGGATCGCGCACCTCTATTTCACTGCCCAGCATAATCGTCGTGTCCTGATACCGGATACCGCCGCCTTCCAGCTCCAGCATCTCTCCCCGATCCAAGTACGTCATGATGTCATCCTGGACGGAAGGCGAGTGACAATCGATAATACCGATGATCTCCATTCCTTTTCTGACGGCAGCTTCCTGTGCAATATTGAAGAAAGTCAGGTCATTCGCTGCGCTGATCTTCACCGCTTGTCCCTTCTCTGTTCGACCTATATGAATGTGGAGATCAACATAATAAGCATTCATTTAGATTTGACCCGTCAAAAGGTACAACTGCCAGGCGTAAACAGCCATAATCGTCTTAGCATCGCTAATTCGCCCTTCACGTATGTACTGCTGAGCTTGTTCCAAAGTAATCGCTTCACATTCCAGGAATTCATCCTCATCCGGATTCGCAGCGCCCTTCACCAAATCTTCTGCGAGATAAAGATGAATGATTTCATCCGCGAAACCTGGCGAGGTATAGAAGGAACTGATCAGCTTGATATTTTCTGTCCGAAAGCCTGTTTCTTCCTCTAATTCGCGTAAAGCTGCCTTAAGCGGCTCTTCACCTGCATCCAGCTTACCAGCCGGGATCTCGACCTGACTTTTCTCGAGCGGTTTCCGATACTGTTCCACAACAATCATTTTATCTCCAAGCAGCGGAATCACTGCTACAGCTCCAGGGTGTTTTACGATTTCTCGTGTTGCGGATTCCCCATTAGGGAGTAGGACATGATCCACCTGAAGTGAAATGATTTTACCTTTGAAAATAGGTTCGGTCTTGATGGTTATTTCTTCGAATTTTTTATGTAATGTCATACAAACACCTCACCCTTGTTAAAGTTGGTCTAACTTGTCCCATTCACGCATATCGTTCATTATATCAAAATTTTACCTGAAAAGAGGAAAATGGATATGAAGAGCTATGTAACCGACCGTCAAATTCGACTTGTAGGGAAGGCCTGGGAAATCAAACGACAATTACAGCTCATGCTGCAGCAAGGTGGTAATACCATTACGCTATTGGATTATGTAACTGGCTTGCACAATCCGCAGCCGCACAAATCGCTTGGAAATAAGCGGGGTCCTGCGATAATCCCCTTCCCATCGAGGTAATGGGCTGTGGATACATAGAAAAAGCTTCTGCGATTTCCGCAATCGATGGGCTCGGCATGCCTACAATTCGGTGCACCTGCAGATTCTGCGCTTGTTTCTGTACAATAGCCCTTTCTTTTGCCTCCAAAAGTGGTAGAGGCACTACAGCCGGACATCTCGCTGCCAGCTGCAGCGCAGTAAGTGTATGATGACTAATTCCCTGATGGCGAGTCCTCGGATCAGCAAAAGAAATTCTCGGAATGACCACTGGAATCCCACCAAGGGCATATACGGCATTTACGAGTTCACCAACCTCAAGACCTGAAAAACCGTATCGGGTATTCGTTCCCACGATGCCTGGCCCCATGGTTACAAGGCAGATATCTGCTTTGACTACATGCTTCGCTGCAACTAATGCGCTAAATTTGTTAACCGCCTCCACCTTACCTCCGTAAGCTTGACCATAAGTAATGGTTGTTTTAAGCCATTCCATCTCCTCGAGCATGGCCACATGTTCACTCCATGCAAGTGGAAGAGCCCCCCCATCTGTCATGATATAGGCCACCTCCAAGGCACGATCAGATGATTTTCTTTGTAGATGCCGATATCTGAGCCAGCATATTACGACAGGCAGCATACTGTGCAATTCTCCTAGCAAGACGGGCATCCCCTCTATATTCATGTCACCTTGAAACGAAGAATGAAACGAGCTGGCAGGCTCTTCAATAGCCAGCACCCTTCGCTGTACCGGGGTATATTTGAGCTTCATGATATGTCCACTTGATGATGTAGATGCTGAATGATGATCCAAACCTCGGTCACGAATGGATATTACAATATGAAATCCCCCTGAACCTAACCTCAGCTTCATGGCTGTTACATTTAAATCAACCACGTCCCCTGGACTTAACAAAGGCAAAGTATCGGTATAGTGCACAGCGCGCTCAAGCTCACCGCTCCGCATCCATATCGTAACAATCTGAAGTCCCTCTCTGACCGAAATAATATCCGCAACTATACCCTCATCCCGTATCATCAAGCCAGTTTCCCCTTTCTGGACGTGTCTTACTCGAAGCATATGTGGATTGATTTAGTTCTACCCCATTTTATCGGTGATTAAATGAAAAAGAACCGACCAGCTATGCCAGGACATTGGCAGACTAATCGGTTCTCTAGAAAAGAGGTGAATTAAACTCTCGCAGCTTCCTTCACAAGAGCAACGAGTAATTCAGCTGTTTTGACTAAATCACTGATGGCAATATGTTCTTTTGTTGTATGAATTTCATGATAACCAATAGCGAGATTAACCGTCGGTATGCCCATTCCGTTAAAGATATTCGCATCACTGCCGCCACCGGAGTGGAAGGTTCGAGCCGTCAATCCCAGTGTTGAGAGTGCTCTAGAGGTCAATTGTACAATCGGAGCAGAGTCATCATGCATATAGGAAGCATACACAATATCTGCATTAAACTCACAAGAGGTGCCAGCATCAGCTGCTGCTGATTCGCATGCTTCTTTCATCGCGGCGATTTGCGATTCCAGCTTATGCTGAACGATACTGCGTGCTTCCGCTTCCATCTTCACTTTATCGCATACCACGTTCAAAGGACCTACACCTGAGAAACTGCCAATATTCGCAGTAGTTTCGCTGTCAATTCGACCGAGCGACATACGCGAAACCGCTTTACTCGCTACTTGGATGGCACTGATACCATCTTCAGGATTAACCCCGGCATGAGCTGACTTTCCGTGGAAAATAATTTCTATTTCTGCACGTCCAGGTGCTGCTGTTGCGATATCGCCAATGCTTCCGTTCGAATCAAGTGCGAAGCCGAACTCAGCTTCCATAACGCTGCGGTCCATGGCGCGTGCGCCTTTCAGACCACTCTCTTCCCCTGCCGTAATAACGAATTGAATGCGACCATGTGGGATATTTTGCTCTTTTAACACTTGTATGCCTTCGATCATCGCCGCGATACCGGCTTTGTCGTCGCTGCCAAGGATCGTCGTTCCGTCGCTGCGGATATAGCCATCATCACCAATTTGCGGCTTGATACCTTTCCCAGGAGCTACCGTATCCATATGAGAAGTGAAGAAAATGGTCGGAATAGCTGCATTGCTGTCTGTTGCTTCAAGTGTACAGATCAAATTCCCTGATCCGTGGCCGCTTTTCGCCATCGAATTATCTTCCAAGACATGCAACCCTAAACGACTGAACTTTTCTTTAAGAACGACACAAATCTCTTGCTCAAATCGCGTCTCGCTGTCTACTTGCACAAGGGAGATGAACTCTTCCACCAAACGATTTTGCTGAATCATGCACTTTCCTCCGATACACACTATGAGTTACAATAAAACCGAACAAGCTTTTTGACGAAAAGGAGTGAATCTTCATTGTTACAGAATAAGCGTTGGTTTAAACTCGTGATTTACCTAATGCTAATCACGATGCTGCTCTCAAGCATATTGTTTACTGCGGGATTATTTTTTGATTCATAGTCTAATAAATCTTTGTATCCGCGTTATAACTTTCTAAATTTTCTTTCACACGCTGTAGGAACCTGCCACAGATGACACCATCAAGAATACGGTGATCTAGGGACAAACAAAGGTTAACCATTGAACGAACCGCAATCATATCTTGAATAACAACAGGCTTCTTCACAATCGATTCGAAGGTCACAATGGCTGCTTGCGGGTAATTGATGATCGGATATGACAGAATCGAACCGAAGGAGCCTGTATTATTTACAGTAAATGTCCCGCCAACCATATCATTCAGCGATAATTTCCCCGCACGTGTTTTCTTCGTCAATTCATCAATTTCTCTGGCTAGTCCTGCGATATTTTTTTGATCCGCTTTTTTGATAACCGGCGTCATAACCGAATCTTCGGTACCAACCGACAATGAGATATTAATATCGCGTTTCACGATAATTTTATCTACAGCCCAAACCGAATTAATGATCGGGTAATCTTTAATCGCATTAACAACAGCCTTCAACATGAAGGCTAAATACGTCAAGTTAATCCCTTCGCTGCGCATAAATTCATCCTTCACTTTATTCCGCAGCACAACGAGATTGGTAACATCCACCTCTATCATTGTCCACGCATGTGGAATTTCAGTGACACTTTGTTTCATACGAGAAGCAATGGCATTACGAATTGGCGTAACGTCAATGAAATGCTCATTTCCAGCGTCTAATGAATGTCCTTCCGCTTCAATCAACGGCGTTTGCGGATTGGCGGATAAATGGATGCCGGAGCTGCGAACAGGCTGGTGGTCTTGCTGCGAATCCACTTGTGCTGCGGTTTGAGGAGCAAAAGCAGCTGCCGGTTGAATCGTTTGCACGGCGGCAGGAGCTGCTTTTGCTCCACCGGAAGCGATGAATTGCTCAACGTCCTTACGCGTAATCCTTCCGCCAAGTCCCGTCCCTGCAACACGAGACAAATCTACACGATTGTCTTGCGCAAGCCTGTGCACAGCTGGTGAATAACGACCCCGCATGCTTTGGTCTGAGTCTTCCGCTAGCGCGGCTCCAGCATGACTAGCAACTGCAGTTCCTGCGGTTGGTCCGTTAGCTAACACTGTACCCGGTTCTTCAATCAAACAAATGGCTTCGCCAACAGCAGCTGTTTCGCCATCGCCGACAATAATTTTTACCAGTGTACCTTCAATTGGTGAAGGCATTTCCGTATTCACTTTCTCTGTGAAAAGCTCACAAAGCACATCGTATTGTTCGATATAATCGCCAGGCTTCTTGAGCCATTTGCCTATTGTAGCCGAAACGAGGCTCTCCGCTAGATGCGGTACCGTAACCTCGGTTAGTCGGCTGTTCGTTTGGTTCATGGGTGTACCTCCTAAGTTCAGGAACTGATCAATTAAAGGAAATGAGATGTAAATTAGAACATAGCAAGCTTGTGCATGGCATCCTTCAGCTTATCTGGATTGAGCAGGAAAAATTTCTCCATGGGTGGATTGCTGCCCACAGCCGGAACATCCGGTCCGCAAAGTCTTGCGATAGGCGCATCAAGCTCGAACAGCATTTCTTCGGCGATAATCGCCGACACTTCTGCGCCAACGCCACCTGTTTTGTTGTCTTCATGTGCGATTAGCACTTTGCCCGTTTTCCTAGCAGCTTCCAAAATAGCCTCTTTGTCTAGTGGTTGTAGGGAGCGCAGGTCGAGTACATGTGCGGAAATGCCTTCCTTCGCAAGCTCTTCAGCTGCTTGTAATGCATAATTTACAACCATGCCGTAGGCGATGACCGTAATGTCCGTACCCTGACGCTTGATGTCAGCCTTGCCGATTGGCACGATATAATCGTCATCTGGCACGTCCGCAGATAACGCCAGATAGCACTTCTTGTGCTCGAAGAATAACACAGGATCTGCATCTCGGATTGCTGCCTTCAGCAGCCCCTTAGCGTCATATGGATTCGAAGGCGCTACGATCTTAACACCCGGCGTGCCGAAGAAAACAGATTCCGGACATTGGGAATGGTATAAGGCACCTGCTCCGGTCGCACCATAGGGAGCACGAATGACGATCGGGCATGTCCAGTCATTATTAGAACGATAGCGAATCTTAGCCGCTTCACTAAGAATTTGATTCGTTGCTGGGAAGATGAAATCAGCGAACTGAATTTCGGCGATCGGTTTCATCCCATACATCGCCGCACCAATAGCCACACCTACGATAGCAGACTCCGCTAGAGGCGTGTCCAGAACACGCTCTTCACCAAACAAATCACGCAGCCCTTTGGTCGTGTTCAAGACACCACCTTTACCAACATCTTCACCGAGTACGAAGACGTTATCATCCTGCTGCATTTCCTCTTGCATGGCAGATCGGATTGCTTCCAAATATGTAATTACAGCCATAATTTAGTTGTCATCTCCTTCCGCGTAAACATGAAGGAGAGTATCTTCCGGTTTCGGATAAGGCGCGAGATCCGCATACTTTGTAGCTTCATTAATCTCTTGCTTTTGCCGTTCCTGAAGGTCACGATCCTGATCTTCACTCCATAGTCCGCATTCCATTAAATATTCTTTGAATTTAAGGATGCCGTCTTTTTGACGGTTCTGTTCTACTTCTTCTTTTGTCCGGTACAGCATGTCATCATCCGACGTTGAATGAGGCATGAGTCGATAGGAAATCATTTCGATGAGCGTTGGACCTTCACCACGAGCTGCTCTTTCTCTTGCTTCCTTCGTAACCCGATACATTTCTAATACATCGCTGCCGTCTACTTGAATACCTGGGAACCCATACCCCAGCGCACGATCCGCGATTTTTCCAGCCACTTGTTTATGAAGAGGAACGGAAATCGCGTATTGATTATTTTCACAAACGAAAATAACAGGAAGCTTATGTACACCCGCGAAATTACAGCCTTCGTGGAAATCCCCTTGATTGCTTGAGCCTTCACCGAAGGAAACAAATGTGACGAAGTCTTGCTTTTTCATTTTGGCTGCAAGCGCGATACCAGCTGCATGCGGCACTTGGGTCGTAACAGGGGACGACCCCGTGACTATATGATTTTTCTTATCGCCAAAGTGACCAGCCATTTGTCTGCCGCCGCTGTTGACGTCTTCTGCTTTGCAAAAAACCGCAAGCATTAAATCCCTCACAGTCATGCCTACAGATAGTACAAACGCATAGTCACGATAATAGGGCAAGAAATAATCTTTTTGCGCTTTCATCGCAAAAGCCATCCCTACCTGACCGGCATATTGTCCCATTCCAGATACGTGAAAAGGTATTTTACCTGCGCGTTGAAGCATGAAAGCTCGCTCATCATATTTAGCAGCAAGACTCATAACTGTATACATACGAACGGCTTCGTCGTCAGACAAACCTAAACTTCTATGTTTATATAGTTGACCAATAGACATGGAGGTTGCCTCCTTTAGAAATTTTAGTACCACATAAATTTATTACCTGGTCCTAGTACTTGACTCTATATGCTTATTATAAACGCAAATGTTTATGATTACAATTTTTATCCGCTGATTGCAATCCCATCGACAGCCAGCATCGCTTCTCCTAATGCTTCCGACAAAGTTGGATGTGGATGAATGGTTTGGCCCACTTCCCAAGGCGTCGCATTCAGTACCTGGGCAAGCGCTGCTTCGGATATGCTGTTAGTCACATGCGGTCCAATCATGTGTACACCCAGAATGTCATTCGTTTCGCTATCTGCTATAACCTTTACAAAGCCATCTGTATCTCCATATACAAGTGCTTTTCCAATCCCTTTGAAGCTAAATTTGCCAATTTTCACTTTGTGTCCTTGGTCGACTGCCTGTTGTTCGGTCCAACCAACACTAGCTATCTCAGGTCTTGTATACGTACATTTTGAAACGAGATGCGCTTGCAGCTCATGCGGAGTTTGACCAGCTAGGTGTTCAGCTGCCAAAATCCCTTCATGACCAGCCATATGCGCCAGCATAAGTCCTCCAATAACGTCGCCAACCGCATAGATATGTGATTCTGTCGTTTGCATGAACCGATTCACACGAATGATACCTTTATCTATTTTAATATCGGTATTTTCAAGCCCAATTCCCTCAATATTGGCCACTCGGCCAACAGAAACAAGCACCTTATCTGCTGTTAATTCAACGATCTCCCCTTGCTTGTCCGCTTGTAAAGTAACACTGCCTTCCGACACCTTCACGGAATCAGGAAGCACTTTTGCTCCAGTAACGAGGTTAATGCCGCGTTTCTTAAACAAGCGCTCCAGTTCTTTGGAAATATCCGCATCTTCTAAGCTCACTAATCGTTTATCCAGCTCAACTATGGTAACTGCTACGCCGAAATCGCTCAGCATCGAAGCCCATTCTACACCGATCACACCGCCACCGACAATAATGATTGACTTCGGAAGATTCTCCATACGCAAAGCGTCTTCACTCGTTAAAATATGTGTACCATCGATCTCTAAACCTGGCAAACTACGCGGTCTGGAACCTGTAGCAATGATCAAATTACTCGATAGAAGCGTTTCGATATCCCCGTCTTCCTTCTCTACAGAAACGGCACCGCTGCGTGGTGAAAAGATAGAAGGTCCAATAATACGGCCATTGCCGTAATGGACGGTGATTTTATTTTTCTTCATCAGGAATTGCAGTCCTTGATGCAGTTGATCAACAATACGTTGCTTACGATTAAGCACACTGTCAAACTTCAGTTCAATAGACTCCGCAGTAATGCCATAATCCTCACTTTTCTTCATTGTTGCGTATACTTCAGCACTCCGAAGGAGAGATTTACTTGGGATACAGCCTTGGTGTAAACAAGTACCCCCAAGCTTGTCCCTTTCCACGACAGCCACCGTTTTCCCTAATTGTGCAGCCCGTATAGCCGCGGTGTAACCTCCAATACCACCACCTAGAACTACGACATCATATCTATGTTCACTCATTATGTATTTCCTCCCTATTAAACGATTACTACCTCATATGTATACACTTCTCTCTATTATATTACCCTTTTTTGGTCACCAAATCATAGTCTTATTTGTGAATTAGACACACTAACAGATTCAGAGTATGATGATAGAAAAACATGTATCATGCAAAGTAAGGAGCAGCTATGAGAGCACCATTTTATCGATTTATTGCTATTCTTCTTCTCGTTATTCCCGGTTTGACAGCCACCTATGGATTCCTTGCCATGAAGGACGCCTTTTTCGCTCAATTCGATACAGACGGTCATATCCTGTGGGGAAAGTTCATCCTAGGGTTAATTTTGTTTCTTCTAGGTGTTGCTTTTATTGGGGGATGGACGTTTTTCCGTGATCGTAAACGAAATTATGTGGCACCAAGATTTAAAGCTAACCGCCGCAAATAGACCGAACTTCAAGTCCGGCCTAAACGATCTAACCAATGAAGGAATCGGTTCTGTTCAATCATTTGCGTTATGGAACTCACCTCCGCTTTTTTGTGTAGGAAGCCGATTATTGAAACAATCACACATTGTGCCTCCCAAGGTAAGATCATGATGATTCCATAACCTAATGTAAAACCAAGTAGATTTGATCCGGCATCTCCAAGCATCCCGAAGCCACGAATATCAAGGCTATATAGGATCAATCCACCCATGCATACCGGGATCATTGGAAAAAACACACTCGTTTCCAAGCCCAAAACATACAGTCCCACAAGCAAAACCGCACAAGAACTACCCAAAAATGCTTTTAATGAACGACCTGGACGAACGTCAAGCAAATTCAAGGTATTCGTCATGAGTATTATCAGTATCAGCTCAACCCCCATCTGCCAGATGGGGGTTTGATCGTTTCCGACCGTTAAAACAAGCCATACGGCAATCGTTAATGTGCCTAACGCCTTAACGGCTCCCATCGACAAAGTCTTTGACTCCATCCAATACCGGAAGTGTCCCTTTAAACCTTTTACGGCTTTGCTGCCTATTAAATCATCTGTCCAACCTAATAAGAAAATGAATGTTGCGGCAAAGGTGAATACCCGATTATTCTCTTCAAGCAAACTCAGTTCTTTCAGCAATGTAGTTTCGCCCATCAAGCCGGAAGATTCTAAACTTACGGCACCTTGAAGAATCAGCTCCTGAAGCCATAAGAGCAGCCAAAGAACGACCCCCATCCCGCGAGGGATGGTATGGCCAAGATAGTTCGGCCCCACCTGCCCATGGGCCTCCAGAAAGCGCCTTACGTGCGGCAGCATCCACCACCCTGCCGCTCCAAGCACAATCAGATCGAGGATCGATCCGATGAGAACCATACCCGCTTCCTCTCCTTCCAGCGAGTCAGCAGCGTCAAACCAACCGCGACGAATTGCTTGCCGCGGTGCACACATCCGTGCCAATCCCGTCCCGTCTCACGGTGCGTAATCGGCACGTCCAGCTCCACGATGCGCAGGCCATGCCGCACCGCATCGATTGTTAGCGCGACTTCCACGCCGAAGCCGCGCGCGAATCCTCCAAGCTCCCGCAGCCGATCAGCACGCACCGCGCGCTGTCCCGACAAGGGAGCTTCGGTCTTATAGCCGCTGAGCCGGTGAATACCGCGGCGGGCCAAGCCCTTGACCAAGCCGAAGCCTGCTTTGGCGCTGGACGGCGGCAGCTTCGCTATCGCCATATCCGCTTCGCACCGCAGCAGCGGTTCGATGAGGACGAGCGCCTCCCCGGCAGTATCCTGAAGGTCGGCGTCAAGGAAGAGCAGCAGATCTCCGCTCGCCTTGGCGACACCAGATTGCATGGCCGCTCCTTTGCCGCGGCGGCGATCATGCTTGACCAGCTTGTCCACCCAAGGCCAAGCAGCCTCATAGGTATTATCGACGCTGCCATCGTCGACCACAATAATTTCGAATCTCATCCCCGCTCCCCTAATAAAGTCGGCCTGATTCAACAGATGTTGAAGTGTACTGGGAATCCTGCTTGCTTCATTCCAAGCTGGAATAATGATGGATAGATATGGCTTCATCCTTCACCTCCAAGCTTCCAAACAACATGAGAAACTCGTTTCAAAATCCAGTGAAGCTGAAAAAGCCCTAAAGCAATAAAGAAAAGGGAAAGAAGAACAGTGGTGCCTACCTCTTTCGTCCATAGAAATGGCTGCTTATACAGAGCGCCTATACTTTTGATATCGACCAAACGCGCCCCTACCTTCATCCGAACAAGAAGCGTGCTTCCCATGCCTTCCCTCCCTTTTTCCAGAAAATCAATCATATGGGTATGCGCGCCAACCGTAACTAGCCACTCCCCCCGCTGCTCAAAGGCAAGTAAAAGCGCAACATCTTCACTGGTTCCGAAGCAAGGCAGTACATGCGCGAATAACCCTAATGCAGTTATTCGAGCCATTCCCGGTGCCGTTCCATTCGGGTAAGCATGGACAATGATCTCCGCGCCGCACGAAAGTGCTCGATCCGTCACACTGTCCATATCGCCTACAATAAGATGCGGTTGATAACCGCACTCGAGCAGTGCATCGGCTCCCCCGTCTACCCCAATCAGAATCGGCTTGACCTTTGAGATAAATGCTTTTGCGGCAAGTAAATCTTTCTTATACCCATTCCTTCTGGAAACAACCAACACATGCCTACCCTCGCAATTTACCCTTAGGGGGAGTGAGGGCAGTGGCTCCATAACAGCTTGCTTCTCCCGAATAGCATAGGTTAACGTATTTTCAATAAATTGCTCTAATAGCCTTGAGGATTGATCATTCGCAAGCTGCTGTAAGCTTATCCAATTCTCACGTGTAAATGCGGTACAGGAGATATGCTGATCTTCGACGATGATCCTATCCTCATAAATCGCAATATCCTTATTTGATTCAAAGGCTTCGAACGCCGACGACTCTACTTCCCAAATCGGTATATGCTGCTGCAGCAGCAGCAGAGGGCCTTGGGTCGGATAGGTACCACTCATCGTTTGATGGCAATTAATGATCGCTTTGACTTTACGATCGATGAGTTCCTGTGCAATGACTTCATCCAGGTCACGGTGCTTAAGAACAACGATTCGGCCTGGAGGCAAATCACGCAGCAATACTTTCGTAATCACTCCTACGCTAATCTTCCCTTTGCAGAGCGGCAGCGGCTTCGAAGAAAACAATGACAACGAGGGCCAATTCATGATAGACACCGACTTTCCTTTCGTCTCTTGGCCTGCTTATTTTGCCCTTTGCCACTATATTCTATGTATATTTTACCCATCCAATGGCAAGTATTGGGTTATATTCTTATTGAAAGGAGATGAACCATCCATGGAGCTAAACATGAGCGCAGACGAAGTGTTAGGCCACATTGTACAGCTTCACAACACCGGAGAGTCGCTAGCCAAAAAAAATGTGAAGAAGCTGCATCCTGATCTTATGAAAAACGCCCTGTATTACTACCCTAGCTGGGAGCACGCCTTACAAAAGACAGGAGTGGGCAACATCATTCACTAAACATACATAGGATTGCACACAAAGAGCTCCGAAGGGGATTCATCCTCTTCGGAGCTCTAATTGATCAACGTTCCTTGCTTCGTTATTCAATAACTTCCCATTCAACTTGCACCATGCGATCTACCCATGTACGGATTTTTATTTCAATCGCACTTTCAATTTCTTCATCCGTCATTTCACCAAGTTTATATTCCGCTATTTCAAGTACATCCTGCTTAACCATTTCGCCCGACACAGCTAGTTGAATTTGAATACGCAAGCCCTCACCCTTTTCTAAATGAAGTGAATAAATAATATATAATTGAAAAGAAAACTTTCCATTGCAGCTAGGCAACTGATTACTTACAATTAACAAGAGCAACAATCAAATTTGTAAGAGGAAAAGAGGAATCCCAATGTCCCGAACCCAAGCACAAAAAAATCGACAACGAAGTTTACGTGAAGGCAAGCTCGATCCTGCTATCAATCGACTGCACTGGCATGGAGTCAACCCCGTATCCAGAACGACGCCTACACTGAAACAATTGCTAACTAAACAAAATCATAAACACAAAACAAGGAATTTGAACCATTCGCATGGGGACGATTCCTTTTTTCATGCTTCATTTATCTCTTTGATTGTGATTCCTTGTTCGGCTGCATAACGGACTAACGCTTCTCTTTCCGCACGACGAAACGTATAGTTACAGTCAAACCCGTTAAAGAACAGCTTCCACTCCTTCACAACGCCGTTATCTCCCAGCTCTAACTCCGCTACATATAAGGAATCAGGTTCATCTTCAAACTGAAGGCCGATGTGGAGCTGTACCTTCCCTTCAGTCATTTCCTGCTCACAATAGTCCATAATCACGCGTGTAGGTCCTCCTATTGAATTAAATCTTTTTTATTTATATAATATACTAATGCGCACAAGCTAAACAACGAGGTGAGACTTTGATCTCCGATCAATGATCCCTAACGACAATGCTAGTTTATGCTTTAAGCTTACGTAGAAAGTTTTGCTAAAGCAAAACTCTTAGGAGGAATTACAATGGCATACGATCCGCAAGTAGTAGATGCAACAATAGTTAGTGATAATAAAAAAAATGGTCTATTCGAAGTCGTTGTCTCACTGAAAGACCGCAACAAATGCCGTCTTTTCTTCGAAAGAGATTCCGAAACCGGTATCGGCAAAGTGACTGATTTGAATAGATTGATGAAAGAACCTTGCCCGATTTGCCGCAAAGATTACCTTTGCAACTGTCTTGACCGCTATAAATATTCCATTGCGGATCAAGCTCTAACCTTCATAAAATAACGGCATGACGAAACCCCCTAGCTAACTCGGCTAAGGGGTTTCATTGTTAGTTACGACTTTGTTGATACTGCTTACACGCATGAATCCATTCCTTCACCATGCTCGGATTTGATGCGAAATGCAAATGTGTATAACCGGCAACAAGATTCCCGGTGAGATACCCATCTGCTTTGGTTCCAAGCCGGCCCTTCGATAGAAAGGCAGCTTTCACATCCGCACCCTCATTCACTTGAAAAGTTGAATAATGAAATTCATGGCCGCGAGCCTCTTCACCTGCAGGTAGCAAGAAGTTCTCTTCTACACCTGTAGCCTCGCGGTAACCTAAAGCTGCTAACTTTGTCTGCATCGTGACTTTTCCGGGGATCAAGCCAACCATTGGAAATTCAATTCCTGTCGTATCTACAATTTGTTCCGTGAGGAACATAAATCCACCGCATTCAGCGAGTGTCGGAATACCTTCCTCAATTCGGCAGCGGACAGAGGCCTTAACCCCTTCTTCGGCAGCTAATCGCTCGGCGAATTCCTCGGGAAACCCTCCACCAATATAAAGTCCATCTGCATCAACAGGAACCTCTTCACCTGCAAGCGGCGAAAAGAATACACATTCCGCACCTCCTGCCTCTAACAGTTCCAGATTTTCCGGATAATAAAAGTGAAATGCGGCATCTTTCGCAATCGCGATTTTAACTCGTTTAGGTGCCTCAAATTGATCATTGCTAGTAAATAAAACGGGCTTGCACTCTATTGGCTCAGCTTTGGCTAAATCCAATAAAAGGTCCAAATCTATATGTGACGTCATTTTTTCAGCCAAAAGCTCAAAAAAAGGTCGGAGCTCGCCTCGCTCAATCGATGGAACCAGACCTAAGTGCCTTTCAGGAAGTTCAATGTTCGTGTCACGAGGCAAATAACCAAGGACAGGAACACCGCATTCCTGCTCGATAGCTTGCTTAACCATCTTATAATGCCCTTCGCTGCCTGCTCGATTGGCAATGACACCTACAATGTTATCGCCTTGACCAAACTGCTGATAGCCTTTCACGATCGCAGCGGCACTTCTTGCCATACTCGCAATGTTGACAATTAACACGATCGGAGCACCTAGTATGCGTCCTATATCCGCTGTACTGCCTTCATCAGTGAGTGGGTTTTTGCCATCGAACATCCCCATAACACCTTCGATAATCGATATATCTGAAGCTTGACTTCCGCGGTCAAATATTTCCTTCACCGCTTCACGCCCAGTCATCCATGAATCCAAGTTGCGTGAAGGCCTTCCCGTCACAGCCGAATGATAGGTTGGATCGATATAATCGGGACCACACTTAAATCCCTGAACCGTAATTCCTCGTTTCTGTAACGCAGCCATAATACCGATGGTCAAAGTGGTCTTCCCTACACCACTTCCTGTGCCTGCAATCACAATCCGCCGATCCATCACAAGCCACCTCGTTCGAATGAAGCAGAATCAGTAAAGTCGAGTAATCCCACAGAAATTGTGACATTTCCTGATTTTTTCTTAATTAAAGTTAGTTTGTCTTGGCCCGTGTAAAGCTTAACAGCCGGCTCACTTACTGCATACGCTCCTGTAAACTGATACACAGTCTCAGAAGGTTCCTCGATGGTCACTGTATTCAACTCTTCAGGTGTATAGGTGATGAACTCCCAGCCGTGATTACGCGTAACCTCAAGCAAGCCTACTTCGTCCTTCTTCAAATCGATCGTGCAAACGGCTTTCACGCTTCGTATGGAAAATGAAAGCTCTTCAAGTGCTACTTGTATGACTTGTTCAATTTCATCAGCTGGAGTTCCGCGGTTACAGCCTATTCCGAGAATGATAACTTTCGGCCTGTACAGTACACCATTAGTTAGAATGCTTTCCTCCTCTGGCCCCAGAAGTCGATGCGTGATGAGCAGGACGGCATTCGGCTCGCTTGCTCGACCATCCGAAATCGATGTGAATCGCCTAATATTAGCGGGTATAGGTCGCTCATGCGTCCACCAATTCGGTTCACCCGATTCCTGAATAACAGCAATTCGCTCTTCATTAACGACAGCAGCGCTGACCGGGGTCAGTTTATCTGCCGAGTCCCAAACCCAGCCGAAACGACGGCCGAAGAGATCGACAGGAATCGTTTTCTGAACATCCGATGCCGTCGTAATCACAGCCCTTGCATCAATAGCAGCTGCAACCTCATGAGTTAGCTCATTCGCACCACCCAAATGCCCAGAAAGCATGCTGATGACATGCTCCCCATTATCATCAATAACAACAACACCAGGATCTTTCTTCTTATCTTTCAATAATGGAGCAATCATACGAACAACGGCACCTAGGGAAATTATGATTATAAGTCCTTGGTAGGCGGGAAAAAGCGCAGGAAATAATAAACGAACACTACCCTCGAACATTTGTATCGAGCGCTGCTCTTCATCACCTTTGACGAACTTGCTCATGTAATAGACATCCGTGCCGCTCATTTGCTCATTCAGCTTACGTGCAATCTCGACACCATGCTTCGTAATAGCTACGATTGCATAGTCATTTTGCTGTCGTATAACAGGAATGACTCCCTCTTGAAGACTAATCGTCATGGCTTAATACCTCTGCGGAAGCGGTGTGTAAATGATTTATCGTATAACTTGGAGCGATACTCCTCTTTGCCATGAATTTCCGGATCCAGCGCCCAGCCTGCCAGAATCATCGCATGCGAACGGATACCAAGGCTCCGCATATCCTCTTCAAGCTTTCCTACTGTTGTACGAACTATTAACTGATCTGGCCAAGTAGCACGCTGAACGACCGCAACAGGTGTCTCCTCGCTCCACCCCGCCTCTATAAACTCGCTAACAACTTTCTTGATTAAAGTTGCACTCAGGAACAAAGCGATTGTACAATGATGTGCGGCAAGATCGCGCAATTTCTCAAGCTCCGGCACTGGCGTTCTACCTTCTGCTCGAGTTAGAATAACCGTTTGGGTAAGATCTGGAATCGTGAGCTCTGCGCCAACAGCCGCGGCTGAAGCAAAAACAGAGCTTACGCCTGGAACAATTTCATAGCCAATGTTTTCTTTACGCAGCAAAGCGATTTGTTCCATCGTTGCACCGAACATAGCCGGATCTCCGGTATGCACGCGCACGACCATCTTCCCCTGTTTAAGGCGGTCGACTATGATGCCAACCATTTCCACCAATTCCATGCCGGAGCTTTTCAGCACTTCTGCTTCAGGCTTCGCCTTAGCGATCAACTCTTCATTCACAAGAGAGTCTGTATACATCACAACATCTGCTTGTTGAAGAAGTTTTAGGCCTTTCACAGTGATCAAATCCGGATCTCCCGGTCCCGCACCAATAATATAGAGTTTCATCTATTTTCTCACCACCATCAAGGTTAAATATTCTAATTCTCGTCCTTGCAGCTCTTCCACATTACGCCAAATTTCTTCCTCTGAGGAAGTGACTTTGGTTAAAACGGATGCTTTATTCACGAGTCCGAGATCGTGAAGTACAGATAACATCAAATCTATCACTTTAGCAACCTTGATGAACACGACACAATCATGTTCTTCGATGGCTTTGCGCATCTTGTCGTAGTCGTCCATAGCCGGGACGATGGCAATTTGCTCATCACCATCCGCTAAGGGGATGCCCAAACGGGAAGCAGACGCGTTAATGGAAGAAATCCCTGGAATGGAGACAGCCTTTACTTCAGGATGCCGTTCGTTCATAAGCCGCATCAAGTGAATATAGGTGCTGTAAATCATCGGGTCGCCCTCCGTCACGAAGGCAACATCTTTCCCTTGCACCAAATGTGCCCAAACACTTTCAACAGTCTTCGTCCACTGCATTTCAAGCGCTTCTTTATCCCTTGTCATGGGAAAAGTGAGCCCCATCATTTCTTTTTGCTCCGTATTCACATACAGCTCCGTAATCGCTAGCGCATAGCTCTTCGCTCCACGCTTCTTTCTTGGGTAAGCAATGACCGGACATTCTTTTAACAATCGAAAAGCCTTGACCGTAATTAATTCCGGATCGCCTGGGCCAACACCCAAACCATACAGCGTGCCGAGTTTACTCATCGCCTGTTCCTCCCTCAATATCTGTCTGCTTGCGCTGCGCTGTGATGATGTAGATCGGATTCAGTGCGTCGAATCGTTTCATATGAAGGATAGGCTTGCTGCGCGATACTTGTACAAGCGATATCTGCGTTGTGAAACCGACCTTCGCAAACGTCTTATCGGCCTCGTATAGCGTCTCTATCGTCGCTGCATTCAACACAATCCTGCCATTCGGTTTCAGTCTAGCAGCACAAATTTCTAGCAGCTCTTGCATCTCTCCACCGCTTCCGCCAATAAAGATGGCATCCGGATCTGCAAAAGTATCGAGACCCTTTGGTGCTCTGCCATGGACAGCCGTAAGATCAACACGAAACTTGGCGCTGTTTTCCAGGCAATTTTGGAGATCGTCTTCGTTTTTCTCAATGGCAAATACGGCACCCTCACGAGCTATGCGTGCCGCCTCAATGGCTATTGATCCTGTACAAGTTCCAATATCCCATACGACACTATCCACTTGTAGAGCTAATTGACTGATACTTAATACGCGAATTTCTTTTTTGGTTATTAGTCCTTTATCCGGTTTGCGTTGGGCGAACTGATCATCTTCAATGCCAAGCGGCCAAACAGGACCTGGGCCTTGTTTTTTCAAAATAACCACATTGAGCGGTGCAAATGTTTCCGTGGCAAGCTGGTCCAAATCGTACCAACCATAGCGTTCTTCGGCTCCGTCCAAATTCTCTGCCACAAAGGCACGATACTCGGTCATGCCAAAAGAAAGCAAATAAGCCGCAATCGCACTCGGTGAATTCGATTCATCCGTGAGCAGGGCCACTTTTTCCTTCCCGTCTATTCGCTGCGCCAAGCCCTTGATACTCCGTCCATGAACGCTTGTGATATAAGCATCGTGCCAGCTTTCCCCCATCCGGGCAAAAGCCAGTTGAATCGAGCTAACAGCCGGATAAATGTGCACACCTTCCAGCTTCTTCTCTATATAACCGCCAATCCCATAAAAAAGCGGGTCGCCCGAAGCCAAGATGACAACGGAACGTTCTTCTTTCTGAAGTTTTCTCATGAGCTCTGGCAAGCTGCCTTTTATGACGATCTTCTCGCCTTTATATTCAGGAAAAAAGGCAAGATTCCGCTCTCCGCCAACAAGCAATTCACTTTCATTAATCCAGTTGATATATAAAGGGAGCAGGCTCCCTTGTCCGTTATCGCCGATACCTATCACTTTCACGCTTCTACTCATTCGTATGTCAACTCTCCATTCTCGCTTCGCTTCACCATCGCCGATTTCCCTAAGAGTTCGGCTTTCATCGAAATGATCACTGTTTCTATGAAATCAAACCCGTCTCTCGCAACCTCTTCTAGTCCAGCTAAGTTGCAGCGCTCACATAGCCGCTCAAAATATCGCAAATTCCCCGTAGAAGCCATTAAATCTCCAACCTGTGAAGCTGTGTTGGCACCTCTGATTTCTTCAACAAGCGCATCGGACGCTTCCGATTCGATCGCGACCTGCGCAAGAAACCCAAAATCAACCGGAGCGCTCTTCGAATGCACCATCATCACACCTTGTGCCACCTTAGAGAACTTGCCCATCATGCCCACCAACGTCACCTTACGAATGCCTTGTCTTTGGGCTTGGATCAGAGCAAACCCCACGAAATCGCCCATCTCGATAAATGCCTCCTCCGGAAGCTCGGGATACATGCTAATCCCGAATACTTCCGTCCGGCCGCCGGTCGAGAGCACGAGATGCTTGCAGCCGCATTTCACGGCTACGCGAATCGCCTGTGCAACACTGGCCTTGTAGGCCGCACTCGAGAATGGCACCACCGTGCCACGGGTACCGAGAATCGAGATGCCGCCGAGGATGCCAAGACGCCCGTTCAGCGTCTTCTTGGCGATTTCTTCGCCGGCGGGCACAGATACGAGCACGTCTACACCGTGCGCGATCTCGTAATGGTCAAGCACTTCCTGCACGGTTTCGCGGATCATTTTCCGCGGGACCGGGTTGATCGCCGCTTGACCGATCTCGACCGGCAGGCCGGGCTTCGTCACGCGCCCGACGCCAATGCCGCCATCGATGCCGACGCCAGGCTCGGCACGGAAGCTTACGCGCACGATGATCTCCGCACCGTGCGTCGCATCGGGATCATCGCCGCCGTCCTTAATGACGGCGGCTTCGCCCCACAGCTGTGTGAACGTGCAGCTGTGCAGGGCAAATTCAACCGTCTCCCCGATCGGGATACGGATATGCACGTGCGTTTGTGGCGCTTGCTCGATGAGCGCCACTAGTGCTGCTTTGGCTCCTGCGGTTGCGCAGGAGCCGGTGGTGTAGCCGTGGCGCAGGGGCTTGCCCGGTTCTTCCACCATCGGCGCTACTCCTTACGCGTCGCCATAATCGACAGCGCGTTGACTGCTGCAACGGCAACGGGACTGCCGCCTTTACGGCCAACGTTCGTGATGAACGGAATGTCCAGCTTGGCTAGTTCATCCTTCGATTCCGCTGCGGAAACGAATCCAACAGGCACACCGACGATGAGCCCCGGCTTCGCAATTCCTTCTTTGACGAGTCGAATCAGCTCCAGCAGGGCTGTCGGTGCGTTCCCGATGGCATAAATAGCTCCATCTGCTTCCTTAATCGCTTTGCGAATTGAAATAATCGCCCGTGTCGTGTTCAGACGCTTGGCTTCCTCCATGACATCCTTATCCGAGATATACACTCTGACATCGCCGCCGAATTGCTCAATACGCGGCTTACTAATGCCGACTTGTACCATCTGAACGTCAGCCACAACGATTTTACCAGCCCGAATGGCTGCAATACCTGCTTCGATTGCTCTCGGGTGAAAAACAAGACTGCGTCCTAATTCAAAATCCGCTGAAGCATGAATCACACGCTGTACAACTGGATATTGCTCCGGAGTAAACGTATGCTCGCCTAATTCTTCTGTAATCATCTCAAAGCTTTTCTCTTCAATTTCTTGTGGTTGTACCGTTAATGGTTTAAAATCCGTATGAAAATCCATCCTATTTAGCCCTCCTTATGAATGCTATCGTTTATAAATTGTATAACGCCTTGAAAGTCAGAATAGAGCGTCCCATATTCAAGTTCAGGTCTGCCTATCACAATACTCGGAATACCCATTTCCAGCGCTGCTTCAAGCTTCTCATCCACGGCTCCGACTTTCCCGCTTTCTTTCGTTATCATCAAGGTAACTTTGTAATGGTCATAAAGAGCTTTATTTAACTCTTTGGAAAAAGGGCCTTGCATAGCCACAATATTTTTCTGCTCAATACCCAGTTCTTCACATTTCTCCATATTATCTTGGCGAGGAAGCATCCGCGCAATGAGCCTCGTATCGGGAAGCCCAATCAGACGATCAGCAAAAATCTTCAACGTTTTGCTGCCGGTAGTCAGCATAATGCTGCCGCGCTTTTCAGCCGCTAACTCTGCAGCCTGTTTATAATCATCAACCGTCGTGATGAGCGTTCCCTGCTCGATGGACAAGCTTTGACGTTCGAAACGCACATAAGGTACAGCAGCCAGTTTAGCAGCCGCCATCGCATTCTTCGACGCTTCCTCAGCAAACGGATGGGTCGCATCAACAACCACGCGTAAGCCTTTATCTTGAATTAGCTGGTTCATATCTTCCGCGGTCAGGCGACCTGTGAGTACTGGAAGCCCTTCCGCCTCCATGCTCTTCGCTGCGCTTTCGGTCACAACTGTTGTGAGAACAGCATATCCTTCTGCGCGAATTCCTAACGCCAGCTCCCTAGCGTCACTCGTACCTGCAAGAACGAGAATCATCGTCTGTCACCTCTTGAATGAGCATGAACATGGTCATGATGATCGTGATCGTGGTCATGCTCGTGTTTGTGATCATGGTCGTGATGGTCGTGATGGTGATGATCGTCATGATCATGATGGTGATGATGATCGATATGCTTCATCGCCTCTAGACGATATTGGCACATGTCGCAGTTCATCTTCACTTCATCCTGAAGCGCTTCCTGCGCTCGTCCAATCAGAATCTCTTGCAGCAGTGGATGGAAGCCAAAATAAGGAGCCATCTGGAATTGTTTATCTGGATATGTCTCCCGATATCCTTGAACCATTTGATCCATACGTTGAATCAAAACGCCTGTGAACAGGAAATAAGGCAAAATGATTACCTTCTTCGCACCGAGCAGCAAACAGCGCTCAACCCCATCATCCATCAGAGGTGCTGTAACTCCAATAAAGGCTGTTTCCACCCATTTTACCTGAAGCTTCTCCCAGAATAAGCGAGAGATTTTAAACAGATCGCTATTCGCGTCTGCATCACTGCTTCCACGCCCAACAATAAGTAAAGCTATTTCACCTAAGTCCTCTTTCACTTGAACTCCGAGATCTTCTACCCTGGAGGATAAAATATCGAGAATTTGTTCGTGTACCCCAATAGGTCTGCCGTATGTAAATTTCACAAAAGGATATTTTAATTTCGCATCATCAATAGAAGATGGGATATGAATTTTCGCATGCCCGGCCGCAAATAAGATAATCGGAATGACCACGATATGAGTAGCCCCTATTTCTACACAGCGATCAATTCCTTGCATGATCGTTGGTTGAACAAATTCTAGGAAACAGGTCTCTACAATTTGCTCTTTCATCTTACTCGCTATTTCCGAAACAAAGAGGCGAACTTCCTCATTCCCGCCTTCTTCCCGACTCCCATGACCCACAAATAAAACAGCATTCATCCTTTATTTCCCCCTAATTCTAATCGCCGCAAATGGCATTTTCGATAACGAAACCTACCATTTCTTGATGGCGGTAGCCTTCAATTTCTTTAACACGCTTGAAAAATTTATGAAACCGTTCATTCGGATGTCCTTCTTTTTGGTAACGTTCTACAATCCTGCCAACTAATTCGACAAGCTCCCCAGGGTCAATTCCTTCTGCAACGGGCTGAGCCGCATGCGCATTTCGACCTACCGTTTTTCCGCCAAGAAACAGATCAAATTTCTCTTTACGGTAGACGATGCCGATATCTTGCTGAACAGCCCCATAACAAGCCATTCCACACCCATTGAACCCAATTTTCAACTCTTTAGGTACTTCTAGATGGCCAATTCGGTGATGGATGGCTTCCGCATAAGGAATAGATTCACCTTTTTCCAAATTACAAAAGTCGCATGCTTTGATTTGCGCAACATCGCCAATCGGAGACAACAATAAACCAAGTGCACTTAGCTCGGATGTAATCTGCTTAGGGTTATCGGTTTGCACACGAACAATCAGTTGATGATGCGGTGAGTATTCAATATCTCCACGATCCCCAACAATCTCGCCTAACGCACACAGTTGGGCTGCTGTTAACTTTTTATTCGCGATTCCGGGGCTTACTGCAAACTCAAAGATAGATTGGGTCGCAGTCAGCTTATTGTCAAATTCAAAAGGCAACTCTTCATTCCCTTTGGATACTAGCTGCAAGGCTTCTATTGCAAGCTGTAAGGAATTACTAGGTGACAAAATCGGTGATGACTTCAGCTGTGAAAGATCTCTATTTTCAGTAATCTTATCATCCAAGAGTTCATCTTCATCGTCGAACTCCCCCATGGATTCATCCCAATCCTGCTCATCCAATTGTTCCAAAGCCCAAGGCTCAGCCTCGGATTTCAACCTTTGATGTGGTTTAAGCGGCTGTGTTTCGGCCCCTAATGTGTATTTCCGCTGATAACCGCGCGGTGTAATCATGAGACCGTCATACAGCTTGGTTGCGGAATTACCAATAATAATGGTCGTTAACATGCCAATATCATGATTCAGCATATCAGCCAATGTCGTCACAACAACATGCTCGCGATCTCGATACGCGCTTTTGACAATCCCAACAGGTGTTAAAGGAGAACGATACTTAAGGAGAATGCGCTGAGTCTCAACGATTTGTCTGGTCCGTCTACCGCTTCGCGGGTTATAGAGGGCAATAACGAAATCAGCCATCCCTGCTGCATCAACCCGCTTCGCTATCAGCTCCCATGGTGTAAGATGATCACTTAAGCTAATCGTGCAAGAATCATGCATAATTGGAGCGCCTAGCAGAGATCCAGCCGAATGAACA
Organism: Paenibacillus sp. V4I7; assembly: GCF_030817275.1. Classification (NCBI taxonomy): domain Bacteria; kingdom Bacillati; phylum Bacillota; class Bacilli; order Caryophanales; family Paenibacillaceae; genus Paenibacillus; species Paenibacillus sp. V4I7. The sequence continues at coordinate 1,933,182 of NZ_JAUSZD010000002.1, read as the reverse complement.
GCTGAAATGCCAGGAATCACTTCTACTTGAACGCCATCCTCACGGGTCCAGCCTTGTTCCATCAATACCTCATAGACAAGACCGGCCATCCCATATACCCCGGCATCTCCACTGGAAATAACGGCAACCTTCTTCCCCTGCTTGGCTTGCCGCACAGCCTCTTGCGCACGACTCACTTCTTCCGTCATGCCTGTTCGAACTACTTGCTGTTCGGTTAACAGACCTGAGATAAGATCCACATAGGTGTTATATCCGATGATAACTTCACTTTCCTGAATCGCTTCCCTTGCACGCTTCGTAATATGTTCAAAACTCCCCGGCCCAAAGCCAATAATGAGCAGTTTTCCTGACAATTTGCATCACCCTTCCCCGTAATTACACAAACAAAAAAAGCATCCCTAACATAAGTCATGTTAGAAACGCTTGGTAAATTACTACAGTTAATAAAACCAGAAGTAACCGCTCTCTAACACTCCCTAATTCCACGTAGGGTAATTGTGTTGTTGAATTAGGCAGGTCTCCTGACTTAATCATCCCCTTGCACCTTCCCAGGTTGTTACCCAGTGGCATGTTGCAAGCAGTTTCCGTAATAAACGGCGATTTTTACAGTGGCGGGTCCGTGCCGGTATTTCACCGGTCTTCCCTTTTAACCATACACCCGAATGGATCTATGGCACCTAATTCCTTTGATATGCAATTACGATCATCCTACCATCTATCGATTGGGTTGTCACGTATTTATTCATAGATGGCCTGGTAGAGTCCTTCCATCAAACTCTGGTAACTGCTTGGTTCAAAGGTCATCTCGGCAAAAGAAACATGAATGACCTTGTTGATCGTTTTAACAATAAAAAAACTATCCTCCCCACGCTCCGGGTCAATATAGGTATAGCACTCTAAGTGATTGGTTCCGGTTTTTTGACGTAAAAATTCCGTTGCTTCCGCACTCAAACTCGCATATTTAGGCATAGTTAGATCCCTTTCCATTTAAACGATGTGATGCTATCTATTATAGCGTATTTTAACCCTTTGATTCCTATCAAAACGAGAAAGTATTTCTTTAATTTTCAGAATTTTCGTACTATAATGAATCTATCAAGATATCGCTTTCATTCTATGAAGGAGGAATTGATATGAGCAGTCATGAAACGAATGGATTGGTGTTTGTCTTTACTGGCACTAGCGGTTCTGGTCGTAAAACAATTGCCCATCACATTGCCAAAGAGCTTGGTTTCTCATCTGTCGTCTCCTACACAACTCGAATACCTAGACCCAAAGAAATCAACGGGAAGGATTATAATTTCATCTCACGCAAAGTGTTCATCGATAGTGACATTGCAGGTGAATTTTTTCAAACTGTTGAAATTGACGGGAATTTCTATGGGATCAAGAAAGCGGACATCGATGAAGCGCTTCGCAAAGACGGACTTATCTATGTCATTGTGAATCGTTATGCAGCTAATCGTTTCAAGTATACATTTGGAGATAGAGCTATCCGCTTGTTCATCTATGTCAACAAACAAACGATCATGGAACGCATGCTTGCTCGAAATACGCCTACTGACGTCATTGACCACTACATGAACCACTACATAGAGGAAGTCTCCTACCGCAAGGATTGTGAGTATGTTTTTGAGAATATGAATTTACAAGAATCGATCGACAAGGTGAAGGCAACCATGCTCGCTCACATGCAAACTACAACAAGTTAAGTGTGCTTATAACGCCAAGAGACCCGGTGATCAACATCACCGAGTCTCTTTTTTTACGATCCAACATTCATTTTAATGGGGCTTTTTTCCTCTTCAAGGCCACGAAACCGCCGAATAGTGAAACCGGTACGATGACGACAAAACCAATCAATTCGTACCATAACGGAATGCTATCATTGGTTAACATGGAATCAAATCCGATTGCAGCGCCGATGACACCAATAATGGCTGCATTGAAATATTCGGCGCGCTTCGCAACCTTTGCGGCGATGTATCCGCCAAGAAACGACCAGAACAAACCAACTACCAAAAGCAAAAGTAATAGGCCTACATTCGAATATATAACACTTACATTCTGCTCATCCACCGGGCGATTAGCAAAATATATACCGCCAATTAACGCAGTCGATATTAAAGTCCCCAAGTTATCAACCGCTACACCAAGCAGTACACCCAGAAAATGAAATTTCCGTTCACTTTTTTGTTCAACCATAGATTCTTCTTCTCTCCTGATCACTTCGATCTACCAGCCTTATCCATAATACCATGTGGCCGCTTTAGTATCCAGTTCTTACCTTGCAGAGCTTGCAGAGTTCGCAGTCTCTTCGGCAATCTTCTTCACGTAGTTATTACGCTTTTCAAGAAATCGAGTCATATACTTTGCTAAAAACAAGTGATCGGCAAGCCTCCCCAATCCTCCAAAAGGTGAAGTGTAATCAAACGTATCCACCATCAAAGTGCCTTGCTCTACAGTTACAAATTCATGTGTATGACGAAATCGCTTGAACGCCCCTCTAACCATTTCATCTACAAAGTAATACGGCTTCACCATCTCTGTAATCTGGGCAGTCAATTGCTGCTTAATACCTAAATGATAAGCTTCCCAAGTCACTGTTTCTCCATGCTCAATCAACCCCTGTATCCTGCCTGCTATCGCTCGTTCCTTCGTATGAGAGGTTGATTCTGCATGGATATCTATACTCCTTGCCAAATCAAAACACACTTCAATAGGTGCATGAATAAGTAACTCCTGTCGTATTGTTGGCATTGAATCCTCTACTTCCACCAAGTTTCTATCGGATAATCCGCGGCATTCACAATAACAGTTTGACCTATTTTCGGTGTGACAATTGATACTTTACTAGCATGCGCTGCCCTTGTAGCACGCTCTACCGGATCTGTCCAGTCATGTAAGGCCAGCGTGAATGCTCCCCAATGTATCGGTATCATCAGCTCCCCTTTCACATCCATATGGGCTTGAACCGTTTCTTCCGGCATCATATGAATATCAGACCAGCGATCATCGTATTGACCGCACTCCATCAGAGTAAGATCGAACGGACCATACTTAAGCCCAATTTCTTTGAAATGAGGGGAATACCCACTATCGCCACTGAAGAAGATGCCCGCCTGCTTTCCTTTGATCACCCACGAGCACCATAAGGTAGCACCGCGATCCGTCATACTTCTCCCCGAAAAGTGTATAGCTGGCGTACAGGCCAACGTTAGACCTTCAAACGTAAACTCTTCCCACCAATCATACTCTTCGATCTTCTCAGGCAGCACCCCCCATCTGATCAGATGATCGGCAACCCCAAGCGGGACAAAAAACTTGTTCACTTTATGCTTTATTTTCATTATCGTTCCATAATCCAAATGATCATAATGGTCGTGTGACAAAATAACAGCATCAATCACGGGCAGCTGCGCTATTTCAAAAGGCAATCCACCGCTATATCTTCCCTTCCCAAACCATGGAAACGGCGAAGGAGCTTTCCCGAACATGGGATCTAATAATAGGGCTTTGCCATCAATCGTTAACAAGGAAGCCGAATGACCAAACCAAGTCACTTTTGTTTCCAGATCCTTGGTCAAATTAGGGTTTTCCATCGCAAATTGCGTCTTTGGACGTCGATTAGGACTGCTTTTCGCAAAATCAAGCAAGATCCCGACCGTATTCCTGAAGCCCATATTCATCATGGTAGGAACAGGGTTTTCGAATTTCCCATTCAAATACTGAGAGGATCGAGAGAATACGCGAGCCTTCTCCTTCGATGGTTTCCGACCAAAAACAGGATAAACATTCATAAAAAGTACAATAACGCACATAATTCCCACTACGATACTCGTCAATATAAGTAACAACTTCTCTGCCTCCATGCTTAAACGTATTGGAATAGTCTTTTATGACTAGATGTATTAACGTAAATCCACATCGTATGGTTCCAAGATTTGATTAACAACCCTAATTCCAAGCATGGGCAATGCTCCTTAATCGGCTAGAAAGTCACATTTTTTTTCAAGATTAGGGACAATAGCACAATCAGTCGATTCGCCCAAACATTCCTCAAAAATAGTCATAAGCTATCTTGAAACACAAACCACTTTCAGTTGGAGGTTGATTCGGATGAGTTGTGGAACTGGCGTAGGTTATACTTCTTCAGCAGCAATCTTGGTACTATTCATTTTACTGGTTATCATCACTAGCGCTTTTGTTTGGTAATTTAGAAAGCAAATACAGAAGGACTACCAATCATCATAGGTAGTCCTTCTGACATTCCCCTCTTCCGTCAATGTCAATGATATCAAAGAATTGTTCATTGTAAGTTTTTAATAAACTAAAAAGAACGCTCTGGAAGAGCGCCCCTTTTTGATATATAGTAGTACGGTCATCCATTCAAAACGTTAGACTCAATCGTGACCAATTCATACAAATCATTCACGTCACACCCCAAGGTGTCAGCGATAGATATAGCAGACTTAAGCGGCATGATTCTTTTGTTTTCAACAAAGTCGGTAATCCGCTCTGGCTTGTATAGCAAAGTTCGAGCGAGTTCAAAGGCAGTCATGTTGGATTCAATTAATCGCTCACTAAGCAGGCAACGACCGAGCTCATATTTCATTCTGATGACCTCCAAGACACTACAAAGATTCTAACCCTCTCAAGAAACCTTATGCTCGATGCGAAGCTTATCTGCCACCATCGCGATGAACTCCGAATTTGTCGGTTTGGACTTCGAGATGTTAATCGTATATCCGAAAATAAACGAGATGGAATCGATGTTGCCGCGCGTCCAAGCAACTTCAATCGCATGACGGATGGCGCGCTCAACGCGGCTTGGTGTAGTCTTGTACTTCTCAGCTATAGCTGGGTACAAAGTTTTGGTGATCGCACCAAGGATTTCGATATTGTTGTATACCATCGTGATCGCTTCGCGAAGATATTGATATCCTTTAATATGCGCAGGAACGCCAATTTCATGTATGATGCTGGTGATATTAGCATCTAAGTTTTTACCTTTAGGCATATGTACAATATTTGCTCGTGTTGTTGAAGTCGTTGCGGAAGCTTGATTGTTACCAACAAGCTGGCGAATTCGGTTCGTTAGCGTATCCATATCAAAAGGCTTGAGAATGTAGTAAGAGGCTCCAAGTTGCACAGCTTTTTGAGTGATATTTTCTTGTCCAAAAGCGGTTAGCATGATGATTTTCGGTTGTGTGGGAAGATTCATCTCACGCATTTTCTCAAGTACACCCAGACCATCCAAGTGAGGCATAATAATATCTAAAATGAGTACATCCGGCAAATCACGTTGTTGTTCAAGAAAACGAAGAACCTCGTTACCGTTGTACGCCACTCCTACAATTTCCATATCCTCTTGCTCACCAATGAACTCTGATAATAAATGGGTAAACTCACGATTGTCATCTGCTAGTAACACTTGAATTTTTTGCAACTTAAAATCCTCCTTTAGCTACTCATACAAGTTGGTATTTCTCTCTTAAGTAAAGGTATTCGACACCCCAACTTAAATTCCTTCTGTCGAATATTATTTTTCTTTTCTTTTAATTCACTTTCTTATATAATAATATATTTATCTTCTGTTTCCAACATTTTTCGACATATTCACATAAAGTCGTGTTTTTCCTTGTAGAATGAGGTTAAAATTAAATAAAGAATCAAAGGCTTCTAGCTCGCCTTTGATTCTTTGTGAGAGGCTCCTGAAGAAGGTCTAAGGATAATACCTGAGTCCTGAAGCATCCATTCTATGAAACAACCGTAACCACTTGTAGGATCATTTACAAATACATGTGTAACGGCTCCGATTAACTTGCCATTCTGGATAATAGGGCTGCCACTCATCCCTTGAACAATACCGCCTGTTTTATCTAATAATCGCGGATCCGTGATTTTAATCACCATACCTTTTGTTCCTGGTATGTCTTGTTTGGATACATGGACAACTTGAATGTCAAATTTCTCGACCTTCTGCCCTTCCACAACCGTATAAATTTGAGCAGGGCCTTCTTTCACTTCTTCAGCGAAAGCAACAGGTATGGCTTCTTTATCCAAGCTATGGTCAGGAGCAGCATACATTTTTCCAAAAATACCAAATGCCGTGTTTCTTTCGATATTACCAATCACTTTACTATCTTTGTACAAGGTAGCATGTTTCTCACCTGGATCTCCGTTATGACTCTTAGAAATAGAGGTGACATTAGAATACACAATATCGCCGTCACCAACGATGATTGGCGTTTGGGTATCCATATCCGTGATAACATGTCCCAATGCCCCGTATACGCCTTGATCTGGTGCGTAGAAGGTTAGAGTACCAACACCCGCAGCTGAATCCCGAATGTACAGACCTAAGCGATAGGACTTATCTACGACGTCATAGACGGGCTGCAGCTTCACAATAATTTCTTCATTGTTACGAAGGATTTTTAGCTCCAGCGGTGTTTTGTTTTCTCCGGATTTGGCTACAAGATCAGCAACTTTACTAACATCCTTAGAATCTTTGCCATTGATCTTAGTAATTAAATCACCTACTTGAATTTTCGCTTCTTCACCAGGTGAAACTTTTTGGTCTTGGGCAACAGTTACTAAATGATGACCTACGACCAAAATACCGGCAGACTTAATTTTCACACCGATCGTTTGACCACCTGGGATGACTTTCAAATCCGGCACTACATTGACCTTAACTGTCTTGATGGGGATTGCACCGAATAGCTTGAGCTTCATTTCTGTTTGCCCAGAGTGATCGGATTGCAACGAGATGGGTTCTTTCAAATTAACTTGAAATGAGTGCTTGGCATTGCCGTTTACCTTTACAATATCCGTATCTTTTACCGTGACTTGGGCGTTGACCGGCATTGTTAATTGGAGCTGCTTCCCCTGACCGCTGAATAAGCGAAGTTCCTGAGGGAAGGAGGCAAAGCTTTGAAAAGGCGGAGACAAACTTACCATACAAACGAAGAAGACGAGCAGGAGTCCGAACAATCTTTTTCTTTTGCTGGATTGCAATATCTTCACGCTCCTTCACACTTCCTTGAGCCCTGACGATTGTCGTCGTCAAATGCGTACCTTTAAGTTAACCCCACTCTCCCCGTTTTATAACTGAAAATGCTGACTATCTATACTTTCATGCCCTTGCTTTCTTATTTCTTGCCATGGCAAGCATTTCCCCTGCATGATGCAGTGTGGTTTCCGTCACTTCGACACCGCCAAGCATTCTCGCTAATTCCTCAATTCGTCCAGAATCAGGCATATCTTGAACACGTGTAAACGTTCGTTCTTGATCCACTTCTTTCCGAATATAGAAATGAACATCAGCGAAACTAGCCACTTGTGGTAAATGTGTAATCGAGAAAACTTGGCAATTTGTCGACAAAGTAGATATTTTTTCTGCAATAGCTTGCGCCGCGCGGCCACTTACACCTGTATCCACTTCGTCGAAAACAAGTACAGGAATTTGATCAATACGTGCAAATATTGTTTTCATCGCGAGCATAATACGAGAGAGCTCCCCGCCAGAAGCAATTTTACTAAGACCGCGTAAAGGCTCTCCAGGATTGGGTGCCATGAGAAATTCAATTTGATCGATTCCTTGCCGTGAGTACCGTACTTTGTTACCTTCAACAAGAATGCCTCGTTCGTCAAGTGTTTGTTCCACTTGTACACGGAACTGCGTGCGTTCCATCTGTAGATCACGAAGTTCATGCTCAATTTGACCTGCAAGCTGTTCAGCAATTCCTTTGCGCAAATTGGAAAGATCCAAAGCCGCCACGCCCAACTGCTTTTCTTCGGCCGCAAGCTTGTCCTCTAATTTGCGAATATGCTCATCTTTATTTTCAATGGTATCGACTTCGCTTTTTATTTTATCCAAATAAACGAGTATTTCTTTAATATTCTCTCCATATTTTCGCCTAAGAGACGTGATCATATCTAATCTTTGTTCAATAAAATCCAAACGTGAAGGGTTAAACTCGATGCCATCTCGATAGTCGCGCAGTTGATAAGCTGCGTCTTCCATCTGATAATAAGCGGATTGCGCCTGCTCAAGAAGAGGACTTAGCTTCGTTGGATCGAGTTGAACGATATCCTGAAGTCTGGAAACTGCCTTTCCGGCCGCATCTAAGCCACGGTTCGTGGCATAGAGGAAATCATAAGCCTCGGAAGAGCTTTGAAATAATTTTTCCGCGTTAGCCAATTTTCTCTTCTCTTCGATTAAGGTCTCATCTTCCCCCATTTTGAGCTTTGCAGCCGAAATTTCATCGATTTGAAAACGATATAAATCTAGCATTTGAAGCGCCTGTTTGCTTGTTTCTTGAAGCTCTCGCAGCTCTTTTTGCAGCTTTATATATTGATCATAGCTAGCTTGATAGTTTTTTTTCGCAGCCTCAACTTCAGAATCACCGAATAAATCAAGAGAATGAATATGTTCATCTACATTCAGCAGGGATTGATGCTCATGCTGACCATGAATATTAACCAGCCACTCTCCCGTTTTACGAAGCATTGTCAAGTTGACAAGCTGACCATTAATTCGGCTGGAGCTTTTACCCGTTGCGGTGATTTCTCTACGAATGAGCAAATGCTCACTGGCATCTGCACTTATACCGAGTTCTGTAAGCGTATGCCAAACCGGATGCGAGGATGGTAATTCAAACATTGCTTCTATCTCTGCTTTGTCTGCACCGTAACGTACCAACTCCGAAGATCCTCTGCCGCCAACAATGAGAGTTAAAGCATCGATGATGATCGATTTACCTGCACCTGTTTCGCCTGTTAGGACATGAAAACCAGCTTTGAAACGAATATGTACATGTTCAATAACAGCCAAATTACGAATCGAAAGTTCTGTAAGCATGTGCTCCTCCTGAAATTAAGATAGTAATGACATGACTTCATTTACAAAAGTAAGGCTGTTCTCTTTGCCGCGGCAAATCACAAGAATGGTATCATCTCCGCAAATCGTCCCCATGACACCGCTCCATTCTAGATTATCAATAAGTGCGCAAATCGTGTTTGCCGTACCTGGCAAACATTTCATCACGACAAGATTGTCGGTATGGTCAATGCTAACAAAATGGTCACTCAATGCTCTACGCAGTCTTTGCATCGGATTAAATCGCTGATCGGCCGGCATGGAGTACTTATATCGGCCATCATCCAAGGGAACCTTAATCAGATGAAGCTCTTTGATATCGCGTGAGACTGTAGCCTGTGTGACATGAAAGCCAGCAGCCCGAAGAGTCTCCACCAATTCATCCTGTGTCTCAATCTCGTGGTTCGTGATAATCTCTCTGATTTTTACATGCCTTTGACCTTTCATCCTTACACCTCTATATGAAATGTGATTTTTTTAATTTTGTTTAGAGCCATATCCACATATAGCACGCCGTCAGCTTCTGGATATATCAGACTATAGGCTAGCAGCATATCGCGAACAGCGCTTCCTGTCATTTCTAGCGGTTTACGTTCCTTCGCTACTTTCACGAGGTAAATTTGTTCATCTTTCTGGGCAAAATAGTCGATGAATAATCGGCTTTCCAGCTGTTCTCTTTCATTAATCATCATGCTGATGGGAATTCTGGTTTTACTAGCAAGCACATCGAAGCCAGCTCCTTCAAGCAGCTCCACGACTTCATCCTGTGGTATTTCGGAGTGTCTGGGAATCCTTCTTCGCTTCTTATTCGGTCCGTCTAGCCACCTTTTGAATCGCCAAAAGATAATGCCTACAACTATGATCAGGATTAACAAAATGACTTTAACATCGCCTTGTTCCATGTCCTTCACCTCGCCATAGTATTCGCGGATTTACCTGGAAAATCCTTTTTTATGAAGTAAGGATAAACGATTCCATCGTCCCTTAGGGACGAGTGCGTTTGTCAAGGTAGATGCAAAGCAAAAGTATGAAACTGATACTTTCCTATCTACTGAAAAAACCCATCTCTGGGCCGCAAAAAGGCGTTCTCAAAGATGAGTTTATTTGCCATGCAATTTTTGTGCTTCTTTGACTGTCACTGCAATCAAATCTTTCAGAGAAGAAGCTTCAGCAAGAGAGGTATCCTCAGCCGCATCACTAGACCAATAGGCAAGGAATTCAATATTCCCTTCCCCTCCTGTGATTGGTGAGTAGGTCAGCCCTTTCAAGCGAAACCCTAACTCTTCTGCAAAAGTTAACACAATGGTCAACACATCCACATGCACATCAGGGTCGCGAACAACACCGGATTTGCCAACTTTCTCTCTACCCGCCTCGAACTGAGGTTTAATGAGGGCAACCACTCGTCCCTGATCTAACAAGATCTCTTTCAGTGGCGGTAAAATAATACGCAGCGAAATGAAAGAAACATCAATGCTTGCAAATGTAGGACGTGGACCGTTCAAATCCTCCATTTTTGTATAGCGAAAATTCGTTCTCTCCATAACATGAACACGTTCGTCATTACGAAGCGACCAGTCCAATTGATTATAGCCAACATCGACAGCGTACACAGAAGAGGCGCCATTTTGCAGAGCACAGTCTGTAAATCCGCCTGTCGAGGCTCCAATATCAAGCATAACTGCTCCATTTAAATCGATATCAAATTGCTTCAATGCCTTCTCTAGCTTAAGACCGCCTCTACTCACATAAGGATGAAGCGCACCTTTCACTTTCAAAACAGCCTTCCTGCTGATCTTCATACCCGCTTTATCTACAGGTTCTTCATCAGCAAAAACAAGGCCTGCCATAATGGCGGCCTTTGCCTTTTCTCTGCTTTCAAAATAGCCTTGTTCAAGAAGCAATAGATCCAATCGTTCTTTATCTGATGACATTGTGTTTATGTTACTCCTATTCTTATCATCCATAGCCTAAGCTCGTTGTCGTTTACGTGGCACTAGCTTCTTCACTTCAGTGATTAAGTTTTGTGTGGTAAGTCCAACTTCTTCTCGCTGTTCCTTCACGCTTCCATGCTCAACGAAGTAATCCGGGATACCCATTATTTGCACGTGTAATCCTACGACACCTTTGGCTGCGTAGAATTCTACTACACTGCTGCCAAGTCCGCCTTGGATAGAACCCTCTTCCATCGTAATGATTGGAATGGACTCACTTGCTAGCTGGAGTAAGTAAGCTTCATCAAGCGGTTTAATGAAACGTGCATTGACAACGCGAAGGTTGAAGCCTTCTTTAGCTAATTGTTCGGCTGCCTCTTCGGCAATCTGCACCATTGGTCCGACTGCAAGTACAGCAGCATAATCTCCGTCACGCAATGTCTCCCATGTACCGATTGGAATCGCTTTTGGCGCTTCAACGATACTGGATCCCGTTCCGCTGTTTCTTGGATAGCGGTATGCGATAGGTCCATCATTGTACTCAAGAGCAGTCTGCATCATATCTCTTAATTCACGTTCGTCCTTAGGCATCATAAGCACCATGTTCGGCAGCGAACGTAGAAACGAAATATCGTAAGCACCATGATGGGTCTCGCCATCTGGACCCACAAACCCTGCACGATCAATAGCAAACGTAACATTCAGCTTGGGACGGCAAATATCATGAACGACTTGATCGTAAGCTCGCTGTAGAAAAGTGGAATATACCGCAAATACGGGTTTCAAGCCTTCACTTGCAAGACCTGCACATAGTGTTGCCGCATGCTGCTCCGCAATCCCAACGTCAATCATCCGATTGGGGAACTGCTTCGCGAACTTCAGTAACCCAGAGCCTCCAGGCATAGCTGGAGTAACAGCAACAATTCTGGAATCCTTCTCAGCGAGCTCGATTAACGTATTTCCAAAAATTTCTGTATACATGGGAGGCCCTACGGATTTAAGCACCTGTCCTGATTCGATCTTGTAAGGTCCTGGACCATGCCAACTGTGCGAATCCTGCTCAGCTGGTGTATACCCTTTACCTTTGGTCGTTACGACATGAACAAGCACAGGACCATTGATCTTCTCTGCCTGTTTAAGCGTATCGAGTAATACCGGTAAATTATGTCCGTCTACAGGCCCAATATAAGTGAACCCTAATTCCTCAAACCAAACACCGTTTAACACAAAATATTTGAGACTGTCCTTCAGCTTTTCCGCGGTTTTGGCCAAGGTGCCGCCGATGGCAGGAATTTTCTTAAGTAAATGTTCAACTTCTTCTTTGGCCTTCAAATAATGACGATCCGAACGAATTTTGCTCAAATAATTATGAATAGCCCCGACATTGGGCGCAATCGACATTTCATTGTCATTCAGAATGACCATAATATTTTTCTTCTCATGACCAATGTGGTTCATTGCTTCTAACGCCATACCACCGGTAATCGCCCCATCACCAATAACGGCAACAACTTTATTATGTTCACCTTTTAGATCACGGGCCATCGCCATTCCCATTGCGGCTGACAGCGAAGTACTGCTATGCCCGGCTTCCCAGACGTCATGTTCACTTTCAGAACGTTTCACGAATCCACAAAGTCCCTTGTACTTGCGCAGGGTATCGAATTTATCTTTGCGACCGGTTAAAATTTTGTGTACGTAAGCTTGATGACCCACATCAAAAATAAATTTATCATACGGGCTGTGGAACAAGGTATGTAAAGCAATGGTGAGCTCAACCACACCTAAATTGGAGGACAAGTGTCCACCTGTAACAGACAGCTTCTCAATCAGAAATTGACGGATTTCACCAGCCAATGTCTCAAGCTCCGTCAAGGATAAACGCTTTAAGTCCTCAGGCCGATTGATTTGTTCGAGCAGCACGCTTGTTTCCTCACTTTCAATGTGAAAATACTGAGATCGATTTCATCATTATATCATAAATTGGGTATTTCGTGTAAAACCACATAAAAGCAGGGGGAATCATACACGCAATAAAGGATTAATGATCCCTCTTCATTAAGTAATCCGCCAGTTGGAGAAGCCTCTCAGGGTGCGCAATCTGTGCACGAAGCAGTGCTTCTTTGGCTTGACTCGTTAAATCCTTGACCTTCTGCTCCGAAGCTTCGATCCCGATAAAAAAGGGATACGTTACCTTCTGCTGCTTCTCATCGCTCTTCACAGGCTTACCTAACTTCTTCTCATCACCGATGATATCCAAAATATCATCCTGAATTTGAAAAGCAAGACCAATGGCATTGCCGAATTCACTAAGGGCACGAAGTTGCGCTTCCGTTGCGCCGGCAATATGACCGCCTGCACGTAAGGAGAAAACAATGAGATCACTCGTCTTATGGGTATGAATGAAAGCTAATTCTTCAAGCTTTGTAATGCCTTGCTCTCCGAGCATATCAGCGGCTTGACCGCCAACCATTCCTCTCGCTCCTGCATAAATGGCAAGTTCTTCTGTGATGGAAAGCACACGTTCTGCTGGAATGCCATGTCCTTTATGTGCCTGCGTAATGCTGAAGAATGCTTGCGTCAGCAATGCATCGCCAGCTAGAATGGCCATGGCCTCACCGTATACCTTATGATTCGTCAGCTTGCCTCGGCGATAATCATCATTATCCATTGCTGGCAAATCGTCATGAACCAGGGAGTAAGTATGAACCATCTCAATGGCTAAAGCTACAGGCATTGCTGCCTCTAGGGAACCCCCTAGTACTTCAGCTGCTGCTAGCACCAGAATGGGGCGCAAGCGCTTGCCACCAGCCATTAAGGAGTAGTTCATGGACTCACGTAGAGAACCAGGAACGTCCCATGCTGCAGGCAGCGCTTGGATTAAAGCCGCTTCGACCATGTCTGCATGGGAAGCTATATATTCATGAATGGTAGACGTCTTATTCAACCTAATTCCCCTTATCTTCCAAGACAGGTTGGAAAGGCTTCCTGCTCACAGTGCCCGATTCACCTTCAACCAACATCTCAATTTTCTTCTCCACTTGTTCAAGCTTCACACCGCACAGATGGGAGAGCCGAACGCCTTCCTGATATAGCTCAATCGCTTTCTCCAAAGGAACATCGCCGCTTTCCAATTGGGCAACTATGCGCTCCAACTGTTCAATGGCCAGTTCAAAGCTAACTTCCGTTTCACTCGTAGACATCTTTGTTCTCCTCCATCCCCGATACCTGACAATTCAACCTTCCGTCCTTGAGACGAATCTTAACGAAATCTCCAACCTTCACTTGGGAGACTGAACGAATGAGCTCATGCTCTTGTTCGTCGTACGCCAAGCTGTAGCCCCGCTGCATGACCTTCAGCGGGCTGAGGGCGTCCAAATGACGGACGCCAGACTGCCACTCCTGCTTCTTCGTACGCAGGAGGGTCTGCATGGCCGTGAGCATCTGCCGCTTGGAAGTATCCAAGCGCCGCCTTGCGGACACGGCCTGCTCTTTGGGATTGAAGCTGGATAAGCGGCGCTCCAGCTTCAATCGCCGTTCCGCCAACAGCGTTAGGCGCTGGCGCATGCGGTAACCGAGCTGCTCCGCCAGCCGGTCGAGTCGTTCCGCAGGCTGCATCAGCAGCTGCCTGCGGGGGTTCGTTAGGAACGGAGAGCGCTTCGCGCGCTCCAGCCGTTCCTGCTTACGGCGCAGCTGCTGGAGCAGCCCGTAGTGCAGCCGCTGCGCTTGCTGCGACAGCTGCTGCTTCAGCTCGAGGTGATTCGGCACCGCGAGCTCGGCCGCCGCCGTAGGCGTCGGCGCTCTTAGATCGGCGACGAAGTCCGCGATCGTGAAGTCCGTCTCGTGGCCGACGGCCGAGATGACGGGAATCGCGGAAGCTGCAATGCTCCGCGCAACGGCTTCCTCGTTGAATGCCCAGAGCTCTTCGAGCGAGCCGCCGCCGCGGCCCACGATGAGCACGTCGGCTTCACCGAGCCGGTTCATCGCTTCGATCGCCTTGACGATCGAAGGGCCTGCTTGCGCTCCCTGTACCAGTACCGGGTACAGAAGAATCTGGACCGACGGATAGCGGCGCTGCAGTGTGATGATGACATCACGCACAGCGGCTCCTGTCGGAGACGTGATCACGCCGATTGCGCGCGGAAACCGAGGAATCGGTTTCTTGCGCTCCGCCGCGAACAGTCCTTCCCCTTCTAGCTTCTTCTTAAGCTGCTCGAAGGCCATATACAAACTGCCGATGCCATCCGGCTGCATCGCCGTGACATAGAACTGATACGCTCCGTCTCTTTCATATACGGAAATATTACCGCGAGCGATCACTTTCGTTCCTTCTTTCGGAATAAAACCGAGCTTCTGGTTATGCGAAGCAAACATGATGCTTTTTAACCTGCCATCCGCATCTTTAATCGTAAAATACATATGGCCGCTGGAATGGTGAGTGAAATTAGAGATTTCCCCACGAACCCAAACATCCTGCAGACGGGAATCGCCCTCTAGCATGAGTTTAATATAACGGTTCAAATCCTTGACAGATAAGATCTTCGTCTCGTTTCTCGCCATACTGCTTATTAAACGCTCACATTCGCTTTAGCTGCGCGACTTGCTGCATCAACGGTGTTGCGAAGCAGCATGGTAATCGTCATTGGACCTACGCAACCGGGTACGGGTGTGATTGCACTTGCAACCTCTTTAACCGCTTCGAAATCAACATCCCCTGTCAGTTTACCGTCTGCAGGACGATTCATCCCCACATCGATAACGACAGCACCAGGCTTCACGTGATGTGCTTTAATCAAATTTGCTTTACCAACAGCAACAACAAGAATATCCGCTTGTTTTGTAATTTCCTCCATATTCGGAGTACGAGAGTGAACGACGGATACCGTGGCGTGCTCGCGCAGAAGCAGCATAGCCATTGGTTTGCCTACGATGTTGCTTCTTCCTACAACAACAGCGTGCTTACCAGCTATATCGACTCCTGTGCGTTTTAGAATTTCGATAACACCATGCGGTGTACATGGCTTCATACCATCTTTGCCAATCATCAAGTTACCGACATTCATGGGGTGGAAGCAATCCACGTCCTTAAGCGGATCAATTTCATCAACAACTGCTTCTTCATTTATATGCTTAGGCAGCGGTGATTGAACAAGAATACCGTTAATTCGGCTATCGCTATTAAATTTATGAATAAGTGCAATTAACTCTTGTTGCGTTGTATTTTCCGGTAAACGATGTACTTCGGAATAAATCCCTACATCATCACAGGCTTTCGCTTTGTTTCTTACATAAACCTGTGAAGCCGCATCTTCTCCCACAATAACAACGACAAGACCAGGCTGGTTGCCTTGCGCAGTAAGCGCGGCAGCATCCGACCTGATCTCCTCACGGATGGAACTCACGAGTTCTTTCCCATTAATAACTTGTGCAGACATGTTATTTCCCCCTAAGAGTTTTGTGAAAAACGTTCTTCGTAAGCAGCAGCTTAGAGTTTTCTTAGAAAACTTGCTTCGTAAGCATTAGCTTCGTGTTTGCAATGGCTATATATAAATGGTTGAATAATCATTGTTAATTAGGACGGAGTTACTTTGCCCTTTAAATCTTCAACTTCTTTAATCATTTTACCAAGTACACCGTTAACGAACTTACCTGACTCCTCCGTGCCATAATGCTTGGCCAAATCAATCGCCTCATTGACGACAACTTTAGGTGGAACATCATCTCTGTACAGCATTTCATATACAGCCAAACGCAACACTTCACGATCAATCCGTGAGAGCCTGTCCATCGCCCAACCTTTTAAATACTCTTCAAGCAGTTCATCAATTCTAACTTTGTTACTGTATGTACCCTCAACAAGTTCAATAATGTATAGAGGGTCAATTTTATCTCCAGAAAAATTCAACTCTGTTTCATTGTCATGCTCTGCTTCATGAATCGCAATTTGGACAGCTTCCTGAGGTGTAGCCTCATTCATCTGGATTTGGTAAAGGCTTTGTACGGCAATTTCTCGTGCAACTCTGCGTTTCATTATGGTCCTCCTAAAAGTTTTCGCCAGAAAACTGACTTCTTAAGCAATCATGGATGTAACTCGTCCTAAAAAACTCTTTTTACTAGTATACGTCATATTGGAATGAATCCAAACAAAAAAATCCATGGTAGAACCAGGGATTTTAGCGAAACATTCTCCATTTTTGCGTGAGATAGCGCCAAATGTCTTCAAGAATGACGAAACTTTCTTTCCGATCCAGTTTGTTCCCGACATATAAACCGAGCAGAACAATGAATCCAAAGATCAACATATCCCAAAAACCAAAAAACAAATAAATGAAGCCGAAGAAAATGCCTGCTGCCACTCCGATTACTTTGCCCCTATGGGACTCCCACAGTTCATTCCACATGAGTGGGTTCACCTCTATTCGACTCGGCTTTTAAAAGTTGGGGCTGATTGCACGATGTTCGCTACGAATACGGTTACGGAAGCTACAGGAATGCCAGTAATATCCTCGATGTAACTTTTCACAGTACTTTGCATCTCTTCTGTAAGTTCAGGAATCGAACTTTCCCCATCCACAATGGTTCTGATCGTAATTTCTAGACCTGATTGATTCACCCTTACACGGGCACGTAAATCTTTGGCACCTTTGGTACGACCAGCGGCTTTCAAAGATAAATTCTCAACCGTTTCTATCGAGATGCGAATATCTCCGAAATCCGTTCGTTGGTCGATGGATGGCGCTTGAGAACGACCGCGGCGCAGCGTTAAAATGAGGAAACGAACAGAGATCAACAGCATGACCAAGCTGATGATAATCGCTGGGTATGCAAAGCTTTTTTCGAAATAAAAATTACTTAACATTTGACCTGCTTGTTCTAACGGGATCCAACTCGAAGCTGTGAACAAAACAACGATAGAAGCAATTAGAATAATTAGGCTATAGAGAAGTAGCAAGAGCCTGTCCACAATTTTAGCCACGTAAGCTTGTCCCCTTCCTATAGTTAGAGGAAACCCCCTGCAACCTGTAGGGGGTTTCAATTGATCCATATGGATGCAGCAATTCCGCCTATTTCACACGATGGGCAGCTGCTGTTTCTTCTTCAACCGGTTTATCTGCCAATTTAAAATGAACATCATGAATATGCACGTTGACTTCAACAACATTTAAGCCTGTCATCGATTCAATTGCCTGCTTCACATTTTGTTGAATGTCGCTTGCAACTTCAGGAATTCGATTGCCATATTCAATAATGATGGAGACGTCAATGGCTGCTTCACGTTGTCCGACTTCTACCTTTACGCCTTTGGACAAATTCTTACGTCCAAGCAATTCAGCAATGCCGCCAGCTAATCCGCCACTCATCCCCGCTACTCCTTGCACTTCCACCGTTGCCAAACCGGCAATGATTTCGATAACCTCGGGGGCAATTTGGATGCTGCCCATGTCTGTTTTGACGTAATCCGGAGCGATTGTGCTCATTGTGGCACCTCCTTAGAGTTTTGCGCCAGCAAAACTGGCGTCGTAAGCATAACTGTATTTGTGAAACAAACGTGTTTCATGTGAATTTCTTTGCTTGATCCATTGTTTGGATAAGCCATCTTAATTTATTAGTATACCATTTCGTCAAAAATATGACAAATGTTTGTCTACGATTCTGGATCATTGACATCATGCTCTTCCAAGAACTTAATATCATGGTCACCCTTGATAAATTTCTTGTGCTCAAGCAGCTTCAAATGGAAGGGAATCGTTGTGTTCACACCTTCCACCGCAAACTCAGTGAGTGCTCTTTTCATGCGGGCAATCGCTTCTTCTCGCGTATTTCCCCAAACAATAAGCTTAGCGATCATAGAATCATAGTGTGGCGGGATTGTGTAGCCCGGATATACCGCACTGTCAACACGAACACCAAAACCACCTGGCGGCAAGTAAAACTTCACTTGGCCCGGTGAAGGCATGAAGTTCCGATTCGGATCCTCCGCATTCACACGACACTCGATAGCCCATCCATTGATGCGGACATCTTCTTGTGCAAAAGATAATGGATTGCCTTCTGCTACATGAATCATCTCTTGGATGATATCGATTCCTGTAATCATTTCGGTTACGGGATGCTCAACCTGGATTCTCGTGTTCATTTCCATGAAGTAGAAATTACCATCGGGACCGAGTAGGAACTCAAGGGTTCCTGCACCGGAATAATTAACGGCTTTCGCTGCACGAACGGCCGC
This sequence comes from Paenibacillus sp. V4I7, assembly GCF_030817275.1. Classification (NCBI taxonomy): domain Bacteria; kingdom Bacillati; phylum Bacillota; class Bacilli; order Caryophanales; family Paenibacillaceae; genus Paenibacillus; species Paenibacillus sp. V4I7. The sequence goes on along the minus strand of NZ_JAUSZD010000002.1, from coordinate 1,914,131 downwards.
TTGCCCCATCGCTGTGCGTGTTTCAGCTGTCAGAATCGGGCAAGGAGCTTCCTCAACAAGCTTCTGTCTACGGCGCTGTACGGAACAGTCACGCTCACCTAAGTGAACAACATTACCGTGTTTATCAGCTAAAATTTGAATCTCAACATGCTTCATGCCTGTCAAGTATTTCTCCAAATATATACCTGCGTTGCCAAAAGCATTTTGTGCTTCTTGCTGCGCTGCCGTAATCTGCTGTACGAGTGTTTCCTCGTTCTCGGCAATACGTATACCTTTACCGCCGCCGCCTGCTGTCGCTTTAATGATGATCGGGTAACCGATATCTCGAGCAATGACGATCGCGTCGTCAATGTTCTCAACCAAACCGTCTGAACCTGGAATGATCGGTACTCTCGCTTCTTTCATCGTTTGCTTGGCAACCGCTTTATCACCCATTCGGCTTATCGCATCTGGGGAAGGACCGATAAATGTAATATTGCAGCTCTCGCAAATTTCTGCGAAGTCCGCATTTTCTGCTAAGAAGCCATATCCTGGATGGATCGCATCACATTCTGTTAGCGTAGCAACACTCATCAAGTTGGTGAAGTTCAAATAGCTGTCCTTGGAGGCAGTCGGCCCAATACAATAGGCTTCGTCGGCTAGACGCACATGAAGCGCATCACGATCAGCTTCCGAATAAACAGCCACTGTATAAATGCCAAGCTCACGACAAGCTCGGATAATACGAACAGCAATTTCTCCGCGGTTCGCTATTAGGATTTTATGAAATTTCATTATTTTTCCTCCTAAGAGTTTTCCGTTAGGAAAACTTGCATCATAAGCGTGTACTGCGTTTTGCTCAAGCAAAACTGCGCCATAAGCCTAAGCTTACTAATCGCTTACTCTGGTCTAACTAAAAATAAAGGTTGTCCGTACTCTACAAGCTGACCGTTATCTACGAGCACTTCAACGATTTCACCTTTAATTTCAGCTTCGATTTCATTCATCAATTTCATAGCTTCCACAATACAGACAACGTTTTTGTCACCTACTTTGGAGCCAACACTTACGAAAGGAGCAGAGCCAGGAGAAGCAGATTGATAGAAGGTTCCTACCATCGGTGAAACTATCTTATGTAAAGATGAGTCCTCTTGCTTAGCATGTCCAGTAGTCGCAGGGATAGAAGCTTCGAGAGCGGCAGCAGGTGCTGTGTTACCCATGTTTGCTTGACCGATCGGAGCATACGTGTGTTGAACGGGGGCCGTTACATAGACAGACTCCGTTTTATTCGGCTTGCGAATAGAAAGGCGTGCACCTTCATTTTCGATTTCAAGCTCTTGTAAAGAGGATTGATCGACGAGTTTGATCAACTCTTTGATTTCACTCAATTTGAACATTCATGTCACTCCTTCAAGGTTGGTGAACCAGTAAAAAATGCGGTTTCATAGCCGCAACGTATGTATTATACCCATAAACGCAAGAAATGGAAAGAGTCCAGTTTGTCCGGACCCTTTCCATTGCCATCCCTAATAGGCTAATCTCATCTCTTTTTACTAAGGACGAACATATTGAATCTTAATATTTTCCGGACCTGTACCAAGCTCTTTCATCACCATATCAACGATTGTTACACCTTGGCTTTTCTCCAATTTATCGCTTTGAACTGTCACTTTCCACTTGTTTCCATCTTGATTAATGATGGCTTGCGGGAAGTCTTTCATAAGCACATCTTGTAAATTTTCTACTTTTTCTTGAATATCTGTCAGTTTCGCTAAGTCATTTGTCGCTTTGGCTACAGCTTCAGGTGTCTTTTTCGAATCGATAATGATTTCCATTAAATCAGAGGATGTTTTGCTGAAATAATCTCTTTGTTTCATTTGCTCATTCGTGAAATAATCGCTAGCTGATGTCGTTCTCGCTTGCTCTTCAACAATCTTCAGAACTTGATCATCCGTTTTGGCCGTATCTGGTTTCGCATTGGAAGCATCTTGTGTCGTCGTTGTTTTAGCATCGGTTTTAACATCTGTTTTCGCGTCTGTTTTTGTTGAATTTTGCGGTGTTACAGCTTTCGTGTCGACTTTCGCATCTCCACCAGTTGTCGCTTTCACATCAGTTTTCGCAGCATTCGCAGGGTCAACCTGACTCATATCAATCTTCACTTCTTGTGTTTTATTGATCGTTTCCGTTGTGGCTAAATCAAGCTTATTGACATCCTCTGTGAACAGATAATAGGCGGAAAGCACCACCATTAAACTAAGCATAGAAACGAGCCAAATTGTTTGTCTTTTCGCATTCATTGAAATTCCTCCTCAATTTTGATTTGCTACCTACATTCATCCCCCTGTTTTGCGGGGTAAAATAGAGATCCTACTCGCTTGCACATCAAGTCCTCGCTCTACAGCTTCAGTAATCATTTTTTTCACTGTGAGATTCTCAGCGCCTTTGGCGACAACGATGACGCCTCTGATTTTCGGTTTAATGTATTTGAGCACAAGCGGTTTCTGGTCACCGGAAACTTGATAGACAACCACTTCACCACTCCGCGTTACCTGGGATATATTCCGTGTCGCTCCACCATTGTCGCGTTCTGTCGTCATTTGCTGATTGTCATTGTAATTTTTGTCGACCGTCATTTCTTCGGTCGACTCAATTGTAACGAGCACTTCAACATCGCCAACACCAACAATTTTTTGCAGAATCTCCTTTAACTGTGTTTGATAGGCCGCTTCATAATCATGAAAGGCAGAATTTTCTTTGGATGTACTGTTGAGAAATGTTTCTTTGCTGGGTTGCGGAGAGGCCCTGCCCGTATTGATGGGATCAACATCTTTTACAGTCATAAATGCATTCATAATCATCAGCGCAGCTCCCAAGAGTCCAATCATAACGACCCACAAGAGCGTGTTCTTGCGTTTGGGTCCTCCCGGACCTCCGCCGAATTTGTGCTCCATCCATTGCAGCAATGTTCCCATCCATTCACCTCGCAATCCTTTCATTCCGTTGTTTCAATTGGATATCAATCTGTGCAGGCTCCACGATCCAATCACGCACGATTTTTTGCTTGAGATGGTCAACCTCTTGCTCCATTCGTGACGATAACTTAGGCAGAGCAGCTGCTTCTTTGTCACTTAGGTTACTTCCCTGCAGCTTCGTTGTTGGTTCGATCCGTATCGGATCAATTGGCTTGAGTGGCTCCATGACAGCTATGCTTCTGGAGGCTGATGTTGATTTAACCTGTTTCGTCGTTTCTATATCATCAAGGGTTACCCTGACTTTCGTTATAGCAGGTTTCCCGTTATTGTCGATTTGCGCCAGCACCTGAACGTCTTGGATGATCAGCTCTGTTTGCTTCTGTAAATCCTCTTTCATCAGCTCAGCCAGTTGATGTTGAATCATTTGCTGTGATTGTTTTTGTCCTGCTTCTTGAAGCTTTTGGGCATCCTTCGTAATCACATCGAGCGATTTCATATATGGATTTCCGCCGCCGCTGCTCGCAAGCATTGTTTTCTCGTTTTGCCGCTGTTCCGCTTGACCGATCAATTGATCGATATCCCAATCCTTTTGAAACAATTGAAGTACTGGAGATAACAGCGTGAGCAAGATGAACAAACTCATAACCGTTTTGACATATCGCTGCATCGTATTGCTGGGAAGTAATAGATCAACAAATGTAGCCAACATAATGACCATAATGACGCTTTTTAGCCATCCCGCTAACCAATCCATAGCTGCCTCCTTTCACCGCATCATCACGGAGACATTACTGATTGTAATCATGATCGTTAGTGCCAGAAAGAACATTAAGCTGACTGCTGCCAGTGCCGCAAACACATAAATCAAGCTCTTACCTATCGTTTGTAAGCAAGCTATAATCGGACTATCTCCCAAGGGCTGCATGATCGCTGCGGATAAGTTATAGATGAAAGCTAGCGTTAAAATTTTGATTGCCGGAAACGCACACAACAAGATTAGAATGACAACCCCAACGAGTCCGATTGCATTTTTTACAAGCAGCGATGCTCCAATCACTGTCTCAGTTGCATCCGAGAATAACCGTCCTACAACGGGGACAAAGTTTCCGGTAATGTATTTTACCGTTCGAATCCCAACGCCATCTCTAACCGCTCCCGCAGTCCCTTGAATCGATATAACACCAAGGAAAACAGTGACGAATACCCCGAGCATACCTAAACTTATTGTGCGCAGCAGGTTCGCTAGCTGGGTGACTTTGTATTTCTCGCTAAGGGAGCTTACGATGTGCAGAACAGCCGAAAAGAACAACAACGGGAATACAAACACATATATCGCTGTGCCAACTGAATGGATCATGAACACAATCAGAGGGTGTAATATCGCCACAGATGTGACATTGCCCATGGAAGCTAGAAGCGTTAACATCAAAGGAACAATGGCAATCATGAATTGCATCATGGAAGAGATGGCTGTTTTGGCATAACCGATTGCTATGCTGAAGCTGTTGATAGCTATAATAATCAGAACCATATAGGTAATTGAATAACCTAGCTTGCTGACCGTGTTTCTTTCAAAGGAGCTTTGCAGCGTTTCGAGAATCATACTGAAAATCGTCAGTATAACGATCGAAGCAAGCAGCTTTCCATTAATGATGATTTCGTGGAACACATAGCTTAGCAGCCCTTTGAAAATGCTCTTCATGCTAATGCCTTTGGTCCCAAGCAGCAATTCCATGAAGGTTGGTGTCTTACTTTCGGGGAAGTAACCGCCGTAATCCTTCATGAGCTTATCCCAATATTGCTCAACAGGTTCCGTATTCAGATGGTTGGCCTGCTCCTTGATAATGACATCCGTAGGCGATTCAGCGGCCATAGTGCCCGTCAATCCAAGCCATAAGCCCATTGTCATTATGAACAAAATGATCCAGCGGTTGTTCAGCTTCTGGTGCGAATAAAGTAGATTCATATAGGTCACTCCTCATGGATCATCTAAGCAGGGAGCAGTTTAACGACGGTCTCTATGATGACGCTAATAATTGGAATAGCCATCACCATAATGAGCACTTTCCCAGAAAGCTCGATCTTGGAGGCAATGGATTCTTGACCGGCATCTCGCACGATTTGAGCACCGAATTCAGCGATGTAAGCAACACCAATGATTTTCAGAATCGTTTTGAGAAAAACCATATTGATACTTGATTTTTGAGCTAAGTCCTCGAGCACCTGGATAACAGAAGAAATTTTACCGATCAGGAACAAGAAAATCATGATGCCTGTAAATGCTGCCAACAAGAAAGCGAACATTGGCTTCTGCTCTTTGATGATGAGTGTTAATATCGTAACGATGAGTCCTAAACCTACGATCTGGATGATTTCCATCAGGCCCACCTCATTGGAATAGGAAGATCGTTTTGATTTCTTTAAATAAATGATCGAGCATACTGACGACCATAAAGAGCACGACCACGAAGCCAATGACCGTGACCCAGTGTGCCATATCCTCTTTGCCCATCTGTTTGAGCACCGAATGGATCATCGCGATGATGATGCCGATGCCGGCGATCTGGAAAATGGCATTCACATCTACGTTCATTCCAGGCACCTCACTCTGTTGACAAGGAACTCACTTGTACGGCCAAGTATCCCTTGCTTCCATTAATACATCAATATCACGATCAATGCTCCGATTAAGACACCGAGGCTTTTCCACATTTTCTCGTAGCGCCTCTGCTCTTCCCTAGAATCGGTTTCTTCCGTTTGAAGTTGGCTAATAGCGAGCCGTAAATGTTTGATTTGATCACTTCGATCTGTGAGTCCAAGAACGGTTCCCAGCTGCAGCACCACTTCTTGTTCCGCTTGCTTCATCGAAGTTCTTGTCCATACATCATTGACACTCCATTGCCAAATCTCGCGGGTGGATTTACCGTCACTTTTCAATAAACGCTCTGAAGTTATTCGAAATAAGGAAGAAAGCGGTTCTGCGACCTGCTTGCTCAGTGAGGCGAAGGCTTCAGGCAGCGGTGTGAGTGCGTACATGATTTCCGTCTCCATTCTCCCTAATGCACTGATAAGGACACGGATTTGTTTGGGACGCCTTACATAGTGCGCAGCCTTTAGGAAACCAAACAATGTAGCAGCACCGATAATAAGAACCCCACCGACAAATTTCAGCATCTAACATCATCCTTTACGCACAGGGTAGAGTTCCAAGGGCTTGCCCTGACAATCCAAGATGCGGTAAGAAGCCGATGCTCCTTTTCTTCTATGCAGGATGACATACCTCGTGAATACCCCCTCGTCCAACAGCTGCTTCAGAACCGGCCTCCTGCGTACATCCTCATAATCAGCACCATGCGCAGTGGCTACGACGCGAATCCCGGTGTGAACAGCCTCATGGATGGCGTTCGCATCTTCTGGACGCCCAATCTCATCCACAATCAGAACATCTGGTGATAACGAGCGAATCATCATCATCATGCCTTCCGCCTTCGGACAACCATCCATAACGTCTGTTCGTGGCCCCAGATCGAATCTAGGCACCCCTTTGACACAAGCAGCCAATTCTGATCGTTCATCCACGACTCCCACTTTCTTACCAGCCGTCGATACGTTATTCGCCCCCCACTCTCCCCGGCTAATCAATCTTGCCAGATCACGGATCAGTGTTGTTTTTCCGTGCTGTGGAGGTGAAATAATGAGCGTATGATGGATGCTTCTTAGTAAAGGATCGAATAGCTGTGGTAAAATCTCTTGGCCGACACCCTTGATCTCTCGGGCAATCCTTATGTTGAATGAACTCACATCACGTATTTGCTTGACATGTCCCTGGTCCAAAACAGTTCGCCCTGCTAGTCCTACTCGATGACCACCAGCAATCGTGATATAGCCTCTACGCAGTTCTTCCTCGAAGGTATACAAGGAATGATTCGTGAGCATCTCTAGCAACGTAAGACAGTCCTGCTGTGTTGGCTTGTATGCCTTCGTTTCCTGAGTCACCATTTCCCCCCGTTCGCCCACAAAGGTATAACGATCACCCCAGCTAATCTCAAGAGGCCGTGACTCTCTCACCCTTATTTCTTCAACACTAGCTTGTACGTCCGGCGGCAGTCCTGCTAAGAGAAATCGGAAAGTTTGAGGCAGTAAGTACGCAATCGAATCGAGCATAGGGAGACATCCCTCCAAGTTGTCCAGTCTTCTATACTCATTTCTATGCTTAATAGAAAGAAATATGACCGATTACTTTTTTAAAATACCAATAAAGAGACAACTTACTCCCGCAATCACCCAGAGCATTTTGCCATATGATAGTTTCTCTGCTATACCTACTAATCCAATCGTCGTTGTTGCTAGAAGTACTAGAGGACCTACTAGAGCCAGTCCTGAGTTCACCAGCAGCGCTTTCTCCACCGTCGCCAACCTCAGCATCACGATGGCTGCAATAATCTCAATACTCCCTGACATCATCCTCAGCGAAGCCATCGTTAGGACAATTTTGTTCATTTCTTTCTACTCCTCCTCGTAAAAATGTTTGAGTTTTATGTGTCGTCGAATATTTAGCGGAGCGGATTTATAAAAGGCCGGAAGAGCGACTTTTGTAAAGCTGTTCCTACCAACTCCATCCATTTAAAGGAACAGCTTTACAATGGAGTCCTGGAGGTTTTTATAAATTCGCGGAGCGACCGTTATTCGACAGAACGCATAAGGTAGGGTCAAAGCTTTTTACCCTACCTTATGCAAGCTCGTCTGATTTTAGGCATGCTGGGCACCACCATTTGTGAAGATGCATATGCTGAACACAGAATTGAACCTTCAAAGGACAGTGAGGAGAATTACAGATGGAAGTGACCTCTCATTTGAAATGGAACCCCGTTCTAGCCGACCCCACAGGACAAAGGCAGGCTAAACCAAGGACGCTGGGTAAAACGATGGTGATGGATAAAGGATTAGGCTTGAACGCCTTCCAAGATTTACTCAGTACGTCAAGCAGCCATCTGGATATGATCAAAATTGGCTTCGGTACCTCGCCGCTTTATCCTCAGCACGTGCTTAAAAGTAAGATAAACTCAGCAAAAGAAAGCGGTATATGTATTTACCCGGGTGGTACCTTTCTGGAGGTTGCCATCAGACAGAATGCAGTAAGCTCTTTTTTTGACATGCTCATCGCACTTGGTTTTAATGGTGTTGAAATTTCCGACGGGACGATTGAGATGGAGCGCAAACTTCGAAATGAGCTTATTGCCAGAGGATTGGAAGAAGGTTTCGAGGTCATTACCGAATATGGTAAGAAAGGCTGGGGATCCTCCATTGAGTTGGAGGAATTAATTGAAACGGTTTTAATCGACACGGAACTCGGGGCTAAATTGGTAACCATAGAAGCTCGAGAATCGGGCATGGGCGTTGGGATTTTTGATAAAAACGGAAAATGTAAGGACGACGAACTGCAACGAGTACTTTCTGCAATTCCTGGGCAGCAGCTCTTATGGGAAGCACCGCTCAAAAGTCAGCAGGTGCATTTAATTAGCATGCTAGGCCCAGACATCCACTTGGGTAATATTTCACCGGATGAGTTGATGGCGTTAGAAGCGTTACGGAGAGGACTCCGTTCTGATACGTTGTCTTTAGGTACCAGAAAGGATTAAAAGATGCATATCGAGGTTGTCGCCAACATTGGCGAAGCTAGAAGTGACGAATTTCTTCATAAAACCGTCATTGTCGTTGATGTTTTACGTGCAACTAGCACGATCATCACCGCACTGATTAACGGTTGCAAAGCCATTGTTCCTGTGGAAACAGTTCTGAAAGCCAAAGAGTTATTTCGTGAGGGTGACTTGCTTGGAGGTGAGCGTTTTTGCAAAAAGATTCCTGGTTTCGATTTCGGTAATTCGCCACTGGAATACACAAAAGCAGCTATCCAAGGCAAGCGAATTATTCTTACAACCACAAATGGAACAAGAGGTATTCAGAAAGCGATGAAAGCCGATCACGTGTTAGCGGGAGCCCTATTAAATAGCAGAGCCTGTGCAAGGGCCGCGGTCGATTTCAAACGGGACACCGTTATTTTGTGTGCAGGAACCCAAGATGTTTTTTCATTGGAAGATGGGCTTTGCGCAGGTCTTATCCTTGAGGAATTATCCTTTCTGCTCGGTGACAAAAATATGGCAGTCAATGATTTCGGCATGGCTATGCGGGGATGTTATTTGCAATCAAAGGATACGTTGTTTGAGACCATATTAGCCTGCAGTAATGGAAAGAAAATGAATAAGTCTGGTTTCCGGGCAGATTTGATTGTGTGCGCCAAACCGAATACCACAGATCAAGTTCCCATATTGGAACGAGATCAGATGGTACTGATGCATCTTTGACAGACACGCCTGCGTTCTAAATACAAGCCCTTCTCATAAACTAAGATTGAAGTTATGAGGACGAGGGGTTTTGATTATGAATGGCGATTTGCTCTTAGTTATTCTCATTATTATTGGACTCATTGGACGATCACCCATCATTACGACCGCGGCTTGCATTTTACTTGCGATTAAACTTATTGGTTTAGATCGTTTTTTCCCCACGATGGAGCGCAGAGGATTGGAACTTGGGTTGCTGTTCTTGACGATAGGGGTCCTGGTCCCCTTTGCCAGCGAGCGCATTTCTATGAAGGATATCCTATCGGTATTCACCACTTGGCCTGGAATCATCGCACTACTTGGCGGAGCTATTGCTACTTATATGAATGGAAAAGGGTTGGAACTGCTAAAAATAGACCCACAATTAATTGTGGGTCTTGTGATTGGTTCTATATTTGGCATTATATTTATGCGCGGCATTCCGGTTGGCCCTTTAATGGCAGCCGGAATAACGGCTTTTTTATTAAAGCTAGCTTATTTTATTTCGGATAAAATGCCTTGAAAATTCGATTATCTGCGATCTTCTGGTCCACCAACAAACGCATGCTCCGTAGTGTCCAAGCCGTATGCAGTATGCAGAGCACGGATAACTTCGGTTAGGTTCGTGTTGTCAACAACGCACGACATTTTAATCTCGGATGTACTAACTAATGAAATAGAGATACCAAGATCAGAGATCACTTTGAACATCGTTGCAGCAACGCCTGGTGTACTTACCATACCAGCGCCAACAATGGACACTTTCACAAGGTTCACTTCCGAAGTGACTTCACGGTATCCGATGTCACCACGAATTTGTTCAATGACGGTCAATGCTTTTTCACGATCTGCTAGGGTCGTTGTGAAAGAGAAATCAGCCGAACCGCTGATCACACCGCTTTGTACGATGATGTCGACATCAATTTGCTCTTCGGCAAGCGCAATAAATACTTTCGCCAGCTGTCCCGGTTTCTCGGGTACACCCAGAATACTAATTCTTGCCACATTCTTATCGTAAGCGATGCCTCGAACGACGATTCCTTGCTCCATCACTGCTTCCTCCTTCACGTTGGTACCTTCATTGTAAGTAAAGCTGGAACGTACCACTAAGGTAACGTTATAATTTTTGGCATATTCTACAGCTCTTGGATGCAGAACAGCAGCCCCTAAATTAGCAAGCTCCAGCATCTCATCATAGGAAATCTCATTTAACTTTCTCGCTACTTTCACGATGCGCGGATCTGTCGAATAAATACCATCTACATCGGTATAAATCTCACATAGATCTGCTTTAATAGCAGCAGCAAGCGCTACAGCCGTTGTATCTGACCCGCCGCGGCCTAGTGTTGTAATCTCACCCGCTTCGGTCATCCCTTGGAAGCCGGCTACGATGACGACATTGCCTTGTTCGAGAGCTTTCTGTACACGATGTGGCTGAATATCCGTAATTCTTGCCTTCCCATGAACCGGTTCGGTATAAATACCACTTTGCCAACCGGTATAAGAAACCGCCTGCTCACCCAAATTATGTATCGCCATCGATAAGAGAGCTACCGATACCTGCTCTCCTGTCGTTAACAGCATATCCATTTCACGAGCCGGAGGGGCTCCATCGTAAATTTGCTTAGACAGGTCGATCAAATCATCCGTTGTATCTCCCATCGCCGATACGACAACAACGCAGCTATGTCCTGCTTGTTTTCGTTCAACGATTCTTTTTGCAACACGCTTCATTCGCTCTGCATCACCGACAGAGCTTCCGCCAAATTTCATCACTATAAGAGACAAAGCTGACCCACTCCCAACGCATACTAGTGCATAACAATTCAATATTATAGCATATAAACACCTTGCTGTGGTAAGAAATCCACATGAAATGAAAAAAGCCTTTTGGACTCCAAAGAGTCTGAAAGGCTTTAGTCATTAGTTGCTCGCGCGTGAAAGGTATTTTCCATCATCTGTATCAACGGAAAGAATATCGCCTTCGTTGATGAAAAGTGGCACCATCACATTAAGACCTGTTTCCACTTTCGCATTTTTCAAAGCACCTTGAGCTGTGTTTCCTTTAACGCTTGCATCGGTTTCGATAACTTTCAAGTCAACGCTCTTCGGAAGGTTAATCCCAAGAATTTCACCTTGATAGCTCATGATTTTGATGTTCATGTTTTCTTTCAGAAAGTTCAATTCCCATTTCAATTGTTCGTGGGAAAGGGAAATCTGATCATACGTCTCTGTATCCATGAATGTGTACTCGTCGCCAGCTGCGTACAAGTATTGCATTTCACGGTTTTCGATGTGCGCTCGTCCAACGTTCTCACCCGCACGGAATGTACGTTCAACGGTATTGCCGTTACGTAGATTCTTAAGTTTGGAGCGCACGAATGCCGCGCCTTTACCTGGTTTAACGTGTTGGAAATCCAGAACGGTGAAAATATCATGCTCAACTACAATCGTAAGACCTGTTTTGAAATCGTTAACTGATATCACTTGTAAATCCCTCCGCTAGTCAATAATAAGAAAATCTTTGGTAGAATGTGTAAGTATTTTAATGCCGGTGTCAGTAATTACTGCATCATCCTCAATTCGAACTCCGCCAAAGTTGGGGAGATAAATGCCGGGTTCAACCGTAACCACCATACCAGGTGTTAAAATCATATCTTCGGTTTTCGACAAACGTGGAGATTCATGAACCTCCATGCCTAAACCATGTCCAGTACCATGACCGAAGTAATCGCCATAGCCATGCTTTACGATAACATCACGCGCAAAAGCATCGCCCTCTCTGCCAGTGATACCTGGTTTGAGATTGGCTAAACAGTTTAATTGGGCTTCCAGTACAATGTCATAAATTTCTTTATGTTTGTCTGTCGGCTTACCTAGCATAACCGTTCTTGTGATATCTGAGCAATACCCTTTATAATACGCTCCAAAATCCAATTTGACAAATTCGTTTATTTGGAGCACGCGATCACTTGCTTTGCCATGAGGAAGCGCAGATCGTTCTCCAGAGGCTACAATCGTTTCAAACGATGTAGAAGTCCCCCCATTTTTGCGGATAAACATCTCGATCTCAAGGGCAATGTCCTTCTCCTGCACACCTGGCTTGATGAAAGACAGAATGTGTGAGAAAGTTTGATCAGCTAGATCAGCGGCTTCTTGCATAATCTGTAATTCCGCTTCATCTTTAACCATTCGAATCAACTCAACAACGCGCGATGTAGGCACCAATTCAATTCCCGCTAATCCTTCTTGGTAGCTTAAGAAATCACCGTAGGATACATCCACTTGCTCGAAGCCAAGCTTCGTGATCCCTTGCTGCTGCAAGAGTTCTTTCACTGTTTCGATTGCTTTAGCTTTATGCTCAACAACTTCAAATCGTTTAGCTTGCTGAGGAGCTTGCGTCATATAACGAAAATCAGTTAACAATAAAGCACGGTCTAGCGTTATAAGGACATAGCCAGAAGAACCAGTGAAACCAGATACATATGTACGGTTATATGCGTTCGTGATGAGTATTGCCGGTAAATCTTGCTGCTGCATAACCTTGCGAAGACGTTCAATACGTTTCTCCTGCATTGAGATCACCAATCTTTCTTAATTGATAAAGAAAGTATAAGTTTTTATACTTTCGCTTCGCATCAATTGACAAACGCACTCGACCCTGAGGAATGATGGAGTTGTTTAACCTTGCATATGGGGTACTAATGCTCTTAAACCAAGTTCATAGCTTTGTGCACCGAATCCACTGATTTGACCGATAACGACAGGCGCAGTAACCGAATGATGACGAAACTCCTCGCGCTTATGAATATTCGAAATGTGAACTTCTACAGTTGGCAATTGAACTGTGGAAAGTGCATCACGAATGGCGTAACTATAATGCGTGAATGCTCCTGGGTTGATCACAATACCATCTTTTGTGCCGAACGCTTCATGAATTTTATCAATAATATCGCCCTCATGATTCGATTGAAAGCTCTCGAGCTCAATGGACAGCGTCTCAGCTAATTCATTCAAACCTTGAATAATCGTTGAAAGCGAAACCGTTCCGTACACGCCAGGTTCACGTACGCCGAGCATATTTAAGTTCGGACCATTAATGACTAGAACCTTTTTCAACAGGAAATCACTCCCAAGCATTTTTCATTGAAAAATGGGCTCTACAAGCCTATTTAACCTTGATATTTTACCATAACTTTCATGTCTTGTGTATAGGTCGTATTGTTCTTACATCGGTGTATTCAATAGAAATGGAATAACCAATAAACATTCCCCATAGCAGGAACAAACAAAAATCACTAAGAACGGTATCTATATCCAGATCCTGAATCCAATAGGTCATCCCTGATAAAGGGCCTATGAGTAAATATATGGCTGCCCACCATAGAGCACCATACCCTAGCCCCCACCAAGGCCCCTGAAGCTTCCACATCGTGACCATATAAATGAACGCAGCAACGATTGAAAATAAGGTGAAGAAACCCCAACCAACGAGCGTTCCCTGCCAAGTATGCAGAAAATCATGCTTGAAAAAAGGCTCCACAAGAAAACCGATTACAATCTTGGTGAACTTTAAATAATGCTCAACAATTTTGATTGCTCCCCATATGAATCCGGCGAAAAAACCGATGTAAAGGGCAAATACCCAACGATTCGTCAGTATTTTTTCTTCCTTTTTATCACTTGTCATCCATTGTCTTCCTTTCTCTACAAATGTTACTTGTCTCTCCTTAGGTAAGAATAGTATGTTCTACCGCTATCGGTAGCATTCAATCTACGAATCCGTTACAATAAGAAAGTACAAATAACTGAATTTGAGAAAGATAAGAAGGTGGATCTTGTGGCAGAACAAAACAGTATATACGGAGGACAGGCCGTCATTGAAGGCGTCATGTTCGCAGGAAAAAATGTGCATGTAACCGCTGTGCGCAAAAAAGACGGTTCCCTTGATTACTTAGAAGTACCGAAGAAAGTGATCCCTTGGGTCCAAGCACTCAAGAAAATTCCGTTTATACGCGGTATTGTAGGAATCATTGAATCAAGCGCTAAAGGCGCGCAACATTTGAATTTCTCAGCTGAATCCTTCGCTGAACAAGAAGGCGAGGATGCTGAAATTGCCAAGAAAGAAGAAAAACCAGGCTTCTTTTCTAATATTTCGATGATTCTTGGCGTAGCCGTTGTGGGTGTGATTTCATTTCTTTTTGGGAAATTTGTATTCACCCTGGTTCCAGCTGTCATTGAACAGTTTTTGTTTCAAAATGTATTTAGCAATCAATTTCTTCATAATCTTATAGAAGGTGTTATTAAGATTATTTTACTTGTCGGATATATTTACTTCATCTCTTTGACACCTATGATCCGCAGATTGTTTCAATATCATGGTGCTGAGCACAAGGTTATTAGTGCATATGAGGCTGGCGTAGAGCTTACGGTAAGTAACGTACAGAAATTCAACACGCTTCATTATCGTTGTGGCAGCAGCTTCATCGTTTTCACCGTATTGATCGGGGTCGTTATTTACTCATTTCTCCACTATGACGGATATGTCGAACGCATCGTGCAGCGTTTAATATTGCTGCCTGTAGTCATCGGTGTTTCTTACGAGGTGTTACGATTCACCAATTCGCTTCGTGAAGTTCCTGTCCTTCGTTACTTAGGCTATCCTGGACTATGGCTTCAACTGCTTACGACCAAGGAACCTGAAGACAGTCAAGTTGAGGTGTCGATTGCTTCTTTCAACCGCATGCGTGAAGCAGAACAACGAATTTTGGAGGGACGGGCATGAGAAGAAAATTTTCCCCGATCGAGGTCGCCATTGCGATTTTGATTGCGATTGGTTTGCTGGTAAGTTTGCGAACTTTATTCATTCCTATTCTCGTGTTAGGGATTATTTTTCTTCTATACAAATTCCCACCTTCTCGTTGGAGAAAGAATTCGTTGGGTCGGGGGCCAGCCAAAGGGAAAAGAAAAAACGCCAAGTTCCGTGTAATTAATGGAAGTAAAGATTCTGATTCGGATGATTTACCCAAGCATCATTAATACCACTAAGCGTTATTGGCGTCGCAATACTAACTTTTCGTAATTCTGCTCATATGTTTCAGCGGACCAATTGTTGAAGTAATCATTGGAAGCTTTAAATCCTGAGTCGTATAAAGACATACTAAGCTCCTTCGATAAATCAAACTGTGTATTTCCCACACCTAACGTAGGGATTTTGACCGTACGGAACCGGTTCTTTTGCTCAATATAACGCTCATCATGAGCGCTTAGCATTGTTCCAAATAACGCTTCCAACATCGTTATCGGTCCTTTAATTTTATGTCTGGGCATATCGCTTTTACCGACCAATTGGAAACCAATAACAGGTATGATATCCTCACGATCCGTTTCTTGGTCGAAGACCCAAAGTGGATAGTTGCTTAACAAGCCACCATCTACAATATAATAAAATTGCTCTGCGAAAGGCGCTGCCTTTGCAGAGCTTTTTAATTTGCGCCGAATCATGACAGGATCGAAGAAATAAGGAATGCTTGTGCTCATCCGAACGGCTTTGGCGATAGAAAATTTGCGTGGATCGATCCCATATTGCGCAATATCATCAGGTAATATCAAGAGCTTACCTTGTGTAATATCGGATGCAATAACGCGCAGCTGATTGTGTCTCAAGTCACCAAATGTACAGATTCCTTTGGCTGCCAATTGTTGACTAACCCAATCCTCTAACGCTGCTCCAGAATACAATCCTTTTTTGAGAACCAGCCGCGCGGCTGGACCAATAATTTTAGTATTAAAAATGGGAGATCGCTGCATAAACGATCTGAAAGGTGCTCTCAGGATCATTTCTTTCATGTCTTCTCCTGTATAACCTGCAGCCAAAAGAGCCGCTACAATGGCCCCTGAGCTTGTACCTGCGACTTCATTGAAGACATGCCCCTGCTTCATCGCCGCGCTTACACCACCAGCCAGTGCTATCCCCTTTACGCCTCCGCCTTCAAACACTCCATTGATCTTCAAATCGACACCCCTCCTAGTATATCGACTATAGGGCTTCCATAGTTATGTATGCGGAGGCAGTATGTTTATATACCCAAAAAAAAGACAGAGCACCGCGAATAGCGGTCTCTGCTTAGCTTTCAGCTTCTAATTCTTTACGAACATTCATTAGATCATCCATTCGATTCGGTTCTCTTCGAAAATATTCTAATAACGTTTCAATACAAGTAATGGAATCCCAGCTTAAATGATGCTCAATTCCTTCTACATCCTTATATATATTGTCCTCTTGGACACCAATAGTCGTTAAGAAATTTTCAAGAAGTTGATGACGCTCCACTAAACGCTTCCCCATTTTCTTCCCTTTGGGAGTTAACATGAGTCCGCGATATTTTTCATAGATCAAGTAATTATCTTTATCCAGCTTTTGAATCATTTTAGTTACAGAAGAGGGGTGCACCTCAAGCCCTTCAGCAATGTCGGAGACACGAGCGTAACCTTTCTCGTCGATAAGCTTGTATATTCTCTCCAAATAGTCTTCCATGCTTGGCGTTGCCATTGCTTTATTTCCCCCTGCTTTTCCTTTATTTCCTGCCTGCTGCTTAACTATCATAATGCATCAACCCAGATGCGGTCAAATATCCCATGGTTCATTAAGTTATAGCGTTGGCACACTAATGTACAACAAAGAATCGAGTAAATATTAGTGAAAGGAGCATATCATGTCTACTAAATTGCTCACCAGACCCGTGCCAAGCTCAGCTGTTTTCGTGCCGGAACTTGTTTATTTTGAACCTGATGCAATGAATTATCCTAAAGGACAACGTATATATGAATGGGCCAAACAACAAGGATTGGACATTCATATGACGACCTCTCATAATCAAATTCGTGATTTGCCAGGTGATTCGGAACTCGATAAGTATCGAATTGCGAAACGTACACTTGTCGTTGGTATTCGAAAAACACTCAAGTTCGAAACTTCCAAACCATCTGCGGAGTATGCAATTCCCATTGCTACAGGCTGCATGGGACATTGCCACTACTGTTATCTCCAAACGACAATGGGAGCAAAGCCTTATTTACGTATCTATGTGAATATGGACGATATCCTAGGTGCCGCTAAACAGTATATCGAGGAGAGAGAACCGGAAATCACCCGCTTTGAAGCCGCTTGTACGTCTGACCCCGTCGGACTGGAGCATATCTCAGGCTCATTAAAGCAATTAATTGAGTTTATGGGGCAGCAGAAGAACGGTCGTCTACGTTTTGTAACCAAATATCATCATGTAGAACCTTTGTTAGATGCCAAACATAACAAACATACCCGGTTTCGTTTTAGTGTGAATGCAGACTATGTCATTAAAAACTTCGAACCTGGGACTTCCAAGTTCCAAGAACGAATCGAAGCCGCAGGAAAAGTAGCCCATGCAGGCTATCCGCTAGGCTTTATTATTGCGCCAATCATTTGGCATGAAGGATGGGAAGAAGGCTATGCTACTTTGCTTGAACGTCTTTATAAAGAACTACCTGTTGAGGCAACAAAAGATTTAACCTTTGAAATGATACAGCATCGTTTCACGAGAACAGCAAAGAATATTATCGAAAAAAGATATCCAAAAACAAAACTAGAAATGGACGAAGAAAAACGAAAGTACAAGTGGGGAAAATATGGAAAAGGGAAATACGTCTACAAAGATGAACAAGCAAACGCACTTAGGGAATTTATCACAGAGCAAATCTTTGCTAAATTCCCTGATGCGAAGATCGAATATTTCACGTAACTAAAACTTTAACCAATCGGGGGTTATGGAGTTTAACCAAAGCGTGATTTGCGTCATTTTGCCTGTATAGAGCAAAACCGCAATGACGATCATCAAGCCCCCTCCTATTTTCATGATCAGGTTTGAATAGCGCAGTATCCATTTCGTAGATCCAATAAAAAAAGATAGTACAAAAAACGGAATCGCAAAGCCTAGGGAATAGGCGGTCGTTAATTGAAACCATGTACCAGGTTCGGTTGTAGCCAGCGCAAGGATGGCGGACAGAATCGGTCCAACACAAGGGGACCACCCTGCTGCAAACCCCATTCCAACAAGAACAGAACCAATATAACCGGCAGGACGAAATTTGATTTGTAATTTACGTTCCTTCATTAACCATTGAGGTTGGAAAATGCCAAGCAGGAACAATCCCATGATGAAAATTAATAATGCGGCTATTTGTCGTAGCAAATCACGATAATCAATAAAAAAATTGCCTAGGAAACCCGCTGTTAAGCCTAACGCATAAAAAATGATCGAAAACCCAACGATAAAACTTAATGTATGAAGCATCGTTTGACGCCGAACTGCGGAAGAAGATTCCCCTGATTTCAATTCACTAACTGAAATTCCCGTTATGTACGATAAGTAAGAAGGATATAAAGGCAAACAACAAGGTGAGATAAAGGAAGCAATTCCCGCCCATAAAGCAATCCACAAATTTACAGAATCCATATTAAATCCTCAATCCTCTTTTCAAAATGATCCCGATCAGTATAGCTATGAGAGTAAGTACAACCGTCCCACCCGGAGCAAGATCCCATACACCCGCAACGACAAGTCCAATAACAACAGCAATTTCAGAAAATAGTATCGCTAAAAAGACCGAGTGCTTAAAGCTCCGAGCGATTAATAAACTGCACGCTACCGGTATCGTTAATAACGAGGAAACTAGCAGTGCGCCGACAATTTTGATAGCGACTGAGATCACAAGAGCGGTTAGCATTGTAATCATCATATTATAATATTTAAGCGGAAGTCCACTTACACTCGCTGCATCTTCATCAAAGAACATAAGAAAGAACTCTTTGAAATGGGCCGCAATTACGCCAACAACGAGTACACAAACACCAAAAACAACCCATAAATCGGTTGAATCCAATGTGTAAATACTGCCGAACAAATAACTCATGACGTTCATATTAAAGCCTTTGCCAATGGTAAAAAGGAGAGTCGCCAGTGCAACCCCGCCTGACATAATAATGGCTATGGAAAGCTCAGCGTAAGTCTTGTAGGCTTTGCGCAAACGTTCAATGGCAAACGATGCAAGCAAAGCGAACACGAGGCCAACACCCAAAGGGTACACGTTAATGAGAAAACCAAGAGCAACACCTGCAATTGAAACATGCGCAAGTGTATCCCCAATCATTGACAACCTTCGAAGGACAAGAAAAACGCCCATTAAAGGCGCTGCAAGCCCAATCAGAATGCCACCAATTAATGCACGTTGAAAAAAGTATTCCGTAAATATGTCCAAAATGCCCGCTCCTAATATAGGGATCTTTGCTCAGAGAACAAAGTCTCTCCTCTTTATTGAACTCCGATCATCTCACGAATCTGGCCGATTGAGTGTGTCAAATTCGTCTCACGGCAATCCTCCGGATCATGGGTATGCTTTACATAAAACTTGATGCCGCCACTTACTTTCTGCGGCTCTGTACCTAGATATGACTGCATCATGTCCATATCATGGGATACCATAATGAAGGTCATATGATGATGCTGGTGCATATGGCGGATCATTCGAAAAAATCCGACCTGCGTTTCAGCATCAATGCCAACCGTCGGCTCATCGAGAATGAGCAGCTCAGGGTTGTTTACGATCGCGCGTGCGAGGAAAGCACGCTGCTGCTGTCCGCCTGAAAGCTGACCGATGCGCCGGTCAGCCAAATCCTCGATGCGCATAGCAAGCATCGCGTCTTCGGCCTTCTGAAGGTCGGCTTTGGTCAACCGGCGATAGACCCGCTTCTTGCTATACATGCCAGATAAAACAATTTCCCTGACTGTAGCTGGGAATAAGGGGTTGAACGCATTTTTTTGAGGAACATAACCGATACGTTCCCAATCTTTGAATTGGCTCAGCGGGCGATCAAACAGCCTGATCTCCCCAACTGTTGGTTTTAACAGACCGACAAGCATTTTAAGCAGTGTGGTTTTCCCTGCACCATTGGAACCAATGACACCCACAAAATCACGTTCAAGAACATCAAAATGAAGCTTCTCTATCACTTTCTTATTATCATAGGAGAATGAAAGGTTATCAATAGATACTATGCTCCGATGGCAAAAGTTTTTACTGTTATTCTCCATCTTCTTACTCCTGACTCAATTAAGAATGGAACTACTCTTACCTTATTGTAAGGCAATTACTAGGTTTTTCAAATTTTCGTCCATGACCGAGATATAATCTTTGCCTGCTTTCATTTGTTCATCCGTTAATCCCTCAATCGGGTTAAGTACCATTGTGTCCACTTTAGCATCTTTCGCTAACGTTTTGGCTAATTTATCTGATACCAGTTCTTCAAAGAAAATATATTTCAAACCATGCTCTTTCAAAAACTCATTCATTTTTTTCAAATCCTGAGCAGTCGGCTCCGCATCCGGTGATAATCCCATTATGGACATTTGTGTCAAACCATAATCCCTACATAAATAAGCAAAAGCTTGATGAGAAACCGCAATCTCTCTCTTCGAAGTTCGAGCAATTTCCTTTTTGTATCGCGCATCCAGATCGGTCAATTTCGCTGCATATTTCGTATAATTCTGCTCAAAAACATCCTTGTGTGCAGGATCCGCTTCAATCAGAGCTATTTTAATATTATTAGCCATTTTCATAGCGTTTAACGGGCTTAACCAAGCATGAGGGTCAAATTCCTCTTTATTTTCCGTCGTTTTTATTAAATCTGCCCCTTTACTAGCCTCAACTACCTTTAAAGTCGAGTCTGCTGACAAACTACCGAGGAAGTCCTCTACCCAACCTTCAAATCCTGCTCCTTGATACACAAAAATCTGGGCTTGGGTCATATTTTTGATATCTCTGCTCTTTGGCGACCAATCATGCGGTTCTACGCCAGCTGGGACCAAATTGATCGCATTCACATACTCCCCGCCAATATTGCGGGTAAATTCATAAAGGGGATAAAAACTGGTCACCACATTGACTTTGCCTTGGACCATCTTAGCTTTCGAACTAGCCGTACTTCCACAACCAGCCATGACAACAGTTAAAATAGCCAACAAGACTATGTAAAGAACTCTCTTATTTCTTACCATCATAATTAACCACCCATTTCTAAATCGTAATAATTTTTATTAACGAATTGATTATACGAGTCCCCTTAATTGAAGTCAATACATCGAAGAGTAAAAACCAAAAAAGCCAGCTGTCGAGTTCACAGCATGGCCCCATCTATAGTAAGTTATTGGTTTCGTGGTGGTTATTTAGATTGACCTCCACCACCTTCTGATTTCGAATTACCTGCCTCTGACCCACCTGAATCCTTTTTACTTTTATCTTCACTTTCCTTTGAATCGGATGGTTTTTCACTTTCCTCTTTTAACTTTTTATAACGTTCTTCTGATTGTTTAATAAGCTTTTTATCCTGATCAATCTTATATTGAATAATCTCATTATACATCTCGTATTGCTTTTTCAACTCTTGATCAATAATACTTTCTTTCCCCTTTGTACTCTGTGTTTTAGATTTCGATTGATCCTTTTTGGCATCATCCTTCTTATTATCCGAGTCGCCACCGAAAATCGTACAAGCCGATACAAGAATGACCATCCCTGTTATACCTATTAATTTCACAAGAAACCGAATGCTCATATGCCTCACTCCGTGGTTAGTTTCCTTTATCATGCCCCACTCACATTAAAAACACCCATACTAACACAAACACCCCACCCCTGAAAAATAAGGGATGAGGTGTTTATTCGTTGAGTTCCTATTATTTCACAATTGCTCCATTAGGCATCGAATCAGGGACTGTAGCAAGTGTCAGCTGGTCGCCATGTGAAGCGGCGAGAATCATCCCTTGTGACAGCTCGCCGCGCAGCTTGACGGGCTTTAAATTCGTGACGCAAATCACTTTGCGTCCAGCAAGCTCTTCGGGCGAGTAAAACTTCGCGATGCCCGAAACAACCTGGCGCTGCTCGTATCCAAGGTCGAGCTGCAGCTTGAGAAGCTTATCGGCGCCTTTTACAGGCTCCGCCGATAAAACCTGTGCTACGCGCAGCTCCACTTTGGCGAAATCATCAATCGCGATTTCGTCCTTTGCCTCTGGCGCGGGCTCTGCGTTGGCAGCAGCCGCAGGTGCTGCCGCGGTAGATTCGCCGGCGACAGATGCAGCGCCGCCTCCCATGGCCTCGACGATGTAGGCGACTTCTGCCTCCACATCCAGTCGAGGGAACATAGGCTCTCCCTTCTGCACTTTTATGCCAGCAGGGAGATGCCCGAAGGTCTGCACGCTCTCCCACGCCGTCAAACGTGGTAGGTCCTCGGCAGCCAAGCCGAGCTGCTGCCAAATCAGTTGCGGCGTCTTGGTCAAAAACGGACGCAACAACACAGATGAAATGCGCTGGGATTCTGCCAGCACATACATCACGGAGCCAAGTATCTCGCGTTTGGCTTCATCCTTCACCATCGACCACGGCTGCGTCTCGTCGATATATTTATTCGTGCGGCTGATAAGTTGCCACACAGCTGAAAGCGCAATGGAAAATTCCATCTTTTCCATCGCTTCCTCGTACTTCGCTACCGTAGAACGAACAGTCTCCAAGAGACTTTCGTCAAATTCAGTAGCCCCCGCAACATAAGCGGGAATCTTGCCGGCAAAGTACTTATCGATCATCACGATCGTACGGTTCAAAAGATTCCCGAGATCATTGGCGAGGTCATGATTGACTCGCTCAACAAAACTTTCCGGCGTAAATGTTCCATCCGCCCCAAAAGGCACTTCGCGCATGAGATAGTAACGCAGCGCATCTAATCCATAACGATCGATCAACGTAACCGGATCGACAACATTCCCTTTGGACTTTGACATTTTGCCGTCCTTCATGAGCAGCCAGCCGTGCGCAAACACCTTTTTCGGCAAAGGTAAGTCAAGTGCCATCAACATAATCGGCCAATAAATCGTGTGGAATCGGACTATCTCCTTGCTCATTAAATGAACATCCGCAGGCCAATATTTCTTGAAGTTACTTTCATCTTCTGAACCATAGCCCAGCGCAGTAATGTAGTTGGAAAGCGCATCGATCCAGACATAAATGACATGCTTCGGATCCCCTGGAACTTTAATCCCCCAGTCAAACGTCGTTCTGGACACAGCCAAATCCTCAAGACCTGGATTAATGAAGTTATTCAGCATTTCATTTTTACGAGATTCGGGGTGGATGAAATCTGGATTATCCTCATAATACTGCACTAAGCGATCAGCGTACTTGCTCATCCGGAAGAAATAAGTTTGCTCCTTCATTTTCTCCACAGGTCGCCCACAATCTGGACATTTCCCATCTACCAGCTTGCTCTCCGGGAAAAAAGATTCATCGGGAATACAGTACCAGCCCTCATACTCACCTAAATAAATATCCCCTTGATCCAGTAATCTTTGAAAAATCTTACCAACGGCATCTTTATGACGATCTTCGGTTGTTCGAATAAAATCATCATATGAAATATCTAGCTTTGCCCAAAGCTCTTTGATTCCTGAAACAATATGATCTACAAATTGCTGAGGCGTCGTCCCTTTCTCCTGAGCCTTGCGCTCGATCTTCTGACCATGTTCATCGGTACCTGTCAAATACCTGACATCATAGCCGCGCAGTCTCTTGTAACGTGCCATAGCGTCACCGGCTACCGTAGAATAAGCGTGACCAATGTGCAGCTTATCACTCGGGTAATAAATTGGTGTTGTAATGTAAAATGTTTTCGATTCCGTTGACATCATTCGTTCCTCCTAGCAAATAGTAGAAAACACAAAAAACCCTCATCCATCTTGGGACGAGAGTTGAACTCACGCGGTACCACCCAGGTTCCCCCGCCTTTCACAAGCTCGGGGCTCAGTAAGTCGATTACGACTTGCCCATTAACGCTGGGACACGAGGCCAGCTTACTCCCATTTTGCCATTTGCTTCACAAATGAAATCTGGGCAGCTCGAAAGCCTATTCTCCGGGACCATATTCCAAACTTACTCCTATACCGGCTTTCACCTAACCCGGCTCTCTGTTTATAGGCATCCGTCTGTACTTATCCGTTCATCGAAACCATATATACAACTTAAGGCAAATATATCGAAAAAATGAGCTGCCTGTCAAGCAGACTGATCATTATGAGATAAATTTTCCACTCGTGCCGGTACATGATCAATACCACCCGGATGAAAAGGATGGCATTTACAAATTCGTTTCACCGACAACCATGATCCCTTCAACGCACCGTGAACTTCAATTGCTTCTAATGCATATTGCGAACAAGTGGGATAGAATCGGCAAGTAGGCGGTTTCAACGGAGAAATAAACTTCCGGTAGAAATGAATAGGCACCTGTAACGTCTTTTTCAACCGAGCCTCTCCCCCTACTCCATTGTTTTTCAAAACATGCTGCTCATCCATCATGCCTGAAAAAAAGGACAGAGTCAATTCAAGCCTTATTGCTAAGCAGAGAGTTGAAAACATTTAAGAAAAGTAGGATATAAATAGACAGAAATAAACGTCTTGATCCAATTAATAAACGTAAACCCCGATCTATTCTTATTATGCAAATATCCTTGGTGATCTTTAGGCAAAATACTCCGTATCCTCAATTTGGAATTGAGTCTATTTATTTTGGATTCTAAGTATGAGCGCAAATTCAACTCGTTAGGGAAGTTTTGGTTTAAATCGGTTTGAGGCGTTTCTTCATAATATTCCTGATCATTATATATTGGAGCATCAGAGGCTGGCTTTCTTAATTTCTGAAACAAATTAAGCCTATTTTCCTTAATCAAATTTGCATAATGAATTTTCTGAAGCATCAATTGAGCACTTCTATAATTAATTTCAAGGATATGTGATAAAGAACTCGCAGTATACTCTTTGCCTTCTTGCAATAACAGTTGGATGGCACGGAACCAATGAAGTAATGAAAGCTTAGATTTATGCATAATCGTCCCAGCAGTTATGGAGACCTGCATTCTGCATTCCTTGCACTCTAATAATCTTCGTGCGTGAATGTTAAAAGCTTCATGATAATCACAGCGAGGACAACAAAACCCATTAGACCAGCGTATCTTCATTAAGAAATTCTCACATTCTTCTTCTGTAAGAAACGTATGAGATTGCACATCGGTAAATTGTAGTTCCATATCCTCACCCTCTTCATTTTCAAACACTTGTTCTCATTAACATTATACCAAACAAACGTTCCCATGTGAAGTGTTTTTATTAAAAGAACTCTCATTATAAAGTGAGGAATTTTGTTATATCTACACACTCGTGTTTTCAAGCTATATGAGTTAGCTTATATATTTAGTAGAAATGAAATTCTGAGTTATATACAAAAATGCCATTTAAACACATTTTCAAAATTAGAAATATTTCATAAATTAACTTGAAACGAATTTAATATTTGTTGGAGTTTTTGACAATCTTACTTGGTTCGATTAGTTCTTGTTGGTTTAATTCTGTTTAGTATGAAAGCTCTTCGGTGGCAGTTGTTTGGTAAGTCTCGTGGATTTTCTTTCCTAGGCAACATCAAATATTTCAGATAGGTGGAATTACTTTAAATTTGAATTTGTAGTCAGCAATTGTTAGCAGTTATTATTGGTTATTAGTTGTTTAGTATTGGGTATTGGGTATTGGGTATTGGGTGTTAGGTGTTGGCTGTTGGCTGTTGGCTGTTGGCTGTTGGCTGTTGGCTGTTGGCTGTTGGCTGTTGGCTGTTGGCTGTTGGCTGTTGGCTGTTGGCTGTTGACTTCTAGTTAATTTAAAGTTTCCTCGTTTTCACTCATTGTAGATACCACAGAATATACGTTTTGTTGACAAGTAGTCTGGGACTGACTTTTCCTCACGGTAACTGAAAGTGTCATAACTACTATCAAAATATAATAAAAATTTGTTGATTTACCATTTCAAGACGATTTTAATAGTATTGATCACGTTCATGACGAGATCGATGTTGCGTTTTACTGCAATATTTGAATTTTTACATAAATGAAAATAACCTCTGTCATGAGACGGAGGTTATTTTCCGAAAACTTATATAAGCATATGATCAATATATTGAAAGAATAAGAACACCTTTTGCAGAAAGTGTAGCGGTATTGGTTACTGGTTGACCTGCTATTAAATCCATTCCCTTTACGGTTCCTAAATCTACGTTAACGGGTTGATCATTGTGATTCAGGATAAACAGGTATGTTTCACTCTCATTGGTTCTTTGTGAAATCTCAACACCAGAAACTGGGGGGATAGGTGCTGTTATTCCTTTTTCTTTGCATAAATTAGCTAGAAACCCCTGCAAAAAGGATGGCTCAGGACTAGTGGCTACATACCAAGCTTGACCTGCCCCGAATTTATTTACGGTTAATGCTGGCATTCCCTGATAGAAATCGCTGCCATAGACCGCTTTTATCTCGGCTCCTTCTGAATGGATTAAGTCACATAGAAGTCCACATTGGTACTCACCGCTGAGTGCTCCCCATTGTTCATTTAGCACGATTTGGTTGCTTTGATCAGGGAAAAGCGCATCGATTTCTTCTGCCCATATTCCGAGCACCTCGCGCAATTCACCGGGGTAACCGCCAAGTGAGACGATATCGTTCTCATTTACTATTCCGCTAAAGAATGTCGTCAGAAAGGTTCCTCCTGAACGGACGAAGTCCTCCACCCGCTTCGCGTAGCCTTCCTTCACCATGTAAAGTACAGGCGCAATAACGATATCATAGTCTGATAGATCTGTGTCTGTACCTATTAGATCGGCTTGGATATTTTGTTGAAATAGAGCGTCATAATATTTGTGGACTTCATCCACATATTTGAGTGCAACGGTTGGGCCACTGGACAGCTCAATGGCCCAGCGATTCTCCCAATCGAAAACGATGGCGATCCGAGCGTTGATTCTAGTGTCCAGTAGACTGTCGGAGAGTTTTTGCAATTCAGAACCTAACTCCGCGCATTCGCGGAACACTCGTGTATGTTCATGGCCAACGTGCTCGATGACAGCTCCGTGATATTTTTCGCATGCACCTACGGATCGTCGAAGCTGGAAAAACATCACGGTATCCGCTCCATGAGCCACAGCCTGATAGCTCCAAAGCTTCATAACACCAGGCCGTTTGAGTGAATTGTAGGGCTGCCAATTTTGTTGGCTTGGGGTTTGTTCCATAAGCATGAATGGCTGTCCTTGCTTCAAGCCGCGCATGAGGTCATGGGTCATCGCAGTCAAACTAATAGGTGTATCTAGGGAAGGATAATTATCCCAAGAGACAACATCTAAATGCTTAGCCCATTTGAAATAGTCCAATTGTTTATAAAGACCCATTAAATTCGTTGTTACGGGTAGGTCAGGTGTGTGTTTTTTGATGGCATTATATTCTAGCTTGTAACACTCTAGCAAACTATCTGACATAAAACGGCGGTAATCGAGTGAAATTCCTTGGAAGTTGGTATTATCCACTCCCCATTCTTCGGAAAGGGCATTTGGTGGAACAATCTCTTCCCATTCATAGAAGGTATGACCCCAGAAACCTGTATTCCACGCTTTATTCAAGGTTTCTAGTGTTGTATATCGCTCTTGGAGCCAATTTCGAAAGCCGTCCGCGCAATGGTCACAGTAACAATATCCTCCGTATTCATTAGAAACATGCCAGATTAGTACTGCTGGATGTTCCTTGTAATGTTCAGCAAGCTTTTCTGCAATCCGCTCTGAATATTTTCGGTAGGTTGGGCTGTTTGGACAAGAATTATGTCGTCCTCCAAATTTTCGTTTCCGCCCCTCGAAATCAACTCGTAATACATCTGGGTATTTACGTGCCATCCATGCAGGATGAGCTCCTGTACTTGTTGCTAAACATACATAGGTTCCATTCTCATAAAGACGGTCGATAATTTCATCCAGCCATGCAAAATCGTAGGTATCTTCATTAGGCTGTGAGAGCGCCCACGAAAAAACATTTAAGGTCGCAACATCAATCCCTGAAAGATTAAACATCCGTAAATCTTCATTCATAATCTCTTTTTCCCATTGTTCTGGGTTGTAGTCTCCGCCATACCAAATTTTGGGAAGTTTCTTGTTTATCAAGTTCTGCACCTCTTTTTATTTTGATTATTAGTATAAGAATAAATACATTGTATTGGATTATTATCAGGCTTAAAATATAATATTCTTACACACTTATATAATAAAATGGAACAGGACCGTGAAAAATGCATAAAAGATATGAGTTAATGCCTTCAACTGCGCAACCGTTTCCATTATTTATTGAAAGCATTGGTCACCATGAGGATCAAGAAAAGTTATTAAGACCTGAAGGGTTTCCTAGTTACCATTGGCTGCAAACTTATTCAGGTGAAGGGGAATTCACTATGGATGGGAAAAAATTCCGCTTAACAAAAGGTTCTGGGGTATTGTTGCTTCCAGATGTACCTCATTCTTATTGGGCTGTGACTGAACAATGGTGCACGCAATATGTCACATTCGGAGGGACTTGTGCAGATGCCATTCTTCGTTCTTTTGATTTGATGGAGTCTGCTATTTTTCGGTGGGATGAGGAAGGTCCATTGCAAGTGGAAATAGGACGAATTTTAGCTAATATGGATGCAGCTCTTGAATACTCGGGGTATGAAGCCTCTGCGGATTTATATCATTTTCTAATGCAGCTAAAAAAGCATGGACAAATCAATAACCGCGCCTCTATTCGCAATCAGATGGTCCAACTACAGCCATTATTGAATTGGCTTGAAAGTCACTACGATAACCCTGATATCGGACTTGAAGAAATGGCTGGCATCCTAGTGATTACACCTAGACACATGAATACATTGTTTCAGCATGCCTTCGGGCTATCCCCTTATTCCTATTTAATTATGCTGCGTCTTCGCAAATCCAAAGAGATGCTATTGAAACAGCAGAATCAGACTGTCAAGGATGTGGCTGCGCAAGTAGGTTTCCGAGATACAAGTCACTTTGTCGCGAGTTTTCGCAAGCATGTCGGACTCACACCCGAGCGTTTCAGGCAAATGAATTAGTGTGCTATAATAAAAATATAGTAACTATTTATTCATCAAAGGAGTCTAATCTATGATTATTGAAATATTTCAAGATATTGTTTGTCCATGGTGCCGTATCGGCAAAAAGAATTTAACTGATGCGTTAGCCAATTTTACATCAGAGCCTGTTGAAATCCACTATCGTGCTTACCAGCTCGACCCTTCAACACCTACGGAGGGTTCACCGTTCCGTGCTACTATGCTCCAAAAGGTCCAGGCGGATGAATCTAAGCTGAACGGCATGGTGCAGCAGGTTACACAGGCTGGTCAAGCATCGGGATTACATTTCGATTTCTCCAAAGTTGAGAAGATGCCTAATACATTAAAGGCGCATCAGCTCATCGCTATCGCACCGGAAGATCATAAAAAAGATCTGGTTGACGATTTGTTTAAAGCTTACTTTGAAGATGGAAAAGATATTGGGAATGCGGATGTTTTGCTTGATTTTGCTGAGAAAATCGGCATGGATCGGGAACAAACCTCCACTCGTTTAAGGGCAAAAGAAGGGTTAGAGCAGGTCGAAGTTGATCTTGATTTTGCCAGACAAGCTGGCGTTTCGGGGGTTCCCTTTTTCGTCATCAATCGTAAATATGCACTTACTGGCGCTCAGCCTTCGGCCACCTTCCTGCAAGCCCTGCAGCAAATTAGTGAGTAGCAAACGGAAGAAGACGTTTAAAACAAAACAAAAACCGACTCTCTCATTATTGAGAAGTAGTCGGTTTTTGTTTGATAACACGAAGGGATTAAGCTGTGTATAGCTTTTTCCCAAATATTTGCTTATAGAACAGTGCACTTATAATCACTACAGCAGCAAATATAAGGAGAAGATTGCTGTACGGCACAGCTTTCATTGTATTCAAAATCGGATTCTTGTAAAACTCCATCATGCCGCCATCTAACAGTTTGGCAACAAGTGCCGTTCCTACCGCGCCTGAGATAAACGTAATGAGGTTGAACAATCCCATCCCTACCCCCGTCTCATGCACCTCCAACGTCAAGGAAACACGATTAGCTAAAGCAGTCTGAATAAAGGAAAAACCAACATAAGTAGGAAGCAGTGCTGCTGAAATGAGCCAAGGTGAATGACCTATCGTGAGGGCAATAGCCGCGAGACTTACAAATAGAAGCCCCATTCCAATGTACACAACGAAGTTATTTCCTTTCTTGTCTGCTAAATTACCGCCTATTGTTCCAAACACAACAGCGCAAATGGCACCAGGGAACAGAATGAGACCGATCATACTTGTACTCAAGTCATTTACTGTCGCCAGCATCAATGGAATAACAAACATAATGCCCATCACTGTACAGAAAATGAGAAAGCCAACGATCAAACCGCCACGAAGCAGTTTGTTACGGAACAAGGCAGGCTCTATGAAAGGCTCTTTAGCTCGGCGAATATGTGTAACAAACCAAATGAATAAAACCACACTCGCGGCCAAGTAGTACCAATGAGGGAATGACAAATATACCGTGATACCCGCAACGGAAAAGGCAACGAGGACCGCACCAAGAATGTCGACACTTCCTTCTTTTCGCTTCTCCTCAGGTAATATCTGTCTGAAGAAAGGAATTGAAATCAGTGTAAATAGTGGAATGATAAATAGATAAGTCCAATGCAAGGTTGATGAGACAAATCCGCCAATAACAGGGCCTACTGCAATAGCAAATGATACGGTAGATGTTAAAATTCCGAATATTTTCCCACGATCCGTAGGAGAAAAGTATCGAGCAACCACGACCATGATTAATGCCGGAATAGCCGATGCGCCTGCACCCTGAACCGCGCGGGCAAAAATGACGGCTGGATACCAAGCTTGAAGAAGAAAGCCCAGAGCGGAACCTACACTATAGATGACGATTCCTGCAACAATTAGCTTTTTCAAGCTAAAAATATCGGATAACCGGCCATAAATAACCGAGCCTATCCCAAAGAAAATAATAAATGTGGTGAGTACCCAACTCACACCTGTCGGGGTAATCGCGTATTGCTTGGCGATCGCTGGCGTGGAAACGTTAAAAACGGTTTCGTTCAACACCGCGAAAAAAATAAGAAAAATAATCCATGGCACAGCCTTCTTGGCATCTATAACCTTTTCTTGTGTCATGTCTGTTGCTGTAGCAACATGCTGCATGGTTTCCACCTCCATTTTCTATGTCTCCAGCCATCTTATTATAAGGGTTTCTTATATTGACTGAAAAAAACAATTACAATCAACTAACTGTAATATTTTTAATAACAATTAACTGTAATGATAAATATTATAGTTAGGTCTGTCAAGGGTTATCTTTCATCTTTTTCGAAAATATAAGATAATGGACGAATGTAACTGGCTCAATTAGAACAGGAGTTCAACGAATGACTAATTTACTTCAAACACTTAAGCATGTAGCCTCTCGCATTTTGATTATTGTATTACCTTTTCTACTGATGGGCATGGTTGAATACTTGGAAAGAGGCTCCTATGAAGAACTTCATAAATGGGTCATGTCTCACCCACTTACCATGGTTCTTGCCTACTTTGTTGTTGGTACGATGTATTTGTTCCTTATTGCATTAACGGGTCGAAGCCGGTTATCCTTTTGGATGCTTTGTGCAATTTTGCTTCCTCTAGGAGCAATTAGCGGCAGTAAATTAAAAGCCATTGGAGCCCCTTATTATCCATGGGACCTCGTATTTAAAAATCAAATCGTTGCGTACAAGGCATTTTTGCAAGGGTATCTTAATGTTAGAATATTGGGCACAGTTGTGATCTCCCTCGTGATAATTGCTTTATTATTTCATTTGGTTTTCCTGCATCGACGTATCCAATTCACTTGGATTGAACGTAGTATTTATGCCGTTATTGCCATCATCATGGCGACTAGTCTTTATTCGGACAAGCCTATTCCTTTCATGAAATTATATGGCATTTACACGGTGCCATGGGATCAAACAATCACCTACGACGAGAATGGATACTTGTATTCCTCTGTACAAATGTTAGGTTTTCTGAAGGTCGCTAAACCAGAAGGATACAGTAAAAAAGCAATCACATCCATAATGGAGCAGATTCCTGAGAAAAAACCAGCAAGTGACAAAAAGCCAAACATCATTGTGGTACTTGGAGAAGCTTTTTGGGATCCTACAATCATGAAAAATATCACATTTAGTCGAGATCCTATACCCAATTTGCATCAGCTGCAAAAAACATTCACCAGCGGTTGGATGTTATCTCCACAATTCGGAGGCAGCACTGCAAATGTGGAATTTGAAGTCTTATCGGGTAATTCCATGCGATTCTTTGGGAAATCACCGGATAAAATATTACCTTACATCCAGTACATGAATCATGGCGTCGACTCTTTAGCCAGTATAACAACGAGGCAGGGTTATACCGCCACCTCAATTAACCCGTTCTTCAGCTATTTCTTCGATAGCAGAAAGGTGTATAAGCATTTTGGGTTTTCTCGTTTCATAGCTAGTGAGTTTTTTCCAAATGATTTTGAAGGCCCGAACTATGCGGACCGAGCTGTTGTAAAGAAGATTATTGAGGAAACGGAGAAAAGCCAAGGGCCTGATTTCATTTTTGCGAACACGATGGAGAATCATCATCCCTTCAAACCAGGGAAATTTATCAAAAACACGATTGAGGTTAAAGGAGATATTACACCTGAATCCAAAAGTATTTTGGAGACATACGCCCAGGGTATCTCGGGTACTGACAAAGCGCTTCAGTCTCTAGTGGACTATTACTCAAAAAAATCAGAGCCGACGATCCTTCTCTTTTTCGGGGATCATTTACCTTTTTTCGAGGAAAATTATAAGGTTTACCGTGATGCTAAATATGTCCTTCCTGATGATCCAGATTTGTATACGAAGACTCATTACACGCCTTTCTTGATTTGGAACAATTTCCTGCCTGCAGTTCAAGAAAAAATGGATCTAAAAATGAGTCCTTCCTTTCTAGGCCCTAAGGTTCTTCAAATGGCTGGTGTTCAGGGCAGTTACTACACAGACTATCTCTACGAATTGTCACAAAAAATTCCGGTCATTCCGCCAAATGAGATGTGGGACAAGTATCAAATCAAAGAAAGTGATCTCTCTGGCTATATGAAGCTTCAATACGACAACTTATTCGGAGGCCGTTATGGGTACGAAGCCAAGGGCATTAAAAACTCGATTGTACAACCTGGATATACTTTGGGGTACGGCGATCCCGTTATAACAAAAGTGAATCAAAGTGAAAACAAACTTCAGGTTGTTGGTAAGCCTTTTTATTCTTCCTGCAATGTTTATATTGATGGCGTAGCGTTTAAATCCAATTTTGATGGTGACGATACGCTTTATGTTGATCTATCGGAGAACCCACCATTAGAGACCGGAAAATCTCATCAAGTCGAAGTGCGTATTCATGATGATAAAAAGATGAAGATCGGCCAATCTAACCTTTATCCACTCCCCTAGTCATGACCCTAGCCCCCCTCGAATAGGATGAAGCATATCCTGTAGCCGAGGGGGTTTTTCATGCACCCACGTATCCCACCTGCTCACGTTCATTTTTTTGAAACAATCACATCAAATGAATTAAACCATCATCATTTATTGCGTCTATATACCTTTAATGTAAACGGCACTGCTTACGACAATCACGTCCATCAATACCAAGGCATATCCGGCATCCGGTTTGGCCATTACCATGCCTACTACGGTACGACAGGACCTGCGATTGCACTCCAGGATGGAACTCACTTTCATTTACTTGATGGCACTGTTGAGCTGAACGCTTACAACACCTCGCGAGGGGGTGCACTGCTCAAATCTAAGCAAATTGAAGGCCTTATTCAGGAGCTGCACCGGCACAGTTACGCCGGTTATTCGTCTGTTGGTATGAGCTATGAGCCTTGGTGAGCCATCATGATATGGAAAATTAAAAGAGTCAAGTATGAAGGTTGATGTGCCTTCATACTTGACTCTTTTTTGAGTGTTACTGCAAGGGTTCAATATGAATTGACCAATTGAATTTGAATGATTCTCCCGCAGCTAATCCTTGAGCACCTGAAATTTCTGGTGAAAAAGTTTCGTTGAACACGTTCATGATGCTTGTATAAGGTTCAAGCGAAACAGCTTCCGCCCACGGCGCTGTGAATAACACATGAATGGGAAACTTGTCTCCCATGTCGTACACGAGCTTGGTCCCCCGAGCTTCATACTGAAGCTCGCAGGTTTGCGGGCCCGGTTCGATGCTGAGCATCTGCGAGCCGCCTGGATAATTCGGCAGCTCCGTGACGAGCGTGCCTTCCTGCAGCGCCGCAGTGAGCGGCGAAGGCGCGGATGGCTCCGCCGCCGCGTAGCCATCCGCGCTGAGCGGCCACTCCGCTGCCGCGGGGATCACGACCCGCACGCGGCTGGCTTCGCCCTTCGCGAACGCGAAGTACGGGTGAAAGCCAAGAGATAGCGGCATCGTTTGGCCGCTATGGTTGGCGATTTCACCGCTGAGCGACAGCGTACCGTCCTTCAGACGGTACGTGAAGCGAAAGCATGCGGCGTGTGGAAAATACGCCAGCATGTCCGGATGCTCCGCGAAGTCGAACTCCGCGGAGACATAAGCCCCGCCAGCGGCATCCGCGCCGCTGGCAATCACCTTCCACGGCCGCTCACGCAGCTCACCGTGGGCGTGGTCCGGCTCCCGATTCGCGGGGAGACTATACTCGCGGCCTTCAAAGGAGAAGGCCGCAAGCTTGACGCGCCCCGGCGGGAACAGAATGGGCACGCCGTAGCGAGAAGACTTGACGCGAAGCTCAGCCAAGCTGCCTGGCTTCGCGATGTAGGCATGGTTCCGCACATCGAAGCGGAACAATTGCAATCCGACGGCCGGGATGATTTCGGCCTCGGCGTGGGCATGATGGTCGACTAGGCGAAGGGTCGACTCCCCGTCCCACTCGCTGTTGATAATCTCGTACTGACTCATAATGAATCCTCCTTAGTGTTTTACATTAGCAATTCTCACTTCTTAAGCATAAGCATAACGTTCTTGTTTTCTTAAGCATTACTTAATTCATTTGCATTTGCCTAGCACGTCTTTGATAGTATGTAGATATCAAAACAATTCCAAGTATAAGGATTAAGGTGGTGACCAAGCTGCCTTCAGCTCCAAAATCCCCTCCTGAAATAAGTGAAGCTCCCTGTATCTCGGTCTTAATAAGCGACGACATCGGTGTACCAGATACTTCAAATCCGAGGATACAGCCCTGAAAAAAATTCCAAGACAAGTGCATTCCTATCGGCATCCACAAACCGCCCGAGTACTCTCGACTTATGGCGAACAATAAACCTGCAAGCAGTAAATTTAGGATTGGAAGCGGCGAACTCCACATACCAGGATTAAATGTATGCAAAAAGGCAAATACAACTGTTGAAACCGTTATACCAGAAATGGCGCCAAACCGTTCCTTCACCAGCCCTTGTAAATAGCCGCGTGCGAATAACTCTTCATTAACAGCAACCCCTACGAAAAGTAAAAAACCCCACGCCAGTTCGAACCCGAGCGTTCCAGTCCATTGAAACGACACGATTTTAATCCCACCCAGCAGCCAAATCCCTGCACTGCTGATCGTAATAAGTAAAGCGCCTGCAGCGAAGCCTTCTCCGAATCTTCTGCCAAGCAAGTGAGAGTGAAGTCCAAGTGCCCAACCTTTACGTCTTTCGAAAATGGCATACGAAAGAACAACCCCGCTAATAAAACCGATAATTTGCGCCCATAAAGCTGCCTTTATAAAGAATGGATCCCCAGCAACTCCTGCCATACTAATATCAAGAGCAGGATGCCTCAGAATCGCTACAACCGCGGCTGCAATTGATAATAGCACGGTAATCACAACAATGAAAACGAGGGTCAATAGTACTTTACCCACAATCGTCAGAATGGATAAGGACTTTCGCTTCTTTACCTCGATAAGGTTCCACTCCCTTCTAAACCACTTATTCGAGAATAATCGCCTATTTCCTGCCAACTCACGAAGGAAAGGATGCTCTTGTGCAAATGTTGGCTCCATGCCACAATAGAAGAAACATCTGATTCATTTGACGGAGGAAACATGCTTTTTGTTCTATTTGCACTCTGGATCATCGCGTTGGGGCTTGTCATGGTTGATCCACGATCCAGTACAATGCGTTGGATGAGCGCTATTGCTTTTACCGGTGGCTTTGGCGGTCTTGCTGCTGTTTTGTCTGAAACCTTTATCCCCTATGTCCAGCAAACAGTACCCAACCCATCCATTAGTGCTCTACTTTATCGCATCATGGGCATTAGCTCACTGATATCTTACTATGGCTTGCCATATTCATTTGCCATGCTTTCTTTGCGTTATAACGCGTCCTGGCAGAAACCAACCATTCAGACGTGGCTGCCAATTGGCCTACTCATTCCTCCTATTGCCTGTATACTTTTCACACCCAGTTATACGGAGGAAATGCCCATTACCTTCCCCATCGTAGCCTCCTGGGCTGTTCCTTATATTTTCATTGGTGCTGTACTCATTGTAATCAAAACAGAACGGCTTCCGGCTATGAAGCGAACGCATTTGTTCACCTGCTTAGCCCTCCTTCCGCCTATTCTTTGTGTAGGCATACTTAATTACGTTATGCCAAGCTTCGGTTTTTACCGTATGTGGGTCTATCACGTATGGATTCTTGCTTTCGTAGTGCCTTTTTTCGTGTTCACCTTTTTCAAATACGGTTTTCTCGGAATGCGTCTGCTCATCGAACGTCGCAAGCTGGACTCGACACTCCGCGCCATCACATCAGGAACCGCGATTTTAAACCATTCGATTAAGAATGATGTTGGGAAAATGCGTTTGTTCCTCGAGAAAATGAAACAACATGCCGAGGAAACGAATCAGCCAGAACTTATGCAGGACATCGATGTCGTTATGGGGGCTTCCATGCATATCCGTGACATGATTAGCCGCGTACACGAACAAACACAGGAGCTCCCTCTTCGGGTATCTGCAGTCGATTTAGCGGAGCTTATTAATGAAGTCCTTCTTCCTCTTGGACCTTACCTAAGTAAAGTTCAGGTGAACCAGAGCATCCCTGAAAACTTAATTCTTCAAATTGATCCCATGCAAATTAGTGAAACGTTAACTAATGTACTCATGAATGCGGTAGAAGCTATGCCCAAAGGCGGCGAGCTTATAATTAAATCGTTTCATGCTAAAAAGAACATTATTTTGGAAATAAGAGATAACGGAATAGGTATGGAGAAATCCGTACTGAAGCAAGTATTAGAACCGTTTTATACGACCAAAAGTGGCAGTCATAGCAACTTTGGACTCGGACTCGCCTACTGCTATAGTGTTATGAAGAAACATGGGGGGGCCTTGGAATTAAGCAGTTCGCCAGGGAAAGGCACGAGTGTGTTTCTAACATTCCCCGGCAACCGACTAAAGAAATAAAGGGGGATTCCTACTTGGAACCAATTCGTATTTTGATTGTTGAGGATGACCTTGACTGGCTTCGCGGCCTCAAAGCCTATTTGAATCGTCAGCCAGATTTGAGAGTGGTGGCCACCGTATCAACAGCAGAAGAAGCAAGGGAACTATTTGCTAATGCGGAACCAGGAGCCGATGTCGTTCTTATGGATATCATGCTGCAAGATGAGCCCGCGGGCATTGGACTTGCTGAACAAGCGCTCTTATCATGGGGAGTCAAAGTGATTATGCTTACCTCGATGGAGGAGAAAGATTTCATCTTCCGTTCCTTTCAAGCCGGCGCTATTGACTACCAGATCAAATCCCGATTCGAAGAGCTTCCCACCATCATTCGAGCCGTACATGCACGTCAATCTTCGATTAACGCGGCAGTAGCTGAACAGATGCGAGAGGAATTCCGCAGGCTCAAACGGTTAGAGCACCAATTCAAAATCAAAGAAGTCAGCGATCTAATCACGCCTACAGAGCTTCAGGTTCTGGAAATGATTGATCAAGGTCATACGCAAACGGAAATTGCAAGCCGCTTTTTCATATCTTTGCGAACCGTCAAAATTCATGTGGGGCATATCTTGAAGAAACTAGGTAGTCCGAGCAGCAAAGATGCCGCAAAGAAAATCAGAGACTTAGGATTGTTTGAACGAGGAAATAAAACGGGCGAAGACGGCAAAGGGGACTAATGGATGTCCCGCTTCTTGAAACGTCCGCCCTTGACATCGTGGATATTGCCAACTGCGAGAAACGCTGCAGGATCGAGCTCATCCACGATGGATTTCAACTTCGCTTCCTCCAGCCGTGTAATTACACAGAAGATGACCTTCTTGTTATCTCCCGTGAAGCCGCCTTCCCCTTCCAAATAAGTGACACCGCGTCCTAAGCGGTCCAGAATAGCTTCACCTATTTGTCTGAAGCTGTCACTAATGATCCACACGGACTTCGACTCATCAAACCCTTCAATGGTTACATCAATCAATTTATATGCAATAAAATAAGCTATAAGAGAATACATCGCACGATCCCAACTGTATACAAAGCCTGCGCTGCCTAGAATGAATAGGTTGAAAAACATCACAATCTCGCCAACGGAGAACGGTATCTTTTTGGAAACGAGTATCGCAACAATTTCTGTACCATCGAGTGAACCCCCGAAACGAATCACCATACCTACTCCAATACCGAGAATAATGCCGCCGAATACAGCTGCAAGCAAAGGATCATTGGTTAGCTCTTTCACTGGGTGTAGCAGATACGTTCCTGTGGACATGACCAGAATTGCGAAAAACGTAGATAATGCAAACGTTTTTCCTATTAATTTATATCCGATAAACAGGAATGGAAGATTTAATAAGGTCAAAAATATCCCGACTTGAATATTGGTTAGATAAGATAAAATGATGGATATCCCCGTGATGCCCCCATCAATAATTTTGTTAGGGACTAAGAAAATCTCCAATCCAATTGACATAAGCACAGCACCTAAAAATAAAAACACGCTACGTCGAAGAAAAGCTCTTTTTGTCATTCTTCGATGCTGCATTTGCATTGCTTTTTTCACATATTGAACTTGTTCCTCCGCCATGCAATCCCCTCCATTTCTCTATCTTCTATTCTTACATTTCTCGACAAAACCATCTTTTTCCTGCCTATTAAAACTTTTCTTTGTTACTTTATTATAAAAAATGTTAGATATAATACCATCGAATATTACCTTCAGCCATGGTATAATGATGGCTGTTGTCATTTACAATTTCTTAATTTGAAAGACATAGGAGAATATATGAACCAGCACATTAATCGCTTATTGCTTCTGACCCGGCAACGATTGCCACTATTATTAATTGCCTTAATTCCAGTAGTGATCATGGAAATTTTGAGCCGCGGGCATTATATAGAAATGATTACTTGGAGTTATAAGCATCTGCTTGAACTGCTATTCAATGAATGGATCGTCATCAGCTTGTTATTGTTGTTCATCGCCATGATTGGCCGAACAAGAGTTGCATATTGGGTCATCTCAGGTATACTTCTTACCTTGGCACTCATAAGCGGCGTAAAATTGAAAATATTAGGTGTCCCTTTAACACCATGGGATATCGTCTTGGCCGGCGAAGCGTCAGATATGGTGAAATATATCCAGAATATTCTAAGCTTTAAAATATTGGTAATCCTTCTTCTTTTCCTCACAGCCAGTTATTTTTTATTATACCGCACGACCTTATTCTCGAAAAAGGTTGCACTAAAAGAACGAGGAATCCTAGCTGTCATTGCGATTGTTATGTTGTCTGCGGTTTACACGGATCTACCTCTTCCGATTCAGAAATGGTGCGGTATCAAAGCATCCGTATGGAACCAAGTTGAGAACACCAAAAAGAACGGCTACGCATTAGCAACGTTTCTGAATACCAAGTCGATGTTTACCGATAAACATGAAGGTTACGATGATAAAGCTGTTGAAGCTATTGTCAGTAATTCACCTAAGCCGATTAAAGCTGGGGATCCAAACAACCCTGTAAAACCAAACGTTATTGTCGTGTTAAGTGAGGCTTTCTGGGATCCAACCGTTATCAAAGGTGTGGAATTCAGCCGTGATCCAATTCCATTCTTCCATAAGCTGCAGCAGACGGGGACAAGCGGCACGATGCTTTCACCGCAGTATGGCGGGGGTACAGCCAATGTCGAGTTTGAGGTTTTGACAGGTAACTCCATGCGTTTTCTGCCGCAAGGTTCTATCGCCTACAATCAATTCCTTACGAATGAAGTAGATTCCTTGGCGAGTATTTATGCCCGACAAGGCTACACATCAACAGCGATAAGTCCATTCTACAATTGGTATTTTAACAGCAATAAAATATATAAGTACTTTGGCTTCTCCAAGTTTATTCCAATCGAATACTTCAAGCCTAACTATTCTGGTCCTTATATCGCAGACAGCGAAGTTGCTTCCAATATTATACATGCAACCAACCAAAGCGACGGACCTGATTTTGTATTTGCAAATACAATGGAAAATCATTTCCATTTTTTCCCTGGAAAGTTTCCAAAGAATACAATTGATGTTACTGGCCATATATCCCCTTCTTCTCAAGGTATGCTCGAGACACTTGCCCAAGGTATCAATTCCGCGGATAACATGTTGAAGGAATTAGTTGAATACTACGAGAAAAAAGGTGAACCAACAATTATCGCTTTCTGGGGAGACCACTTGCCAGCACTCGGTGATGATTATGCTACTTACATTGACACTAAGTTTATTAGCGGCAAAGACGATCCTGATTTCCTGAAAAAGATGTACAGTGTTCCGCTCGTCGTATGGAACAATTTTGACCAAGGGCGCAAAGATACATTAAATATTAGCCCTTCTTTCTTAGGCCCTTATCTCATTGAATTATCCAATCAACAAGGCAGCTTTTATACCGATTATTTAAGTCAACTTTCAAAAAAAATTCCTGTCATACCACCGAAAGATCATTATGAGGCAATGAATATTAATGAACAGGACCTCAAGGATTACGAGACTTTGCAGTATGATATCATTTTCGGCGATCGACATGCTTACAAGGATTATAAAATTCCCATTATAGATTCTAAGTATATGCTCGGATTTGGACCGATCCTTCTTGATAAAGTCGAATCAGATACCCAGGATCTATCTGGACGTTCAAGTGTAACCCTAACGGTGAGGGGAAGCAATATCCCAGCCCTTGGCTATGTTACCTTAAATGGCAAAGCTGTTCCAAGCACATGGCAAGATGAACATACACTGACTGCCAAGGTTGAAGGCCATTTACTCAAGGCTGGAATCTGGGACATTCAAGTAAATGTGAAAGATTCAAAGGAAACTATCGTTGGTAAATCAAACACATTGCCTATCGAAATTGGTGGGCGTTAAGCAAAATTGGACGCAAAGACCCCTTTTCTCTAATAAGAGAACAAGGGGTTTTTCTAATTTAGGAAGCGATATGAATGAGGAATTCAAACTCCAAGGATAAAAGAAAGCTCAATCCACGAATGGATGAGCTTTCTTTTATCCTATGACCTTTATTACAGAGAGATAACTTTCCCTGTTGCTTCGGATTCGAAGGCTGCAAGGATGACTTGTAAGGAACGAAGTCCCTCTTCGCCGGAAATACGCGGCTTTTGACCTTCCAGAATGCTCGTTACGAACTCATCAATAACGCCACTATGCGTTTGTTTCTCGTTCGTTGCGATTTGTCCGACTTTATAACGTTCAACCGTACCATCACGAAGCTCAACGATGACTTGGTCATTCGGATCGGTATCAATTTTGATGACACCATTCTCGCACCATAACACGGTTGAGTTGTCTTGACCTTTATAATAAGTCCAGCTAGCGACTAGTGAACCAGTTGCGCCGCTTTTCATGCGTAGCAAGCAAGTCGCGTTATCGTCAACATCTGTACCTTCTTTATGCAGGGTACCGACGAAAGCAGCTACTTGTGCAACCTCATCAGCAAGCAACCAACGAATTAAATCTGACTTGTGTACGCCAAGATCGCCCATCGCACCCATCGTTGCTTCCTCTTTACGAAAGAACCAGCTTTCGCGTCCGTCCACGCTCCATCCTTCCGGACCTGGATGTCCGAACGATGTACGGAATGTCAGCACTTTACCCAATTTGCCGGAGTTCAGAATTTCTTTGGCTTTGACATGTGGAGGCATCAGGCGTTGGTTGTGACCAACCATCAAAAACACGCCATTTTTCTTTGCCGCTTCAATCATTGCCTCTGCTTCTTCTGCCGTTGACGCCATTGGCTTCTCAACCAATACATGAGCGCCTGCATTTGCAGCGGCAATGGATACTTCCGCATGGAGAAAGTTCGGTGTACATACACTAACTGCATCCACTTTCTCCTGCTTCAACATTTCGGTATAACTGCTGTATGCTTTGCCGCCGTGCAGCTGTGCAAAGTGCTCCGCTCTCTCCAGAACAGGATCAACGAAAGCAACGAGTTCAACATTCGAATTCCAAGCATATTCCGGAATGTGTCTATGTTTAGCTATAGAACCGCAACCTACTACGGCTACCTTAATTTTACTCATATTTATTAATTCTCCTTTTAATTGTTAGTTATGAACATTCGTGTAATGCTCTTTGACCCAGTTCAAGCTATTCTCAACACTTGTAAGTGGTGGCTTCTGGCAGTGATCCTGCTCAACAACAAGCCATTCCACGCCTGCTTGCTCAGCAGCTTTAATCACTTTTTCCAAAGGAACATCGCCTAAGCCCAGCTCTAGGGTTACTAATTTACCTTCTGCATCTTTCGTGAAATCTTTGAAATGAAGCAGCGGTAATCGGCCTGCATATTTTGCTATGTAGGCAAGTGGATCTTGACCAGCGAATTGAACCCAACAAACGTCCATCTCTACGTTAATTGCATCTTCACCTGTTTTGGCAAACATCGCATCAAAGACGAACTCGTCATTCACTTTATAATGAAATTCGAAATCATGATTGTGGTAAAGGAATTGCAAACCTTGTTTATTCGTTTCTACGGCAATCGCCTGGCATTCAGCAATTAGTGCTTTCCATTGATCTGCTGACTCGCGTTCCTCAGCACCAACATACGGGCAGATTGCGTATTTTGCACCGATTGTTTTCAAGTAGTCAAGTTCCCCTTGCAGATCTTTACGAAATCTCTCTAAACTTACGTGACTACCGAATGCTTTCAAACCCAGCTCATCCAGCAGCTGTTTGAGCTCTGCAGCAGGCTTACCATAATACCCAGCAAATTCTACGCCTTCATATCCTAACTTCGCTACATGACGAAGTGTGCCTTCCAGATCTTTCTCCATATCATCTCTTAATGTATACAATTGCAGGCCAATTC
Source organism: Paenibacillus sp. V4I7 (assembly GCF_030817275.1). Lineage (NCBI taxonomy): Bacteria > Bacillati > Bacillota > Bacilli > Caryophanales > Paenibacillaceae > Paenibacillus > Paenibacillus sp. V4I7. The sequence continues at coordinate 1,870,415 of NZ_JAUSZD010000002.1, read as the reverse complement.
CTAAACGTCCCATTTGTTCTCCTCTTTTCTTATCATCCATATTTTGATAAATCAAACACGATAGAATTAGTATAATGGATCATAGCCTTATATGACCATTCACGATATAATCAAAACATCTCTTATTTGGCTATGAAAGGTGAAAACAATGGAAACTGAGGTCTTAACCTGCGGCTATTCTTTTCATATGGAACCGTTTAATGTGAGTACCAAATCAGGTCTCAATTCTTATCTTTTCCGTTTACAAACAGAAGGCACTTCCGAGGTTCTAGTGGATGGCCATATGCAGCGAGTGGAAGCTGGTCATTTACTCCTTTTTCAACCGGGAGAACCTTATGAACTTCGTATCGAACACACGTTGGATCAACCTAGCAGTAAAATCGCCAGTGGAGACTACTACGTATTCTGTAAAGGCCCTTGGATCGATGCATGGTGGAAGCGCAGCCTCAAACAAACTTGTACGCGCATCGACTTAGATGCTCGGTTAATTTCGCTATGGCGGCAGCTTATTCTCGAGAAGCGAAGAATGGAAGAAGAGAACCACGAGCTTAGCGGCTATTTGCTGCAAGCACTTTGCCTATATGTAGAGCGTGCAGCAACGGAAACCGTCTCTTTACAAGGCCGCCCATTTACCGGGACACGTATGAAAAGATTCATTGAAGCACAAGCTACTGCTACTTTTAAAGTAGATGATGTTGCCAACCATGTTGGACTCAGCGTCTCCCGCGCGGTTCATTTGTTCAAAGAATGCTTTGGCAAAACCATGATCCAATATGCCCTTGAAGTGCGCTTATCCAGTGCTGTGGAACGCATGCATGATAGTTCCATGTCCCTGGAACAAATCGCCCTAAGCTGCGGTTTCGGCAGCTACCCCTACTTTCACCGAGCATTTAAACATAGATTTGGGATATCCCCCAAGCTTTTTCGCCAAAACGCTCAGCAAAATTAAAAAATGATCGAATTCACAAATATTTCAAGAAATGCTATCTAAGAGTGAAACATTTCTTCTTTCTCACCCGTATAAGCTTATGAGAAGTAAAAATACATTGAAATATATGGTTTTGTTTCAAAATTGTAAAACTATTTTAAGGTTAATTTAATAATATTCATATATGCTAGACCTATATCCAATTCCTAGGATGGTGAAAAATGATGAAAATGTTTATTACAATTCACAACAAACCAGTGCCAGTCTACTCAGATGAGAAAAATAAAAAGAAATTCAATTTGTTGAAATCCGCACTCGAAGCGAAAGTGACCAAAGGAAGAGCAACGATTAAGAAATGTTTGGACTCTATCATTAGTATTGAGATCGTAGGTTGTGAAGCGATTCTCCATTCTTTTAATGAGCGTGACTCCCTTGCATTATCCCTTTACTAAAAAAAACGAGAAGTCCTCAGGACTTCTCGTTTTTTTTAGTAATTGTATTTTTGTTGGACGACGCCAAGATGATGCTGAGCATGACCAGCTATCACATAGGCAAGCGCGCGGGCAGAGATTTCATTGTTACTAGCTACCCCTTTACGAGACCAGGCTGCTTCTGAGATTGTTTTTAGCAGAGAAAATGTAGCTTGACGAACGGCTTTAAAGTCGTTTAACAAATCCTCGATCGATAGTTCGTCGAAGTTAGTATTTGTGATGAATAAATCCTGATCAAATCCTGGTAAATTCGTTGTATCTCCACGAGCAATACGCAGCATCCGATAACTCATAATCCGCTCCGTATCTGTCATATGCCCCAAAACTTCCTTCAAGCTCCACTTCCCCGGCTCATATCGATAAAGCCCTTGCTCATCACTAATCGGTGAAAACAAAGCGACAACAGCGTCTAATTGACTGTGTAAGAAGGACAAATAATCGCCTTCCGGAACTTGACTAATATAACCAGTAAAATAGGGTGAGTATTCCTCACTACCAGGTCTCTGCAGCATATCGAATGAATCTCCCTTCGTGATAAAAAAATAGAATTTATGTATATCCTTATCATATCGTAAACTAAAACAAATAAGAAGCCAGCTCAGCGTTTAAAATGAAAAGCGCAATTGAACTATACGCTTTGCTATTCATAGTTTCTGTGGTATCTACAAACGCTAGACATACCTCTTATAGTTTTCAGTGGTATACAACCCTTTTCTACTTTTTCAGCTATGTCATTCTGTGATATCTACAATTTTGCTTAAAAAGCATGTAGGTAGTCCAAGTGATTGTGGGGTCAGAGCGTTCCCTATGCGCTCCTATAGTATAGTCTTGGAAAACCTGGATTCACTTCTAACTGAGTCAAGGGAATAGTGGTTCAGGACCACCCCAGAGTTCCAGCTATCTGAGCTAAAGGGATAGTGTACATAGTTATCTCCAACTCCGAATTCCGTGAAACGAAAAAACGCTGACCTCAGTTAAGAAGTCAGTGTTTTTTTACTGGTTTATAATGGCTTGTGTTCGAGCAGCCAAATTTTACTTTGGAAGTCTCCATGGAGACCAGAGACTGGCAGTCCGGCGTAGAGAAGATGATCGCCAGGGTACTCACCTTGCAAGCCTGCGATTTGGTAATCGAAGGATGGGTTAAGTCCTTTGAGCCGCAGCCTTTTGAGAGGTGCATTGGGCTCAGCGAGCACGCGGAAGTAAGCGACCATAGCTTGAGTCTTGTCTTCAGAAACGATCATCCAAGCAGTTTCGTTGCCTTCGAATGGACTGAGTAAGCGGTACATGTCGCCGAATTGGACGAGCGGGCGGATATGTTTATAATCGGCAATTTGCTTTTTAACGATTTCTTTTTCCTCGTCGCTAAACTTGGTTAGGTCGAGTTCGTAACCAAAGTTGCCGGACATCGCAACATCGCCGCGCATTTCCAGAGATGTCTCACGGTGAACTTGATGATTAGGTACGGCGGATACGTGCGCTCCCATTGTACTAACAGGATAAACGATGCTCGTCCCATACTGAATTTTCAAACGGGAAATGGCATCTGTGTTATCGCTTGTCCACGTTTGCGGCATATAGTACAGCATGCCTGGGTCAAACCGGCCACCGCCACCGGAGCAGCTCTCGAACAAAATATGCGGGAACTTGGTCGTCAATGTTTCAAGAACGCGGTACAACCCAAGAATGTAGCGATGAGCGGTTTCTCGTTGTCTTTCCGGAGGCAGCGCAGCGGAGCCAATTTCGGTCATATTACGGTTCATATCCCATTTGACGTAAGTGATCGGCGCGCTGCTTAGGATATCACTAATCATTCTCGTGATCGCAACACAAACATCTGCACGTGAAAAATCCATTATTAATTGCTGACGACCTTCTGTGCGTCTGCGATTCGGTACATGTAGGCACCAGTCTGGGTGTTTTCGGTATAAGTCACTGTCTGGAGAAACCATTTCTGGTTCAAACCACAGCCCAAACTCAAGTCCCATCCCATTGACTCTAGAGACGAGGTCCTCTAGTCCACCCGGCAGTTTGGCTTTATCAACGACCCAGTCTCCCAAGGAGCTGTTATCGCTGTCTCTTTTGCCGAACCAACCATCGTCAAGAACGAATAGCTCGATGCCAAGCTCTTTGCCGGCACTGGCGATGCTTTCGATTTTATCCGCATTAAATTGAAAATAGGTTGCTTCCCAGTTATTCACGAGCACAGGTCTTGTCCGATCACGGAATTCACCGCGGCAAAGCCGAGTACGGTAAAGCTTGTGATACGTTCTTGACATGTCCCCTAGACCAGCGTTTGAATAAACCATTACAGCTTCAGGCGTTTGAAAATGTTGTCCCGGCTCAAGCAACCAGCCAAAATCAAATGGATTAATACCCATGGATACACGTGCTGAACCATACGGCTCAACCTCTGCATGGGCAGCGAAATTGCCACTATAAACAAGGCTGAAACCATACACATCGCCATGATCTTCATTAGCGTCCTTGGAAAGCAGTGCAACAAAAGGATTGTGCTGATGACTACTCGATCCGCGGCGACTTTCTACAGTCAATTTACCTGGCGCTAAGGGTCTTCTCTCGATATGTCGTTCTCTAACCCAACTACCTGAAAGCTGAAGAAGATCAAAATCGCTATGCTGATAATCAAGGCTCATACTAAGCGCTCGAAGCAGCTTTAGATCTCCGGATCCTTCATTTACGAAACGTACCGATCTAGTCATCGCTGCATGCTGCTCAAATATCGTATAGGTAAGAATGACCCGAAGGCCAATGACAGAATCAACGAGTTCAAGCTCTAAGGTTTCCGCTTCATCATCTTGCTCTACATATGTCGCAGGAAGCTCCTCGAGCCCTGGTTTTCCTTGGTAGATTCGATGCTTGTCATAGATGAGCTCAGAAATTGTAGATCCATCAGGAAGAGCAACTTGATAAGCAGGCTCCCGATAATCACTTGTACCGTATGCCGGGTACTCTTGAGGTAATGTATCGAAAGAAATGCTGCGATCTTCGGGAACAGGATTTGGTGAGAACGAACATCTCTCCTGAAATTGGAGGATCGAAGCCAATTGACCTGATCGGATGGGGCGTCCCCAGTAAACATGGGCTGGGTAAGCGGAATTGATTAGTTGAATAACATAGCTCATTTGCTTGTTTTGTAAATGAAATAATCCTTGAGTTGGTTCAAATGTAATTCGCATGATATCCCTCCTACCTCCTATTATCATATCCCTTCGCGAACAAAACTATGGAGAATTACCACCTACATATGGAGGAATGTAGTTTTAGATGCATAGAAATAGGAGCCAAGGCTCGAAATAGCCCTAGCTCCGTTTTCGTATTTATCATTTTTAGCCAAATTTATAAGTCATGCCATAGCCGCCTTTGGGGTAGACCCAATCAATGTTGTAGGATGGACACGCAATTCGGCAGGTGCCGCATTCGATACAATTCTCAAAAGCAACAGTTGTAATTTTGAGTTTCTTTTCCCATTCATAGACGTCCGAGGGACAGAAATAATTGCAATCCTTCGTTACACAATTTAAACAGGTCTGCGTATCCTTGATTACGAGGTGCGACTTATCATCGCATTTATAACGAATGGTAAATAGCTTATCTGAAATGTCACTTTGGCTCATCCGTTCATCGCCCTCCATCCTTTGTAGCCTAGCTTCATCAGGTTTACCGTACCGCCTGCGGCATTTTTGATGAGCTTCATGGCCATTTTTTGCTTATCCGCTTTGGTAATCCCATCCACGAGGAACATGTTGTAAGCCGCTTCATTCAGCGCTCTGGGCAGCTTGTCGAACAATAACTCTGGGTCCTGCTCTTTGAGGAATTGATGCATGCCTTTGTATTTCTGTAAGTCTTTATGAACAAAGGATTCGCGAATTTTTTGGTCGTAGGCTTTGAGTGAAGCAGCTGAAAAATCACTTTGTGCTTTGGCCTCAACAATCGCCTCGCCGGCCAGTCGACCAGAGGTCATGGCTAAATTCGTTCCTTCGCGGTGCACAAAGTTGATTAACTGCGCGGCATCCCCACAGACGCACCAGCCATCTCCCGACAACGACGGGATCGAGTGAAAGCCTCCCTCGGGAATCAAGTGCCCGGAGTACTCCTTCGTTTCTCCCCCTTGAATCAATTTCCGAATCATAGGGTGCTGCTTAACCGCATCGAGGACCGCATAAGGCTTCACCTTTTTGTCCCTTAAATGATTGACCATAACGCCTACGCCAAGTGAAATGGTTTCTTTATTCGTGTATAGAAAACCCATGCCCGCCATACCTAGCGTGGTCTCGCCCATAAACTCAATCGTAACGCCTTCGTCACCTTCGAGTCCGAATCGATCTTCGATTTTCTCCCTAGGAAGGGCAATTACTTCTTTCACAGCCAATGAAACTTCGTCCGGCATCCATTCTTTGTGAATGCCCATCGCCTTCCCGAGCAAGGAGTTTACCCCATCGGCAATGACGACAACATCGGCGTACAAATCGCCGTCATCTCGATCGGTACGAACACCAACGACCTTATTACCTTCGCGAATTACATCGAGTGCAACGGTTTCGTAAATAGGGATGGCCCCAGCAGCAACGGCTTTGTCCGCGAACCACTGATCGAACTTAACCCGCAGTCCCGTAAAGCAATTGTAAGGCTCCTTGTAAGCTTCATTGCGGTGCCCGAAGGTGACCATGGATTCTTTGCCCATCATCCAGATGCGCTGCTCCACAATGTAACGCTCCATGGGAAAGTTTTTTTCTTTCCAAAATTCGGGTACAAGCTCTTCGATTTGCTTACGGTATAGGACACCTCCGAAAATGTTTTTGGCTCCGGGGAACTCGCCCCTCTCCAACAACACAACGGATAATCCTGCACGTGCCATCGTCAAAGCGGCTGCTGCACCCGCCGGACCACCGCCAACAACAATCGCGTCAAATTTCTCGTTCACTTGGCTTCACTCCTTTCAAGAGCCACGTTAACCCCTGTCTTCAAATCGTAGGACGGCAAGGAGCTTTCAGTACTTGCTCGTTGGATGCCAAATAAAGTTCGACGCTTCCTTATCTCATTCGTAATGGCAGGAACAATTTTGAACATATCGCCTACTATGCCGTAATGTGCAAATTGGAAGATTGGCGCTTTGTCGTCTTTGTTAATCGCGACGACGACGTCCGCATGGCTCATACCTACGGTATGCTGAACTGCACCGGAAATGCCGATGGCGAAGTATAGCTTCGGCCTGACCGTGGCACCGGTTTGACCAACCTGGTGCTCATGCCCGATCCAGCCCGCGTCGACCGCGGCACGCGATGCGCCAACGACGCCGCCGAGCGCATCCGCTAGCTCGGCGAGCAGCCCGAAAGCATCAGGCCCGCCAAGTCCGCGGCCCCCTGCCACGATAATCTCGGCATCCTCGAGATTGAGCTTGCCTGTTTCGCGCAGGAAGTCGAGCACCTGCGCGGCAATCTCTTCCTCTCGCATCGTCGCCTCGATGCGAATGATTTCGCCTTGGCGCGTCGCGTCCTTCGGCAGCGCCTGAAACACCCCGGCGCGCGCCGTCGCCATCTGCGGCCGGTACTGCTTACAGAGGATGGTGGCCATCATCTTCTCGGAAAAAGCCGGCCGGCTGGCCAGCAGCAGCCTTGACGGCGGCGGCTCCACGTCGAGCTGCGTCGTGTCGGCCGTCAGCCCCGTCGGCAGGTGTGTCGCTATCGCACCTGCCAAGTCGCGGCCCGTCGCTGTCGCGCCGAACAGCACGATCTCAGGCTTCGCTTCCTCGATCAGCTTCAAGCAGACACGGCTGTATGGCCGAGTCCGGTAGGTGCGAAGCTCAGGTGCTTCGCATAGGAACACCTTGTCCGCGCCGTAATGCACGGCTTCATCGGCGAGGTGAGCCACATTCTCACCGATCACAAGCGCCATGAGCGGCGCGTCAAGCTTCGTGGCCAGCTTCTTGCCTTCGCCCAGCAGCTGCCAGGAAACCTTCTTCGCAGCTCCATCTCGCTGCTCTACAACGATTAATACCCCCCGATATGCCGACCAATCGGGCATCGACGCTTCAGGCTGGTCGTGTGTTTGTTCATTTGTCATCGTGTCTTCCTCCATTCCCATAACGGTGATTCAGAGTTTAGGTAGTACCCCTGCTTTTCTTTCATGAAGACCAGTCTAACAAAGTCTGCATCTCTTTCGTCATGAGCTGATCGGCTAGCTGAGCAGCGGCTTCTTCTGGTGAATCAAACGCGATCATGTGCGTTTTAACCGCTTTTATCTCGGGCACCCATGTTTTGGCTACGATCGTTGGTGAGCCTTTTAGCCCGATTTTCGCTCTTTCAAGATCCGGAAAATCAGCTGTCGTCCAAACAGTCGGCTTATAACGCGCAGCCCGAATCATACCGGGCAGCGATGCTCGTCTCACCTTATTCAGTTCCTTCAGCGCCGTGATCAGCACCGGCATGCTTGTCTCAACGACTTCTATGCCATCTTCCAAGAGCCGATGCACACGAACTTTTCGCCGCTTTTCATCCACATCAACAACTTTGTTTACATAAGTAAGCTGTTCCAAATCCAATCGGCATGCGACGCCTGGCCCAACTTGCCCCGTGTCGCCGTCCAGCGTTTGTTTGCCGCAAAAAACGATATCCACCGGTCCCCACGTTTCAGCAATTTTACGGATGGTTCGGGCAACAACGTACGATGTCGCCAGCGTGTCCGCTCCCGCGAAGCCGCGATCCGTCACCAACACAGCATCGTCTGCCCCGAGGGAGATGCATTCCTTTAATCCTTTCTCCGCTGGCGGAGGTCCCATTGTGACTACTGTAATCCTTGCCCCCTGTTCATCCTTAATACGGAGCGCCTCTTCCAGCCCATGCATATCATAGAAGTTCACGATACTTGGGACACCTTGGCGAATTAACGTATTATTTTTGGGGTCAATGCGAATTTCTCTAGAGTCAGGTACCTGCTTAATACAAACGACTATATGCAGCATCTCTGCACCCTCCTATTTCTTAGGAAACTTGCTTGCACATTCGACAGCAAACGGATCTGAGCTTGTCAGCATTGTGAATTTTGTCACTTAAAATGACGAAACGAAATCGCTTTCAGTCTTTTTTTTAAGTTAATAATCTAACACAATATATGCGAAAAGCCTCCTAACATGACACTTACTTTAGTCCAAGGCCCAAAAGTAATCTTACCGATGTTGCTCGGAGAATGAAAAAGCCGCAACCTACGCCAAAGCGTGGAATGCAGCTCTCTCCTTATTTAAGGCTTATTTTTTGTTCGTTTTCGCCCATTCGTCTAATTGTCTTTGCTTCTCAGCAATAATTTTATCCATACCTGCCGCTTTAATCCTCTTCCGCTTCTTCTACCTCATAGGTACATAGGAAACGCTCAACACCGGGATACTTCTCCCCAAGGCTGCGAATAACGAACCCAATATTCCGATAAAATTGGACTGACTCTTCATCCGTTTCAGCCACGATTCGAACAGGGTGCATATCTTCAATAATTTCAAGGATAATTCCCCGTCCAAAGCCTACCCCTCTGCTCTCCGGTTCAACGGCCAGATGAGTGATCGTCATCTCCTGATTATCACTGAGCTCAAAGCCGATGATGCCCACCAAGATACCTTCGGATTCATATCCAAACAACCATAGATTAGCATCATTTTCATAACGCTCAATGACAGGTTGCAGCGCCTCCGGATCGGGGAAAACGCTGTAACTCAGCAGTTCTTGTATTTCAATTTCGTTAAGTCGGAATTTCACATTCACTAACATCTTTATTCACTACTTTCGTTTTACATTATCTACACATAATCTAACAACTTAAGCAAGCTGTCAATATGCGTTATAGGGGTGATTCCCTTCTCCTTCATCAGATGTCCGTTTGGCCCATAGCTGATAAAGGGAACTCCTGCATCAACGGATGCTCTGCCATCTATCCACGAATCACCGATCGATATCCATTCGTTCTCAAGAATTTGTGGAAAATGCTGCTTAGCGGCTAAGTACCCGGAGGGAGATGGTTTCATGGCATTCATCTGCTCTCTTCCGATGATCAAATCAAAGTATGGATGAATTCCAGTCGTTTCCAACGCATGTACTGCGGCCTTGTATGAATTATTTGTAACAATAACCAGGACATAGCCCGTCATTAAAACATTTAGAAGCTCGGAAACATGGGATTCCAGTCCTGCACCCTCCATGCCTATTAGTTCATGTTGAACGACCATATTCATTACTTCATTATAGGACTCTTCAGGTATCCCATTCGCTTTCACATGCTCAATCATGGTTGATGTGGTATGCTCTTGAATCGGGAAACCAACTGGCAGTAAATCATTCTCTGTAAGGTAGTCCGCCACTTGCTTTTTCATCATTTGGAAATTAATGCTAGACCTCAGCAGTGTATTATCCATATCAAAAATAATGCCTCGAACTTGACTTGATATACTCATTAAACCTCACCTATCCATCTCTAGAACTATAGAAATTTTAAGAAATTAGCATTATTAATTTTTTTTAGTTGAATTCGACATTTTTCGCTAATTATATGTAAATACCGCTATAGACACGTCATTTTTAACTAATTATAATGAGGCGTATTAACTGGTATATAAGCTTTTTACATCATTAACTAGTGCCTTTTGAACTACATATATAGAATCGTCAAAAGCAAACCATTGGAAACAATGCGACGCAAAGCCATGACCTAAGGCACCCCTAATTGGATGCTATGGACGACAGGTTACCGAGTCAAGGAGTTCATCCTTTCATTCGGGATGAACTTTTTTATTTATACGAAATGAGGTTGATTCATGCATCTTACGCTAATAGATAGTTATCCTATTTACCTCATACTGCTAACGTTCATTATTTCAATAACTGCTCTTTACATATCCTTTACTAACCAAACAGCACTCAAAGCATCCCTTTTAGAGTCTGCTATCGATTGTATCATGTTGCTTAATTCAAGTGGGAAGATCATTGCGTTTAATCCTGCGGCAGAAGCCATTTTTGGATACGAACGCAAAGAAGCTCTAGGGCTTACGTTAATTGATTTTCTTTTTGAAAAAGATGGCCAGGAGACAACCTTCTTAAATCTGCTGTTCACGGCTAAAGACGAGACGATTATCGGTAAGCGAATCGAATTGAAAGCATTTCGATCGGATGGCAGCGTATTTCCGGCAGAAATAACGATTACGAGCACTCCGTATAAAGGAAAGCTTGTCTATACAGCTTATCTTCGCGATCTGACTGAAAAAAAGAAATCTGAAGTAATGATACAGCAGCTAGCTTACTTTGATCTTCTGACAGGTTTGCCGAATCGCAACCAGTTCAATCAGCTTTTCCATGATGCGTTAAACAACGCCAAACAACATAAGCAAAGCTTAGCGCTACTTTTCCTTGATGTAAATCGGTTTAAGCACATCAACGATACCTTAGGCCATCACTTAGGAGATCTTGTTTTGCAAAAGTTCTCCGCATTGCTCTCAGAAAGCTTGTTTGCACAAAGCATTGTCTCCAGACTAAGTGGCGACGAATTTGTGATTTTGTTCCCTTTCGGAAATCGGAAGTCAGCAGCTGTGCAAGCGGAGAAAATCATTCAACAATTGGAAGCTCCTTTCCAAATCGACGGGCGAAATATTTTTGTTTCCACCAGTATTGGTATCTCTTTGTATCCTATCGATGGAGAAGATCCGGAGGTTTTACTGAAAAATGCCGATCAAGCGATGTATCGGGCCAAAGAACGTGGAGGAAACCATTATCATTTTTATGAACAGGAACTGAGTGTCATTCATTCGAGGAGAAGTGCCTGTGAACAATCCCTTCGGACAGCCAGAGAACAAAATGAGCTTTACCTGATGTACCAACCCAAATTCCATATTCCTACCGGCACAATCATCGGCGTTGAAGCTTTACTTAGGTGGGATAGCCATGAGTTAGGAAGCGTCTCGCCGAAGGAATTTATTCCTATTGCAGAAGAATCCGGACAAATTATTGCAATTGGAAAATGGGTATTACAAACGGCCTGCGTACAAATGAATAAATGGCAAGCTGCAGGTATGGAGCCTGTTCCTATTGCAATCAATATATCCGCTGTTCAGTTTCATCAAGAAGATTTGGTGACAATGATTCTTGATATTCTGCATCAAAATGAGCTGGAAGCAAAGTACTTAGAACTTGAAATTACCGAAAGTGCATTGATGAATAACAGCCTCAGCTGTATGGAAAAGCTTTATGCTTTAAAGCGTGAGGGAGTTAAAATCTCCATCGATGATTTCGGAATTGGTTATTCTTCTTTAAGTTATTTACATAAGTATCCAGTCGATACTTTGAAAATTGATAAATCGATCATTAAAGACATCTCTACCTTTATTTCTGATTCTTCTATCATTGAAGCTATTATGGCCATGTCATATAGTTTAAAATTGAGTGTCATTGCTGTAGGTGTAGAAACTCATGAACAGCTCACTTTTTTAGAGAGAGTTGGTTGTCAACATATACAAGGATACTTATTATCTGTTCCACTTACAGCCGAGCTATTTGAAAAGAGTTATATGATCCATGATGATAATGCTAGTCCAAATGCTTTATGAAAAAAGCCAGAATGCGGATGTTACTCCGTCTTCTGGCTTTTCAGATTGGACACCGAGCGAATAGCAAACGGCATGGCCAATGAAAGTAAGCTTGCCAAAAGTCCAAATACGAACATGCCGTGAATACCCGTATAAAAGACGCTGGATTTAGTAAGGATTGCCCCCATGATGGTTACGCTGACCGCTGTTCCAATATTCCGTGCAAAGAGCTGAAGCGAGGTGGAAATCCCCTTCTGGTTCGCTTCTACAAGCTGCTGTGAACCGATTGTAGTAATGGTGAAAATTATTCCATAAGCAAGACCAAGCGCCGTTAGTGCGGTAAACGTGTACCAGAATGGAGTACCTTCGTGTATGAAATAAAATAAGGCTGCTGTAATAACGAGTATCATATTACCTATAACTAAAAGCCGTTTATATCCATAGCGAAGCACCCAATTTCCACCAGGCACAGCAACGGCCATCCACCCAATGGATGTACTCAGAAGAGCAATACCACTGACAAACAACGAGTAGCCTTGATTTTGCAAGAAGAGAGGAATGAAGCTAGAAGTCCCAAAGAGAGCCGCGCAGCTGAGAAAGGAGCTTGCAATCATTATGGCCACCGGACGATTGCGAAGTAGGTTTAACGGAACAATTGGCGCAGGATGTCTTTTCTCATAAAAAAAGAAAGCAATCATAAATATCCCCCCTAGCGCACCATAGATGTAGCTATAATGCTCAACTGCTGTTGTAAGCAGCAATAAGGATATTCCACAGGCAAACAAAATAGCTCCGCCATAATCGACCACTGCTTTCTTCGGTTGATACACTTCCTTATACGGCTGCAAGGCAAGAAGTGCAATGATACATACCGGTATATTGACGAAAAAAATCCACCGCCAGCTCAGGTAGGTAACGAAGAACGTGCCCAGTAGAGGCGCTAAAATCGCAGATAACCCCCACATCCCGGTAAAATACGCTTGAACTTTACCTCGCTGCTCCACTGGATAAATATCTCCCGCAATGATGGCAGGAAAAGGCATCATCACCCCTGCACCAATCCCTTGAATGGCTCTGAACAGGATCAGCTGCAGCATGCTCTGAGATAAACCGCAAAGAACAGATCCGAAAAGAAACAGAAGTATACCTGCTGCAAAGATACGTTTCCGCCCAAATAGGTCAGAAAGTCTGCCTGCTAGTGGAGCTAGTACAGTAGAAAGGACCATATAAGAGGTAAATGCCCATGCATACAGGTCATTGCCACCAATTTCTTTCACTATAATCGGCATGGTGGTATTCGCAATCGTGGTATCGATAGACGACACTAATACCGCCAAAACAATACTCACCATAACCGTTGTTCGATTTCTCATGGATGTCCCCTCCCTACATGCTGATTTTTTCACATCCATATATTGTAACTGATTCCAGAATGGATGAATAGCATGCTCAGCGCATGATGAAGTCAAATAATAAGCAAGTTAAAAAATTTCCTTTACATAATGCTTTTCTCTGTAATAAAATTAATCCAATATGGTTAGTGGGTAATTAGATTGGGGACATGACAACATGACTTTAACAGTTTTATTTATGGGTGTATTGGTTGGTTTTATGGTCGGATTGACTGGTGTAGGCGGAGCTTCGCTGCTCACCCCTATTTTGATCCTGATTGGTATTCATCCTTCAATTGCCGTGGGAACAGACCTTCTTTATAATTCGATTACAAAGCTTTTTGGCACGATTCAGCATTGGCGGCAGAAAACGATTGATTTCAAGCTGGTTAAAATGTTAGCTATGGGTAGTATTCCAGGTGTAATCGCAGCCGTTATTGTTTTGAAATTATTCAATTCGTTCTTTCATAATCAGGAGATCATTATTAAGCATGCCCTTGGTTATGTCTTGATTCTAGTAGCGATTGCAACCTTGTTTAAGGTTTTCTTCGGCCACAAGATCAAAGAAAATCGCTGGCAGCTCAAATCTTTGGAGGAGAAACGAGGACTAACCATCACAATTGGTGCTGTACTGGGTTTCGTTGTCGGGCTTACATCCATTGGATCTGGCTCCCTGTATGCCATTGCGATGCTTTACTTTTTCCGTATGATCCCTGCTCAGCTCGTAGGAACAGACATCGCTCACGCTTTCTTCCTTGCGACAACAGCAGGTATTCTGCACGCAAGTATGGGGAATGTGAATTATACACTCGTCCTCAATCTTCTCATCGGTTCCATTCCCGGCGTCATTATCGGCAGCATGCTATCCACCAAGGCACCGACCAATATTCTGCGCACAATTATTGCAAGTCTGATATTAATTAGCGGCATTAAATTAATAGGATGAAGCGCAGCTGAGGCTCTGTTTTTATTTTCCATTGAACCGGTCATCCATACAAAGAAGCATCCGAGTAAGCTTAATCGGATGCTTCTTGTTGTACTCATATCCTGTCGTTTTGTGCGGTTCCCCGGGAAATATCCGCTCCTAGCAGCATTGACCGCACTAGTTGAACCCTCTGCTTCTGTCCTCATAACCAGAATAGGCTGCAGAACTTTTCACTCCCATCTACCCAAGGTTTACATATAATCGTTTAATTAGTATATCACAGCCATAATTCAACGTGGCATTTACCCATTTTTCGTTGGAAATAGGCTTCTAACCTACACCAGGATGCCGACCTTAGTCATACTTTGTGATGAATACCTTATGTGATGATAAAGGAGCTACTGCATATGCAGCGACTAATGTGTAAAGGGAAGATCCACCGTGCGACGGTAACGGAAGCCGATTTGGATTACGTGGGAAGCATTACCATAGACGGTTTATTGATGCGCAAAGCGAATATTTTACCCTATGAAATGGTTCAAGTCACAAGCCTGCGAAACGCCACCAGGTGGAAAACATATGCGATACCTGCGCCGGAAGGCTGCGGCAAGATCGGTTTGAATGGTCCCCCTGCCCATCTTTTTGCTCCAGGCGATCTCGTAATTATTCTTAGTATGGGACTTATGAATGAAACAGAAATTAACAACCTCAAACCTCAAGTGGTTTTCGTTGATGAACGCAATCAACTGCTCCGGGTTGAAGAACATGATCTAGTTATTCTCAAGCAAGAAGCGAAATTCAATGAATAAACTAAACACAAGCAAATGGACCAAATATAAGCTGCTGCGGAAATCGTCTAAACTTCATGTGAATCTTCCAGAAACAGCCTGGCTGAGAGAGAGCTCTTTCTGGCGCATGATAAAAAAATACGGTGAGGTCATCATTAAACCGACTGGGAGCTATGGGGGCAATGGTGTCATTCGGATCAAAAAGATGGATTCTTCCACATATGAGGTGCAGGATGGCGCTACAAAGAAAAATTTTACAGAGCATACCCAATTAAACGCCTATATCAAAAAGAAAGCGGGCAAGAATAACATCATTCAGGAGCGAATTCCGCTTGCCACGGTGAATGACCGGCCCTTTGATCTCAGAGTCATGGTGCAGCGCCGCCTAAATTCGCCTTGGGAAGTGACCGGTAAACTAGCCAAAGTGGCCGGAAAGGGCTTTATCGTAACGAATATTCGTATGAGCAGCGGCAAGGTTGTATCGGTGGAGCATGCGCTCAAAAATTCGGTGCTCAAAACGATGCCGGCTGCCGACCTCCTCTCACAGCTCGATAAAGTTGCTTTGCAAGCCGCTCAGAAATTAGGTCCTTTCTATCCTTGGGTGCGTACGATGGGGATTGATATGGCTTTTGACAAAGAGGGAAATGTTTGGATTATTGAGGTTAATTTTGCTCCTATGCTTGAGCTATTTTTGAAACTGAAGGATAAGTCGATATTCCACAAGATAAAGTCATTTCACAAAAGCAAACCAAATAAATGAATCGGAGAAATAAGTTCGAAAATAAAATAAATCAAAAGACACAAGCCGTTTCCTTCTTCTCCTCTTGGTAATAGTCTAAATAAGAGTTTGCAATAGCAAAACTCAAATTAAAACTACGATAGTTTTCCTATTGAAAACTTTGAGGAGGCCCGGAGATGAACCGATTGGGGCTTTATTGCTCACGATGTTCTGCAAGGCTCCCTTTTCGCTATCAAGAAATGAAATGCGACTGCGGTGGCACTTTATTGGTCGATTACGACTTGGAGCACATAGCTAGAACGTTAACGAAGGAAGCATTACAAACACGCTACCCATCGATGTGGAGATATAAAGAATTGCTTCCAGTGAGTAACCCTGATTGTATCGTCACCTTAGGCGAAGGCTGGACGCCACTCTTGCGCATGCAGGAATGGGAGCAGAAGCTGCCTATTAAACGGTTATGGATCAAGAGAGAAGAGCAGAACCCTACGGGGAGCTTTAAGTCGAGGGGCTTCTCCGTCGCTGTTTCCTTGCTCAAGGAAGCAGGAGCGACGAAAGCGGCCGTTCCATCCAATGGAAATGCCGCGGGCGCATTAGCCGCTTATGCAGGGCGTGCAGGGATCGAGGCATCTGTCTTTATCCCCATGGATTGCCCGCCATTAATCGTGGACGAATGTCCGTTATATGGAGCTGCCACCTTCCTCGTCGACGGCTTCATTCATGATGCAGCAGCAATCATTGAAGCGGGTAAACAAGATCAAGGCTGGGTTAACGTCGGCACATTGAAGGAGCCCGGACGTGTAGAAGGCAAGAAAACAATGGGACTTGAGCTCGCCGAACAACTTGGTTGGACGTTCCCCGACGTTATCATCTATCCAACCGGCGGCGGCTCCGGTATTATTGGCATGTGGAAAGCTTACCAGGAGCTCAAAGCACTCCGCTGGATTGACGGTCCCATGCCAAGATTCGTCTGCGTGCAGGAAGAGGGATGCCAGCCAATTGTAGATGGCATAGCCTGCAGCCAAGCTAAAAGTGCCCAAGCTGCCGGAGTAGAAGCTAGTCCGACAGGTATGCGCGTACCGAATCCGCCAGACTTGGCGTTCATCCTGTCGATTGTGGAACAAAGCGGCGGCACAGCCATCGCTCTCTCCAAGAGCCAAATTGCCGAAGCCACGCATACCTTGGGCTCATTGGGCATCTCCTCCTCCCCCGAAGGCTCGGCAACTTGGGCAGGTCTGCTCGCCCTCTGCGATAGCGGATGGCTGCGTCCGAGCGATTCCGTTGTGCTTTTTAACACGTCGCACGCGATGAAATATGTGAAGTTTGGTTCCATCTCTGCACTTCCTATTATTAGAAGCTATGAGGATTATCGCCGTTTGTAGATAGGTAACTATTCCGCTATAAGCTCCCTAAAATCAAACTAAACAGCCAGGAGGAAGCCCTCCTGGCTGTTTAGTTCTAAATTTTATTGACCTAAATTATTTTCTTCATACAACCGATACATCGCTTGAATTAAAGGCTCTGCCGGGTCACGATTCAATAAATATAACGTCATTAAATATTGCAGCGGAAGCGCACACGTATTATTGCCGTCTTCAACAGCTACGAATCCAGCCTCTAGGACTGGACCATGCTCCTCATGAAGCTCCAAGTCCACATAGATCTTTTGATCAGGGAATTCTTCTCGCACGGTAGCCGCACAATAAGGAACAATGTGTTTATCCAGCAGTTCTTTGGCTTCATCTTCCGATTGTGGAGGATTCGGCAGCGGATGATTTTCCGGGCTTCTCAGCAAGTCTACGAAGAAGGACGATAACCACAGCCCCGCATTCGGATTCGTTTGGAAGTTTCTCATAATTTCATTTAAGAAAAATCCGCATGATGTGGACTTTTCATCATTTTTAAGTGTGAAAGCAAACATTGGACCATAAGTCGGATTATTGCCGATTTGTCCATCTACTTCATATTCGGGAAATTGTTCTTTCATTACTTCTTGAATGTGCTGAAACCAAGTCATAATGATCTGAGCCTGTTCGCGTTCTTGATCTTGTTCGTTATCTACTGGAGCTTGTGTGTCGATATCTTTTTCTGTCATTGTGGTTAAAGCCTCCTGAATCATTCAAATTGGCACGAATATCCCTATTGTACCGCATTTGATCAAGATCAGAAAGCTTATGTTGCATTTTTAAGGACGAATGCGAACAACGCCGACTTCCGAGGTATGCGCAAGAGTGACAGTGTCTCGGCGAGTGCATAGGGTAAATGCGATCGCTTTTCCGGTTACAATCGTTTTGGCGTCGGCATACCAAGTACTTCCAGTACCTGATGCATGGTCTGTTTATACGCTTGCGTGATCCAAAGGCGATGGGCAATGCGTTCTTCACTACCTTTTAAAACCGGACAAACACTGTAGAAATGGTTAAAAAGCGAAGCTAGCTCAAAAGCATAATGACAGAGTATGCTCGGCGCCAATTGCTTAGTGGCCGTTTCCAGTGTTTCGGGCCAATAGGCAGCGTGCCTCAATAGGTGGTATTCCTGTTCTTCCAAAAGATTCCCATCGAACTTTGCTTCCATCCTTTGCAGTCGAGTATCTTTCTTCGCTTTGTCCAAAATACTGTTTGCTCTTGTGTAGGCATAAAGCAAGTAGACGCCCGTGTTCCCGGTAATTTCCGTCGCATGTTCCAAGTCAAAAATAACTTCCGTTTGCAGCTGATATTTCAACAAATAATAACGGATCGCAGCCGCAGCTATTGATCTGCTGGAAATCCCCGCTTTTCTTGTACGTTTAGCGTCAATGACTCTCTCCATGTGATCTAACAGGTCCGCGACTTTAATTCCAATCCCTTGGCGCCCAGACATCGCATAGGAGCTTTTGCCATCCGAAATATCAATACCTAGTCCTGCTGCAGTTTCCGGGCTTAAGGAAACAACCCCATAGCTCACGTGCTTAAGCTGACTCGCCTGCTGCTCATAGCCCAGTACTTCTAGAGCTAGCTTAACCATCTCTTGCGGGTATTGCTGACGATAATCAATGACATTAATGACGACATCTGCTTGCCCTATCGATTTCTTTCTGCCCTGGGAAGCTGTGGACCATAGTCCATCCTCCCATTTTTTATATACAAAATCATTCGACAGCACACCGAATTTCCATAGATGATAGGCTATATCCTTCGCTGTATACGTTAATATACCATTGGAACGAACGAGCACTTTATCCCCTTGATAATCCGTGCTTTCTCCAGCTGCAACAACCCCTTCTTCTAGATTCTTCAGTACCCAGCAGCCTGCTAATTTCCCATCCGTCACCTTATGAAACATATCCGTTTGGCTCAACAACTCGAAGGTTGTATCCCAAAATCCCGCTCTCACAATACTGCTTTCCCAAACCAGCACATCGTAGTGAATGCCGAATTGCTTCATTTCATCCAACTGCTCGCGAACGATCCTTTCCGCCACCAAAGCACCCATCCATGCAAGATTAGAATGCCCGCTCTCTAGCGCATGAAGAACTGTAGAACGCTGCTCTACAAGCTCCGGCTGCACTTTGTAAGCCTGATTCACCTTCGCGTAGGTCTCCCAACAAAAATCGCCAAATCGATGAAAAGTCTCTTCTGTTTGTGTATGAAGAATGCCCACCACGGTATCCGCTAATTGATTCCCCAGATCATCGATATAGTTATGCACCTCCACCTGATAGCCTGCTTGCGAGAGCATGCGTGACAACGAATCACCGATACATGAATTTCTCAAATGGCCAACATGAGCAGCTTTATTGGGGTTGATTGACGTATGCTCGATCAAAACTTTTGTTTTGTTTCTTTGGTCAACAAGCCCTTTGGCAGCACCATAATGACCAGAAGACCAGGTGTCCCAATTAACATAAAAGTTCAGAAACCCTGGCGGCACCGCAGCCACTTTGGCGAATAAGCTTTGAACACACCCGCTCTTTTCTATGCGCTGTTGAAGCTCTTGCGCGATTTGCAAAGGAGCTTTACGAACTATTTTTGCTAAAAGCATAGCTACATTCGTGCTGTAATCCCCGTGCTCAGGATGAGCGGGGTGCTCCGTCAAGATTTTCAGAGTCGCAGGCTGTTCAATTCCGTACTCTTGAAATAAAACATCTACATGAAGCTTGATTTCATTCGTTAGAAGCTGTTGAATCATGGAATATTCCTCCTAATAGGTTAGTGCGTAACTGCGAATGTTTTGGCAGGAAAATGCAAAAAAGCCCCCGTCTCTACAATAAGAGACGAGAGCTGTTCATTCCCGCGGTACCACTCTAAGTGTTAAACCACTGGTTTAACCACTCCAACGATAACGGCTTATGCCGAATCTCCCTACATCGTACTATCGGAAGACCATTTCCCAGGCCCGCTTCACTCTTGACATTCGTACCGGTTCCCACCTTCTCCGGCTCGCTGCGACTGTCCGACAAGAATTACTGTCCTGTTCACCAATGTTGCTTATGAAATTAAGAATTTACTGAATATTACAGCAATAATAATGTGTTGTCAAGATCCAACTAATTTCATCATCATAATGCCAATGAATGCTAAAGCTAAGCCGGATTGCTCCATTTTTGAGAATTTGTCCCTCAGAACAAACCGTGTATACAATAAGACTATCAATACATTAAGTGCAACGACCGCGGAAACTAACCCTGTTTTCCCCTGATCGAACGCATGAATAATAAAGACCATACCAATGACATTTGTAATCCCGATGACCATTCCAATCAGGAAAGTTCTACGTTCGGTCCAACTGGCTGGTGCAGCTTCTTTTCCTTTATCCTTTGACCTGTCCTTCAACCACCATAATCCGAAACAGCATGTCCCAGTCACAAACATAAAAAATAGCGTTGGAAACAACGGCGCAGAAACGATGGTTGTCCATTTGCTAGACAAATCATTCCCCGCAAAAAGAAACAAAGCAAGCACTCCCCATCCGGCTCCTTGCAGATTCTTTAATGTGATATCATTCGAGTAACGGACGAATAAGATACCTACAACGATCACAATGAAGGCAAAGAATTGCCATAAATTGAGTCGTTCATCCCAAAGTAGAAATGCGACGAAGACCACAACGACCGATGGTAATCCGGTGAGGATGGCAACTAATGAGGCTTTGCCAACCGCAAAGCCTTTAAACATACTGGCATTGGCTCCAAAGGAGAACAATCCCATTTGAACACCAATCAGAGCAGACACCGTCCACTCTTGCTGGGTAATAAGGGCGCAGCAAATGCTGACGAGCGCCCCCATAAAAAATGTGCCGCAGAGCAGCACATTCCGATTCAGCGATTGTTGACTGGTCCAATGATATAGAATACCACGCAGCCCGAAACTGACAGCTGCAAGTACTGAAAATATAAGCCACATGAGAACAGGGTACCCCTTTCTTTTAAGCAAAGATCGGGTAATTTTACCACAATAATCTTTATTGGACAACACTTGGTTGTAACAATAATCGAACAAGGATCGCATCGCCGCCAGCAGAAACTTTTACTTCAGCAAATTTGGCATCCCGTTCATAAATACGACCTGTTCCTTCCGGAATGAAATAAGTCTCAATGCCGAACTCCATACCTTCATAACCGTTTTTCTTTCCATTCAAGCGAACCTCTCCCGGAGCTAATGTTTCCCCTTTGGTATACACGCGGCGGTATTCGTAAACACCTGTCGCCAGGTTCGGAGCGAGAACGACTGTCATTTTCCCCTTAGAATTTGCATCATCATTTTTATCTGCAAATAGAGGCGGCTCAGATATCGTATAGCGTAAACGCACATAATCACCCTGAATAAGAGAACGTGGATCAAGCGGTTCAAGCTGCAGCTTAATCAGCTGTCCGTGAGCGAGCAGCCACTCACTTTTACCAATTTGTAAGGACATTGCCATGACTTGCAGCAGAACAAGAAGTGCAATAATCCAGCGATTCATCGCATAAGTAGAAGTAACATCTGGTTGTTCACTTGCTTCCAAGCGATGTCTTTTTTCATACCAAACCGTAAAGGCAAGGATCAGAATCCCGATAATGGCGAAGCTAATCGATTTATGCAGAAGCTTCCAGGCCAGATAGTAATATTTGTATACCAGGAAAGCAATCCAGAAGCCCATTGACCAAGTATAAATCCATTTGATATTCAGTTGTCTACTAATGACCAAAGCGAGAACAACGACGATAAAGAACAGCACATTTGCTATATAATACCAAGATGACTCCGCTATAAAGGTTAAGGCGAATAAAGTTAACAGAAATGAAGGAAAACTGCTGTAAAGAATAGGCTGTCTGACTCCCGCATTTGCTATAACCTGACCAAAGGCAAACATAAGGAATAATAAGCTGGTAAGCACTGTAAGGACTATAATGCCGCTATCGATCCAATTGATTAGTACGAACGCAGCAATTATGACGGCAGCAAGAAAGAAGAATATGCGATGTACCAAACCAGTAATGTAGATAAAAGCTGCAACCGTAAGAGCAAGGAAAACCAAGAGAATAGGAACATTTTCCGTAAAAACAGCCGCTCCCGCGCCAAGCAGCAGTCCACTAATGAGAATCGTGTATCGCACTAATGCATTTAGTTTTTTCGCTATGATCATCGCAATGACAGTGACAAAACCAAAACCTATCAATACATTCTCCGGTTCATCAAATCCTAGTACAACTGTAACGATCCCAATGATCGTCAAGCTTCCCAGAATCGAACCAATAATGATGACTGATACAGTGAGAACACGGACGACCCATTTGGTAAAATCGCCATCCGGCTTTGCTTGATCCGAAGCTTCTAGATCTGAGTGATTTTCCGGATCCAAATGCTTGGATGCAGGATTCCAAGAACGAATAAAGTTCATGAACTTTACATTCGCAAAGATGAACAAGATAATAAACAACAAGCTGGCAATGAAAAACAACTCGTTATAATGCTGGATAATAAGCTCGATATATTTGACGGTCACCGAGATCGATACCCACAAACCCGCAAACAATAGATAAGCTTTGTTCCTCGTCTTGTGTGTATAGTAAATCGCTATCGCAAGTACTAGGACGAGAGGTAAGTTCATAAAGACACCGTACTTTTCGTACTCTTGTGAATTGGAAGCCACGACTAAAACAGCCATCCCAACTTGAAAAGAGATCCATTTGAGAAAAGACGATTGCAAACGCCCCTGCTCGGTCAGAACATACAAGATGCCATTCGCAATGGCGATTCCGAGCCAGATGGCAATTTGGATGATTTCCGCATCTGAACTCCCTCCCCAACGTCCAAAGAAATAAATCCCATAAGCGAGATGGCCCAAAATATAGGCCAGTGCATAGTAGGGCTGCCATCTAGTTAATAGGGCAAGTAAAAATGCCGGAATGAACCATACGGCGAACAAGCTGTAACTGTCAGCATGAGAATTGTAGGTTTGCCCAATGAGTCCAACACCTACACCGAAGGATATACAGCTCGCAAACAGGCTAAGTTTACTTAGAAACTGCCTGCCATTTTGGCGAGAAAGCCATACTGATAAGCCGTAAAAGCCCATAATGAGCACAAAGACAGGAATGAATTTCTCCCAGCGGTTTAATTTCTCCCAATTCGTAGCAAAAAAATATACAATGGCGGTTAGTAGAGCACTAGCTCCCAATATATAGCCTAGTTGAATCGTAACAAATTTAGATTTCATGATGATATTCCTCCTCTCGCTTACTTCTTATTGTACTAGAGATGTTCAGTTTGAGAAGTACTATCTATTCCTAGTACCAGATCATTAGCCTATAGATGACAAGACATTAAAATAACAAAAAAGCCAGCACTAGGCTGGCAAGTATCGAATGAAGAAAGCCGTTATATTCAATCTGTATTCTTAAACTTTTGAACAGAACTTTGCAGTACAACAGCCATATCAGATAGTTGGCGAATCGCTGAGGTTATTTCCTGAATGGAAGCACTTTGCTCTTGAGCCGCCGCCGCCACTTCCTCGTAGCCTGCAGATTGTTCCTCAGTAATTCCAGAGATTTTCTGCATGGCGTTAGAAATAGTCTCAAAGGATCTTTCCGCTCTCTCTAATGTATGGATCAAGTGGTCTGTCCGATTGGAGAAAACAGAAATTCCATTAAAAATAACTTTAAAACTTTCATACGTATCGTTAATCCAGCTTTGACCTTGTTCAACTGCTTAATTTCCTTGAACAATGCTCTCCATGACAAGAATGCTGTCATTTTGGGTACTAGAAACGAGCTCGGTGATTGAGCTTGCGTCTTTCGTGGATTGCTCCGCCAGTAGTCCCTCTAGCTTTGCGTCCCTATTTTTCAATAGGTTTGCCATTATAAAGTTGTAGGTGAAAATTCCCATCTTCGACAATAATCGACAACAAAACTTTACAATTTTATACATTAGCATAGTATAGTAATATAAATAAAACAACACAATTTTCCAGTATTGTTTGTAAAGTTAGTATATTGTAACTATATTGCTTTTTTAACATTTTCCCTAACCAAAGGTAAAATAGGATCAAAACTCTCTCTCAAGACAGATATACCAATCCATTTACGCAATACAACGATAGAAACTTTTAGAGTCTTTCTAGGACTTTTGTCACGCATATAAAATGAGAAAAGCTTCGTCACGATTTCCTAACAAGGAGTCGGACAAAGCTTATTTTCACACCTAAGTTGCCGTGCATGCCTGCTATGAAATCGTTTGCTTCGCATCCATATTCCCCTGTGAATGCAGATATAATTGCTCGTAATAGCCACGAAGCGCAAGTAATTGAGCATGGTTCCCTTCTTCAACAATTTTCCCCTGGCTCATTACAATGATGCGGTTGGCATGCATAATGGTTGAGATGCGATGTGCGATAACAAGTGTCGTTCTTCCCTCGGCTACGACCTGCAGCGCGGATTGAATCAACTGCTCCGTTTGTGAATCCAAATTCGCTGTAGCTTCATCTAAAATCAGTACTTTCGGCTGGAATACGATAATTCGCGCGAACGAGATCAGCTGTCTCTCTCCTGCGGAAAGCCCGCTTCCCCTCTCGGATATGCGGGACTCATAACCATCCTTCATTCGTGAAATGAGAATGTCTGCCCCAACCATCCGGCATGCCTCAATAACTTCCTCACGTGTTATGGTTTCATCGAACATCCGGACATTGTCCAGAATACTGCCTGCGTATAAGTAAGGTTCCTGCTGCACAAGTCCAACCATACGATGGAGTACGGCCTGCGGGATATCACGAAGATCCGTGCCATCAATGCGGATACTTCCCTCCTGCACATCATAAAAGCGGCAAAGCAGACTAATCAGCGAGCTCTTACCAGCACCCGTCGTCCCCACAATACCAATCAATTCGCCGGGTTCAATATGAAGCTCTAGATCCTCAATAACAGTTGTATCCTTCAAATAACCAAAATGCACATGGTTGAAATGAATGTCCCCTTTCACGTCGGACAACGAGGGCGGCGACACGCCTTCCTTATCCCTTACTTCCGGTTGAATGGAGAAGATATTCCAAATTCGATTGACAGACACCGTCGTAGATTGAAGGGTATTCCACTGCTGAGTAATGTTATTAATCGGTTGAAAAAACTGCCGGATATACGTAATGAAAGCATACAAAACACCGAATTCAATCGTTTTGTCGAAAACAGCAATACCGCCAATCCAAGTAATAAAGGCTACCGATAAATTACCCAAAATATCAAAGGAACGATTGAACAAAACATTGGTACGTATTTCTCTCAAATTAGCACGGAAATACCCAAGATTCCGCTCAGTGAAGCGATTCATCTGTTCCTTCTCTTGATGAAAAGCTTGAATGAGATGCATTCCTGATAAATTCTCAGCGGCAAACGCCACCATTTGAGACAGCTGCGTCCTCGAGAGCTGATAGGTTTTGCGCATATACCTGCGAAAGCTAACCGCTATGAGGACAATGATGGGAATCACAATCATGCTGTACAGCGTTAGCTGTGGGTCCAGATGATACATCAACACAATGATGAATACGAGTGTCATGCCATCGCGTACCAAACTAAGAAGAACCTGCGTAAAAAACTGATTCAGCGTTTCAGTGTCACTGGAAACATGTGTAATCAGGCTGCCGCTTGGCGTCCGATCGTAATAAGACATCGACTGCTTAAAGATGTGCTCGAACAAATCCTTCCGTATTTTGGCGACGATGCTTTGACCTGCAAACTGCAATAAATTGTTCTGCAGATAACTGAAAAATAAACTACTGATGGACAGACCCACATAAAACAAACAAATAAGCAGCAGCGAGCGATAGTCATTTTTCCCGATCATCAAATTATCATCAATCGCGATCTTAACCAGATACGGCTGAAATAAATCGGCTGCTATCCCAAGTAACGCGCAAAATAAAACAGCTACAAAGGTTAACTTATGCGGTTTGGCATAAACGGATAAAGAACGAAAGGAAGATCGCGTCTTCTGCCGCTCCTCATTGCTTTTGTTATTCTCTTTTGGCATCGTCGCTACCTCCCTCTTGTATCGCATGAAGCTCGGCGTACAAGCCTTCCTGCGCAATTAGCTCTTGGTGCGTGCCGCGCTGCACAATCCTGCCTTCGTGAAGTACAATAATCTCATCCGTATGCTTCAATGCAGAGATTCGATGTGCGATCCAAATGGTCGTTTTGTTCAAACGCTCTTTCCGAATCGTATCGATGATGTGCTTCTCTGTCACAGAGTCTACAGCGCTTACACTATCGTCTAGAATCATCAAAGGAGAATCCTTTATGATCCCTCTAGCTAAGCTTGTTCGTTGACGCTGCCCACCCGATAAGGTGACACCGCGCTCACCCAGCTTCGTCTCAAACTTCTCAGGAAATGACGTAATACTGGAAAGGATTTGTGCTTTCTTGGCAGCACGCTCAACCTGTTCTAAGGGGGATTCTCTTTTATAAAAGGCGATGTTATCGCGGATCGTCGTGCTAAACAAGAACCCCTCTTGCGGAACGTAAGCGATTTGATTACGCAGGCTTTCTAATGTCACATCGCGAATATCCGTATCCCCGATCCATACCGTTCCCTCCGGTGGGTCGTATATCCTAAGCATTAGCTTCACCAAAGTCGATTTACCGCTGCCTGTTTTCCCGATAATACCAATGGATTTACCAGGTTCAATCGTTAACGTTATGTCATGAAGCACTTCGTCCTCATCATCAGGATAGGCAAAAGACAAATGTTCAATCCGAATTCCTTCATGATCGAGGTCGGATATTTGCGCAAGCTCGTTTTGCACAATTTCGGATTTCAAATCGAGCAGCTCATTCATTCGTTCAAGCGAAGCTCGAGAGCGCTGCATCGCATTAATGACGCGGCCAATTTGCTGTAAAGGGTTTACCATCATCCGTATGTATAGCGTTAATTCAACGAAATGGCCAATCGTAATCCGACCTTGAATAGTCAAATAGCCCCCAAAAGCAATCGCGATGATCAGCGATATTGCGCCCAGAAACGGAATAAGTGCTTCAAATAAGGAAGATAGCCGAACCAGCCTCAATTGGTTGTCCCGAATCCGATCTACCGTTTCACTAAACCTATGGACCATAATCGGTTCCACTGCAAATTTCTTGGCTACCCGTATGCCTCCGAATTGCTCCTCGGCTGATTCCGTCATTTTGCCTAATGCTTCTTGTACCTGTAAAGAATGCTTTTTAATAATAGGTTGAAATCGAACGGTTAGAACAGGAATTAGCAATAAGGGCAATATACAGACGAGAATTAAATAAAGCGGGATCGAACTGAACAGCATCATGACTATGACAGCCGTGATCAAAATGGCAGAGTTTACCACGTGGTTAATCCCCATGGAAATCGATTCTCGAATGACAGTTACGTCATTCATCACGTAGCTCAGCAGCTTACCAACGCCGTTCTTGGAGTAAAATGTTGCGCCCAGTTGTGTGAAATGGTTAAACAAGCGGTTTCTTGAAACAAACTCGAAGCGTCTTCCGTTACGCATGATCATGTACTGACCAATGGCTGCTAAAACACCGAATGTAACGCCAATCATCAGCAGCTTTAGACTGTAGTCAACAATAAGAGTTTTGTTCAAAAGTCCTTGCTGCAGCTGATCTGTAAACATGCCTAGCAGCTTGGGGTAGTACGAGTGAACAATGTTACCTAAAGAAATGGACAATGCGGCTACAACGTACAACGGCCATTTCTCTTTGAAGAAATCAACCAATAACCGTGTAGACTTCAAAACGACATCACTTCCTACTACAAGTTTGTCTAGCAAATGAGGGATTCCCGATCCATCTGAACATGCGGTCATGTATCCCCTTACAGTATACGCCTATTCATATGTACTTCCTATATCAGATATTGACGTTATAATAAGAGAAGTTGTCTTAACTTTACAACTTAGCTTAGGGAGGAGTAAGATCATGGACTTTCTTTTGGATCGCATAGATAATAAAATTGAGTTTTTTCAAGCTTATGATATGAAAACGCTGGAACGGCAAATCAACGAGCAAATCGATAACAACAAAGCTTTACTGCTGGACGTGTTCGCGATTCAGCATCACATCGTGTTCGATCCGAACGCTGGTAAAATGCTGTACAGCGCAGTTGTGCATTTTAAGGTGAAATAATTTTTGAACATACTTCATTCGCTAGGCCGAATTTGATTTGGTTTCCTTTCACCAAAACAAAAGCTGCGTGAAAGGGAACGTCGATGCGTTATTTCGATAAATAACGCATCGTAGTTCCTTTTGCTACTTATGATGTTGTACTTCATACAACATTAGGAAATTCACTAATTCCTAGCGATTGTTGCAAAAAATACAATAATTTCAGCCCAAATTTGCTCTCAAGTAGGAATGAAGGCTAAATTGTTGCACAACATACAACATCTTCCGTTTAATAAAAAGAAATCAAGGAAATTGTTGTAGACTGTACAACTTGTGTACCTCTCCCCCTACTGTGAACACTAAAAAAACCTTCAGCTCCACTTTAAAAGTGGTGTTGAAGGTTTTTTGTTCAGATTTTAGAATTGTTCGATTGGTGTTGCCCATTAGGGATTGCCCTTGGTATTGCCACTTGTGTTCCCTAGCTGTTATCACTTGGTGTTACCCTTTAGTGGCAACATTTCATTCCTATTAAATTCCGCTTAGCGGAAGCCCATGTTTGATAAATAGTTGTTCCATGGCAAGCTTAGCCTTAGCTTCGTCGGGGCCATGAATTTCTAAGTGGTACACCTCGTTGCTAAAGAGCGTAATGCTTAGCCCAAGAATACTTTTGACATCGATGAATCGCTTGCCCACTTTGATAACAATGCTTGATTGAAATTGATTTGCCACTTGGTTGATTTCAACAATCGCTCTTGTCTCCAATCCACTCATATAGATCCCCCCGACCTGAATTCGCGCGGCATTCTTCGAGCCACTCCGGTTCTTATTGCTGCTTCAATGACCCCTGTCCGAATACGTCTAACTACCTCTTGATTGAAAACACTCGGAATAATGTACAATTTGTTCAATTCTTGCGGGGCTACAACAGAGGCGATAGCTGCGGAAGCAGCTAGCTTCATTTCCTCATTAATTGTCGTAGCCTGGCAGTCTAACGCGGCTCGAAATATGCCTGGGAAGCATAGGACATTATTAATCTGATTCGGGAAATCAGACCTTCCCGTCGCTATTACGCCTGCAATGTCTTCAATTTCATCGGGATGAATCTCCGGTGTCGGATTCGCCATCACGAATACAATGGGATGCGGCGCCATCCGTTCAACATCGACCCGTTTCAACACACCACCAGAGGATAATCCGATAAATACATCGGCCCCTTCAATAATTTCGTGCAAGGAACCTGTTAGTCGATTCGGGTTGGTTCGTTCCGCGTACCAGTTCCATATAGGATTGCTATACGAAGTGCTGCTCACCAAAGCCCCTTCTCGATCAACTCCAATCAATTCCTTGACACCTGCCGCGAGTAGTATGTTGGAGCAAGCAATGCCAGCCGCTCCAATGCCACAGATGACAACCTTTGCTTCGTTAATCGATTTCCCAACGACTTTCAATGCATTAATGAGCCCAGCGTACAGAACGACTGCCGTCCCGTGCTGATCATCATGGAATACAGGAATATCAAGCTCTTCGCGCAGCCTTTCCTCAATCTCAAAACAACGCGGCGAAGAGATATCCTCTAAATTGATCCCGCCAAAAGCAGGGGCTAAATTCTTAATCGTGGCAATGATTTCTTCTGTGTTTTGAGTGTCTAAGCAGATTGGAAAGGCATCAACATCAGCGAGCTGCTTGAACAGCATTGCCTTACCTTCCATGACTGGCATAGCCGCGTAGGGTCCGATATTACCCAAACCTAGCACCGCACTGCCATCCGAAACAACAGCAACCGTATTTCGCTTAATCGTAAGCTTATACGCATTCTCCTGCTTCTCATGAATCGCCATGCAAACTCGCGCAACATCGGGTGTATACACGCGAGACAGATCGTCTCGATTCTGAATCGGTACCTTAGGCTTCATCTCAATCTTGCCGCCTAGGTGGAGCAGAAAGGTGCGATCTGATACATGAACAAGCTTCACACCCTGCAGCAGCTTGATAGCTTCGGCCACAGCTTCCAATTGAGCCTGTTCGGATGAGGTAACGGTAATATCTCGAACCGTCCAATTTGGACCTGATTGAATAACGTCAATAGCAATAACATCTCCACCATTTTCTGTAATGACGGTGATTAATTGTCCAAAATGAACGGCTTCAGTTTGCAGCTCCACACGCAGAATAATGCTTTTGCCGCCAATCGTATCTTTCAAAGTGAACTCCTCGTTTCTACGGGCATCATGCCTAAAATAATAATTTCGATACGTACACGACTACGGTAACAGTCAAACTGCTGAACAAAGTAGAGAGCAGTACCACTTGAGCTGCGTATTCCGGGTGATTCCCGTATTCTAATGCAAATACCGCGCTGTTCCTTGACGTGGGAAACGAGCTGGCGATAAGCAAGGCTTGTGCGGTTGTCCCCTCTAAATGAAGCAGTAAAATCAAGATTAGTGCAAGAATCGGTGAGACAAGAAGTCTACCGATAAGGCTGAAAATAAGTGCGCCGCTAAGCTGCTTAAACTGCAAGTAAGCACTCTGTGCACCTAGTGTAACTAGTGCTATTGCAAGGAAGGCGTTAGATACATTCTGGAGCGGATGCCATAAGAATGCCGGTATTGGAATCGCTAGAATATGCATCAGCAACCCAAGTATAAATGCAAGAATCATGGAGTTTTTCAAAAGCTCACGCAGCATCTTTTGTCCTTGGCTTTGCGCGGAAACAGCATTAACCAATCCATATGTATTGGTTAAAAGGTTTTGATAGATGGTTACAATAACTTGAACAGACAAGCCGACCGGATTGCCCTGAAACACAAGCTGTGACACCGGCAAGCCGAAATTACCCGAATTGCTAAGTACTACACTATTCGAAAAGCTGGAGGACAAGCTTTTATCAAATTTAGCCAGTTTTGCTGTTCCTTTGCTTAACGCGATAAGAGTGATACTTTGCAGAAGCAAAAAACTAACGATTTGCAGCAGCGTACTCCACTCCAGCTTACTTTGATAAATATTCGTAAAAGAGACGGCTGGAAGTAAGAAATAGGCATTGAGCTTAGACAGGGTATGCATATCAAAATGAAAAACACGATGCATAAAAGCCCCTGCTCCAATTAATAAAAATACAGGTACAATGACATTGAGCACGATAAGAAATAGTACGTCCATCTGAATTTCACTCCATGAAATGAAACCCCTAATCTACCGATAGAGGCTGATTGGTATCAGAGCTCCACCCAGCATCATAGGGGTCTACGTCCAGCTTATCCTTCTTCGTTTACAAGAACATTTTTGCCTCTCATCTTCAAGATTAAAGGGATCGTTAACCATAAGAAACCAATAATCAAGAAAACGAGGGAGACAGGTTTTTGTAAGAAAATCATGAAATCTCCATTCGAAATGGTCAATGCTCTGCGCATGTTATTTTCCAGCATTGGTCCAAGAATAAGACCAAGTACCAATGGCGCTAACGGGTAATCATTTTTCGATAAGAAGTACCCGACAAGACCGCAGCCCATAATTAGGAGCAAATCAAACGTTGAATATTGAACTGCGTAGACACCGAATACGGAAAACACGATAATTAATGGAATCAAGTATTTCGTTGGTGTTTCAATAACTTTCGCAAACACTTTGACGAGCGGCATATTCAGAATAAGCAGCATCAAGTTACCCACGAACATACTGGCAATAACGCCCCATGCGAGCTGCGGGTGATCTTGGAATAGCAAAGGACCCGGCTGAACATTGTACATAATGAATGCACCCATCAGAATAGCAGTTGTCCCGGATGAAGGAATGCCAAGTGTCAAAAGTGGAATCATGGCACCGCCTGACGCCGCATTATTCGCAGCTTCCGGAGAAGCTACACCTTCAATGGCGCCCTTCCCGAATTTCTCGGGATTTTTACTGATTTTCTTTTCTACAATGTAAGCGAAAAAGGAGGCAAGAATGGCACCGGCTCCAGGTAGAAGCCCGATGAAAAATCCAAGCACTGAGCCTCGAGCGATAGGTGCCGCGCTATCTTTCAAATCCTGCTTGGTCGGTAGGATTCGATTGATTTTGGCCAATTCACCATCGTTTCCTTCTCGCTGTAGAATGGTCTTGAACACTTCACCGACAGCGAATGTACCTACGGCCACTGTAAGGAATTCCAAGCCCTGATAGAGCTCAGGAATATTAAATGTAAATCGTTCAACGCCGGATACATTATCAATCCCGATCGTTGCGAGCAGCAGTCCGAAAGCGGTCATCATTAAAGCCTTGACCATCGATTTACCAGCTAGACCGCTGATTGCGAGTAAGCCGAGAACCATGAGTGAGAAATATTCGGCAGGACCAAACTTGATGGCAACAGCCGACAAGGGCCTAGCAAGGAAGATAAGGCCAATTAGAGATATAATGCCAGCAGCAAAGGAACCGATCGCCGATATCGCAAGCGCAGCCCCGGCTCTGCCTTGTTTAGCCATTTGATAACCGTCTAGGGTGGTTACGACGGAAGAAGATTCTCCCGGTGTATTCAGCAGGATGGAAGTCGTCGAACCTCCGTACATCGCTCCATAATAGACGCCGGCGAGTAGAATAATGGAGCTCGTCGCGGCTTCTTCAGGACCTAATCCTGCGGTCATTGTCGCTGTAATCGGAATTAGTAGAGCAACACCGCTCATAGGTCCAATCCCGGGTAGGACACCTACCACTGTACCAATCAAAACGCCTAGAAAAACAAACATGACATTGTGCCACTGCATGGCAGTACCCAAGCCATGAAGCACATAATCAATCGTGCCCATTTCATTACCTCCTTAGAGTTTGCTTTAGCAAACTCAACTACGTAAGCATTATCTTAGAAGCCTAACCAAGCTGGGAATCCAGGAAGTGACCCATCCATCACATTCACGAATAGAGAATACATCCCATATGAAAATGCAACCGAGATCAAAAGCGAAACCCAAACTCTCCCCTTTTGCATCGTTTGAAACCCGATCATTAAAAAGAGAAACGTGGAGATGACGAATCCGATATCTTCGAGAAATAACGCATACAGGACCGCTGAAACGAAAATGATACCAAATCTTTTGTAATCCAAATTTTCTTTACGTTTTTGCGTTTGCTGCTTGCGAAACGTCTCATAAATGAGACGAATGCTCATTAATGCTAAGAAAGAACCCAGCATCATCGGGAATATATTTGCGCCTACATTACTGCCGTATGCACTTGTTGAAATGCTCCTGCTGCCGATCACAAATGCGGTGCCGATAGCGAAAAAAACGATACCTGCATAACGGTCAAACATGGTATTCATCTTGCTTCTCAACCTCCTGCCCTTGGTGCATGGGGAGAGAGCAAATTCGCTAACCCCCAGCATCCCTAAGCTCTCTTATTTCTGCATACCCAAAGCTGTCAGCATATCTTTCAATTGCGTTTCTTGCTGCACTAGGAAAGCTTTGAATTCATCCGCTTTTTTATAATCTGTTTCCCAGTTGTTCCCTGTCATTTCTTTTTTCCATGAATCGGAATCAACCATTTTCTTGATCGTATCTTCCCAGAACTTTTTCGCACCAGCGTCCATATTCTTAGGTCCGAAGAAGCCGCGCCAGATTAAGAACTCAGCGTCAACACCTTGCTCTTTCATCGTTGGAACATCTTTCATGCTGCCTCCAAGCCGTTGTGGAGCTGCAACCGCAAGCACTCTAATCTTGCCTGATTTCACATATTGGTCCAAGGAAGAAGCATCGGTACCAAGCACATCCGCATTACCGCCGAGCAAAGCTGTTACCGCTTCCCCGCCGCCATCATAGGATACGTATTTCACCTTTTTCGGGTCGATACCGTATTTAAAAGCTGGAAGAATGGAAACCAGATGATCCATGGAGCCTGGTGCAGAACCGCCAGCAACCGTCAGTTTCGTAGGGTCAGCTTTCATATCATCCAGCAGTGATTTCAAATCTTTATATTTCGAGTTTGCCGCAACCGCAACCGCGCCATAATCCTTCGTCAATTGAGCAAGTGGTGTTGTGTCTCCATAGCCGTATGGCGTGTTACCTTCTTTTTTCAGGTGGTTAATGAGAATCGGTGGTGAGCTAACGAACAATTTGTAATTGTCTTTCACATCTTTTGTCGCATATTCCGCCATGAAGACGGCACCGCCTCCACCCGGCTTATTTTCAACCGAAATCGGCTTATTAAGCGCTTTCGTTTCCGTCAATACTTTGGCAATCGTACGAGCCGTCATATCCCAACCGCCTCCTGCACCGGATGGCGCGATGATGCTCAACGCTTTTTCAGGATATTTGGATGCCGCTTGTGCTGGTGCTGTTGTTTCTTTGGCCTTGTCACCTGTTGCGTCTGTTGGTTTAGCTGCCCCATTACCGCATGCTGCCAAGGAGATTGCTAATAAACTGATCGATGTTACTTTCAAAGATGCTGCTAAGACATTTTTTATCAAATGAAACCCCTCCAACTTTTTGGTGTTATACGTGATTCCGCTTTCTTTGAAGCGCTTTCAGAATATCACCTGAATAGAAAATTGAGAAGTTTAACAAGATTAATTATAATAACATCGTTTTGGGCATTTTGTTCATATTGTTCACGACGGCTCCAATGCGTTTTCCCTCAAAATGAGAGCGCTTTATGATACAATACTAGCAAAAACAGGGGGGGTATTAGGGAATGAGGCTGCAAACTAAGCTAATCTTGATTATTTGTTCACTGCTTGTCTTCATCATCGTTAGTCTAGGCGGCATATTCTATTACCTAATGACTTCCGCCCTTGAAGATCAGATTGGTACACGCGCCTTGAAGGTAGCCGAAACCGTGGCTAGTATGCCTGAAATAAGGCATGCCTTTCAATTAAATGACCCCTCGGCCGTGATTCAACCCATTGCGGAGACGGTACGTGAGAAAATAGATGCGGAATACATCGTTGTAGGGAACCGCGAAGGTATCCGTTATTCGCATCCCCTGCCTGACCGAATAGGCAAAGAAATGGTCGGTGGAGATAATGGTCCCGTTCTCGCGGGGCAATCCATCATCTCCAAGGCTATTGGATCGCTGGGTCCCTCACTCCGAGGCAAAGCTCCGGTATTTGGCGATAATGGCCAGGTGATCGGTATCGTATCCGTTGGCTTCCTGACAGAGGACATAGCACTAATTACGACTGCGTATCAAACACGAATTGAGATGATCTCTTTGATCGTTCTCATCATTGGCCTTGTTGGCTCTGTCCTCATCGCCCATAATGTCCGGCGTTCCATCCATGGTTTAGAGCCCAAGGAAATCGGCGCATTATATACCGAAAAGAAGGCAATTCTAGAGTCCATTCGCGAAGGCATCATTGCAGTTAATCGTGAGGGTATTATTACGATGGCAAACCGCTATGCGCTTCAGCTGCTGCAGCTGCCTGTCACGGCTAAGATTACTGGAAGACATATTGAGGACATTATACCGAATACGAGATTGTATGAAGTCGTTCGTTCGGGTAAAGCTGAATTTGATCATGAAATGCTCATTGGGGACCATGAGGTTATAGTGAATCGGGTACCGATTATTGAGCGAAAATTAGGCGTGACCGGTGCAGTTTCGAGCTTTCGCAGCAAATCTGAGCTGTATCGATTGGCCGAGGAACTGTCCCAGGTCAAACGCTTTGCAGAGGCACTTCGCGCACAAACGCATGAATTTTCGAACAAGCTATATGTCATCTCGGGGCTAATCCAACTGGAATCGTATCAAGAAGCTGTCGAACTTATATCCCGGGAGGCTGATGTGCATCAGAATTGGGTACAGTTCATTATGCGGGAAATCCCCGATCCCATGATTGGCGGGCTGCTTATTGGCAAATTTAATCATGCACAGGAATTAAAGATAACCTTCGAAATTGATCACGAAAGCTCATTCAGCGACATCCCGGCTCAGATTGATCGAAATATGCTCGTCACCATCATTGGTAACCTTGTTGACAATGCCATGGAAGCAGTACTTGCTGGTGGTGATCAAACAGAACCGTATGTGAAATTATTTCTAACCGACCTTGGTGAGGATCTTATTATCGAATGCGAGGATCGAGGCGTAGGAATTCCTGAGGAGACGAGTATGGCTGTATTTGAAAAAGGCTTTTCGACCAAAGAAGGGGAACACCGCGGCATTGGACTCGCACTTGTTCAGCATGCCGTCGGAAAGTTGAGTGGGTACATTACCTTTCATAAAAACCCCGCAGGCGGCACAATTTTCACCGTTGCGATTCCCAAGATCCCTGATCTCAAAGAAAGGAGTCTGCCCAATGGAACACCAGAATCAAACCGTTGAAGTATTAATTGTTGAAGATGATGTGAAAATTGCCGAGATTAACAGACGATTCATCGAAAAAGTAGATGGATTCCATGTTGTCGGTATCGCCACGGATCTGGGTCAAGCCAAGGAACAATTAGAAATTCTGACCCCGCATCTCGTCCTACTCGATGTTTACTTGCCTGGTGCCAACGGCTTAGAGATGCTTTCCTTTATTCGGCAGCATTACCGGGAAACTGACGTCATTATGATCACCGCTGCCAAAGAAATAGACGCCATTCGTGACGCCATTCGCAGCGGTGCGTTTGATTATATCATCAAACCGCTCGTCTTTAACCGGCTTCAAGAAACGCTAGTGCGCTATCTGAATTTCCATCGTGAACTGAGGCGGATGAACCAAAGCGGTATGATCAATCAGAGTGATGTTGATCGCCTTATGTCTGGAACTTCCAAGAAAGAAACCAATTTGGACACCTCTTTCCTACCCAAAGGGATTGATAAGCTAACCTTGGTAAAAATCGTACAGGCGATATCTAGCGCATCCGGCGGCTTGACCGCTGATCAAATCGCCAAAGAAATCGGTGTCAGCCGCTCCACCGGCCGCCGCTACCTCGAGCACTTAGTCAGCTCCGGCGATTTATACGCCGACCTGTCTTACGGCGTGGTCGGCCGACCGGAGCGGGTGTACCGGAGGAAAAAGGCTTGATGCATAAGTGTTAGCCCTTGGCTGTTACGCCGAAAACTAAGTTTAACCTCAGTAAATTGCAGGTTAATCCCCCCCATCTAGGACCCGAAATGTCCTTTTCGGTCTTCTCCGCTGGAGTTAGCTGTTTACTCTCCTCTGAGAAGACTTTTTGGGTCCTTTCAGCACCAATTTTCGGTCCAATACTCCTCTCACTGGATCTGAACCGTCTATTTCGGTCTTCTCAGCTGGAGTTAGCTGTTTACTCTCCTCTGAGAAGACTTTTTTGGTCCTTTCAGCCCAATTTCCAGTCGAATACTCCTCTCACTGGATCTGAAACGCCTATTTCGGCCTTCTCGGCTGGAGTTAATTGTTAACTCACCTCTGAGAAGACTTTTTTGGTCCTTTCAGCCCAATTTCCGAGCGAATACTCCCCTCACTGCGATCTGAACCGTCTTTTTCGGCCTTCTCAGATGGATTTAAAAAGTCGTGGAAAGCATATGTGTGCTCTTTTTAGCAGCTTTAGAATAAAAAATCCAAACAAAGACGCCGGCCACACCAGCCGGCGTCTCTTTGCATCACACTTCGTGACGCTCCACAATCCCGTCCATGCCGTCTGGGATGCGGATCTCCACATCCACGCTGCGCGGCGCCCAAACCTGCAGCCGCATCACGCGTCCTTCCTCCTCGAGTCGCCAAGCGACATCGATCCGTCCCTCCTGTGGCAGCGGAACAGTGCCCCTCGCCCACTGCAAATCCGCAGGCTGCGGGGCTACAACGACCTTCCGCCAGCCTTTGTCGGCGGGAGTGACACCAAGTACATGCGCGCCTAAGAAATAGCCTGGCGCTGCCGACCACGCATGACAATGACTGCGCGTAAGCATGTCAGGGTTTGCTCTATTTTCCGCGAAATTCGGGTACATTTCCCAGCAAGTCGTGGCGTCATATTCAATCATTTGCCCAAAATGCTTCCGCATATCTGTAATCATGCGATCAATACCCATACGGCCCATTTTCGCGAGAGCCTCATAATAAAAGAAGGACATAAACGGACTGCCGATTTGAACAAAATCCGTCGGCGGAGCAAACAAATATGTCTTCATCTGCTCAGCACGTTCTCCTTCAGCGATACCACACAAGTAGGCAATAACCTGCGTCTGCATACTAAAAACAGTCGAAGCACGGCCATTCGCATGGATACAATCCAAGTATGCACTGCGCTCCTCATTCCATAAATGCTTGTTAATTGCTTGGCTCAGACGAAGCGCTTTCCCCTCATATTCAGCTGCTTCTCCCACATCGCCAACGGCTTTCGCCAACTGTGCCGCGCTTCGCAGCGTTATGACCAGAATCATATTTTGGTGGGTCACCACCCCATTATTCGGCTGATCAATCGGTGCCCAGTCCAGCAAGTTCCAGCCTTTTATGAACAATAATCCACGTTCATCAAGTTTTTGTTCATAATGCTCAAGGGTAAAACGAATATGCGGCCATAAGTCTCTCGCAAAAACCTCGTCTCCTGTATGCTCGTAATATTCACAGCTGGCCAGCGCCCAAAAAAACGTCCAGTTCGGGATAACGCTGCTCCAACCACTAGGAACCTGATCCACGTATAACGGTGTTTGGGTTCTGGAACCAGGCACTAATCGTAAACAACGCTCGACAATCTCCGTAGCTCCGAACACGTAATAATTAACTAAAGCCTCGTTGCGGCTGTCCCCAACCCAGAAAACCTGTTCATAAGCGGGACAATCAACGAATGTATCTTCCATACAAAGTCTAGTTGTATGCTTACTAATCTGCCATATATCGTTCAAAAGTGCATCAGAGCTTTGAAACTTGCCAATTTCTGCTATAGGATAATTACTTTGCTGCAGCTGAACACCGTACATTTTGACTGCTCTTGCAGCATTCCTTGCCGTAACCATCAAATATCGGAATCCTCTCCGCACATAAGAGGTATACGATTGACGTCCTTCCGAACACGTGTACCGCAGGGTATTATCTAAATCAAACGTATCTTGACGCCAACCATCACGCATATATTCATAGCCATAGAAATCAAGTATGGTTCCTTCAGAAGCATCTACTTCGAATTGGATAAAGCCAGATAACTCACGGCCAAAATCAAGGATAAATTCCGTATCTGCCCCTTCATATCTCGGCAATATTGCAGGATTCACACTTGGGATAACTACCTGCTGCAGAGGGTAAGGCACAGCTTGCGCCAGCGCTTCTTTTTTCCAGACACTGAGCGCAAAGATAGAATCCCTGCTCACCAATTCCAGTGGGAAAGGGCGAATCCAATCCGTATAACGGCTCAGGTCCTTAGCAGTAGATAAACTACGAATCTCCACATACGTATTAAAAGCGCGATAGGTATCCGCATCCAATTCATCCTTTCGATCACCCGCTGAAGAAGACCCAAATCCTTCATATGGGTGCAAGGAGTCACTGCTTTCCTGGTGATCAATGCATTCAAAAGATGCAAAAGGACCAATTGAAATAAATGGCGACGTATCAATGGCTGCCTCCCCTAACGGAGAAACGACCTCGAAATAAGCATCGCAATCAATCCCCAACTGCAGCGTTCGGCCATGGTCAACACCGGTCGTTTCCAGCAAAATGAGATTGTCTCCTGCCTTCAGTTCAATCTCGGCATACCTTTCCGGCAATACACCCGTATAACGCTCAGCATCCAGCCACTCTCCATTCACACTACATCCCTTCACCGTGCTCGGTTGAACGATTCCTAACACCGCTTTTACTGCCTTCTCGGTTCTCACTACCGTTGCCATAAAACCAGCAAAACCCACTGGATTCGCATGATTCACACTCTCTGGCACCATTTGATTACGGACATCAATCGAGGCCGTCCATGCAACGGGCTTTACCTGGTGGAGGGATTCGATACGAACTGGCCACACAAGTTCCTCTGTAAGGAATGGAATATCCCTTGGCACAAGCTTGCTCCAAGGCTCTGTACCAACAGCTCCAACGATAGAGGCATGACCCCATGCAGAATCATCGTAATCTGGCAAATACCAATCCGCTGGCCAAGCGCTCGCATCCATCCGCTCAGCAAAGCCTTGCTGACACGACATCCGCCCAGAGCGGCTATCATACCCAAGATGCAGCGAGGTTTTCCAGCTTTCATCCGACACCAACTCTACGACAGAATGACCCTCATGCTCACTCTCCACTTGCACTAACAAACCGCCGCGTCCGCGCAAATAGTAAAAATTGGACACACCGAAATGGAGCACCATGACCCCTATCACATTAGGTTGTCCTTTGTGCAGCAAGTGTCCAATTTCGTAAGTATCATAGGACTGCTCGAATGGCCATGAACGAACAGGTCCTCGTCCCACTTTGGTTCCATTCACATATAAAGCGTATCGCGAATCAGCCGTTATGGAAATCTTTGCGGCTCCCCAACCTGTAGCGCCTACATTGAATGTTCTTCTGAAACACCGCCACTCGTTTCGCGGACTAACTTCACCATTCCCCCAAACCCATTGAGCTTGCCAGTCGGTTTCTACTTGTCTCATTTCAGCTGCCTCCACCAAAAATAATGATTGTTACTTCGATGCCTTTATTTTATGATGAGAGCGTACTCATTTTTAGGGTTAATTCTGACATTCATTAGGGTCTTAATTGACATAAAAGGAGTAAACGAAATGACTATTAAACGAAGCATTATCGAAACGCCCGGCGATCAATTTTTCCTTCCGGAACTTCCGCTTTACGTCAACCGAGTTCACGAATCGTTTGAAATGCTGCAGCATACGCATGATTTCATTGAAATTAGCTATGTAGCCGAGGGCAGTGGTGCACATTACATCGACAATACCTCATTACCCGTTTCCAAAGGAGATCTCTTCTTCATTCCTGTTGGCGTCTCCCATGTGTTCCGCCCATCATCGATTGCGCAGAAAAAAAACCTCGTGGTTTACAATTGCATTTTCACCCAGGAATGGTTGAACCAATTATTTCACTCGCAATTGAATGGAAGTAAAGAGGAATTTAACATCCTATTCACTCAGGCAACCGAACAATCTACTTGGCTTTCTTTTAAAGAACGCAATGGGGAATTCCAGCCTCTTTTTGAACGATTACATTTCGAATATAACGCCCATCGCAGCGGCTTTATGACGATTTTACAAACATGTGTGGCACAGCTTCTTGTTTACATGTATCGCTCCAAAATGGATTTCACACCGGAAGCGTCCAAAGCGAGCCTTCAGGACTTAGATAGTCTTCTCGCCCATATTCGCGGGCATTGCAGCAGCCCCATCTCGCTTACGGAAGCTGCCGCAAGATTGTCCATCAGCGAGCGTCAGCTTCATCGCCAGCTTAAAAAGCATACGGGAATGTCCTTCATGGAGTATGTACAGCACGCGCGAATTGAAGCCTGTTGTCAGCAGTTAAGAACAAACGCTCACAAAATCAACGATGTCGCTGCTGGTGTCGGCTATCAGGATATGAAGTTTTTTAACCAGCTTTTTAAAAAGATGACAGGTAGCACGCCCAGCCAGTACCGACAGCAGCATAGATAAACAAAAATGCCCCTCCATCACGAAGATGTGAGAGGCATTTCATTTTAAAGGCCCAACATAAATTGCAAGGTTTTATCGGTGAAGCCAGGTAAACCTTCATGACCAAAATCCGGATATAACTCAAACTGCTTTTTCGACTTGATTTTGTTGTAAGCAGCAAACTGCGTGGACGGCGGGCATACAGTGTCGCTTAGACCTACGGCCATCAGAACCTCACCTTGGATACGATCTGCCAGATTCTGAATGTCAATATAGCCTAGCTTTGTGAATATCTCATCTTCGCGTTTGTGCTGTGGATCGTGACGGCGGAAGAAGTCCTTCAGTTCCTGATAGGCATCCTTCGCCATATCCATTTCCCATACGCGCTTATAGTCGCTAAGGAATGGATAAACTGGCGCTAACCGCTTAATGCGAGGCTCCAATGCAGCACAAGCGATCGTCAAGCCGCCTCCTTGAGAGCCACCCAATGCGCCAACACGATCGGGATCAACCTCAGGCATGCTCATCGCAATGCCTGCGAGTTGAGCGGTATCAAGGAAAATATCCCGGTACAATAGTTGATCAGGGTGATCATCTAAGCCGCGAACGATATGTCCGCGAAGCGTCGTTCCCTTCACACCACCCGCATCTTCCGATAAACCGCCTTGACCACGGCAATCCATGGAAAAGAACGAGTAGCCTAGAGCGGCATACGGTAATTTATCTGACCAATCACCTGAACTACCGGAATAGCCGTGGAATTGCACAATGGCTGGGTGAGGTCCTTCCACGTGTTTAGGGCGAACATATTTGGCGTAAATACGAGCCCCTTTGACACCTGTAAAATAGAGATCAAAACATTCGGCGTAAGGCACTTGAAATTCACTCGGACGAAGTTCGATTTGAGGATCGACTGCCTTCATTTCAGCGATTGCCCGCTCCCAATAAGAATCGAAATCTTCAGGGCGGGGATTACGTCCTTCATACGTAACTAGC
Organism: Paenibacillus sp. V4I7; assembly: GCF_030817275.1. Classification (NCBI taxonomy): domain Bacteria; kingdom Bacillati; phylum Bacillota; class Bacilli; order Caryophanales; family Paenibacillaceae; genus Paenibacillus; species Paenibacillus sp. V4I7. The sequence continues at coordinate 1,827,501 of NZ_JAUSZD010000002.1, read as the reverse complement.
TTGTCTATTGGAAAATCAAATAATGGCATGTCATATCCTCTTTTCTATAAATTTCAAGCGACCGTATAGGTAGTGAAATCAACAGCTTCGCCATTCACAAGTCTGATGATCTTCCTATCAATATGTAAGCCACCGCATAAAACCATCGTTTCATCCTTTAAAGTCGAATAGGTGATTTGCAAATCGTCCTCGCTCGACAGTGTATAAACCGGTTGTTTCTGCTTCATCACATTCGCAAATTGCTGTATACCCCTTATCTGAAGGGTTTCAGCTGTTTTCTGGTCGATGCACTCGATAACTACCGAATTCGTTCTTCCTTTGCTTGTGACAACGGATCGATCTTCACGTGCTTCCCTTTGAAAGGACTGCTGCACATAAACAGCCATGTAAACATCACCACTTAATCCAAACAGTCCGTTCGGTTCCTCTATCCAATCTCCTACAGGCAGACATCCCATAATGAATTCAGGCTGACCATCTGGAATTTGATAGGAAGCGATCAAGGCATTTTGATGAAAAAGCACTTCTGAATATTCGCTTTGATGACGTAAATCTCCTTCTGCATAGCCTAGACCTGGGTGAAAAAAATACAAATGATTCACACCCTGGACCGCATCTAACGGAAGGGCTACATCCCAGCGATGTTGTTCATTATCAAACTCCTGTACACGCTCCCACATACCGCCTAGCGCAAAGCTTTCTGTGATATATACATAACTGTGCAGCACATCGTTATCGCTAACGGCTAGAGCTGCTTGTTTGGGAACTCTGCGAGTAACTTCCACCGGAGCCGCACGATGTAAGGCCTTACGTTGGACTTCTGACGAAGCTTCATACGCTATAAAACCTGCATACTCGGTTCGAGGCATGTGATCAGGCAATCTGAAATCGCCAAACTGGACATAATCGTGCAGCACATTGGTGTCCTTCGGCATATCATGCGGCCATATCCGCGAATGCGGGCCCACCCATGCCCCTCCCAGATAATACGTCGAACGAACCTCCCAGAGGTAGTCCAATAAACGAGCTAATTCGGCTTTAATTTCTGCGTCCTTCATAAGCTCCCAAGCGCACGTAAAAGCCTGCATCCAGTGCCAGAACCAAGGTAACCCTCCATACTCCGACATACCTATCGAAGTAACCCGGCTCAGCGTACTGCGCAAGCTTTGGCAGCCATCCTCAAGCAATGCCGTATCCTCATAAAGCTGTCCGAAAATAAGCTTAGCCGCTGTATATTTCGCTTCATGATGGTTGTAATGTTCAGATGGCATTCGATAAAAGTTACTTCTATAAATATGCTGCAGCGCTAAAGTAAATGAGCCTCGCAGGGATACACTCATAATTTCTGAATAGCGCTGATAGAAATAAACCATCAGACTCCCCATTAGTTCAACAGGAAGTGTATTTTTCGGTGCTTCTTGTGGAGTAGGTCTTAGATGTAAGGGCCAATGACCGTAGGTTTTACTCTCTGCATTCTGGTCCTGGAGTTCAAGTACATGAAGCAGGATGCCCTCAGCCTTGATCTTCGCCTGTTCGCGATCCCCGTCAAATGGGATAGCTTCTTCATGAGAAGCTGCAAATAAATAAGAAGCATAGTAGAAATTATCTCGGATATCGTGATGAAATAATAATCCGCTGTCTAAAAGAGGCTGATTGATTGCCGCTGCGGCAATTTGGGTCATGATCTCATTTTGGCGTTGTTGCAAATTTGTCAATTTTGTTACCTCCATAGAAAAACTTAAAAAAATGCTGTTTTCACGTTATTTAAGCGCTCTCTTTCAAAATTGAAACGGTTAACCTCAGTTTATATGCAAATAAATGGAGCGTCAATGCAAAGTGACCTTTCATTTTCCACATTTTAGACATTGCATCCGCTTGTAATTTCTTATAAAATGATTTACCGTTGGTCAAAATATACAATCACCAATATTTGCATGGAATAGGAGGTATTCATCCTGATTCATATCGATAATTTACAAAAAGTATATGAGGATATACCGGGACGTGTACCGGCCATCCAGCAGATCCATTTACATATCGATCGCGGGGAAATATTCGGCATCATCGGACACTCCGGTGCAGGGAAGAGTACCTTACTGCGTTGTGTAAATCTACTGGAGCGACCATCCTCTGGCAGCATCCACATTGATGGAGAAGAAATGACAAAGCTGGATTCTAGGCAGCTGCAAGCGAAACGCCGTAAAATCGGGATGATTTTCCAACATTTCAATCTCCTCTCTTCTTCTACCGTTGCCGAAAATATCGCCTTTCCTCTGAAGTTAGCTGGGATGGGGCAAGGGGCGATCCAGACGCGTATTAAGGAGCTGCTCGATTTAGTCGGTTTGCAGGAACACGCGCATAAGTATCCAAGCCAGCTGTCAGGCGGACAGAAGCAGCGCGTCGGTATTGCAAGAGCCTTGGCCAATCATCCGGATATCCTACTCTGCGACGAGGCGACCTCAGCGCTCGATCCTCAGACAACGAATGCCATTCTTGCGCTGCTGCTCGATATTAATCGAAAGCTTGGCATTACGATCCTTCTCATCACACATGAGATGCAGGTCATTCGTGCGATCTGTGACCGTGTTGCTGTTATGGAGAAAGGCTTGATCGTCGAAACCGGGAAAGTGATTGATGTATTCCTGAAGCCCCAGCATGCGGTTACGAAGGAGTTCGTTGGACAAGTTTCTGATTTCTCACAAGGTTCAGATCAGGATCCGATGATGAAACAGGGAGAAAAGCACGGAACGGTGATCCGAATTACCTACATCGGTGCCAAAACATATGAACCGATCTTGTTCGAAACCGTCAAGTCGACGAATGTGTCCTTTGCTATCCTTCAGGGTACTATTTCTTCCATGAAAAGTGTACCTTACGGTCAATTGGTTGCCCTATTAACAGGCGGACACCAAGAAGAAATCGATTCTGTGATTGCCAAACTTCAGCAAGAAGGAATCGACGTGGAGGTGCTCAACCAATGAATATGACCTGGGACATTAACTGGTCCGAAATTACGAAAGCAACTGGCGATACACTCGTCATGCTGGGATGGTCGCTCTTTTTCACTGTCATCATCGGTATGGCACTGGGCATCATTTTATTTCTTACTTCCAAGGGGCAGCTGCTGCAAAATCTGCCGCTTTACGGAGTGCTCTCGCTGATCGTGAACATCCTGCGCTCTGTGCCTTTCGTGATTTTGATGATCTCGGTTTTTCCGATAACGAAGGCAATCGTGCATACAACCATCGGCGTCCAAGGCGCGATCCCGCCTCTCGTTATCGCAGCCGCGCCGTTTCTCGCGCGGCTGGTTGAAACCGCGCTGCGCGAGATCGACAGCGGCGTCATTGAAGCGGCGCAGTCGATGGGCGCCACGCCGTGGCAAATCGTCTGGCGCGTCCTGATGCCGGAAGCTCGCCCAGGTCTGATTTCAGCCGTCACTGTGACGGCTGTTGCCCTGCTCTCCTACTCTGCTATGTCAGGTGTCGTTGGCGGCGGCGGGCTTGGTGATCTATCCCTTCGCTACGGCTACATGCGGTTCCGTACCGATATCATGATTGTGACCGTCATCATTCTCGTTCTATTCGTTCAGTTCCTGCAAATGCTAGGAGACCGTTTGGTCGCCAAATTTAACCGCAAATAAAACATATTATTTTGGAGGTAATCTCATCATGAAGAAACTTACACTATCTTTAATGACTCTATTCGTTGTGCTTGCACTTGCAGCATGCGGACAGAAACCCGCTGAAACACCTGCAAGCTCGGCACCTGCTGCCTCTGCTACTCCAGCTTCCGCAAAAGAAGTTACACTTAAAATCGGTGCATCTTCAGTCCCCCATGCCGAAATTTTGAATAGTTTGAAAGACAAATTGAAAACACAAGGCGTTAAGCTTGAAGTTATTGAGTTTAATGATTATGTTCAACCGAACGTACAAGTGTTTGAAAAACAATTGGACGCTAACTTTTTCCAACATCAGCCTTACCTGGATCAATATAACCTAGATAAAAAGCAAAATCTCATTAAAGTAGTTGGCGTTCACATCGAACCTTTCGGCGCTTACTCCCAAAAGGTGAAAGCCGCTGCAGAGTTGAAAGATGGCGCTTCAGTCGCTATTCCTAACGATCCTTCTAATGCCGGCCGTGCGCTTGCACTGATGGAGAAAAACGGCTTGATTAAACTGAAAGACGGCGTTGGCATCAAAGGTACGGTTCAAGATATCTTAGAAAACAAAAAGAAACTTCAAATCAAAGAATTAGACCCTGCTATGCTGCCACGTACGATCGGTGAGTTTGATTTGGCTCTGATCAATACGAACTACGCACTTCAAGCGAATCTAAATCCGACGAAGGATGCTTTGTTCATTGAGGACAAAAATTCACCTTACGTGAATATCGTCGTTTCCCGTCCGGACAACAAGGATTCCGAAGCGATGCAAAAGCTTGCTAAGGAACTAAACTCCGCTGACACGAAAAAGTTCATTGAAGATAAATACAAAGGTGCAATCGTGCCTGCGTTCTAAGAAAACAGCAGAGATAGAACAGTCCGCCCTTTTCAGGGACGGGCTGTTTTTTTGTTAATCTTGTTTAGCGAATCCATTCCCGACCACTTCCCTCACATCACTGAAAGTAACGAAAGCGGATGGATCAACGCGATGTACGAGTGTTTTCAGCTTGATGATTTCTTTGCGGCTTACGATACAATAAATCACTTCTCTTTGTTTGCCTGTATAGCCGCCTCTTCCTTCAAGAAAAGTAATCCCTCTATTTAATTCCGTCATAATCGTATTGGCTATCAGATCCGGTTTGAGTGTTATAATAAAAGCCGCTCGCGCGCCGGAAGCACCCTCCAGCACAAAATCAATGACTCTTGCACCAACGATAATCGCAACTAACGTATACATCGCTCGCGTGAGATCCAGATATATCAACGATAACAGCAGTATGACGAAATCTAGCGCTAGAATGGTCTTCGCGATCCCTATCCCATAGTGCTTCTGCATCAGACGTGCAATGATATCGGTCCCCTCTGTCATCCCTTCGAAACGGAAAACAATACCAAAACCTAGTCCAACAATCCCTCCCGCGTATAACGAAGCTAACAGAGGATCAGGCATTGGCATGGAAAAACTCTCAAACAACCACAAAAATAGCGAAACCGATAACATCCCAACAACTGTATAAATGAAACTAATGCGTCCGAGCATTTTCCAACCGATAAGAATAAGCGGAATATTAATGAGTAGGTTCGTCCATGCCGGGTTCCATCCGAGCACATATTTGAGCAAAAGAGCAAGGCCGGTTATCCCCCCTTCTGCCAGCCCATTTGCAAGATTGAAATAATTGATACCAAAAGCAATAATGGCAGAACCGCCAATAATAGCAGCTATATTGATCCATTTGATTCTATTAAACATGATAATTCTCCTCTATAAGCAGTCTACATCCGATGCCTATTAGCCAGAATCTCCTAATACATAACCATCAATGTCATATTAAAGGCTGTCCCTGCGGTCCTCTCAGACCGGCTGGGACAGCCTTTCTACTTTTGATTATTGAACCTTCCCCAGCGACTTTTTGGCCGGACCTTCTATCACTTCACCCTCGTAGGAATAGCGGGATCCGTGGCAGGGGCAGTCCCACGTTCTTTCGGCTTCGTTCCAATCTACCTCACAGCCCATATGGGTGCAGGTTGTATCCACCAAGTGCAGGGCTCCCTCAGAATCTCGGTAGGCACCTGCTCTTTTTCCGTTAACCTTGACAACTGCCCCTTCATCTTTTTGTAAATCTTCCACTTCTTTATGAACCATTTCAAATTTACCGGCGATTAGATGCTTAGCCACATTGGCATTTTGCATGATAAATGTCTTTATGCTCGGATCTGCTTTGAATCTTGACGGGGAGAAAAGCTCCTGATAGGGACTTGGTTCTCCCAAAATCAGCTTCGAATTTAACAGGGCTGCCACGATACTCGAAGTCATCCCCCATTTACGAAAACCGGTTGCAACGAAAATATTAGGTTCATCCTTAAGCTCCTGACCAATGTAGGGCATATTATCGAGCGTATATAAATCCTGCGCTGACCATCGATAGGCAATTTCCTTTAATCCGAAAGCCTCTTCACCAAACGTTTTTAACGCATCATAATTTTGGAATGTACAAAAGGCCTGCCCCGTTTTATGACCTTGTCCGCCGATCAAAAGCATCGACTCTCCGTTTATTTGCACAGACCTAAGAGAACGTTTTGGGCTTTCAGCACTTAAAAACATCCCATTGGGGATGTCTTTGCTTATTTTTCCTACTACAGCATAGGAACGTTCTGCGTGCAGCTTGGCAAAATAGAAACCATTTCGATCATTAAACGGAAAATGGGAGGAGGATACGACGTAATCTGTAGTAATTCGATGACCATCATTCGTTTTTACAACCGCAGGCTTTCCCTTTTCAACCCCACTGATCGTAGTTTGCTCATAAATTTGACCGCCCTTACGAATGAATTGCTCCACTAAATAGGTTAAAAACGGAACAGGATTAAACTGCGCTTGATTCTCCATTACAATAGCTGCCTTGGTCGAAAACGGAAGCGGTGCTTGATCCTCGTATCTGCTAGTAATTCCCAATTCCTGGTAGACCTTATATTCGGAGGAAATTTTCTCTACATAGTCGTCTGAAGTGGTATAAATGTAGGCATCTTCATCTGATAATTGGCATTGAATGTGATTGGTTTTAATCGTTTGTTTAATAAATTGTAGAGCCTCAAGGTTAGCGTCATAGTAAAGCTTCGTCTTCTCTCGACCAAAATGCGCGAGATATTCTTGATAAATGAGATCATGCTGAGCGGTTATTTTCGCTGTTGTATGCCCTGTCGTTCCGTTCATGATTTGACCAGCATCTACGATAACCACTTTAAGCCCTTGATTGGCAAGCAGATAGGCCGTTGAAATGCCTGTAATACCTGCTCCTACGATGGTCACGTCAACCTTCAAATCTGAACGAAGCTTAGAAAATGAAGGGCGTTCAGTCGAGGCTAACCAATACGATTCCGGAAATTGTGGAAATGTTTCAAAAGATGATTCGATCATCATTTATGTCCTCCTAGATGTACCTTTTTAAGATAAATTAACCAATTTCCTCCGAAATTACACCTACTTACGCATATAAAAAAAACTCCCGCCAATTTGCGGAAGCTCCTTTGTTCAAAATCGTTTACGTTTACTTTAAAAGCGAGTAAATATCCGTATACGTGTAGCCATGTGCCTCTGCAACGGCTTGGTAAGTAACATGACCTGCGGCCACGTTGATGCCTTTTGCAATAGCTTTGTTGTCCAAAGCTGCACGCGCATAGCCTTTGCTTGCAATTTGCAGACCGTAAGGTGTCGTCACATTTGTCAGAGCCAGCGTGGACGTACGTGCAACCGCTCCTGGCATGTTCGCCACCGCGTAATGAATGACCCCGTGCTTCACATAAGTCGGTTGATCATGCGTGGTAATACGATCTATCGTCTCGATGGACCCACCTTGATCAATCGCTACGTCAACGATAACGCTGCCAGGGCTCATCATTTTGACCATGTCTTCCGTCACGAGACGCGGTGCTCGAGCTCCTGGAATAAGGACAGCCCCAATGACCAAATCAGCGCGACGAACAACCTCGGCGATGTTGTAAGGATTGGACATAATCGTTTTCACGCGTCCTTGGAACTGATCGTCCAATTGACGTAGGCGATCCGGATTCAAATCAACGATGCTGACATCGGCACCAAGCCCGATAGCCATTTTCGCCGCATTCGCACCAACAATCCCGCCACCGATGACAGCTACCTTACCTGGTTCAACTCCCGGTACACCGCCTAGCAGAATGCCTTTGCCGCCATGCGCTTTCTCCAGAAAGTGAGCACCGATCTGAACGGACATGCGTCCAGCCACTTCACTCATTGGCGTCAGCAGCGGAAGGCTGCCATTGTCCAATTGAATGGTCTCATAGGCGATTGCTGTCACTTTATTGTGAGCTAAGGCATGCGTCAATTCGGCCTCAGGGGCAAGGTGTAAATACGTGTATAAAATCAAACCCTCGTGAAAATAGCTGATCTCTTCAGGAAGTGGTTCTTTCACTTTAACGACCATATCTGCCGACCATACTTCAGCGGCTGAGGCAACGATGGTTGCACCTGCCCCTATGTAATCTTCATCCGTGAATCCAATGCTTTGACCAGCTAAGGTTTCGACTATAATGTCATGCCCTGCTTTTTTGTAAGAAAGGACGGAACTAGGCGTCATACCAACACGAAACTCATTATTTTTTATTTCCTTAGGTACCCCAATAATCATTTTGCATCAGCCTCTCTTGTAGATCCCATAAAAAAGGATCAATCTCATCTCGTCTCCAAGTATAAGACCGATCCATGGACGTTCCATTAGACAAACTGTAAAAAATGTTAACAAATTCTTTTCACATTTTCATTTCCGGATTCAACAGTTGATAAGCCCGTATCCCCACCTGCAGCGCCAAGCGCTTTTCCGGCAGCATGTAGTCGGCTCCAAGCAGCTCTTCTATTTTTTCCAAGCGGTAATAAAGCGATTGTCGGACGATAAAAAGCTGCTGCGCAGCGATTTGCTTAGAGCCATCCGTGTCGAGGTACACCTTGAGTGTGCGCAGGAGCTCGCTGCCTTTCAACTGATCATGATCGATGATCGGTCCCAAATAAGTGCTTACGAAGGATTGTAAAATCTGTTTATCTGGAATGTGAAATAACAATTGAAAGACACCAAGCTCATCAAAAAACTGAACCTTCCCTTGCAGAGTTGGAGAGAGCGAAATCGCTTGTAGCGCCTCCTGGTAGCTTAGGTGAGCTCGCATAAAGCTTCGATTGCTTTGTCCAACACCGATAGTTAACCTGATCTCATCCTCAGCCTTCAAGTACTGAATGGACTGGAAAACCTGCTGCAGACGCTCTTTTGACGATCGTTTTTTCGTTGCTTTATCGAAGGCTACAACGACCAGTCTATTATTTTTCAACGTAATTAATGGATGAAAGGAATGCTGCTCAAAAACAGATCTTACAGCAAGGGAAAGATGAATACCCGAAGACTCCACACCCTCCTCCTCCGTGCTATATCCCTCCGCTTGTTCATGCTCAAATTCAATCAAAATGACGTGATAGGGAAGCTCGTTAAGTCGCTTGAATTCTGTTCCAATCAATACTTTTATTTGCTCTTCGTCACGAATCCGCAGATGCAGCAGATCATCTACCCAAAGTGTCTGCGAATATAATTTACGCTCCTCCATATAACGTTTGCGCAGCAAATCCTGTGCGATAGATAATGAGGCTGAGTCCAGAATTAAGTATTCATATTCCTGCGGCTTTCGGCTGAACACCAGGAGGATATGCGCCCATGTTTTGCCCATAGCCCCAACGGGTTGTACGATAACGGTTTGACCCTCATCTTCCATCACGGAAGGAGCCGCAATATTTCCGTTGTTCGGGGTTTCGACCAGTCGACTTTCTAGAAACTGCAGCCACTGTCCAGACTCCCGGCTTCCTAAATGAGGGATAAACTTCGGCTGTCCATTCAGAGGCACATAAATAACTTGGGCTTTGGTACTGCTTTGCAGCAGCCCCAGTACATGAGAAACACCTTGTGAGGATAGCGTCATTCGATGGAATTCACGCGATATTTTCTCCAAATCTTGAAGTGCTTTATGGTGTTGATTGATAATATGCGCATGAATATCCTGCGTAATGTCAATGAACCGCACAGCTTGCGGAAAAATTATGAGCGGAAAATTATAGGATTCCGCCGCATGTATCCATTCTTGTGGAACTGAACTCAAGTAGTGTCCCATTTCGATACAGAGACATGACACGTTTTTATTGATCAACTGCTCCAGATACGTCATGAACAATTTCGTATCACTCTTGAAGGCAGCCCCTGTCGTAAGGATCATTTCTCCACCTTGCAGCAGTTGCTCAAACTGTATCACCTCAATGATATGTACCCAGCGGACTAGACGCTGTAATCCCTGTTTACCTGCCGCAATATAGGCTGGCTCAAAAGTGGGGCGTCCCAGGACTTCCTGTAACGTTAACTGATAATCTTGATTCAACAGAGTCACTCCACTTTCTTTCCACTCATATCTTAAAGTTATCCACAAACGCCCAATGAAGCTATTTGTGGATAAAAAAAATTACAGCTAATTGTCTTTTCTTCCATCAAGTTTTCCCTCTAAGTTTACACGAAAAAAGCGCCTGTTTCATTAGGAAACAGTACGCTTTTATTAAGTAATCTATGATAACGCTTTATCAATGGCAACGGTTTGCCCTGACCACACTTTTTGAGACGTCCAAGGAGCATCTGCCCCCTGCCAAAATTCGTCATCTGCAGTCAATCCTAAAGGAAGGAAAACAGCTGAACATAAGTATAGGCTGCCTGTGGAAATATACGTTTCGCCAAGCTCGGGCTGGTGTCCCCATAGTCCAATCTTTAGCCAGCCAGCCTCATCGAAAGTGCCTGGGGCCTCTATCAACCTGCGGATGACCGCGCTTAGCGCACATCTTACTTGAGCTGGCGCAACACCTTCCGGTAATTCACGTCGCAGGGCAATATGCGCTAGTGATTGAAAGGCGCCGAAACGATAGGCAAGCGACCGACCAATGACAGGAAAGGTCCCTTCGGGTGAAATCGATCGTTCTTGCACGGCAGCATAACGCTGTGCTCTAATCAAAATATTTTGGCGCATTCCTGCCCAGTCTTCGTAATGCCCTTGAACCTGCTCAATGATATCGACCAACATGGGTTGAATCACGAAGCTGTTGTAATAATCGGCATGAAAGTGTGGACCATCGCCGTACATCCCATCACCAAGGTACCACTGCTCGTGCTGTTTAAGGGCAAAGTCCACACGCATGGTATCCCAATCCTCGCCCATTACACCTAAAGCTGTTTCGGTCATAGCTGCAAATAAGAGCCAGTTGTTGAAACCCGGTTTGCGCGTTCTTGTTGCCTTCATAGCTTTCACCAGATTGCCCTGAACGCGGCTGTCCAAACGATGCCAAAGCGTGTTAGGGGCTCTTAGGATCGCATTAGCCAGAAATGCCGCATCAACAATCGGCTGCATGCCATGGGAAAAGTTCAAAAAATCAGGAGACTCCGGATCAGTCGCCGCATCTATAGCAGCTCGGACAAGCTCGCCGTAGCGAACACGAAGCTTCTCTTCCTCTACATCCTGAGCTGATCTTTCTAACCACGGTGCCATGCCTACCAGTGTCCGTGCAAATGCTTCTAGATGCGAGTACTGGAGCTGCTCTTCTTTTTTATTCTCCACTGGCATTGTTGCACGCAGCTTTCTGGATGCCAATGCCTTTATCACAGGATCAGCGATACGAAGCATCGTAGCCAACCAATATGCTCGGTCATTGCCGGCTGCGACGCGATTATTCATACCAGTAGCCTTTGATTCCTTTTTCCAGTCTAACTAAGGCCTCTAAATAGTAGTAATCGCCCCAAATCACGAAATCATCAGGTGCTGCTCCGCCGCGAACGCTATAAGAACCGCGCTCGATAAAGCCTTGGGCATCCGGCTTGCTTGCATAAGATTTCACTAAGCCAGCCATGGAGCGCTGAATCGCATTTTCCAAATACCCACGATCTGCATCATCTGCCGGTAAATGCTCCAATATTTCCAAAGCCCCCGCTGAAGCAATGGCTGAAGCTGAGCTGTCCCGCTTCGTTTCTGCGTTCACAGGCGCATTGAAATCCCAATAAACAACATCATCCTGAGGCAAGCGGTCAAAGAAATAACGTGCCAAGCGTTTGGCTGTTTCTAGATAAAGCGGGTTCTTGGTGTAGTGATAAGAAAGGGCGAAGCCATAAATCCCCCAAGCTTGGCCCCGTGTCCACGTCGAACCATCGCTATAACCCTGCGCAGTTCCGCCATGAAGAGGTTCACCATTCTCTTGATCAAAGTAGAACGTATGATAAGATGAATCATCGCCACGTACCAAATAGCGGCGGCTCAAATCCGCATGAATCACGGCAACATCCTTGTATTTGGCATCGCCTGTTTGCTCGTAAGCCCAGTACAGCAAGGGCAAATTCATCAAGCAATCAATGATGATACGGCCCCCATTTTCTTTATCCCCTTCTGGACCCCAAGCTTGAATATATTGACCCTTCGGTCTCCAGCGCTTCATTAGCACATCGGCTGCTTGCAGCGTAAGTTGTTTCGCAGCTTCATCTTTCTCAATGATCCATTGCGCTTTCGAAGATAAAGAATATAAGAAGCCAATATCGTGATGGTCTAGGGCTACATTGTTTTGCAGTCTTTGCTTAAAGTTTGCAACCGATTTCTGAGCGGCTTGCTGAAACGCCTTGTCACCGCTATATTGGTAGCCTAGCCACAAAATACCCGACCAAAAGCCGTCTGTCCAGTCTGTATTCGGATTCAGGTGATACACATCATTCTCGCTAACGTGAGGAAATAAATCCCCAAAACGTTCAATATTCAATCTCGTTTTTTGCAAAGCATCTTCAATGGCTTGTTTCCACATAATCGATTCACTCCGTTTTCTATGATTTGGTTGATTCTCGTTCTATAAAAGTAAGCGGGACCTCGATCTCTCGTTCCTCACCAGACTCAGCTTTGTTGCCAAATTTATGCAGCAGCTTGTTAATGGCTGTTTGGGCTTGATAGCTATAAGGAATGTCCCAGCTTGATATACCCGGATAACTGTGTTTAGCTATATAATCGTTATTAATTCCAATAATCTGGAGCTGGGTTGGAATGTCAATTCGCAGCTTATTTGCTGCCGATAAGATTCGTAAGGCTACATGGTCATCAAAAGCAATGATGCCTACGGGTGCCACATGGCGCTGCAGTAAACTTTTGAGAAAAGCTTCAATATCCAAATCCTTAACAGTGTCCACGATCTCATGAATGACATCGCTTGCATATTCCTGAGTCCCGGCATTGAAACCCATGCGACGCTGTTCGTCGATGACTTTCGAACCTTTACTGCCTACGTAACAAAGCGCTCCACAACCACGTTCCACCAACAATTTAGTGGATTGTTTGCAAGCCTCGGCAAAGCCCAAATTCACTGCGCCTAACGCAATATCCTCCGGCCAGTCCCAACCATTGATAAGAACTAATGGCGTACCACTGTTTACGATCGACCGTGTAGATTCGAAGCCCATTGCTAAACCATGACATATCAGTCCGTCTACTCTACGCTGCAGCAAAACTTCGAGATTTCTCCGCTCAATATCCGGATCGAACCCCCCGGAGGAAAATACAGATAAGTGGTATCCCGCATTATGTGCTTCAATCTGCAAATGTTCAGCAAGTTCTCCATAGTAATTCGTTAACCCTGGTAAGATGAGACCGATCTCATACGTTTTGCTGCGGCTTAATCCCGCTGCCATCGTATTTCGTCGATAACCTAATTGTTCAGCAGCCAATTCGACCTTGCGGATCGTCTCTTTAGACGAACGAATACCACCTCGATTCAGCACATTGGAGACTGTGGCAATGGATACTCCTGCTGCTGCTGCCACTTCTACAATTGTGACTTGTTTGGGCTTGCTCATACTTGTTTCAACTCCGTTTTGTTAAACGTTTAACATCCTCTATTAGCTTAATTTGAAACGTTTAACCTGTCAAGAGATAAAATAAATGATTTAACACTTTCTCCAAAAAAAAAGACCGAACTCCCTCTCTTTCGAAGGTAGTTCGATCTTTCAGTTACCGTCTTACTTTTTGTTTTTTGCCAAAATGGCATTCGCATCCTTGCGGAATTTGGCTGCCGCTTCTTCAACTGTTGTTTTCTTATACAAGATCTGCTCGCTCGTCGCTTTTAACAACTTCTCAATTTCGATGGAACCTACTGGATTTGGAGGATCCATTTGACTGCTGTTTTGTTCAGCCCATGCCACATAATCAAAAATTTTGACTTCATTCGGTGATAAGAGTGGCTTCAGTGCATCCTTCACTTTGGAGGAAACTGGAACTCCGCGGTCACCTTTAATTAATTTGTTCGCTTCGATATCATTCACGAAGAAGCTGATGAATTTCGCTGCTTCTTCTTTCTGCTTCGAGTTATTCGTTACTGAGAAATACATACTAGGCTTCAAGAATAGACCTTTATTACCGTTACGGCCAGGAAGCGGAAATAATTCAAGCGGACGATCTTTGACCAAATTAGCTACTGCCAAAAATTGGTTAGACCAACCATTACCTAATACCGCATTGCCTAGTAAAATTTCATCTTCTTCTGCTACACCTTTCTTCTGTGACTCTTTGTCAAGTGAAAGGATATAGCCGGCATCGTACCATTTTTGATAACGCTTGAAGTAGTCAACAAGTGGCTTATCATCTGAGAAACCAAGAGCCGTTCCATCCGCATTGTACATTTTTTGATCGATCGTTCTGAGATAATACGGGAAAAACACTTCATGACGGACACCGAAACCGCCTATTTGTTTGCCGGCTGCTTTGGCTTTGGCTGCTATTGCATCAAAATCTTCCCAAGTCCAATCTTTTCCTGGAACTGTGATTCCTAGGCTTTTGAACGTATTCACGTCTAACGTCGTATTTAGCGCATTAACCCCTAAGTTCATAGCTACAAGTTTACCTCCGACTTCACCACCGGATAGCGCATTAGGGCTGATCGAAGACACATCGAGAAGGCCATTTTTCGTATATGGCGTGAGATCAGCTAACTGATTTTTTCCACCATACTGTGAAAGGTAAGAGATATCCATCTGGATAACATCAGGTAACTGGTTTGCCGAAGCCTGAGGCGCAAGCTTTTTCCAATAGTCGTCAAATGGTGCGTATTCCGCTTCAATTTTTACATTCGGATTCTGCTTCTCATAAAGCTCAATGACTTTCAACGTGTAATCGTGACGCGCTTGCCCTCCCCACCAAGCAACGCGAAGCTTAACAGGATCTTTACTTGGTGCAGTGCTCGGTGCTGTCGTCGCCGTTTTGGATGGTTCGCTGCTAGCTGCTGGTGTTGACGTTTTAGCGCCTGTGGAGCAAGCTACTGCCGTGAACATCATAGAAAGCGACAGAGCTAAGGTGAAAACTTTTTTCATCTCTATTCCTCCCCTAAATGATCGATCGAATGTGGGTAACGCTTACATGTTTATTATCCAACTTTTGAAAGGAAAGATTAATGCAGAAAATAGTGGTGTTTGTTCAAAAAACAGTGATCATTGATTTTTCAAGCTCAAAACGGGCTTCTATAACTGACATTCGTCCATGCACTTCAAATGCCATTGAAATACAATAGTCTATCTTAATGCAGAAGGGAGCGAATTGGAATGGGTTATGCTGCAGGAGGTTGTTATGGCGGTGGCTTGGGTACAAGTACAGGTGTTGTCTTGGTTCTCTTCATCCTATTGGTGATTATTACAAGCGCATTTGTATGGTAATTCGTAACACACCTTAAAGAGTATGAAACATTCGAGGAAGTAACATGGATGCCATTCAACCCATTCTTCACCCCAATCTCTCCGCTTGTCCTTATTGTTTTATTGGCTATTAGGGAGCCATCGAATTACGATGAAAGGAGTGATTGAATATGGGATATCCAGCAGGAGCAGCAGCAGGCTACGGCGGGTCTAGTGCAGCAGCAGTATTGGTTCTCTTTATTTTATTGGTTATTATTACAATGACATTTGCATGGTAATACGACGTATTCTATAAAAATAAAATTCAGATCCACAGCACTCGCTGTGGATCTTTTTCTGTGATCATTTACAAAAAAAAATAAAACCTATTACACTTTTCTTACGTAATACTGTTTATGCATGACATTCTTTCAGGGTTAGGGAGGTTTCTTGCTTATGACAACGACACTCAATTATCACCAAACCGCTTCGATCCGAGACACTATCTCCATGTTGGTCTGGTATCTACGAAAGAAGCGAAGAGCGTAACATGACTCGTATCCCTACGAAAAAAATACATCCGGATAAACACCTATCACGTCCAGCAGGACGCTAGCGTTTATCGAGGTTGATTGGAAAAAGGCTGCTCCTCTGAAGAATTTTCCTTCGAGAGATGCAGCCTTTTTACTGTTAATAAGGAATTAGTAGCTCGTAGACAACCAATTTACTTTGGACCAGTTCAGCTTCGCGGCTCCCGTACCATCTGCAGCGGTAAGCCTTGACTTTAAGGTAGATACAGGATCTGGCGTGTAGCTGTATGGCAACGTATTGAAACCGTTCCATGAGAACGCTTTGACTGGTGCCGGTACCGGCGCCAACGGACTACCAGCCGTTTCACTGTCACCTGTATACGAAGAACCATCGAGTGTATATTGCATATTTACCGCGCGAATTTTGCCCGTATAGGTTGCGTTCGTAGGATCTGTTTGATTGTTGCGTAAAGGGTAAGCGACATCAATGATTTGCGAATTTTCAACAAGTACTGCACCGTTCTCAGTAGATATCGCACCATTGCTCGTCACCCCAAAATGGTATCCCTTCCCTGCTAATGCGGTTTCCATCGCCGATGTTATTTTCTTTTTCGCAGCCCATGCTGACGCATTATCCATCACAACGTTATACACATGTGCATTTCCTCCACGTAAACGTGGCATGCGGTCTTGCATATCTTTGTAGTAATTATGGTGCAGGGTTACCTCTAGATTGACATTGTCGGTAGCAAATTCTGTAGATCCTACCAGATGTCCTTTCTTTTGCCCTGCAGCTATAGCGATGACATCAGCTTTACTTAAACCAATGGTGCTGCTTCTCAGATAAGCGTACATCGGATAGGCTGACATATTGGCTTCCATCGCGTTTATTTGTTGGGTAACCCAGCTATTAGAGCTTTGGTCGTCTGCTAAGAATGATGACCAAGAGACCGTTACACCGTTACTTCCCTTTTTCACATCGAGTACACCATCGTAGGCTTTATGGAAGGTACAATGATCTACCCAAACTTTGGAGCTTGCTCCCTCGATCGTGAGATAATCCCAGTCGTTTTTGTCGTAGTTTCCTTTGGTCGATTCATCCCACTCCCAAAGTTCATCGAATTCCAGGTTGCGAATAATGATATTGGAGCTGTATTTCACCACGAAGGACGCATGCTTAATTTTGGAGCCATTGGCTGAGAAGATCGTCAAACCGTTAAAGCTGTCGATATAAATTTTACTTATCCCCGTCGTTTTCAGTACTGGGTGCGTTAAAGCTGGATTGTGTACACTGTAAGGAGATACTTGAGCAGCTGTTGGAATTTCATTCCAACCTAAATTCAAATCATTCATAATTTCTACGACTTTAATACCTGAACCCTTTTTCAAAGCAACCGCAAGATCTGTGGCATTGAAAACCTTTTTGTAACGAGGATCTGTTTCCGGAATGTTACCGCCGCCCGTATTGCCCGCAGCAAACCCAGCCAAATTATACGTGCTCAAGGTGTCCGGCACTGGTGTTGGAGCCGGTGTTGGGCTCGGTGTCGCTGTTGGCGTTGGGCTTGGTGTGGTTGTTGGCGTTGGAGACGGTGGAGTCGGAGTTGGACTTGGCGTTGCTCCACCCACACTGTCTGTTACAAGGACTTCATCGAACTTCGTTACGGTTTTGAAAGCAACAAGTCCTACCGCTCCGGAAGTTAAACTGGTTTCATTGATATCCTCATAAGATAGCTGCAGGGTACCATTCACATACATACTAATCATTCTACCGGAGATGTCCAGCTTGACGGTGTACCATGTCCCAGTCACAAGCGGATAATCCAAGGTCTTCAACGTCGTTGAAGAGCCGCCTACTTTTTTACGAATCTCAAGCTTACCCCCATTGCTATTGTACAAAGATGCTGCATAGAAATTATTTCCGTCTTGATAACGGCCGGCTACATAAACTCTGTTAGCTCCATTGAAATTTTCAACCTTTACCTTGGCTTCAACGCTGTAGTCCGTCCACGATTGACTACCCGCAGAAGTCCTTCCCTCACTTGTGCTCGATTGGCTATATACGTTGTTACCTGCGTCTTGAACGACGGACCACGTACCGCTTGTAGGTGTCCATCCAGAAGCAGTACCATCGTCAAAATTACTGCTTAGTAGGTTTGCCGCATTGGCTGGAAATGCAATGACCAAGGATAAAAGAATCGTTGCACAGAGGACCCATACAATAGATTTATCGAACCTTTTCATCTTTAAAGTAGCATTCATTCTCAAAAGTCAACTCCCTTTGTCTGTCTTAAGGTTCGTTCCGGCCAATATTCGTTCCTGTTGGCGTTCCTGCTCCAATCAAATCACTGCCAGCAGCAAGCTTCAAAAAGCTGCCCAAATTCGGAGAACCATCCGCATTACGCGTTAATGCTGGCGTTAAGCTAACAAAATCAGCATCGCTAGCCAACAGACCTTTGGCATTAGTGCTTTGACTATTTTTCCACCATACATTCGAACTTTGTACATCGGTACCGCTTGTTTTGTCGCTCGATACTCCTTTGTAGGACAAGTTATTACTGAATATGTGAGTTCCGAGGTCAAAAGTGAAATTACCTCCCCCGTTGCTGTAAGACGTGTTGTTTGTCATTGTAATGGAGCCTGGATTGCTGTTATACGTAAAGCCGTGTTTTTTGTTCAAGTAAGCAACGGAGTTCGTTACGATATGGTTTACGGCGATTTTTTCCCCGCCTAATTTGTATCCATTTCCGTCACTGTTACTCGTTGTGCTTCCCGAAGAAGTCTGACCGTTATGATGCGCTACACTGTTCTTAATCGTAACGGCTCCGATTGGACCCGTCTCTGTTTTTGCGTACAAATCCCATCCATCGTCTGTGTTATAAGCCGCTATACAACCATCAAATACGTTTCCAGAACCAACCGTCAGCTTGGCCGCGAAACCGTCAGCATCTTCACCGTTATCCGGATCAAAGTTGTCATGGGAGTATGTATTTAATACTAAGTTGTTAACAGGCCACTCGCTGTTGGCGGCTGTGGAGGCGTACCTGCCAAGCTGCACCCCTGTATCCCTGTTATGGTGTACATCCAGGTTTTCCAAACGATTATTATTCCCTGATACATAAACGCCATTATCCGCAGCCCCTTTGATTTCCAGCCCTTTAACTGTCCAATAGCTGCCGTTTATTTGGAGCCCTCTAGCATTGAGTGATACATCTGCGGTATTGTAGCTCTGTGAACTGAAATCAAGAACAGGCTTCTCCGCAGCATAAGGCACGATTTGTTTAACAGCACCTGCTGTACCGTTATTTGTACGATCTATCGTTATTTGACTACCGAAGCTATACGTTCCACCGCGCAAGTAAATAACCCCCCCAGGAGCAACTTTTGATAGAGCAGATGTCAGCGTTGTTGGACTAGCCAGCGTACCTGCATTGCTATCCGTCCCATTCGGGGCCACATAGACTTCGTTAGTAGTTGGAGACGGACTAGGTGACGGCGATGGTGGCGTTGTCGGTAATGGAGTAGTCGTTGAACCAGCGCTATCGGTGACGACAACTTGATCGAAGCTAGCCGAACTTTTATAAGCTACCAAGCCAACAGCTCCCGAAGTTATAACAGGTCCCGTAGCTGGATCTGAATCAACTTTCGTAATCTGCAAAACACCATTCACGTACATGCGAATCGTTGAACCGACTATTTCAAGCTTAACCGTGTACCATGTCCCGGTCGCCAGAGGATAATCCAAAGTCGCCAAAGTCGTAGTGGAACCGCTTACTTTTTTCCGAATCTCAAGCTTGCCTCCGTTGCTGTTGTACAAAGACGCCGCATAGAAATTGTTGCCGTCTTGATAACGACCGGCTACATAGACACGATTTGTGCCGTTCCAATTATCTACTTTCACATTTGCCTCAACCGCATAATCCGTCCAAGACATATTACCGGCTGATGCGCGTCCTTCAATTGAACCAGTTTGCTTATACACATATGAGCCGCCGTCCTGTACAACGGACCATGTCCCATTTTGTGTTGTCCAGCCACTCGCGTTCCCGTCATCGAAGTTGTCACTGAATAAATTGGCTGCGAAGACGGATGGCATGAGCATCATACCTGCAACCAGAGATGAAGTAACAACCGCAGCGAGGGTATGTCTAGGTTTTAGTTTTTTCATTAATTACATTCCTCCTTTAAATTATCATAATCTGGTTCATTGCCTATCTTATAAAAAGATGAACACATTCCCAATGAATAATACGACCAACTCCCTCAATTGGATTTTCTCTCGGCATTGCCAAGGAACCATCATCTGTCTGTCTTACATCAAAAATATATCTGTAGTTTCCTACGTTCAGCAATAATCATTTTTACATTTATTTGCTGTTTGCAGTAGAATTAAGGGTTTCTCAGCAGTCAATAATCCTTAACTCAGATGATAATCACTATATCTGTTTATGGCTTAACATATTTATTTCACGAGAATACCACAATAAAAGCCCTTTATCCATGAGTTTCATCATGAAATAAAGGGCTTAATCGCCGAGATCTCTTAAAGTGATGCACCCTTACCGCCATCAATATTGACGGAAGTGCCTGTAACATAGGAAGCTGCATCCGAGGATAAGAAGGTGATCACATTAGCTGCTTCCTCCGCATTCCCAATCCGCCCGAGTGGAATATCATGCTTTGGATCCGATGCATACTCCTCCCAGGTCTGTTCTGGCGCCTCTCGCTTCCAACCTCTCTCAATCTGGCTGCTGCGAATTTT
Organism: Paenibacillus sp. V4I7; assembly: GCF_030817275.1. Taxonomy (NCBI): domain Bacteria; kingdom Bacillati; phylum Bacillota; class Bacilli; order Caryophanales; family Paenibacillaceae; genus Paenibacillus; species Paenibacillus sp. V4I7. Next base: position 1,806,825 of record NZ_JAUSZD010000002.1, on the reverse strand, counting down.
CCCAATGCAGACGGTGTTCACACGAATCTGGGCGGATGCCAAGTCTTTACTCATCGCATTCGTTAATGCAAGACCTGCGGCACGGCTAACCGAAGTCGGTAACGAAGAAGCAGGTGGTGTTTTGGCTGCGGAAGTCGTTATATTCACGATAGAGCCGCCTCCGGCTTGACGCATGTAAGGGATTGCATAACGGGAGCAATGAATGGCTCCAAATAATTTCAACTCGAGATCTTGCCGCCATAACTCCGTGCCTACCTGTTCAAATGGCTGTGCTGCAGATGTACCTGCATTGTTCACCAGAATATGTAAACTTCCAAATCGCTGAACGGTTTGTTCCACGGCGCGTTGACAGTCTGCCTCCGAGGTCACATCCGCTTGAATCGTAAGCACCTCACCCTCCGTCAAATTGGCAATATGGACAGCGGCTTCTCGAAGCTGCTCCTCATTGCGCGCGAGTATCGCTACTTTGGCTCCTTCTCGCGATAAGGAAATGGCTGTTGCCAATCCAATTCCTTTACTTCCCCCAGTAATCAAGGCTACCTTACCCTGCAATCCCAAATACATCGCACCCTCGCTTCCTTTCCTTCAATTCTTAGTTGGTATTTCAATAATTCAAGCATACTCCTATTCCACTTATTTTTTCAAATTTCAATGGATTTAAAAAAGAGGAGCCTAGGCTCCCCCGGTTAAAACGGATAGGTTTGACATACTATTCATTCAAATAAACAGCTTTGCCTGTACGTGCAGACTCATAAATCGCCTCAAGAATTTGTGAAACAACAAAAGCTTGCTCAGGCGTCACTACAGGATCTGTATCATTTTCAATGGCTTTAATCCATGTACGCATTTCCAGATCTGCATCGCTTTCCTTAGCGCCGTCATAGAAAGCAACACCGCCTGCTTTCAGATCTACCTCTGTTGTAAATAAGCGGCTATGTTTCTCGCCGTTGATGCGAAGCCCGCCTTTCATATCAGCTCCGCCTTCGGTACCGCTTAATGAGCATTTGGCTTCGTCGACTTCAAGCGTATTCAGTGCCCAGCTGGATTCCAGCATAATCGTAGCGCCGTTTTCCATGACGATCATACCGAAAGCAGAATCTTCCACGGTGAATTTACTCGGATCCCAAGGCCCCCAAGCATTAGCGGCATTTTCTTTTTGGGACAATTCGTGGTAAGACGTTCCAAGCACCACTTTCGGCTTGTAGTTATTCATCATCCAAAGCGTTAGATCCAAAGCATGTGTTCCGATATCAATAAGCGGTCCTCCACCTTGCTTCTCTTCATCCAGGAATACACCCCATGTTGGAACTGCACGACGACGAATGGCATGCGCTTTCGCGAAATAAATCTCGCCAAGCTCCCCATCCTCACATACGCGCTTCAAATGCTGACTATCAGCACGGAAACGGTTGTTGTATCCGATAGTTAGCTTCTTGCCGGTACGCTTCGCTGTTTCAACCATTCGCTTAGCATCCGCTGCTGTCTTAGCCATTGGCTTCTCACACATCACATGCTTGCCAGCTTCAAGCGCAGCAATGGCAATTTCGGCGTGTGAATCATTCGGTGTTAACACATGAACGATATCAATAGTAGCATCCAGCAAAAGCTCTTTGTAATCCTCATATACTTTAGCGGTTTTGGAGCCGTATTTCTCAGCGGCCGTTTCAGCCCGCTCTTGCACGATGTCACAGAATGCGACCAGTTCAACATTCGAAAGCTTCTTCAAACTTGGCAAATGCTTGCCGTTTGCAATGCCTCCACAACCAATAATACCAATACGAAACATACGTGACATGTGAATACCTCCAGAGTAGTGTTTAGTTTTGAGTTAATTAGGAAGTTCGATAGCGACTTCGCATTTAATGAGCGATGACCGAATGATGCCATCAATGATTGCTTGATTGCGAACGATTTGTTCGCCAGGAATCGGGGCTGGTTTGCCTTCCCGGACAGCTTCTACGAAATCGCGGACTTTTTCATTAAACAAATTTAACTTATGATCAATCAGCGGAATTTGGCTTTCCGTATGATGTCCGCGAACGTCGTGGAAATAGGCAATAGAACCCACATTTCCATCAAACACTCCGCTCCATGGCCCTTTACCGGCTGGCGTTACTTTGAGACCACCATCCGTACCTAGGAATAAGGTTGGTCCTAGTGTATCCATATGCATCGCCCATGAAATTTTGAAATTCAGCACGAGATCGTCTTCAAAACGGATCATCGCAACACCGAAATCTTCCACATCGAATCGACTAGCTTCTTTATGATATAACGGATTCGTTCCAAAGTAGTTACTGCTGTAAGCGGATACGGTAAGCGGTTTCGGATAACCCATCGCATTCAGAGCCATATCGAGTGAGTAACAACCGATATCAGCCATTGCTCCTGCTCCGGCGATTTCCTTGCTAATAAATGTACCGCCAGGCATGCCTCTGCGGCGTCCTCCGCCTGTTTCTACATAATAGACCTTACCAAGTTGACCGGACTGAACCACGTCCTGAATAATTTTCATATTAGGATCATATCTCGGCTGGAAACCAACATTGAGCATGAAACCCGTTTTCTTGGCCGTTTGCGCCATCTCGACGGCTTCTTCCAGCGTGACGGACATCGGCTTCTCCAGCATAACGTTCTTCCCCGCCAGTAAAGAATCTACTGTTGTCCGATGGTGAGCCACATTGGGTGTGCAAATGCTTACCCCATCAAGGTCTAATTCCAGCAGCTGCCGATAATCATCAAAGGCTTGTGCCGAAGGAATTTTCCAAAAATCAATGAATTGTGCCGCTTTGCCTGGTACCGCATCCGCTACCGCTACAATCTCTACGTCAGCTAGCTCACGATATGCTCTTACATGAGCGCCAGCAATACCGCCGCCGCCAATAATGCCGATCTTCAACGTTTTGTTCATTGAGATTACCTCATCGCTATGTGATATTAAGACATCTGTCTTAAATGTAGCATAGGAATAACGATATTTTTAGTCTAACTTTAGGACAATCAAGTTAAGAAATTACGACACGAAAAAACCAGACGGTGTTAACCGCCTGGTTTATAATGTTTCTACGATGACAAGCTTCCTCCTGCTTTCCTTTGCGCATCCTCCAGATAACTTCTGTAGCTTTGCTCATCCGGATGATCACGGGTTAAATCCTCATAGTAACGAGTGACCTTCTGAAAATAATACGAATATACATCTTGTATGGGGACAAGTCGGTAAGGATCCCATCGATAGGTTTCCACATGGTAGGCCTGATCCTGCTCATGCACCCACAGTGCTATTTCGCAAAGGCCGTCTCTTCCGTCTCGACCGGGCATATCTTCAATTTCCAGATGGTTGTAGAAAGTTCCCGGAGGAATCAGACGTTGGAAACCGGTTGGTGTCCACTGCACGATATCGAGCTCGGAGGAGGATTCACGCTCATTTTGCCAGCCAATAAGCAGGTCCCAACCTTCTCTTCGTGACACTGGGGCCGCCGCGAAATCCGTAATTGCTTGGATTCTACCTGTTGCAGCAGAGGCAATTGGAAACCAATTACCGGAATAGTTTTTCAAGGAAAACAGATACTGATTGTCTAAATATCTATACAAGGCTGTGATTTCAGGGTGACCATCACCATCTACATCCGCATAAATAATAGCCGCGGGGCTCCCCTCCCTCTGCAATATGACAACCTCGGCTTCCTGAGGTATATAGCTTCGGACGACGGTATGGAAATCAATTGGGGTCAAACTCATCGTTATCCCTCTTTTCGCATCATTGTCAACTAAAGTATATGCGGCAGAGAACTTGGCCCATGAGTGACAAGCCCGCCGAGAGAAATTGCCTCTGGCGGGTTTATGCTTACAAAATATTCTTACGCAGTGCAGAAGATAAAATATGCAGCTCTTCACGATATTTGGTCACCGTTCTGCGTGAAATGTGAATGCCCTCTTCCGATAAGATTTCTACAACCTTTTGATCGGAATAAGGCTGTTTCTTATGTTCCTGTGAAATGAGTTCTTTGATTCTTAACTTGATCGTTTTGATAGACGTTAGTTCCCCTACATCCGATTGCAGTCCCGAGGAAAAGAAATATTTAAGCTCAAGCACTCCATAGGGGGTACGAATGTATTTGTTTTGTACCGTTCTACTTATCGTAGATTCATGGAGATCAAGCTTCTCGGATATCATTTTTAAGGTTAGGGGCTTCATGCCACGTTCGCCGATCTCTAAAAAAGTCAGCTGTTCTTCAAAAATAGCCCGAATGACCCGGTACAGGGTCATCTTCCGCTGTTCCAAACTCCGCACAACCCAATCGGCTGTTTTCCATTTTTCTTTAAGAAAGGAAACCGCTTCTTTACAACCCGCATGCTGGATATGACTATAATAGTCCTTATTGACTGACGTCTTGGGAACGGCTCCCGCGTTCATTTGGATTACGATGTTCCCTTGTTCTTTATAAATCGTAGCATCCGGAGTCATATAAGATTCTTCGATCCAGCTGAAGGCCACACCAGGTCGTGGGTTCAAACTACGAATATACGTGACGATCTCCTTCACTTGTATACGTGTTACACCTAATTGCAGCGCAATCTTATCCAGCTTCATCTGAGCAAGCTGCTGCATATATTGGCTGACCACTTCAAAAGTGCCATACGGTGCGGCCGGATCCCTGGAAATCTGAAGCAATAAGCATTCCTGCAAGTCTCTCGCTCCTACACCCGGCGGATCCAGCGACTGTAAGCAAGTTAGCGCTTCTTCAACAGCCTCGCTAGGCTTATTCAAAAACGAGCTTGCTTCCGTAATGGAGAGGGGTAAATAGCCTCTATCATCTAAATTTCCTGCCAAATAGGCTGCTGTCTGATATAAGGTATAGGAAACCCCTGCTATCCGCAGTTGGCTGAGAAGCCACTGTTCCAATGTTTCCTCCCTTGCCTTCGCCTTCCATAGTGGATCTGTCATTGACCCCGCCGTTTGTGAAGATTTACCCGATTTCAAATAAGAACTTGTGAAAGACTCGATATCCAGTAGGGGGTTTTCCAAGGCTTGCTCTTGGAGGTACTGCGACAATTCATAGCTTGATAATTGCAATATATGAATGGACTGTTGCAGTTCAAGAGTCATCGTTAGCTTTTGGTTCTGCACTTGTGTTAGACTATTGCCTATTCTCATACCTAGTTCCTCCTTGAGTTTTGCCTTGGCAACACTTTTCGTGGTGAGCATAAGTTGCTTTTGTGAAAACGCTTACGATTATTATAAATCTATTTTAGCTCTATTTAAAGCCATTCTGCTTATGGTAACATCCTAAAAGTTGATCCATTGTTAAACACAAAGAAATCTCTCCTTATAGAAAGAGAGATTTCTTTGCATGCGTTGATTGTAGTCCTCTATATGTCTGCTCAGGCACTCCCGAGATGGTACTCATGCATCTGATGCACGCATTGGATGAAACGAACCGTCTGAGTTTGCGCCCTCATAACGACCGAATGTGTTTCTGCACGGCCGCCAAATAGAAATTTCACGCCACTCAGGAAGTCTCCCGAGGTTACACCAGTTGCAGCGAAATAAATGTCAGATTCGCCTACTAACTCGCGCATCCCTAGCACTTTGGATGGATCAACAATCCCCATTTCCTTGCACCGCTGTATCTCTTCTTCATTATCTGGAAGCAGCCGTCCTTGAAATTCGCCTCCCATACAACGGAGGGCAGCCGCTGCGAGCACCCCTTCCGGCGCGCCTCCGGAACCCACATGTAGATCGATGCCCGTCTCTGGGAAAGCTGCTGCCATTGCACCCGCAACATCACCATCATTCAGTAAATGAATTTTAACACCTAGCGTCCGTAAAACAAGGATTTTATCTGCATGTCTTTTGCGATCTAAGATGGAGACAGTCAGTTCTGTTATCTCTTTTTGTAACAATACAGCGGCCTTTCTAATCGTTAATTCGAGGGGATCATCCAAGTTCAATTTGCCAACCAAACGCGGTCCTACTGCCAGCTTCTCCATATACATATCCGGTGCATGCAGCAGGTTCCCTTTCTCAGCTATAGCTACTACGGACAGGGCATTACTCCTGCCGCTAGCTACAATATCGGTACCTTCGAGCGGATCAACAGCTACATCATATTCGGGACCCAACCCATTTCCTAAAGACTCACCGATGAACAGCATCGGGGCTTCATCCATCTCCCCTTCACCAATGACAACCGTTCCTCGGAATGGCATGGAGCTAAAAATAGAACGCATAGCAGAAGTTGCTGCCTCGTCAGCGCTGTGTTTATTCCCTTTTCCCGTCCAACGTGCGGACGCTAAAGCTGCAGATTCTGTTACTCGTACAATTTCCAGAGACAAATCTCTTTGCATACATCATTCACCCTTTCTATTAGGAAATGTTGGCTTCCTGGCTATCTGTCTGCTAGAATCAGACCAGCCGTTTCTTCAATGGCTTTCTCACTTACATCGATGATCGTACAACCAAGCTCACGATATAATTTCATTGCGAATGCCAGCTCTTCTTCGACTCGCTCCCCTGTCGCATATTTAGCGCCAAAAGGAAGTCCAACCGCTTTCAGACGTTCCGTACGAATACGTACCAGTTGCTCGGGACTCATCGTCAAACCAATTAATTTACTCGGGTCTAGCTCATATATAATTGCAGGCGGCTTTACCTCAGGAACAAGCGGGTAATTCGCCACCTTATAGCCTTTGTGCGCCAAATAAATACTGAGTGGCGTTTTGGAGGTTCGGGAAGGTCCAATTAAAACAATATGCGCTTGCTTCATAGCGCTTGGGTCTTTGCCATCGTCACTGTTTACTGTGAACTCGACCGCTTCTACCCGTTGGTAATATTGTTCATCTAACTGATAAAGCAGACCGACTTTCCGCTTCGGGGAACCCTTAAAGGTATCTATGAAAGCCTGCATCATGGGTCCCATGATATCAATGGCATTTACACTTAAACGTATGGCTTCCTGCCGCATCATCTCTCTAAGCTCAGGTAGTACTAGCGTATAAGCAATGAAACCATCCACTTTCGCTGCCTCTTCTACTAAAGCGCGTACTTCATCTTCCGTTCGGATCGATCCGAAACGCCTGACTTGCACTTGGCTTGCATTAAATTGACGGATCGTTGCTTGTACGACAGTATTCGCCGTTTCCCCCACTGAATCCGAACAAACGAAAATCGTATGGATCTTCTCTCCCACTTACACTCCCCCTGATTAAGTCCCCAGCGCTACATCGAGCAGCAATTTGGTCATTGTTGTTTTCGTAATTCGGCCAACCACTTCATCTGGATCTTGATCAGCCGCACCCTTAACCACAGGCAGCCCATCTACTTGATGATGAATCATTTTCCGCGCTGCTTCTAATACACTGTCATCCGGGTTTACCGTCACAATATTCGGATGCCTAGTCATGACTAGTGAAACCGGCATTGTATTTGCCGTAGCCTGCCCAAGCGTAACCTTCAGCAAGTCTTTCCGTGTAACGATACCAGCCAAAGCCCCCTGCATATTCACGATAATCAAGCTTCCTACATTTTCAAGAAAAAGAGTGACTACAGCATCACTTACGGTGACGGTTTCCCTTAGAACAACAGGAATTCCCATAACATCCTTTACTCTTACTGCTTCTATATGTTTGAAAGGTGAATCTACTTCAAGAGCAGCCGTTCCTAGGAAATATCCAACCTTGGGTTTGGCATCAATATAGCGAAGCATAACCAAAACAGCAAGGTCAGAACGAATGGTTGGACGGCTAATTCCAAGCAATTCAGCAATTCGTTCCCCTGTAATAGGTGCATTCTTTTTGACGAGATCGATAATTTCCATCTGTCGGGATGTAAGCTCTATGATGTTTCCCTCCTTTCATCATTCATGTCTTACCTATTCTAACTCATCTAAACATCGTTTCAAATCTTAGGTCCAGCAGCGATGATACGATCATCGACACCCTTGAATTTATTGAAGTTATGGATAAAACGCTGCGCTAATTCCTTCGCCTTGACGTCATATTGACTTTGATCTTGCCAAGTGTTCCTTGGCAGCAAGAGCTCGCTCGGAACCCCTGGTACCGAATCAGGACTTAATAAACCGAAGAAGGGAACTTCCGTGAACGTCGTCTTCTCCAAGCTGCCGTTTAGAGCAGCTGTAACCATCGCTCTTGTATACACTAAATTCATACGCTCGCCTTCACCATAAGAACCGCCAACCCAACCTGTATTAATGAGGTAAACGTTGGCCTTATGTTCTTCGATCTTACGCCCCAGCATCTCTGCATAAACGTAAGGACGAAGCGGCAGGAAAGGCGCCCCGAAACAAGTAGAGAATGTGGCTTCCGGTTCCGTAACTCCACGTTCCGTACCTGCAAGCTTGGACGTGTAGCCAGACAAGAAGTGGTACATCGCTTGTTCTTTCGTCAGCTTGGATATAGGAGGCAGAACTCCGGAGGCATCTGCCGTCAAGAACATGATGACATCAGGGTGACCGGCGGTTCCCGGAATCTTCACTCCAGGGATATATTCCAAAGGATAGGCTGCACGTGTATTCTCCGTAATCTGCGTATTGCCGTATTCGGCAATGCCACTCGTAGGATCAAGCACTACATTCTCCAAAACAGTGCCGAATCGGATTGCCTGCCAAATCTGCGGCTCCTTCTCTTCGGTAAGGCCAGCGCATTTTGCGTAGCAGCCTCCCTCGAAATTAAACACGCCCGTGTCCGACCAGCCGTGTTCATCATCGCCAATGAGACGGCGATTCGGATCAGCCGAAAGTGTCGTTTTCCCCGTGCCAGATAACCCGAAGAACAAGGCTACATTTCCTTCCTCACTAACATTGGCCGAGCAATGCATAGGTAGGACATCTTGACCAGGCAAGATATAATTCAAAACGCTGAAAATGGATTTCTTCATTTCACCCGCGTACTCCGTACCACCAATGAGTACGATCTTTTTCTCAAAGGAGAGGCAGATGAACGTTTCTGACCTGGTACCGTCGGTGAGTGGGTCGGCTTTTAAGCCAGGCAGAGCAATGACCGTGAACTCAGGCTTATGTGCCAGCAGTTCCATCTTACTTGGACGGATAAACAGTTGTCGGGCGAATAAATTGTGCCAAGCATACTCATTGACCACTCGAATCGGCAGCCTGTACGCCAAATCTGCTCCTGCAAAGCCATCAAAGATGAACAATTCTTTCTTTGCCATGTAGTCTTGCGCTTTTTGATATAGCCGCTCGAACTGCTGCTCCGACATCGGCTGATTCACAGCTCCCCAATCGATATGATCAGTTACTGAAGGTTCATTTACAATGTATTTGTCCTTGGGAGAACGCCCTGTATATTTACCAGTGTTCACTTGAAGCGCTCCTGAGGACGCGAAAGATCCTTCTTTGCGTTCGATGCTCATTTTCATTAGTTCTGACACTGACAAATTGTAGTGGGTGGCACCTGCTCTTAACTGTTCAACCTTTAGTTCTATGCTCATTCTCCCATTCCTCTCATCCATAAGGCATCATCTATATAGTGTGTTCTATTTATTATATAGTGTACATTATATAACGAAATAAGTGAATATAATATTGTTTATAGCACATAAAATAATTTTTTATCACTATTCGACACAAATAATACACAATAATACGAAAAAATCTCCTTTCACTCCATCTGAAGGAATGAAAAGAGAGCCCTATAAGAATACGCCTTTATAAATTACTGAAAAAAAACAATGCCCAGTACACCCGCAAATACGATGACCATAAAAGGATGCAGCTTATATTTAATAATGGCCAGAAAGGCACCTACTGCAATAAGCACCGTCGCAATTTGGTCCCATGATATTTGGTACTTCACTGGACCTAACCCCGACCACCCGAAGTGTATCGCTGCAAAAATGATAAAGCCCGTTACTACCGGTTTCAAACCATAGAAAGAAGATTTAAACCATTTATTCGCGTGCCATTTATACAAAAAAGCGGCTAATGCGATGATAAGTATGAGTGAAGGCAAAACCATCCCTAGCGTAGCTGCAATAGCACCAGGCACACCGGCTGTATGAAAACCGATTAATGTGGCACTATTCGTTGCAATCGGTCCGGGTCCTGTACCAGCTAAGGCTATAACGTTATTAAAATCATCTGAAGTGAGCCATTGATGTCTTTCCACTTCACGTTGGATAACAGGCATCATAGCATAACCGCCACCGAATGAGATAATGCCAATTTTAAAGAAAGTAATAAATAAACTTAAGAGCATAGATCCACCTCATTCCTCAAATCCCGTCTGCGAAGTAATAATCGGCTGCACGATTGCTTTTGTCCCCTGACATTGAGTCTTCTTTCCTCTTGATCGGATTCTTCATTCCCCAACGTTGTTTCAGGAAAACAACGGCAATCCCGACCAACAGACCGACTATAATCATTATAATAGGTGAAATCGGTATGAAGAGCAGCAGTAGAACGGTACTAACTGCGGCTATTAGCGTCATTTTATCTATAATAGAGGATTTCGCCATTTTGTAAGCAGCGGCAGCGATTAATCCAACGATAGCAGCATGGATACCTTCCATAATGGCTTGCATCTTGGGATAACTTTGAAGGAATGTATAAATGATACTAAGCAGTATCACGATAAAAAAAGTAGGAAGCGTAATGCCAATGACGGCTGATACTGCTCCTCTTATTCCTGCCATATGATACCCTACTAAAGCTGATACATTAACGCCTACACCACCCGGAGCGGCTCCTGAAATAGCAAGCAGTTCCGACATCTCATCGTCGGTCATCCACTTGTTCGTAACGACAACCTCTCTTTGAATGGCAGGCAGCATGGCATAACCACCACCGAATGTGAGTGGACTGATACGAAGAAACGTCCAAAAAATACGAAGTAAATGACGAAAGTTATTCATCGGCATGTTGGTTGACCTCCTCTGCACTTAATTCTATTTTGAACTAAAGACAGTGATTTGTCCAATCAAAAGATTTAATCCTTTCTGTAATTATCCCTTATAATGCAGGATGGATGTCTAATTTAATCCCGATCATCCCGATTATTAATCTAAGTTTAATTTATTTTGATTGAAAGGTAGGCTTCTTCCACTTTCAGGGTAAGTTTTCTATAGGAACAACTTACCCTCACCTAATAAAAGGAGTGAATATTCATGAGCCGAATGATTCAAGCCTATTTTCACACTGAAAATCAAGCCGAAGATGCGAAGGTTCTACTGCTGAAGTATAGTCCGGACATGCTCGAAGTTGGCAGATTACCAGATGGCTTCAATGGTACCGGACGTGTACTGCTGCCTTTCGTAGATGGAGTTGGAACTGGCGGGGAAACGAATTTGAATAATGGTGTCGGAATTGTAGGTGTAATGCCAACCGTCGAGAATCATTCTTCGGATTATAGGGATGAGAATGAAGATGTTCTTCATTATGTGCTTTCAGCTAAAGTCAGCGATGCCGATTATCCGGCAGCTGTTGATCTCCTTCGCCGCAATCATGCGCATATGGAGAAAATCGGTTAAAACAAAAAAACTGCGTTTTCTACGGTTGTAGGGGACGCAGTTTTTTTGCACGCCGGTGGTTCCTCCGACGTAGATAATCATGCCATCGATTATAAAAATAATTATACCCACATTTAAAGAAACCCAATGAGCCCGCCATCAAATATCTTAAAAGGCATCAAAAAAATTTGATGCCTATTGAAATCTGTAAAGTCATGTCTGGCGCTCGGTTGATGCGAGAACTTCCTTAGCGGCTCGCTCACCCGACTGCAAGGCCCCTTCCATGTATAGCCGCCATTCCGAAGCGGTTTCCGATCCTGCCCAATGGATCGGACCGACTGGTTCGGTCAGAGATGGACCAAACTGACTCAGCACGCCTGGACCGAAATGAGCTCCGTAACCACCTCTCGCCCATCGGTCAGCGGACCAATCTTTTTCGTAATACGCTAGAGGCCGTAAAGCCGAATCGCCGAAAAAATTAGCTAGGCAGCGCAGCACTTCCTTTTCCCGCTCCCGTTCTTCCATCAAACCCAAGTTACGCGCTTCCCGGCCGCTCGAAAGTGCCGTTAGCACGCCCAGGCTTTGGCCCGGCATCGTACTGTCCATCGTCGCTCTGATCAGGTCTGAGTCGGAGTACGCCATTCCATTCATTCCATTTTTCCGCCAAAACGGATACTCATAGACGACGACGAACTTACTGGCCGAACCCTGCCCGACCTTTTGACACAGTTGGTCACGCATGAATGGGAGAGGTGGATCATAGTCGATCCGGATCGTAAACGTAGGTGGAATCGCCACGATCACTTTGTCCCCCTTCCAACAACCCCCATCCCCCGTATGCACCGATACGCCGCCAACACCCCACTCAATTCGCTGCACTGGGCTTTGTAACCGTACGGCTTCCCCTAGCTCGGCCGCAATACGATCAGGTAACGAATGCGCCCCTTCCACGATCCAAGCCTCCTCACCAGTGAACAACCGGTCTACACCACCGGCCGAGACGAGTTCCCACATGAAGTCGAGCATCGACACTTCGGTTAAAGTTCCGCTCAACTCTTCCTCGGCAATCAAACGGCAAAACGATTGGCCTTGAGACGTAAACATTGTCTTCGCTAGCCAAGTTTCCATTGTTTGCGAATCGAGCCGTTCTGCTAATACCGAGCGCCATGGCTCCTCCCGATCGATCCTTTCCGACATCGTGTCCAGCTTATGCCGGACCCGGTACAGATCGAGTTTCGATGATACCGGCAATGGCGGGACGTCGGATCGGCTAGTCCATCGTTTTCCACGCATTATAAACAATGTGTTTCCTTGCCGATACGTCGGCGTCGTCGCAAGCCCATACCGTTTTATCAGGGCATGGACCCGCGTCTGGTATGGCGAAATCCACTGAGCACCGTAATCGATTATAATGCCATCCCGCTGTTCGCTGAACACTCTACCGCCGACGCGGTTTTGCGCTTCTAATACGACGACCGTTTTGCCATTCCGTCGCAATTCAAGCGCCGCTGAAAGTCCTGCCAGTCCGGCCCCCACTATGATGACGTCAGTATGCCGGTTTGCCGTCACTTTGCTTCCCCCCATTTATCTATCGCCGACCGCTCCGTCTTCCGGCTTCTTGTATGGAATGCATTTTCTTATATACGTTACTTCAATTGAACACAGCAGGCAGCCGGTAAAATACCGGCTGCCTGCTCATGAATTTTTTCCCATCCCTAATAAGATATTAGCTATATAAAATTCTGTATCCTCCAATCTCAGGGATGAGTAGGCATGAAAATTATTTGGCGTTAGGGAAAATTCTATACACGATCTCATTAAACTGTTCAACAAAACCGGCAACAGGTCTTCCTTGTTGAACATCAAGTACATATGTATTGAAGCGGTCCATCATATCTGGATTTGTTGAGACGTAAACATTCTGGATATTCGGATCCGTTGCCCTGACTTGATTTGCAATTTGGTCTTCTATATCACGTGTTAATTGTTGGTCGTTTTCTAACACAGCTGCAACATAGGCATTTCTTTTGGTTACCAGCACATTTGCTTGCTTTACACTGTTTAGCTCTGCAATTTTAGCTGCCCCTTCACTCGCTATTTGAATGCGATTCTCCCCATTACTTGGTTGTTGAATCTGTTGCTGTGTGATTGGCGCACCTTGCTGTTTAAGGTTATTTGGATTAGCTGTACATCCCGACATAAATATCACCATGGTCGCTATAGTGAAAACTAAAACTTTCTGGGAACCTTTGATTACAAACATCTTATTACACCCCTTCTGTGTATATAACTATGTTTAGTATGCTTTATCAATCATGTTCATATTCATTCGTCATACGTCTTAGATGCTCGATTTCAAGCCATATTTTCCTTCGAGATGATTCCACGGTGAAGCGTCAATATGTACATTTGGTCACAATTAAAGAAAAAGACCTAGCGGAAGTACCGCTAGGTCTTTGCTATCTCTATTCTTGCACCTCTCATCTGCTGCTTCTTAATTGCATAATTCGTGATATACACCCCAACCACGATCCAAATAGCCCCTAAAAGATGATACATCCTTAACGCTTCCCCGGTAAAAGCAGTTGCAAAAATGGCACTGAACATCGGAATCAAATTCAGAAAACCAGCACATCGCTGAGGTCCAGCAAGCTCAATGGCACGATTCCAGCTCAAGAAAGCAACAATCGACGCAAATAAACCAATATAAATAAGACCTGTTACAAGAGGTGGACTCCAGTCAACGTGTGGTGATTTCAGCGCCCATTCCACTGCCGAAAGCGGAAGCAGCAGAACTAAGGCCACACTCATTTGAATCAGTAAAAAAGGACTGGATGGGAATCTTCCTGACATCTTTTTCATACCCACCGAATATAGAGCCCAACACAAAACAGCCACTAGCATGAACAGGTCGCCTTTGTTAAAAGAAAGACTCAATAGCGCGGACACACTCCCCCGACTAATAATCCAGCTCACACCAGCCATGGACACCAGAATTCCAGGTAATGCTGACCAAGCGAACCGCTCTTTCATAACTAACCAGGTTAAAAGCACAACCATGATAGGCGTGGCCGAATTCATTAACGAAGCATTAATCGAACCTGTATATTGGACAGCCACATAGGTTAACGTATTGAATCCAGCAACACCGGTTGCGGACAGAAAAAGGATCATTTTCCAGCTGCGGAGAAATTCAGTTCTTAACTGCCAAGCCTGCCTTCCAAAGAATGGAAGAAGACAAATAAAAGCAATACTCCAACGTAGTGCAGCCATCGTAATCGGCGGAATGTGAAGGACAAGCGCCTTGCCAGCAACAAAATTGCCTCCCCATATACATGTGGCGAGAACTAGCAGAATGTAGGGGGAATGTTTGATCATATAGATTCGTGCTCCTTTTTTGAATATCTCTTGGATCATTCACTTAGTCATCATCATGATAACATATGATTTAACCCACAAGGCGATGTATGGAAAATTAGACTCTTGATTGGGATCGTTTCCATGAACTCGAATAGCGAATTCCAAAAAGAAACATAATAAAGGATGGAAATATTGGGCAATCCTGATTCACAGCGAGGAAGGAGATCGGTAGGCATGAATGGAGACTTGAAGAGTGAAAATAGTCTGCTAGAGCAGACTTTGAAATCGCTACGCGATTGCTCAGATTTATCTCACCTACATCTCCCGCTTCAGCAAATCGATATCATTTATTTCAGTCACCTTGTCAGCTCAGAGGCTTTAAGAAAAGATGCCATAGAGCCTTTCAGTGACAAACCTACCGTGGGCTGTTGCCTCCGCTGTCCGAATTCTACGCTTCATTGCCTTATTCATTACACTCTGCTTTACTGCACTCTATGTATCACTCGTTACTTATCACTATGAAATGATACCACCGTCTCTACTGCTCAACTTAATGGAATCCCGCAATAAAGTACCGTTTTCCCCACTTGTCGAGGCCATCGTCATGGAAATGACCATCGAGCTGCTTCGTGAAGCAGGGGCACGCTTACCTACCAAAATCGGACCTACCATTGGCACAGTCGGCGGGATTGTCATCGGCCAAGCGGCCGTTCAAGCTGGTATCACAAGTAACATTCTCATAATCTCGGTTGCTATTTCGGCTATCGCCTCATTCGTCATACCAAACTATAACATGAGCTCTTCCATTCGCTTGCTGCGATTTGGAATTATTATAATGACTGGTCTCCTCGGGAATTTCGGCCTGGTGTGTGGACTCGGCTTTATTATGGTTCAACTATCTGGTTTAAACATGTTCGGCTTGTCTTATTTATACCCAATAACACCTTCGAAACCAAGTCGGTGGTTAGAGCTAATTATCCGAGCACCCATTCAGATTTTGACCAAACTTAAAAAGCCTACCACCAATAATCCGAACAAATGAAGGAGACACTCATGCGCGCTAAGCTTCCATTTTATCAGACCACCATTATGGCAAACTTCGCTCAAACCGGTGTCGTCCTTTTCAGCCTTCCTAGGCTTTTATCTGAGAATATCGGTACAAATGGTTGGGTAGCTTTACTTGTTTGTTCTTCTGTTGCCGCTCTCAATTTACTGCTCATTTCAATCGCTTATCGATTAGAGGAAAATCCATTTTCGAAATTTCACAATCTGCTTTACCGAAATTCATTTTAGTTCCTTTTTTCGGTGTTCTAGCTGGTTTATGGGCAATTCTAGGCAGCTTGATTGGCAAACAATATATTTTAATTCTAAAATCGTTATCATTCCCCTCGCTAAACCCCGCCTATTTGTATATTTTGTTTGAGATCCTTGTTTTCTTACTTTTAACTAAGGGTATTATGAGTATCTCAAGTACCGCGGTTCTCACTTTCTATATTATCATCTGGAATACTTCTCTATTGGTTTATATCTATGATGATTTTGAGCTATCGCGAATGACTACCTTTTGGTTTAAAGATGCCACTCACTCATTCAAAGGATGGCTTGAGGTTTACATAGCCTTTCTGGGGTATGAACTTTGCCTTTTGTTATTTCCTTATACGAATAAAAAAACACACTTAATCCGTGCTTTTCAAATTGCTAATCTCATCACCACATTTACTTATACGCTAGTTGCATTTGTTTCCTTTGGCTTTTTCAGCCTGTAACAACTTCAGCATATGAAATATCCTGTACTCAATTTACTCTCCTATGTAGAACTCCCTTTTGTGAAACGAATTGTTGATCTCGTTTTTAATTTAACTTTATTTCGATTGTAGACCTGTTGACTCATAAATATGCACAAATACGATCCGTCGGGAGTCACATTGATCAGTTATTAACCCAAGAAGCCAAAATCCATGAGGTTCCTGATGTATCTCTCTACAGTTTCGTACGTGACTATTATGACGATGGTACTGATCCAATTGCTCCTATGCTTATTGTGAAAGGTGATAATGTCGAAATCGACGGGATAGCCCTTTTCAAAAAAGATCGATACATTGGCAAGATAAGTGCAGATCAAAATGTCCCTCAAGTCGTTATCCGTATTCGATTGAGTGGCATTATTCTAGAGTACACAGGAAAATCGACGTTTAAGAAAGTGGAAGAGCAAAAAAAATTAGATCAGGATTTGTCCGAAGCCATTCGCGAACAATTACAAGTGATAATTAGCCATGTGCAGCGCAGCGGTGGGGATAACTTGGGTATTGGTACTTTCGTCCGTAATAGTATGAGCTATGAGAACTGGAACAATTTGAATTGGAAATCCATTTATCCCCGTGCCGATATCCGTGTAGAAGTAGATACCACAATTCGTGACTACGGTATGATTCGATAGCTTTTCACCTTGAAAGCTGCTTAAACCGGTCCAGACTCTTTTAACGTTAATGTTCCTGTGCTAGAATCAGAGGAATGGCTTAAAGAGACAAGGAGCACGGAGGTGAAAAGCCCAATGAACAAGACACTCTCAACGGATATGGAATTATTCGCGGCTGCACTATCGCAAGTTAGGGTAGCAGTTATTCAACATACAGCGGATGATATCCCCGTATTCATTGCCTCTGGCGTGATAGAAAAGTATACGACTCATTCCGTAAAGATTGGCGTAACGAGTTATTTGCGGGATGAAAGCGAGTTCCGCATTGATGAACGTTCAAGCCGTCAGTCTTAATAAAAGGTTACTTCACAATAGGAACCTAGGGGAATCAATTCTTGCAAATAATCGTACATGGCCTTTTTTTCCTTATCATGGAGCAATCGAATTGCATGAAAATCAAATAGAATGATACTATCCGCAGCTTGATATCTGTTAAATGTTAAACGACCATAAGGAAATAATCGGTTAATCGCCTCTAAGATGCCATATTGATTCAAATTTCTCCGCATCGCTGTTTGGAGGATAGCTTTCGGTATTTCTTGCAGTTGTGGAACTTTATCGGGTTGAACCTCGCTATATGCCTTTACTTGAAAGTTGACATAGGGATATAAGTAACCGCTTGCATAATGTTGTACGCTCTGAGCATCTTTCTCGGGTAAATACAAATCTCCATTCCAAGCGTAGATCGTCGCTTTATGCTTTTCAGGTGTATGAATTCTTATATATCTTAAATGCGGAAAACGATTTCTCACAAGCTGCTCGGATAATAGACGAGTTCCCACCTTGATCACCTCTTCGGATTATGCCTTGCTCCCTACAGCATATGCGATATAAAAAAGACAGCTATCCTTTTGTGGCGAAAAGGTAGCTGCCTCTCACTATTCACTTCATTCGGGTATGGATAACCCAAGACCCTCTGCCACACGGATCCCATATTCGGGATCTGCTTTATAGAAATGACCAATCTGTCTGAGCTTAATTTCATTTGACTCAACCGGTTTTATGGCACCAACAATCGTTTGAACAAGACGAGCCCGTTCCTCTTCACTTAAAAGGCGGATATAAATCACCTGGTTGCGTGTAATGATCATGATGATCATAGGCAACACTGTCAGCTGACCCCGACACTTCGTAGGATGCTGGTTTATCCGCAGGCGTTTCCGTTGGTCCGCCAAGGCTGTTCGGCTCGTAATATACAGAACCTCCACCATTGTTATCCGAACGCATTTGACCATCACGTTGATAGTTATTCACTTCACTCCGCGGACGATTGATTGGCAAAGACTGATGATTAGCCCCTACCCGATACCGATGTGCATCCCCATAAGCAAACAATCGACCTTGCAGCATTTTATCAGGAGAAACATCGATTCCTGGTACGAGTGTCCCTGGCGAGAATGTGGCTTGTTCCACCTCAGCAAAATAATTTTCTGGATTGCGATCCAGCACCATACGCCCAACTTCAATTAAAGGATAATCTTTCTGTGACCAAACTTTCGTGACATCAAAAGGATCAAAACGGTACGTATTCGCATCTTCCAGCGGCATGATCTGTACACACAGCTTCCAAGTAGGAAAATCGCCTTTATCAATCGCGTTAAATAAGTCCTCGGTATGATAATCCGGATTGTCAGCCGCAAGCTGTGCTGCAACATCTGGCGCTAAGTTCTGAACGCCTTGTTCGGTTTTAAAATGATACTTCACCCACACGCCTTCACCCTCGGCATTGACCCATTTGAACGTGTGACTGCCAAATCCATGCATATGCCTCAGCGTTGCGGGAATACCGCGATCGGACATCAGTATCGTCACTTGATGCAAAGATTCAGGAGATAATGACCAGAAATCCCAGACAGCATTTGGATTTTTCAAGTGAGTTTGGGGATGTCTTTTCTGAGTATGAATAAAGTCAGGGAATTTGATCGCGTCGCGAATGAAAAATACAGGCGTATTATTGCCGACCAAGTCATAATTGCCTTCATCGGTATAAAATTTCACCGCGAATCCGCGCGGGTCCCGGACCGTGTCCGAAGAACCATTCTCACCTGCTACGGTCGAAAATCGAACGAACAACGGTGTACGCTTGCCTACCTCAGAGAACAAACTCGCTTTCGTATACTTCGTCAAATCTTGCGTCACTTCCAAATAGCCGTGTGCGCCGGCCCCTTTGGCATGAACGACTCGCTCAGGTACGCGCTCTCGATTAAAGTGTGCCAATTTCTCTAGAAGGTGAACATCTTGAATCAACGTCGGCCCCCGTGAACCCGCCGTTATCGAATTTTGATTGTCCCCAACTGGAGCTCCCCAGCTGGTTGTAAGCTTGTTTTTTTCCGTACTCATCCAACAATCACCTCTTCAGTAAAATGTGAAACTCTGATCAAAGCGCTCTCATCGCTTACAGGATTATGTATGTGACAACCTTCCATTTCCCTTATTCATATGTATTCGAGAACCTGTCATGATATGATGCTGCAGTGGTTTTCGCGCTTTTCAGCAGCTGAGAGGTTCTTTTCAGACCTCTCGCGTCACTTCCGCTGCATTCGAGCCTCCGAGATGCCTCTTTATGCCTTCTCAGGACGCAAAACAACTAACTTTCCTGCTCTCAGCAGCTGAGATGTCCTTTTCAGACCTCTCGCGTGACTCGCTCCATTCGAGCCTCTAGACCTTTAATGATGAATTTCATCGCCTCAGCAGACATTACGGAGGTTCCGGACGTATTCTCCCATTTTATGCGTGTTTTCTCACTATCAAGTCACTTCCTCGCACTCCCCGCACTTTTGCGATGAATACATCCGTTTCCGCGCCGGCCCAAAAATAAGGGGTAAGCTTCGCTTACCCCTTACCACAGAACCATATAAATTCTAAAAAAGCATCCCTCACGGGATGCTCGATACACCTCCTTCTTTTGCTCATTATTTTCAAGCTACTTATCAATAATCTTAAACAACGCTTGAGTACCGCTGTCTTCTTCGCCACCCGCTGCTAACTGCTCATAAAGGGATTTCGCCAATGTTAGTCCAGGCAGCTCCACCTTCATTTCCTCAGCAGATTGAAGCGCGATCTTCATATCTTTGATGAAGTGCTTCACATAAAAGCCAGGAGCAAAATTCCCAGCGATGATGCGCGGTGCCAGGTTACTTAAGGACCAGCTGCCCGCCGCGCCTGACTCAATACTTTTGAGCACAGTTGAAGGATCGAGTCCTGATTTCTTCGCATATACCAGCGCTTCAACAACGCCCATCATATTACTTGCAATTGCGATTTGGTTGCACATTTTCGTATGCTGGCCTGCACCCGCGTCTCCTTGGTAGACGATATTGGTGCCAATCTTCTCAAAAAGCGGCAGCATGGCATCAAAAGCTTCACGCGAGCCCCCAACCATAATCGATAGTCTCGCTTCCTTAGCTCCAATATCTCCGCCTGAAACCGGAGCATCTAGTGAAAACACTTGTCGCGCGAGTGCTTTTTCATAAATTTCTATGGCTAGCATTGGACTAGACGTTGTCATATCAATGACGTAGCTGCCCGGCTTCGTGTTAGAAAGAATGCCATTTTCGCCTAAATAAATCTCTTCTACGTCCTTAGGGAAGCCTACCATTGTAATAATCACATCACATTGCTGCGCTAATAGTCCCGGTGAATCCTGCCAGTGAGCACCCTGATCCAACAGGTCCTGTGCCTTGGATTTCGTTCGATTATATATATGTACCTCGTAGCCTGCTTGAATAAAATGGCCTGCCATACTTTTCCCCATGACACCTGTTCCTACTAAGCCTACAATCGTTTGTCCCGGATTGATTACCACAATGAATGCCACCTCTCATTTTAACAGTAACTGATTTCGAATGATGTTTCATTCTTAAGTTATCATCGTCTGTGCATCTGGTCAAACGGAGCTCCTACCTACATGTATAACGGAATATAAATTACTTTGACAGACGTAGTATTTTAATTTATATTATAGTATAGGAGGTGAGGGTTATCGTTGATTTGAAAATAACGTCCGATCTTATTCGAGGACACACCGACAGCATTATTCTCAAATTGTTACTTTCCGGAGATAAATATGGCTATGAAATTTCAAAGCTGGTGCAAGTTATTTCAGGCGGGGAATATGAACTGAAGGAAGCAACCATGTACTCCAGCCTCAAGCGACTAGAACAGGAAGAATGCATTACCTCCTACTGGGGGGATGAAACACAAGGCGGCCGCAGGAAATACTATCGCATCACTGATAAAGGCAAAGAAGCTTTCAAGAACAACAAGTTGAATTGGGAACATGCGAAGACCATTCTCGATTTGCTCATTTAGAAAGGTGGTATGAGGGATGAAACCAAACCCAAGGCTCATTGCTTATTTGAATGAAGTTTTTTCACATTATGAAGATTTGAGACCCATCCAGGAATTAAAAGAAGAGCTTTTATCTGATTTGCAGGAAAGACTCCTAGATCTGCAAAAGGATGGCTTCGATGAAGAAGCTGCCTTTCAAAGAACGATCGCATCCATCGGCGAAATATCCGAACTAATTGAAAGCATTCATGCAAACACCACGAAGCTCCAACAAATCATTGGCATTGATTTCTCAATGCAGAATTTGCAAAAATCCGACCTGAAGGCCATCAAAATCCATGATGGTAAGTTCAATTACAGCAACCTGCAGGATTCTGATTTCAGCCATTCAGACTTAACCAATGCTTCCTTTAAGTGCAGCAACTTAGATCGGGTAAAGTTCGACGGTGCTAATTTGACAGGAGCGAAGATTTCTAAATCCAATCTAAGAGGAGCCAGCTTCAAAAATTGTACGTTAAACCTTGTAGAGTTCCGTTCTTGCGATTTAACTGGTGTATGTATGGATAATCTAATCTTTACAGGAACTACTTTTCATCATTCAGATCTCAAAGGAACATCGTTCCGTTATGCCACATTTCAAAGCTGTTTCTTCAAAGCTGATGTCAAAAAAACAATTTTTGACGGAGCCAAGATGGATAAAGCTACCTATGCTTTGTTAAAAGGGTTTAAAGCCAACTTAAGTCATGTTACTTTCCTTTAGCAACTCACACCATAGATAAAAATTAAATCGGATTCAGAGAAAGTGAGGAAAATCAATCATTATGGTAGCGCAAAACAAAAACAAAGGGTTAGGCATTGTCATTGCCGGGCTATTGCTGGGTATCCTAATGGCCGCCATGGACAATACCATTGTTGCCACAGCCATGGGCACAATCGTCGGGGAATTAGGCGGATTGGATAAATTCGTCTGGGTCACTTCGGCATATATGGTGGCGGAAATGGCCGGAATGCCAATATTCGGCAAACTATCCGATATGTATGGACGCAAAAAGTTTTTCATCTTTGGTGTTATTGTGTTCATGCTTGGATCTATTCTTTGTGGAACAGCAAGTTCGATTATAGAGCTCAGTGTCTATCGCGCTATTCAAGGTATCGGCGGCGGCGCCATGCTGCCGGTTGCTTTCACGATTATGTTCGATGCCGTTCCGATAGAAAGCCGCGGTAAACTAGGTGGATTGTTCGGTGCTGTATTCGGCATGTCTAGCATATTCGGGCCACTGCTTGGCGCTTATATCACAGATTATGTGAACTGGAAATGGGTATTTTACATTAACCTACCTCTTGGTTTGATCTCACTAGTTTTTGTCGCTTTCTTCTATCGCGAATCCGTTGAGCATTCCAAACAGAGGATCGATTGGTGGGGCGCTTTTACACTCGTTGGTGCCATCGTCTCCCTCATGTTTGCTCTAGAATTAGGAGGTAAGGAATACGCTTGGGATTCAGCAGTTATACTCGGTTTATTCGCCCTGTTTGCGGTGTTGACAATCCTCTTCGTCTTCGTAGAGCGTCGTGCTGCGGAACCTATTATCTCTTTTGCGATGTTCAAAAATAGGTTGTATGCATCAAGCAATGCCGTAGCCATTTTTAGCGGTGCAGCTTTTATAACAGCATCTGTCTATATCCCAATCTACATTCAAGGTGTATTAGGTGGATCCGCTACCAATTCTGGCTTAGTTCTTCTGCCCATGATGTTAGGCTCCGTTGTAACGGCAACAGGCGGCGGTTTCTTAATGAATAAAATGAGTTATCGAGCGATTATGATTCCAACGACCTTCATCCTAATTATCGGAACAGCTCTCTTGACGACATTATC
The DNA here is from genome assembly GCF_030817275.1 of Paenibacillus sp. V4I7. NCBI lineage: Bacteria > Bacillati > Bacillota > Bacilli > Caryophanales > Paenibacillaceae > Paenibacillus > Paenibacillus sp. V4I7. Next base: position 1,783,344 of record NZ_JAUSZD010000002.1, on the reverse strand, counting down.
ACCTGAATCCCCCCGTTGGCTCGTAACGATCTATATGGTTCTTATCGGACTTGGAATCGGTGCTTCCTTCTCCGTATTAAGCAATGCAGCCATTCATCTGTTTGATGTACGGCAGCGTGGTTCAGCCTCCTCAACACTGAACTTCCTCCGCTCCTTGGGGATGACGCTGGGTATCACCGTTTTCGGAATTGTTCAAAGTCATGCTTTTACGCGAAAGCTAACAGATGCATTTGCGGGTCAAGGTCAACCGGGAGCTGTTATACCAACTGGAGACTCGCATACGCTGCTGGATCCCGCGAAACGGATGGAGATACCTGCTCCTGTTCTAGAGAAAATCACAACCGCATTATCGTCTTCCATTGTCCTCACCTTTGCTTGGACTGTACTTCCTGCTGTTCTAGCCTTCGTTTGTGCCATCGCGATGAGCAAAGAGAAGCTGGATCCAACCCAAGAAAACGAAGCATCTATGTCACATTAAGACAAAAAGAGTGCCACTCCAACTACACAAACCTGTAGATGAAGTGGCACTTTTTTTTGAAATAAATGAATCACTTAAATTCCTTTAAACGTGAATGAGTACGCATAGGTCCGATTGGCATACAGGGTGAACTCGGGATGTGTTCTTGCACCCCAGCTGTCATCCCCGCCAACGCCCATCTGCTTATAATTCACCCGCAGCACGACTTTATCGCTAGCTGGCAGCTTATACGTATGGTCATGAGCTTCCAACTCGGAAGGCGTATATGGCAGAGCATTCAATTCAACGGTAGGCAGCCCTGTAATGCGGAGTCCACGCCCGCTCGCATCTGTCACCGTCGCCCAGCGCACATCCGTTTTATTGCCGCATTCCTGAGGGCGCAAGTACGGCACGAACTGCTCCTCAACGGTTCCACTGTGCAAAGCCAGTTTGGCGGAGGTCGCACGGTCCCAATAGTTCTCATGTGGACCACGACCGTACCAGCTCAATTGTTGGAAGGAGCGGTCTAATTGGAAGAGTACACCAATCTCCGGAATTTCAGGTAAATATGCTCCTGGCACGAGCTCCATACGAACTTCTACTTCTCCGCTAGGCGATACCGTGTAAACCAATTGCACCTCGGAAGTTGGCTTTGTTGCCAATTCAAAGCGAACTTGCACCTCGGCGCGGCCATCTCCAAGCGATTGAGCTGTCAAAGATTGCAGCGTTCTTCCACTGCCTGCCTCTTGCCATGGCGCGCAGCGAATATGATGCTGGTTGCCGCGATCATTATCGGTATAAGCACGCCAGAAATTAGGTGCAGGACCTGTCAGGAACAGCTCGCTTCCCTCGTACATGTAAGAAGTAATATCACCAGTTGCAGCATTGAATTGAAGAGAGAAGTTGCCTCCCTTAAGGCTAATTGTTTCCTTTGTTGATGTAATTTGTACAGTTTCTAAAGCAGACAAGGTCGCCGCGGATTCTTGAGCAGCCTGTTCAGAATGAGACCAAGCCGCTTTACGGACTGGAAGCAAGAACTGCTCCCAAGCGATTTCGTGTCCCTTCTGCGCCCAATTCGTATCTTCTTTCAGCTGCAGACTGATCGTCAGTACAAACTCATCTTTCGGAAAAATGGTTTCCATAGGATCTAGAACCAACTGAATATCAGCTGTTTCTCCTGGCTTTACGGTAAATTGTCCACGTTTGGCCTCACTCACAGGCTCACCATTACGTGCGATGGACCATATCCAATCAAACTCACTCAGATCTGTAAATAAATACTGATTCGTCACCTTCACTTGGCCATTAACAAGATCGAGCGCTTCGAACTTGACATTCTGGTAGCATTTCTTCACTTCATAGATCTTTGGGGATGGCGTACGATCAGCGAAAATTAATCCGTTACCGCAGAAGTTACCATCATTCGGTGTATCCCCGAAATCACCGCCGTAGGCTTGGTAGGTCACACCTTCTGGTGTTGTTGTTCGGATCGATTGATCGATCCAGTCCCAAATAAAGCCGCCTTGGAGAACCGGATACTTGTCAAACAACTCCCAGTACTTAAATAAATTGCCGCACGAATTCCCCATCGCATGGCTGTATTCACAGAGAATAAATGGCTTCTTAGGGTTACTTTTTGCATAGGCTTCTACGCCTTCAATTTTGGTATACATTTGACTTTCCATATCCGAAGCTGCCTCTGAAGCACCACGGCAGTTGGCTACACCCTCGTAATGAACGACGCGGGAAGGATCCGCTTCACGAAGGAAATCATGCATTTTAACAAAGTTGGCTCCGCCCCATGACTCATTCCCAAGCGACCAGATCACGATAGAAGCATGGTTCTTGTCTCTTTGCATCATGGAATTGGCGCGGTCCAGAACCGCTTCAATCCATTCCGGCTTGCTGCCCGGAACCGTATCCCCTTCATCGTCTTCCAACTGGCCATAGCGCCATGAGCCATGCGTTTCCAGATTCGTTTCATCAATCACGTACAACCCGTACTGATCACACAACTCATACCAGTACGTGTTGTTCGGATAGTGAGAAGTACGAACAGCATTAATGTTATATTGCTTCATCAGCAGGATATCGGCAAGCATACTCTCTTTATCCACAGAACGGCCACGGTCTGCATCAAATTCATGGCGGTTTACGCCTTTGAATACGATACGCTCGCCATTGATTTTCATTAAGCCGTCATGAATCTCAAACTTGCGGAAGCCAACTTTACAGCTTTCTGTTTCAAGCAAAGCGCCATTCTCGTCTTTCAAGCTCAATACCAGCGTGTACAGATTTGGTTTTTCAGCGCTCCATAGGGCTGGCTCAGCTACCTTAACGGATAATTTTACATCTTGCTTCTCCTTACCGCTTACTTGAATTTGAGCGGAAAGCGGCGCAGCCCAGAGAGGCTTCTGTTCAGCATCATACAGAACAGCTTCCATTCGACGGGTCCCTGTGCTGAGACCATCATAGTTCGTTATTTTCGCTTGAATATGCAAATCCGCTTGTTTAAAGTCAGCGTCCAGATCTGTCAACACTTTGAAATCGGCAATGTGCGTGATTGGTGTGCTATATATATAAACATCACGAAAAATACCGCTTAACCGCCAGAAATCTTGATCCTCCAGCCAGCTCGCATCACTCCAGCGGTAAACCTCGACGGCAAGCTTATTCTCACCCTCTACCAAGTAGGGTGTAATATCAAAATCCGCAGGTGTAAACGAATCCTGGCTAAAGCCCACCATATCGCCGTTTACCCACACATAAAAAGCCGATTCAACCCCTTGAAAGCTTAGGTATACAGGTTGATCTGACCATGCAGCCGGGACCGTAAAGCTGCGGGAATATGAGCCCACTGGGTTATACTTTACCGGAGCAAATGGGGGCTTCAAATCTTCATGGCCCACCCAAGGATAGACGACATTCGTATACTGTGGAAAGTCAAAGCCCTGCAGCTGCCAATGGGAAGGCACTGCGATGTCCGCCCAACTGCTGCAATCATAGTCGCTTTTGTAAAACTCTTGCGGACGGCCTTGCGCATTCTCAGCAAAATGAAACTTCCAAGTTCCATTCAATGATTGGTAAGAATCGGACGCTTCACGAACTCCCGCTAGTGCCTCATCTTCAGACTTGTAAGGCATTAATGTGGCATGAGCTTCCATGCGGTTCAATTGGAAAATCTGAGGATTATTATTCCATTCCGGGTATCCGTTTTCAGGCGGTGAGTATACGAATTTTTTTGCCATCTCTTGCATTCCTCACTTCTATAGGTTGTATAAATTTCTTCAACTATCTTCTTATTGTACAAGACAATAATTTCTTTTAAAATATAAGATAATACGCATCACATATTAAAAAATGAAAGAGTTGACCTACTAGCGATGGCTACCGACTACAGGAAATTTTTCGTAATTACAGAAACGGATCGGAAGCTTCCTCTCATCCTGGAAACAGTCGGTTACGAAAATGAGCAGCAGTTCTACAAGCGAGAAGATGGCTATCCCTGCTTCCATTGGCTCCAAACCATTGAAGGCAGTGGAGAAATTATTCTAGAAAGCGGATCTGTCAGGCTGAGTGAGAATCAAGGCATGCTCCTGCCTGCTGGTGTCCCGCATGAATATAACATCACGACAGCCAAGTGGTCGACGTGGTATTTAACCTTCGATGGTGCGCTTGCTGCCTCCATTGTATATGCCTTAGAGATACCGTTATCCACACCAATCAGCTGGGGGCTGGAAACCCCTCTCGCTAGTATTCATGAGTACTATTACGAAAAGTACCGCTACAGCCATGACTTCACAGGCATGAATGGTTCACTTGAAATTTATCAATTCCTTACTCTGCTCAAAAAGCACGGCAACGTAAATAAAAGCGCATCCTTTTCCCAAAGTCACGAGCGTTTGCTGCCGCTTTTGTTGGAGCTTGAGATTTGCTTCGCATCTTCCGACGTTGGACTCGGATGGATGTCTCAATTGCTTGGCATAAGCTCTCAGCACGTTAATACATTGTTCCGCAAAGCGTTTGGTCTCTCTCCTTACCAATACTTACTGCAGCTGCGCCTGCAGAAATCCAAGGAATTGCTAATCGCCCAGCCTAATCAAACGGTGAAGCAGATCGCCGACGCGACCGGCTTCCTCGACGCTTCGCATTTCATCTCGACATTTCGCAAATCCGTTGGTTTGACGCCCGAAGTTTTCAGAAATCAATACAACAAAAAGAACCAATCAGAAGATTTCCGTTAGTTTGACTGCCTACTTGAAATTCGTTTTCGTTTCAAAAAAAGCTTATGATGGTTATATATGGGTAAAATGATTGGGGGCTAATGATGAGCAGCTTACAACTCGATAAATATCGTTTCTTCGAGCAGATGGTTCAGTTCTCTCCTCATGGGATAGCCTGTTTATCCTTAAACGGGTCCCTACTGAATATTAATCCAGCTTATTGCTCGATTCTGGGGTATTCGGAAGATGAGCTCGAGAAGCTTAACATAAGTGAAATCACCTTTCCGGATGATTGGCTGACCTACACCGATCAAGTTCAAAACTTGTTAGACCGTTTGGCTTCTTCTGTTACCATGGATATCCGATATTTGCACAAGAATGGCGACATCATCTGGACATCCGTCCAACTCACATTCGTTTGTGATACTCAAACCGGACCCCCTCTGTTTGGTATCGTTCATATGACGGATATTTCACAGCTCAAGTCCATTGAACAAATGCTTCAAGAGTCCATTGATCGGTATACCCCTCTGAAAATGCATACGCATGATGCCGTCATTTCGCTTGATTTGGAAGGAATGATTGTCAATGGCAATACCCGGGCACAGGAGTTGTTAGGCTTCTACAACAATGAGTTCGTAGGAATGCCCTTTTCCAGATTTGTTGGCAATAACAATGTGAAAAAAATCCTTACCGATTCCCTATTCGATGCTTCCATGGAGAAGAAGATTGATCATATTCGTCAAATAAATGGTCATATTATTGAAGTACTGACGACGATTGCTCCCATCATTATGAACGAAATGAGTGTTGGGTTCTATATCATTGCCAAGGACATGACCGAACAGAAGAAATTGATGATTGAGAAGGAAACAGCTGAGAATACGAATAAAGCGAAGAGTGAATTTCTGGCAATGATGAGCCATGAAATTCGGACGCCGATGAATGGCGTTATCGGAATGACAGACCTTTTACTGCAAACGACATCGTTAGACGAAGAACAAAAAGAGTACGTCGAGATTATTCATAAGAGCGGTGAAACGCTGCTTCGTATCATTAATGACATTTTAGACTTCTCCAAAATCGAATCCGGTAAAACAGAATTACATGAAATCCCTTTCGATATACGCGATACGATCTCTGAAACGTTTCATATTTTATCGACGAAAGTGGATGAAAAACAGTTATCCACGACTTTCACAGTAGATCCCAAGGTCCCCCACTCATTGATAGGTGATTCAGAACGGTTGAAGCAGGTACTTATAAATCTGGTTGGCAATGCCATCAAGTTTACGCCATTCGGTGGAATCTCCGTACATGTGAATAGACGCATACAAGAAGATGACCTCATGCAACTGGAATTTATTGTAAAAGATAGTGGAATTGGTATCCCAGCTGATAAAAGAAGCTATATCTTCGAGCCTTTCAATCAAGTTGATCACGTCATGACACGTAAATATGAGGGTACAGGGCTTGGCTTAGCTATTTCGAAAAAGCTGGTCCGACTAATGGGTGGCGATATTTGGATAGAGCCTGTCGACGACCCAGGTACTACAATCATCTTCACCCTTTGTCTCAAAGAAGATCATTATTCAGATGACTATCAGGCTAATACGAATGAAGGTATCGCGCATGCTTCCCTGCACATACTTATCGCCGAGGACAATGTCATTAATCAATTCGTTTTAATTAAAATGCTGGAGAAGCAGGGACATATTATTACAGCTGTTGCTAACGGGGAAGAAGTGGTGAAGACTGCCTTAAGAGACCATTTTGATATTATATTTATGGATCTCCAAATGCCGATCATTAACGGGTTAGATGCAACCGCAATGATTAAACAATCGCTCCCGCCAGAACGATGTCCCATGATCGTCGCTGTAACTGCGAATGCCTTAAAAGAGGATCGCGAAAGCAGCCTTGCTGCAGGCATTGATGATTATTTGAGCAAACCGATCAAAAATAAGTCCCTTCTCGATATTATCGAGACCTATATGAAGAAGAAACATCATTCGGGCTAAACGTCAACCAAAAAACAAAAAAACCGCCGCGGCGGTTTCTCATAATCGGTTGCCTTATTCTACAAACCATGAGATATTGGCAGATAAACACGAAAAGTTGTGCCTTCACCGATCATACTTTCCACTTCCATGAGGCCATCGTGTCTCTCAATGATTTTCTGCACTGTGGCAAGCCCTAGACCGGTACCCTCGTAAGCCTTGGCATTGTCCAGCCGTTTGAAGGGAGTAAAGATAGACGGGATGTCCTCTTTTTTCATACCAATGCCATTATCTTGAATTTGAATGACAAAGGTATCCGGTTCATTTCCTTCCAATAAGGAAATCTGAATAATCGGCGATTGTACCTTCCTACGATACTTCAGCCCGTTTGCGATAATATTCTGAAATAGCTGATACATTTGCGTTGCATCCGCTTGAATAATTGGAAGCCTGTCTTGCTTGATGATCCGGCCCTCATTTTGCTCGATTGTGCTGCTTAGGTCCGAGATCACATTCATCAGGACTTCATTCAAGTCTACATTTCCAAAAGTAACCGATTTCGCGTTTAACTGGGCATACGAGAGTAAATCGGTGATCAAGTGGTTCATCCGCTCAGCGGTCGCTGAGATTTGGTTCATATATTCTTTACCTTTTGGCGTCATATCCGCACTATGTCTAGCTATGAGAAGCTCGCTCAACCCTGTAATCACATTCAACGGATTTTTCAAATCATGCGAAACGACCTGTGCGAACTCCCTTAAGCTCTCGTTACTGCGCTCAAGCTCCGATTGAATGGCCTCCAACTCTTTATTTCTTCGATTGAGTTCAAGAAATATTTTCACTTTGCTGAGCAGAATATCGGCATTGACAGGCTTGAACAAGTAATCTACAGCACCGCTCTCATATCCTTTGAATACGCTCTGATCCTCTTTATTACTGGCTGTTACAAATATGATCGGAATACGCTTCGTTTCCTCGTTACTTCGCAGCAGTTCCGCAAGCTCAAAACCATCCATTTCCGGCATATTCACATCAAGTAGAATAAGCGCAAAGTCATGGCGCAAGGTATATGATAAGGCTTCGTTGCCTGATTGGACAACAGACACATCACAATGGAGCACTTGAAGAATTTTCTGCATAGCGAATAAATTTTCTTTTCGATCATCAACGACTAAAATTTTCGGCGCCTGATGCCTATTTTTCTGAGTATCCATATAGGCCCTCCTAATTCTTAGAATGATGGATTCGTTCGAGATCCTATTCATTGTCTCAGAAACTTTCCTATATCTTCTAAGGACAAAATATAATCAACCTTTACAGTGTCAATTGCTGCTTGTGGCATGACAGGGAACTCCGCCGTTTCAGGGTCCTGTACAATCGTTACGCCACCACTTTCCTTGATCGTCCTGAGTCCAGCGCTGCCATCTCGGTTTGCTCCCGTTAAGACAACACCTATACACCCCTCTTGGAAGGCAAACGCAGCACTATCAAACAAAACGTCAATCGAAGGCCGAGAATAATTGACTTTTGGATCAATGGATAGGCTTAACGAGCGATCATCTTCAATGAGCAAATGATAACCAGGTGGAGCGAGATAAACGTGATGAGGTCGAATGGTCTCTTTATCTATCGCTTCTTTGACATGTATAGCAACTTTCGTATTTAAATATTCAGCTAAATAGCTGTCACTGCTATCCAAAATATGCTGTACGATGATAATCGGTAAGCTGTAGTCAGACGGGAGATAGGATAACAGACGTGAGAGTGCCTTAAGCCCGCCTGCCGATACCCCTATAACAACGGCTTCCAATGGGCGCATGGACTCACTCCTTCGCTATAACCTTCCTTATAATGGCAGCTGCTTTCTAAAAATTCTCCACTTAGAGGAGAGTGCTTCATACTGAGACTGGATATCTGAAAATTCGATAGATTCCTTACTGCCAAGGCACAGGAAACCGCGTGGCACAAGACTTTGATTAAAAAGCTGATAGACTTGATTTTGCAATTGCTTATCAAAGTAAATGAGCACATTCCTACAAATGATGAGATGCATTTCACCAAAGGCGTTATCCGTTGCCAAATTATGCTGCGAGAACACGATGTTTCTTTTCAAATCTTCCTTCATTTTGCCCATCTGATATTTAGCATGGTAGTAATCCGAAAAGGAGGACTTGCCTCCGCTTTTTTGATAATTTTTAGTGAATTTCCGGATACTTTCTAACGGGTAAATGCCTTCTTCCGCAGTAGTTAGTGACTCTTGATTCATATCAGTCGCGTAAATCTGCACACGATCATAGAAGCCTTCTTCTTCCAGTAGAACAGCCATCGAGTAAACTTCTTCCCCTGTCGCACAACCGGCATGCCATATTTTCACAAATGGATATGTCTTCAGCAAGGGAATCACGAGACTGCGCAGCTCAACAAAAAACTCAGGGTCACGAAACATCTCGGTGACGGTTACCGATATATCCAGCAGTAATTGATTGGCAAACGCTTCATCATAGAGAACCAATGGAATCATATCAGACAGTCGTTTAAGACTTGATTTCTGCCTGACATAGTGCAATCTTCTCATTAAAGAGGAACGGGCATAGTTACGGAAATCATACCCATGCCGCTTATAAATAGCTTCCAGTACGAGATCGACTTCAATCTTTTCTGCTAGTTTTTCTGGCATTTTCTATCGTAAGAGCCAAACCCTGATTAAAGATAACAATTTATCGGTATCTACTGGTTTCGTCATATAATCATTGGCTCCCCTCTCTATACATTTTTCACGGTCACCCGTCATGGCCTTTGCCGTTAAGGCGATAATCGGGAGGGACTGGAACTTCGGCATGGTGCGAATATGACCTATGGCCTCATAACCGTCCATCACCGGCATCATAATATCCATAATGACTAATTCGATCCCGGATTCACTTTCCAGTTTATCCAAAGCCAGCTTCCCATTATCCGCCATCACGACATCCAAGCCGTGTTTCCTTAATACTTTGGATAAGGCAAACGTGTTGCGAAGGTCATCATCCACCAGCAATATTTTACGTCCCTTCAAGGATTCATCGGAATCACGCACCATACGAATCATTTCTTTATGCGCTTGTGGAAGCGATTTATGAACGCTGTGAAGGAAGAGAGAAACCTCATCCAGCAAGCGATCCGGTGAATTCGCACCTTTAATCACAATGCTGTCCGTAAAGTGGTTTAATTCCTTATACTCTTCCTGTGTGAGCTCTTTTCCTGTATTAATAATGATCGGCGGTATGGAGCCTTCTGAATCAACAACTAATTGCTGCAGCAGTTCAAAGCCTGTCATATCTGGCAATGTTAAATCCAGAATCACACAATCAAAGGGTTGTGAACGCATAAGCTGCAGACCATCTTTACCCGTGGAAACACTATGGATGTCAACCTTCTTATGCTTTAGCAGTTCATGAATAGCCTTTTGGTTATTCAAATCATCTTCCACCACTAAGACCTGTTGGATACGCTCTTGCAGCTTATGTTCAATTTTGTTAAAAACAGCTTCAATGTCTTCCGCCTGAATTGGTTTCGACAAATAGCCGATAGCCCCGCGCTGTAAGGAGTCTGAGCTTTTCTCTCGACCTGAAATGATGTGCACAGGTATGTGACGAGTTTCATTATGATATTTCAAATGATCAAGGACCTTCAGGCCATCCATATCAGGAAGCCCCAAATCCAGAAGAATTGCGCTTGGAATATGCTGCTTGGCTAATTGAAGGGCACTGAAGCCATCTCCTGCAGCAAGGCACTTGAACCCCTTTTTGTAAGACATGTCCATAAGAATTTTGGCGAACGTCGGATCATCTTCCACGATCAAAATAATCTTATCCTGCACAGTATTCCTCAGATGCAAGCGATCGTCAGGCAAGAACGTTTTTGCCGCCTGAGCCACTTGAAGATGATCTTCAATGGTGCTTGCAATCAAAGATTCACTTAAAAACTGTAGAGAATCGACCGATTCTGCAACTTCAGCTTTTATCGACGTACTTTTTGGCTCTGAGATTTCAGTATTAGCTGCTCTTCCGAGCGGGAGATAAAGCGTAAAGCTGCTGCCTTTCCCTTCGGTACTTCGCATATGAATTTCGCCACCCAATAGCTTAGCCAACTCTCTAGAAATGGTTAAACCAAGGCCCGTTCCTCCATATTTGCGACTCGTCGTACCATCCGCCTGCTGAAAAGCTTCGAATATAGCTTGCTGTTTACTAGCAGGAATACCAATTCCCGTATCGGTTACAGTTAAAGCTAAAGCCCCATTTTCTTCCAGATATTTATTTTGGTAAGCCGTTCCTTTTCCGGCACGCGCGATCTCAACCGTAACGCTACCGGAAGCCGTAAACTTAAATGCATTGGATAAAAGGTTTTTCAGGATTTGTTCGGTACGCTGACCATCTGTCGTCACGATTTCCGGAATTTGATCGTCCATTTTTAAAATAAACGAAAGGCCCTTTTGTTTGGCTACTGGATTAAATTGGTAACGGATGGACTGAAGTAAATCGTCCAGCCTCACTTCTTCCATTTGGATGTCCAATTTACCCGCTTCCACTTTGGATAAATCCAAAATGTCGTTAATTAAAGTCAATAAATCCAAGCCGCCACTATGGATAATCTTAGCCGACTCAATTTGATCTTCATTTAAATTACCATCTTCATTAGAGGATAATGATTTAGATAAAATCAGCAAGCTGTTAAGTGGCGTCCGGAGTTCATGCGACATATTGGCCAAAAACTCCGATTTGTACTGACTCGCTAGCTCCAATTCCTTCGCTTTTTCTTCTAAATCCTGCTTTGATAATTGAATAAAGGCATTTTGCTTTTCGATGTCGGCTTTTTGCACTTCCAAATAGTTCGTTTTTTCTTCAAGTTCTTCATTAATTGCCTGAAGTTCCTCACTTTGGATTCGCATCTTTTCTTCGGATTGCTTCAGCATCAGCGTCTGTTCTTCCAATTCTTCATTGGCTGTGCGCAGTTCTTCCTGTTGTGTTTGAAGTTCTTCCGTTAACAATTGGGATTCACGCAATAAAGCTTCCGTCTTCTGACGGCTGTTAGCGGCTTGAATGACAACGCCTAGTGTATCGGATAGTTGTTCCAATAATTCGTGCTCTATGCCTGTAAATGGTTTAAAAGAGGCCAGCTCTATAACGGCCAACACGTCCTCCTCGAAGAGGATAGGAAGAACGACGATTTGGAAAGGTTTCGATTCCCCGAGACCTGATTGTATGTGTATATAATCGCCTGGCACATTCGATAGCAAGATAGGCTTTTTCTCAAGAATACATTGACCTACTAGACCTTCACCAGGTCGAACCCGATTGGCTACGTTCTTTCTTTCTTTAAAGGCATAGCTGCCGAGCATGACATATTCATTGGATTGATTCTCACTGGATTGCATCTCTTTCAAATAGATAATGCCTTGACCTGCTCCGACAAGACGCGATATTTCTGATATAAGCATGCCCACTAGCTGCTGTACACTTGTAACACCTTGTGCAAGCCCCGTCAAACGAGCTAACTGTGTTTTCAACCAGAATTGCCGCTCATTTTCAGCGGTTGTTTCTTTTAAAGAGGTCAGCATTCGAATTAATGCCACACTCAGCTGATCTCGATCTGAACGAGGAACAATCGTCTGCTCATATTCACCTAATGAAATGCGATCTGCCTGAGTTATGACCTCTTTAAAGCTAGCAACCATCTGATTGAAAGCTTCCATCAGCTCGCCAAATTCATCCTTCGATTGAACATCCAGATGAATATCGGTGACTCCGGTCAGAATGAGCTCTGTCGATCTCTTAAGCAGCCGGATTTGAGATAAAAGCATTCTCGAAATCAAAACGATTACCAAAAATGAGAGGATTAGAATAATGACGTTAAAAATGGCTACTCCAATCAAGGATTGCGTGGTACTCTTTTTGATGATTTCCATGCTTTGAATTAATTCTGTCGAAAGTCCATCCTCAACCTCTTTAAGAAGATCCACTTCTTGTGTTGCTACGTTGTACCATTGCTGTGAGTCTACTCCGAGCGCTTTCCCAGGTTCCGTTTGCAGAACTAGCCGAATGAGACGGTCAACTTCGTTAATGGCTTGTCCTTTCACCGTCTCCTGGTAGAGTTGTTGCGCTGCCTCTGATGCGAGTAATTTGGATTCCTTATAATAAAGCAATTGTTCGTTCTCTAACACACCGATCTGTTCAAAATCATTTAAATCCGCACGATTCAAGGAAAAAACATGAAATAATAAGGAGCGCTCCCTACTTACGGCAAACTTACTTTTGGAAAACAGAATATAGGAATTAACCATGTTTGAAATTTGTTTATTCGAGCTTATTTCGTTTGTGTTTTGCATCATATCAAAGAGACTGTTTATCGTTTCCATATAAAAAGAGAGTGTTTCATTCTCATTGGCTTTCCCCTGATCAAGTTGTGTTCTAAGAATCACCATTTGGTCTAGCTTGCTTACCGCATTATTTGCATTTTGCTTAAACTTATCACCCAAAACGGATGTGTTCAATGATCTTAATTGCTCACGAAAAGCACTTGTCTTATCTTCGGTAAACTTACGTTGATCGACTAGTTGACGCGTAACCGTTTTATCTTCAAAGTAACCTGATAAAAGGCTCCGCTCCTTCTGAATTTCATGAATTAGATCATTGATGTAGATTTCCGTAGTAACCAGTGTCTGCAGCCTGTTCAGTTCTGACAGCTCTTTTACTTTTTCATAAATGGCATTGGAGGAGAAATATAACAATCCCAACATTGGCAGTACAATCATAAAGATCAGCTTGTAATTTATTTTAGCGTTCCGAATCCATTGCATGTGGCGAGCCCTCTCTTTGGTTGAGACTATGTATCACGTTCAGAAGTATATATTCTACAAATTACGACAAACCCCCTCTTTTTTGAGCGAAAAAGGAACAATAATATGCTTGCAAAAGCAAATACAAAAAGGACAGAACGATTGGGAACGTCTGTCCTTGGTAGATTCAACTATTACCAAATAAACTAGTGGTTCGGAATAAATTCACTATGGATTTCGATCAGCTTTTGGACGAATATCTCAAAATCATTTTTACTAGAAGAAAATTTGAAATCGGTTACACCAGTGTTGAAATCAATAACCGTTAACGCCACACGATTAAGTGGATATTCTGGAATAGGCTCAGAGGCAAGAGAAATACTTTTGAAAGGGTAAATGGATGTTTCACCGTAGAAACGAAGCACAGTTAAATGATCATCTCTTAACTCTAACGAAATTTGTTGATCTGAATCAGTGAAACTCTTCAGTGCACTCATCATTTATCAATCCTCCTCTTGTCCTCTATTTTACTATCATATGAAGAGATAAAGAAGCCCAAAACGAAAAATTTTCCTAACTCCACCCTGTTTCAATGCACCATTTATCGGGTAAATGACTATTAGGGCTGAAAGCCGCTCTACAAATGCAACGGAGGTGCAACACATGTCTACAACGATTTTACTATCCGAAAGATCAGGTCCTGTAAAGAAGCTGCGAGCTGAGGGGCATATTCCTGCTGTGGTGTACAGCTCACGTATGGATTCCGAACATGTTACTGTCCCGGAAAAAGAAATCCGCGCATCACTGAAACGCAATCCTCATGCCATCCTTCATGTTACCCTGCCGTCCAAAACCAAACACCCGGTAATCGTCCATCAAGTCCAGAAGGATTGCTTGACGGGTCAATTACTGCATATTGATTTTCTTCAAATTAATATGAAAGAACAGCTTGATACATCGATTGCCGTCCATTTCACGGGGGAAGCTAAGGGCACCAAGGAAGGCGGCATTCTCCAAATAGAAACTCATGAGGTCATGATCCGCTGTATGCCGAACAAGCTGCCGGAACATCTCGCCATTGATATTAGTAAGCTCAATATCGGCGAACATATAACCATCGCTGATCTTAAAGTTCCCAAGCATGTTGAAGTCTTAAGTGATCCAGAAACTATTCTGGTCACGATACTTGGCATGCAGAAGCTTGACGAGGTGGTTGAACCAGCTGCAGAACAGGCAGAGGAAGCTGCCCAGTCTAAAGCTTAAAGTGTTTGCCACGATGACACAGGAATAATAAAACCGGCTCTTTACGCAGCTTATGCGGGAGAGTCGGTTTTTAGTTCTAGCTCTATTTATTAAAAGGCAATTCGATTTCCACGGCAGTACCCTGATTAATTTTACTTTGAATTAACAATTTGCCTCCATGTCCCTCGATTATTCGTTTGCAAACCATAAGCCCTAAACCTGTACCATTCACTTTTGTCGTATAAAAAGGCTCCCCTAGCTGGGATAATCTCTCTCCAGAAATGCCTACACCTTGATCTTCGATGCGGATCATCACACCTTGATTGATTGGATTTCGGATAGCAATTTGAATTAATCCCCCATTCGGCATAGATTCAATTGCATTCTTTAAAATATTTATTAAAACCTGCTTGATTTGATCAGGGTTACAATAAATGGCTGGTATGTCTGGATCCATGTCAATATGTATTTGAACGTTATAGAGATGAGCATGAGGCTGCAGAAAACCAACCACACTTTTGACAAGTCCTAGGGATGTACTCTCCATGTAACAATTCAGATGTGGTTTAGCCAGAGTCATAAATTCATTAACAACATAGTTAATATGTTCTAATTCTTCCAACATGACATCCACGTAGTCTGTATTTTTGGCCTTTAGTAATTTCACAAAACCTTTCAAGGAGGTTAAAGGATTACGTATATCATGTGCAATCCCAGCTGCCAATTGACCGATGAGCGACAGTTTTTCTGATCTAATAATGGCTTCTTCAGACTTTTTGCGCTCCGTGAGATCACGAATCACGGTCTGTATGACAGGAACCCCCATGTTTTTGTGGACATAAATGGAGGATATTTCAGCATCAAAAAAAGTTCCATCTAATTTCCGCAGCTTTATCTCCATAAACTCCGTATAAGAATCAGACTGCATCACATACTGAAGCCGCTCTTGAATGAATTCCTTGGCACTTATACAGAAAAAATCATATACTGGTTTTCCCTTAAAGTCATCTGAAGAAACGCCACCAAACAGCTTACAACAGGCATCATTCACAAACTGGATGAAACCATCGTTATGCAGAGCAATGGGTTCTGGATTAAGTTTAATCAACCTTCGAAATTGTTTTTCTCTTTCTAAAAGCTCCTCATCCGCTCTTTTCTTTTCACTAATATCCCTTTCCACACCAATAAACCCAATAACAACTCCTTCGTTATCTTTCATTGGTGAGACCGTCACATTTGCATAAAAGGTTGAACCATCTTTTCTTAGTTTTAACGCTTCGAAATCCGAGCTTTGACCCCCATCTATTAAGGACTGATATAGCCGAAGAGCATCTTCCTTATATTTATCAGGAGTCATCGGCAATATTTTCCCGATTACTTCTTCTCTTGTCCAGCCATGTAATTCTTCAAACTTCTTATTTACCTCTAACACTTTTCCATTCACATCAACGATAACAATTCCGTCTGAGGTTAAATTCATAAAGGAATCGATTAGATGTTCTTTCAATATCAAGAGTAAACATCCCCTTATCTCAAACAAGTGATTGTAGCTTATTCGTCTCTAATGGAAAAAACCCTTTATTAAAGTTGGGATTTCCAAAAAATAAATTAATATTATGAATCAATTAACATGGTTACACAGAATCCACGGATACTCACTTCTGTTTTTTTCTAGCTTCAACAGTTATGAAAATGTTTCCTACATGTTTTTTTATGTCAATTATTTCTAACTCTTCTTGTCTCAGTAAGTGAATTGTATCTCTATTCAAATGACACCCATCACAAGCTCTCTTCCATATCGGTGTCAGGAGATCTTGTATCTTTCCCAATAGGCTATTTTCATGTCGGATATGCTCAAATAATAAAATTGTTCCAGTAGGTTTACACACTCTACTAATTTCTCTAATCGCTTTTACTGGATTTGGTATCGTACATAAAACTAGAGTCCCAACCACAGTATCAAATGAATGATCTGCAAATGGCAATTGTTCAGCATTACCTTCAATTACATGGATAGGCATTTTAGCTTCGTAAGCTCGCTCATACGAGGCCTTCCTTAGAACTGGATTCGGTTCAATTGCTGTTACAGATACGTCCTTATAGAAGCTGAAATTAATTCCTGTTCCGCTTCCGATTTCCAAAACTTCTCCCTTTGCTTTGTTAATTAACTCGGAGCGGATATCTATAAATCTTTTAGTCTCCAAGGGTTTCATTAATCTATCATAATTATTAACGAACCAATTATTGCGGATAGTTATCTACTCCTTCGTTTTAACTCCTAGTCACAGGCAAGGATTGACAGAAAAAATATTCAGTAATACTATAATAGAATTGTAGAAATATTCATTTTTCATACATAAAATAACATTCTATGACCATCCCATAGTCTTGACGATGAAACGTGACAAGTATGAGAATATGGTGTAGCGGAAGGAGGCCAAACATTGTCTGAGGATCACGAATATGCAGAAACTTTAAACGGCAAGAATCCTCTCAGTCTGCAATCTGACTGCGAGAATTGCTTCGGCTTGTGCTGTGTCGCACTGCCCTACGCAGCTTCGTCAGACTTCGCAATCAACAAAGACGCTGGCCAGCCCTGCCCCAACCTGCAGTCGGACTTCCGCTGCGGCGTCCACAACAACCTCAGGCAGCTGGGCTTTCGAGGTTGTACGGTGTATGACTGCTTCGGCGCGGGGCAAAAGGTTTCCCATGTCACCTTCGGCGGAAATGATTGGCGTCAAGTTCCAGGGTCCGCAAAGCAAATGTTCGAGGTGTTCCCGATCATGCGTCAACTCCATGAGCTGCTCTGGTATCTGACCGAAGCACTAACATTGCAACCGTCCCGTCCTATCCGCGGTGAACTCAGCTTAGCGCTCGAAGAAACGGAACGCCTCACTCACCTCAGTGCCGACTCTCTTATGGAACTGGACGTGGTAGCACACCGAGCCAATGTCAATGTTCTGCTTCTACGGACGAGCGAGCTCGTGCGAGCCGAAACCCTACGCAAGCTGAAGAACCTCGCTGGGAATCAGAAGACCTACGGTCGAGGTGCAGACCTTATCGGGGCCAATCTGAAAGGCGCCGACCTGAGAGGCGCTAACTTGAGAGGGGCCTACCTTATCGCAGCTAACCTCAAAGGTGCCGACCTGAGAGTGGCTGACCTCATCGGGGCTGATTTCCGGGACGCTGACCTTAGCGGCGCCAATCTCACCGATAGTATCTTTCTCACCCAAGCCCAACTCAACGCGGCGAAGGGCGATGGCAACACGAAGTTGTCACCATCGCTCACTCGACCAACACACTGGTCCAAAATCAAAGCATAGAATATCGTGTTATGAGGTCAGCCTGTTTTTACTGGTTGACCTCTTTTATTAGGCCATACGACATGGCACTCGTTAATCCATTTCCATCCCCTTCTACACTATATTCTATTTCGTTTTAATTTGTTGAAATACCTTTTTCCAAACTAATCTCCCGCTCCTTCACTTATCGTCAACAGACCGCAGCGCCTTGATCAATGAGTACACTCTTGTATGCCGTTATGCTATAATTTCAGAAAAATAAGATTAGGGAGTACTAGATGACTACATTAATAGATAAAATTGCATGGATATACGTTGTTGATGGTCAAATATTAGGCGCTCGTTCCAAAGGAAAAGATACCTCTTATTTACCTGGAGGAAAAAGGGAACCTAATGAAACCGATATCGAAACTCTTTTACGTGAAATTGAAGAGGAATTATCCGTTCGAATAAAGCCAGAAACCGTCTTGCATTTTGGGACGTTTGAAGCTCAAGCTCATGGTAAAACGGAAGGTACGCAAGTAAAAATGACATGTTATACGGCGGATTTTGAAGGAGAGCTGCGTCCAGCTTCTGAAATAGATGAATTGGTCTGGTTAACCTATAAGGACCGGGATCGTGTATCTCCGGTTTGCCAAATCATTTTTGATAAATTAAGTGAGATGAAGTTGCTTTCATAAACCATGTTCGTGAAAAAGAAAGGAGCTGCGGTAGCTCCTTTCTCGTTTTTATCTTACTTTATTCAACTAATTTCCCTGTTCGTTTTGTCTCATCAGTTCACAATCTTTTTTAAGAGATCTTCTACTTTTGCTTGCATGGATTGTATCGTTGTTTTCCTATATTGAATACCAAGCCGAAGTACCTTCAATTGCTGTCTTCGGGAAAGCCTTCGAAATCGAGGCTCCCTTTTCAAAAAAGTACGAATGATAGCCCAGCTGTTAACTGCAATCCGATCCGGTGAGATGTCAGGAATATCATAGGGTAGTGGTCGTTTCCTGAAGCGATTAATCAGTGATCCTACACTTGCAGAAATCTTTCTTTCATCTACAAGACATACAGCTGAACTTTTTTTTGTATGCTTTTTGAGGAAATCGAAATGATGATGTCCGCCTAGGATAACGTAACCACCTTCTTTTCTGCTTTTACGCACAATCAACAGATGCATTAGGTCTTGCGCAACTTTTTTAAACTCCTTATTTCTTAGTGAGGTCTTAGCAGCGATATTTTCCGGCTTAATCTTACTTAGAGGTATATACTGCACTGTATATCTCAACTGTACCCCTCCTCGTCACACCGTTGTTAAATGTCATCTATTCTAAGTGTATTCTGTTAGCGCTGCAGTGTGAACTCCCGCTCATAAATGTTGCTCACTTTCTCTAGGACCTTACGTCCTTGATCGGCGAATTTCAACGCTGTTACTTGATCTTCTCAAGCAGTAACATGGCGTAGTGATCATAAACAAACGACAAAAAAACAGCTCTCCTTCGGAGTAGCTGCCCTTCCTTCACTGCTATTCATTATAAGCTTCTGTCAATCCGTTTTGTGACCATAAATTTGCAGATCATGGATGGACCAATAATTCCCTGCTTTCACTGTTTGGACAATCTTTACGTATCGCGCATTTTGTGGTTTGAAGTTGATTTCTAGAACGCTTGTGCCAACACCCGATGCGATTGAAGAATATCCCCAATTGAAGCCGTCCATAGATACATATACTTCGTACTTTCTCGGATAATCATTCGGCGAATTCTCACTTCTCAGCACAATTTTGTTGATTGTGAACGAGTTCTTCAAATCAATTTGATAAAATTGCCCAGGTGCTTGAGCAATCCCTGTATCCCAACGCGTATAGGGACTACCATCAATTGCACCTTGAGGTTTGCCAGAATTGCTGGTTACTCCCCATTCTGCCCGGTTCAGAGCAACTTCTTCGATAGCCGTCGCCGCTGCCGCTTGTGAAACCTCTTTTGAACCTGACACTCTGATCTGATACATGTATGTGTTCCCAAGCAGCGTATCGGTATCGACAAAACTAGTTTCTGGCACTTGTTCAGCGATCACCTCGTAACTGCCCTCAGCCGTACCTGTTTTTCGTAAAACATCGTAACTATGTGCTCCTTCAGCTTCTTTCCAGCTAAGCTCAATCGCATGATTCTCTATAGGCTTTGCCTGAATCCACGTAGGAGCAATCGAGTTTACCCCATCTGTCTGCGTCAGGATATACTGTACAGCTTCACCTGGAAGCAGCGTTTCCTTGAATTCAAGCTCCGGGGCTGCTTGCAGCCCTGTCAAATACGTACGTGCTGAGTCATAGGTATCACCCGCTCCGAATCTTTCTCCTTCATATAAAGCAGCCTCAGGCATCGTTACTTTGGCGTGTATCGTTTGGGTACTCGTCCCAAAATTTACGAAGTTAAGCAGAATTTTGTCCGACTTCGCTTCTGATCCTGGCAGTGCAGGCAATGTTGATGTATCCACGCCGCGAAAATAAACAAGCTTATCAGCCAACTCCAACTTGTTGGTTATCTCGTATACTAGCGGTTTCCCATGCGTGGCATAGGCTAGATTCAACCTGCGCATAATCCCAACTCGTGTATCTTTATCCGTTAAGTTCTTATGAATCTTCATTTGTGCTGGGTTTTGTGTATTCAAATCAATCCCTGACTCAAACAAGGCATATTGCGGATAAAATGCTGCATGCTGCATAAACATATCGGCATAACCGATATGAGCCCTCATAATGCGATCGAAGACCGCCGATTGGGGCTGCGTAGCACCAAATTCTTTAGGATCCTTATGACTGTCCGAAGTTCCATACTCCGTATTCAACATTAGTTTCTTGAGGCCATCCTCTGCTCCTCCGAATGTTTGCAGATTTTCTAAGAAGCTTCCGTCCTTATTATCGGAATACGAAGTTCCATAAGCATGTCCATTCGTTAAATCTGTCAGCTCTTCTAGCTCCATTCGCTGCTCTGCATCGTCTTCCCACCCGTCTGGATCTCCACATTTAAACATGCCAGATGTGGATTGATTCCTACATGATCGAATATTGTACTTAGGTGCATATGCCCAGCCGGGAGCCACGGTTTTCACATGAGGAGCAAGCTCAGGAAGATGGGTGTTTAACCACTTCGCAATGGCTAGATTCACCCCTTTGGAGCGATTGAATAAGCCTGGTTCATTATCAATCTCATAATATTGAAACATGGACCCATTCTGCTTCACATAATCTAACAGCTTATTCTCTGCATCTGCTGGCAGTGTGCCATCCTCTTTCAGCTTAATGTTTCCTGTATGCAAATGAAGAGCTACTGCCTGGGTATTGTAATCACGCAGGGTTTCGTAATAAGACTTAATAGACGAGCATCCCTGCTTCACATCTGTTGCACAGTCTACCCTCATCACATTGCCGCTGTAGGCGATTCCTAGCCATTTCAATACATAAGGAAGGTGTCTGACTGCTCCCTGATCATAGTAGAATGACAGATTGCTTACCTTAGTACCGGATTCCACATATCTCCCATGAATCGGTTCTTCGGCAGGTGAAGACAGCGCATTAAGTGCTAGGTAATCCCATTTCCACCAGAGAAATTTGTTCTCATCTTCCGTACAATACAAACAGCCTACGGCTGACAGCTTTAATTCGTTATTTCCCAGCTGCAGCTGCTCCTTAGGAATATAAAGCTCATATAATTTCTTGTACGGGTAAGTGCTTGTTGTCCCCCCGACTCCAGCAATCTGAATGATGCCAGAAAGCAACTTGTTGGAGAAAACCGCCATCTGAGGAATTGCTTTATGAGCATCCAGAATTCTAACTCGGAAATGAACACCATATTCGGGTATTTCAGCTAACGAGAAGTTGATCGTAAAGTTAGGATTCATAGATTTATTAAGACCTTGAGGAACTGTGTCCCAAGCATCCGTCTGCTTCAAGTCGGGCGTTACGGTGTAGCTGCTCTGTCCTGCGCTTCCACTTTCAAATTCCAAATAGGAATCGTTCTGGTTGCCCAACATCCATATTTGATTACCAATCTGATTGGAAGCTGTCATCACTTTTACAAAATCTGTTTTAGCCGATGCACCGTAGTCATTCGAAGCCGAGGTCAGGATCAGTAAGATCAACAAGGCAGTTGGTACAATCACATATCTCATCATGTTAGATACCTCTCAACCATCAAGGAAGTAATAGGACATTCGCGGGAATAATTTCTTTCACTTGGGACGGGCTCGTCCACATGACTTTAGCAACAGCACCATTCATATTATCATAATATTCGACTTTCAAATCAACAGGTACTCCAGCGGTAAGAGCAATGGTTCCGGATCGTTCCACCCAGCTTTGATTAAACCAACTATCAATAACCAGCACGCCATTCACCCAAACTCGGATGCCATCGTCACTTAACGTAGAAATTTTATAAGTTTCCGTAAATTTCGGCTTGAGTTTACCCGTCCATCTGACGGAAAACGTATCTGCTTGCATAGAAGGAAAGGGAGCCGACGTGGACCAATTGAAATCAATCTTGGCGTCTTCCTTCGTTTCCTTCAGTGTGGTCAAATCCTTGTTATCGTAATATTCCGCTTGCAACCCATATCTCTCTTCCTTTAAGACAGGTTGTAAGATAGGTTCTAAGACTGGTTCTAAGACTGGTTGAAAGACAGGTAGTGAGTCAGGTACTTTAATAGTTTGAAGCGACTCTCTTGTCAATAATTTCGAATTCGTATAAAAGGTTTCAATTTCTTGTAGGTTATTATTTTCGGCCAGCATTTTGCCCCATGTCATTAGATAGGCCCATTTGGGCTGCTCATTCAAAATAGTGTCACTAGGCAGCTCACCATTTTCCCCCACGGCTACAGGCTTACCCTTAGCTAATTCAACAATTTTCGTGTAATAATCTGGATGGTAATCATTGTCATAGATATCAACAGCGAGAACATCCACCTTATTTTCTCCGGGATAAGTAGCTGTATACGAGTCAGCCAAAGCATTTGGTGCATTTGGGCTCCAAACCCAAAGTAGATTGTTCAACTTATGCACATGAACGAAGCGGTCGTACATGATATTCCATAATGCAGGGAAGTTGCTCTTCTTGCCCCACCAGAACCAATTCCCATTCATTTCATGATAAGGGCGCCATAAGACAGGAACACCTGCATCCCTAAGTTTCCCTAAGTAGACAGCCGCTTTATCGAGATCTGCAAGCAATTGCGTGTACTGGGGAGTCCCTGGCGTTACGTACTTATCAAAATCGGCTTGGCTCATTTCCTTCTTCACATTTGACCAGCAAAGGCACGTTCCAGGAATGCTTTCATGAAATGATATCGTTACCAAACCGCCAGCCTGGTTCCATGCTATCGCACTATTTACCACCCGTTGTCTTTGTTCTGCCAATTGACTTTCTGATTGATTCATAATGGCACCGAATTCATAACCATGAAGACCCGGATATTTACCAGTCAAGCCTTTGACTTGATTCGTCCATTCATCTGGGCTTTCTAAGTAATCATGCTGCCCGCTAATGATGCTTACACCCGAGATGGCATACAATTGCTGCAGTACTGCCTTAGCCTCATACGTAGCTTGTGAGTTGATAGGAACAACTGACGCATTCGTTACGTTAGGGTGAAGCAAGATATTCGGTGCTAGCAAAGAGAGTAGAAACAATAAGGAAACCACCTTCTTATGCACACCCACCTTTCCAAAAAAATCGATCATCATCTTTCCTCCAGTATCGTAGATTGACACAATGAACCCCGATTTACGTTCCTTACACGATTGTTCATCCTGCTCAATCTACCATACAGGGCATATATTAGATTTGTATAAGCTTTATATAAATATTTTGAAAGTTTTTCCAATTTCAGTTATGCTTTCAAACAAGGAATCGCCTTCCATTCGCGAAAGTCGAATAGAAGGCGGTTCGTTGTTTCAAAACAAATCTTAAATAAATTGGTGAAGGGGGATATCCTTCCATGCCATACAAATACGAACCGTGTCTTCTTCCACTAATTCGGATCCGCTCTGGACCTCGATAAATTCAACATCCGTTATGGCTCGAATGCTGTGCCTAGTTCCATCTGGAATTCGAACGACATCTCCAGGCTTCACTTGATAGAGCTTGTCATTAATGACTATATCCGCAACGCCGCTTACGATCGTCCACACTTCACTGCGTTTATAATGCAGCTGATAGCTTATATTTTTACCTGCATGGACGAGAATCCGTTTAGTCAGCACCTCATTATCTTCTGCATACTTGACATAGTCAATCACACGATAACGTCCCCACCTGCGCTCCTCATACATCGGTCGGTGTTCAATTTTATTCATGACTTCCTTAATCCGAGGACTTTCCGACTTGCTCGTTACAAGAATCCCATCAGGGCTGACAGCGATGACGGCGTCCTTGATCCCAATCACCGTAACTGGAATATCTAGCTCATTAATCAAATGGGTATTCTCGGAATCTTCGGTCACGATGCCCGTTCCAATCTGGGATCGGCTCATTTCCTCTGTCAGTGTATTCCAAGTACCAAGGTCTTTCCAATAGCCGTCGTAAGGTACGACAACACAGCTCGCTTCCTTCTCAACAATTTCGTAGTCAAAGCTAATTTTCGTTAGTTTATGATAATTTTTAAGCATTTCTTCATATTGAATCGGGATGCCCTTTTCCACCATGACCTCAATGAGATAGCCTAGCCGGAAAGCGAAGACACCGCAGTTCCAAAGCGCCTTCTGTTCAATCAAGGCAGCTGCCTGTTCACGATTCGGCTTTTCAGCAAAATGGTTGACATGCAGTGCTTCTGACCCTTCTCTGCGTTTGTCAGAGGGAACGATATACCCGTATTTCTCAGACGGAATCGTTGGAACAACGCCCATTAGCGCCAAATTCGCATCCGTTTCGTGCAGAACTTCTTCTAACTGTTTGATTTTCTGAAAGAAAGCCTCATCGACATAGGGATCTACGGGTAACACCGTAATCACTGTATTCAGGGGCAAACTCTCGACATCATACATATAAGCAGCAGCAAGCGCGATTGCAGGGAAGGTATCTCTTCTCTCAGGCTCAACAATAAGCGGGGCATCGCCGCCTAATTGACTTATAATCATTTCAACCTGGGAGCGGTTCGTCGCTAAGTAAGCATCATCGCCGAGGCCTGTATTCTGCAGTTGTCTCCATACACGTTGAACCATGGATTCACTTCTGCCTTCAGCATCTTCAAGTACCCTTAAGAATTGCTTGGATCTGGAATCATTGGACAATGGCCACAGTCGTTTACCCGACCCGCCGGAAAGAAGAACCAATTTCATAAATACCACGCTCCACTCGGTTTATTTGATAATTATCTAGCCAGCGCTTTGGGACGGGATGCCCCGATCAAATCAGGTCTCCCTACCGAATAATATTTGAGTCCAGTTCCCTGAACCTGCTCTTTGCTAAACACATTGCGACCATCAATAAGAATCGGCTGCTCCATGACGAAAATGAGCTGTGATAATGGGACAGCTTTGAATTCTTCCCAATCCGTAAGTAAACAAATGGCGTCGGACCCCGTAGCTGCCTCCAGAGCATTCTCACACCATTGAATTGCCGGATGGTCGATACGTTCCTTAAATTTCTCCATCGCAATGGGATCATACAGCTTCAGCCGTGCTCCCGCACGAATCAAGGTTTCCACGATTTCGATGGAAGGCGCATAACGAATGTCATCCGTGTTCGGTTTAAAAGACAATCCCCAGATGCCAATGGATTTGCCGCTAAGCGGACCGAGGGACGCTTCCAGCTTGGAAATTACTTTATAACGCTGCGATTTGTTCACCTCGACAACCGACTTTAACAATTGAAACTCATAGTCGACATTACCGGCAATTTGAATCAATGCGTCTGTATCCTTGGGAAAACAAGAACCCCCGTAGCCGATACCCGCACTCAGGAAGGAAGAGCCAATTCGCTTATCTTGCCCCATTCCTTTGGCAACCTCAGTGACATCTGCGCCAACTTTCTCGCAAATATTGGATATTTCATTAATAAATGAAATTTTGGTCGCAAGAAAGGCATTCGAAGCATACTTGATCATCTCCGCGCTGCGAATACTTGTAACGAAGATTTGATCGGTAAATGAACGGTGCAGCTCCGTAAGAGGTGCGGCTAAGCTTGGATTTTCAATCCCGAGGACAATCCGATCCGGATGAAGGGTATCATCGATCGCTGAGCCTTCCCGCAGAAACTCTGGAATCGATACGACGTCGAAAGACTGCATCGTATTCATGGCAATAATCATTTGAATATGCTCGTTCGTACCAACAGGAACGGTGCTTTTCGTTGCAATGATTTTATAACTATTCATCGCCTTCCCGATTTCCATGGCCGCCTGCTCGATAAAGGCCAGATTAGCCTCTCCATTTGGTAAGGAAGGTGTGCCCACCGCAATAATAATGAGTTCGGATTGACTGATGGCCTGTGCCAAGTCAGAGGTAAAGGCCAATCGACCGGCATTCAGATTCTTCTCCATCAGCTGTTCAATACCAGGTTCGTAGATCGGAGATATCAGGTTTTGCAATTTTTCAATTTTCTGTTCATCATGATCCACACAGATTACGTTATTGCCCACTTCAGCGAAGCATACCCCGGAAACTAACCCCACATACCCCGTCCCGATTACTGCAATATCCATACGATTAATGCCCCTCTCTGAATTGTTGGTAGGCCTTACCCATGTAGTCTTTTAGTTTATCCATGAATGTTTGCTCATCAAATTTCTGTGCGTGCTGCATGATTTGCCTTACATCCCAGTCATGGTTTTCCACTTCCTGAATCGCAAGCAGCAGATCTTCTACCTCTTGCCGTTTGAAGAATACACCATTCACATGAGGCACAATCGTATCTAGCGCACCTCCGGCCTGATAGGCAACAACGGGTCTTCCGGCAGCATTAGCTTCCAGCGGTGTTATGCCGAAATCCTCCTCACCAGGAAAGATTAACGCTCGGCACTGCGCCATCATTTGAGTGACCGAACCGTCATCCAGCCTTCCCAGGAAACGGATATTCCCTTTGGCCATTGCCTTAAGCCTCACGAGGTCGGGTCCTTCTCCAACGATGTATAACGGCAGTCCATTTCGATTAAATGCTTCTACCGCCAGATCAATTCGCTTGTACGAAACAAGTCTCGATACAATCAAATAATAATCATCAATGGAAGTTGAGCTATGGAATCGCGACGTATTAATCGGCGGAAAAATAACATCTGAATCGCGTTGGTAATAATTTCGAATGCGATTTTTTACGACGGAGGAATTAGCGATAAACTGATTCACATTAGCCGACGTTTTTTGATCCCATTGCTTAAGCCTATCGATATAGATTTTCAAAAGCCGCTTCATCACACTTGAATTGGATTGCCGCTCCATATACGTGTCATAATCCCAAGCGAATCGCATCGGGGTATGGCAGTAACAGAGATGGAACGTATCCTTCGGAACCTGAATACTTTTCATGAAAGCGCTGCTTGAGCTAAGCACGATATCGAATTCTCGGAAATCAAAATCCTTAATCGCAAAGGGGTATAGGGGGAGCATTTCTTTAAAATGGCTTTTCCCTCCAGGCATTTTTTGCAACCAGGAGGCCCGTATATCCGCATCTCTTAGCTCATCGAGCAGCCGGTTATTGCTAAACATGGTCGTATAGATGGGAGCACTCGGGTACATTTGGTGAAAGACCTCAACCACTCTTTCGGCCCCGCCCATTTGAACCAAATAATCATGCGCAATTGCTATTTTCATTTGATCCATCCTTTATTTACTAGCGGATAATTACGAGTTAGCAATTAAACCTGCATAGTAATGAGTGATTTGGGTAAACAGTTCGTTCGATGACAAAGTGTTGTTCCACGCGTTTTATGCCATTCTCACTCATTCTGCGCCGCTCCTCTGGATGCTCCAGCAGGTAGCGTATGGAATCGGCAAGCAAAGCGGGGTCACCGGGCGTAATGAGAAGTCCCGTTTCGCCATTCACAACCGTTTCTGTCGGACCACCTTCATTAGAAGCAATAACGGGTAATCCTGCCGCCATTCCTTCTACAATGACCTGACCAAATGGCTCAGGAGTTATGGAAGTATGTACCAGTAGGTCCGCTTGCTGCATTAGTGTTTGAATGTCATCCACATGTCCCAGTAAGGTGACATTGTACAGCTTGTCATCTGCCATTTGCTGAAGCAGCTGCTGCTTATACGCGTCTTCCCCGAACAAGGCATCCCCGGCTAACCAGAACTGAACCTGCTGATCGGGGAGGAACGACTTGGCCGCTTCGAGTAAAATATGTTGGCCCTTCCACTCCGCTAGCCTGCCAACTAGCAAAACAACGTAGGGCTTCATCCATTTTTTCTCTACAGCAATGCCTGAATTCTTCGTTTTTGCGAAAGCCGAGTAGACAACTAACGTTTTTTTCGATTTCGGCAAATGTAGAGCATTCAAGGTTGAATTAGAATTCGCTATGACGCCGTTTGGCAGCAAGCGGGACATCCATCGTATCGCTTGAGCGACGATCGGTTTCAAGTACGGAACTCCGATATGGTCCCGAATATGCCAGATGAGAGGAATACCTGCCAATTTAGCAGCTACAGCTCCATAAAAAGCAGATTTCAACGAATTGGTATGTACACAGACGACTTTTTCTGCTTTCAATAATTTAGAGAGCCTCTTCCCATAGGTGAGAAGCTCAAAAGCGGCGGATACAGCTTGCAAATTTACCGCATTACGATTTCGATTGCGTACCTTATCACTTAAAGGCAAGACGCGAACATCGATACCTTTGTCTCTTAACCGCTCTACGAGCACACCCTCCTCGGCCACAATGACTAGTGGGTCTACTTCGTTTCCGAGATGGGTAATAATGTTATAAAGTGCGACTTCTCCCCCGCTCCATCTAGCGGTATGATCCAAATAAGCTACCCTCATCCTGTTCACGCCCTCCTTTCTTCCCAGCAGTTACCTGACGATTGCCGCCGTAAGCAATCATATGTTGATCGATTACGTGATTAAATACGCCATCTACCTGTTTGGATACACGATCCCAGGTGTAATTCTCCAACACATGGCTTCTGCATTGCTCTGCGGTCGGCCACATTTCACGGTGCCGCAATAAGCGAATTAACCCAGAAGCCATATCTTTGCTGCTTTTACCGGCAAACAGCATGTCTGGCCGATATTTCTGAAGAATTTCACGGTTGCCTCCAATCGGTGTTGCCATAACTGGAACCCCGGCGGCCATTGCTTCTACGGTAATTAATCCGAAACCTTCCAACGCTTGGGAAGGTACAACGAACAGATCAGCGGCTTGATAATAATCAGCAAGCTCATTATCAGGGATGTAGCCCAGCATTCGGACGCGAGACTGGAGACCATATTCAGCAATTTTACTTTCCAGCTCTCCTTGCAGAGGCCCTTTGCCACCGATGAACAGCACGGTATCCGGAACCGTTCTCGCAACCTCTTTCCAAGATTCCAGTAATTGAAGAAGACCCATTCGGTTGACTAATCTTCTTAAGGTCAACACTGCTGTCGTCCCTTCCTCCAGCTGCAGTTTCCTTCTTATCGCCGTGCGATCCGCAGCCGGCTTGAACCGGGCAACATCGGCCCCACCTGGAATGATGTGAATCTTTGAAAGCGGGACACCGTACTGGTGATGAAGAATATCGCGGAAGGTTTCACTTAGCACAATGAATGCATCCGCCAGCCGATAAGCCTTCATCTCCCAGCTCTTCGCGATCATTGTTTTGATTCGATGCTTCAATCCCTTGCCTTCGAGCCTGATTTCCTCACTCCAAGGACCATGAAACGTCATCACCACCGGAATATTTCGCGCTTTGGCCTCCATAGCAACTCCTATACTATAGGGAGCAAAGTGGGAATAAACGATATCAACGTCCTGCTGATTCATCAGATCAGCCGCATGCTTCCGAAAGGCATTTCGTCTTTTACTTAACTTCAAATCGGTGACGGCTACGTTCGTGACGCGAAGGTCATCTTGAACGACCGGCTTATTCGCACTGCATACCAGCGCCTCCAGCTCATGACGGTTAGCTAAGCTTACGCAAATATGTTTGAAATAAGTGTTTAGTCCTCCAGGCTGTGCAGATGGCCAACCCATTCCGGTACACAGGATCCGCAAACTATTGCAGTGTAGCATAAGCTTTCCCCTCCTTAATTGGCTCTTCTTGGGACTGTTTCACTCTTTTCCGAGCAAGCCCAAGTTCATACTGTTTCATACATACTAGGAATTCATATACTCCCCAGAAGAGGGATACCGCAAGTCCAGGAATCCCTTTTTTATACAAGCCATGAACGATATATTTCTGCACAAATCGTAAGGGAGGACGAACGATCATTCGCAGCAGGCTAAATCGTTTCCCCGCAGCAACAGCGCCTTCCGCTTCCAGATCGGTATACTTATTAAACCGCTCCATGTGATCATGAATGCTGCGGAAACCATAATGCCACAGAACACCTGGCACGAACACGATATTCTCACTTGAGACATCCGGTGTTTCATGTACAAGACTTTCCCGGTACTGAATTTCGGTACGGTTATACAGACGCACAAGCTTCTCGCCCTTGCCCATCCAGCGTCCTAGAAAGTCACCAATACGCAAGACAGCATAGGCTTTGCTCGGATCAGACAAACCATTTTTCAACTTCTGAATCGAAGCTGCTAGAGGTTCACTAACAACCTCATCGGTATCAATAACGAATATCCAATCATAGGTAGCTTGATCACTTCCATAAATACGCTGCTTTGCATAACCAGGCCATGCGTTCTCATATACCTTGCAGCCCAATTGCTCAGATACACGGACTGTTCCGTCCTTGCTCCCGCCGTCAATGACTACAATTTCGTCTGCAAAAGGCTTGCAGGAGGCAATCGCATTGGCTATTCTCGTTTCATCGTCTTGTGCAATGATGACAACAGAAATCCGATTCTCTCCCATAGCGTCACTATAGTGACTCATTTCGTTCGCCCCTCCCCCAGTTTCAAACCAATTATTTAGCTTTATATGCTGATATTGCTGAAAGTAACCAACGCACATCATCTTTATTAATCAATAATTTAGGTAGTTTCGTCTTCAAGGTGAATTTGACATTGAGTAGGATAAAGACGAATCGAAGTAAACCCGATGATAATATGGCCATTCCCGCACCGAGCAATCCGAACTTCGGAATCAGTACCGTTAGTAACGGGATGACGATTAGCAGCCCTATCCCTTGCAGAATCGTAACAATCTTGGGCTTGCCTAAAGCCATGAACGCTTGAGCCAAAACCATGGTTCCACCAGATATGGAAACTTCGAGGAGCAGCATCCGAAAAACACTGATCGCTTCCTTAAAATCAGGACCATACAGTAGAGGCATTATGAAAGGAGCTACCAGCATGATCATCAATGAGCAAA
The DNA here is from genome assembly GCF_030817275.1 of Paenibacillus sp. V4I7. NCBI lineage: Bacteria > Bacillati > Bacillota > Bacilli > Caryophanales > Paenibacillaceae > Paenibacillus > Paenibacillus sp. V4I7. The sequence continues at coordinate 1,751,862 of NZ_JAUSZD010000002.1, read as the reverse complement.
GTAAAGCGACACATGTGCTGATCCTGTATACACGGAATGTCATTTCAACGACTTTATCCTTAGGTAAACCCGATGCTTTCGGGAACAACACCACGATGATGGATGTAGAGAAAATATTGACTACACGGGAAAGGCTTACCGCCACCGCATATAGTCCAAGCTCCGCTGGATTAAGGAGGCCGATAATAACAATTTGATCGATATAATAGGAGACATTCCCCATTAAATCGTTACCGTAAGATCCAATGCCGTACCGGATTAATGTCTTGAAGGATTGAAAAGCATCCTTTATCACGAATTTGTACTGCTTTAGTAAGCGTACTGTCGTCCATATGTAAAAGGGAACCGCCGGAGCGAGATAAGCCACGGCTGACGTGTATGGATTCATTGTTCTTGTTAGGATTAGCAGCCCTAAGCCGATGAGCGTACAAAGCGGAACAAGAAAGCGCAGACGGTTGAACAGCTTATATTCGCCTCTCACCTGCATCATCGCATTATTAATCTGAGAAAATACGATGAGAGGTATGAGCACCATGGACCATTGGGAGAACAGGACCACGTTGTCTGAATACGTACGAAGCCAATAGGGTAAAACCAGTATCCCCAAGCACATCGCAAGCATGCCTGCTGTCAAACCCATGAGAACAGCGGTCGAATAAAGCTTGGCGGAATCCTTCATGTTCTTTTTCACGTTGTAAATAATGGCGGAAGGCAGACCGAAAGTGAAACTAAAGGCTAGGAATTGTGACCATAAGACCATAGCCGCTTGCTCTCCTCGGCCGGATGGTCCTAAATAACGTGCTGTCAAAATACCTGTAAGCATATTAATCACTAAGATTAGTACACTGAAAAACATCGTTCTGATGGAAGCCGAGATATGACTTTTGCTTGAAAAGAATGCTTTAATGAAGCCGAATAGAGGCTTTATGCGGACTATTTTCAAGTTGACTGGTTGCTGCATCCGGAATTTGCCTCCTCTCTTGAACGATCGTGTGATGCGCCATAATGCCAACTCCTACGACCATCCATAGTAGAAAGCCTTTCAAACCTGTATACCCATTTTCGAACACTAGACAAATGATACTTCCTAGCAAAGCGGAGAGCGCAATTTTACTGTAAAGGTTTAAACCGCCCGTATGTTTCTTTTGAGATAAGAGAAAACGAGTGACCAGCCATAGCACCCAGAAGAACAGCAAGCCGCCAAGGATACCAAAGGTTAGAAACATAGCAACAAATCCATTATCGAAGATGCCATATTCGCCAAGAGCTCCCCCGTTACTCAGTTTGGTACCGACACCAATACTGCCCAGTCCCAACCCTTGCGGTTTAGCAAACAATATGGGAAAAACCGTATGAAAAAAATCAAGTCTTTCATTATACGAATGATCGTCCTGTATAGCTGTCATTGTGTTCAATCGCTCCACTAGCCCTTGTGCACCGGGAAGCTTAGGAATAATGACATACATGGCTCCAATTACAGCTGTTAATTGAGCAATTAATTTCCACTTTTGTCTACCTGCCGATACGGCTGTGTAAATCACAATATCAATGAACAGCATAACCCAGGCAGAGCGCACTAATGTGATAAGCAATCCCACCGTTACGAGAATAACACCGATCCAGCCCAGCGGCCCCCGCCATCTTTTATCCAAAATCATCGGGGCAAGTGCTGATGCCAAATACGTACCTGCCGGTCCCGGGGAATTCAGCGTAGAGAATACTCTGATCTCCAAGGGAAGCGGTTTTCCTATCGAAGTCATCTCCACATGATTCATCCAGAAAGCATCCCATGGCGGAACCAACACATACTGGATAATGCCATAAACAGCAATCAAGATTGCCGTATTAGAAAATGCTATAAGCAAACGATCTAGCGCTTTACTATCAAATTTAGACAAGGCTGCATACGGGATTAATAGTAGTGGAATAAAATAATTAGCTAAATCGTATAACGCTCCGCTGCCATTTTTCGTTAAACCAATCAAACTTCCATATAACAATACAATGGCCATATAAAGCAGCAATTTATTAATTCGAGAATCCATTTGATGTAACTTAGAGAGGATTGGGATAATCACCACCGCACTCGTTAGCAGTGGCGCAATACTCAACAAGGAGACGGAATGATACGTCCCTTCCATCCAATCCTGAATTCTTCGGATCTCTGGACAAATGACCCAAACCAGCAGGATATAAGGAATCAATCGACGCGAGTCCAATAAGGCCATCACAAAAGCAGGGAAAAGCAGAATCGATAAGAATGCGATTTGCATACTAAGATCAGGACTCAGAGTTGCACTTGAGTAACCAATGAGCAAGGAGACGGCCAACGCCATACCAACCAATAGAATTGTCATCCGACTAGCCTGCATCATGATAAAAGGGGGCTTAATCATTTTGCTTATTTCATCCACTGTTGATTCCCGTCCCCTCCCGTTTCATCTTGAATTGCTTAACAACTTCCCGCCATAGCAGGACCGCAAACATAGCATCGTGAACCAAGTAACGCTTCCACAATCTTCGCGGTTCTTGAGCAAGACGCCAGAACCATTCGAATCCTGTTTTCTGCATAATGCTCGGAGCTCTCTTCACTGTGCCCGAAATGAAATCGAACGTTGCGCCAACGCCAATCGAGATTGGCACTTTATATTGAAGATAGTTCTGGTAAATCCACTTCTCCTGCTTCGGAGCGCCAACGCCAACAAACACAATGTCAGGCTGCGTATCAATCAGCATCTGAATAATTTGCTCATTCTCCTCTTTTTTGTTCTCGAAACCATAGGAGGGTGAATAACAGCCCACAATATTCAGATTTGGAAATACGAGCTTCAGATTCTTTACCGCTTGCTCCGGAATACCGACTGCTGATCCTAAGAAAAAAAGCTTGTATTGTCTGCTTGCGAAAGCTTCACCTAACTTTGTGAACAAGTCGGATCCGGATACTTTCTGTTTAAGCGGTTTACGGAGCATCTTCGATGCCCATATGATCGGCATACCATCCGCAACGATGGCACCTGCACCTGAATACACCTTCTGAAACTCAGCATCCTTTCTGAGCTTGATTAAATGATCGACATTACAGGTCAAGATGTAAGAATGACTTTTCTGACGTATGACCTCATCCATATAGGCAAGCAAGTCCAGAAAATCATAATTATCAAAATTAACATCGAACATAGTCACTCTACTCATCAGATCACTTCTTCTTTTTTCGAATTTGTCGTTGACAGAATATACAAGCTATTCAAATACCAGCAGAAAGGAATGATGAATTGAACAGTCGATAAGGTGTTATCCGACAAGGAGTACAGAAAGAACGCCAGGATGAACGCCACGTAGTAAATCTTAATTCTCTGCGGGATTACCCGATAGATCATTCCAAATAAGACTAGTAAAGATAGAAACAGCAGGATGCATCCAATATAACCAGCATCGTAATAAAAGCGGATGTACTCGTTATGGGGAACCACAAAACCTTCGTATAAACTTCCATCATTCGCAACGGTAACCGCACCTAGCCCTCTTCCTGTCAGGGGGGACTCTTTCACCCCTTTCAAGAAGTAGCTCCATGCTTCGGTTCTTCCTGACAAGTCAATACCTGTACCTGTCTGGCGTTCGAACGAACGCTTTGTCATATTATCCCACTGCACATAGACGGCTCCACCGATCAAGGCCAAGGAACAAAGCAGCGGGATAAGTAAGATCAGCTTCCCTTTGATATACTGCTTAACCATATCGTAGAAATAGTAAGCAGCCATGGCCAGCATGGCGAGGATAGGTCCTCTAGTTCCCGTAGCGATCAGAATCGCAAAGTTAGCAGCCAAAGTACAATAATAAAACCTGGCTTGCAGTGGATTGCGTTTGGTCTCTATTAAGGCAACCGTAATGCCTAGAAAAGCTAGCATCGCCAAATGGGGTGCGATATTCGCCCCTTGTACCCGAATCGCTCCTGTGAACTCCACATTGAGAAACGAATACAGATGAGCCAATTGAAGCAGCGCCCCAGTTCCAACACTTACCAATGGCAATAGACAAATAATCCGGATATGCCTTTGCGCTGTCCCTTTTTTCCATTTAATCATGAGAAAAAAGAAGGGAAGCGTTAGTCCGATAAATGATTTCAAGGTGAGTGATAATGTCAGCCTTGGATGCCAATCTGAGAAGAAGATGGTAAGGAATAACATGCTGGCGATAGCTGCTATGGGATAGATGAACTTCAATCGAAGTCCATTTTGCAGCATACAGGGAACTAACAGAATTAAAATCCCAAGTTTATAAAGAGCAATAATCTCTAATCCAGGTACATTCGCTTCGACGATGTAGTTAATCGAAATGGCGGTCGATAAAAGGACTAGATAACTCATTTTCTCGGGCTGGTAGATGGCATACACGAATGAGAAAAGCACGCCCAGCCCCAAGATACTGAACATAGGCTGATAAGCAGCCGCTACGCCCACTATTACCGCAAGAAGTACATAGACCGCACCATAATATATTGGTTTTTTGAGCATTGGAAGATTCGGCGTCATCAGTATCCTCACCCTGTTAAGCGCATTTTCCCACGTCTACTGAGCGTGTCTAGCGTGCCCCGTATACTTTGCAATCGGCATGCAATCAGCAATTTCCTTCCTTCGGTACGCGCGAACAAGGCATCTACGGCAATGTAGAGCACCTTGCTGGCAACCTTACCGAGAAGAACAAGCTTGCTGAGCTGACTCTTATGCATAGAGCCATTCGTAACACCTTGATAATAATAGCGCTGCTTGATCCAATCCTTCGTCAAGCGGCTATCCGGGATGAAGTGATCAACCACCATGGAAGGCTGATAAAGAATAGCCTTCCCTTCTTTCTTCATCTGCTCAAATATCCAAGATTCCTCCCCAGACAACAGCAGCGTCCCCTTCCTCCCTAGGTCGGTTGGGAACAAATATTTGTCATGAAAGGATTTGCGAATCGCCATATTCGCACCAAATGGATGTCTGTTCATCGGATATTCATGCACAGTTGCTCCCATATCAACAATCGTATAGGGCAGTTCCAGCGCTTCGATCAACCATTTCGGCCGTTCACTTTCGAAACGAGGTCGAATCACACCTCCCATCGCATAGACATCCTGCCGAGAATCCAAGGTGTCTATGATGGTGCGAATCCATTCCATGCAAGGAACTGCATCATCATCGAGAAAGGCGACAATATCACCCTTAGCTTCTTGAATACCTCTATTTCGCGCAGCCGAAAGCCCTTGGGTTTGTTCAAATAGATAATGAACGTCCGTGCCTCCTGCTTGATGCTGGATAAACGATTGTGAGATCTCACGCGTATGATCTGTGGAATTGTTATCCACAATGAGAATCTCAGCTTTGTCTATAGCCTTTAAAGCAGGTAACGAGTTCAAGGTAATTTGAAGCAAATCCGCACGATTATAGGTACAGATGACAATGGATACCCTTGGTTTTGGCTGAATTAGCACGATGGTGTTACTCCTTTCCCTTCTGTTCTCTAAAAGGCATCTTTGGAGCCAAGAAGGACCGAAACCGTCTTTAAGATGATTTTCAAATCATAAAAAACGCTTCGTTCTCTGATGTAAGTCAAATCGAGTTCTACCATTTGCCCGAAGCTTAAATTGCTTCGTCCGCTTACTTGCCATAAGCCCGTACAGCCAGGCGTAACGGCCAAACGCTTCTTCTCGTACGGTGTATACTCACTAACTTCACTCGGCAAAGCTGGTCTTGGACCGACCAAGCTCATTTCACCGATGAGTACGTTCCACAATTGTGGTAACTCATCTATACTTGTTTTGCGCAGTAATCGTCCGACGCGTGTAACGCGAGGATCGTTTTTCATTTTAAACATCGCGCCTTCAACTTCATTCTGACTCATCAACTGCTGCTTCAGCTCTTCCGCATTGGAAACCATCGAGCGAAACTTATACATCGGAAAAAGGATTTCGTCTTTACCTACTCGATTTTGTTTGAAGAAAACGGAACCTTTCGGATCTTCCACCTTAATCCAGATAGCTATGATGATAAATAACGGTGTCAGGAAGAGAAGTCCCATGAGGGATAGCATAATATCGAGCATCCGCTTTACAAATAAATAGGAAGCATTGCTTTTCCCTTCTTGCGGTCTAGGGGTAGTAGCCGTGTAGTAGCTCTTCTGGGGAACTTTCTGAGGTCCCAAGTACTCATAATCCTCCTGCAGTTCGCGCAAGCTCATGGTCTCCACCTCCCAGATGCTCTAAAATTGGTGCATATTGCTCCTTGATAAGGATAGCAGCCATCGCTTCAAGCACATCAAGTCGAAGATCTTTACTCTCCAAGGCGAACGCCATTGTCGTGAGAATGTAACCGAGACGTTCACCCACATCATAACGGATACCGTCAAAATGATACGCTAGTACTCGTTCTATTTGATTAAGCTTCTGAATCGCGTCTGTCAGCTGAATTTCTCCGCCAGCGCCTTTCTCCTGAAGCTCCAAAAATTCAAAGATTTTAGGGGAAAACACATATCTACCCATAATGGCAAGATCGGAAGGGGCTGTGCCTAATTTTGGTTTTTCAACCAAGTCTTTCACTTGATACAGGCGGTTATTTTGCTCACCCGGATCAATGATACCGTAACGATTGGTAAGCTCCGGAGGTACAGTTTGTACGCCGATGACTGAATTTTCTGATAATTCATATTGCTGAATGAGCTGTTTTAGGCAGGGTACCTTCCCTGTGACAATATCATCGCCTAGCAGCACTGCGAATGGTTCATTCCCGATGAACCTTCTTGCACACCAGACCGCGTGTCCAAGACCTTTGGGTTCTTTTTGACGAATGTAATGAATTTCTACCTTGGATGAACGTTGTACTTCCTTGAGAAGCTCCAGCTTCCCTGTTTCCAGCAGTTTGTTTTCTAACTCGAAAGCATTATCGAAGTGATCTTCGATTGCCCTCTTCCCTTTACCGGTAACAATAATAATATCTTCGATTCCGGATTCGATGGCTTCTTCCACGATGTATTGAATAGTCGGCTTGTTGATGATCGGGAGCATCTCTTTGGGCATCGCTTTCGTAGCAGGCAGGAACCTCGTTCCTAATCCTGCCGCCGGAATAATTGCTTTTTTCACCTTTTTCATCTCTCTCATCCTCCTATCGATTATGGAAAGTCTAGCCGCTAATGGTTCCAATTATTGGTTGAAAACAATGCCAAGCATTCTGGCTCCAGACTGCTCTAATTGTGCTCTCGCTTGCTTCGCCCATTCTCGCTTCGTCTTACCATTTTTGGCAACTAACATCACGCCGTCACTATACTCAGCAAGTAAACAAGCATCTGTATAATCAAGCGTTGATGGCGAATCGATGAGAATGACTTCATATCGCTGTCTGAGCCCTTTCATCAAGGCATCCATTTGGGCGGAGCCTAGCAGCTCGGATGGGTTGAGTGGTTGACCACCACTAGCAATCATATCAAGCCCAATGATCCCTGTCGGTGTAATGACGTCTTCACCGGTTAGCCCCTTATTTAAAAAGTGGATCAGGCCTTTCGTATTCTTAACACCAAACATCTCATGCAGGCCAGGTTGCCGCAAATTACAATCTACAACAACAACAGACTTGCCTTCCTGAGCATAGGTAATAGCCAGATTAGCAAGGGTTGTCGTCTTGCCTTCTTGCGCTTTAGGAGATGCAACCATAAGCACCATTCCTTGACCTGCTGGTACAACCTTTTTATAACGTACCGCTGTACGCAAGGAACGATAAGCTTCGGAGACCGACGAAATCGGATCCAATTCAGCCACAAGAACATTACTTAGCTGTGACATATGCCTTTTCCCCTACCTCTCTGCTTCGTGCACGCGAAGGTTTAGCTGCTTTACCCTTTTTAATCGTTCCAATGGAAGAGAGTACTGGCAGCCCAACGATATGCTCGGCTTCTTTTTCAGAACGAATGGTGTCATTGATATTTTCAAAAAAGAAGAATACACCAATAGCTGCCATTGCCGATAAAATGAAGCTCAAAGCTAGATTGATTACGACACTGGAGTTCACAGGCAACGGCTTCACAGCAGCATCAGAACTAGAAAGAATCTTGACATTATTCATATTCATCAAGCCTGGTACTTCACTAATGAACGTATCTGCAAGGGTCTTGGTAATCACAACTGCTTTTTCATAGCTATGATCCTCAAGCTCAATTTTGATAATTTGTGTTTTATCCGTGGAGCTCACTTTCAGATTCTTCAGCAGTTGCTTCTGCGTCATACCGAATTCGGGGTGACTCTGCAGCATCATTTGAATGATATGATCCGACTTGATGATTTCCTTGTAACTCTCAATTAAATTCAAGTTCATTGACACATCGTTAAGATCTATCGCCTCTTCACTCTTGAACGTGCTGCTAACCAGCACTTGTGTGTTCGCCTTGTAAACAGGCTCGACGAATGTCTTGCTGACATAGAACGTTGTCAGACACGAGAGAAGAACGAACAGTGCAATCATCCACAGCTTTTTGCGAATGAGTACAAAGTAATCTAAGATCGATTTCTCCATGGTACCCTCCCAAAAAAAATATTTAAAATCGATGAAAACAGTCTTGCTTTTCCCCAAAAATTGAGCTATGATATTTGCAATGAAAGCGTTTTATTTGTCTGTATCCCCACTATCAAACCGACATTCAATCACTCCTTTAGCCAGAGCATTCAACAATCTCTTTTCAACAGAGTTAGCTAGTCAGTAGTCTAGGTGAAGCACTCTACGAAAAGGAATGAAGAATGCCGCTTTTTGTCAGTTAGTTGGTTATACACAAATACTATATGAATTCCCAGAATTATGATATTACTCGATATTATAATTTTTAGGGTCTATTTTGTGTATCAACCAATGGTTATATGTAATAAAGCGATGGTATACTTTCGGACCATGAATGCTTAAATGGCTTACTGAAAATTGCTGACTAGTCCTTTGGATTGCGCTAACAAAGCCGCTTGCGTACGATCGTTGACGCATAGTTTGTTTAGAATTTGGCTAACATGCTTCTTGACTGTGAACTCGGTTACCATCAGTTTCTTGGCCATTCCTTGATTGGACAAACCCTCTCCAAGACCAATTAACACTTCCCGCTCCTTCGGCGTAAGCTTACTGAAGCTGTCTTCTTCCTCTTTCTTGAACAACATTTCCATTAAACCTGGATCGTAATACTTTTTCCCTTTGAAAATCAATTTAATGGCAAGCAGCAATTCTTCTGGCAGCGCTTCTTTGAGTACATAACCATCCGCACCCACAGCCTCTGCCCTTCTTACATCCTGCTCCATGGTCGATGAAGTCAGAATGATACTTCGGCATGGCGAATCTTTAATCATCTCAACCACTTCGAGTCCAGAACGATTCCCCAGCTTTAGATCCACGATAGCCAGATCCGGTTTCGTTTCCTTGATTAACTCCAACGCGTGCTCCACCGTTTCCGATTCACCAGAAATTTCGATGTTAGCTTCAAGCTTTAGCACAGCTGACAATCCTTTTCGCACCAACGGATGATCATCTACGATAACAACTTTCAAAGTACCACCTGCTTTCGTTAGAATGGGAATAGCTTTCATGACCTTGTTTAGCCCATCATCTGAATTTCATTTAGCTCCTTTTTATCCTGATGCCCGGATGGGAGGGTCACTTGAATATGTGTGCCTTTACCTTTCGTGCTCTGAATGTTAATCGTTCCGCCAAAAGACTGAACAAGCAGCTCCATGTTGTTCACGCCAAGCCCGGATACCTTAGGATCAGACAGACGTTCTGTTACACTAAATCCACTTCCATTATCCAAGACCGAGAGCTTCACCTCATCTGACTTCATACTGAGGTCTACTTTAATGTGACTGCTTCGTCCATGACGAATGGCGTTTCCCGTTGCTTCCGATATGATTCTGAACAAAGCCTTTTGATAATTGACCTGTAGACCATGATCATCTCCTGTAACGTTTAAGGTTACCTTCACAGCGTGCAGCTTGGATAAGCTATCCAGATGAGATTTGACGGTAGTGATCCAAAAAGCACCGCCATTTTTGCGAGAGCTAAGACTATATATGGTTGAACGTAACTCTTGAGATGCTGCTACAGATGACTCTTGGATAATTTGCAACTGCTCCTTAATCTGATCGGTTGAAATGTCTTTCCATTTACGACTTAGCGAATGTACAGCATACACAATTCCGAAAATGTACTGAGAGACGCTGTCGTGCATCTCATCGGCAATCCGATTCTGCTCCTCGATAATCATTAGCTGGTTCTCAATACGCTCGAGCTGGTGCCTCTCCAAAATGACGGCACAAAGCTCAGAAAGAAAGTACAGCTGCTTTACGAACCAATGTCTGCCTTCCTCATAGCTGGAGCGCTCAACCTTAACTCCCATCACTCCCCAGAATCGGGTCGACGACTTGATGGGAATCACAAGAAAATCACCATGCTCAGGAAGACTCATCACCATACAGCTGTCTAACTGTCTTAGTTCGGCTGCATGAATTTCAATAGCTGTAGACAGGGAAGCTTCTACGCCAACGGGCGTGATACCCTGGGTAATAAGATGATCGTGCCCCCCATTCCCACTCCCATTGACATCCCAGAAGAAGGACATCTTTAGCTTGGTCAGCTTTAGAGCAAATTCCGCAAAAATGATTTTCAAATTCTCCGATTCGCTATGCGTAGCTGCTTCCACGATTTGATACAGCGACTTCATATGCTCCATCGTCTCCGTGGTTCGAGCGTTCGCAATCTCAAGCCTACTTTTGACGCCGGCTAATAGTTGAATCGAGAGGGTCATGAATAATAGCATCAGGTAAAAGCGGTTTTCATTTAGTAACATAGTGGCTAGCGATTGCGTCTGGTCATTGGCAAAAAAGTAGGAAAATGCGGTGACGAATAAGAAGTAACTCAGCATCATAAACCAGCAGTAAACCGAGGAGAGGTAGCTGGCAGCCATCCATGCGGGATTGAATACGCACCAAAGGAATGGACTGTCCATACCGCCGCTTAGAAGATGCAGGATCATCATCCCGGTCATTTCCAAGCCTACGGTAATTTTAATTGTGCGAGAGGCTTGGCCACTTTGGGTATACATGTCCGTAATCCACTTGGCAAAGATGAATAGCACCAAGATGATGCCAATTTTTAAACTTAAAGGGGGCCCACGATCCTCAATGGCATACACTAACGAAGTTCCTGCAAGCGAAATATACCGGTACAAGTAAAAGACTTTACTTTCACCAGAGAACATCTTCCTCATCTGTGTAATCATCCTTTAACCGATATTTGTATTTGGTTCCTTAAACAATACCCAAGTTTACCATTATCATAACAGTTAAATTTTTACAGTCAAAAGGGCTTTATATGACTATATACTTCGTATTATTTGTAGTTTTGTGTCTCATTAAATGGAAAATAGCAAATTTCAGGAGTAAAGGTCTAGACGGTTTGATCACATAGACCTAACCTTTTGGCGAATAAAAAACTGAAAGGGATTTCAATGCTATAAAAAAAATCATCCTTTTGTACCATAAATTTCCTGCGAAAATTTCTACTTTAGTGCACATAAACTCGTTTGAGCTCACTTTGGGAAGCTTTGAAACAGAGATTGACATAATTCCTGCTTTAGTACGGTTTTCGTTGGATCGGTTTCCAAAGCTAACTCAGTAAGCGCAGACATTAGCTCGGTTTCTGAGCTTAAACACCACTACTCATCGCTCACTACTGCCGTAAGGTCGATTTTCAAGCCTATTCATCACTACTCATCGCTCTCTCTCTGCTTCAAGCCCAAGCGGCACTTCTCCGACCGCCTTTCCATCAAATAAAAAAAGAACCCGCAAAAATTGCGAAGTTCTTGTCATTTCTGATGGTTTTCCGATAATTTTCAGATGATATCCAATAATCTACTGATATTTCTTAATAAACGCAATCGCGTTCACGATGTCTACCTCAGGCTTTTCCCCGACTTCACGCTCAATGGTCAAATAGCCCGTGTATCCAATGTCACGAAGCGCTTGAAAGTAGCGACCGAAATCGACATGACCTTCACCTAGAGCAAGCTCTCGATAGTAAGGTCCTGATGTCGCCGCCTCTGCGATTTGCTCGTGACTCATCGGTTGATAACCCAGTGAACCGTAGACTTCACGTGGGTCTGCCTGACGCAGACGGATACCGTCCTTCACATGCGTGTGGACAATATAATCTTTCAGCGTGATAACCCCTTGAACAGGATCATCACCAGTCACCATCACCATATTCGCTGGATCAAAGTTAACGGAAACACCTTTGGTGGACAACGTATCTAGAAAGCTTTTCAAGTGAACAGCCGTTTCTGGACCGGTTTCCACAGCAAAGTAAGCGCCTAAGCTGCTTGCATACACGCCTAATTCCTCACATGCATGCTGCATCGTTTCATAGATAGGGCCATTGGCCTGCTCGGGCACGACACCGATGTGAGTGGTTACGACCTTGGTACCCAGCTCAACCGCAAGGTCTAAAATACGCTTTGATTTTTCAACTTTGTCTGCATTCACGGACTGATCTTGGAAGCCATGACCACCCAAATCCCCACACAAAGCAGAGATGCTAAGTCCCAGTGACTCGATGTAAGCTTTCAATTCCTTACGCGCTAGAGGTGATAAGTTCGCTGGGTCCATCTCACCTGAAACTGCATATATTTGCACACCGTCTGCACCGAGCTCTTTGGCTTTCTTCAAACCATCGCGCAAACCTAGACGCAGACTGTCAACCATAATGCCAATCGGATTTCCCATATTTCATCAACACACCTTTCGTATCGCTGAATGTTATTGCCTATTCCACATCATCCCATAGCCTTCTAATATTTTGCAACCCAATCATCGTACCCATCTTGCATTCCTCCATGCCTTCGAATTCCAAGGAAATGAATCCGTCATAGCCGGAGCTTTTAATAACGCGCAATACTTCTTTCATATCAATATCACCATGGCCCACAATAGCGCCGCGCAAATGATTACCTTGCAGGGTCTGAAACCAACCCTTGCCTGGATTTTGATACGAGGGACGAAGGTAAAAATCTTTCACATGGACCATCGAAGCGAAGAGCAGATTATTTTTCACCGCAGCAACGGGATCTTCATCTACACACATGAAATTGCCTACATCTAGCGTTGTGCGGAAATTGGGACGGTCTACGGCTTGAATTAACGTTTGAACGCGGTCGCTATGCTGCACGAAGTAGCCGTGATTCTCAACGCTCGTTATGATGCCATATTGCGAAGCATAGTCAGCAATTTGCCGACAAGCCTCCGCCATGCGTTCAAGTTCTTTGTTAAAGTTCGCAATAGAACGATCCTCACTTTGTGCGACATCATGGCGCATTCTTTGTACACCAAGCCTTGCAGCGAGATCGACTTCCCCTTTGACCCGTTTAATTTCCTGTTCATAGGCCTCTTGAGAATCAGTTAGAAAGTTTGCTCCAATCGCATAATTAGATATTTCGATGCCGCGAGACTGCGCCTTAAGGCGAATCTCATCTGCAAGCTCCAAATTACCAGTTAAATCATAGCCAAGGGGTACAATCTCAACATGTTCGCCACCTTGATCGGCAATCCAGTCAATAACACCCATAATGTCCATTTCTCCAGACTTCAGAGCTTGAAATAAACTATACGTACTAACGCCAACCTTCATATCCGTTCCTCCATTTCTGTTCCTAGCGGCTATAATCTGATTTCCTGACCTTTGGCAGCTGATTCATAAATACCACAAAGAATTTTCATCATAGTAAGCCCATCCTCTACAGGACTAATCGGTGAATTCCCCGTTCGACAACAAGTTAGAAAATGACCGATCTCCTGATTAAAGGCTTCTGTTATATGGATAGATTTGTTATCTGTCTGTGGCGTTACATTCAAAATGGTATCCAGCATTTCCGTAACGAGGACAAGCTCAGGCTCCAATTCCACTCCGCCTTTATCTCCGTACAGCTTGACTGCGATTTCATCCTTTTTGGCATGAAGAGTAAAGCTAACATCAACCATTAAGGAAGCCCCATTTTCAAACCGAATTAAGGCATTGGCCATATCTTCAACCGTATTCAAATCAACATTGTAATCAGCTGCTTTGTAAAAGGAAAGATTGCGTACATTCGCCCGATTCCCGAGCTTATTATACGTATGACCACTAACCGATACAGGCTTTGGTCTACCCATTAAGTACCAGCATAAGTCAATCACATGTACACCAATATCGATTAAAGGTCCGCCGCCAGAACGTTCTGAATCAGCAAACCAACCTCCTGGATTACCTAATCGACGAAGACACGAAGCTTTGGCATAGTACAATTCTCCCAAATCGCCATTATCGATAAAGCGCTTAACGAGCTGAGCATTGGTATCATATCTTCGTACAAAACCGACCTGCAGAATTTTCCCTGTTTCACGAACGGCGTCTTGAATGCGCTCAGCCTCTTCCACTGTTTTGCAAAGTGGTTTCTCTACTAGAACATGCTTGCCAGCACGCAAAGCTGCAATGCTAATCTCTGCATGTGTATTATTCCATGTACAAATACTTACAGCATCCACTTCTGGATTGTCCAGAAGCTCCCGATAATCGGTGTAAATATGTTCAACATTATACTTGGCGGCTTTATCCTCCGCTCTTTGACGATTCAGATCACATACGGCAACCAATTCTGCGTCTGCTTGCTTTGCATAGGACTCAAAGTGCATATCGGATATCGACCCTGCTCCGATTACACCAATTCTCAATTTGTTTATGCTCATTGTAAATACTTGCCTCCTTCGTGTCATATGCAATCAGGATAGCACGATTTTAGCTGAGGTAGAATGCATAGGATGAGCATATCCATGGATTATATGGTCAAAAAAAGGCTTTCATTTTGAATGTTAGCCCATTCCATCCTCCAGCGTTTTTCCGACTTAAATCTGTTAAACCTGTTGGACGCTAGGAGACCTTTGTTCTTTAAGCATAAACCAAATATTTACTAGCCCAATTATAAAGAAGCTAAACCAAGGTAGAGAACCCCAACCGAGCATGCTCCCCAAGTCGTACAAATAACCCCCGCCTACATTACCAATCATAGCGCCGATGGATAATGCAAAACTATTAAAACCAAAATAACTGGCTATACTGCCTGTCCCAGCGAAATCAGACACCATTGTATTCATCATTGGCTGCCAAAACACTTGCCCGAGCATGAATGAAATGACCCCTGCATAAATCCCCAACATCGAGCCCGACATCCCGATGGTGAACAGCCCCGCCGAAATGAGTAACGTACCTAGTGATAGCACGCCAAAGGGCTGCATTTTAGTCTGACTGAATTTAGAAAACGGAACCTGCAGAAGTACCATTACGATGGCTCCACAGCTATAAATGAATCCAATATTGGCTCCTGAAGCAATCTGATTCACTCGAAATGGAACGGCAATGTACAGCTGTGCTACGAGCGACCAGGATATCAAAGTAAACACCATGAATCGTAGAAAGCTGCGGTTCTGCAGCACTTTTTTAAGCTGTGGCAGCATACCTTCGTAATCGGCTTTTGATTGTTCAGTTTTAATCTGCGGCAAGAAAAAAAGACTTAACAAGAACGAAAACACAAAAATTAGCGTGGCCGTAATACTAACATATTGAAAATGAAAGCCCATTAAAAAAGCGCCCAGTATCGGACCCGCCACAAATCCCAGATTACTTAACATTTCACGTATCGAGTAAACCGTAATCCGGTTTTGCGGTGTTGAAAGCGCTGCGTAATAGGCATAACTGGCTGGTTGAAATATAGCTGCGCCTAATCCCGAGAAGAAGCATGCTAGGATTAAACCCGGGATATGATCCACGAATCCGAAAAGTCCGAAACCGAAGGTACGGATAAACAAGCCAATCAATATCGTTCGCTTATACCCAAGTCTGTCGGCCAATGTACCGCAGAAAACAGACAACCCTTGTTGACTGAAGCTGCGGATAGCCGATATGAAGCCAACCATCGTGACAGTTAACAGTAGATCGTGCAGTAAATACGAAGCAAGCAGCGGAATCATTATATAAAACCCGACAGCCATACTGAATGTATTCATAAACATAACCCAAAAAGGAAGTTTAATAGCGGTTAGCTTATTCATAGCTGATAACAAGAGCATTTCCTCATTTCCTTGTACGATGCGATGTGTCAATTTTAACAAGATACATGATCCAGCAAGGATTGTATATGGACTTTCTTTATGTAGGCTTGGGTATATTATTGCTGTTTTTTTTGTTATACTCTTATCATTTAGTAATCAAACAATTTCAAACATATGTGCACATGACAACCCGTGCAGCGACAACGAATGAAGGCTGGTGCGTAATGTTATCAGAGGTTAGACATTCCAAGATCATTGAATCATTAAATCAGATGGGGTCCATTAAGGTTTCGGAGCTTAGTAAAGCTTATCAGGTTACGGAGAAAACCATTCGCGAGGATTTAGAGAAATTAGAGGCTGCCGGTATTCTAAAAAGAGTACACGGAGGAGCTGTTCTCGTCGAAAGCTCCCATTCCATGCTGCCCATTCATAAAAGAAGAATCAGACAGCAGGGTGAGAAAGAGCAAATTGCCGCAGAAGCTTACAAATGGATCGAGGACGGGCAAATTATTTTGTTGGACGGAGGCTCAACGACTCTTGAGCTAGCAAAGCTCATTCAAAATCGTGTGCTGACGGTCATTACAAATGACACCAAAATTGCGTCTACTTTAGCCGAAAGCAACGGAATTGAATTGTGCATATTAGGCGGATATCGCCGCAAAGGCACTTTTACGATTATCGGGCCCAGTGCGATTCAAATGGTCGATGAATTAAATGTAGACATCGCCTTCTTGGGATGTACAGGCATTGATTTGGAACGGGGAATCTCCGTTTTCCATAGAGACGAGGCTGAGCTCAAAAAAAGAATGATCAAATCGGCCAAAAAAGTGATTCTCTTGACGGATCATACAAAATTCGAACAAACGGCACTCATTTCGTTTGCCTCTGCCAAAGAGATCCATCTATTGATTACTGATTCTCTAACGGATGATCATTTGGTACAGAGGTATACAGACATCGGGCTTGAAGTGATACGAGCTATTTGAAAAACTAGGCAGGATCAAATAAGCCCAAAAAGGGATGACTCGTGCGCCTTTACTTTTACATAGCTGCGTCAATATCAAAAGGAACACCACGAAGGCAACTCAACAAAAAATTGCATCATATTCCTCATGTAAGCAAAAAAAGATCAACATCACCAGCGCGTACACTGGACGTTGACCTCTCATCTACTTTCTAGCAACAATCTGTTTGGGTAATAAGTCAAATTGGGCTGGCTTGTTGATATAATAACCTTGTACTCCCCAACAGTTCATTTCCTTTAACATCCTATATTGTTCATACGTCTCGATGCCCTCTGCGATTACTTGCAGGTTCAGTGCATTGGCCATGGCTAAAATGGCTGAAATTAGAGAGACATTCATTTCCCAAATGAAAGACCTGTCAATCTTCAACTTATCTATCGGAAGTAAGGTTAACATGCTTAACGAGGAATAACCGGTTCCGAAATCATCTAAGGCGATGGTAAATCCTTCAGCGCGCAATCTACGCAACGTTTGTTGGACATCTTCCATCGAGTGAATCGTCGTGCTTTCCGTTATTTCTAATTCCACTACACGTGGGTCTACATACTCATCTTCCAATATTTGAAGCATTTGATCAACGAAAAGGTGTTCGTTTAGTTGAATCCTTGAAATGTTGACCGAAATTTTAAATTGAGGACCATAATCGGCTTTTAAAAGATGCCAATCCTTACAAGCTTGCCTGATGATCCAGTATCCAATCGGAATAATCAATCCCGTTTCCTCGGCGACCGGAATAAAGTCACTGGGTTGGATCATTCCCATGTTGGCTGAGTTCCATCTTAGTAGAGCCTCGGCTCCAATGACTTCCTCCCGAACCGGATTGTAAATAAGCTGATAATGTAAATGTAATTCTTCTTTTTCAACCGCACTTGAGAGAGCAAGCTCATGAATGAAATTCTCAACATGATCGTATTTAGATGAAGCTTCGAAAATATGAAATCTTTTTCTTCCCGCTCCTTTGGCCTTATACAAGGCAATATCCGCTTGCTTTAAGAGGGTTTGGATGGTTTCACTATTTACACTTTGAGCCACACCAATACTTACGCTTAACTTCATCGGATGATCATTTACCGTAAAGGGAGCCACAAAAAGTTGATTAATTTGGTCGGCAGTCTCCTCAGCTGGTCCAAGTTCCCCCATTGCTACGACGACAAATTCATCTCCACCTAATCTTACAAGGATATAATCCGCACCAAATTTCTCAACAAGACGGTTAGCGACCTCTACAAGTACAGTATCACCTACATCATGTCCGAAAATATCATTTATGTTTTTGAAATAGTCCAAATCAAGCAAATAAATGTTCGCTGGATTATGCACATGCTCAAGCAGGAATCTTCGATTATAAAGCTTGCTAAGATCGTCATGATAGGCGTAATGATAAAGCATATTTTCTTGTTTTTTACGTTCGGTAATATCACGAGTAACAGTAACGATGAACTCCATGTCACCGCTTTCATTGAAAATAGGCGTAAGTATACTTTCTCCGCTTAACATACCATTGGGTAGAACAACGCCATCCTCATACTTAATGGTTCGCCGTTCGGTAACCACTCTCGTATATTTCTTATGTAAATAGTTCGCCATCTGGCTTGAGTTTGTATCAAAAAATGTTAGTCCGACAGCATCCATCGTTATTCCACTGAATTTCGTAGCAGCATGATTTACATAATAGTATTTGATATCAGATCCATCAACGCTCATGATGTAAATCGAGTCTTCCATATTATCCATCATGCTTAGGAGTGTCTTAACATCAAGTAATCTATTCGCAGGATTTATCATATAAACGACCCCTCTATACTCACAACAACCTTATAACTGTCTCTAGGTTGACTGGATATAGGATTCGACAGAAAACTTCATTTTCCTTCCATTGAGGACATCAGTCCATCTTAATCTGTTTTCCGATTCACTTTTCTCAAGAATTGCATGGTCCGCTCATTCGTTGAAGTATCAAAAATATCGGTTGGCGTTCCTCTCTCCACAATCGCCCCTTGATCCATAAAGACAACCTGGTCCGCCACTTCTTTGGCGAAGCCCATCTCATGTGTCACAATGACCATCGTCATTCCTTCGAAAGCTAGATCCTTCATCACCTTTAGCACTTCACCTACCAATTCCGGATCAAGCGCAGACGTGGGTTCATCGAATAATAGCACCTCAGGATTCATCGCCATGGCCCGAGCAATCCCTACCCGTTGTTGTTGTCCACCAGACAGCTGATGAGGATAATGATCGGCACGATCCCGAAGTCCAACCTTATCTAAGATGGATAAAGCCTTATCTTTAGCGGTTTTCGGAGATTGTTTAAGGACAATAACAGGACCTTCCATAATATTTTGCAAGACAGTTAAATGGGGAAATAAGTTGTAGTTCTGGAACACCATACCGGTGTGTTTACGGATGGAACGAATGTCAGTCTTATTCAGTTTGACTTCACTTGAGAATGTCATCGTCGCTTTGGCAATCGAGAGGGACCCCTGATCTGGAAAGTCCAATAATTTAAGACATCTCAATAGGGTCGTTTTGCCGGAACCGGAAGGTCCGATAACAACGGTCGTGCTCCCTTTTTCAACATCCAAATCAATATGGTTCAAGACGTGGAGGTCATGAAAATGTTTATGTATACCTTCCATTCGAATCATGCTGGCCCCTCCCTTACTTGGCAATGTTTCGTTCATAGTGGATCTCAAGTTTGGCTTGGAAATAGGAAAGAACGGTACTGAAAACTAAATAAACGAAGGCCACCTCGATATAAAGCCATAATGGCTCATAGGTAACAGCCGCAATCTGCTGCCCTTTCTGAAACATTTCCGTAACCGTAATCGTGGCGGCCAAAGATGTGTCTTTGATTAAACTTATGAAGGAATTTCCTAATGGAGGAATAGCGACGCGCACAGCCTGGGGTAAAATGATGCGCCTCATCGCCTGCCATTTCGTCATATTAATCGAATAAGCTGCTTCACTTTGGCCTTTTGGAATCGACAATATCGCGGCGCGAATAATTTCAGAGCTATAAGCTCCTTTATTTAACGTAAACCCGATAATAGCTGTCGGAAAAGGATCCAGTGTTATTCCCAAACTTGGAAAACCATAAAAAAGAATAAACAACTGGACAAGCAATGGCGTGCCGCGGAAAACCCAAACATAGCATCTCGCTATCGCCCGTAGTATGGCAAAATCCGATAAGCGAGCAAGCGCCGTGATGAATGCCAAGCTAAGTCCTAGTGCAAATGTGATTAAAGTAAGCGGAACTGTGTACATAAGCCCCGCCTTTATAATAGGAAAGAAGGAATCGGACAGGATCCCTATTATTCGCTCAAGACGTTCATTTGTCATTAGGCTAGGTCCTTACTTCGTTACGTCGGCATTGAACCATTTTTGTGAAATTTGAACCAACGTTCCGTCCGATTTCATGTCTGCCAGAGCTTTATTTACTTTACTGACTAAATCCGTGCTTCCTTTGCGGAATAAAAAAGCGTTGCTCGTTGCGGACGGCTCCTCATAAACCGTTTTGATCGGGAGTTCAGGACGCTGCTTTTTCAAATCCAAAAAGGACAAACTATCGTTGAGCGTCGCATCGATCCTGCCCGAAGTCAGTAGATCAATCGCTTGATTAAAACCCTCCACACCGGTAATTGCGGCGCCGTGCTCTTCTGCTATTTTCCGATAATTACTATCGAGGGATTGACCAACCTTCTTACCTTTAAGGTCATCTAACGTTTTGATATTCGTATTATCCGCTTTCACCACAAGAACAGCACGGGAAACAATATAAGGCGTCGACATATCGTACTTCTCCAAACGATCCGCGCGAACAGCCACTTCGTTGGCCACCATGTCATACCGCTTCGCATCGAGTCCCGCAATCATGCCATCCCATTTGGTTTCAACAAATCGCGGCGTCATGCCAATCCGTTTACATACTTCTTCTGCCGTCTCGACATCAAACCCCGTAAGTTTGCCAGCCTTATCATGAAAAGTGAAAGGTGCATATGTACCTTCTGTGCCGATCGTAATTTCGGCCTTACTCGGCGAAGATGCAGGCGGTGTTGTGTTTGGTGTATTCGAAGCACATCCTAACGAAGTCAGGAGTAATACCGTAACAGCTGTTGTTGCGAGTAATTTTTTCATCTTAATAACCCCCCTGTGAAATAACCCTTTTTGAGTTAAAGGTATTATTCCCCAAGTGAAGGAATTTTAAGAAAAAAAATGTGCTGAGAGAAAATGTATGTCAGAAAAATGGTGTGGTCATACAATTGTTAAATTTTGTGCAATATGAATTTGAAAATGCACATGAAGTCTTTATAATTAAGCACATTTCGATGAGGGGCGGGGAACGATTAAAGCGACTAAAGGAGGGTCATGGACATGCGGAGAAGTTGTTTCTTGAGCAGATTTGGTGGAACGCATTTGGACATTTTCAAAACTTGCATCCGGAATATGAGATCGAAGATTTTCGCGATGGTACGCGCTTTTTGGATTTCGCTTTTCTTCGCCACTCACTCAGACTAGCGATTGAAATTGATGGCTTTGGTCCCCACTTCGCTGATATCAGTCGCTCCCAATTCTCAGACCAATTAATTCGACAAAACCACCTTGTTTTAGATGGTTGGAAAATTTTCCGTTTCTCTTATGATGACGTAAAAAATCGGCCTCGTATGTGCGAGCAATTAATCCAGCAATGCGTTGGCCGACACTTTGGAGATGTATTTAACCACGTAATAGAGATAAATTATATAGAAAAAGAAGTCATACGTTTTGCCCACAAGTTGGGGAGAGCAATCAAACCCGTTGATGTTCAACAACAATTTCAGTTCGGACAAAGAAAAGCACAACAGACTCTAAAAGAGATGTATCAGAAATCACTTCTTGAACCAGCCGGGGATGGTCATGCTCGTGTGCGCTGCTATAGAGTAGCACAGCATGTGCTTGCTAGTTGGGAAGTTTTGGCGGGTTGGGGCTGAGAACTTTTATCCGAGCTTCGGCTCGCGGAGCTCTCCTGTAATCGCGGTTTCCGCGCCTATTTGTTCGGGGGCGCCTGCATAAGCGTATTTTCCGAGCTTATTTAGCGAGGACGCGCGGGATGGGTTACTGAGAAATCGATTTCCGCCTTCTCAGACTCTTTCGGCGAGCTTCGGCTCACGGAGCTCTCGTGGAGCGCTCGCTGTAAGCTCGGTCGCCTCATTATTCAATCGATAACAACCGAATCTCTTTGTCGGTTAACGCTTTATTAAATACAGCAAGTCCACCCAGTAATCCGGCATAGAAATTGCCCATCTTCCCGGAACGATTCACAGCGCCTACGGTGAAGTCAGCACCCGTAATTCCTCCATTGAACAGACCTTTGTCATATAGGTAAGGGTTGTAGGTTTCCCTCTCGTCCAGCACGCCGTCCACATACACCTTGGCATAGGTGCCGTCATACGTGAACGAAAGCGCGTACCACTTATCCTTAGCCAGAGGTGTTGCTCCAATCGCCGTTGTCATACACCACGAGTGTCCCTGTGTCGGACCGCCTTCAACAGAGACATGGCCTCCCACCTGATCTCCACTTTCCCAAATCCTCAGATTAAGAAACATGGCATATTGACGCTTCTTCTCTGTTTCATTCCACATGCCGGCTATCGCTTCGCACTGCCCGTTTACTCTGTTTTCTCGTTTTAGCCATGCGATGATGGTCAGCTTTGCATCCAGTCCGTGGAAATCTAATGCTGGGCAATCTTTACGAGGCAAGTTGAACCATTGGCCGTATTCAAATTTTGCCGCGCAAGTCCCTAAGACGCCATCTTCAACCCTTCTTATCGGTCCGGACATTTCATCCAAAACATAAGGAAAAGGCCCTTTTGCCACTCGTGACTGGCCTTCAGCTTCTTGAAAGTCCCAGAAGGATACGAGAGAATCCTGCTGAAGAATCAATGCAGATTTACTTATCATTCGCTCCGCCTCCGATTACAACATTTATTTATGCTATAGGGATGAAAGAGATCTACCGTCGATGGCAGATCTCTTTTGTTCTACAGAAAATGATAACTGGAAGTGTCCTTACCTTTTAAATTATAGCGTTGGTAGTGTTGGTAATGCGCTTTATATAGATTCCCATTCTTGCTAGGCGTATACGTCAAATACAACTGTTTGCGGCTTACGTCGGACAAGTTAACCCCACTTTGATGAGGTGTAAACGAATGGAAGATGATCACATCACCTGGATTTGTTTCTACGATAACACCTTGTTTAGGATCAATCTCTGCAATTTCTTCCGCATTCATGTTACGCAGCTCACCTGGCGTGGAACGCAATCTTTCATGATAGCCTGGGAACAATTCCAACCCGCCGTTTGCCGTTGTCGCTCCATCAATTGCTACCATCACCGAGATCAGACCTTCAATAGGGAAGCCCTGCCACCAAGAAGCATCCTGATGCATAGAGTAGCCATTCGCGCCTGGGAGCTTAAAAATGAGTTTATCCTTGAAAAGAAGCGGTTCATCCAAATAAATATCACGAAGCGGTGATAAAATGCGCTCATCCTCCACTAAATCAGCAAATACCGCGGAGATATCATGAACTGGGTCCAGACGTTCGATCGCAACTCGGCCATCCGCGTAGATTTTATGACCGGCACGAATGTTAAACTTATCGGTATAATCGCTTAATGTAAGCAATTGATCGCATTCCGTTTGGATGACTTTCGCTTCATGTTCTGAAAATACACCCCGCAGTACTAAGTACCCCTGCTCGTTATACGTTTGAATCTTCTCTTCTGTTAAAATACTCAAAGATTTCTTTCTCATGGAATTCTCCACCTCTCATTTGTTTTTTTGCGTCTCACACTGTGTGATTGACTTTCTTATAACCTTATATTACAGCCTTGTATTCCCTTAATCCATGCATTAGGTTATACTAATTCATATACTTTTTTGCATGAAACGGGAGAGTGAGTCATGATTGGAAAGCTCCAAATTAGACGGTATTATTTTGGTAAACAAAGAGAGCAATTTTCTCTATCCGAGGACACTTATGAAGGCTGGGGGATGCTCGCTGCCCAATCGGGTCGATTCTCCTTCACTTTAGAGGGCGATGAACAAGGTGAGCAGATTGCCGACTTCGGGGAACTTGTTTTTTGCCAGCCCGGCCAAACGCTCAGACGTCTTGCTCTTGAACCGATCTCTTTTCATTTCGCCGAATTCACGTTAGACAGCAGTTGGACGCTGCCAGGTAAAATCCGCATCAAGGATGTCGGTAGGCTCAGCTCCACTTTTGAATATATGCAAGAATGGCAGGAAGCGGAGGATCATGGCAATCATCAGTGGGAGGTCGTTCATCATCTCATTGAAGACCTGCTTTTCATGGCAAATCGGGAGCAGCTCACAGCGCAGCGTAAGCAATCCGGAACGTCTGATCCCTTGATGAATCAAGCGGCTGCTTATATTGAAATGCGGGCTTTTGAACATGAATTGTCCTTGCAGGCCTTAGCTGTCACACTTGGTATTGGCGCATCTCAGCTTACTCGGCGTTTTCAAGCTGCGTATGGGATGTCACCTATTCGGTATGCAACAAAGGTTCGACTATCCCGAGCACGCTTGCTGCTGGCCGAAACGCCAGACACACTTGATGCCATTGCTGAGCAGTGCGGCTTTCAGAATGCCTTCTACTTCAGCCGTGTCTTCTCACAGCACATGCAAATAAGCCCTTCCGCTTATCGAAGGACATTCCGTGTATGAAAAAAGCCGTTGATCCTTAATTCGAACGGACCAGCGGCCGGATTAATCACTATGACTTAGACGATTGAATAGTTAACCCAATCCCCTTGAACCCCACCCATTTTCTCAAAAAAGTGTTGAGCTCGTTTATTATCAGGAGCCGTTACCCAAGACATATATGCATATCCTTGATCCTTTGAGTAACCTTGACATTCTAAAAACAATTCTGTTTCCACTTCTGTACCTCTAAATGGCTCAATGACATAAAGGTCGTTCATGATGGTAATTTTTTCCGCTTTCATCGTACTAAATGCGAAGTATAAGGTAGCAAAGCCGACAAGCTTTCCATCTTGTTCTGCGACAAACTGTATACCTACTTGTTTCTCTAAAAGGGTTTGAATCAACTTATGTATTTTTCCATCGGCTGGCCTAGGTTTCTGATAAAAGCCTACAATGTATTCATACATTAATTCGGTCAAACTGTATTCATCATCAGGTTCTGCGTCTCTCACGATAAGTGGCATTCATAATTCCCTCCATTTCAATATTGCATAATTATACATAAATATGCATGTATATTCAATATTATTTTGCAGGTTATTCAAAAATAAAAAAGAGAAGCCGCCACGAAAGCGAGCTCCTCCATCCAATTAATACTACAGTTGGATTTGTTGCTATGTTATTTACAATTTCTTTGTACGTTCCCCCATAAGTCATACCGAAGGTATACGAACCAGGCAATAACTCCTTGCTGATTTCTCCGCCAGTTGTGTTGCCAAATGTCAGCCAGCCTCCCGCATAGTATTTCACGCTGCCGCTGTCCATCAGATTTCCTTGGCTGTCTTTTAACTGTACCTTGAGCGGATTGCCATTACTGTCTTTTATCCATTTTTCATGATCCAATTTCCCGATCAACTAACTGTTCCAAACCCGTTTCTGCAGAACGGTATACAGCCTCAAGTGCAGCTATGACGCCTCGCGCATACTCTGGAGAGCAGCTTGTTTCCGAGTGGTCCCGTATGGCCGTGAGCAAATCGGAATATTGCAGTTCGAAGGGAGCAGACGTGTTTGATGGTTCCAGCTTCTCATACTCACCGCCTCGACTTATCCATAAGCTTTCACCGGTTACTAGTTTCAGCATACCACCCGTAAACATAATCTCCGTTTCATTGCGTGATGCCCCTAGATAACCCGATTGAACAATCGTCGCAGGAATCCCTGAAGTAAGTTCCAGATAAATCATACCGCTGCCTTCTACATTGCCCCTGCTTCCATGATAACTCACAGATGACCTTAATTTGCGGACCGTACGATCTGTCAGCCACTGAATTTTATCAATAGAGTGCGTACCCAAATTGGCCAGAATGCCACCGCCTGATTTCTCTTTTTCGAGAAACCATTGTGGACGCGAGTCTTGGAAGTAATTCGTATGTCTGACATCATGAATCATGACGAGTTTTCCTAATTCTTCACTTTGGATGATCCTTTTGGCTTGTATATTTTCAGCAATGTAGTGCTGCGTATGTCCGACCAAGATGCGAATATCCGCTTTACGACCAGCTTGGATGATCTCATCGCATTCTGCTACGGACAAAGCCATAGGTTTCTCCAACATCAAATGACATCCATGTTCCGCCGCAAACACAGCTGTCTCTTTATGCAAATAGTGAGGCAATGCGATGACCACCACGTCCGGTCTTTCCTGTTTGATCATTTCCCGGTAATCGTTATAAGCCATTATGTCATAAAGCCGGGCGATTTCATTCGCTTTATCGAGATTGATATCTACAACCGCGCAAGCTGCAAATCCTGTCGTTGCTCGGATAGCATTAAAATGTTCTTTGGCTATAATACCCGCACCAAGCACCGCTACTCTTAATTCTGCTTTTTGCATAGCCGTTTCATCCTTTCCCGATTCTACAGATATACCTCTAAACCGGATTCACGACTTTCATTGGCGGCTTCCAAGAATCGCATGATCTGCAGCGTCTCTTCCATATCGATATCAGGTGTTCCTGTTACAAACATGCTCATAATTTTCTCCATTAAGCTGGCATAATACGGTTTCGGATGTCGATACACATCGATAAACTGCGTTTTGGTTTCCCTATGCAGCAATGCGCCGAATTCTGAGTTACCTTTGCGATTACCGCGAATTGTACCGATGATACCATTTTCCCAGACGCCGGTAATGAGATCATGCTCCTCAGTTGTAACTGCCGAAACCTTCACACAACCTTTGCCCAGCGTTTTAAAAAGCATCTCAGCCGTATGTACGCCATACCAGTACAGCCCCGGCTGCGTGGGTTGCATAGCAAGCGGACCATAACAATCCATACCGATAATGCTGCCGTTTTCAGATTCCTGCAGCGCCTCCGTCATTGCTTCGGCATAACGAAGCGAAGAACAGCTCATCATCGGTATGCCATGCAGCTGTGCTAGTTCCACGATTGCCTTCGCATCGGCAGAAGAAAGAGCCATTGGCTTATCAATGAAAACCGGTTTGCGATAAGCAGCGACGCGGCGAAACAGCTCGAGATGAACCCGTCCATCGACCGACACCATCAGAATAGCATCGCAAGCATCAGCCACTTCCTCCGGTGACTCGACGATTTTCACACCATACTTGTCGCGAACCTGCTCCGTAAACCCTTCCACTCGCGAATAACTCATCTCGAAGTCGGGTGAACCTCCTGGAAAAGCAACCGTTACTTCCGCGCCAGGCACATGATAAGCATGGTTCTTATCATTTAGCAATTGCGTAAAAACAGGAGCATGCGATGAATCGAGACCTATAATACCAATTCGAATCGGTTTCTCAGACATCTTCAATAAATCCTCCCATCCACAATCATTCTGCTAACCATTCGGATAAATGCCTCTTCACAAATTCATCGTCGTTCAAATTCGGATAATCCCGATAAACACGGTTAATTTCCTCCATTTGTCCGTTAGACAGCTCTTCTTCGGGATTCAAACACCAACGCCCTTCCAGAAGACCTTGTCTCCTAAGCACTTCATGAATCCCGGCTATACAACCTGCAAATCCATTCGCTGTATCAAAAAATGCCGCATTGGAGTCCGTTACTTCAATATTTCGCGTCAACCAGTGGGAATTTAGACTTTCATCGTTTCGTACAAGTTTAATGGCATCCAAAAGTTCAACAGCCTTTTGCGTCCAAACAGACCAATGACCCAACAAACCGCCTACTATTTTTTTCTCAACCTTGTTTCCATTAACGACAAAATGGTAAGTGGTCAGTAGATCATTCACAATATTATCATCATTGCCTGTATACAAAGCGATTTCATCTCTCCGCTCGGAATTACATACGGCACGCACGACATCGATCGTTTGATAACGGTTAAACGGTGCCATTTTGATACCAGCCACGCCAGAGATGTTCGCAAACACTTTCCAGAAATCGTAGCTTAATACTCTTCCACCGACAGAAGGCTGCAGATAAAAGCCGAATACCGGAATGATTTCCGCGATTTTAGCAATTCGCTTCAGTAAGTCCTTCTCTGTCCAACTCTGAAGTCCTCCCATACTGACTAAACCGAGATCATATCCGAGACCCGCTGCTGTTTCCGCTTCGTAAACGGCTTGATCTGTTGGACCGCATATACCGGCTATTTGAAGGAAGGGCTTGGTTAGCTTTGCATTCTTTACTTCTTCGGATGCTAGTCTCAGCACCTTTTCGAAGAGATTATGCTCCTTGTCCCTGATCTCAAACTGTGTCGTATGCACAGCTACTGCGATGCCGCCCGCACCCGAAGACATGTAATAACGTGTCAGTGCTCTTTGCCTGCGTTCATTCAACTCTCTTGCAGCGTTTAAAGCTAGCGGATGTGCGGGAATGACCAATCCCTCATGCAGCGCCTTGTTTTTTTCCGCACAAAGTGGTTTTATAAGACTCATTTTTAATATTTCCCCTCCCTCTCTTGAAAATGGGTTGGTTTATTCCAAGTATGACCATCGGCCAAACACCACTCCGCGGTCCATTCAATCATTTGCTGCATGGAAACCTGAGGATAACCGAAAAGCTGGTGAGCTTTTGCGGAATTGCTCAATAAAGCAGTTGGTGATTCTTCTCCAACAAAGATAGGTTCCACACCAAATCTTTGGCCAAACATATTTGCCGCCCAACGCATCGATAAAGTTTCAGGACCGGATACATTCAAGAATGTAGGTGGGGAACTGGATATATTCAAGGAACGAATAGCCATTTCATTCGCATCACCCTGCCAAATACAGTTCGCATTTCCCATGGTGATGTTGATAGGTTTGCCAGCTTTAACCGATTTAGCTATTTCCAAAAGCACGCCATAGCGCAAATCCACCGCATAATTAAGTCTGAAAATGGTCAATGGCGTATTATACTTACGGGAAAAATGCTCAAAAATCCGCTCACGTCCCAAACAAGATTGGCCATATTCTCCGATCGGACCTGTCGCCGTATCTTCTGTAGCTCCTCCGTGAGCAACCGGTGTGAATGGGTACACATTCCCTGTAGAAAAAGCGACAATACGAGAGTTTTTATATTTTTCTGCAACACGTCCTGGGAGGTAAGCATTCATTGCCCATGTAAAATGCTCATTCCCCATTGTGCCAAATTTATTTCCCGCCATATAAATAACATTCTTCACATCAGGCAGCTGCTGAAGCTGTTGATCGTTCAATAAATCAACGGAAATTGTTTCAACACCGTCTGCTTCCAGCTCCTGCTTTAATCCTTCGGAAGAGAACCGCGAAGCGCCAATCACCTTTTTATTTACACCGGCTTCTTTAATTGCGTTCATGGCTAACCTAGCCAGACTAGGTCCCATCTTACCGCCAATACCAAGTAACAGAATATCTCCATCTAGTGCAGCAATATCATTGATTAAAGCGGACGAAGGCTGAGCTAGCTTTGTTTCTAATTCACGGATTGTTTTCATGTCGTTCTCCTCTCGATTTTCAAGTCTACATCCCTATTTTAAAGAGCCAATACATTAAAAGACAAGTCTTTTAAATGTCTATATATAAACAGAGGGATAGGACGAATCCCTTCCATCTCACCTTAGTTCTTCATGCTTTCATCCAGGAACGCAAACTCAAAAATTTGCCGTGGACGACCTTTCGGCATTTTCTCCATTCCGCTTGTCCGGACTAAACCTGTATCCGACCATTCCAACAGCAATCGATGGGTGCTTCTAACCGTAATATTGAGCAGCAAAGCTAATTCTTGAACGTTATACTCTTTTTTTCCAGTACGGGCATACGTTACAAGTAACCTGCTTAAGTAGGAAGAGGTCATATTGGCGTTCTCTGCTTTTTTAATAAAGTCAGGATTCACCAATTCCATATCTTTCACTTGGGCATCCACCATCTCCAAAGGTCCGAGTATGCCTCTGTCCTCTCTAACTATAAAGCATGAATTGCCGTTAGCCTCCTTTGATTTCCGCAAGGCTGATCTCGCATTCGAACCCGCTTCATTGGCCGTTCTGCCAAATCCAACACCGATACTTAACGTTAACTGATAGGATTTATAGATTTCTGATGCCAGAGGAACTCTTTTGTATCCAGCTGTTTCTTGTTCAAATATCCCCCTGGTTGTAAAAAATAAGTATTCATCTCCTCCTAGGTGCGTAAGATGTCCTCGTAAAGAATCCACATAATCCAGCAAAATTCGGTGAATATTGAGCTTCAGCTTTTGAATTTCATGCTCCGAGTTATGGCGATCGACGACTTTGCCAAAGCCATCCACATTGATCAATCCCACAACGATCTGGGATTCCTTACTTTTCCTCGCATCCGTCGATAGAAGCGCTCTTTCCAAAGCAACAACGATGTCCTGTGTGGTTGGGATTATCCATTCATTAGGTATTCCTAAATCATTTAATTCAGCTGATATGGAATGGATTCCAGTGAGCGCTCCTGACACCAAACCCTTGTTAAAACAATCTTTATGGAACTCCAACAATTGTTCTCTTGTCGGGTTGCTTGCCTCATCATAGCAAATGATTTTCAAATCTTGTTCATCGATTTCTTCCAAAAATCGTTTTACCATGACTGGAGTTACCGTATCTACACTTATTGCATGATCAACCATGCTCAAATTAGCATTTACTTTTGCAAGCTTTTTTTGGATGTTGTAAAAAGCCTTATATAATCCAGTTTCGTTATATCGGACGTAATGAACAGGTACAACCGACTTCACTTTCTCTAGAACTTTTCGGTAAGGGACAGGACCGCATAATAACAAGACTTCCACTTCATTCTTTATTTCATCTGATAAGTTTGGCGTTTCCAATTCATTCTTTGAATACCTGACAACGGGTTCGAAGGTGGGAAAGTTTTTGATGACTTTAACGATCCTTGACACCATATCCTTGGGTCCGACAATGCCAATCTTAACCCCAGCACTCGTACTGCTGTGACCTATTATTTTTCCAAAAGTATCGATGGGAGATCCCTCGCTTTATTTTCATTTATTTCAACATAGCTTGAAGTCAAACACCCGATTTTAACCCAAAACAACCTTGCGCGAAAGCTCTGTGCGCAAGGCCGAAGGATGATCTGAATCGGATTGCCAAAGCAAGAGCGGATCCACATCACAGTAATTATTCCGAATACTGCGCAAACTCAACTTAAATATAACGCAGATAGGCCTCTGCCTTCAAGCAAGGTAACGTTGCCGTATGAGATAGACAGATTACATGTCTTTCCCGAATACTTTCACTACATAGAAGCTGGGCAGCCCTTTGGATACATCGGTCACAACAATGCGTAAATACCTGATACCTGTTTCATGAAATTCATCCATGCCCATTTCTTGTCCCGTTTGTCTTTGAGAAGCCACTGCTTTCCAATGAATCCGGCAGGTCATTATTTCCAGCACTCCAACGCTCGCTCCACCGATCAGCAATGATATTGCTAGTTGCTTGACTAGCGTTGCATCCAGGAAGCTCTGAGCTGGCTTTCGCCGGTTTATTGATCGCAACATCTGTCCAGTGTTCCCAATATCTAGATGATGGCGGCGAAAAGAAGGCTATCTGATCTACCTCATATTCCGGCTTTCGATCAGGTGGTATTTGTGATTTTCCTGGTACAAATGGCTTAGAGATGGGCTTCGAAATGATTTCTACGGTCGCCGATTTCAACCATGCGATGAACCTTTGTTTCAAGTTCATGGAAGATACCCAATTCATCTATTGTATTCATGCCATACTCCTCTCAACTTACCTGTCTATAAGCTAATTTTAAAGAGCAGCTTAATTAAAGACAAGTCTTTAAAAAGTCCTTATATATGGCGAGGAAACATACGAATCCATGACAAATAAGCGCGAAAACCGCGCTTACAACGAGAGCTCCGTGAGTCGAAGCTCTCCGACAGAATCTGAGAAGCCCAAAATCGACTTCTCAGCAGACCATCCCGCGCGTCCATGAAGATTAAGCTCGGAAAACGAGCATAATCTGGAGCGCACAAATAAAAAAAGGGGTAAGCTTTGCTTACCCCAAACCCAAAAACAAATTAATTCTTATGAAGAAGAATTCCCGCTCCAATGGAATTTGAAAGCAGGACTTTCATCATTAATTGCCGTAAACCGTCATGATAAACTCAACATGACGGCTCGTAACCTTTACACTTGTTTGTTTTTATATTGCGTAGGCGTAAATCCTGTGTGACTTTTGAACAATTTGCAGAAATAACGGTAGTCGGAGATGCCAACAGCCCCGGATACCTCGTAGATTTTCATCGTCGTCCGTTCCAACAATTCGCTCGCCTTTTCCATACGCACTCGGTTCAAATAATCCGAGAAGTTCTCGCCGACCTCCTGCTTGAACATCTGACCTGCGTAAGACGGGTGCATTTGAACAAGCTTAGCAAGCTCAGTGACCTGCACATCCTCCTTGTAATGCTCGCGGATATAGCGAATCATCAGTTGAACTTCCTTACGCATCGAAGCTGACGGATGAATGCGATTGTTCATCCATTCGTTTACGGCGCGAATCATTTTTTCCCACCATACACAGTAATCCGTCCACGTTTCCAGTCGATCGATTCCACTTAATCGCTCCACAACCGAAGCTGGAAGCTTTACGAATCCGGGGTGAAATATTTGTCGCGTCATGCGCAGCAGATCCACTGGATGAATCGGGGGATTATAAAGCTTGGTAATGACAGACACGCTTTCCTGGAACGCTTCGGCATCCTCCCGAAGCATCGCTTTTACCACAGCAGCAATCCACTCCCTGATTTGCTCCTCATCGAATCGCCGGAATGTCGACGCATGTTTGCCTACAACAGCCGAATCCGGCTTATAGAAGTAAGCAGCTAGCCCATCAAGCCCTTCACGTAACCCGTCGGCAATCTGCTTTATCGTCAAAGGTTGCTTGCCCAATTCCCGTACCGGGCCGACATGAATAAAGCTCTTAACCGGGGCGAAATCTCTTAAAGCCTCAAGTAGCGCCAAAGCTAGCTGGTTCATCTTGAAGCTTTCAAGAAGCTGTCTGGATCCGACCAGTAGGCACAACCGGCTTTGCCGTATCGGCAGCATCACCATGCGGTTACCTTCACCGAGCATGCGCTGGTCCAGTCTCTCCTCCAATACTTCGCCTACTTGTCTTTGGAGCTGAACAAGCTCCTCCTCCGTTAGCTCAGCTTGCTCGGATCCTGCAGGGATACTCCAGCCTATGGTTAATCCCGCCAAATAACTGGCTTGGACCACCCCTTCGAACCAATCTTCAGGAATCGTTCGGGCATGGATACTTCCATCATCGTCCACCAACCGCTCCGTCCACTGGCGCTTCTTGGTCCATTCCTTTTCCCATTCCAACTTACGGCGCATTTCCAGCTTTTGATCCACATCCATCTCCTGCTCAATCTCTTCAGCCACCTTGCGGCAAGCGTCGAGAATTTGCTCGGGCGTCTGCGCCAGCTTGATCAAATAGTTATCCACACCCAACTCGATCGCTTGGCGCGCGTATTCGAACTCGCCATAAGCCGTCAGAATCACAATCCGGATTCGCGGCCACCTCTTGCGTACATATGCGGCTAGTTCCAATCCGCTCATGTTTGGCATCGTTATATCCGTAAGCAGCAGATGCGGCATATCTCGTTCTATCATTCGGATCGCTTCTTCGGCTCCCGATGCGGCTCCCATAAACGTAAACCCTGCATCCGACCAAGGAATCCGTTCGGAAAAGCGTTCACGTACCCATTGTTCGTCATCCACCATCAGCAGCTTCAGCATGGCACTTTCCCCTTCCGCAACATTTATTTCTCTCGAAGTTCTCCTATCGGGAGACGAATCGTCACTATTAGCCCCTCATCCGGCTCATTATGAAAATGCAGACCATACTTATAACCGAATGTCATGCTAAGCCGTTCTTGCACATTGCGCAGCCCCAGATTGTTCAAACCTTTATAAGGATTAGGCGTCCCCGTCTCTTCCGTCAGCAAGGCAAGCTTCTCAGGAGTAATCCCTGGTCCTGTATCCGAAACCTCAAGCAGTACGCTATCGGTCTCCGTATTTTTCCCCGAGACAATGATATGATTAACCTCTTTTTTAGTGAGCCCATAGAAAATACTATTCTCCACCAATGTAATCAACGTTAGCTTCGGGATTGCCGTGTTAAAGTAGATCTCCGGGACGGCAATGTCCATCTCGAATACATCCCCGTACCTGAGGTTCATAATCTGAACATAGTTTTCCAATTGTCGAAGTTCTTCCTCAACCGTCACAATGTCTCCAACCTTGTCCGTTGAATATTGCAGCAGCCCCATCAGCAAGCGAATCATCTCACACATTTCATCCGTTTGTCCGGTTTCCCCCAAGCAGTAGATAGCATTAAGTGTATTATTAAGAAAATGGGGGTGAATCTGCGATTGCAGCACCTTCAGCTCATGATGCCGCTTCTTCTCCTCCGCTACCCGCAAATCATCAAACAAGGACTTAATATTGCCCATCATGCTGTTGAAACCGTCAGCAATATGAGTAAACTCATCGTTGCGTTTCAGTTTGATCCGAGCTTCCAATTCGCCGCGCGCTGCTGCCTTAAATTGCCGTGTTATGGCTGTCACGGGCTTCCGGATGTAGTTCGTAATCCACACGGAAACGATCACTGCCAGAATAATGGCGATTAGCAGCACCAGCACCAGCTGTTTCTTGAGAGAGTCCAGCAAAGGAAACGCCTGCGATTCCTCGATGACGGAGAAAACAAACCAGTCCCAGCGATTTTGATTACTGCTAAGCACCGTATAGTTTCCAAAAGAGGTGTGAACGGTGTTGTAAGCCGTCCCGCTCGTCTGGGTTAATGCTTGCAAAGCATCCTTCATTTCCAAATGATCCCGATACGTATTCGGATATGCGAGATATGTGTTCGTTGACAAATAATCTCCTTGGCCCGTAAACAGATAAATTCGCCGCTGCTCGCCTTGAATGATCTGCGGACCGGTTAACGCATTCAAATTCAAATCCAGCGCGACGACGCGGTTACCGTCGATTTGTTTAGAAACCGTAATAACGGAACGCTCGTTGATTGAATGGGGGGGACTCCACCAGAAGCCCGTTTTGCTTGTCTGAGTTTTAATTTCCTCGATTCGCTCGGGCGTGATATAAAATCGATATCCGTAGGGAGAGCTAATCTTCACTTTGTCATATTCGATTAGATAAATACTATGAATTTGTTCTTGATGGTAAGTCATGATATTATCGATCAGTTCCATATAGTCGGTTTCGTCCATTTTATTGTATAGAACCGGATTGGAGAGAAAGATCAGTTGACTTTGTATGGAATTCATTAATGTTTTGATATAGTTTTCCACCTGCACGACGGAGCCTTGCAGTACTTCTTCGTTGTTTTGCCTGATCGGCTCGAACAGCCGCTGGTATCCAAAAATACCGATCACCAGAAAAAGTACGATTACGGACAAAAAAGTAAGGATAAACAGCTTGGTGCTGACGCTGGAAGTGAAGCTTTTTCCTGTTATCCGACGTATCATACAAGTTCACTCCCCTATCCTATGCGGATACAGCAAAGCCCCCGATGCTCGAGGGCTTGTGACTTTCAAATAGTATAGCATGGTCAATACTTCTTTGTAGCATAATTTTCATATTGACTCATTTGCGCTCACCATTACCCCTTGACGGAACCTAGCAATGCACCTTTGACAAAATATTTTTGCAGGAACGGATAGATAATCAGGAGTGGTAATGTCGCTACAACAACGACGGCCATCTTGATCGTTTCCGGAGGCAATGCGTCGAGAACCAATGAATTAATCGACAGCTCAGAGCTCACATTCGGTGCTTGAATCATGCTTCTTAGCACGACCTGCATGGGCATAAGCGTTTTGTCGGAAATATAAAAGATACCTTTGAAATATTCGTTCCAATGCGTAACTCCGTAGAACAAACCAATCGTAGCCATAATGGGCGCCGATAATGGAAGGACAATGCGAAATAGTGTCTGTATGTCTCCGCAACCGTCCACCTTGGCTGCCTCCTCTACTTCCGCCGGGAGGTTTTCAAAGTACGTTTTGACAATCAATAAGTTAAAGGTGGATACCATTCCGGGAATAACAAGCGCCCAGACCGAATCATACAATCCGAGACTGCGAACCATAATGTAAAGTGGAATAATACCGCCGCTAAAAATCATCGTGAATACGAGCGCCATCAGGATAAAATTACGGCCTGGAACAGACTTCTTGGATAGCGGGTACGCCAGCAGCGTTGTGACCACCAGATTCAAAGTCGTGCCTACTACCGTAATGAATACGGTAATTTTCAACGCCTGGGGAATACGCGCGCTCCCGAATATTTCTTTATAAGCTTGAAAGGTAAAATGCTCGGGCCAAATAACGAAACCGCCATTCTTCATGACTTCTATATAAGGAGTCAGCGAAACGATAACGACATAGTACAGCGGAAACAACGTGACGAGGGCAAACAGGGTTAGAACGGTATTTATTGCCGCATCAGCAACCTTATCCCCTTTTGACTTTTGGAGTACGAATGACATCGTAACACCCCTCCTTTTCCAAAATGCAATCTACCATATGCCGGAGCCACCGACTTTCTTGGCCAGTCTGTTTGCGCCTACAACTAAAACGAGCCCTACCAAGGATTTGAAAACACCCATAGCTGCTGCAACGCCAAACTCCAGACGCTCGAAGCCATATCGGTAAACCCATGTATCCACAATATCCCCGACATCATACACCCGGGCATTCAAGAAGATGAAAACTTGATCGAAGCCTGCATCCAGTATGCCGCCGATTCTAATAATCAGCAGAAGCACAAATACATCACGGATACCAGGCAACGAAATATGCCAGAGCTGACGCCAACGTCCTGCACCATCCACGACGGCAGCTTCATAAAGTTCCTGGTTGATGGATGACAAAGCCGCCAAATAAATGATGGCTCCGAATCCGGTATTTTTCCAAATTTCTGTAAGTACCAGCATAGGTCTAAAGAAATCCTGATTCGTCAATAAATCAATTTGTCCCCAACCCATATCGCGTACAAAAGTACTAATTAATCCGGAGCCCGGAGCTAGGAAAGAAAAAGCTAATCCATACACGATGACCCAGGATAGAAAATAAGGTCCATAAGTTATGGTTTGAACAGCTCGTTTGAACCAAAGCACCCTTACTTCATTCAACATGAGTGCAAGGATAACATCAGGCACCATGTTACCTACAATTTTGTAAATACTGATTAACAGCGTGTTTCTCATGATTTGCAAAAATTCAGGATTATCGAAAATGACTCGAAAATTATCAAAACCGACCCAAGGACTTCCCCAAATGCCCTTCATCAAGTTGTAGTTCTGAAAAGCTATCAAGGTTCCTGCCATTGGAGCAAAATGAAACAGAATATAATAGACCAGTCCAGGTATCATCATGAGGTAGAACCATCTGCTGTGGTAAATGCTTCGTAGTGTACCTTGCCTCACCGGGCGTGTTGCAGTAGGTTTCTCTTTCATTGCAGTTGTGGTTTCCGCCATCGCCATATCCTCCTAGCCGTATCTCTGTTGGAAGGCAGAAGGAAACCCATGAACAACCCAGGGTTCCCCTCGATGCCTTGACACGTTTATTTAAATTCGTTAAGTTTCTTATCTTTCAGAACGGAGTTCAATTGTTTGGTATACTCGGTGAAGATTTCTCTTCCTTTGAATTTGGTCATCAGTTCTTCACGGTATTGCGGCCAATTTTTACCGCTCTTGTCTTCAAGAACTGCTTTGGCATGGAATTTGCTCATTTCTTTGCGGAAATCCCCGATGTTGATACCTGCAGGAGGAACTAAACTTACTGGAGGCAATGCGTTATGTTTCGGGAAGCCTTCTATCGTTTTCAGAATCGCACGGTCATGCTCGGATACGCGGGAATCAATCAGTTCAAGTCCAAGTACATTAGGTTCTTCCGGTGTAAATGCAGCGTACACATTCAGCCAGTTGCCTGCTTTGGCGATATCCGCTTCGAATGCAGCAACGTTTAAAGTTATCTTGTTGCCAGATTTCGTGTAGTGCTTACCTTCTTGACCGTAGTGGCTCAGCAAGAAGCCTTCTTCACTTGCAAGCCAGTTGACGATTTCCAAGGAACGCTTCACTTTGTCCGGACTCTTATCGGCTGTAGATTTACTTATCAATAACGTGTCTGTAGGAACGTTGTATTTCCACATGATCGGTTTGTTAAGCGGGTAAATAGGCTGCCAATTGGCTTTGGGATCAAGAGCTTTCGTACGGTTTTGTACGCTTGTAGCAACACTATCCAGCGCCACTGTTTTGTCGCCAGGTGTGAAGAACATGCCGACTCTGCCTTGAGAAGCTTTATCAAAATGAGCTGGAGGTTTGTTCAGGAACCAGTCCGGATCTACGATTCCAGCTTTGTTCCATTCCACCACTTGATCGATAACACCTTGTACCTTAAGATCCGTACGATTGTCTACATAGCTATTGTCAACGATCATGAAGTCAGCTACAAAACCGTTGTTCAACCATTGCGGGAAGTCGAAAGGAAGATTTTGCCCGCTGCCTGCTGCAGTAAAGCCGTAAGTATCCTGCTTGCCATTGCCATCCGGATCAGCTTTCGTGAACTGGGTTAATACATTGGTCAGTTCCTCGTAATTTTTGGGAGACTTCAACCCCAGCTTATCGAGCCAGTCTTGGCGAATATACCAGGATGCGTAGGTGTTACGTGAGAAAGGCACCATACCGCGAGTGAACTCACCCTGTTTGAGTTGATAAGCATCTACTTCTTCTTTCGTTACCCACTTGAAATAATTAGGCATCGTTTCTTTCGTAATGAATGTGCCCAGGTTTGCGGTAATTCCATCATTAATGTACTTCTGGGACTCGGCGCCACCAGCGATGAACAGATCAGGAGCGCTTCCGCCCGCAAGTGTAGCATTCAACTTGTCATGATATTCTTTGCCTGTCACCATATAATCGATTTTCAAATCAACGTTAAATTTCTCTTCAATCGCTTTTTTGACGAAATCTTTGTCTGCAGAAGGCAATGTTACATTTCCCATAAGTCCACTCATGACGGACCAGTTAAGCGACAGCTTGGCCGGTTTAGCGTTACCTGTTTCCTTAGGAGTTTCTGTTGTTGCTTTGTTGTCAGAGCATGCTGTAAGCGCAAACATTGTAGCAAGTCCTAGCACTACCAGTTTTTTCATTTGATTAACACCCTCCTGTTTATTTACTGTCTGTAAACATTTACCCCCTGTAAAAGCTAAATGATGACGTTTACTTGACTTCATTATAGGTCCGCCCAACTAGCGAAACTAGCAGACTATTTCAAGAAATAGTGGTCATAATACAGAAATGACTCTTTAATTTATACAAAAAAAATGCAGCCCTATAGACCGCATTCTGATAAACGTTCCTGATAAAATTGTAATACGCTTTGTCATTTTTTGCCATCATTCAATTTTCTCGACATAAATTTACTCCTCAATAGAACGATTACAAATAAAATTGGAATGTACACATAAATAAAATAAAAGCCTATGTTGGAGACAACCATAGACAAGATGCTAATGCTAGATCGATCTTTAAAGAACAGTATCTGCATGGTCAAGAATCCAGCTAGAAAAATTAGTGAACTTGTTCGGTGCTTGATATTTACAGCGATTTTCAACCCCCTGCAGGCGCTCCAAAGAAAAATGGAGACA
Organism: Paenibacillus sp. V4I7; assembly: GCF_030817275.1. Taxonomy (NCBI): domain Bacteria; kingdom Bacillati; phylum Bacillota; class Bacilli; order Caryophanales; family Paenibacillaceae; genus Paenibacillus; species Paenibacillus sp. V4I7. Next base: position 1,711,834 of record NZ_JAUSZD010000002.1, on the reverse strand, counting down.
GTGGCTATTATTTTAAGAAACCAGATTGAGATCACGATGTACTCTAGTCGTTGTATAAGTGGTATTTCGATAGTCTTAAGCATGGTTAACGTTGGCCAAATGATATGCTTCATCTGTCCTTGACTGAAAAACATAAAAGCAAGGAGTGTGAGAACTAAGTAGATAGAGGTCGAGCATAAAACAGCCAACTGTGCCCATTTGTATGACTTTTTTGGTGTGTGAACCAACGGATAAATGAGTAATATGACTTCAAAACCGGAATATTGAAACACCATGGTTTTTATAGTAAGCCATATGTTTTCGATTGAACCCACATCGATGGGGAGCAAGTTCAGAGGATGTAAGTACTTTAAAACAAAAAATAAAAGGGGAACAACAATGATGTAAGGAAGTATGATACCCCAAAAGCTCAAGCCGGTAACCGTACGAAAACCGCCCGATATCGTATAATAAATAACGACAAGAAAAACGATACTAACCGGATACATGCTCATGGAGGGAAAAAGCCACACTTGAACAATTTCAACAAAAACTCTAAAAACACTAAATGCTACCATAAAAAAATATAACACAAACGCCCCATTGATTAGATTTCCGGCAATACGACCAAAGCAGGCTTTATTCAGTGAAATGAGATCCGAATTTACTGGGTCTGTGGATAGCATACGATAAATGATCCATACAAGGATATGAATGATGATCCCGGCCAAAAGAACTGAAATCCACGAACTATAACCTCCTTGATCAGTGAGGTCTCTTTGAAAATTCATGATGCCAACACCAATCATACTGCTTTGGAGAAGAAAAAAAACGAGATAGGGAGATATTGTATGGGATTCCTTTTCCAATCTACTCGCCAACTCCCGTCTGGATAATGTGAACTTTCACTTTTACGTTCGTCTTTAATTGCTCATACGTTGCATAAAATTCCTTCTCCTCCCAATTCAATGATTGACTTCTAACCAAATCACCGAATCCAACAGGATCTACCTTGTTTTTTTTACATAAAGAAATGAAGCTTTGAATTTCTTTTTCAAAATAGCTCCCGACTGTTTGTTCAAGTCCTCTTAATTGCTCCTCTTTCGCCAAATCAATTTGATTAGGGACATCTTTGACTTGGAGCTTTAAATTAACCTTGATTGAAATCATGGGCTTCGGCATAACCTGATCGACGGTAAACTTCACGTTAGAACCGATACTATGCAGTAAAATAAAATCATCTCTATTGGATTTGGAGCCATTCAACGGATACATGTAGCTACCATTCTTTGAATTATCAACTAACATTTTCAAAATAAAGGCTTCTTTCATGCTAATCATGGTTTTGAACTTATCGGATGAAAACAAGACTATACCGTCAATTTTTACATTTCCTCGTTCAAGGATGATATATGGTAGGAAGGGATCACGTCCTTCACCATAATGATCAAATAAGAACTCTTGCAAGTTCGTCATGGGTATATTTCCATTGATGATGTTCTGATTAATCATACCAGAGATATAGAACGGATCCTTGTATTTCGTTGAGGTCGTTAATATTTCTGAAGCGTCCCTTTCTGAAACCCCAAGTTGTATGCGTGTACCTATTTTGGCATCTCGACATAAGCTGTGTATGACGGCATCAATTCCTTTTTGTGAATACGTTTTTCCAAATAAGACCATCCTCAGTTGGCCATATTCAATAGGATCATTTGTCTTGGTATTCAGTCTTGGAATGATGTCATAGTAAGAATTCGAGCTCGTGTCCAAAAACTCTAACTGAGCTTCATTTTTATTTTCAAAAATGGGATATAGAACAACACTCTTAACACCATGTTCCGTTAAATCGTAACCCATCGTTTGGACAATTTTAATTTCATCCACAAGCCTTTGATTCGAACAAGCGGATATCAAAGTCATGCATAAAAGGCTTAAACAGGCTTTTTGGAAATACATAATTTACCCCACAAATTGTCGACTCATTCTTCATCAAAATCTTTTTTCTTATTCGATTTAGGTTTATAGCGTAAAGACGATTTGGGTTTCAAATAACCAGGTCTTAAATTAGTTACCTCATAGGAAGGTCGAATAAAGCTGTCTTTGAGATCTTTCATTCTTAATGGATAGACAGGTACTGTGTAAGGGGTACCTAGCGATTTTAACCGTGTAATGTGAATGAGTAATAGGCAAATACCAATGACAATCCCCAAATTGCCCCAACAGGCAGCTAATAAGATAATAGGGAAACGTAAAAAGCGTATCGTGTTTGACATCTTATAAATGGGGGTCGTGAACGAGGCTAAAGCTGATAAAGCTACAATAATAAGCAAAATATTACTTGTTAATGCCGCTTCAACTGAAGCTTGCCCGATAACGATCCCTCCAACTATACCTAGCGTTTGACCAATCTTTGTTGGCAGCCTTGCTCCTGCTTCTCGAAGAAATTCAATCGTAGCCTCCAGAAAGAGTACTTCAAGTACCGGAGGAAAGGGAACATTTTGCCTAGAAAAAATCAAAGGTCCTAACATACCTATAGGAATCATTTCATAGTGAAAGGTTGTTAAAGCTACATAAATCGATGAAGCAAATATGGAGAAAATGACGCCAGAGATACGGAATAGCCGAAAAAAGGATCCCAACACCCATGGCAGATAATAATCTTCGGGAGATATGAAGAAATCAAACAATGTCGAAGGTCCCGTAATAAAATAAGGCGAGCCATCACTAACAATAGCAACTTGGCCGTTTATGAGGCCATACACAACACGATCCAGCCGTTCCGTTGATACAAAAAGTGGAAATGGTGTCCACGAATTATCCGAAATAATTTGTTCCAATTGAGAAGAATCAAAAATAACATCGAAATCAAAATCTTGTAAACGCTGCTCGACCATCTTCAGATTCTCTTCATTCGTTACGCCATCCAGATACACAATCGCAACTTTGGTATTTGAAACGGTGCCTAAGGTTAATTCCTTAACAATTAAATTTGGGATTTTGATTTGTGTTCGTAATAGATGAATATTAATATCTAACTTTTCTACAAATCCTACTTTAGGACCTACAACACTAAATTCATTTTCGGTTGTATTATGATCTCTTGAACCCTCACTGGATGAGAGCCTGATTAAAGCACACTTGAGATCATTCTCGTGTATTTGAACAATCGCATACCCTTTTAACAGACTGCTTTGAATGACTTTGATATCCTCGGTGATAATAATTTGGTCGATTGGAATCCATGCTGAAATCTCTTCAATCACTGTGATTTCAACCTCACAAGCACTAAGTTGCAAGGTGTGAATCAAATTATGCTGCAGTAAATGATCATCGATCAACGTCTTGTAATAGGAAATACTTAATTTTTGAAGCGGGAGTTCAATAAAACTCTTTATAAAATCACTGGATAGAGCTGCTACTTGCATTAATTGTTCAAAATTATTAAATTCAGTTTTTACTTTTTGCTCTAGTGCGGGTTTCTCTTTGTTCATCTTTTTGAGATCTTTCCACAGTAACTTCAGTGTTTTGTTCATGAAATAGAATCACCTCAATAAGAAACAACTAACATAATTTACCTTCATTTCACTTTATGTTTTGCAAAGATGTTGATTTTTATGCTTTTTTCTTAACCCTTAAATATAATAATCCCCATACCCGCTGGGTGCGCGAGTATGAGGATTATTTCTTACTTAGCAAATACCGTAACAAGAGAAAGTGCTTCCTTCAAATAGCCTGATAATGACATGGCTACAACCATCATCCCCATAAAAATGGGTGTGATTGTTCCTCCAACCCGTCCAATAAACTTGCTTTCTGAGCAGCCCCATTCCTGCCGTTTAAGGGGTTTGGTTCTTGCGAATCACGGGTTTATTTCACAGTGACGAGCGCTTCCGCTTGCTGGCCGAAGCGTCTTCCCTCCACAGTCAATTCTGCGGCTACCCTTGCGCGACGGACAGGAGGCCCGGACGGTGTAACACAGAATTCAATAAGCTCGCTTCCTTTTGCTTCTATCTGACGTGATGCTTGCTCCGGGTCAGCCCGCCAGCCTGGTGGCACAACCAACCGCACCTCAACCAGTGCTTCTCGTGCGAATGGATTCTTCACATCAACCTGCATCGTAAATTTCTCATCAACATGAGTTTGCGTCTGGTAAGGCGAAATTCGCAATCCAATCCCCTCTGCACCAAAGTCAACTTCATCTAACGGTAGCAGCTCTCTGTGAAGTCTTTCCAAAGCGTTTCCACGTATTGCCAGTTCGGCGAAGTAACCTGGCTGCACCCATAACGGGTCCCAGTGGCCGGTCAGGATAACGTCGGGATTCAAAGCTTCGTACAAAGCTGCGCTGTCCACATAATCTTGTATGCGAAAGCGATTTTGATACACGTAATTCCAGAGCAGTCCTTCTCCTCCCTGATATTGATCCCCAGAGACAAGCACGTGCTTACCATCGACCATAAGCGAGATAACCACCGCATATAACGTATGTCCGGGCAGCGGATGGAGTGTGAATTCGTACTCCTCCCATTGGATCGAGGCACCGATTGGCAGCTCACGGTCAACGGGGATTGGATCGAACCAAAGACAGGGCAAATCATAGTGAGAAGGATGGCGAAGAACGTCTGCGAACGTTTCAGAAGCCCAAACTTTCGTCCCTTCGTTGTCCCGCAGCAGGTTAATGCCGGCCACATGATCGTCATGGTAGTGGGTCGGCACGACGGCATCCACCTGCGTAATTCCGTACTGCTTCTTTAATGTCCCCAGTGTATACAGCCATGGTCTGCGAGAAGCGCGGTCCGATCCGACCGGAATACCCGTCAGGAAATCGTAGCCAAAATCGAAGAAGAGCGCCTTGCCGCTTTTCGATAGCAGCACATAATAATCCGACATACTCATTCGGCTGCGCAGCAGATGGGGTGTTACTTCCTCGAAAGGTTGTTCGCGCAATAGAAGCAGCCGCGGGTTTTGCTGACGGTATTGCATCAACTCCTGCAGCCGGGTGATTAGCTTGCCGATCGCCTCGGATGGCTGCTCCATTCGTTCACCATGCGACGGCAGCAGCCAATCCGGTGCACGATCCTGCAGATCGAGCAAAGAAGCAACGGTAGCTGGGAGCCCCTCCCCACCGTTGTAAGACCACTGCGTCGCCGCGAGCGACCACATCTTACCGGGACCGGCGATCAAATCGCCGGTGAAAGCGACCTGCCGCCCGTCAAACCAGGCAAGAAAGCTAACGGAACCGATTGTATGTCCCGGCGTCGGAACTACTTTGAATTCATATCCGGCAAACTCGCGCGATTCGTAATCTTTTAGCGTTCCGGCGATAGCTACTTGTTCGAGTAAGGAATAGCGATCTTGACGGACATTGTAGTTATTAACTACTTCCCTCGCCTGCCAGTGTGCATCCATGTTCGTAAACAGGTCTTGTTCGGTGTGCGGCACCCAAATGGGGATACCTGCTTCTGCCGCGCGTGCAAGTCCTTGCCCTTGATCTCGGTGATGGTGCGTCATCAAAACCGCGCAGACTTGTTCTACCCCAATCTCTGTGAGTCGATCAAGTACATCACCACTGCCGAAATCGATTAGGACAGCCTTTGTTCCATTTTTCACTACGTACACATGACATGTGTCCTGATATAGAAATAAATTCTTTGAAAGTTCGATCATGGATATGTTTACCCCGTCTCTTACTGTTATGATTGCAAACTTAGCCACATGTCGTATTCTAGGAGCATCGGACGAAAGCGCGAGAAGCCATTCTCGAACAAGGACCGATATTGGGCGTTTCTCAAAGGATCAGGCACGTAATCTTGTGACTCTTGTGCTGGTAAAGCATGTATAGCTTCCTCGAAAGAAGCGTACACACCAGAACCGACACCCGCCATTAAAGCAGCGCCAAGCAGTGTTGCTTCCGGCAAATTCGGATGCTGCAGCTCGATGCCGGAAACGTCTGCTTTTATTTGCAGCCAGTGTTTATTCTTGGCGCCCCCACCTACAACAATCAGTTTGTTGATGGGCTCTCCCCCTACTTTTTCGGCTTCCTGCCGCAGCCATTCCATCTGGTAAGCGTTTCCTTCCAATATGGCCTTGAACATATCGCCTCGACTATGACGCGTAGTAAGTCCAATCCAGCCAGCCTTAGCCAAGGCATTCGGAGAAGGCGCGCCGCAACCAGACAGATAGGGGTAGTACAGAATACCCGTTGGAGCAGGGGCAACCTGGTCCAACATGCCCAGAATTTCGGAATATGATAAATCTCCTTTATCCAAAAGATCCCGCAGCCATTCGATGGAGCCACCGGAAGCCGAGTGACCGCCCATCCAAAACATGTGATCCGGCAAAGGATGGCGTCCAAAGGCAAGTCCAGAACGATAATCGGCTTCCCCGAGCTCCCTTATGCCGAAGTGCCCCACTAGCGTCTCCGCAGTGCCCATGGAATTATAGACATGTCCAACCTCTGGTTGACCAATCGTCAGAGAAGCACATACATGATCATGCCCGGCAAGACAAACGGATGTTTCAGGTCTTAAACCAAGTCTCCGACTAACTTCAGGCAGTACGGTTCCTATGGAAGTCCCCGTTGCAACTACAGTTGGAAAATGACTTTCATCAAGTCCAAAATGCTGGATTAACGGCAGATTCCACGTCCGCTTATCCATCCGATACACGAATGTTCGGGCAGCAAGTGTTTCCTCCTCCGCAAACCTTCCTGTAAGTAAATAAGCAACAAAGGAGGAAACGGATAGCCAAACACCGCCTTCAAGCGCCTCGGGCTGTGTTTCCTGTATCCAGAGCAGCTTCGACAGCCCTTGTTTAAAAGACGTGTGAAGTCCGCTTTGGCAAAACTGCTCGTAAGCATCAATTTCACTTTTTATCCGTGCCTCATAGGGTAATGCACACGTCTCAAACCATGGAATAATCATCGTCTTGGCTGCACCGGTTTGGCGATCAACCAGCAGCCCGCTTTCAGCCATACTGGTTATGCCCATGGAATGAATAGAAAGAATGCCCGCTTCAGTTACCACTTCCTTGATAAGTTCGACAACGGTGTTCCACAGATACTGTGGATCATAGTAAACATACCCCTGTGCATGCTGGTGCTTCCGATTAGCCCTAATTGCTGTAGCCAGCAGGTTTCCATTTTCGTCAGCTACTCCTGCTTTCATGTTCGTTGTACCTATATCCAAAGCTAAAAACAAAGTAGCCACCTCATCCTGAGAAAGTTCCCGCAGTCACAATGCGATGGTAGGAGCCGCGTCCCAGCGTACCTTCCCTCATGACCCACGGAGCATCGAAAAAGAGCCGCTGCTCTTCCAATTCCTCCAACTGGTTAACGCTTCCAGAAAGATAGTCTTGAATTCGCTGTTGTGCCGTCTCCAGTCGGGATAGTACGCCTCCGTATCTGATATCAATAACTTCCCAACCGAATGGTGTGTTCTCGGCTAGCCATATGGTGCGATGGCATTTCCGCAGATGATCTACAGCACCCCGTAGAGAGCTGATTTCCGATACGATATGCCTCAATTGATCCAAATCATTTGCGTCATAAGCGCTTTTTAACCGTATCCCCATATCGCATTTCACACGCAGCACGCCAGCCAGCTGTTCATAAAACACGAAAAGTCGGCCCCAATCCCCGTTCCTTCCTATAGCAGCCGACATCTTCAACGACAAATCAGCATAATGCCCGCTTAACGGCAGTCCTTGCACGTTAGAATCATACAAGCCGATCAACACGTCCTGCCACAACAAAAATTTCGAAGGATTAGATTCCTGCATGTTATTTTTGGATATACCTGGCGTTTCATCAAAGGCGTTGAGGGCTAAAAAGTCGTCCCAATTGCCTCCGGTACAGAAAGCAAAGCGTTCAGCCAGCTTCGCCTCCTCCACCTTCTCCGAATACCCATGCTCCGCAAAAAGCTGCATGCCAGCCAAACCGGTAAACACACTCGTCTCCGCGCCATTGTCCCCCCACATGGTAGCAAAGACGTCTCGAACTCCTTCTGATTTACAGGCATTCAATGCGGCTAAAGTGGTAGCCATGGTCTTGCCGTAATTGGGCGCAACACTGCCCCATGTCCAAATCCCACCAGCAAATACAGGGCCAGCGCCAAAAGCTCTATGTTTCTCTATAAACGTACGATAAAAAGCTTCGTCATCATGGTAATAATCCCAATAGACGTACTGCACATTCGTAGGCATATCGGCTATTACATCCGCTGGAATCTGCCCGTTTAAATCGTAATAATTGCCTGTTTTTGAGCCTAGGCGGAAATACATGTCACTCCAAATCATCGGTGAAAGTCCGAACTCACCACAGATATCGACAACTTGCTTCAAGTGTTCATTCATGATATCAAAGCGTTTGCGGTAGCCGTTCTGCTCCAGATAGCGTCCAAGACCCAGCTGATGGGCTTCATCCATCCCAATATGAATATTCTTACTGCGAAACGGAGCCGCCGCCGCCTCAATCAAATGTCGAATAAACATGTATGTTTTCTCACTGCCAACTAACAAAATATCACTGGTATCGCGGATATCTCCGGCATAGTTCCATTTCAAGGCTTCCGTCAAATGGGCAAGGGTTTGAATGCATGGCACGATTTCAATGCCCAAGGAAAAAGCATAGTCGTCACAAGCCTTCAATTGCTGAGCCGAAAAGCGTCCCCGCATGTAGCCGAAATAAGGATACGGCTCAACGGCAAATGTATCTTCTGTATACAGCATAAGCCGGTTTAGCCCCATCAATGCCATTTTTCGCAGCATCGCTTCAACCGATCCTACCGTCAAGACCGAATTGCGTGATACGTCTACCATGACGCCATTGGTGTCAAACTGTACATGTTCCGTTAGATGGAAATGGGCCCTGCTCTTGTAATGCTGTATCCAAAGGCCAAATGCACGAAAAAAATGAATGGGCTCTTTATAACGAATCCAGCCTTTCCCGTCTTTAAAGCCTGCTTCCAATTGATTATCGTTTGATCGGACGACCTGAATCACTAAACCATCAGGACTGAGTGTGCATCCTAGCTCCTTACTTACAACACATAGTCCCGCTTCGAGTTCTTGCAAATCGCCTTCCAAATGAAGCCTCATATCTTCATCTCCTCACAAGTGCGTAGTATGGATTCACTGTTCGTTTCAATATCAAGCTGCAGCTGTAGTGGGTGCGTTCGGCGATAGGGCTGCTCCGTATCAAGCCAAATACGCAAACTTTCTGCATCCTTGTCGAGCAATTGCCCATTAAGAGTCCGCAGCTGCTGCAACGCTTGCTTGGCAAGAAGAGATCGGCCATCGCTCACATACTGAACCAACACTTCATAACCTAGTCTACTGCCGCACCTGGCAAGCGCTCTGGCGAGCGGCGAAGCCTTCCCTTCTACCGAACCAATAGCTGTCTACCCCGCCCAGTGTCCCGGTTCCGCCAAGCCCTGGATTCATATCCACGAGAAGCGTGTTCACGTCTTCCCCTGCTGCTGTAATGGATGCACAGGCACCGCTCGAGCCGCCTCCAATGATGAGCACATCTACCTTCTTGAGCGTAGGAATTGGAGCGTCTATCTTTTTCCATGTATTTGGTGTAATTACTTGTTTAGTAGAAGGCCTTCCAATTAATTCAATTGCCAGCTGCATACCCGCTTCAACCGCTAGAATCGGATCTAGACATACCGGAAGCTGTTTACACAAGCTATAAATGCCAGGCATCTCATTCGTTGTCTGCTGCATATCAATCGCCTGTGGGTCAGGATTGCCTTGCTGCGTCTCCGCACCGCTAAGCGGTATTGGACCGTGAAGCTCGAAGGACGATCCGCATAGTACCGCTTTCCTGAATGCTGGAACATGCTTTACCAAATAGGCCGTTAACGCCATGCCGCGCATGCGCGCCTCCAGTTCGCGTTCACCCACTGTTTCAATCTCGTTGGCACTCGCTAATTGCAACCAGTACTCAACATAGCGATGCTGCTTCCCACGATAACCCTCCATCAGTCGGACTTGACCGCCCAATAGTCCCAAATGCTCAGGAACCGCATACGTAAGCTCTTCAGCAGCTTCATCTGGCCACTCAACTCCAGTAAATTCCAATATTCTTGCAAACGCTGCCTTTTCATCGGATGCAAAATCAACCACCGTTTCACCGCAAAGACGTGAGACTATCGCGGTTTCCGTTGTATCAATCAGCTTGCTGCAGCGGATGAATTGACTGCCTGTTTTATTAGCAATCACAATGCCTTCCAGACCTATTTCCTGATCGTAACCTACAATGGCAACTGGAAGTGAAGCATAAATGAGCTCAATACCATGCGATAGTAGTTTATCTTCCAGTGCCCGCTTAAGGCGATCTGGATGCAGCGGAATATGAACCATGTCAGCAGCACCTGCTTGTGTAGCAGACTGCTCCATGACAAACTGAATCAGCTCAGGCCAATTCCGATCAACATGCGAAGAAAGGTCAAGCCACGGACGAAGAGAGGCGGTTAATTCCCGCCCCAAATAAGTCCGTGGCTCAATGATCATGACCTGTTGTCCGGCCTTGGCCAATTCGACCGCGCATGCAATACCAGCAAAAGAACCCCCGATGATAACAACATCTTTGTTAGCTAATACGGGAATTTCCGCTTCCCATTGGGTCGCCTTGTCCATGTCATCTCTCCTCCACATGCACGTGTTATTTCGATACGGAAAGAACAATATTCAGCTTTTCATCCAACATCGGAACGTCTACTTCATACAAATGCTCGCTGATAAGTAAGACTGGAAGCACCTTGCCATTCAACTGCGCGGAAACACGACTGTTCTCCGACACGAACCGGAACGTACCGCCTTCTTTGAGCTGAAGCAATTGTATAGATCCTTCCGATTTCACTTCGCTAACCGCATCTGTTGCTACATACTTGTTTGTCAAACCAATTGGTGTCACAGCACCCTCTGAAGGAATAATCAGGTAAAGTGCACATTGACCTGGCTGCAGCTCATAAGCATGCTGTTCGCCCTGACGCATGATCTTCATCTCACCAGAGAAATGTTCATAGAGTACAAACTCATCGCCTTCCAATCCTGGAACGTCGGACGGACCTACTGTGCCATTGACTGAGTCCGTATATTTACCAATATGGAACGCGGCAACGACACCGGATGACTTGGCGATATTCCATAGCTTGAGCGGTACGGTTTCCTTCGTAGGATCAAGGAACAAGCAATCAGCCGTAGGGTTCGGCGTTTGCTCACAGCGAATGATTTTTCCGTTGTTATAAATTAATGGCCATATTTTTGAAGCATCGGTGTTGCCGGGGGCATCACTGAAATAAATCGGACCACCGCTGACCGAGCGGAGTACGGCATTTTGGATATCATCATGATTCTTAGTCCAGTACATATCCCAGTCGCCATAATAAAAAGCACCGTGATAGTAGGAATTATAAGCATTTTGCAAGGCATGCTCGGCGAACCCAAATTGATCTTGGGGAACGAAATCATCGCTGTTGCGAGACACAGATGACTTAGGACGGTGCCACATATTTTCCGCTGCCATCCCCATGCAGTTAATGATCGTATTGTTAAAATGTAATGCCGCTGATGCTTCCAGCGCCTCATGAGCAGCAGCTGCAGCCTCACCAATCGACCACTCATGCTTGGTGAAGTTTAAGACGGCGCTTTGGCTGTCTACTTTCACAAAATCGATACCTTGACGCTCCAAGAAGGAATGCCAAGCATGCCAGAAACCAAAGCCAAGGCCCGCATCCGGATATGGAATTAAGCTCCCTTTGGCATTGCTGTATAGATAATCGCTGAATTGCTTCGCGAGTGGGCTATCCGGATGAATGCCGCCCCAATAACCGGCAATGGTATGCCAGACTCCGACCCAACGAATGCCATACTTTTCTTTGAGCTCACGGACCGTACCCGCAAGACCTTGGGGAAATTTCTCTACATCCGCCTCAAACGAGGACAACTTTTTATCTAACGTCTGTGACCATCCATCATCAATCATCACCCATTGCACCGGCAATCTAGCAGCCTGCATTTCTTCGGCTTTTACCAACAGACCTTCTTCATTAACCTGATGATAGAACGCATCCCAGCTGCACCAGCCAAGAGAGTCCAGAATTTCAGGATAGGGTTTACGTGCGCGAGGCAGCGTGGGGTAATCAAGAGTATGCAGCGCAGCTTCCACATGTCGCTCTACAAGCTGGTAAGGATCAGTCCCCGTGCCTAATACAAACGATAACGACTCACAGCGCGTTCTTCCTCCTTGATGCGAAGAAACGCGAATTTGCAAGCCTTCCTCTATACCGCACACATCCGTTCGGAACACAGGACCACATACAGGAAGCAAATGGTAGAATGATGATTCCTTACGCCACAGCAAAGATTGTGTCCGTTCAGGTAATGTCGACCAGTTTGGGTCAAAATGTGGTCGTGTCCACCAATCTTTATGCTGATAATTGGCCATTAAACCATCAATATTCGTCATGCCTTGTGCATGAATGATGATGCCATTCTGAGCGGCAAAGCAGAGTTGTTTGCCAAAATCGTTGGCATTTTTCATTTCTCCCTGCACCGATGTCAGTACAAAGGATTCATAACAGCGGAACTGTAAATGAACAACAGCCGTGTCTGCTTCATTCGTATAGGTTACTTTCGTTTCTGTGTAATCACCGAGATCATCAGTTCCCGCAGTCTTTTCGCTTGCTCCGCGCAGAAGTGGCAATGCCGGACCCGAATCTGGCGTCACGGTAACACCAATACGGCCCAGAACATCCTGCAAGCCGCTTGAACTTAGATTTTGCAGTTCGATTTCATTAAGTTGAAACATAGGGGCCTCCTTATAAGCGTTGTTGTTCAAATTCATGAAGCGCTACGGATAAGCTGGCGGCATCTCCGACATTATCCTTTAAACCTGAAGGAACAATTCTGCAAACACCTAGTGAAATCGGCAGCGCCTCGCGTTCCAGCTCCTCCATAACAAAAGGGGCAAGCATGGATTCCTGCCGTTCATAAATACTGCCGATGACGATGGTATCCGGATTGAGGATGTCAATTAGGATCGCAAGTCCTCTGCCTAGCTGCCAACTTACCTTACGGATGACCAGCATCGCCAGCTCATCGCCAGCGTGCGCGGCTTCAAATACATCTTTCGTTGTGAGCTCTTGGAGCTGATCCTTAGCTTGTGGAAGAATCGTCGATTTTCCTGCTGTGAACCAGTCTTCCGCCATCTTTTGAGCCAGTCGGGCAATACCGCCGCCGCTGCAAAACCCTTCGAACGAACCTTGTTTACCATAGCCTAGAGGTCCATCCTCAGCTAAACGGATATGCCCAACCTCGCCGGCCATATCGTTCGCACCTGCATATAATCGGCCATTTAGAATTAGACCCGCACCCATTCCGGTACCAAAGGTCAAGAAGATCATATTCTGGGAACCTCGTCCTGCTCCCCATTTCCACTCGGCCAACGCACAGGCGTTAGCGTCATTTTGCAATCCGACAGCTACATGGAAACGTTCTCGAAAAGGGGCAAGCACATCAATACGGTCCCAGCCAGGTAAATTGGGCGGCGACAGCACGAGGCCATCCTTACTGCTTAAAGGACCGCCACAGCTAATGCCGATAGCTTGCAGCTTACCTTCAGGATGGCGCTTCAGCAGCTGCTCTAGCGCGTCACCAAGCTGCATAAGAGCTTCTTTCGGCGTTGCTGGCGTCGGAAAGCTTATTTTATTTAAGACGTTAACGGACTCTCCAGCCGTGATACCAAGTACCGCAGCACACTTCGTACCTCCGATATCAATGCCACCTAACAGAAGACTCATACGAAGAATGCCTCCTCCAGCATCATGCATAGCACATGGTAGATTGGAAGATGGCGTTCCTGAATATCCGGTGTTGAACGATAAGGCACACGAATCGTTACATCGCAAAGTTCTTTTAAGCGGCCTCCGCCTTCCCCAGTCAAACCAATGGTATAGACACCTAGTGCTTTGGCAACTTGCACTGCGTGTACAATATTAGCCGAGTTACCTGATGTACTAAATACAACGAGTGTATCCTCCGGCTTGCCGTAGCCGTATACCTGCTGCGCGAATACCATATCTGCCGCCACATCGTTATTGAAAGCAGTAGCAAACGCTGTATGGCTGACAAGCGAAATAGCCGGCAGCGCACCTTGCAAATGATCAGCCAGATATGTCCCCTGATCTTCGCCATGAAGCATCATTTTGTCTCTTTGCTCTTTGGGTAGCTTGCGAGGTGACATAAATCCTTTCATCAACTCGCCCACAACGTGTTCACAATCAGCTGCACTTCCTCCGTTACCGGCAAGCAGCATTTTGCCTCCCTTTTCAAACGACACCTTCATAGCTTCAAATGCCTCTTGGATCGATGAACGACACGGTTCCAAGTCTGGATATTTCACGAAAAGCTGTTCCAACGTTTGACTCATACGTCAATCTCCTCCTAACACAAGTTATGTTTGTTTCAAGTGTTCAATAGCTTCTATGAAAAAGGGTTCGCTGCCAAAGCTGCCTGATTTCAACACCAAAAAGAGCTGCGGCGCTTGCAGTGTTAAACAGGACGGCAGACCCGGCTCAATTTCTTGCCAGATGCTCAGTCCGCCAATGCCCAACTTATCGCAGACAGCAGCGGACGTTTCCCCTCCAGCGATGAGCAGACGTTGCTGTCCTGTCTCATGGACGACCGATTGTATGACGTCGGACAGCGCATTCGAAACGATAACGGACACCTCCGTGTTGCCGTAGCCGAGTTCAACGCCTTTTACTTTCGTCGCCGCCACCTTGAGCGGACTATTCGAGGCGTGAATGAGTACGTCCTGACCGTCCTTTAGAAGTCTCGACGCCTGTTCGACCAATTGCTTGCAGAGCGCTTGCTTCTCAATTGGGTCAAACAAGAGCAAGGAATCGAGCTCCAACGCTGTCAGGCCCTGCTTTTTGGCATAGGCAATTTGGGCAGCCGTTTGCGGCATTAAGCTGCCTGCGGCGCACAAAACAGCCGAGCGTCCAAGCGCTGGCAGCTTATTCGCAACACCCTTTTGGAGGGCATTCGGCTTTTCTAACAACGCCAATTCCTCGGCCAATGCTGAGCTTCCGCAAATAATCGGCTCAGCATGAACCGCTTGCGCAATGGTCTTCAGTGACTGCTGATCACACACATCGAGGATGACATAGGTGTGGCCTGATTGCTTCATCAATGCAATTTGCTCCTCTAACACAGAAACCCCTTGTTCTACAATGTGAATGGGAATAAGTCCTACACGGCGGTCCGTTTGTGATTGTAAAATATCAACCAAATTGGAGCTGCGCATCGGATGCACAGGATCATTTCTAAACTCGGATTCTTCCAGTTTTTTACCATGTACATAATGAATACCATTCAATGTAGTACGTCCATTTTTTGGAAAACCAAGCACGATTATGCCAAAAGATGCCTCAAGTGCATCAAGCATGGCATCAAATTCTATCCCGATATTGCCTCGGAAAACGGAGCACGTTTTATTGATAAATCGTGCGCACCCAGCTTCCTGCAGCCGCTTCGTCATCTGGTACACCTTCGTGTAAGCATCATCCGGCGTATCTAATCGGGAGTGCGTATCGAGAACAAGCACTTCCGGATCGGCGCCACTGCTCTGTTCTCTCCCAGTCCACGCCTCCATCGGGTAGACATGTGTGCTGATGTTTGCCTTAGCGTACATGATGCCGATGTCATTAGCCCCTGTAATATCGTCTGCGATAATACCAATCAATCGGAGAACCTCCTTCTTGGCCTATAGCCCGACTCGTTCAAGAAGCTTTGAACCACGTATTCTGGCAGCTTGCGCAGGGAAATCCCCGAACTCTTCGCCATCACATACATCTTGCAAGCCATTTCAAGTGTGTGCATGGCCATGCGTGCTTCCTTCACATTCTTGTCATAAACAAGCACACCGTGATTTTCGAGGAAAAGCACATTCGCTTTGCTGGCCTTCTCCCGCACTGCATCACCAAGCTCACGTGAACCTGGATGAAAATAAGGAACGCGTTCTATGCGTTCCAGATAATACATCGTTTCAACAAACCATTCGGATGGCAAATGTTCTGCCGAGCAGGCAAGCATCGTGCTGTAAAAGGGTGAAGCATGAAGCACAGCCCCTACATCAGGACGAGTTTCGTAAATGGCTTGGTGCATGGGCACTTCTTTGGAAGGCTTCTTCCCAGTCGCAGAGGACGAGGTGCTGCCCAATAAAGAGCACTCAACGAAGTCGTCTTCGCCCAGTTCCCCAAGGTCTGTACCGCTTGCTGTAATTAAATAGTGGTCAGCTTTGGTTCGCGCACTGATATTGCCTGCGTTTCCCCAAGCCAAGCCGTTATTCAGCATGTAACGCCCAGCTTCCTGCAGCTGCTGCCAAACCAATGTCTCCATCTACTCCACATCCCATTCCAGCATATTGGTTTCTTTGATCGGCAATTCCGGATTCTTTGGCACGCGGAAGGTCTTGATCTCGCATGGGTTAAAATCCGCCTTAATGACACGCTTCCATCTAGGCAGCTCAATCTCGGCTGACGTAGCAGATTTATTCGTCTCATAGACGCGAATAATGAGGTCCTCATTGTCTTCGGCTTTCTTGATCGCACTAACAACGATATTGTCGCGGTTTACTTTCACATAGGAATCAGTTTGAGCGAGCTCACCCTCATGGAACGATTCAATAACCGCAATCGGCTTGCAGTTCAGCTCAGCTGCACGCTTCACCGTACCTGCCTGCTCCCAAGTACCTTCATGAGGCAGTAAGGAGTAAGAGAAACGCTGAATGCCCTGATCGATAAAGGAATACTCGCCGTTCGGATCTGGCTCATAAGGCACATGGTGCGCATAAATAGGACTTCTCAATACAGTCAACGCCATATCTTGGTTATGAATGCTGTAGCTGTATTTGGCATCATTCATTAGGCTGAGGCCGTACATGATGTTGCTTTTACGAGTTACACCTGAGTAATCAATCCAGGTTAATCCTGGTTCTTCTTCGCCGTTATGTTCACGTTCAATCGTACCGTAAGGAATTTCGTAGGTTTGCTTGCTAAAGATGACATTCACCGGGAAAACCAGCTTCAACATTTTGAAGGATTCGCGCCAATCCACCATCACCTGTACATCGATTTGATCGCGGTCCGGATACATGGCGAAATCTTGAACTAGCTTTGAGCTGCCATACTCACTGACAACACGGATAACCGATTTAACGGGACCATGCTCGACACGGAACACCTTTTTCGCCTTGAATGTGCCCGCCTTTTGGTTAAAATGCAGCACATCATGGCTCCAAGTATCCGATTTATCATCCAAGACGATGGGCTTGGCTCCATCTCCTTTAAACACTTCATGATCGACCACTTTATCATGCAGGCTCTTGATGTAGCCTGTTTCTTTATCGAACTCCAAGCGAAAACGCTTATTCTCCATAACTAAGTCGCTTGCTTGAATGGGCTCACCAACCGGTTTATGCGAGGCTGACTCCGCCACCAATTTGTACACCCGATATCCCATAGAAGGCAGCTCAGCCATAAAGCTAAGACGGAAACGGCCATTGGCAGAAGCTTGTGATTGCACCGTCTGGAATGGTACTGGATTCCCCTTGTCATCAAGCAAAACAGTAGTGGGTTTGATGCCTCCTACTTCCAGCTCAACGTTTACACGGCTTTCCCATACATGAGGATTAAAAACAACAATCGGCTTCATGGTTACATCCTGCTCAATGTTGATGCTCCAAGATAAAGATTGAACCGCATAATTAAGGGAACGATCCGCGATAGCCATGGCTTCCCCATACAAATACATCGCGTCTTCATAAGCAGACTCCAAGCTGGTTCCTGCTAATATGTCATGGAACTGATTAAAGAGCACATTTTTCCAAGCTTGCTTGAACTCCGCAGGATAAGGTTGACCCGTGATCCATGAAGCAAGCGCCGAGTACTTCTCTGCGGCCATCAATCGATTCTCTGCTTTGCGATTCCAATGCTTGATGCCTGAATGCGCTGCGTAGCATCCGCTAGCATGGTGCTGCAAATCATCATGAACGACCGGCAGCTTTAAGTTCTTGCTTTCCATCTCTTTGAAATATGCATCCGGCGTTGCAAACTCCAGCTTAGGCAGCGATGGATCCTCGTTCATACGGCGAATGCTCTCGATATTTTCTTTCGTTGGACCGCCCCCATGATTACCAACGCCATAGAACAGCATCAATTCATTGAGCGGCTCTTTGAATTCACCCAGGCAGCGGCGAACATGGTTTTCCAAGTCCTTGCCCCAAGACAAATATTCATACATGATACGGAATGTCATCACTTGTGAGCCATCATCCGATTCCCACATGAACAGACGGCTTGGCAGCCCTTTTTCATTCGGCATCGGACGCATCATCACGTAATAATCCATCCCGCTCTTCTTCAGAATTTGCGGCAGCATACCGTTATGCCCAAAGCTGTCTACGTTATAACCGACTTTAGCTGTTACCCCGAACTTCTCTTTGAAGTAATGTTGACCGTACAGCCCTTGACGGACGAAGGATTCTCCATTCGGAATGTTGCAGTCAGGTTGAATCCACCAACCGCCGACAATATTCCAGCGTCCTTCCTGCACACGCTTTTTAATTTCCGCGAACATCTTAGGCTCGTTATTTTCAATCCATTCGTACATCGCAGCAGAACTGGAAGTGAAAATAAAATCTTCGGACTCTGTCATTCGGTCTAGAGCAGAACGGAATGTAGCCTTCGCCTCTTGGAATCCTTCCTGCCATTGCCATAACCAAACCGGATCCAGATGTGCGTTACCAATCATATAGAGTTTGTTATCTTTCATTGAGAATATCCCCCGATCTATTTGTTAAAAACGTCCGCTTTACCAGCGCTGTTCAAAAAATGCTTCATTTTTTCCATCACTGTTTGAGTGACGGCATCACGACCAACTTGCAGCATATCTGGCGCTAAGTTCCTACATTCTTCATTGGTCATCCGTTCTTCACGTCCAAGTGCTTTGAGCAGCGAAAGCTCCAAATCTGTTGCGATATTCACTTTGCTAACACCGCCGCCTGGCAATTGGTAGGCTCTGCGCATCATTTCAGGAGGTACGCCCGAACCGCCATGCAGGACAAGATGAACCGGAGTCAATCTGCGAATTTCCATCAGGCGGTCATAGTCGATTTTCGGCTGCTTCACGACATACACGCCATGCGCGGTACCGCAAGACACAGCCAGCGCATCAACACCAGTCATCGCTACAAACTCAGCCGCTTCCTGTGGATTCGTATATAACTCTTCATCTTTATCCGTTTCTACGAAGTCTGTTGTGCCAATCATGCCCAGCTCGGCTTCTACGGAAACGCCTTTCGTATGGGCATATTCCACAACTTCCTTGCTAATCTGCGCATTTTCAGCAAACGGTTTCTCGGATGCATCAATCATGACCGACGTAAAGCCTGCTGCAATTGCTTCTTTAATGGTTTCTAATTCCTTTGTGTGATCCAAATGCAGTACGACAGGAACTGTGATTTGCTGCTCTTTTACTTGACGGTAAAATTCTTCTCCAAATTCAGCTGCTGTAATCCCATAACGAATCAATTCTTTATGTGAAATTTGAACAATTAACGGTGAGTTTGCAATTTGTCCCGCCTTCAGAACGGCAGCAATCATTGGGGTATAACGCGGCGAGAAAGAGCCAATCGCAAAATGGTTCGCTTCAGAAATTTCAAGAGCTTGTTTTAATGTGATTACCGGTGAAGTTGGTGTTGTGTTTGTCATTGTTGTATAACTCCTTTTAATAAAGCTTCTAATAATGAGCTAAAGCTATTGTTGATCCATGACTTGTTTAACCCGCAGCATACCTAAACGCGGGCTGCTGAGAAAACGCGCTTGTTCCTCTGGAGCAAATTGCGAAACCACGCGGGCCATAGAAGCCTGCGCAAGCACAACGACATCCGTATGGGCTGCGAGATTACGGAGTACAGATGCCAGTTCTTCATCATGTCCCTCTTTATCTCCAGCGAGGAGCTTCTGATAAGCAGATTTTGCGACGACTGTATCAATTTGTACCGCTTTGCCAGCTTGCTCCGCTTTGCTGACGAGCATTCGTTTGGTCGGCTGCAATGTCGTTTCGAGCGTTGCCGCAACACCAATCTTGAGTGCTGAATTCACCGCCAACGCAGCCATCGGGTCGTCGATACGAATGATGGGAATACAGAGCTCAGGCTGTACACGGGCAACCAGCTCACCAATGGACGAGCAAGCGCTCAAAATGCAAGAAGCACCTGCTTTCTCGGCAATTTGAGCGTACTGAAGGAACCGCTCTTCAATCTCATTGATTTGCCCGCCATTCGCTGCGAGCTGCGGCAAAATGGAATCATCCACCCAGTTCATCACTTCAACCCCAGGCAGAATCTCTACGGCTAATGCTTTTAAACTTTCCACCGTTACAGGTGTTGTATGGATAATGGCTAGTTTTTTTGTCATCGAACTCGCTCCTTTGCCTGTTTGCAGCACATTTTTTGGAATTTTGGGCACGTTCCCAAAAGTTCCATAGGCTGCTTAGCAGCCTATTTTACCTTAGTGCACTTCAATTATCGCTCGTATAAATCTAATTCATTTTCATAAGGTAAGGAGGCCTGAGCCGCGTATAAAATGAGTCCAATGCACCATGAATGGGATAACGTCAGCATCATGCCCTTCGGCTGGAAGCAATTCGTATTGTAGAAACGTTCTGTTACCATACCTTTGTAAGCATTGAAGTCGCCGTCTTCGCGCGCGATAAACTGCAGGAAGCAAGAAATATGATCTCGCGTACGATCTAGATAATATCGGTCTCCTGTATAAGTCCATAACCGAAGCATTTCCGGTACTGCAAAAAGTCCATAATTGTGTAAATGTTGATTGGAGGTTGAGGCCTGATCCGCTCCGCGTGAACAGTAATCATACTGTGCCAGAAGAGAATGTTTAGGAAATTGCAAGTTGTACGTCCAACGGAAAGTCATCATCCAATCCGCTGCACTAGAAGCAAGCTTCAACCAGAGCGGCTGACGATTGAACTCATACAACAGAACGTAGGACACGACAGCGTTGTAAGCATCTTCCGAAGTCGGTGTTAAGTGGACGTCCTCGGGAGCGCCATATATATATTCGTCACGAATGAATCGTTCGTAATAGTTTCCTCCCCGAACTGCAGCAGCTGCGAAACCTTCGTCTTCAAAGTAAGCGGCTCCCTCCAGAAGAGCTGCAATCCACAGCATACCGCCTGCGCCATCCCACTCCTGTACTTCGCCAGTCTCACAATCATAGTAGGAGCCGAAGTTCCCATCGGAACGCTGATGTTCCGCCGCGAAACGAAGATTGGAAAGAACAGCATGCTCCCATTCAGGATGCATGAAACCTGCTTCTCTCTCAAAAGCAAGCGCCCGAACAAGGAACATCGTTGCTTCAGATACCGTTCGGGCCTGCAGCCACGTCTTTTTCGGATTCCAGCCCGCCGTCCAGCCTCTCCCGAGCTCCCATGAGGCCCAGAACGTTCCGCACGGCGCAAGCCCTGTAGCGATTTTATCTAAGACTCGGATGCCTGCTTCCATATAGGATGAAGCCTCTTTTTTCCTGCCATAAGTCAGCAAAGCATAGGCATAAGGTACACCGCTTACCCAACTGACATGCATGTGCGGACGATCGCCCATACCTTTGACATTGTTGTTAAACTCTCGGTCGAAAGCAGCTGTTTCTCTAAGAATGTCGTTCTCTTTATCATAGTGCCATTCGTACAGGCCATGAGCCGTTAGTTCTGCTGCTTGCTCCAAGCCCATCCATGGATTCAGCCCATTTACTTGACGATGTATGGCGTACATTTGGCGAACGAATGGATTGTAGCTATGCGCGTCAGAAGTACCTGCGTAAACATAGAAGTGAAACTCTACTTTCTCACCCGGTTGGAACGTATGCATATGCAGATCCGCTGGTGCTGGCACGGCGTTTCCAATGAATGTAACGGGCTCCTCCTTGTAGGGAAAGTTAAGCCAAATTTCCGTCCCTGCTGCATTGCCTCGAAAGCCTAGACCACTAAGTCCAAGCGGGGACATTTCATCCGTACAAAGAGCTCCGCACATCCCGTCATTCCATGCGAACACAGCGGGAAGAGCTGCACGATCAGCACGAAATGACCAATAATCGGATACCATTTGCTGAGGGTCGCCACCTTTAAAGTCATAGCGAGGGTAAGGGCGCAGATTTTTTTCGAATCGATTCTCTTTGTAAAAAGCGCCGGGAATCATCCAATCCGGTTTGCCCGTTCCTTCAAGGCTGCAGCCAAACTGCAAATTGTAAGCAGAAGCTTGCTTGCCCTTGTACGCCACATCCATAAATACTTCGAAATAATCGCAAATATCGCTCATCTGTTTCCAGTTTGACCGTACTTCAAAGCTTTCCGATTGCCCAGAAGCCTGCAGCCCTTCAGATGTTGACGTTATCTCATCGACGGGTACGATTTCCTGTTCCCCGTTCCTGCTACTTGCTGATAACAAATTGGAAAATCGAAGACTTGCTTGCTGCTTGGATTCAGCCGTAGTAATCTCAAATGCCTTCCCTGCATTTTCTAAGCTGTTATCCGATAACTTCCACTGCATCGCTATTCCTCCAAACCCTTCAGCTTATATAATTCGATTAAATTCGTTCGGAAAATCCGATCAGCAAAGGTCATGGCTTCTGATTCGTCAAGTGCGCCTTCGGCCACCTTTTCCGTCAATACATCTGCCACCACTTTGCGGGCCAGCTTCTGGTGGGCATATGTCCCTTCGATAAAGTTATAATCGCCGCCAAAGCCTTGAATTTTCGTCATTGGCACCATTTCAATCACCTGATGCATAATTTGTTTAGCCGCCGTCGGCGAAATGATGTACACCCATGTAAAATCTGCGTAGACGTTCGGGAAATTTTTTACAAGGCTTAGATAGGGCAAATAATAAGGGTATCCGCTGTGGAGCAGAACAAACCTTGCTTCCGTGTATTCCAGCAGCAGTGGAATCAACAATTCCACGTTCGAATTCGTTAATGTGTTACCGTTGGAAGAAACACTTACTTCATGATGACCTGTATGAATTTGAATCGGTAGATCATAGGCAATCGAACGCTGGATGATAAAATGGATTAAATAGTCCTGCAGCGCTTGTGTTTCGGCTTGTGAGAGCGATTCCTCCAGTGTAAAGCCGAGCAGACGATTGAAAGCCAGCTCTGCTTCATGGAAGGTGGGTTTACCGCAGGATAGAGAGCGCCAGTAGGCATGCCCTAACTTTGTTGCGACCATGCCTTCCTGAACATATTTATGCAATAAGGTATCTACTGCCTCCAAATATTGGCGCAGCTGATAGACCGTAACGCCAGACATTCTCTCGACAGTAGTTATATCCTTCAATGTTCGTAGTTTGAAAGTAAAATCCATAAACATGATGGGACGAAAACGCTCGTACGCCAATTTCGTTGTTTGGATTAGTGTAAAGGCAAGATCAATCCCGGACTTTTGGACCATCACATGCTCATACCAATTAGGATTGTGCGTTGCTTGGGACACTTTTTCATTCGCCTCTAGTAGGCCATTCACGTTCCACTCGTTGAGCTCATATAAATCTTCCATTGCTGTACGAAACATCCGGGCATACGTTGTATTTTTCGTTTGATGCCAATAGTCTATAAACAAGGAAGCCTTTTGTTCCACATCTAGTGAACTTTGCCTTCCTAACGCACCCATTTTCATGCCAGCGCTATAAAAGTCAGAGTCCAAGTAATGCAGCAGGGAAAACAAATCATGATTTTCTTTTTTTCGAATTTGCGGTGTTGCGAGGTGTTCATGACCGTCAATGATGCGGATTCGGTTAACATAATCATGAAGGATGCTCATTAGCTGGTCTCTCTCCTTCTAAATATGCGGCTGTTTCTTTACGAAACAGCCGCTTTTCTTTTTTTCAATTATTGAAGCTCAGGGAACGCTGCTTTCACTTCTTTTTGGAAGGCTGCTACAACATTCGCATAGCTTTTATTGTCTGTAATTCCTTGACCTGCTGTTTTTCTCCACAAGCTAAGAATCGAATCGCTGTATTTGTCGGACTTAATGACTGGCATCGACTTCATCATAGCGTAGTAAGGCTGCAGCACTTTTTGATCGCCAGTTAACGGAGCCGTGTACTTATCTAGATTTGCATCGTAAACGCTTTGAAGCGCTGGCATGTTCCCTCTTGCCAATAGATCTGCGTTCTGCCATTCAGCGCTTGCCGAGAATTTGATAAATTCAGCAGCGATGTCTTTATTGGCCGTTTTATTATAAATCGCACGGAATGTTCCGCCGTTGTAGAAGCCTTCTGGTGTTTTGGCAACGCCAAACTTACCAACCGCTTTGTTGTCTTTGTTACCGATCATGAATGTTGCCCAAGCTGGCATTGCTACTAACACAACACTTCCGTCATTGAGCGCATTACCCCAGCCCGCTGACATGAATGGCAATTTTCCATCTACGTTATTTGTACGAATCTCTTTTTGGCTGTTATATACTTTTTCCCATCTTGGATCGATATTTAATTTGCCATTCAAATAGAAAGGCTGTGTATTGTAGCTGGCAATGTCAAACAAGTCCCCTGCATTCGCGATTAAATGAACCTTGCCATCGCTTTGCTTTGCAACTTTTTTACCAAGCTCAACGATTTTATCGTAGCTGTTGACCATTTCGCTGATTTGAGTCGAATCATCCGTACCCAGGTACTTTTTCGCATTTTCTTTCAAATACCAGAAGCCGCCAGGAGAGGATTGGTCGGAAATCGCTTTGATTTTGCCATCCGACGATTTGCCAAGCTCAGAAACATAGGGAATGTAGTTTTTCACTAAATCAGCTGCGCCAATTGGTGCTAGATCCATCAAGAATGGAGATTCAATGAATTTACCAACATAACTTCTTTCAAGGTCAAGTACGTCGGGCACATCTTTACCAGATTGCAGTGCTGACAAAAGTTTGATTTGGTATTGATCGCCAGGGAACACCTTAACGTCAACTTTGACATTCGGATATTTCTTCTCAAATGCTGTCGCAATGCCTTTTGTTCCATCAAAGAAAGTCCATAGGGAAAGAGTTCCAGACAGCTTAGCCGGATCTACCGGTGCGACTGATGCCGCAGGACTATTCGTTGCTGTACTATTGTTATTTGGTTTAGAACCACAAGCCGTTAGAACACCTGTCGCAAGTACCGTTGTCATTAAAATAGAAGCCCATTTTTGTGCTTTCAAGATATATCGCCCCTTAGAGTTAATTTACAAGTATAAGTGATGTTTTGCTGGTTAAAATGACGATAAAATATTGACACGCATCACTCCTCTCAATGTCTACGCGTCAGCCCTTCACGGCCCCAGCCGCAACCCCGTTAATAATTCGCTTGGACATAAAAGAGAAGAATACCAAGATCGGAACGACCGATATTACAATTCCTACATATTGAGCGCCAAAATCGGATGAAAACTGCGATTTGACACTCGCAATCATGACTGGCAAGGTTTGCATGTCGGCATCAAACAATATAATCATCGGAACTAAAAAGTCGTTCCATTTCCCAATGAAAGCAAAGATCGCTAGCGTGGCAAGTGCAGGACTCATTAACGGTAAAATGATGCGATGGAAAAGCTGCATTTCACCATACCCGTCGATTCTTCCGGATTCGATAATTTCGGTTGGTACCGATGTGTCCGCGAACTGTTTGACTAGAAAAATACCGAATGCGTTGTAGATTGACGTAAGCAAGAGCGGATAATAAGTGTTCAACATATGGAAAACATCCATTAATTTATAAAATCCGATAATCCCCAATTGTCCAGGAATCATCATCGTCCCTAGGGTAATCATGAATAATACGCCTTTATAACGAAAGTTGTATTTCGAGAATCCATACCCAGCTAACGCAGCAAAATATACATTAATGAGCGTCGCCGTTATCGTGATGAATAGCGTATTTCCTAAACCACGCCAGATGTTAACGGTTTCAATGAGCCTATGATAGTTCACTAAGAACTGGTCTCCAGGAACGATAAGCAGCTTCCGGGCAATGTCTGAATTCGTGTGCGTGGAAGTAATCATCATGCTGTAAAAAGGCAGTAAGCAAGTCAAAGCTATCGCAATTAACATCACATAGATGATGATTTTCAAAATAAACCAATCGAATTGAAACGCTTTCTTAATCAAGGGTCGTCACCTCCTACTCATTAAGCTTTGAAGCTTTCGCTGTGATGGCCGTCAAAATCATGACAACAACGAAAATACCATACGCGACTGTTGCTCCGTAGCTGTAATCGAAATTTTTGAATGCGGTTTGATAGAGGTACATAACCATAGTTCGGGTCGTATTATTAGGACCATCTCCGAGCATCAGTGGAGCATCAAACAATTGCAGACCACCAATTACGGAAGTAATGAAGGTGAACAGAAAGACAGGACGCAGCATAGGCAGCGTAATATATAGGGTGCTTTTCCATTTATTCGCGCCATCCATCTTGGCCGCTTCATACACTTCATCAGAAATGGATTGCAGTCCCGCGATAAACACGATCAGATTAAATCCGAAATATTGCCAGCAAATAACGGCCGATACAATCGTTCGCGACCACCAAGGGCTGCTAAACCAGTTCACCGGCTCGCTAACGATTCCTAAATCCATCAACACTTTATTCACCGAACCCGTTTGCCAGTCAAACATTAAGCTGAACATGACGCCAAGCGTAATTGGTGTAATGATATGTGGAAAGTAGTACACAGCCCTGAAAAAATGCTTGCCGCGAATGAATTTCTCATTCAAAATAATCGCAAGAATGAGGGCAATGATCAGCTGTGGAACAATAGACATGACCCAAATAATCAAGGTGTTCCCTATCGTTTGATAGAAGTACGTATCATGTAAAAGACGTGAATAATTGGCCAAACCGACATAAACAGGATCTGTAAATCCATCCCATTTTGTAAAGCTTAAATAAAACGTATATAAAATCGGAATCAAACCAAAGATGCCAAATCCTATGAAAAATGGAGCTATAAATAGATAACCGTAATTCGACTTGTTGATTTTTGAAATCATCGGTCTCAACTCTTTTCTAAAGTTTGGTACAAGATTGACGAATCATCAGTGTAGGTTTAAATAAATGAGACGTTCTCTCTACTTCTTCTCCTTCTATTTGGGCAAACAAGCCTTCCGCAGCCTTCATCCCAACGTCTTGTAGAGGCTGACGAACTGTTGTCAATGGCGGGGAGACCCAACTCGACAAGGTAATATCGTCAAATCCGACAATCGACATTTGGTTAGGCACTTGAATCCCTTGTTCCTGTAACGCGCGAAGTGCACCGATTGCTGTTTCATCACTGGAGGCAATGACTGCTGTAAAGCCTTCTTCTTTAAGCAGCTCTTTCATGGCTTCGTATCCGCCTTGATTCGTCCAATCCGACGACACGACCCACTCAGGACGGAATTCTATGTGCAATTCGTGCATCTTCTGCTGCAAGCCTTTCAACCGGTACTTAATTGGTCCCATGTGAGCAGGACCCGAAATATAGGCTACTCGACGATGCCCTAATTCATGCAGGT
Source organism: Paenibacillus sp. V4I7 (assembly GCF_030817275.1). Classification (NCBI taxonomy): domain Bacteria; kingdom Bacillati; phylum Bacillota; class Bacilli; order Caryophanales; family Paenibacillaceae; genus Paenibacillus; species Paenibacillus sp. V4I7. The sequence continues at coordinate 1,684,248 of NZ_JAUSZD010000002.1, read as the reverse complement.
AGGTAACCAGATCAGCAACCCCAGATGCGTTGTCGATATCAACGGAGAATAAGCCGTCCATTTCCCCATGATCGCCAATTAATGCAAGCGGATACGGAACATCCATCATTCGCTCCAGTTCAAGTGGATCCCGCTTCTGGAAGCTAAGAAGGATAATACCGTCAACCTGTCCTTCAAAAAGTAGATGGAGGAAGGACGCCTCTTGTTTGGCATTTGACGTTCCACTATAGAATATACAGTTATAGCCTTTCTTAATGGCTACGGCTTCAATCCCTCTAATAATGCCCGAGTAGAATATGTTCGAAATGTTGTCGACCACGATACCGATCGTATTCGTCCGACTCATGACTAATCTTCGAGCATTTTCATTCCGATGATAATTAAGAGTTATAATCGCCCTCTCTAAGGCCTCTTCTGTTGCTTTCTTTACTTTTTGACCATTTAAATAACGTGATACTGTACTTTTGGATGTGTTCGCTACTCTTGCGACGTCATGAATCGTAGGATTCATCGGCTGCCCCCCTCTATATTCGAACATAGCGATTGAATTTGCATTTTCGGGAACGTTCCCATTTTTAAGGATAAAAGATTGTTTTTTTGCTTACTTTGATGGTAGGCCACACTTTTTGAGAACGTTCCCATTTTGTTTTCAAAAAAAGGAGCCTGCCTATTACGTTTTTCACATTTGTTTGGGATCGTTCCCACTTTCAATTATGGCGATTTCTATATTTACATGTTATCGCTTACACATGAGATTGTCAATACTTAATTTAACAGATAAACAAACCCCGTTGTTGTTCAGATTCATTTGTATCAAACCTACACAATTGAGTTGAGAAGCTGTATGTTATACATCAAATATCCGCATTTTAGTAGCAAAAAAAGCAGGGGTCCTAGATGCCACAGAGGCTTCTTTCGGACCACCCACTATTTTTCACTGTTGCTTTAACTCTCATTCGTCTTCATAAAGGATCAATTCCTTCACAGGACAAACAATCACCTGCACACCGCACTGGCGGATTTCATCAAGAATACTCGGTTCTACTAAGTCACTTGTAACCAGAATATCAACATCTTGAAAGCTAGAAAAAGAGACCAGACCTTGCCGCTCGAATTTACTGTGATCCGCAACAATGACAATCTTTTGTCCTGCTGATATCATGGCTCGCTTTACTTCAGCTTCATAGAGATCAGAGCTTGTAAATCCTTTACGCATGGTTATCCCAGAAGCGCCTAAAAAGGAGAAATCGGCATTATATTTTTGCAGCTCTAGTTCCGCTTGGGGACCTACAAGACTCATTGATTTCTTAATTAGCTTCCCGCCAATTACAAAGACTGAAGCATCTTCATTTTGACTGCTTTCCTCCGCTACATCTGTCCCGTTCGTAACCACCATTAGCTTTGGCACATTTCGTAGGTGACGAGCCACACACCAGGTTGTTGAACCAGCGTCTAATATGACGATTTGATTGCCTTCCACCAGCGAAGCGGCCATTTTCCCGATCGCATCTTTCTCCTCGTAAAATTGGAATCTCCGCTGCTCAACTGGAGGAATAATTTGTGAATTATTTTGTAATTCTTCCATTAAAATGGCGCCGCCATAATTTTTTTGAATGATGCCTTCCTGCTCCAATTGGTTCAGATCGCGACGAATGGTTTCTTCGGAGACATTGAATTCCTTCACCAAATCAGCTACTTTAACACTGCGTTCTTGGAAGAGAATTTCTTTTATTTTGGTTCTGCGATGTATGGCAATCATAATTTTTATCCCCCTCTAATCCTCGAATACCTTTACACTATTAGTTTCCGAATCAGAAAGGGATTTCTGATTGGGGATTTCTCAATGAAGATATGCAAATTCTAATATCGCTTTTCTTAGTAGGGTTGTCAAGAGAGTTTCCCGTAAAATCCCCCTTTAAAAGAGGCTATTAAGTCCTAACGATCATCAAATGTGCTGAACCGGGCTGTTCCAAGCAGATACGTTCAGTTTCCTGTCAGCTTCAGGAATGGAGCTCCACCTGACGTTAATTGTCTTACTTTCGCCTGGGAATAAGGAGAAATCATTATCCGAATAATAAACATAGTCTTCTGCCGTTACCGAACGAGCATCCTCCAGATGAACAATAAAAGCAGCATGTGTGCCAACATTCGTAACTTGAAGCTGCCAGACTCCCCCTTTTTCCGTAAGAGTCTTCTCCACCTGTAGGCTAGTTTGGGGTAGTACTAACATCGGTACCAAATTAGCTTTAACGCTAAAAGGATAGCAATTACTGCTAATAACTTCCTTCGCGGCGTTTACTAGATTGATGCGGAAGAAGAACACATCCTCTTGCAGCTGCTGGAGAGGCAGTTCAAACGTCCCAAGTCGAATTGCCGCATTGGGCACTACTTTCCCTTGCCACTCGGCTTCGGCATATAGGTGTCCGCTTGCTCCAACTAAACGCCATTGCGAGGTTAACTCTCCCAGTTCGATCCTATCTGTCTGAACACCCCATACATCCGCTTTAAAAGTTTCCCGACCTTCCCATGCAATCGTAGCAAAGCTGGCTGAAACTTGTATAGTTTGATAGGCTTTAGCCATCGCGTAGTAAATCGGCTTAGGGTTCGTAAAGTAATCAAGCGCGGAAGTACAATAAGCATTCGGGAATGGCTCATTAAACTGCCATGGGAGTGTTCCGCTATTTTGCCACATCCGTCGAAGATTAGATTCTACCGCATACCTTAGTCCCTCTGCTTGTAGAAACTGACTTGCGCGTATCAGCGCCTCTGGATGATGAAGCTCATTACCGAAGGAGGACTGGATCATAGGTTCATTAATCCACCAAGAACCTCGGTGAAAATAAATAGGATTATCCCGGGTTGCTGGCCACTGGTTGGACTCCGAAATCGTATAGTTCAGCGTCTTTAAATGCGTCATTCCCTCTACGCCGAACTCACTATGAAGCAGCGAGGTTCCTTTGTTATAGAGCTCATATTGCTGCGACAACCCCTGAAACTCCCAAGGGCCATGCACGTCATGCTGCCCAGTAGGATCCTGCTCAATGTTGTCCAGCGTATTTGAGAAGCATCGACCGGTAGGCGATGTCGGCAGCCAAAGCGCATCTGGATGCAAAGTTTCAACCACTTGTTTAAGGGCTTCCAATACGGGCTCCGTATCGTCAAGAGGCCGATCATCGCTATCCTGCAGCTCGTTACCTCCACACCACAGAACAAGAGAAGGATGATTTCTCTTTCTCGGAATGATTTGTTCAGCTTCCTGCACCATCATCGTGATAAAAGCCTCATCTTCACTCGGTTTGTTCGCAATCCCAGAGCTGGATTGGATGAATTCCTGCCAAACCATGATGCCATAACGATTGCACAGCTCATAGAAGGCATCCTTCTCAATCAGCCCACCACCCCATACTCGCAGCATATTAACTCCTGCTTGTTTGGCTAGCGTTAACAGTCTTTCTAGCTTAGCCGGCTGCTCTCTACCATACATGACATCCATAGGTACCCAGTTCCAACCTTTGATGTACGTTTTATGCTCATTGACCACTAGCACATAAGGCCTTGCCGTTTGATCAGGTGTTTCATTCCGATGCCAGGCAACTGTTCGAATGCCGAAGGTTGTTTCTTTAACTGAACTAAGCTGGCTGTCGGCACGCCGCTCTGGCTCATTTATCTTTTCAAACACGTTAATCCGGACTTGATACAAATGGGCTTCGCCCGAACCGTTCGGCTCCCATAGACGCGGATGGTTAAGCTCAACAATCGAGCTAAGCTTGGTTTCCCCCTCATTAACGAGGTGAACAGATACGACAGAACTTACTTGCTCATCACCTGAAAAAATGCAGGTCTCCACACGTACTTCCGCTTGTTTCCCAGAGGAAATCGTCGAATCTATCGTAAGATTAGCTAGCCCAAAATCATTGGAAAGCGTTGACCTCACATAAATATCCTCGATACGAATCGGACCCGTGACATCCAAATACACATCGTCCCATATCCCTTGATGTATCATCCGCGGGCAGAAATCCCACCAATACGTCATCCGGCTTTTATGTTCGCGAACGTAGCTTGTTTTGCTAACCTGCGGCTGTTCGTCCGGTGCTTTTTCAATGACAACAGACAATAGATTCGACCCGCCATAATGAAGGATATCCGTGACATCAAATACGGCTGCCGTAAACATGCCTTTGTGATGACCAATTTTGGCACCATTCAGAAAAAACTGCGCCTCAAAATCAACACCCTTAAAATGAAGCTGGACACGTTGACCCAACATGGAAGCATCGATGTCGAACGATTTTTTATAAATCCACGTTCGTTCAGGCACCCATTCCGCCAAAAGACTATTACGCTCAAAGTAGGGGTCCGAAACCTCACCATTTTGCCAAAGGTCATAGAGAACGGTTCCAGGAACCGTTCCTTTCCTCCACCAACGACTATCTTTGGAGTCTGGTTTTTCTGCATGTCGCCATATCCAGTCCTCACCCAAGAAGTCTTTGAAGAGCCAATCGCTTCCGTTCAAACTAATTTGCTTTATTGCCATCTCTGACACCGCCTTACCACTCGATTAGATCCGTCTCTGTCACCGAGAGGCTCGGATCAGAAGGAACACGGAAGGTTTTAATTTCACAAGGACCGAATTTGGCTGTAATTTCACGATTCAAGTGAGGTAATCGAATGGTCGCTTCGGTCGTTTCTCGCGTTGTCTCATAAGCGCGAATAATCAGATCGCTGCCTTCTTCGGCTTTTTTCACTACACTGACGATGATGTTGTCCTTATCTACCGTCAAATAGGAATCCTTCTGTGGAAGCTCTCCCTCATGGTAAGATTCGATAATCGTAATCGGACGCTGATTTAACTCCAGTGCATGCTTAACCGTTCCAGCCTGCTCCCAGCTGCCTTGATGCGGCTGCAGTCTGTAATTAAACGTCTGAATGCCTTGATCGATAAAGGAATAGTGCCCCTTAGGCTCTGGAACTACAGGATCATGATGGGCATAAATCGGGCTGCGTATCACCGTCATCGCCAGCTCTTTATTCATAATGCTGTAGCTGTATTTCGCATCATTCATCAGGGAAACACCATAGGAAGTTCCTCCGTGCTCTCCAATGTCACGCAAAATGCCGCCATAATCTACCCAGCTTTGACCTGGCTCTTCTTCCCCATTATGCTCCCGTTCCTTGAAGCCGTATGGGATCTCATACGTCTGTTTCGTAAATACCAAATTAATTGGGAATACCAATTTCAACATTTTAAACTGTTCACGCCAATCCACTGTCACTTTGACATCGATATAGTCCAATTGTTTATACAAGGTGAAATCCTGCACGATCTTGGAGCTGCCATATTCGCTTGTGACTCTGATGACTGATTTAACCGGGCCATGCTCGACGCGTTGAACGCTTGTTGCTATAAATTCGCCAACCTTATTGTTGAAATGAAAAACATTATGACTCCAAGTATCTGACTTATCTTCAATAACGTCGGGTCTCGCCGCGGGTCCGCGGAAAACTTCAACATTTACTTTTTTATCAAATAAGCTGGAAATGAAGCCTGTCTTCGGATCAAATTCCAGGCGGAATCTATCATTTTCCAACGCATAATCATTCGCTTTAATCGGTTGTGATACCAATTTGGGTTCCTGTGAAGCTGTTAGCACCTTATACACCCGGTACCCCATGGACGGCAGCTGGGCAATAAAGCTAAGACGGTATCTGCCGCCAGCCGTTGCCTGAGATTGCACCAATTGGAAGTGAACCTGCTTGCCGTTCTCATCTACCAGTATCGTCGTATCCTTGATGCCGCCAATTTCTAACTCGATATTAACGGTGCTTTCCCAAGAATGAGGATTAAATACAACGATTGGCTTCATGCCATCTTCCTGTTCAATGCCGATATGCCAAGAAATGGATTGTATCGCATAGTTCAGGCCACGCTCTGCAATCGTCATCGCTTCACCGTGCATATTGCGTGCATCCTCATATGCCGATTCAAGACTAGTTCCGGCAAGGATATCATGGAATTGGTTAAACAACACATTTTTCCATGCACGATGAAAATCTGTTGGATAGGCTTGCCCTGTTCTTAATTCAGCCCATGAGGACCATTTTTCAGCAGCGATGAGTTTATTCTCAGCTTGACGATTCCAATGCTTAATCCCCGAATGAACCGCATAACAACCACTGGCATGGTGCTGAAGATCGTCGTGGACAACTGGAATTGGCAGCTGCATGGCTTCCATATCAGCGAAAAATTCATTCGGTGCAGCCATCTCCATTGTCGGAAATTCAGGCAGCCCATTCATCCGTTTGATGCTGTCGATATTTTCTTTCGTTGGGCCTCCCCCGTGGTTACCAACCCCGTAGAAAACCATCAAGTTGCCAAAGGGATCCTTCAGCTCTTCCATACAACGGCGAACATGCTTCTCGAGGTCCTTGCCCCATGTGCAGTACTCAAATGGTATCCGGTAGGTCAGCACGCGGCTGCCATCATCCGATTCCCAGTGAAATAGACGACCAGGCAAGCCTTTCTCATTAGGCATAGGACGCATAAAAATATAATAAGGCATACCGCTTTTGAGCAATATTTGCGGCAGCATGCCGTGATGTCCAAAGCTATCGACGTTATAACCCACCTTCGCTGTGACGCCTAATTTCTCCTTGAAATAACGCTGGCCATATAAGCCTTGACGGACAAACGATTCCCCGCCGGGAATGTTGCAATCCGGTTGTATCCACCATCCGCCAACGATTTGCCAACGGCCCTCACGTACGCGTTCCTTAATTTCTTCAAACATTTTTTTGTCGTTATTTTCAACCCATTCATAGTTTGCAGCGGAGCTCGAGGTGAAAATAAAATCATCATATTCCTTCATGCGATCGAGTGCTGACCGGAAGGTTGCTTTCGTTTCTTGAAAGCCTTCCTGCCACTGCCAAAGCCAAACTGGATCCAGATGAGCATTCCCGATCATGTAAAGTTTCTTCTGTTTCATAATTTCCCCTACCTTTATTTGATAATTAGCAATGTAATAAAGTGAATTTAATACTAGAAAGTCTCATGCATGGGCTTGAACCATGGGTTAAAATAAACACCTAACTGTTTCCGTGCCTCAACTACTTTCGTTTTGGCATCGTAGACCAACGTCGGAGGCAAATGACCGAAGGTCATCAAGTCAATATCATAGGTCAACAGCTTATCCAATGAATGTCTCCAAGCTTCAATATCTGATCCGACTTTAGCATGGTAACCTGCAGCCTATAACCCTCATCGGGGTCTGCGATCCGATGCTCCAAATCACCTTTTTTTCCATATAAGCTCCCATTCCCCAGTCATTTATCCCATTATCACTTTAAGCAAAATGATCTGCCTGCGCTTTGCTTCCTAAGAAATGAATCATTTTATCGATGACCGTGTTTTCAACAGCGGCTCTCCCCTTTTCCAATAGAGAAGGTTCCAATGCTTTGCATTCTTCATTCGTCAGTCTCTCTTCGCGTTCTAATGCACCTAAGAAAGAAAGCTCCAAGTCTGTTGCGATATTCACTTTACTCACACCGCCGCTTGGAAGGCGAATGGCACCTTCCATCATTTCGGCAGGTACGCCTGAACCGCCATGCAGAACAAGATGTACAGGGGTTAATGAACGAATTTCTTGCAATCGAGCGACATCGATTTTAGGCTGTCTAACCATATAAACGCCATGGGCTGTCCCGCAGGAAACCGCCAATGCATCGATATTCGTTTCATTAACAAATCGTTTCGCTTCCTGAGGATCGGTGTACAGCTCCTCATCTTTATCTGTTTCCACGAAATCCGTCGTTCCGATCATGCCAAGCTCTGCTTCAACGGAAACACCCTTCGCATGGGCATAATCTGCGACCTCTTTGGAGGTGCTAATATTGTCCTCTAAATTTTTCTCGGACGCATCAATCATGACCGAGGTGAAGCCGGCGTCAATCGCAAGAGCGATGGTTTCCAATTCCTTGGTATGGTCAAGATGCAGGACTAGGGGCACGGTTATTCCTTCTGACACCACTTTTTCATAAAATTCATCGGCGAATTCCTTAGGTGTAATTCCATATCGGATTAGTTCTTTATGAGATATCTGAACAATGGCCGGAGATTTCATCTTCTCGGCAGCCCTCAAAACGGGCGTAATCATTGGTGTATATCGAGGGGAAAACGAGCCTATAGCGAACCCGTATTTTTCGGCTACCTCTAAGGCTTGTTTGAGCGTAATGACGTTTTTGGGTCTTAATTCAGTATTCATGATAATCTCTCCTTTTTATCTATTTGGTTTTTACAGACTGAATGCTGATTTCGAGCGTAATGATTTCGGCACCTTTTGCATGAACCGTGAATGCTCCATCGGCATCCATGACGAGGTCTTTCGTATCCATTGGCTGCTCATTCAATTTCACGTAGCGTACCTGATCGGGCTTTATCTGCATTCTTACTTTTGCTGAGGTCGCTTTTTTAGCTGTATTCCAGAAACGCAATATAAGGGCATCGGACTTCTCCGCTTTTTTGCAGGCGCTGAGCATGAGGGTATGATTTCCCTCTATTTCCAGCCAACCATCTTTCTTTGCCAAAACACCTGCATGTTTCCCAGTTATTGATCCATAGCTGGCTGTTAAGTACTCATGAACCCTTGTAAACATATTAGATTCTAGCCAATCATCTTGGTGGACGAAGATCGCATACTCCGTTTCATTGAAACCAAGACTCTGCGCATCGGGTACAGGTGTTTCAGGACCAGCGCCGCCGACCCGAATCAACGTATCTTCCCCAGACAACCAGCCTACAGCCCTTAACAAAGTGATTGCTAGTGTACCCTGCTCATCATCGAGCATGTCATACTCAGTCAGCCCTTTATTGGCAACTGTCATTCCTTTATCTCTGCCATTCACACTGACAAAACCTTGTTGAGGCTTCTGCTGTACATACGTTTCTGGCCATCCATTACCGTGATCTTTAACAGATGCTTCTCTTTCCACAACATCGAAATGCCCTTCGGCGTGTGAGACTTTGAACTTCTCACCAAGTGGAAACAACACCCGTAGTCGATGGTCTTCCGCTTGATTGTTCCACGCCGTGCGCACATCCACTCTTGCGGATCCTGCAGCAAGCGTCACATAATTCGTAATCCGATAATCTGTGTAAGCAGCCTCTCTGCTTAATCGGTCACCGCTAAGTCTCTTCGGCAAGGACCAATCGATATCCACTTGAAGCGTTCCTTTCGCATAACCAACCTCGGCTGCGGAAACGTGTACACTAACTGGAGTTTCCGTCGTGCGGAGCACTTGATCAACTAATGGGGCTGCATAATTATAGGTATCTCCAGCATCCCCTCCGCTTTCAAAGGCGCCCAAACCTTCATAGATAAGACCGCTTTGTTTGTCGGTAATGCGCAGCGTACCGTTTTGCTGGTTAACTTCAACGCGTAGTAAAGCATTCTCCAAGATATTGGGTCCGATGTGCAAATCCGTTACGGCTTCACTGCCCTTTAACTTCGCAGATGGCAGCAGTGCGTTGAAAAACACCTGTTTGGGGTCGCAAACGGCTTCCCTTTTCCGCAAAGAATAGGTCTTATAGCCAAAACCGGGAAGGTCTACAGCTGGAAAACTTAATTCTGTATAAAAATGTTTATCCGTCATAGGCTTCATGCCGCTGACTTCCTTCACCTGAAAAGGAACCTCATTTCCTTCCGAATCCTCCAGCCTATAGGTTCTTGGATGAACCATTAACTTTCGATCCGCCCAGACAGCAGCCGTGTCGTCACGCGTCCAGCTCAGTGAATTATGAACAACAATCGCCAAAGCTCCATCTTCCAAATCGCTTGTATCAATCTGATTGTTGATGTGTTGGATGCTTTTCTCCGTCAAAATGTCAGCTATTTGCTTGGATTGCGCAAACCTTGGCAGCATCTCACGATGCACTTCGTCAATACTGCATCCACAAATACTGTCGTGCGGGTGATTCTGGACAAGCAGTTCCCATGCGGTCCACAGCAGGGTTGATTCGTACTTACGGCCGCTTAGCCAGGCAAGCGCCGAGAAAGGTTCTGCATAGCGTTCCAATGCCAGCTGTCCGATGAAATTATGCCGTTTCAAATATAGGCGTGCAGACAATACACCGGGCAATACATGAGGCAAATCTGCGCCAAAATGACGAAGCTCGCCATGTATAACTTCTAATGAAGGATTCTGACTGCGAACGGCTTCGATGAAATCCTTCGTTGTCCCCCAGTGCAGCTCCGCGATTTCTTTCAAATCTTCGCCTACCTGCTTCATTAATCGCGGCAATCGCGCATCAATAAGCCTGTGATCACCGCCATAGGGCATTAATAAGCAATCCGTTGTTGCCCGTGGTGCCCAGCGTTCCAAAGATTTACGAACTCTGCCGTAGGTTTCGTCATAAGTCTTGAGCGGATTGTCAAAATGGAGGAAATCCACCATATAATAGCCATCTGGGAACCAGTACGTAAACACTTGCGTACCATCCGGAGCTTCCCATAGAAACTCTTGTTTAAAGTCGGGTGAAGCTCCACCGAGCCCTCGCCAGACCATCGCATTGTCAATCCCGAAGCCTTGGAGAATCTGCGGCATCTGCGAGATATGACCAAACGTATCCGGGATATAACCGACATCCAAGTTCGTATAGCCGAGCTTCTCAGCCATACGTGCACCTAGCATCAAATTACGCACATGCGCCTCACCGCTGACGAGAAACTCATCCGGCAAGATGTACCATGGCCCGCATTGAATACGGTTTTCGTGGATATATCGCAGAAGACGTGCCTGATTTTCCGGTCGGATCTCCAGATAGTCCTTCAAGACAATTGTTTGACCATCGAGCAAAAAGCAGCGGAACTCCGGATCGTTATCCATCGTATCAAGCAGTTCATCGATAAGCTCTACCAAGCGGATGCGGAAATCCTGCATCGTCGCCCACCACTCCCGATCCCAATGGGTATGATGGTAAATAAACACACGATATTTGCGATCCAAGTTGTTATCCTCCTTACCCTTTCGTACCAGCACTGATGTTCATACCCTCGATAAAATATCTTTGGAAAATGAAGAAAATTGCGATGACCGGAATCATTACCATTACCGAACCCGCCATAAGTAAGTGCCACTGGCTAACGCCTGAGCTAACCTTGAAGGCTTGCAAACCAAGCTGCAAAGTATACTTAGATTCATCATTCACATATAACAACGGTCCGAGGAAATCGTTCCAAGCTCCTGTAAATGTACCGATTGCCACCGTAGCGAGTGCCGGTTTAGCCAACGGAAGCATGATCGAACGCCAAATATACAAGTGGCTTGCGCCGTCAATTTTCGCTGCTTCAACTAAATCATTGGGGATACCCAAATAGAATTGACGTATGAGAAAGATATGGAAGGCACTTCCGAAAAAACCTGGAATGACCAAGGGCAAGTAAGTACCAACCCAATGTAATTTAGAGAATAAAATATACTGAGGAATCAATGTGACAAACCCCGGAATAATCATCGTTCCAAGAATAATGGAAAACAGCAGCCCTTTTCCGGGAAAGCGAATCTTCGCAAATCCATAAGCGATGAACGAGTTAGAGATTACATGTGCAAACACTGCGGTTGAAGCGATTAGCAGCGAATTGGCCGAATATCTCGCAAAATTCCCTGCTTCCCAAGCCTCTTTATAATTGGCCCAAACGAATTTTTTAGGAAACCAGGTCGGCGGATATGTCACCACTTCTGTCAACGATTTCAAGGATGTTTGAATCATCCACCAGAACGGCATGAGAAAAGACAAACTGCCGATAATGAGAATAAGGGTTACGACCCATTTGGAGATCCTTTGCTTGGTCTTGCGGCTTTGATGGTATGATTTCTTAGTTACAGCTGCAGCGACAGTCATCGCGAATCTCCTCCTTCGTAGTGAACCCAATACTTCGACATCACCATATTAATGATGGTAACAATAATCGCGATAATGAATAGGAACCAAGCCATTGCCATGGCGTATCCCATATCGAATATTTTGAAAGCTTTCAAGAACATATGAAGATTGAAAAATAAGAGGGAGTTCGCTGGAGATCCCGGAGCACCAGGGTCATCGGCCATGACATAGCCCTCCTGGAAAATTTGGAAGCCACCGATTAAGCTTGTGACGACATCAAAGAAAATAACAGGCGTAATCATCGGTACAGTGATATGCCAAAGCTTACGAATACTGGATGCGCCATCAATTTCCGCTGCTTCATACAAATGATCGGATACTCCTTGCAGCGCTGCTAGAAACAGCAGCATCCCTCCGCCGACTGCCCACATTTTCATCATGACAATCGCATTTTTCGTCCAAGCCGGATCCGTCAGCCAAGCAGGTCCTTCAATTCCAATCCAGCCGAGCACCGTATTAATGAGACCTGAATCTGGGTTAAGAAGCATCATCCAAAGCATATAAACAGCTACACCGGACAAGACGGTTGGCAGGTAATAAATCGTCCGAAACCATCGCATGCCGGGAATTTTCACATTCAATAAAACGGCAAGAATCACAGAGCCCATCGTGGTTAACGGAACGGCAAGTGCAACATAGTAAAGGGTATTTCGGAGTGATTTCCAGAACAAAGGATCTTCCGTAAACATGCGTTTATAGTTGTCAAAACCAATAAAGTCCATACGTGACGTGATGTCATAGTTCGTAAAGCTAGCGTATAAAGAGAACAAAAGAGGACCGGCTGTAAATATCAGAAAACCAATAAACCACGGAGCAACGAAACCATAGCCTTCTAGCGCCTCTTTCTTATCCAAAGACCACTTTCTTCTCTTTTTCGGATGGATAACCTTATTCACTTGGGGATTCACATGTGTCCCTCCTTAACATTTCTTTACAACTGACCATTAAAGCTTCTGCTTATGAAAAAAGGGTGGAGCAGTAATACACTACGACTCCACCCTTATGATCTAAAGCTTACTTTGTATTTTGCTTAACTAAATCTTCAATCGCTTTCTGAGCTTTATCCAAGGCTTCTTTCGGGCTTTGCTTCCCTAGAATCGCCTCATCAATTTGTGGATTAAGCAGGTTTGCAAAATCAGGTGCTGTTACAGGCACTGGCGCAAGCACAGTACTTTTTAAGTTATCTACTGTAAACTTGTAGACTGGATCCTTGATCAGATCTGGATCGTTAGATGCTTTAATATTGGATACGTTATCGAAGTTGTATTGTGCCCAATATTTCTGTGCATCAACATCCGTCATATACTTCAAGAACTCCCAGCTTTCATCCGGATGTTTAGCGCCAAACGGAATTTCAATGGTAAAGCCTCCACCGACGCTCCAGTTTCCGCTGCCTGCTTTGTATTCAGGCACTGCAGCAATACCATAGTCTTCTTTCTTAGCAGCAAAGTCACGGATTTGAGTCCAGAATGTGCCCGCATCAATTTTCATAGCTAATTTACCAGAGATAAGCGGGTCATTTGTTTTGCTGCCAAAGCTAGCCTTGAATGCGTCAACTTCCTTTTTGCCTAAACGGGCATCCCAGCTGTTATACCATTCGAGTGCAGCAATTCGGGCTGGTGAGTTGATATAAATACCCTTGTCATCAAGCCAAGGTCTTCCGCCATCGGCATTGTTCAGGAAAACATCTTGCCCTCCTGCCAAACGAGGATGGTAGCCTAAGCGCTCAATTTTACCGTTGTTGATTTTATCAATTTTTTTGGAATACTCTTCCAACTCAGCCCATGTTTTTGGCGGTTTCTCTGGATCGAGTCCTGCTTCTTTAAAAACGGCTTTGTTGTAGAATAATACGCGAGTATCGGTTACAAAAGGCAACGCATATACTTCGTTTTTATATTGCATCGCATTTAATAAGTGCGGGAAAAATCGATCTTTAATGTTATCCTTCGCCAAGTAAGGCGCAAGATTCGTTACTTGCTTCTTGCTGGCACGTTGGGCAACCTGGCTAATATCATGAATGATGACATCGGGCGGATTACCTGCAGCAATGGCTGCCAGTTCCTTCGTCCAACCATCTCCATAAGGTAAGAACGTATGTTTCACGGTAATGCGGTCCTGAGAGCCATTAAAATCACTAATAATTTTCTCAATAATAGGACGACGCGTTGTAGAACCCCAATGAGTCCAAAAATCCAGTGTAACTTTACCCTTTGGTTTCTCTACCGCGGCACTTGCAGCTGGACTTGCACCAGTACCAGCAGTTGCACTTGGACTTGCCGTTTTATCCGTGCTGCATGCAGTCAACACTAATCCGGTGCTGAGCGCTGTGCTGAGTAGAACCAACATGGATTTATTTGCTCTCTTCATACGGTTTCATTCCCCCTAATTAAATAGTTAGACAACCAATGCCACATTGTATATCGACAATCCCACAATATAAAGCGTTTGCAATGTGGCTTTTTGAAGCCTATACATTTATAATACCAACAAAAGCTTCATTGTCAACACTTTTCTAAGCGCTTACAAGTGAATTTTCGTGTTTTATTTGTTTTAATCCACAAGAAGCCACATTTTTGCCCACTAACTCCTATGAATTGCTATTTTTTGTACTTTTGTTATTCGCCTTGATCATTTGCAGATTGTTGTAATTTATACAATATTAGGATAATAATTTTCACATATCCCAAGCGATTGTTGCTATAAATACAACAATTCTCCTCAAACAGCTCTATAGAATGAGAATGCGGCTAAAACGGTTGCACAGAATACAACATCAATAGCTTTGGTGAGAAGAAACCAGCTAAATTGTTGTAGGTTATACAACTTACTTCATATAATGCCTAGTAAAGATGGACAAATTCGTCTTTATTCCCCCCTAAGTCTAGTTGAAAATAATAGAGAACAAAATGACGGTGTCGAATGCGCACTTTTGTCATATCAAAATGCCACGAAAAATCAAGGAAATAGTCGAAATAGGAAATATATGGGTCAAACTACGCAGGACTAAAAGCACTTACTAGAATAGTCAAACTATTATAAATTTTAATATACCAATGGTTAAATTAATAGGTTGGTTTCATACTCTATTATGGGAGGTTTCATTTTGAAAAAAAGCACCTTGAAAATCACTAGATTTTTACTAGCAACGAGTTTAACAGCAGGACTTTTCACAACATCATCTGCATTCGCAGCAGGATCCGACTACTCAGAGGTACTTGAAGCACCGCCGGTAGATTTTAATATTGTAAACGATGAGCGTTTGGCAAAAGGGTTGATGGACAGAGGGCTGTTAAGCAAAAGTGCTACGCCTGAACAGATAGCCCAAGCCGTCAAATCATACGTATCAGCTAAAAACAATAAAAGTGTTAAATCAAAAGAAGACACACAGCATGATGAAATAGACAAAAAGTCAAAGGATTTTATAGAGAAGCAGAAAACGAAGTTATTTTCTCAACTGAACAAAGGCCAAGAGAACTTCAAAAAAGGGAATCCAAATGGCATGCCCGTTCTAGAAGCCAAACAGGATCAATACAACGGTCCAGTTCGTGAAGATAAAGTACTCGTTCTTTTAACTGAATTTTCCGACTTCAAACACAACAACGTCATACAAGAGCCTGGTTACATGTACGCAAACGATTTCAACCGTGATCATTATCAGAAGCTTATGTTTGGAGATACAGATTTCACCTTATTTGATGGTTCTAAGATCCAAACCTTTAAACAGTACTATGAAGAACAGTCCGGTGGCAGTTATACCGTAGACGGATACGTATCCGAATGGTTAACCGTTCCTGGTCAAGCTGTTCAGTACGGAGATGATAACCCTGCTGGCGGTCATGATAACTTAAACCCTAAGGGTCCTCGTGATCTTGTGAAGGACGCTCTGAATGCGGCAGTAGCAACGGGCCTTAATCTGGCTGATTACGACGAGTTTGATTTATATGATTTAGATGGGGATGGCGATCAAAACGAACCCGATGGTCTGGTTGACCACCTTATGATTATTCATGCGGGTACGGGTCAAGAAGCTGGCGGCGGACAATTAGGCGATAATGCCATTTGGTCTCACCGTTGGACTCTAAATGGTGTGTATCCTATTGCTGGCACAACTGCGGAGGTCGACTATTGGGGTGGCCGTATGGCAGCTTATGACTATACCATTCAGCCTGAAGATGGTGCAGTAGGTGTTTTTGCTCACGAATTCGGTCATGACTTAGGACTGCCAGATGAGTACGATACCCAGTATACCGGACAAGGTGAGCCCGTTGCTTCTTGGTCCATCATGAGCGGCGGTAGCTGGAACGGTAAAATCGCCGGTACTACACCTAGCTCTTTTTCTCCTCAAAATAAAGAGTTTTTCCAGAAAACAATGGGCGGAAACTGGGCAAATATAAGTGAAATAGATGCCGCAGACATTACGAAGTTAGGTACGGCTGCCATCATTGACCAAAGTGTAACGAAGTCGAAAAACCCAGGTATTGTTAAAGTCAATTTGCCGGATAAAGCCGTTCCTGGTATTCAACCCGCATTCGGTGCACGCTATTATTACAGTACAAAAGGCGATAACCTTCATACAACACTTTCAACTCCTGAGTTTGATTTAACCCAAGCGCAAACGGCTGCATTTGATTTTAAAACCCTGTATGATGTCGAGTTTGACTATGATTACTTAACTGTTACAGCAGCGACCTATAATGAACAAGTTACCCTCGATGTCATTGGTGACAATGATACGAACGGCGACGCACGGGCAGAATCTACAAACGGAGCTTGGGTAGACAAGTCCTATGATTTAAGCCAATTCGCCGGCAAAAAAGTGACCCTCCACTTTGACTACGTCACGGATGGAGGACTAGCATTAGATGGTTTTGCCATGGATAATGCGAAATTAACCGTAAATGGTCAAGTTGTATTCTCAGACGATGCCGAAGGCGCTTCTCAATTTAGCTTGGACGGCTTCGTAGTATCGAATGGTATGGAACTGAAGAAGCACTATTACTATCTGGAATGGAGAAACTACACTGGAGCCGATAAAGCTCTTGCCTACAGCCGTGGTGTCAAATATAATACCGGACTTCTCGTTTGGTATGCAGATGACAGTTATCTAGACAACTGGGTCGGTATCCATCCAGGTCAAGGATTCCTTGGCGTAGTCGATTCTCATTCTGACGCTTTAGTATTCCAAAAGGATGGACAGGATTCCGTCGCGCAAACGACACGTTATCAAGTTGCGGATGCTGCCTTCTCCTTGGACAAGACGCCTTCATGGTACATCAACAACCCAACCAGAGGCGAGTACAATTATAAATCCTTGCAAGGTGTTGAGGAATTCTCAGATTCCAAGAGCTATATGAACTCATTAATTCCAGACGCCGGACGCCTTGTACCGAATTATGGATTGAAATTCAAAGTCGTTGGCGAAGCGAAAGATAATTCTGCTGGATTAGTTTGGATTCATAAATAAGGATAATTAGAAAACGGAGCCCGCAATTTATGCGTGGCTCCGTTTTTCGTCTACCATTTCAACCTACTATTGGGTATTCTCTTCACTTTCGATCGACAATAGGGACATCGCCTGTTGGATCGTTTCAGCAACGATATGCTCCGCTTTTTGTCCAGACGTAAGCATTCTTGTACCTTGTCCTGCCCACAAGGACATATAGTCAGTATTGCTTTGACTAGCGGCAGCATTCCTAATATCCCGTGTAGCGGTATTTTGCGTAGGAAAAGGAAGTGGCTCTACGCCACTTGCATCCCATTGTCTGATGAATTGGTTGATTACCCCTCTTGCTGGACGACCTGAGAACACCTTGGTAATGACAGTACTCTCTTCGGTGCTATGCAATAATGCATCCTGGTAGGAGACGTGAGCACCGGATTCAATCGCAGTCAAAAAACGCGTTCCCATCTGTACACCTTGCGCACCAAGAACGATGGCGGCGACAAGCCCACGACCATCCATAATTCCTCCAGCGGCAACGACTGGAATCTGAACACAATCCACAATTTGCGGTACCAGCGCAAACGTGCCGATGTTTGCACCCATAGGATGATTCGAAATGTCGAATGTTCCCCGGTGCCCCCCCGCTTCGCTTCCTTGTGCAACTATAGCATCACAACCGGACTGCTCGGCCAAGATAGCTTCATTAACCGTGGTCACCATGGTGATAATTCGCATGCCAGCCGATTTAGCTTGTCGCATTAGGGGTTCAGGAAGAACACCAAATGCCGTACTAATGACTGGCACTTTTTCTTCCAACACTACTGCAAACTGTTCCTCAAAATGGTCCGGAGTTACCACGAGCTCCTCACCTGCTTGTCTTATGCCAAGATGGTCTCTTACCTGGTTAAGTTCTCGCTGCACTTCCTTCGTTCTTTCATTATTGTCAGTCATTTGAATTGAAAATAAATTCACCCCAAATGGCGCATCCGTTAGCTCACGGATCTCCCGAATTGCCTTGCGGATTGCACTAGGCTCCATATAGGCAGCTCCCAGCGTCCCAAGTCCGCCAGCATTAGAGACAGCTGCCGCCAACTCAACTGTTCCAGGGCCACCCGCCATGCCCGCGAGGAAGATCGGATAACGAATATTAAAAAGTTGACAAAGGTTTGTTTTAAGTTGAATTCTCATCGTATCTCCCATAGAGGCTTGATTTAAATGCGCTGAAAGCGTTGCGGCCATTCCATTTTCGGATGGAAATTGTACAGCAGCCCCTCTGTATATATAATAGCATTTACCCATAGAGATTTGAAAAGCAGGGGCCGTAAATTTCCATCGAGATGGAAATATTCCGCCCGCTAGGCGGAGTATTCGGATTGCTCAGGGCAAACCTGCTGGAGCAGCTCCAATAAAGGAAGGACGGCTTGATAATAGGCGCTTCCCGCTTTAACTTCACCGCTCAGCATTTTGGCCGCAAGTGTCTCACTAGCAAGATTGAATTCATGGGCGTAGATTTCAATCATGAACGCTCACCACGCATTTTTTGCTTCAATTGCACCAGAGCTGCAACATTTCGTGTGGTTATAGATGCAACGCCTAAATCTGCATATTGACGCATTAACTCTTCTTCATTCACAGTCCATACATAAACCGGGAGCCCTAGGGATGTTGTGTAATCCATTAACTCTTGGCGCACGATGCTGTAATGGATGTTGATGCCAAAGCAGGAGGCTGCAAGTGCTTCCTCGCAGGTTTTTACCATAGCATCTCTATAGGGAAGTATTCTAAACAGGTCGTGGTTGGTATTCAGCAGTTTCCGCATTTCGGGGTTCGATCTCTCTGCTAGCATCGCACGATCCATCTCACAGCCGGATAGAAAAGCTTGCTCTAACATACCGTATTTCTTCACCAAAGCAGCGATAGGTTCGATACTCTCGTCCACTTTCAAATCCAAGTTCACGACTTTGCCCGAAGCTTGGATAAGCGGCAGCATATCTTCCAGTCTGCAGATTTGAATCGTTTCACGATGTTCCCCGTGAGTGACCTCGTACTGAAGCTCTCTTAATTCTTCAAAGGTCATTTGCGAAATGGACAATTTCAACCCATCAACAGTAACCCATTCATCATTATGAGCTAGAACCGGAATGCCGTCCTTCGTGACTCTAACGTCCTCCTCCACCACATCTGCACCGAACCTAAGCCCCGTTTCCACAGAATCAAGCGTATGATCAATCGTGTTCATGCTGCCGCAGTGAGCAGTTATGAGCGGAAATCGATTAGCCATGCTACAAACACTCCCTTTCATCGATCCACATATATAGCATTTGTAAGGGCGATCAATGTGTGAACTCCACGAACTAACCCTTTAAGCTCAGCCCGAATCCATAGAAGTTCATCGCCAGGAATTTCGATCTCGTAATTCGGCTGATCCCCAGTAACGAATTGCTCTCTTAAAACACCGTTATTCCCTATCAATCTTAGCGTATAATAGAGTTCCTGAAAATCCCAAATCTCTTTCCGAACATGAAAATCTATGTTTACATGGACCTTAAAAATGTGGCTGCGACCCTGCCGAGGAACGACGTCCCCGACACCGTAGCACGCAGTATCGGTCCGTATTTCTAGTATTAACAAAGGTCCCATAGTTACTGATACTCTACCAGCCGCAAGTGCACGCACAGCTCAGTTCGTCACCGTCTCTTCCCCGTCATCGATGTCGAGATATGTCACCGATACCGGTTCATCCGTTTGTACTTGGGCATGCCAATCTCGCCCTGACGTGGCCGCAATCCGGTAGCCTTCATTCAGCTTGTCGGTCCACAATCGGTAGGCGCGGTCATTGTCTGTTTTAATCGAAGGGAACGTGCCTTACCAAACCTCGATATAGTCCATATCGTTCCAATCCTCAATATTGAATTCCCAGAAGCAGCCCGTACAAATTGGACTTCCTATGCGATAAGGATGTGCCATACCGACAATCCCCCCGCTCCTATGAACATCAGCAATCCCTTTATGGATATCGTCTGGGCCCACCGGGCGCCAATCAGCAAAATGGGTCAGTCCTAACGTAACCATATGGCCATAAAAGGTTGTCCATTCCATCCCGGAAATGATCGAAATTCCGGTTTCCTGTTCCACAGCATCTTTATCATTTAAACCTGTCATGGTATTGTGATCGGTCAGCGCGATACACTCGAAACCAAGCGCCTTTGCACCAATAGCAAGCTCCATGAGTGTTTGTTTTCCGTCGCTATGGAAAGTATGACTGTGTAATTCACAAGCAATCCAAGGCATGCCGCTTACTCCTCCTCTTGATGAATTTGCAATGTGTAACGGCAGCTTTCTGTAACAATCGTATGCAAACTTAATGTGACATGCCACATGCCTGTTAGTATTTTACCACTCACAAAACCTGGGGAAGCTTCCTGCTCACCAATAAATAACGACTGCTCAGGATCATGCCGATGCCCCGCACCGCGGTGCCGTTCAGGGTCGTCGACAGACACCGTTATTAAAGTTTTTCAGCGGCAGGAAGGATTCCCATTTCGCCTGAACTCGCTCACGCTGATTGGGTTCCGTGTACTTGTTTATACTCTCGAAAATCATCGTTTTCGATTGTTCCTGATCTTCTAGGTTTTTGGGTTCATAAGCAAAATCGATCCTTAGCTTACCGCTGTATGCACATTACGGAACGCAGCCGTTGGAATCCAGGTCATGAACATGAGTACATTGATCATATGGATCAAAACAACACTTATCAAAGTGTTCATTAATCCAAGTTTGTAAAAGAGCACAGCGATCGAAACGTAAAGTCCCATTTTCGGAAAAGCATGTGTCAGCAGAAACGAGAACAAGAAAAAACGGCTAAGCGGAAAACGTATGCGAGCAAACGCATAGGCTGCTGGGATACAAAGCACAATGGATAGAGCGGTCACGATGGATGCGATCATAAACGACAAGCCGATTGATTTCGCGATATCCTCCTGCTGTAACACAAATGTCCACCATTTCAGTGACCATTCATGCGGCAAGATATCTGGGTAGGTCCATTTGCCGGTAAAAGCCAGTATGGCCAAGTTGAGCAGCGGGCCCAAGAAAAAGATGACGAACACAACAAGTATGATAAATTCCACGATTTTACGTGGACCTATCGCCTTTAGATACCAGCGCATGCGGACTAACCACTCCTCTCCTATGAAAATGATTTCGTAGATTGCCGGACAATCAATTTGGGTACAAGCTGCTTAGGATTCTCAATGCTATCTTCCTGGCGGATGAGCTTGTCTAACAAGCTAAAGGCTTGAGTCCCCATCTCCTCTGTATTGACCCTGATGGTTGTTAAAGAGGGTGAGAACATAGCGGCAAAATCAATATCATCAAAGCCTACAACCGCTACTTGTTCAGGAATGCGTACCGATTGCTCCAACATGAACTTCATGGTACCCAGCGCTATCATATCGTTGGTAGCAAATAGCGATGTATACCCGCCTGCACGAAACTGATCCCAATGGGTGCGCATTATCTCATACCCTTCTCCGAAGGTGGAAGTTGATGCCTGTAAGATCGAAGATGATGGGATTGGAACCCCCATTTCTGCCATGAAATTCTTAAAACCTTTCAGCCTTAAATTGTGGCTGCGATGCGTCTGTGGTCCGGCAATCACGAAAATCTGACGATGCCCTAAATCCGTTAGATACTCAGCGACCATCCGTCCGCCTTCCTCGTCTTGATTGACAATATGCATGACCCCGTCGACATCCGTGGAGCCATTGACCATCACATAGGGAACTCCGAAGTTAGCGATGTAATCAATGACGTTCTGTTGCAAGCGACTGATCAGGATCAGTCCGTCCACCCTTTTTTCCATCATAAAATCAGCAGAACGCAGCGACATATCATGATCTGTTGTAACGAAAACGGAATAATTCAAGCTTGCGGCTGTCATCAAAATAGCATCAAGAATTTTGCCGTAAAACGGATGAGACGCAATAGGATGATGCTGACGATAAATGAGTACGCCAATGTTGTGCGTTCTCTGTGAAACCATAGCCCTTGCCACTGCATTGGGCTTATATTGTAATTCTTCAATCAGCTGGAGCACCTTATCGCGCACCTCCAAGCTGGTATAGCCCTTGCCAGAAATCACCCGCGACACGGTTGATTTGGATACACCGGCACGCAGGGCAATCTCCTTAATCGTAAGCTCCATGCTGCAACCCCATTTCTTCGTGTGAGACCGTTCCCACATATCTAAAATAACGCCGAACTGTTTTTCGTGTGTTTACCACAAGATAATAATTTGTAAATCTTCAAATAATCAAAAGCCTTGATTACCACTCTTGTGCTTCTTTTCATAAAAAAGAACCGCCCGTAAGTGAGCTGAACTTGCTCACTGGGCGATCCTGATTTGAAACTAACTTATTTTTTTGATAATTACCGAAGCATTTACGTTTGTTTGTGTGCCGCCAGCCAAAGTCTGAAGGGTAACCGCAGCAGCTGAACTATGATTTCGTAGAGTAAGAACATCGCTGGCATCTAAAGCGATTATAGCCTGCCCATTGTTATGCTGCGTGCCTGCACCTGAACCGTAGACGGTTCCCGTAACCGGCGTGCCATTTACACATAGTGCGAATTGGTTGGGCTCTACACCCGATGCGGAAAAAGTAACTTCATAGTTGCCCGGATTAGTAACTGCAATCTCGGTTGTTCCGGGGACATGCGTAATTCCAGGTTTAAGAATACCATTTGTATCAAAAATAGTATCAGCCTCTATAGCAACAGTTTGAGCACTTACATTATAAATATATCCCGAAACGATTGGCGGAAGGATAGGGG
This sequence comes from Paenibacillus sp. V4I7, assembly GCF_030817275.1. Taxonomy (NCBI): domain Bacteria; kingdom Bacillati; phylum Bacillota; class Bacilli; order Caryophanales; family Paenibacillaceae; genus Paenibacillus; species Paenibacillus sp. V4I7. The sequence goes on along the minus strand of NZ_JAUSZD010000002.1, from coordinate 1,661,035 downwards.
TTATAATCGCCATTATATTCACTTCCTTACTAACTTGTAATTTTAATAGATATGTACGAAACTAATATACCCAGTGAGTATTATTTGGAAAATGCCGACAATCCTAAAAACAATAAGAATTGCCGGCATCTCGTCAATAAAGAAAATTAGTTTACAATAAATTCGATCACAATTGGAGTCGCAGGATCGAGTACATCTCCGCCTGGAATGGTAATAGCCGTAGTGGTAGCTGTTGAAGTGTCAGCTGTTTGAATCTGTGCATTAATATAAAGATTATAATACGCAGGAGCAGTTGGAAAAGCTGTAGCAGCAGCACCGGCGTCATTGATGGTGGCTGTAGCAAGAATATTATATGCAGCTCCTACCCCTGTTCCGTCAGCTATTGTAGCACTGAATCTTCTAGCAGCCATAAAGGGTTTTGTAATTGGCATTTATATCACCTCACTTCTCTCAACTAGATTATGCTAGTGATAGTGAAAGGGAAGGGCAAATCAATTGCGTACATTGAAACATTTCAAGAAATGATTTGAATCGATAAACGAACGATCTCAAGTAATATTGGGGTACCTGCAAAAATGGTGTCATTGCCATTTATAATGGCCAAAGCATTTGTACTCACACTGTAAGAGGCACCAACTTGCATGATTCCGTTCATGTAGAGATTTGCATAACTATTTTGATCCAAATCTATAAATTCAGCTATTGATTCATTTTCATCGTTTGTGAATTGATTTGCAGGAATAACTGTTGGGAGAGTTACATCTGTGTCCGCAATAAATAAATATCTGTTAGCAGTTAGCAAAGTGCTGAGATTAGGGATGATGATAGGTCCTGTTGGCCCAGGAGCTCCCTGTATGCCTCTAGGCCCTTGGAGCCCTTGGGGTCCTTGAAGTCCTTGAAGTCCTTGAGTTCCTTGAGGTCCTTGTGAGCCTTGAGGTCCTTGCGGAACAGTTATATTAATTTCTGGTTGTGGACAAGCTGCACGTTTCCGTTTTTTCCTTTTAAGAGGGCTAACTATCTTTGTTTTCTTTTTACAGTCTTTTTTCCGACTGGCATTAGAGTCCCTCCATTTTATTCCTGCTGATACACCTGTGTTCTTTTTTTTGATGATACATTTCTTTTTACGTATATGTTTTCTTGTAGCTGGAGTCATTCGATTTTTTTTATGGGTATTGTACACCACAAGTTTGTAACACCTCCAATTAACCAATTGTATATAGTATGATTTTGCTCTATTGGAGGTATGGACATTGAACTAATAACGAATAGACAATAATCTATTTCTATTTAAATAGGTGTTGGACTAGCACGTTCCCCCTCTTATTATAAGTAACTAATTTATTATTTGATATTTACTCAAAATAAGTTATAATGAGAACTGTAATTATTTTAAGTATAGAAGGGAAGTTTTAATTATGGCAACAGTACTTTATATCACTGCACACCCGCACGATCACCAAACATCATTCAGCCTAGCGGTAGGTAAAGAATTTATCGAGGCATACCGTGAAGCGAATCCAACAGATGAGGTTATTTCTGTGGATCTATTCAAAGAAGATATTCCTCAAATTGATGCTGATGTATTCAGCGGTTGGGGAAAACTTCAATCAGGAACAGCTTTTGACCAGCTTTCTGATGCAGAAAAAGCAAAAGTAGCACGTTTAGGCGCAATCGTTGACCAATTTGTTGCTGCTGATAAATATGTTTTTGTTTCTCCAATGTGGAACTTCTCATTCCCTCCAGTATTGAAAGCTTACATTGATGCAATTTCCGTTGCAGGTAAAACTTTCAAATATACGGAAAGTGGTCCAGTTGGTTTGTTGACAAACAAAAAAGGGCTACATATTCAAGCGAGTGGCGGCATTTATTCCGAAGGCCCTGCTGCAGCATTTGAAAGTGGCTTCAGCTACCTGAAAAAAATCTCGCAATTCTACGGTATCCCTTCCTTCGAAGCCATTTTTGTTGAAGGCATGGCTGTAACGCCGGATAAAGCTCAATCCATTAAAGAAAAAGCAATTGCACAAGCAAAAGAAGTTGCAGCTAGCTTCTAAGAAAATAGTAAGAACCCGCTAAATCTAGCGGGTTCTTTTTACGTTCAATGATTGAAATTTTTGTAATCAGTCCATATTTATACAGAAACATTTCCTTTACTGCGGCTCATTAACCATAGGGTTAACCAAATAAAGACAAAGCCTACAAGTTGTCCTACGGTCAGCTTTTGACCAAATACAACCCAGTTTATGCACACACCTACGGCTGGGAAAGCAAGCTCAGCAAGCGTTGCAAAGAATGCCTTTGTCGATGACAGCCCCTTATAATAGAGGAGCATGCTGATCAACCCTGGGAAAAAGGCCTGGAACAGCAGGTTGACTGCGATAAGCGTTAGAACTGCACTAGAACCACCTACATGCCAAGCATCGCCACTTACCAAAAGAACAACCGTTAGCAGCGGGATCGCCATCAGAAATCGCAGCGATGTGACTACAGGGAAATCCAAGTTTTTTTGAAGCAGGAACTTACCCATGACGGTCGATCCGCCCCATAAGACAGCTGCTAGAATTGAAAATAAGCAGCTTAACGTGCCTAAATCCTTCAAGCCCATCTCCGGTGAAGCAAAACCAAACGTCAGCAGATACGTGCCTAGCAGCGCCATTACGATATAGCCAGAAAATTTGGAAGGCAGTGTCTCTTTCAGCAGTACTCGAGCCAATACGATGGCGAACAAGGGCTGCAGCTTCTGTAAAAGCAGGACGGAGTTTGCACTGCCGTGAGCGAAGGCCGAAGTGAAGAGTATGGTAGCTATGGCCGATCCACCCCAAGAAATAAATAGTAGTGCGCCAATAACTGCTAGTGTTAGTTTGCCGGCTAAGGACTTACGGTACTTTATCAGCACTGGAAGGGCATAGCAAGCCAGCAGCAGATGCTCTATGAACACAATTTGAGCAGAGGTAAAACTCTTCAACAATAAGATTCGAAAGAGAGGGTCCAACCCCCAAAGGATAGCTCCGAGTGCCACATACCAGATCCCATTGATCCCCCTGCTACTTGTTGCATACAAACTTGCGCGCTTACTTCCTAGCTTAAATACATTTTCCAATTCAAAAACCTCCCAATAGGAGAAACTTTGAGAGATTAGCCCAAAGATCCCTAGATGATGTTTTGAATTGAACCTTCTGAAAGAGACAATGCCCCTGTTACAATCAACAGGGGCATTGACAAACAGACCTATTAAAAATTGAATTTTTAACAAGTTGTCCTTCACCTTCTCTCATCCGGACTATACCGTCGGCCTTGGAATTTCACCAAGTCAGTCCCAATCTGTACAGACAGGGAGTCGCGGGCTTGAGATACACGTACGTATCCTCACCGCCGGTAGGGAATTTCACCCTGCCCCGAAGGTTCATATTCTAATAAAGTGTATAATAACATGTTACAGTTTAACTGGCAATCCTTTTTCGCGACGATTAGCCACTGACATAAGTTGATTTTATAAAAAAAGAATCTCTAACTGTCTTATACATCTGACAGAGAGACCCTTTATAGCATCGAGTGGCGTCGTTTTAAAAATTGAAATATAACAACGCCTATAGCAATACCAACAAATGAAAATAGCATAGGCAGCCAAACTGGACCCAAAAGAATGCCGAAAGGTTGAAACACATCCGAATAGATGATTCCTACCGTCCCTAGGAAAGCGCCTAATACAAAAGGAACATAAGCATACTCTGCCGTATCTCCCCCGTCTTTATAAGCATCCCAAATACCAAACATGTAGAGACAAGGGTAAAACATGAGCCAATGATAATTGGTTTGCTGGATGGCATCTTGAATGTTACCCTTGAAACTGTCGATAATAATTTGATTGAGCTCTGACATGTAATTCACGATAAATTCCAATATAATCAACGTGATACCTTTTATATATTTCCCGTTTAAAAACTGACCAAACCCAGGGAGTGCGATGGCCCATAATAATTTCTCAATTTTATTGGATTTGTGCATAGTTGTCATTTGGCAGTCGGTGATTTGCCGTACTTGCTATGAACTCAGGTGAAAGCATCTTGCTATTGGCTCGTTCCTCTACGAAATTTCCTCCTCTAACATTTATCTCAGGCGTTATCCTTCTTAATAAACCCACAAACCCTCTTATCGTAAACAAAGTAAAGTTAATGGACGCAAACGTATGAAGAGCGGACCAGGATTTCCATCTAAACAAATCGGTTTTCCTCTCTAAAAACCATTGAAGCAAAGTCATTGGTCCACTAAATACTAGACTTCTCGTGATGAGTTCAAGTGGTTTACTTTGATAAGACCATCTTACCCATAGTACACTTAAAAGCGGATAGAATAATAAGTCGTACAGAATATTCGTTTCAAATATTTTAGCAAAAGGTCGAACGGGGTACGATATATTCCCTTTTTTAATAAAGATTGAATCTAGCGAGCTTGATAAAACACATTTTGCAAAGAATACGGTCATATACATCAGCAGGTTATTTCGTTTCATAATAAATGGGGCAGCTGCTACTGATGATGCAAATAAAATTCGTAATAAAATCTTTTCCATTTAGAACTTTCCCCCTCACTTTTTTGCTTTTTCCTTCATACCTTCTAGTGTGGATAAAAGAACTTTCTATTATGCATGTAAGGAATAGTCAGCTAACCAAAGAAACAAAAAAGAGCAGCCGCGGGCCGCTCTTTTTATGTTTGAGTGACATTTGTATAATAGGGGATAGCTAAAACACATCTCTAGTTAGACAGGATGGTAGTAGATGACTGCATTTCGGTTTCGATATTCTGGGTGCTCTCATAACGATAACCAATGCAACTACGCTGCTGTTAGACTTGACACGTTTCGTCGGACGATGGATTGATCGATATGTTAATCCTATGGGGATAAATGATAAATCTTCTCTAATTGGACAATCTAATTTTTAGAGGTGACAAAGAGATGAATACAACTCAATTAAAACTAACATCGACGGAAATCGGAGCATTGTGGGGGCAATACGTAAATGGCACAATGGTAAATTGTGTAATTAAATATATGCTTTCCATTATAGAAGATAAGTCCATCAAAGAGGTTTTTAACGATGCAATAAAAATAACTGAGAATCAAATGCAGCAGGTCTCCACATTTATTCTTAATGATGGATTTCCACTACCCGTAGGGTTTACAGATGGAGATATCAATTCCAATATAAAAAGATTATTTTCAGATATTTTCTGTTTAGATTATTTGTATCTCATGACCATACATGGTTTAAACGGTCACCTTTATTCGTTAACTACATCTGTCAGAAAAGATCTAAGAGATTTTTTTGATTCCTGTTTAACAGACGGAAAAAATATGTACAATCGTACTGTTGATTTATTACTTGAAAAGGGACATTTTCAAAGAGACCCTTATTTTTTCCCCCGTGCAAACCCAGAGTTTATTGATAGCAAAAAATACCTCGATGGTTTTTGGGGAGATAAACGTCCTCTTTCAGCCATAGAAATAGGTAATATATCCCTTAACTTAAAGAAAAGTATTATGGCAAAAACACTTGGAATTGCATTTAGTCAAATTGCCGGAAGCAAAGAAATAAGAAAATTTCTAACAGATGCCGTTCAAACGTCAAATGACCACATTCAATTGCTAAGTAAAAAACTAAAAGATGATAATTTACCTGTTCCAATGTCATGGGAAACGGAAATAACGGAATCTACAGATTCACCATTTTCCGATAAACTTATTATGTATCACACTGGTTTTTTGTTTCTGACTTCACAATCCTATTATGGATTAGGACTAGCGGGTTCTATGAGGTCTGATTTAATTCTTGATTATGAGCGAATCATTCTCAAAGATCTAACTGTATCAAAAAATTGGTTTGATCTCATGATAAAAAATAAATGGTTAGAACAACCACCCATTGCACCTAACAGAAAAGAAATTGCTAAAAAGCAATAATTTCCCACTTATTATTAAAGCCCTCTTTGTAGGTGTTCAAGAGGGCTTTTCGGTAATCTTAGTTTTCTGGTTGCTTTATCAACGCGTAAGCAATATGTCCAATCATGCCTACAAACAATCCGGTGCCAACGATAATATAAATCATAGTAAAAACTTTTCCCAACGTCGTCTGGGGCTCAAAACTCGGATGTCCAACCGTACTGAGCGTAGTGACGCAAAAGTACAACGCATTGATCACGGTGAGCCCTTCCTGCCTTACATAGAAAATGGTTCCGGACAATAGCATGAAAATAACCAATATGAAAAGAGCTTGGAAGTTTTTCAGTTTGAAAGCTCTCCATAATCCGCTAATCAAACGTTTCAAGGTCAGCAAAAATGATATCATTACGAGTTATTCCCTTCGATTGATTATGACATATAGTTTTTTATAATTTATATATGATGGTTTCATAGCTATCGATCCATAGACTGGATGAATCTTTCTCAGAGCGATGGTCGTCTCTTCCGGTTCGATAGATCACATTTTTACTGTCATTGATAACGTCGCCTGCTAACGCGTCTTGGTCAAATTGAACAAACAAAGCATCCTTTGACAAATTAACTACGATTAAATATTTACTATCCTCGTAATGCCTCGAGTAAGATAAAACCAACTCTTCTGAATTGCGAATGAACGTTAATTCTCCCATCCAAAATGCTGGATTGTTCGTCCGAAGTTGAATCAGAAATTTATAGTGTTCGAACATATCCGTATCGAATTGATTCCAGTTCAGCTTGTATTCATCGAATAAGGATGCCCATGTTTCCAACGTACTCTCGTTAAATTCCTGCCCCATCATAATGCATGGAACACCTTCAAGCGTCAACAAGATAGAAGCTGCAGCTTTGGCAAGTTTTTCGCCAAAATAGTCACATGCTCTTGACCGTTCTTTTTCCTCCAGCCAACTCATTCTTAGCGCATTCCTAGGAAAACTGTACTTATAGGAGTTATAAACCGCTATAAAATCGCTCTCTGTGATCGTTCCGTCAACCAAATCGCGTATCAGAATGCGGGGATTGCCGTCATAAGTCAAGTCACAAGATTCAATATGATGATACTCATCGTAGGACTGTGAGATCAGGGTGAGATCAGCTTTTACTTCTTGCAGCGCATGCTTAATTTCAGAGAGAAAATCAAAAGGAGTAAGGTCCGAATCGTCCAATCGAATACCGTCAAAATCAAACTGGATGATCCAATATTTCATAGCCTCAATGACATATTCCCTCATCTCGCGGTTACTAAATTCTAGCCCGGCGAAATAGGCCCGATTAGGCACATCATAATAGATCTCACCTTGTTCATTTCGAGTAAAAAATTCCGGATGGCTTCTTGTCATAATGTGATCCACACTTGTGCGGTTCAACACCCAATCCATAATGACTTTGATCCCATTGTCATGCGCTTTTCGAATAAATGAAAGTAGATCCTCTTTGGTTCCGAAGCTGGGGTCAATGGAATAAAAATCTTTTACCGCATAGGGGTCGCCATACTTACCTAATCTTCCTTCCTGTCCAACTTCGTTGAAAGGCATCAGCCATAGTGTATTTATCCCCATTTTTTTAAAATAATCGATCTTCTCTGTTAGTCCATTAAAACCATTTTCGGTAAACGCCCTGAGATGAAGTTCATAAATCACCGATTTTTTTATCCATTCTGGACTTTGAATAGCCGTAAAGTTTTCATACATATATCCAGGTTGTTCTTTTGAAACCTCCGAGGTTCTGATCCATACTTCTCCCTGTTCGGTAACCGTAATAGCGGAGTTATTTTGCCCATCTTCCGACACACTCGGATTCAATGGGTCCAAAATCCATGCATCCCCATTCACAACAAATTTATAAAGATGTCTCCCCTTATGTATCGCTAATTCAATCTCCCAACCTTTCGCATCTTCCCTTTTGTTCATATAGTTTCTATCGCCGTTCCAGTTATTAAAGGTCCCTGCTAAAGCGACACTATCCACTTCAATATCTGTGTAATAAACAAATCGTACGCCATGTGATCCTTTTGTCGGAAAGTCAGGTGACATTGTTTGAGCTCCTTCGTATTAATCTCTTCTCCTATAGTAGCAGTAAAGAAACAGGCTGCCCATATCCGATTCTACTCCATTATGATGCTATTCTGTTGTGATCATTGGGCCTATGCCAATCTTCGGTCAAAAGGAGACGTTCGGCCTATTTGATTCTGCGGTGAATCACATAGTCAATGAAGGAAATGCTCAAGATCTGCTTGAAACATTTATTAATTTAGCCGATTTACCTGTAATCCTTTTCGGTTAAAGTAAAAGACTTTAGATCCAATACATAGAAGTGCCAACATAATAAAAAATAAGCCACTCCATATCGTCCCTTTCATGCCTGAATTGGTAATAAACCACCCACCTGCTAACGAACCGATGGACACACCCAGATTGATGAAGGAAATATATAACCCCGTGGCAAATTCAGGAGCTTCCGGAGCTTCAGAGGTTAACCATATCTGGGTTACGATGAGGCCACTGGTATGAGCGGCCCCCCATAAAACCATAATGACAATGTTAGCAATAATGGATTTTCCCCCCATATAAAGAATTAAGAAAGAAATAGCTAATACGATCGGATGGAAAACAGTCGTTCTGACCATGTTTTTTCCAATCAGTCTCCCTGCCAATAAGTTGCCGGCCACTCCCCCAACACCGAAAATGACAAGCATGACACTAACGATTGTCCCACTCACCCCCATTACTTGTTCCAAGTATTCGGCAGCATAGCTATAGACCGAAAACATAGCGGCAAATAGGAATGTTGCAGCTCCTATGTTGATCCAAAGAGGGACTTTACGCAATATATCGAGCTGTTCCCCGTAAGAGACTTTCTCAGCTTTGGACGATTTCGGAAGCATGATGGCGATCCCTACACAAGCAGCAGTGTTTACAATGGCGCAAAATATAAAGGCAGCCTCAAATGAGAATTGATCTACGAGATAGGTTGTAATCGGAATTCCAAGTACCATACCCATGCTAGTACCAACAAATGCTTTGGCAGAAGCCTGAGTGGATTTCTCCTTAGGATAGAGTGAAACTGCAGCCGCAAAGGCAAAGGAAAAATATACGGGATGGAACAATGCCGGGATAATACGAAGCGCCAGCAGCACATTAAAATTTGGAGCATAGGCTGATAATAAACTACTTCCAGCAAAAATGAGTAAAGACACTATCATTACGTTTTTACGATTATATTTAGAAAGCAGCAGTACCATAAAGGGACCACATAGTGCTATGACAAGCGCAAATACACCAACGAGCATACCGGCTTGAGACGTACTGACGTTGTATCTTTCCATAATAGTTGGAAGTATGCCGACAACGCCAAACTCAATGGTATACACGCCGAATAAGCCAAGAGCGATAAAGAATATGGGGTTTATGTGACTTCTATTGAGTTCATTCATTCGTTACTGATCCCGTCATAAACGGCTTTACAAAGATCAACGGTAAACTGGCCTAACATACCTTCCAGAGCTGTATTGGTAAACGCTACGACACTTAGTTGCTTCTCAGGATCAACGAACCAGGAATGACCATAGGTACCACCCATACGCCAGGTTCCCGGTGATTCCGGAGTTTCTGCGGTGATAGGATCCTTAAGCAGCGTAAATCCTAGGCCAAAGCCTCGCCCTGGCCAATAGGCCATTGGCAAATCACCGAGTTGGTTAGTAGTCATCTCGCGAACCACACTCTCCGGCAGCAATGGCGCTCCGCCCTTGCGTAGTGCTTCCAGCAGCAGCAATAAGTCGCCAGCGCTCCCGACCATGCCAGCTCCACCGGAGTGATAGGCCGTACTGTCAAGTGCCCGGCCAGGGGCAAGCCGAAAGCCCGCCGTCCCATCTATAAAATCAATGCTATCGGGATCACTCAAAGGCCGTGGCTCTGGAACTGCATTGGCATAGGCCGTCGCTAGTCGCTCTGGATCAACTGCTGTAAACCCAGTGTCGTCCATACCAAGCGGTGCTGTCACTAGCGTACGAATGGCTTCGCCAAGCGGTGAATTTGTAACCTTCGCAATCACGGCGCCGAGAACATCAGTGGCAATTGAATATTTCCACTGAGTGCCTGGTGTGTAGAGGAGCGGAACAGAGGCGATACGACGCAGGTTTTCTTCCAACGTAATACCGGCCTGATCCATACCATCCGATACCTCGGCGCGATGATAGGGTCCATTCTCTTCCTGGAAAAAGCGGTAAGTCAGCCCCGCTGTATGAGTCATCAACTGCCGAATCGTAAATGTCGCGATTTCACCGCTCTCTAAGCGTGGTCGAAACTCTGGAAGCCAACGATCAACCCGGTCGTCAAGTCCTAAGCGACCTTGCGAAACTAGTATCATCGCAGCTGTTGAAACGATAGGTTTAGTTACAGAAGCAAGCCTAAATAAGGCATTTTCTTGCATCGTCCGGTTCTTTTCACGGTCTGCGAAGCCGGCAGCGCGGTTATAAACCAGTACCCCGTTTATCGCCACTTTAATGACAGCGCCAACCAACCGTTTATCAGCAAGGGTACGATTGATTACTTCATCCACGTGTGCTTGTAATCGGTCAGGATTCATTTTGTTAGCATTCAACTTACTCATTGGTATTCATCCTCTCTGAATAGTTAAAGATTTAATCACTTCACTATTGTGAGTTAATTATATAAATTAAGTGACTTGCTTTACATAAGGCATTCAAGTTAAACTTGCCCTATAACGAATGAAAACAAGTTAGTTTTTATACAATTCCTTAAATTTAAAGGAGTCGATTTGGATGGACCATGTTGATAAGCAAATCCTTTACTATCTTCAAAACCAAGCGAGAATATCAATGACGGAACTAGGCAAGTGTGTCGGGTTATCACAACCCGCGGTAACGGAGAGAGTAAGACGTATGGAGGAAAAAGGGATCATCAAGGAGTATCGCACCCTGATTTCTCCGGAGAAAATCGGGAAACAAGCTGCGGCCTACATCTTATTTCATACGAGGGATTGTCATGCATTCCTTGACTTTTGCCGCTCATCACCTGATGTCGTCGAATGCAACCGCATAAGCGGAGAACATAACTACTTATTGAAAGTAATGACCGATTCCACACGGTCTCTCGAAGAGTTCGGCAACCAATGTGATAAGTATGGGACGTATACGATTCTTATCGTGATGTCATCACCAATCGAGACAAAATTACTTATCCCATCGCTTGAAGAGGCAAACTTGCTTGCGGAGCTAGAATAAGGTAGATAACAAAAAAGGAATCCGGCATCAGACCGGATTCCTAGTACTTTAATTGTTCAGCATGCACGCAATCATCATCTAATCCTCATTAACCTCAAATGTTATTCGAACCAGCTCAGTATTCATCGTTTCCCCCAAATAGATGATATCGTAAGATCCAAATGGAAGATTCAGATCAGTGAATATGATCCTACCGTCCGGCTGACTATTTGAATTGCTTTTAATATGCGCTATGGGAGTTATAGGCTGCGTCTCACTCGGTAAAGCACCTCTTGGGAAAATACCGAACGCATCTTCTCCCACTGACCCCTTGTAAGTAACTTCAATTAAATCGCTTGTCCGATAAAAGGCCTTGTCTATCTGCATTGTCGGGCTACCGAGCGTCAGATCGGGATCGTCTTCAGGGTCCACTACCGGAATTAACGAAGGAAGTGGTACTGAGAAAGTAGCATCCTCAATCCACGTTTTAGCGAGAAAGTCCCTTCCTTTTACGACTACTTTATGATCATAAACCTCTACGAAATATCCCTGGGAGCCTTCCTTCTCCACATTCTCATCCGTCCATAAGTATGCTGTGGAGGCTGCATTAAACATAGTTGTATACTTTGCGTTGTACATGGTGTCTGCGGAGCCCAGTTCCCAATGGGAATGACCAGTAAATAACATAGATTGTGGATGCTTAGCTAGTATAGTTTTAAGCTCCCTGTCCTGTCGAATACCATACCAACCGAATTTGTTTTGTGACCCTGAAACAGTATTTTTCAAAGGCTGATGAATGAAAATAAAGGATGGTTTGTGAGCCTCTTCGTGCTCCGATAGCTTTAGATCTAACCACTCAAGCTGCGTCTCTGATAAATACGAAAAGTCCTTTAACCCTTTCTCTGTCCCTAGGAAAATAAAATGATAGTCCTTTATCCAAAAATCGTAATACTTTTTATCCATACCCGTATTTGTCGTAATATAAGACATTTGACTATCAAAGTCCGCCCAACGGACATCATGGTTGCCATAAGTAAAATAGATGGGTGGCAGACCCTCTCTATGATCCTTCAAAATTTGAGTCATCGTTTCAAACTCTGCTTGCTTGCCATTGTTCGTCATATCACCAACATGCATAATGCCTTGACTATCGGGCGAAATTGTCCTGATATCCTGTAAGGCCTGAATGAAATTTTGCGAATGTACGCTTTCTATATCATCTTCCACATGTGTATCAGTAATGACGATAAATCTGACATTCGGCTTATTGTCTTGTCCCACATTTAGATGCTCCGCCATTTAATTCCCGCCTTTGAGTTCTTGGAACATTTCAATCCGATCGAAAATGACCTCACTTTTGATTGGTTTGCTGATGTAATCATCCATTCCAGCCTCAAGACATTTTTCACGATCACCTTTTAAAGCGTTAGCTGTCACAGCAATTATGTAAGGGATTTTCTCTGGTGGGATTGTTTCTTTGATCTGTTTGGTCGTTTCCAGACCATTCAGGACAGGCATCTGGATGTCCATAAAAATGATATCGTATGCTTCGTAAGCGAGCGCTCGAATAACCTGATTGCCATTTTCGACAATACTAGTGAAATGCCCCATCTTTTCAATCATTTTTTTTAATACGAGCTGATTAATTTGATTATCTTCGGCTATTAAAACTTTCAATGGTTCTTGAACATAAACGTTCTCTTCTATAGAAGAGTCTTTGGGATACGAAACCTCTTCTTTAAACCAAACTGTAAATACAAAAGTAACCCCAGGTTCGTCCGTTTGTTCAATCCAAATATCTCCGCCCATCAACCCAACAATTTTTTTACTAATGGCTAAGCCTAATCCTGTTCCTTCCGATTGTCGTGTCATGAAACTATCCAATTGATAGAATGGATCAAACAAATGATTAAGCTTTTCCTTGGGGATACCAATCCCAGTGTCTTTAATCGAAAATTTAAGCCGGAGTTTTTGATTTTCGCGCCTATTATTTTCCACCCTAATGGACACCCCGCCGCTATGCGTGAACTTGATCGCATTACTAATGAGATTCATTAATACTTGTTTAACACGATCGTAATCACCAATTAATTTATTAGGCAATTCCGGAATCATAGAAACTTGAATGTCGAGCTTTTTTTCATGTGCTTTTGGCATCAGTACAGCGAGCGTATCGTCGATACAGTCTCTAATATCAAATGGCTGCGCTTGTAATTCAGTCTTGCCTGCTTCAATTTTGGAAAAGTCCAAAATATCATTAATTATCTTAATCAGCGTGTTTCCGCTTTTATTAATGATTTCTACATATTCTTTTTGCTCATCATCCAATTCCGTCGTAGTTAATAACAAATCTGTCATGCCAATCACCCCATTCATAGGGGTCCTGATTTCATGGCTCATCATGGCTAAAAATTCACTTTTTGCTTTATTTGTATTTTCAGCAGCTTCCTTAGCAATAAGCAGTTGTTTCTGTTCCGTCATATCTTTCGCAATCACATAGTACCCGACGTTTTCCTTATTTATGATGATAGGCGCTATTGTTGTTAATACTTCAACAACATGTCCATCTTTATGTCTGATTTTATTAATTTTTCTTTCCGTTGTAACGTCTTCGATGGAATAGGAGAGTATCCTACGGAGATTTCGTTCACCAATAAGTTTTGAAATTAGTTCTCCTCGCATCTCCGTAACCCTATATCCAGTCAATCGTTCTGCCATTTCGTTGGTGTTAATGATTCTGCCTTTCACATCCAGGGAAATAATAGCATCGTGGTTGTACTTTTTTAGAGACGTATAGCGCTCTACGGACTCTTGCAGCTTCAACTCTACTTTTTTGCGTTCCGTAATGTCCTGTGTAGTTCCGTTCATTTTGACAGGCTTTCCATTTTCGTCGAATGTTACTGAAACGCGAATTTGCATATACTTAATGGTTCCATCGAGCTGCTGATTGCGAAATTCCGAGCTAATCGCAGTACCTTGCATGGCTTGATCAATGAATTCATGAAATTGTTGTTGATCATCTGGATGAATCATAAAGGCAAGATCCGTCGGATCGGATGGTAAATTATTTTTGGATAAGTTATAAATTTGGTAAAATTCTTCAGAGAATGTGATCTTGTCTTCAAGAATATCCAATTCCCAACTGCCTAGCATGGCAATATGCTGAGCCTCCGCAAGATTATCCTGGTATTTCTTACGCTCTGTAATATCCCGCCCTATCCCTAATACCTTCTGTAGATGGCCTTGATCATCTCTAATGAGTTTAATCGCGGTCTCAAACCAAATATACGTACCATTCTTATGGCGTGAACGATAGGTAATTACCTCATTATCCGAAAAAGAGGCAGATCTTATTTTTGCTAAGTCTTCAGGGTGATTCAATTCAGAAACATCTTTTCCGATCAATTCTTCTGGCTCATAACCCAATAAATCACGTACGGAGGGTGATAAATACGCGATGTTGCCCTCTGGATTCACTAAGGTAATAATATCTTGAGCATTTTCAGAGATAAGTTCATACAATTCTTCAATCTTTAGAAGCTTTTGTTCAGTGGCTATTTTATCTGAAATATCGACGATATGAACGATAAAGTATAGTGGAGTTCCTTGTTTTTCGTCACGAACCAATGAAAACCTTACAGACGACCAAATTAGGTTACCGTTTTTGTGAATACTACGCTTTTCCAACTCATAGCAAGGTGATTTTCCATGCAATACCTCTTCGATTCGTGCATTAATTTTATTCAAATCATCAGGATGGGTAATTTCCTTAAGTGTAAGTCCAATTGCTTCTTGCTCCGTATAACCGAGGGTTGGATAGAAGGATGGATTGACCCTCCTGATAGTTCCGTCTATGGACACCAACGCTATAGCATTCGGAGCAAAGGTATATACTTGTTGAAAAACAGAATCGTGATCGAAATCTACCTTAGGCATTTGTAAACCTCCAGTCGTCAATGTACCCCCTATTTCTACTATATATGGCTATTTAAATATAACATGACTTTTAATGTGAACTGAAATGGTCATTATCTTTTACTTAGAAATTCACAATTTGCCTTCACGTATTGTTCGCCAGTCGTGCTTACAACAATATCGTTATCATGAGATTGAATGATGACATTTTCACCTATTTGTTCACCCTGTAAAAAGATCGAGATTGGCTGTCGAAATACCCGCATCCTTTCAAAGTCTGAAGGTTCTATCAGTTTGCGTTGTTTTGGCATATTTTTCTCCTTTTAAATTTACTCTGATTATATTATTGCATAAATAAGGATCCGATTGCAGGTCCTATCAAAAAGGACCTTCTCAATTGTCTGAAAAGACAAAGGAAAGTCCTGTTTTATTACGGCCAAGGTTAGTCTATTTGCTAGTTAAAACGTTGCCCACGATTGCTTGTATGACTATTTCGTCGTCAGACAAACGTCCTGGCTGAAAGGGATTGCGATAGACCCATTTATCTCCAGCCAAAATACCTTTGCGATAATACCCTTAGAGGTTGCCATTCTCCCCGGCATTCAGCCGCCTTAGCTCAAGTTGAATGGGAGTGCGAAAGTCCTGCAAATAGGCTATTCTCGTATTATTATATTCCCTATTCCCTATTGCTGCGCTATTCTATAAATAATGCCTAAACAATGAAAGGTCGTTGATCATGCAATTGAAATCAGATTTCAATTTATTTCTGCGTATTAAGGGAGCAGGATACCTACTTCTGGCTATCCTTATTTACGGGATCGGCACTGGCATACTTGCTCCTATGAATGCGGTATATTTGAAGGATCATCTAGGTTTATCTAAAGGCGAGATCGCGTCCATTTTCTCTATCTCATTATTGCTGAATATGATAATTACTTTATCCGTCGGCATTGTCAGTGACAGGATCAAGGAAAAAAAACCAATTCCGATGATTGCTGCTGTAATTTGCGCAAGTGGGCTCATTATCTACATGCATGCTGACAATTATATAGAAGCTCTGACCGGCATGTCGATTGCCGTTGGCCCATCTGGATTGATCATGGGACAACTCTTTGCTATGGCCCGCAATCATTTCAAGAAACATGCCGAATCTATTATGGAAATAGCGATGCTTTGGCTTCGTGCTGGGTATAGCGTTGGTTTTTTTATGGGCCTGTTGTTCGGTGCTAATCTGTATCTGATTACAGGATTCCAAGGAGTACTCTGGGGCAATGCAGCAGGTTTTGCTGGTCTCTTCTTACTACTGCTGTTTTATAGCGAAGTTAAAGGGACGAACGAAAACGCAGACATCAAGGCCGGAGAACCGTTCTCTTTGGCCATGTTGATCGCGCTCTTGATGCTTTTATGTGCTGACGCCATCCGTGGATTGTATTTACCCTTAGTTTTCAATGAAAGGTTCGGTAGGCCAGATCTAATGTCTTACCTGTGGAGCGGCCAGGCCGTTTTTGAACTGTTATTCATGACCTTAACAGGTTATTGGGCAGCCAAGTTCGGGAGCAAATCCATCATGGTATTAGGCGGAGTATGTGCGCTCGTCACTTATACCGTCTATGCACTAGCTTCTCCTTTAGCGCTGTTTTTTACGGTTCAGCCTGTCTATTCATTGTCCATCTCTATTTTATATGGAGTAGCAATGGGTTACGTTCAGCGCATGTTTATCAACCACACTGGTTTTGGGGCCAGTTTATACCTTTTTATCTCCCAAGCAGCATCGCTCATCGGCTACTTACTGCCCGTGTTGATCCAAGGTATATCGCCAACTATTTTTATCATACCGATCACATTGGTGATGGTTGCGCTAGTTATTATTATGAATGTGCTTTATAAGGAGAAGAGAATATTGAAATCAGGATCTTTAGGAAGATAGCCAATATCGTTAAGTCTGCTCTCCCCGTACTGTTCTCTTATTGAACTTTCCTTCACCGAAAATTTGAGCTGATATAATCCCTACTAACAAAGACCATACAGGAGAGGATACCCCAACAAATGAGACATTGGAAATCGCGATTAGAAAAGCAAACAAGGTCGAGTATCGATAAGACGACTCTGAGAACGCTGCTTGCATGCTATTTAACAATACAGCCAGGAGGGCAAATCCGGATAACATCGTAATAAAAGCGGATGGCAGCATTTCAATAATCACAATGACTTTCCATGCAAAAAAACCGAATAAAGTGACTAATGCTCCGGAAACTAGTGCCGCACCTATCCGATTTTCTTTTGGCCCTGCTTCCTTACTGCTGCATAGCGCAGTCATCATCCCCCCGATGTTCACGGCATGGCCTCCAAAAAAACCGGCGATAAACGTGCCAATCCCTGAAAGCACAAGCGTCTGGTTAACTGGAGGTTGATAGTCGTTTTTCTTCAGCGCAGCTAAAGCCACTGCAATATCGTTTGTCAAAATCAGAACGGCAATCGGAATCGCAATCGAAAAGAAACTGTGAACGGTGAGGGAAGGAATAATGATTTGAGGTAAAGCAAACTCAGCAGCCTCCGGTACTCCCGGAAAATCATAGCCGATAAAAAGCCCCAAGACACCGAAGAGTATCACCCCTAGTAACGGCGGTATTGATTTCGAAATTTTGGGTGCGATAAAAAAACCTAAAATGGCCAATCCGACAATAAGAGGTGAATCCTTTAACGCCGGAATGATATTCACCACATATTGAAGAACCAAGCCGGCTAACATAGCATCAATAAAAGGCTTTGGGATGAAATCCAACGCTTTACTGAATAATCCCGTAAAGCCGAATACAGCGATAAGTCCCCCCGCCATAATGAAACCGGCTGCCAGGTCATTTAGCGTAAATTGATCGACAACCGTGCTTAGAAAAGCAACAGCCGTGATCGAGTGTGCCCCGGCAAAAGGGATCTTGTATGTCCACGTCAATACCAAATTTAGAATACCGCCTAAGCAGTAGACACAGAACAACCAGGAAATCAGCTGCGAGCGGCTAAACCCCGCTGTTTCTGCACTATTTATGATCATGATGGCGCCACCTGTGCAGGCCATCAACGCAGACATAACGCCGGTCGATAGGTTTTGTGTATTCAGAGCTGACATATACTCCCCAATCTATCCTATTGTTTTCTTCTATGAAAAGGTGACTACTCATTTACATAATAGTAGCTTAGCCTTATTGGTAAGTAACCACCCAATTTCGAGATTTCTTTCCCAACCAATCCCGCTATTTTTTCTCATCTCATCCGTCCGCTCCATTCCTTAGATGATTCAAGAAATACCAAACACTCTTGGATAAACGTTCAGCAGGCCGTGTAATAACACTCGCTACCACAGGTATTGGTGTGAACATTGTCCAAGGCAGCAGCCTCCCATAAGATAGCTCTAAACTTGCTGCTGATTCCAAGACCACTCCGTACCCCATTCCCTGCATAACAAATTGTTTAACAGTCTCGGTGGAATCGAGATGCATGATCTCCATATCCCATGTATCGTTTAAGGGTAAGGATACAATGTCTCGAGGAACAATCATCTTTCGGCTATGGAATGACAACGAAGGTTGAATACCTATCAATCGCTCCTGAGCGAATGGCGTGACTCGAAATGAAAAATGGTCGTCTGGTGGCTGCAGAGTCATTCCGATATCAATGCTGCCCATTCTGACTAATCTCTCAATTTCCTCATCCGTTCTTGTTTGAAGCTCTACCGTGATATCCGAATAAGTTTGAGTAAACGAATACATGATTTTCGGTAACAAATAAGCGGCAACTACCTGAGAGGCAGCTACAATGATTTTGCCTCGATTCCCTAGCCGATATTCCTCCATTGCCCGATAGATCTGTCCTTCCAATGACAGCATGGATTCTGCATACTCCATCAGAGTAAGTCCTGCATCTGTCACAGCGATATCTCGGCCAACAACCGTAAACAGGGGAACTCCTACTTCCTGCTCTAAACGCTTAAGCTGCATGGAAATCGCAGGTTGACTCACATAGGTTTCCTTTGCAACTTGAGTAATACTCCCCTTTTTAATAACTTGCATGAACAAGGACAAGTGTTTCGTATTCATAAGCGCCCCCAAACATATAACTAAATTGTTATGATTACATAATTTTAATGATATTTGTATTATAGATCAAATCATGTCATTCTATAGTCATTCTTTTGAAGGGGAAGTGTTTTCATTGAATATCCAAGAAATAAGAGACCAATTTCCGATTTTAAAGCAGCAAGTTAATGGACATCCTCTCGTGTATTTAGATAGTTCGGCCACATCCCAGAAGCCCTATGCGGTCATTGAAGCATTACGGGATTATTATACAAATTACAACTCCAATGTTCATCGCGGTGCACACACGTTAGGTTCATTAGCTACGGATGCATTTGAGAATGCCAGAGATAAAGTCAAATCGTTTATCCATGCCAAGGAGTCGACAGAGGTCGTGTTCACTCGCGGAACTACCGCTTCATTAAATCTAGTCGCCCAATGTTATGTGAGAGAGTTTCTAAAAGAAGGCGATGAAATCTTGACCACCTTAATGGAGCATCACAGCAATCTCATCCCTTGGCAGCAGGCAGCTAAAAAAACAGGCGCAACGCTTCGCTATATTCCCATCCAACCTGATGGCACCATTCGCTTAGAGGATGTAGAGGAAGCCATCACATCGAAAACCAAGTTCGTATCCATAACTCATGTTTCCAACGTGATGGGAACTATTCATCCTGTGAAACAGATTGCGGCAATTGCCCACCGTCACGGGGCCGTGATTTGCGTCGATGCGGCTCAAAGTGCTCCACACCTTCAGCTGGATGTTCAAGATTTGGATTGTGACTTTATGGCCTTTTCCGGTCATAAGATGGCAGGTCCAACCGGCATTGGCATTCTGTATGGTAAGAAAGCCCTCTTGGAAAAAATGGCGCCTTATGAATATGGCGGAGAAATGATCGATCACGTGGACTTATACGAATCCACTTGGAAGGAGCTCCCTTGGAAGTTTGAAGGAGGAACGCCGAATATTGCAGGCGCTATCGGGCTTGGCGCCGCCATCGATTTCCTGCAACAAATCGGGTTAACTTCCATTCGTCATCATGAGAATCAACTGGTCAAGTATGCCTTAGAGCAGCTTTCATTGATGGAAGAGATTTCGATCTATGGCCCAATGCAGCCCGAACTAAGAAGCGGCTTAGTCACCTTTAACTTATCAGACGTGCATCCGCATGATCTCGCAACCATTCTGGACGTGGAAGGAATCGCCATTCGAGCGGGCCATCACTGCTGCCAGCCTTTGATGAGATGGCTTAACGTTTCATCCACAGCTCGTGCGAGTTTTTATCTTTACAATACGGAAGAAGATATTGATGCTCTCGTAAAGGGCTTAAAGCGGGCAATATCTTATTTCAAATACGTAGCTCAATGAGAATGTGAAGGAATAAAGGGTTCTCCGCAGTCAATTACTTGGAATATTTTCCAGTTATTACGCGAATAATAATCGGGTCGTTTCTCCACTCTTGCACATTTTATCCCAGCCATTATAAAAAGATTAGCGAGTTCGTCAAACATTCTACGCGAGAGTTCAACAACGAATTCGTGAACTGTATTATACTATGGAATAAATTGATATTTCTCAAAGATGGTGGTATACATGCGCAAACCTGACCGAACAAGTAAAAAACCTCTCTATCAACAGATTTCAGACGAGATGGAGAGGAGTATCCTACATGGCGAATATCCACCTGGAAGTTTCTTGCCTTCTGAACGTAAGCTAGCCGAACGACTGGAAGTAAACCGAAGCACCGTCGTACAAGCCTATGAGGAATTACGCGCAAGAGGAATAGTCGAAAGTATCAGCGGAAGCGGTACCATGGTCAGCAATCATTTTTGGGGTATTAGGCCCAATTTAACACCCAATTGGCGTCAATATGTAGAAGGAGGCACATTTGCCCCCAATCTTCCCTATATCCGCCGGGTCCGTGAGGTTCTACGTGAGCGAGAATCAATCATTGACTTTGCTAGTGGCGAGTTATCTGCCGACTTATTCCCCAATGAGGCGATTAAGCAATTAATGAGGGACATTCCTTTCGAAGCCTACTTAGGATATGACGATCCGAGTGGGTATTTGCCGCTTAGAGAGACTCTTGTAGGTTTTTTGGAGGAAAGATTACGTATTCGAGCGACAGAAGCTTCCATCCTTATCACCTCCGGCTCACAGCAATCTCTGTATTTGATCATGCAATGTTTGTTAGCTCCTGGGGATGCGGTTGCCATTGAAGATCCGTCTTACTACTATTCTTTATCCATGTTCCAATCGGCCGAGCTCCGCATTTTTCGCTTACCTGTAAAAGAAGATGGCATCGACCCCGAAGACATTATGACGTTGTACCGCCAACATCGCATTCGCATGATTTTTTTGAATCCGAACTATCAGAACCCAACAGGGACAATCCTTCATGCATCTAAAAGAGAGGCCTTACTGAAGATCGCTGCTGAACTTGGTATACCCATCGTAGAAGATGATCCTTTCAGCCTTACTTCCTTTGATCATTCTCCTCCTGATACGTTGAAATCCATCGATACCCACGGTTCCGTACTCTATGTTGGCTCCTTATCCAAGGTTGCAGCTTCAGGATTACGGATCGGCTGGTTGGTAGCTCCCCAGGCTGTCATACAACGATTAGCTGATGCTCGCCAGCAAATGGACTTTGGCCTAAGCATTGTCCCACAGTGGCTTGCTAATAAATTTCTGGGATCGGATTTATTTGATAAACATATGCACTTCCTAAGGGACTCCCTTTCTCTGAAGCAGCATCTTATGATTCGATCCCTTCAGCAAGAGTTACCTGATCAAATCAGCTTTACCCCTGCTCGAGGAGGTTTAAATATATGGTGCACTATCAAGGACAAGCTTGACGATCAGAAGTTATTAGAGGAAGCGATAAAACGAGGGGTTGTCTTTATGCCCGGAACCGTATTTGGCTCTGAGCCTGGACATCTAAGATTAAGCTTTGCTCGTCCCTCTATGGATGAGATCGCTCCTGGCATAGCCAAATTAGCTCAGGCTTTTCATGCATTAATACAGAAATGTGAATAGGATTGTGAAAGCAGCCCTTCGCTATTTACATAGGAAGGGCTGCTTACTATTATACTGACTTAAAAATTTATTCTTCCAGTCCTTGACATTGCAGTATGACTCTAATACAATAAAAATGTAAGTAAGTACTTGCATTAAAGAAGGGTAGATAAATGAGCAGCAATCCAAGTACGAGTGATAAACTTCTGTTAGCAACAATCGATCTCATGGCAGAAAAAGGGTACGATGGTACCACAACGAAGGAAATCGCTGCTGTTGCCGGAGTAAACGAAGTGACGTTGTTTCGCCATTTCGGAACGAAAGAGAAACTGCTAGCGGCTGCCTTCAACCGTTATCACTATGCCTTAGAGATGACTAAGCTTTTTAGCGAATCTCTGACAGGCGAGCTGTATGAGGACCTTCTTATCATCAGCCGAAAGTATCATACTCTCATGAATCGGAATAGAAAACTGTTTCAGATCATTCAAAAAGGAAGCAGCAGTCTCCCTCCAGAAGTATATCAGGAGGCCCGCCGCCATCCTCTCGAACTTAGGAAGCTTTTAACGAATTATTTGGTTTCCATGTCTGAGCAAGGTAAAGTGATAACTTCAAAACCTGACATACAGGCATATGCTTTCATGTTGATGAATCATGGTGCGTTCAATAGTAACTTGTCCCCCATCGATTTGGACGAATTTATCGAGGAAGGCGTGCGGTTATTCGCTAGGGCATTAACTCCCTAGCTTTTTTACAAACCATTATGCAAGTATGTGCTTGCATTCATACTAAGGAGCGATGAACCATGAATTCTGAAACAACGCTGCAAAAAGGCCCTATCTTAATGCGCTTATTGATGTTTACCGTTATGATGTCATCGATGAGCGCCCTTATGTTTAATGTTGTGCTTCCGCAAATCAGCGAGGAGTTTCATCTTACCCTTGCTCAGGTGAGCTGGCTGTCATCCGCCTATACGCTTATCTATGCGTTTGGAACTGTGACTTATGGGAAACTGGCAGACAGATTCCAACTGAAGAGCCTATTGACGTTCGGTCTGACGTTATTTGCGGCTGGTTCTCTAATGGGACTCGTTTCCCAGACATTCTGGTTCGCACTTCTCGGAAGGTGCCTGCAATCTGCGGGGGCTGCAGCTATTCCGGCAATTGCGTTGATTATCCCTGTACGATATTTTTCGCCTGAGAAGAGGGGCTCCGCATTAAGCATGTCAGCCGTTGGGATTGCGCTCGGAAGCGCTCTTGCGCCTGTTATTTCCGCTACTATCGTCAGCTTTGCGAATTGGAGATGGCTGTTTCTGCCTTCCCTGTTGATTTTGTTACTGCTGCCGCTGTATCGAAAATATCTCGAGCATGAAGTGAAACAAGCTCCGCGAAAATTCGATTGGCTTGGTGGAAGCTTGCTCGCCGCATCCATTGCGCTGCTTCTGCTTGGGGTCACGAATCGAACCTGGTGGTATTTGGTTATCGGATTAGTGTCCTTAATTCTCTTCATCGTACGAATTCGTACCGCCGAAGAACCTTTTATCCAACCTCAGCTGTTTCGTAACAAGAAGTATTCCATCGCAACAACACTGGCGTTTCTCATCAGTGGCATAGGCGTTTCCTTGTATTTTTTAACTCCGATTCTGTTTTCGGAAGTTTATCATCTTGGTTCCAATTGGATCGGTTTCGCCATGGTCCCTGCGGCGGCAGCCTCCGCCCTTCTA
This sequence comes from Paenibacillus sp. V4I7, assembly GCF_030817275.1. Classification (NCBI taxonomy): domain Bacteria; kingdom Bacillati; phylum Bacillota; class Bacilli; order Caryophanales; family Paenibacillaceae; genus Paenibacillus; species Paenibacillus sp. V4I7. Next base: position 1,637,098 of record NZ_JAUSZD010000002.1, on the reverse strand, counting down.
GGGAGAAAAGGCGGGAAACTGGCGGATCTGAAAGGCAACTCCTATCTGTTCTCGGTTGCTTCCGGTTCGTTAATTACCTGTTTTGTCTTGTTGTCCATCTTTACAGGAATCTCGCCGCTATGGATCTCATTCTTTTTGATTTTCGGTAACGTAGGCCAATCTTTCATGCAGATTGCAATGTCCAATTCCATCTCAAGATCATTGCCCAATGATCAGGTTGGCGTGGGTATGGGTCTTTTTTCGATGGTCAGTTTTATAGCTCAAGGGATAGCTGCAGGCATATACGGTATTGTGGCTACCCAGGGACCCTCCGTACATTGGAATCCGTTAAATGTGGATTCGAACAGTTACCTATTCAGCAATTTTTATCTCGTTCTTGCCGCAATGCATGTGGGGATCTTGTTCTTCTATCACTTGCAATTCCGTACCAAGAAAATAAGTGTTGCAATAGAACACTGAACAAATCATTGATTTGGGAGGGAACATAAAGATGAATGGTAATGTGAGGCAAATTATTATCGACCAATTGCTTTCATGGCCAGAAGTAACTCAGCAGCCACACCGTTTCGGAGGGATTGAATTTTTGTTTAGCGGAAAAGAAATTGGTCATCTACATGGAGATCATCTAGTCGACTTGCTCATGCCAAAATCGTTTCGCGATCAGCTTATAGTTTCAGGGCGTGCGCAACCCCATCATATGTATCCTGATTCCGGTTGGGTATCTGTTTATTTAACGTCAAATGGGGATGTTACTAACGCCATTGAACTTCTACGATTCAAGTATGATTATCTAGTGGCAAAACGAAATAAGTGATGATAAGAACACTCCATATTATTTTTAGTTTGGTATTCGATGAGGACCCTCCGGCACTATGCCTGAGGGTTTTCCTGTACGTATGAATCAACAGGATTTACTATTTCACCAAAATGTCGCATTTGTAATCAAGTACGTGGAGTAAAATTTCATAATATTGGCATTCTATTAGGATCTAACCATTCATTCTGTCCTGAACAGTAGGTGATCCTATAGATAAGTACAAAAAGCAAGAGAAATGGTTAATATGGCTCTGTATCATTGTGGCTTCGCTCATGCTTCTTTCCTGGCTCCGGCAGATGATCGCATAGTACTAATAACTGTTTTCCCAAGCAATTTCAAGCTGAAAAGGAGTATATCACATATGACTTATGATCCTGTGCTTTATAGCCGAATGCTCACAGAGCTCACATTCGCCTTCCATATTATCTTCGCTACCGTAGGTGTCGGTATTCCAATCATGATCGCATTCGCCGAATGGTCTGGCATTAAACGAAACGATCCTTACTACCTGCTTCTTGCGCGGCGCTGGGCCCGCGGCTTCGTTATAACCGTCGCAGTTGGTGTTGTCACAGGAACCGCAATAGGTCTCCAGCTCAGCCTGCTATGGCCAAGCTTTATGCGCGTTGCCGGCCAAGCTATTGCCTTGCCTTTGTTTATGGAGACCTTCGCCTTTTTCTTTGAAGCTATATTTTTAGGCATCTATCTATACACATGGGATCGATTCCGCAAGCCCATCACTCATTTCTTACTCAATATTCCGGTCATGCTGGGATCTTCAGCGTCTGCTTTTTTTATCACAACGGTTAACGCGTTTATGAATACCCCGCAGGGCTTTAAGATGAACAACGGCTCCATTACTGACATTCAGCCGCTCGTAGCCATGTTTAATCCCGCTACTCCAACGAAGGTCGCACATGTGCTTTCTTCTGCTTATATGACAAGCGCCTTCGTCCTTGCGGCGATAGCCGGAGCTGCTTTGCTTAAGAAGCGCGATTCGCTCTATCACCGTAAAGCACTCAAGCTAACGATGGTTGCGGCTCTTATTTTTTCAATTACAACTGCACTTATTGGAGATCTTTCCGGGAAATTTTTGGCTAAATATCAACCCGAGAAGCTGGCTGCCGCTGAATGGCATTTTGAGACGGCTAGACAAGTGCCGCTTGTTCTAGGGGGGATATTAACAGAAGATCATCAGATTAAATATGGGTTAAAAATCCCATTCGCCCTAAGTATTCTAGCTCACGATAACCCGAATTCAGAAGTTCAGGGCTTAAATGAAACACCTGTTGCTGAGCAACCTCCTCTTATTGTTCATTACTATTTTGATTCGATGGTCACGATAGGCATCTTCCTTACGGTACTTTCTATGGCATCTGTTTGGATGGTTTACAAATTAAAGAGTATCCAATATCCCAGTTGGCTGTTGAGGTTGGTCGTCCTTTCAGGCCCTCTTGCCATTTTGGGAATTGAATTGGGTTGGATTTACGCCGAGGTAGGACGACAGCCTTGGATACTTCGAGGTTATATGAAGACCGTCCATGGAGCGACCACCTCCACACATGTGGATTTGATGCTCCTTTTGTTCTGCATCCTATATATAGCTATTGGATTCACTTTGGTCAAAGTACTAAGGAAAATGTTCACGAACAGCGATGTACAAGAAGAACTCAAGAGCAGAGGAATTGAGGGGGGGCCAACACAATGAAGTACGAGTTAATGGGCATTACGGTCCTATGGATATTTCTGTACGGCTATCTGATCGTTGCTTCCATTGATTTCGGGGCAGGCTTCTTTAGCTATTACTCCTACGCTACAGGAAAAAAACATCTCGTTGAAAACATCATCAAACGTTACCTATCACCGGTATGGGAAGTAACGAATGTTTTCCTAGTTTTCTTCTTTGTCGGCATAGTCGGCTTCTTTCCGGATAGCTCGTATTACTTTGGAACTGCCCTTCTGGTGCCTGGCAGCATCGCGATTGTTCTACTTGCGATACGCGGCTCTTACTATGCTTTTAGTATTTATGGTCAAATGCAAAAACAAAGCCACTTGTATACATTTTTGTATGGAGCCACCGGCCTCCTCATTCCCGCTTCCTTATCAACCGTCCTGACGATATCCGAGGGAGGTTATATGACAGAGGAGAATGGCAAGGTTATTTTACACTTTAGCAAGCTCTTCACAAGCTCCTATTCCTGGTCGGTTGTGCTGCTTGCACTTGTTAGCGTTCTGTACATTTCTGCGATGTTTCTTTCCTACTATGCCAACAAAGCCCAGGATTATGAAGCTCTTGAAATCGTCCGGAGCTACGCACTAGGCTGGAGTCCACCCACAATTGTGTGCAGTATATTTGTTTTTTTCGCTATTCGCTGGCACAATCCGGAGCATTTTCGGGCTATGCTGGATCTGTCTTGGATGTTCGTCGCTTCGTTACTATGCTTCATAGCGGCCGTCTATCTGATTTATAAACGAAAAAGCTATGGCTGGGCATTTATTCTTGTTATGCTGCAATTTGCCTTTGCCTTCTTCGGATATGGAGCTTCCCACTTGCCGTATATCCTTTACCCGTTTATTACGATTCACCAAAATTTCACGAACGATGCTATGGCTATCTCGCTAATTGTCGTTTTCCTTGCTGGATTATGTCTGCTTATCCCATCACTTGTTCTACTGATGCGGCTGTTCCTATTCGACGCTGAGTATGTGCGAGGGAATCCCTCCAAGAAAGGGTGATGATTATGGAATTCTTTCTGCTTATGATTGCGCCTTTTCTTCTTGTGGCGTTTTCCCTCGGGATCTTATTCATGTTGTTCGCAAGAGGGCAGGATAAGTTTCCTGAATAATCCATTTGAATTCATGCTATAGCAATATAAAGAAACAGGCTGATTTGAGAAACATTTCTCTTAATGAACTTAAATAACAAAAGAGGATATGCAGCTGCATATCCCTTGAGTCATTCTATGAAAATTTTAACTCTTGAAAATTAACAATATATTCATCTAATTTTTGACTAAGATTAACTACTTTCTCATGCGTTAAACTTCCGTGTAAATATGCTTCTTCTATCATTTCAATGCGTAATGCTTCGATTTTTTCTAATAATAGTAGTTCCATATCCCTCATTCACACCAATTCTGTTCAATATGGTTTGTATCCCTATTATAAAACAGGATGCTGGAAAAGGTAATGATTGGGTCGGCTAAATTTATGACAAATTTGTGAAATATTATTTCAACATAGAATATTAATTCTGTTTTTTTGCACCTTCATGTCATATGCTGATGATGGGTATCTAACATGATCGAACATGGTTGGATGGAACGACAAAGTTGTGTTTTATACAACAATAAGCAAGTTAATCCGCGTTATTCATTCGAATATTGTAATAAATAAAACAATTTCAGCCGAAAGTAGCTCTTTTTCCTACAAAAAAGGCTAAATTGTTGTATAACATACTATATTCGTAGCTTACCAAGAAGAAATCAATGAAATTACTGTACGGAGTGCAACTTGCCCTTCTAATTCTCCATTTCTTCAAAAAACCAGAAAATAAATACTAGGAAAACATAGTTTCTTACCGAATAAATGACTATGCATTTCCCACAATCTCACTTAGCCTAATAATAATCCGCAGCTAACTAACTATCCAAAATCAGGTAAGCTTCGTCGCCTATCCCCTAACCCTTAAAAAAATAAGCCGCCGGCTATATACCGGACGGCCTTGTGATAAGAGATTATTGAATGGATTCCAGATGCTCGGAGAGACGATCCCAAGTTTCAGTAATTCCTTGCTCCATTCCCATTTCCATGACGGCTTTGAGCGCTTCGGGTGAAGCGTATCGTCCGCGGTTGACAAGCTTCGTCTTGCCTTCATGCTCTATAAAAGTCATCGTTACATGAGCCGATGGCATACCCTCCGTTTCATTCCCTTCGGCATCTGAGAAGTAATCGACATAAACGATTTTCTCCGCCTCAACGATTTCTCCATAGACTGCCTTGCCCCAAGATTCGTATCCGTAGAAATCCCCTTGTTTCTCATCGATACACTTCATGCAGTAATGCCAGATACCACCCGGACGAAAATCGACATTGCAAACTGTAAGCGTCCAACCGCGAGGTCCCCACCAGTGCTTTAGATGTTCAGCTTCGGAGAATGCTTTGAATACAAGCTCGCGCGGCGCGTTAAAAACACGCTCCAAAATTAGTTCCTGACCCTCTACTTTGGTAATCATTTGGTTTGACATTGAAAATCCTCCTAAAATTTAGTTTTGTTTGTTTTGTTTGTCTTTCAGCTTCTGCAGGTAATTCTCCAGAGCGTCAAGTCGTTCATCCCAGACACTGCGGTAGGTTTCAAGCCAAGTGTCCAGTTCTTGAAATGGTTCCAATCGAAGCTTGTAGTTCCGGCGATTGGCGACAGCCTGCACTTCGACTAGTCCAGCCTCCAGCAGGACACGTAAATGCTTCGAGGCTTGAGGCTGGCGAAGCCCAAGGCCATCGGCGATATCCCCTACTGTCAAGGGACCGTCTAACAGGAGTTCAACAATGCGTAAACGGTTGGGTTCGGCAAGTGCGTTAAATGTTGTGTTATTCATGATGATGTTTTCCACTTCCTGTTCTAGTCAAGTCAGGCCACCTCGTTTCGTTAGCAAGTTACCTTATTTCTATTTACAATATACCTTGATTGGAATATTCCTGTCAAGGAATATTATAAAAATAAAATCAAAACTGAGTCAAAAAAAAGAAGTGCGTCTAAGTAAACGCACTTCTTTCTATTTCCGATAATTTCTGGGAAGCTATTGAAATTAGTTAACCATTTCTTACGAATGAAAATCTTGCCCAGAACGAACTTCTTTGACATAGCCGGCGCGAATGACAAAATCGCCGAAATGCTCGTTTTCTTGCCGTTCCTTCGCATATTGATTAACAATCGGTCGTAGCGACTCCAGAATCTCCGCTTCTCCGATGTTTTCCTTATATAATTTGTTCAGTCGGTTTCCGGAATGTCCACCGCCCAAATACATGTTGTATTTGCCAGGAGCCTTGCCAATGAACGCGATCTCCGCCAGCATTGGGCGGGCGCATCCATTCGGACAACCGGTCATGCGAATGATGATTTCTTTGTCACTCAAACCAGCTTCTTCCAACATCGGCTCGATTTTATCGATTAAGTCGGGAAGGTAGCGCTCGGCTTCAGCCATCGCCATACCGCAAGTCGGCAGAGACACGCAAGCCATAGAGCTTCTGCGCAATGCGGAGTTTTGAAGCCCATCCGTAAGTCCGTATTCTTTGATCAGCTCTTCAATCTTTTTCTTCTTCTGAGTGCTTACATTACCGATCACCAGATTCTGGTTCGCCGTAAGTCTGAAATCCCCGGTATGCACTTTGGCAATTTCACGAAGTCCGGTCATCAGTTGGTAGTTATCCTCGTCTTTAACACGACCGTTTTGAATAAACAGGTTGAAATGCCATTTCCCGTTACTTCCCTTAACCCAACCATAGCGATCTCCATTATGATCAAAATGGTATGGACGCGCAGCTTCGAGCTTCCAACCTAAACGAGCAGTTAATTCACCAACGAACCAATCAATGCCGCGGTCATCAATCGTATATTTAAAACGTGCATGTTTCCGTACAGAGCGATCGCCATAATCCCGTTGAATCGTAACCGTCTTCTCTGCCAAATCAACCATTTGATCCGCCGTGATGAACCCGATCACTTGGGCTACCTGCGGGTAAGTCAACGGGTCGCCATGACTCATCCCCATGCCGCCACCTACAGATACATTGAAGCCTTTCAAACGTCCATCTTCAACAATAGCAATGAAACCCAAATCCTGCGAGAAGACATCCACATCATTGGAAGGAGGTACTGCAATACCGATTTTGAACTTACGCGGCAAATACACCTTTCCATAGATCGGCTCTTGCTCTACCCCATCTTGGCTGTCCACTACCTTCTCGCCGTCAAGCCAGATCTCGTGATAGGCCTTGGTCTGTGGATCAAGATGGTTGCTCACGCGGCAGGCCCATTCGTATACTTCAGCATGAACATCTGACTGGTAAGGATTCGGATTACACATGACGTTTCGGTTAACGTCACCGCAAGCAGCTAGCGTGCTCAGCAACGAATCATTCACTTCACGAATCGTCTTCTTCAAATTCCACTTCAGCACGCCGTGAAGCTGGAAAGATTGACGAGTCGTCAGACGAATTGTACCGTTAGCATACTTCTGTGCGACCTCGTCCATCATCAACCATTGCTCTGGTGTAACGACTCCGCCAGCGGCACGCACACGCAGCATGAACTGATAAGCAGGCTCTAGCTTCTGCTTCTGCCGTTCGTTGCGCAGATCCCTGTCATCCTGCATATAACTTCCGTGAAACTTCATCAAACGGTTATCATCCTCGGGGATGGACCCCGTAATTGCGTCTTTCAGCGTCTCTTCGAGACTCCCCCGCAAGTAATTGGTTCTAATTTTAATGTGCTCTACTTCGCTGTGCGGCGCACTGTTCTTTGAAAGTAAATTGTTTTCTGACATATTGGCCTTTCTCCTCTCGCGATCTTTGGGATTTGAACTTAGTAAACATCCCTCTGATAACGTTTTTGCTGTTGCATACGGGTCAAATACTCCGCTGCTTCCTCCGAGCTGAAACCGCCCTCTTGTTCAATAATGGTTGCTAGGGTCGCATGGACGTCGTGTGCCATCTTCTTTTCGTCACCACATACGTACACGATTGCCCCTTCTTGAAGCCATTTATAGAGCTCGGCGCTCTTCTCAAGCATCCTGTGCTGCACATATACTTTCTGGTCGGTATCACGGGAGAACGCAACATCCATGCGCGTCAACACGCCGTCTTTAAGCCACTTCTGCCATTCAATCTGATAAAGGAAATCAGTGGAGAAGTGCTGATCACCGTAGAAGAGCCATGATTTGCCTTCGGCCCCAGTCTCTTCTCTTTCTCCTAGAAAAGCTCTGAACGGAGCGACGCCCGTGCCAGGTCCGATCATAATAATAGGTGTTTCCGAGTTTTCGGGTAGCTTGAAATTCGGGTTGTTTTGAATGTAAACCGGCAGCGTTTCGCCAGACTTGATTCGCTCAGCGAGCTGTACGGAGCACACGCCGTAACGTTCTCTACCTTGAGTCTCGTAACGTACCGTACGGACGGTAACGTGAACCTCATCCGGGAAAGCTTTGGAACTGCTTGCAATCGAGTACAGTCGAGCAGGCATTTTCCGAAGGATCGCTACGAATTCGCCCGCTGGTACTCCCTTAAGGGAGTAATCCTGCACCAAATCCAATAAATCCCGACCACTGATATACGATTTAAGATCTTGCTCACGTCCTGCAACCAACAGCTCCTGCAGCCCATTGCTTGAGGTAAGCTTTGCCACTTGCTCCAGCAACGGCTTCGTTAATACAGTAATTTCATAATTATGAAGCAACGCCTCGCGCAATGAACGCTTCTCGCCGTTCTTATTAATTGTAACAAGTTCCTCGGCTTTCCAGCCCATGGCTTCGATCAATTCATCCACAAGAAGTGGGTGGTTCTCCGGATAGATACCTAAACAGTCACCCGGTTCGTATTGAAGATTGGATCCCTCCAAGGAGATCTCAATGTGGCGGGTTTCACGGTCCGATCCACGGCCATTCAGATTCAAATTCTCAAGAACCTCGGCTTGGAACGGATTTGTTCTCGAATATTCGGATTCAGTGCCACTTTCAACCGCTGCTCCGACGCCACTTACAACAGTCGTGCCCGCTGAAACTTCACTTAAAGAGCCTAAAACGGAATTCATCCACTCTGCAGCTGGCTCATCGAAATCCACATCGCAGTCGACACGCGGCGCAAGGCGTTTGCCGCCCAGCTCTTCCAAGCGTTTGTCGAAATCCTTACCTGTTTGGCAGAAAAGCTCGTAAGATGTATCTCCAAGTGAAAGCACGGAAAACCGCAGATCCTCCAATTTAGGAGCTCTCTTGCTATGAAGGAACTCATGGAAGGAAATCGCGTTATCCGGTGGATCTCCTTCTCCGTGGGTACTCACTAGAACAAGCAAGTTTTGAATCTTTTTTAAGTTATTCGGTTTAAAATCTGCCATCGAGGAAAGCGTTACCTGAAAACCTTGCTCTTCAAGCTTTTTGGACATTTTCTTCGCTAAGCCTTGAGATTTACCTGTCTGTGATCCGAAGAGTACGGTCACCTCTTTGGAGATTACCGGCGCATTCGCCGCCAAAGTTGCTACGGGAGCTACAGGAGCTGCACCAGAAGCCGTCACTACAGCCGATCCCTGAAGTGCTGCAAGATACCCGTTCAGCCAGATTCGTTGTGATTCCGTTAGTGTAGGAAGTAATCGATTAAGTAATTCTACTTGTTCCTGATTAAAAGGACTGTTTGTTACTTGAAGTACCAAGAATATCCACCTCTCATAGCCTGCAATGATATTATTTCCTATTATACATTTTTCTCATTATTTTCACTCTCTTGAAACTATCATGTATGTCGAAATAGGTCAATTAGAATGATCTTATATGATCTATCAGTAATACTGATAAAGGGATAAAACCCCTTTTACCGGATGTCAAAAGTACAGACCGATATAAACAATCATAGACGAATAGTATAGGATACAGGATTTAAGCAAGGGAGCTTCGCAAATGAGATTTGTTACAGAAACGAGATTAAAACGATTGGAAGAATTGATTCAATTGATTCCTGAGTACGACGAAAGAAGCCACGCTCTTCATCTGCTGAATTCGATTCGTTCTGATATCGATGATAACTATGCGGAAATTGAAAAACCGATCAGTTTAAGCGGCTTGAAGCGACGGCCAAGCGACCGGAAATAAGCAAAAAAATAGCAAAAAAACGAACCTCTTGAATTGCTTCTAAAGTTCGTTTCGCATTTTATTATTAAACCAAGTATTCGCAGTTACATGGCATCCAGTATGATACCAGCCGTTTCCTCAATCGCTTTTTCAGTGACATCGATTACAGTACATCCAAGCTGCTTATACAATCCGAATGCAAACTCCAGCTCTTCCGCCACTCTTTCTAACGCCGAATATTTAGCGCCAAATGGCAGCCCAACTGCCTTCAGCCGTTCTGTACGGATCTTAACAAGCTGTTCAGCGCTCATCGTCAATCCGATCAATTTGCTTTTGTTAAGTGTAAACAATCCTTGCGGAGGTTTTACTTCCGGAACTAGTGGATAGTTGGCTACTTTATAGCCTTTATGCGCCAAATAAATACTTAGCGGTGTTTTCGACGTCCTCGAAACGCCCAACAAAACAATATGAGCTTGTTTTAGAGCGCTTGTGTCTTTACCGTCATCGCTTTTTACAGCAAACTCAATTGCTTCGACTCGCTTATAATATTCTTCATCCATTTGGTGCAGCAACCCTGCTTTCCTTTTGGGAGAATCATTAAAAGTGTCAATGAAAGCTTGCATAACAGGACCTAGGATGTCTATGCTGGTCACGTTTAATCGAATCGCTTCTTGACGCATCATCTCTCTTAATTCCGGAAGTACGAGCGTGTAGACTACAAAACTGCCAAGTCGGGAAGCTTCCTCCATCATACTTCGGATTTCTTCCTCCGTACGCATAGTTCCAAAACGTCTCACATGAACTTGACTGGCGTTAAACTGACGAATTGTAGCTTGAACAACCGTGTTTGCCGTTTCCCCAACCGAGTCCGAACAAACAAATATCGTATGGACTTTCTCCTCCACCCGTGAATACCTCCTAATTCGCAGCTAGTTCCAACAGTAATTTGGTCATGGTTGTTTTCGTTATTCGACCTATAACGCCATACTGGTCTTGTTCAGAGTCCAAACTCACAACTGGCAGGCTGTCAACTTGATGATGAATCATTTTGCGCGCTGCATCAATGACGTGGTCCTCCGGACTTACGGTAACGATGTTCGGGTGTCTCGTCATCACAAGACTAATGGGCATGGATGGAGCACCCGCATTGCCTAACGTTACCTTTAACAAATCTTTTCTAGAGACAATGCCCACTAATGCCCGATTACTGCTCACAATCATCAGAGTACCCACATTCTCAAGAAACAGAGAGACGACGGCATCATTCACCGTAGCTGTTTCTTGAAGAACGACAGGTAAACCCATAACATCTTTAACATAGATGCCATCAAGCTTTTTGTACGATGATTCCTCACGTTCCAGCGTTTTGCCAAGAAAATAACCAACCTTTGGCTTCGCATCCAAATAACCTAGCATAACAAGCAGGGCAAGGTCGGAACGAATAGTAGGACGAGCGATTCCGAGCATTTCTGCTAGGTGTTCTCCGGTAATCGGAGCATGTTTTTTTACGCGTTCAATGATTTCCATTTGACGGGATGTAAGTTCTATCGTATTTCCCTCCCCGAACTTTCATGTTCATCCCCATTTTAACCGATTTTCTCGCTATATCAAATCGCTTGAGCTACCTTTTGTTCACCGATAACACCATGCAGGATGAACGCTTGTGCTGCGGCTATTCGAGCCAAAGGAATTCGGTAAGGGGAACAGCTTACATAATCCAATCCGGTCAAGTGGCAAAAGAAAATCGACTCTTTATCTCCGCCATGCTCCCCGCATATGCCAGTTTTGAGCGACGGCTTAACGAGCCTACCCGCATTCACGGCTAAGTCAATCAATTGTCCGACTCCTTCTGTGTCAAGCACTTGAAACGGATTATGCGGAAGAAGCTTCTGATCGACATAGTGGGTTAGAAATTTACCCTCCGCATCGTCACGGCTATAACCATACGTCATTTGCGTCAAGTCATTGGTGCCAAAAGAGAAGAAATCGGCATAAGCCACAATTTGGCGCGCAGTAAGAGCCGCTCGTGGAACCTCTATCATGGTCCCGACCTTGTACGGACAATCCCGCAGTTTGTCTTTCCCCAGCACCTGTTCTGCAACAAAGTCAACAAGTTCCCTTAAAATTTTCAGTTCGTTGGCATGACCCACAAGCGGAATCATGATTTCCGGAAGAACTCGGATGCCTCTGTCGATACAGCCTGAAGCTGCACGGAAGATGGCCTCTATCTGCATATCATAAATCTCCGGATAGACAATTCCCAATCTGCAGCCCCGCTGTCCTAACATAGGGTTAGCCTCATGGAGAGCTTGCACTTTGCGGAGAAGGTGAGCGATCTCTTCTCTTTCTAAGTCTGACGCACCTTTATTATAAGTCAGCTCCGTATGTTTTTTTTGCAGATCTTCGAGGTTCGGTAAAAACTCATGCAAAGGCGGATCCAGCAACCGGATCGTTACCGGAAGGCCATCCATTTCCTCGAACATGCCTTCAAAGTCTGACTGCTGCATGGGAAGCAGCTGTGAAAGAGCATGCAAGCGATCTTCTTTGTCATCCGCGAGGATCATTCGTTGAACAACAGGCAGACGAGTTGGTGAGAAAAACATATGCTCTGTTCGGCATAATCCGATCCCTTCGGCTCCCAACGATCTGGCGATTTTCGCATCTTCCGGATTGTCTGCATTCGCGTATACTTTCAGCGTACGAATCTCATCCGCCCACTTCAGCATAACGAGAAGCTCATCCGTCATCCTGGCTTCTCGTAATGGCATTGCACCGACAATAACGCGTCCGGTTGCACCGTCGAGCGTAATCCAATCGCCTTCTTCTACGACCCTGCTTCCCGCCAACATCCGCTTCTCATCAAGGACAATTCGGACTTCTTCGCAGCCGCATACGCAAGGTTTGCCCATTCCCCTTGCCACAACAGCCGCATGGCTCGTCATCCCTCCGCGGCTCGTGAGTACGCCTTCCGATGCGATCACGCCATGAATATCTTCGGGTGTTGTTTCGTTTCTGGCTAGAATGACCGTCTTGCCAGCGCGGTTCCATTCTGCAGCCGTATCAGCGTCAAACACAAGCTGTCCAACCGCTGCGCCCGGCGAAGCAGGAAGTCCTTTGGCCAACACATCCTTTACAGCCTCTTCATCAATACCTCTGTGGAGCAGCTGATCTAGATGTGACACTTCGATGCGCTCAACGGCTTCCTGCTTAGTCAATAAACCTTCATGCACCAAATCGACGGCAATCTTGAGCGCAGCTTGGGCATTTCGTTTCCCATTTCTGGTCTGCAGCAGATAAAGCTTATTATTTTCAACCGTAAACTCGATATCCTGCATATCTTTGTAATGCTTCTCTAACTGCTTGGATGCCGCAAACAACTGCTCATAAATCAGGGGCATTTCGCTTTTCAGCGCAGCGATCTCCAGCGGTGTTCGGATACCTGCAACCACATCTTCCCCCTGTGCATTAATCAAGTATTCACCGAAAAATGTATTCTCGCCCGTGGATGGGTTTCTCGTAAAGACAACGCCTGTGCCGCAACTGCTGCCCATATTGCCAAATACCATGCTCTGAATGTTAACGGCCGTCCCCTGTTCATCTGGAATCCGATTTATTTTGCGGTAAATCTGAGCTCGTTGATTGTTCCATGACTTGAATACAGCCTCGACGGCCATTCGCAACTGCTCGTAGACATGCTGAGGAAAAGCTAGGCCTGTTTTAGCCATAATGCATTTCTTATAATCTTCGATTAGATTCTTCCAACCCTCAGCTGTAACCTCCTGATCTTGATGGACGCCCTCTTTCTCTTTCAAACGGTGCAGCAGCTGCTCGAAATGGTAGGCTTCAATGCCAAGCACCACGTTTCCAAACATCTGCATCAAACGCCGGTAGCAATCGTAAGCGAACTTTTCATTGTTCGTAAGAGAAGCCAAACCTTGAACGGTTACGTCGTTGAGACCGAGATTCAAAATGGTGTCCATCATACCCGGCATCGAAGAGACAGAACCGGATCGTACGGAAACAAGAAGTGGATTGTTCGCATCCCCGAACGTTTGTCCCTTCTGTTTCTCTAACTGCTTGAGAGCTGCTGCAATTTGTTCAAGCAGTTCCTCTGAGATCCGATTACCAACCTTAAAAAAAGCTAAGCAGGCCTCGGTCGTAATGGTGAAACCCGGTGGTACGGGAAGGCCGGCACGTGTCATCTCAGCGAGATTAGCCCCCTTTCCTCCCAGTAAAGCTTTCATTGAAGCATTTCCCTCCTGAAAGGGTACCACTTGTTTCTGAATCGTCATTTGTTAGCCTCCTTATTTTTATCGATACATAGCGTTGAATTGCATAGGCCATAGAATTTTTTATATCCGTCCGTTGGTAACGTTGCAATCACTTCATTACATGATTTACAAATGATAACACCAAGATCATACCGATGAATGGCTGCCAATGTTACATGGTTTGTGTTAGACATTTCGTTTCCCCCTTTAGTTGTGTGCTTTCCGCACGTGACATATGAGCTACTAAATCAATGACTCGGCTTGCGTAACCCCATTCATTGTCATACCAGGCCAGCAGCTTGATTTGGTTTTCGTGCGTCATAATGCTGAGTCCGTCGATGATGGCTGATTTCTCATTACCTATATAATCCGTAGAAACAAGCGGCAATTCATTGTAGTCAACAAAGGATCCTATTTGCCCAGCAATCGCCTTTTTAATGGCGAACTTCACATCATCAACGCTAACTTTACGGTCGACCACAACTTGAAGATCTAACAGAGAAACATCTTGTGTTGGCACGCGAATAGAGACGCCTTGAATTTGGGAAGCCAGATGTGGAATAACATCAATAAGTGCTTTGCCCACGCCAGTCGAAGTCGGAATAATAGAATTGGTGCATGCCCTAGCGCGTCGAAGATCTTTATGCGGGTTGTCCATATGATTTTGATCATTCGTAAAAGCATGAACCGTTGTCATCCAACCCTGTTTGACGGAAAAAGCTTCATCTAGGATATGTAGAATTGGTGCGATACAGTTGGTTGTACAAGAAGCTGCAGATAGCAAACGATGCTGCTTAGGATCATACTTCTCTTCATTCACACCCATGACAACCGTGAGGTCCATGTTCGTTCCTGGTGCAGTAATCAAAACTTTCTTGGTTCCAGCAAATAAGTGTCGTTCAGCACCATGCCGATGATTGAACTTTCCGGTTGCATCCACAACCAATTCAACACCATAATCCTCCCATGGCAATAAATCCGGCTCTCTTTCACAAATGACGGAAATCAGCTTTCCGTTAATCCTCATTAAGTTGTCATTTAACACATCAATTTTCGCGTCCCATGTACCATGAACCGAATCATATTTCAACAGATGAGCCAATACATGAATGGGGCTTGTTGAGTTGATCACGTTGATTTCAAAACCCTGCTGCTTCTCGGTCAAAGCTTTTCTCAAACAAAGCCTTCCGATTCTCCCTGTACCACTAATTCCAACTCGCATCTCCATCCTCCAATTCGTTATTTAGTATGTCATAAATATATCATACGGTTATATAATACACAATATATATTAAAAAATTCACATAAATATCATCATTTATCACTATTATCGGGGAATGTTATATATATGACGTCATATATAGTGTCGTATTTAAGACACAAAGGATCTCGGCGCTTAACGGCCGGCATCTTTCATAATTTCCTATATAATAAAGAAACCACCTTACGATTTTGTCGTAAGGCGGTTTCAATGATTGAAAAACGGATAAGATTTTTAGGTCATCCCTATCGTTGAAATAAAAACGGTCATTATATGAATTCTTCCATCAAATCCATATTCACACCCATAGCTGCTTTGCTGCCATCGGCCGCAGCAAAAATTAATTGCGAATGCATGAAATACGACGCATCCCCGGCAGCATATAAACCCGTGACCGAACTTCTTCCAAACTCATCCGTCCTAATTCCACCTATTATAGACTTCATATATCTATAATATCGATTTATTCTAGATGTGTCAAGATAGTCCTCTCCCCAATAGCATTTGAACAAATAGAATCACCCGAAAAGGATAATGCGATATGGATAATGGGTAACAATGAAGAGACGGGACTCGGTTTACCATTTCCCGGGCAATTATTGAACGAGGCAACATACGATTTTACCCATCAATGATTGTGCTGTCTTGTTTAAGAACAAACTATAATGTTTAATAATTACCAAAAAGACTAATTTCGGAATTCGAAGCGAGTGATGGAGATGCAAATGAAAAAACACAAAGACAAATGGAACGACCTGTTCGAACTGGCCATGTATGTGACTGCCGCAGTCTGCTTTGTTTATTTTTGGGTGAACGGCATCCAAGCAAAAATGCTTCAGGCCATTTTGATTGTTGCTGTGCTGCTGATCATCCGAATCGTCGTCAAAATCACAAAGACCACGATGTTTGCAGCGTTACGGTTTTCCGTCCTATTGTTCATTTTTATCACAATGTTTATGGCAAACGAGTTTGGATTTTACAGCGTAATCCCTTACCTAGATAAAATCGAGCATCTCTTTTCGGGCTTAATCCTTTGCTTCGTCGGTTTATTGATTTATATGAGAGCAAGTAAAGGCGAGAAAGCGGACGTGCCGAATGCGAAAGTTGCCGTGTGGTTTTGCCTTTTCTTTTCCATCGCCATGGCCGGGGTCTGGGAAATATATGAGTTTACGACGGACGGTCTCTTCGGTCTCCATTCGCAAAACGGAAGCTTGGTCGACACGATGGCGGATATCATTTGCGGAACCATAGGCTCCGTAGTGACAAGTATGTATCTAGCTTTCAAGGCGAAGCGCAAAAAAATGCCACTGATTGATGTGCAATCCTGACCTCAACGAGACTGTCCTAAAATGCCATATTCTGAATATTCAGACCCAGTTTGTGAATTTCGAAGCCTGATTGCTAATTGCATTGGATTAATCCAGTGTCTAATGTTCCATAAGGTCAAAAGAACTTAAAGGGCTGTCCTCAAGTAGATTTACCAACTTGTGGGACAGCCCCTTATCCAAAACGCTAATCTTATCGTTGAATCCCGATTGTAACAATTTCGCAAGGACCTGTCGTTAAAGACAACTGGCCTCCGGCGTCAGCTTCAATCCTTGGGCCGTGTGCTTCCATAATCGTACTCTTATAGAAGGAGTATTGAGGTATGTTGGAACTGAGCTTGAGCTCGGTGTTTTGGGCGCTCATGTTGTACCAGCGGAGCAGCAGATCGCCAGTTCCTTCATTCATTTTCATGGAGGAAAAGGCCATCTTATCGCCTTCCCAACGGAATGGTGCATACGTAGATGCGATGCGTCCAGTGTGAATGCCCGTTTGACATAACGTCCACGGAATTTGGAACTGGTAGGCTTGCTCGTAAGCGCCGTATTGTTCGTCTTCGCCGTTATACGGAATGATGGTCATTCGGACGGTGTGTTCGCCCAGACACTGCGCTTCCGGCGTCGGGAACAAGCCCCAGTCGCCCAGCTCGCCAACTGCGCGAAGCAGTGTCACGGCAATCGTATTGCGTCCGCCCTGCAGAACTTCGTATTCGTTCAATCCGAGGTTAGCAACAACAAGACCAGACTCTGCCTCGCTTACATCAATGAATGCCTGTTGATGCTGCGTATTGCTTGGATTTTCCCATTCAGCTGTCGGCGTGTTGTCGCGCTGCGGGATTTCAAACATGGAGTCGACGCGGTGAACTTGTGTATTCAGATCCGATGGGAACAACATCCGTAAACGATGATCTTTGGCCTGATTGTTGAAGGATGCCTCGATCTCTACTCCTTTGCCGCCGCGGCTCAGACTGACAATGGTACGGATCTGCATAGGTACCATGCGAGCCGATCGCTGCGCTTTTCTGTGCGGATAGTAGATCAAATCGCGCTGCTCTTCCTCCAGTAAGTCATCCGCTGACGCAGGAATTTCCCAGTCATGTACAATTTCAATAGCTGCCTGATAAGGCGTATCCTTTAACACACGAATGTATGCTGCTAAGCCGTGGGTTGTTAGAGCTGTCTCGCCTTCCGGTTGTTTGTACATATATTCGTTGCCGATATCCCCGGTATTCTCATATACGCCTAAATCCCGGTAAGTTCGGCCATTCTTCTTGTCCGTTAACATGAATGAACCGTTATCCGCAATTTCGATCTTAAGCGATTCATTCTCCAGTACCCGATCACCCTCTAGCAGCGAGGTAGATGATATCTCTTCTTCCCTCTTAACCCAAGCGTACGTCTTCAGACCTAAGGCAGGAACCTTCTCCGCTTCAAAAGTCAGCTTCACTCTACGGCACATATACGGCTGACGGAATTTATCGTCCGGCAAATCGTAACCGAATTGCAGTCCGAGATCTTCAAAGGTACATGCTACGACATTTCCCAGCGCGTCCACGAGCGTACGGCCCTTAAGATCCGCCGCCTTCGCAAAACTGCTTGCTTCTTCTAGTGTGTAACCATCACGGAAATACAAACGCAAGGCATCTACCTCGATACTCACGACGCCGGTACGCTCCCAACCGGAGGTATTAAAAACAACGACCGGCAGGGCGCTTTCGCCCGTTTGCGCAAAGCTCGACGTATCGATCGCTTCAGCAATCACTCGTTTGCTGTCATCGACGATCGCTTCCGCCACATGCCGGCTTTTCTCGAAGCGAGTCACCATTTCCCGGTGTACTTCGTCCACGGAGCAGCCGCAAATACTATCGTGCGGATGATTCTTCATTAATGTTTTCCAAGCATACGTGAACAGATGATGCGGGTATTTCTCCCCAACTTCGAGCACATGTGCGAAAGCGGCCAGAGGTTCAGCCACTTTTTCCAGCATCGCTTGTCCCAGCTGATTCATCTGCTTCAAGTAAACACGAGCCGAAGCGGTATTCACGAGCGTAGACCAACCGTCTGTCCGTTGACTGCGGAGCTCACCCTTTACTGTAGAAAGCTCATGCTTCAAGGAACGCTGAACAGCCTGCAAGTAATCGTTAAAATTCGAGTGAACAAAGGTCGTATCCGGATACAGCTCGCGCGCAGCTTGAATCGCTTCAGGCAAGTCCAACTGAACCGGCTGATGGTCACAGCCATTCATAAAGAGCAGCTCGCCAGTCGATGCGTATTTCTCCGCGTCCGCTAGCTTCCGCTCCCAGTACGCTTTCGCTTCTTCCCGGTCCACAGGAATTTCATTGCCATTCGAATACCAGTTGGCGAACAGAATGCCGAGCACTTGGGAGCCATCGGGCCCTTCCCAAAGCAGCTCCGAG
This sequence comes from Paenibacillus sp. V4I7, assembly GCF_030817275.1. Lineage (NCBI taxonomy): Bacteria > Bacillati > Bacillota > Bacilli > Caryophanales > Paenibacillaceae > Paenibacillus > Paenibacillus sp. V4I7. The sequence continues at coordinate 1,618,185 of NZ_JAUSZD010000002.1, read as the reverse complement.
AATGACGATTCGTAATCACCGTCAGAAACGGTATTGTTAAAGCCTGTCGGCTTCACGCCGCGGCCAAACAAAGCATTCGTGATTCCGGATTGCTGCATCAATTGCGGCGTTTGGCCTACGAGACCGAACGTATCGGGAAAATAACCGATCTTCGATACATCGCCATATTTCTTCGCATCTTGATGCCCGATCTGCATATTTCGTACATTGGCTTCACCGCTCGTCAGAAACGCATCCTGCAAAATATACCACGGACCTATCAAAATACGGCCGTCCTGAATAAATTTGGTCAATCGATCCTTTTGATCCGGTCGAACCTGGAGGTAGTCCTCCAAAATGATCGTTTGTCCGTCCAAAAAGAAGCTGCGATAATTCGGATCCTGATCTATTTTATCCAACAGTGTATCTACTAGCTTGACGAGACGAACATGATGTTTCTCATATGGTAAATACCATTCCCGATCCCAATGGGTATGGGAAATGATATGAGCGGTTCTCTTGGTGCTCATCGTTTAACTCCTTTCAATATGGACTTCCTCCGGACGGTATACGGAGATGAGATTACCTTGCGCATCTGCAGCAAAGAGTACGGAACGCTCTCTCTCTAGCGTAAATGTATAGGTTGCTCCACTATCCGTATCTTTCACTTCGATATTCACATTCCATGCAAATTCAGATACGAATACATACAGGAAGCCGTTCTTAAAGCGTAGCTTCCTTCCGTATACACCTGCAATATCGCCACCTTGCAGCCATTGCAATCCGCTTTCACAGCCCGCGGCATCGAGGGCATAACGATATAGGCTGGCGACCGTATCCAGTCGTTCGTTCAATTCAACGGGCAGCGGACTCCAAATGAGTCTGCCTTTGCCCAGCGGAATATTGACAACCGCATCGCCTGCGCTGCCAGACTCAGAAACAGTCCCCGCTTCCGAATATCCAGCCCGCACTTCTTTCACGACTTCAGCTATACGGCGCTTGTCAAAGGAAACCGGGAGCACTGCGCCCTGCAACTGAAGCATTTCTTCCCGCCGTATATTTTGAAGCTCAGCTGCGCCTAGCTCATCGATTAGACGAGGCGTTTGCTTCCAATACGCATCAAGGCTGAGTGTACCTGTCACAAGCAGCGTCGCACCTGTTCGCTGAACGATATCTACAAGCTTCGTCCAAGCTTGTTCATCCAGATTATGCGCGCTCGGCAGAATGATCAGCTTCGCTGGTTGATTCTCCAGCGCATCCAAATGATATTCCGATGCCGAACGGAACGGCATCTTCATTTGATAGGACAGCACACGCGTCATTCTAGTCGTTGCATCGAACGCCAATTTCCGGTTGGAAAAATCGTTTGAATAAGGGAAAATCGCTACGATGTCTTCCAGCGCCCGATCCAGGAATAAATCTCTGATTTCAGCCATAAACCTCCCGAAATCGTAAGATACATCAGCTTCCGGCTTCTCTGTGCCGTCAGCCCGAAGTGCACCGATATGCGATTCGTTCGCATTATCCATATAGAAGTTGGTATTCCAAATCCAATGAATAGCACCGGCGCCTCCGGTTGCAAATGCATAGGCATATTTGCGCTCCAACAGACTACGCAGTTCAATCTCCGAACGTTTAGCGCGTCCATCCGGTGTCTCCACGTACATGATGCCTGTTTCTTGAATGACATTCGGCTTATTCGCTGTTTTTGCAAAAATACCGTCCCAAACGAGGTTATCGTTCAGCCACCACGAGTGTACGGTTGTATAGTCCACCGCCTCCTCATAAAACAAAGGAGAAGGGCGCTGCGCGCCAAGCGCTTCATCCTGTCCAACCACCACGAGATGATCCGGACTGATCTCTTTAATCGTATTGTAGAGCTCTTTGGCCCAACGGTTATGCATCTCCATCGAGAACAAGCAGTAATCCAGCCAGCGCGTTCCTTTCTTACCCTTGTGCATATCCTGCACGTCGAAATTGATTTCTCCAGCCTCGGGAATTGCCGCCTCTTCAAAAGTCGGAAGCTGTTCGGGTGACATATTCCACCGTTCCTGAAGCAATTCGATGCTGCCATGACGCAGCCTAAGCCACTCTACAAAAGCCTGCCGTTCGTAGATATCACGAGTGGAACGCGGTCCCTCGGAGAAAATCAGAGCAGGATCAAACATGGAAGGCTCATTAATCAAATCCCAATCCACATGCGTCGTCGTACGGTGACGCGAAACAATGGAGCGGATAAACCGCTTCTGTGCCTCTACGCTTTGCGGATCGAGATAAGGGTTAACCCCTTCCCAAGTTTCTGGCGTAAAGGAGAAGAAAGTGAACGTTACCTGGAGATTGTGCTTCTTAGCCGTTAAGAAGAAAGCATCAATGGCTCTCAGAACCTCTTCAGAAGCATGTCCGTCCACCTGCATGATATTGCGGTAAGCTGTCCAAATCCCTGTTCGAATCCAATTGATGCCTGCTTTGGCCATTTGGGCCATGTCTCGATCCCAAACATCGCTATTGGGCAGAAAGAGAAATTTGCGAGCGACATCGGAGGTCATATACGTCATGCCGACGATCGGCAGCGGACGTCCATCCTTGATGAAATAATCGCGATCGCAGGTAATCGGTTGTCCCTCGGCAAGCAGTAAGGGATCGTGCCCCCAGAAGCCTTGGCGAAGCACGCGAAACTCCCCATCCTCTGATGTTGCCTTGCAAGTCACACGATATAAACCACGTTGTATATCAAGCGGCACCGGAATGCGCACCACGTTGAATTCTTTATTCACTTGGACTGTCAAACGATGCGTCCACATGTCCTGTGCACCACCCTCATGCGATACACGAAGATCAAATGTCCATTGCTTAGAGGCAGCTCCAGCTTCGATCCTTCCGATAAGCTGAGTTTGGAGTGTCAGCATGGCATGCTCTCCTGGCTCAAAGCTGGCATAATTCGGCTTGATCCACAGCTCCGTAACGCCACTTTCGCAAAATGCCGCCCACGTCATCAATGCTTGGGCACCGCCCTCGTTCCAAAACGAAGGACTAAGCGGTACATTGACAAACATCCAACGCGAACCGATAAACGCGCCGCGCGAGTTTTCCCAAAGAACAACAGGCGCAGCAACTTCACGGCCTTCCTTACTGATGCTTTTCAAAAGCGGATAAATCTGTGTGCTCATGGTTCCCGCAGCGCCCATTTGATCGGGCAGGTCGCTGTTGCGTGTCGTATGCGGAACCAGATTCCACGTATCTCCAAGCGCGAACATCGATTCCTGCCCTTGAAGCAGCGGCAAGGTTTCTAACGCGGTATAGGAGCGCATTGGTACGGCTTCAACACGAAGTATTTCATGAATGTACAACTGCTGATGATAGGCGGTCTGCTCCGACTCTATATGCCAGCCATCCGCTTCCCGGCGCACCGGACGCTTGAATGCTGCGCCGCCAATACTAAGCAGCCCGCCGCTGCGTTTCAAGAATGCAAGGATTTCCGTCCATTCGGACTTAGGGAAGTACGGGGCATGCAGATTAACAAAGCATCCTCCAACCGCCGACCGGAGAGCTTCTCCTAATGCATCAGCGTCTACAACAATAGCTCCTTGCGCCGTGAGTAGATCGGCATTCACTTCACCACAATTGCTGATCGGAAATGTGGCATCATAGAAAATAATGACCGGTCGACTCATAGTAAACCATCCTTCATCGCTTTATACACCAACTGGGAGAATAAACTGTTCGACCAGGCGAACCATTTCCGTGTAAAAATCGTTGGATCATCAACATGAAAGCCCTCGTGCATAAACCCGGTGTCTGCATCCGTTGCCTCAAGCATCGCGATCATCGCCAGCTTCTCTTCTGCCGTGGAAGCCGTCAAGCCTTGCATAGATAAAGCCATATGCCAAATGTAATCGTCCGGCGTATGCGGGCTGCCGATGCCTCTGGCAACTTTGCCTTCGAAGTAAAACGGATTCTCTTTACTTAGCGCGAATCGTCTTGTGTTCTGATAGATCGGATCATCCGCCGAAACATAACCCAGATACGGAATCGACATCAGACCTGGCGTGCCCGCATCATCCATTAAACAGTAGTTGCCGAAGCCGTCTGTCTCATAGGCATAGATCGGTCCAAACGCTGGATGGCGATAGATACCATACAGCTGGATTCCATGGTCAATATCCGCTTCAAGGGCTTTCAGGTCTTGGAGGAAGTCCATATCCCTGAACACCCATTCCGCAAACTCTTGCATATGGCGAAGGGCCACAACCGCGAACATATTCGCCGGAATATTGTAATGGAAGTCGCAAGCGTCGTCACTTGAACGAAAGCCTGACCATACCATTCCCGTATAATTCACAGGCATCCCCATCCCGTTATTGCGCAGCGAATCCGTCGGAATTCCATTATTGCGCGTGAAACGATAAGGAGACTTTTCAAAGTGAACTTGCTCCGTCTTAAACAATTCGTAGATTTTAAACATCGCGGCTTTAAATCCCGCGTCGAAAATATCCGTTAGCTCCGTTTCCTTCCAATACGCATAAGCCAGCCGCATCGAGAAACATAACGAATCCAGTTCAAATTTACGTTCCCATACCCATGGCGACATATCGGTTTGATCCGCTTTGTTCCAGTGCCAGTCGTTCGCTGATTCGTTAAACGCATTGGCATACGGATCGATATGAATATATTGAATATGACGCTTGATTAAACCGCTAATGATGCGTTGTAGGTCAGAATCCTGTTTGGCAAATGGCACATAGTGAATAACTTGTTCAACCGAATCGCGAAGCCACGAGGCCGGGATATCTCCGGTGATGACGAATGTAGTTCCATCCTCCATCAATTTGGTCGTCGTCTCTAATGTGTTAGGAAAACAATTTTTAAATAGCTGCAGCAGCTTCGGACGATGCGCCAGCTTCTCTTCGGCTTCCAGCAATACGTCTTGGATCACCTTTGGCAGTTCCAGTTTCGGCATCGGAATTTTCGGCAGTCTGAATTGTTCCACGGTAAGTCCTCCAAATTTTTCTAGTATCGAAGAATGTACGAATACGTTACTCTTTCACGGCACCAATCGTCAAGCCTTGGATAAAGTACCGCTGGAAGAATGGATAAGCAAAAATAATCGGCCCGGTTGCAAGAACAACCATCGCCATACGGGACGTATCTTGCGGCAGCGACTGAAGTAAGCTCACGCCAATAGAAGGGTTGCTTGTGTTCTGGAGCAGGAACTGCATGCTGTTCTCAATCCGCATCAGCATCGATTGCAAAGGCACCAGATTCGGCGTATCGATATAGAGCAGTGCATTAAACCAATCGTTCCAGTATCCCAGAGTACTGAACAAACCTATAGTGGCCAATCCCGGAAGCGAGAGCGGCAGCACCAGTTTGACGAAAATCCCAAATTCGCCGGCCCCGTCGATTTTCCCAGATTCAATAATGGCGTCAGGAACAGATGTGATGAAGAAAGTACGCATAATCATAATATAAAATGCATTTCCTGCCAGCGGTAAAATCAAGGCCCAAATCGAATCTTTAAGTCCCATTAGTTGTGTAACAACGATATATGTCGGTACAAGTCCACCGTTAAACAGCATCGTGAAGAAAGCAAAAAAACCGAAGAAATTGCGGAATTTAAAGCTTTTACGTGAAATCGCATAGGCAAACGTTGCTGTTATAAGTAAGCTTACAAGCGTCCCTACCACAGTTACAAGAATGGTAACTCCATAGGAAAGCAGCAGCTGATCACCCGCTTTGAAGAGATAACGATAGGCATCGAGGCTCCATTTTTCCGGAATAATGCGGTATCCGTTCGCACTTAACGTCTTCTCATCCGTAAATGAAATGATCGTTACAAACAAAAACGGAAAGATACAAGCGAGCGCAAAGAGGCCCGCGACAAGATTAAAGAGTATATTCAAAGCAGGCGGCAATGTATGAAAGTCACGGCTTTTCATTGGTTTAGCAATCATTTGAATGTCCTCCTTTCCATGAAAATAGTTTAGAACAACGCATTGTCCTTATCGAATTTTCTAACGATGTAGTTCGAAGTCATAACTAGAATGAACCCGATAACCGATTGATATAGACCGGCTGCCGTACTCATACCGATTTCTCCTGTAGATTTAAGACCACGATATACATACGTATCAATAACATTCGTCACTGAATACAGCGTTCCTGAATCTCTTGGCACTTGCAGGAACAATCCGAAGTCTGCATAGAAAATGCGTCCGATTGCCAGCAATGTCAGAATTGTCATGAGCGGCTTCAGCATAGGGAAGGTAATGTGTTTAATTTGCTGCCATTTGCTCGCTCCGTCAATCATAGCGGCTTCATACAGCGATTTGTCGATCCCCATGATCGCGGCTAAGTACACAACACTGCTATAACCGACCGATTTCCACAGGTAAACAAAAATGATAATAAGAGGCCAATACGTCTTGTCGTTATACCAATGGATCGGATCGATTCCAAACCCGGAGAGAATGTGATTCAGCATGCCTTTATCTACACTAAGAAAACTGAACACGAAGTAACCGACGATTACCCATGATAGGAAGTAAGGCAAGAACATCCCTGTTTGATAAAGCTTCGCCAGTTTTTTATTCACGATTTCCGATAATACAATGGCTAACCCCACGGATAGTACAAGTCCTGCAATAATGAAGACAATGTTGTAGAGCAGCGTATTCCGCGTAATAATATAGGCGTCATTGGTGCTGAATAAAAATTTGAAATTTTGCAGTCCTACCCATTTGCTTTCCATAATACTTGCCCAAAAACCGTCGCGGCTATAGCGGTACTGCTTAAAAGCAATCACCATGCCGGCCATCGGCAAATAAGAGAAGAACAGGAACCAAAGCGTCGCCGGCAATGCCATGAGCAGCAGAACTCTACTTTGTTTAACATCTTTAAAAAATGCTCCTATTCCCTTCATAAAATCACCCCTCAAGATCACATTGTAGTAAAAAGATCAGGCGAATGTTGAACATTCGCCTAATCAACTATGCTGAAATTATTTCTTGTTAGCTGCTTTCCAAGCATCAATCTGGCTTTGCGCTTCCGCCATGATTTTATCCAATCCAGCCTTTTTGAATTTTTCGTTGGCTAGCGGAATGTATTTATCCGGATCTACTGTACCTGTCATTAAAGTTGCCCAGAATTCTTCTTTTACGTTTTGAACCGCCGCGATTTCGTTAATCACCTTGGATGGATCGAAGTTGAAGCCAAGCAGAGGTGCAGGTACACCTGTATCATTAAACTTCTTGAACTCTTCCCATTTGTTCGCAGGATCTTTGACATCTTTATACGTCAGCAGAACGTTTCCAAGTGAGAAAGTCGGCATATCGTAATTTTTGGATTCTGGTAAATTTTCCATTTTGTCGTTATCAACTTTTTTGTAGTGAACGCCTTCAATACCGGAATCGACCAAATTACGAAGTACAGGATCCGTATTCAGCAAGTTCAGGAATTCCATAGCTTTTTCCGGATATTTGGAATTAGCCGAGATTGCCTGCATGGAGCCCATAACGGACCAGTTGTAAATCAAAGCAGGGCTTGCTGCCTTGGAAACAACCGGATAGCCATAGCTAGCTGACCAAAGGTTGTCCGCAAATGGCTGATTCGTCGCTTTATCCGCGAACCATTTGCCAGTTACTTGAACATCATTAAGCGAGGAAAGTGTCGATGCTTCCGTTGGAACATATCCCGCTTTGTAGTATTTGTTCATGGTTTTAAGCGCTTGCTTCATTTCCGGAGTGTCAAAAATGTTAACCACTTTGAAATCCGAATTCTCTACTTTCACGGCCATCGGCATTTTCTCAATAATGTAATCATAAGGCACATATGGCATGTAATTTTTATCAACGGCTAATCCGTAAATGTTCGGTTCTTTTTCTTTGATTGTTTTGAGCAGTGGCTCCAAGCTTTCAAGCGTGTTCACATTATCTAAGCTAAGGTTGTATTTGTCGGCCAGGTTTTTGTTGAAACGCCATACGTCTTGAGCTGGCAGCTCTTTATTGGCAGGTACGCCGTAATTGTGCCCGTCCACTTTGGAGCCGTTAAGAAAAGCAGGATCTAATGCTTTCACGATGCCTTGTCCATTTTTTTGAAGAAGCTCGTCAATTGGCTTAAACGCACCTTTGCGCACGTTTTGCACGTAATCAAAAGCCCATGAAGACGTAAACATAATGTCCATTGGTGTGCCGGATGCTGTCATGACTTGCATTTTTTGTGCATAGTCGCCCCAGTCTGCCATGTTCATTTTAACGGTAACACCGATTTTTTCCGCGGTATATTTACTAACCTCAGCCATAACGCGATCCACGTCTTTTTGCGGCGTTCCGATTGTGTACCAGATTAACTCTACCGGTTTATTTGTCGTTTCATTCCCTTTCGCACCGCCGGCTTCTTTGCTGCCGCACGCGCTAAGCGCCATTGAAACTGCTAGCGTCAATCCTAGTGTGGTGACCAAACGTTTTCTCATTTTGTATCCTCCCTGTTAAATGCTCTATTGTTTACGCCCCGTGGGGCTACCTTTACAGTACCGCATGAAAGCAGTTACAAATAGACGATAAACTAAATGAACCCTGTCTAAAGTTAAGAAAAAAGCAGCTATTTATCCTTTCTGGCAAAAAAAAGGACTGCTCCTCAGTTTTCCCTAGAGCAATCCTCTGTAATCCGTTGGGGAGATTCCCACATACTTTTTAAATTGTTTATAAAAGTAACCTAATTCCGAATAGCCCACGTCATTGGCAATAACATGAACCTTCAAATTCGTTGTCTTTAACAGTTCCTTTGCTTTCTCTATACGGTAGCGATTGATATATTCCGTAAAAGTCTCATTAATCTCCTTATGGAACAATTGACCCAAGTAAACGGGGTGAATATGATAGTGCGCCCCCAGCATTTTGAGCGATAGCTCTTCCGCATAGGACTGATGGATATATTTTAAAACCTGCTGCACAATCGGACTTCGAACGTCTGAAATTAAGAAACCGATAGTCGTATGGGCAATTTCGAGGATGGCCGTTTCCAGCTCTTCCAACGTAACTGCGCTCCTGATTTGGTGAAAAGCGTGATTATAGACATCTAGTTCCTCGGTATGGCGAATCGCTTTGATCTCCAGCTTGAAATGAATGATCATCTCAAATGCGATATTCTGAAAATCGTGCGGCGTAATACCCGGAATCGCTCGAATTTGTTTGAAGTCGCTTTGAATTTGCTCGCGCAAATTTTCTTGATCTTTGGCAATAATTAGTTTCGCGTAGACCGGCCAGTCAATGATGGAGAAATCAACCTTTCGATTGTCTTGCTTCATCGCAAGGTCCGTATAATCAATCATGTTCAATTCCGGATATACCCAGAAATACTCCTGCGCTTTCTTCGCGGCCGCATAGCTTTGTCCAGCTTGTTCAGGCAGAAGCTCTACACTGCCGATAGATATGCGGAGAGGACGATCTTGAAGATCAGCCTGAAGCTGCTGAAGCAGAGCGGTCAAATCCGTTCTGCCGCGGTCGGCATCATCCATAGCTGCAAGCAGAACGATATCGCCATCCATATCGAAGAATGACGTGATCCAATCATAGGATTGCACCCGATCGGAGATAAACTCGAAAATCTCGGCAGCATCAGATGTCGCTCGGAGTACAGAAGCTATCATGTAGGCACGATCGAGATTCATGCCTAGAAGGTCCGCGCGTTCGTAGAATTCCAAAGGCGCAATCTGATGGGTTAACCAACGATGAAGGGTGTTATCTTTCAATATTTGTTTGCTATAGGCCTGAACCTGTCGTGTCTCTTCGAACGTATTCAGCTTCTCGACAGTGTTGTGAAGCGTTGCCTTCAGCTCTTGAATGTTGATAGGCTTCAGCAGGTAATTTTCGATGCCGAGCTGCATGCCCTCTTTTAAATAGGTAAACTCATCGAAACCGCTGAGCACGATGACTTTCAAATTGGGATGAACCATTCGGGCATGGCGAATCAGATCCAAACCGGTCATCACCGGCATGGAAATATCCGTCAACAATATATCCACCGATGTTTCCTTCAGGGCATCCAAAGCCCTCTGCCCATTGCTGGCATGTCCGACAATTTCCAACCCTGCTTCGGCCCAATCAATAATGTCATACAACCCTTCGATAATGAAAGGCTCGTCATCCACAAGAAAAACCCTAAACATCATAAACCTCTTTTCCGTCGTCCATAGGCAGCCATATGTCGACTACCGTTCCTTTGCCAGGTTCACTAAATAATTTTACGCCAAACTTGCTGCCGTAGAGCAGCTTGAGGCGTTGATTGATGCTCCGCAGGCCGAAGGATTCCCCTTCGGTTTCCTCTGCTTGTAAGAATGACTCCAGCTCGCTCAAACGCTCAGGCGTAATGCCGTTCCCGTTGTCTTCCACTTGCGCATGAAGAAACTCATCCGTTTGTTTCACACGAATATGAAGCTCATTGTCGGTGCATTCGCTTCGCAAGCCATGTACGATGTAATTCTCAATTACAGGCTGCAGTGACATTTTCATTACACGTGTAGGTGCCAGCTTCCGATCCCACTCGATCGAATACGTGAACTTGTCCTTATAGCGAATTTGGAACAGCTCTAGGTATAAGCGACAGGCTTCCAGCTCATCCTTCAGGGTGTATATCTTTTTCTGCTGTACCAGGCTTCGGAATAATGCCGATAAGCTGTAAATCATTTCACCAACGTCATGCGCCCCATGAGAGATTGCCCGCATCCGAATGACTTCTAGTGTATTGTATAAAAAATGAGGATTGACGCGAGCTTGCAGAGCCGTTAACTCTGTATGCTTCTGCTTAATATCCGCCTTATACACCCTATCGATATATTGATTCAACTCTTCAATCATTTCATTAAAGCTGCGAGAAATTTGTCCCAGCTCGTCCTCTCGCTCATCCGGAATTCGTGCATTCAGATCGCCTTGTTTAACCTTCCGTGTAAAGCGAATGATCTGGTTGGTGCGTTTAGAGACATTCAGTACAACCAGAGAAGGAATCAGAATGGCGAAAAAAATACATATCGCGCTAATCATAAAGATCGTGCTTCCAATTCGCCTTGAGGATGCTTCAAGTTCATTCTTCGGAATGATACCAACGACAATAAAGTCCCCTTTACTCTGCGTCAGCTTCGTCACATATCCACTTTGATTCGAGCCGCTATTCTCGTATAACGAATTAACCTGATTCATGAAAGGATAGGGTTCGCCATAATACTGATCCGAAGAATCAAATAGGACGCCTCCATCCGGTGATAGAACGAGAATCGTCCCCTTTAAATCTTCCTTATCATTGGTCAGAATCTTCCAAATGCCGTCTGAGCTGAAGTACACGACCTGTTGCCCTATATTTTTCAAGGTTTGCTTGTCGTTGATGGGTGTCCTAATCGAGTACAGATGGTTATCCCATTGACCTGCGGCTTCACGAACCCATATATTCGGCAAGGTAACGCTCTTGGTATCAAGCGCCATGACTTCAGGAATGTAGGAGTGGGCTGCATTCGTAGGAACGATCTTCAATTGCCGGTTATGATCTAGCACGTATAAGGTCTGTTGATCCACGCTGTACAGCATCAGACTGCGAATATCTTGGTCATCTTCCACCCGATTTTTAAAATATTGCAGGCCGGCATTCCACGTGCTGTTGCCGCCTAAATTGTATTGCTCCAGACCATGCTGTACATACTCTTGGAACGGGTGCTGCAGCATGAAAGAGATGCCCGCGGCAAGCGAACTATCCCGATATAAGCCGAACACGATAGACTGCGCTGAATCGTATTTCCCCCCCAAATAATTGTTCACGTTCGTCATTGCCTTCTTCTGTATATCCAGCTCACGATTAATCGCCGCTTGCGACATCGAATGATACATGAAATAAGAAAACGAAATAATCGTAATGACAGTTATCAAGGAGAATAGCAGAAGCAGCTTCATAAATAAGTTATTTTTCAAGTAATTTCGGTACAGCTTGCGTAACCCCATTCTGCCATCAACTCCTGCTGTTAATCGGGTACATTATAGCATATCAGAGATCGCACATGAATTCGCATCCGGTTATGCGTTAACATCCTAAAATCAACATAACCTCTTGTAGCATATAAACCCACTAACTCGCCTGCTCTTAGCAGCTGAGAGGTCCTTTTCTGACGTCTCGCACCTCTTTCGCTGCATTCGAGCCTCTGAGACGGCCTTTTCTGCCTTCTCAGGACGTAAAACCCAAACATATCCATAGATCGGCACCTTTCATAATTTCCTTAATTCTCCACACAAAATAAAAATGCCTAAACTGAGTACTATCAGCTAGGCATATAAGGTTTAAATAGAATGATTTCTTATTGAGCTTGTTCGAGCTGCTTTACAGCATTACCGAAATGATCATTTACTTGTACAAGCGCATCCAAAGCTTTCTCACGGCTTACGTTGAACATCAGCATCAGAATCGCGACTCTTGCGTCTCCTTTAGCTTCCATTCCGACGCGGCGGGCTGTTTCTTCATTAGCGCCAGTCGCCTCTTGAATAATCCGCACGGTACGATCCCTAAGCTTCTTATTCGTCGCCTGCACATTTACCATCAGATTACCATAAACTTTACCCATCTGAATCATCACGGTCGTGGAGATCATGTTGAGAACCATTTTTTGCGCCGTTCCCGCCTTTAACCTTGTCGACCCCGTAATAATCTCAGGTCCGACGGGCACCTCGATCGGATATTTCACAACTGCACTTAGCTGCGTATCTTGGTTACAGCTAATGCCGATCGTCAATAGACCCAACCGGTTAGCCTCTCGTATGGCGCCGATCACATAGGGAGCAGTTCCGCTTGCTGTAATACCGATGACCACATCACCTGCTCGTGCAACATCTGCTATCGCACGTGTACCAGCTTCTTCATCATCTTCAGCATTCTCTACAGCTGAACGAATGGCTATTTCTCCTCCAGCAATAATACCGTTCACAAGCTCCGGCTCAACACCGAACGTAGGCGGGCATTCGGATGCATCTAGAACGCCGAGACGGCCACTGGTTCCAGCTCCAATGTAGAAAAGTCGGCCGCCGCGAGTCATCGCTTCGACCACCGCTTCAGTTGCATCAGAGATTTGAGGTATAGCTCCGTTTACGGAGAGAGCTACCGTTTGGTCTTCTTCATTCATTAGCGTCACGATCTCCCGAACAGTCAGTCGGTCAAGGTGACTTGACTTTGCATTTCTCTGCTCGGTAACCGTTTGATTAACTTGTTGTACCACGTTACCTTGCCTCCTTTTTATGGATGCGTTACATTGCCTCTATTTACGAAAGACAAACGCTGCTATCCGTTGTTTCCTTACTTCCGTTAACTCGAAGCCCCGTTCCTGCAAGGCAAGAAGATAGGCTCCAATCACTGGTGGGCGTTCGAGCAGCCGGACATCAAACATGCCGGACAGCATCAACGGTGTTTGCATAAAGCGATGCTCGAACATTTGATCTGAAAATAAGCCACCTGTTATCACAAGAGGAATTGTATTCTTAGCTAAGTGAGGGCTATCGCTTACCTCAATCGTCTGTTGTTTCTCCATGGAAGTTATAACAGTCTTTACGAGCTCTTCTAACTCCTGAATTGCTTCTTCCACGAGCTTAACAGCAATCGGATCCCCATCTGCTGCAGCCCGCATGACGAGCTTAGATCCATCCGCAATCGCGGTCCGTACATTATCCTGGCCATAAATGGTGTTGATCAATTGCCCAGGATGCTGTAAGGACCAACGTTCAAGCACTAATCCTGTTAAAGCTGTAGGCTCCCCTCGGCCGTCATACGCCCGCATAACGGCCACTAGCGCTTTCCGCCCAAGATCAAACCCGCTTCCTTCATCACCGAGTAAATAACCCCAGCCTCCGACTCTTACAAATTCGCCCGTCGCCGGATCGAATCCATATGCGATCGAGCCCGTGCCTGAAATGAGCGCAATCCCCTTCTGTCCCCAAGTACCAGCGGCCAAAGCAGTCACTGCGTCATTGTGCACGGTGATCGGAACACCTTCCGGCAATTCGGTTTGCAGCCAGTCACTGATCCGTTTCCGGTCTTCGGGACGGTCACTCCCAGCCAGCCCAAGGAAGATCCCACCTAACTGGGACATCTCCGTACCTGATTGATCTATTACGTCTTGGATGAGTGTGAGCAGAACTCGCTGAACATCTTCCCATGGACGGGACTTCACGCTGCTGGATTCTCCGCGGCTTTCAGCCAAAATGTTACCTTCCGCATCGCCGAGAATACTTACCGTTTTGGTCCCTCCGCCGTCAATTCCAATATATCTAGTTTCAGCCATATTATTTCACCGCTCCTGCCGTCATGCCTTCCATAAACTGTTTAGACGCTAGGAAAAACATGATAATCATTGGCACTGAAGCCAACGTGAGCCCGGCGAATAGCATACTTAAATCCGTTGAGTACTGTCCGAACAGCGACAGCATGCCAACCGGTATCGTCTTTTTCATATCATCTTGGATAAAAATCAGCGGGAAAAAGAAATCGTTCCACGCCATAATAAAATTCATAATCATAACCGTTCCCAGTGCAGGGCGAATAAGCGGCAGCAAAACGTTCCACATGACACCGAAATCCGAAGCACCATCGATACGCGCTGCTTCTTCTAGCTCCTTAGGCAGCGTCCTAAAAAAACCAGTTAAGATCAAGACAGCAAGCGGCAATCCAATCGCTGTATACACGCTGACAAGAGACCAAACGCTATCCAAAAGAGATAGCTTCTTCATTAATAGGAATAATGGTACGATCCCAAGCTTAATTGGAATCATCATGCCTAAGAGGAAAAAGAAGAACAGCGCACCATTCCAACGGAACGGATATCTTGCGATATAAAATGACGCCAATACGCCAAACAGCAGAATGAAAGCTACGGAAACAACACTGACCACGACACTGTTCCAAAAATAAGTTCCGAACGGAATTTGATGGATTAGCTTACTATATGCCGTAAACGATATAGAAGTCGGAAGCGACATCGGGTTTTTCAAAATCTGGATATTCGTCTTGAAAGAGGAGGTCAGCATCAGAAAGATCGGATACAAACTGACCAGTGCACCAAAGTACGCCGCAACGTATTGGAGCCCCCGAACGGATTTGTTGGTTTTCATGTGTGCCTCCTAATATAGGGATCTTTGGACGTAGTTCAAAGTCTCTCCGCTCTGGGATCTTTGGACGTAGTTCAAAGTCTCTCCGCTCTGGGATCTTTGGACGTAGTTCAAAGTCTCTCCGCTCTGGGATCTTTGGACGTAGTTCAAAGTCTCTCATTATCACTGAGCCGATTGGTTCCTAGTAAAGTACAGGAACAAAGCGGAAATCGTTGCGATAATGAAAAATAGTACCACTGCCAGTGCCGATCCCAGGCCTAATGCGACCGAATCGCCGCCAGATGAGCCGCCAAACGCAATCCGATAAAAGAACACAGCAAGCGTGTCGGTGGAGTTGTAAGGTTCCCCTTGCGAACCTTCCATGGCATAGATGAGTTCGAACGCTTCGAAAGCATGAATAAACGTAAACACCGTAATGATGATTAATGACTGACTCATCATCGGCAGGATAATGGAACGGATCAAGCGTAAACCTTTTACTCCGTCCAGCCGCGCCGCTTCAATGACTTCTGTCGAAATAGCGTGCAGACCAGCGAGAAAAATCAACATGGAGAAACCTATGCCAAACCAACTATTGACCAGTGTAATTGATGTTAACGCATAAGTCGGATCACCGAGCCAAGGCTTAGCCCACGAAACAAGACCAATCTTTTTGAGCAGCACATTGACAATACCGTTGTTCGGGTTCAACATGAGTTTCCACAAAAAGCCTACGACGATGACAGAAAGCAGCCTTGGTAAAAAGTAAGCCATTTTCAGAAAGTTCGAACCCTTAAGTTTGCTATAAACAAGATAGGCAAGCACAAACGCAATCACGTTCTGAACAGCCATCTCAACAGCAAAATAATAAAGATTGTGACCGAACGCATTCCAAAATAAATGGTTGAACGGTTCTTTAGTAAACAGGCTTACAAAGTTGCCTAGCCCCACAAACTCCCCGCGGGTGTGACCTTTCCAGTCATAAAAACTGTAACCGAAAGCCGAAAGGATCGGATAGATCACGAAGAGAATGTAAACTGCAAGGGCAGGAACCGGGAACAGATGAACTGCTCCCTTTTTCCACCAAGTTGATTTTGCAAAGTTATTCATGTGCTCCCACCCCTCTTTTTAAAACTGATTTATTTCTTAGGCTTGAACCATGTATCTGCGCTCTTTTGAACTTCTTCCGTCACTTGCTCTGGAGTCAATTTGTTCAAATACATGCCTTGAATTGAGTTTTCTAAAGTAGATTTGGTCGTAGGGTTGCCTGCATTGAAATAGACAACGGAAGCGTAAGGTGTAGAAATCGTATCTGCATTTTTAGCAATTTTGGCTACAAGCGGGTCATTCGCCGCTACACCTGGGATAGTGCTTGGTTTTTGCAGTTCATTTACAGCAAGCGCGCCGAACTCTTTCGTTGTCAAGAACTCCATAAATTTCAGAGCTTCCGCCTTATGAGCAGATTTCGCATTCACTGAAAAAGAGCCGTCTACCCAAGTCGTAACCGTTGCTTTGCCATCTGCCTTCATCGGAGGAACAGGGAATACATCCATTTGCAGATCTGGATTCGTTTTCTTCATGACGGCATATTCCCAATCACCCATGACCATCATAGCTGCTTGCTCGGAAACAAACATGTTTCTCATATCGTCCATACCAATCCCTACATAATTATCTGGGAAGTACGGGGTCATATCTTTGAGCATTTTAATCGAACTTACATATTCCGGGCTTTTGAAATTCGCTTCTCCGGCAAGTATCTTCTTAATGAAATCTGTACCGTAGACGGAAGGTGCGAGTGTACCTTGGGTCAGGGAAAGAATCCAACCTTCCTTAGAACCGAAAGCAAAAGGAGTTACTTTATTGCTCTTCAAAGTATCCGCCGTTTTCAACAGCTCATCCCACGTTTTTGGTTCTGTCAGATTATATTTTTGGAAGATTTTCTTGTTGTAAAAAACTTGCGTCGAACTGAATACAGTCGGTACGCCGTAAACTTTACCATCTGTTCCTGTAGCGGCCAGCAAAGTGTCCTTCGAGAATACATCCATTCCTTTGACGCTTGTTAGCGGCTCTAAGTAACCTGCATCTGCCAAAGCAGCACCTGCAGCATAAGGACGAAGATGAATAATATCAGGGCCATTTCCACTTTGCAGACCTGTGTTTAGGGCTGTGTTGTATTCCGTATTTTTAATCGGCTTGAATTCGATATCAATGTTCGGGTTGTTTTTCTTAAATTCAGCTATGATTTTAGTGTAAGCTTCCGCATCTTCCGTACGCCAGCTGCCCATTGTCAACTTCACTTTTTCCTGAGGTGCTGCCGTTGGTGCCGTATTTGCTCCACCAGGAGTCGTGCTAGGAGTTGCGGAATTGTTGCTGCAAGCGACAAGCATGGAAGAAGCAGCGACCATAGTTAATAATGCCCCACTGAATAAACGTTTCATTTAGAAAGCCTCCCTTTAATGTTTACTTATATGTTAAACCTCAAGATTGATATGAGGACAAAACCGCTTCATGTAAAATTGGACGCAGCTCCCGGATCTTGTTATCTCGACCCAAGTGAACCGCATTGGTAAGAAATACGACACTGATGCCATGTTCGGGCTCAATCCACAAGCTCGTTCCAGTAAAACCTGTATGACCGAAACTACCCGCAGGCCAGCTTTCTCCGCAGCTCGGAACGTTTGCTGGATCATGCTTGACCTCCCAGCCAAGTCCGCGGCCACGTGCGGGAGCCGCCGTGGTTTCTCGCATCAGCGATGGCGGAACGATACCCCACTGTTCCGGCTGCAACCACCATGCCGCATAGCGTGCAAGGTCGTCCGCTGTTGCGAATAATCCCGCGCTGCCGGTAACACCGCCAAGGTGGTAGCTCTTCTCATCGTGAACTTCGCCGATGATATAAGCTCCATCTACCAGTTCGGTTGCAGCAATGCGATCTTGAAGTTCGGAGCTTGGGTTAAATATCGCATGCCGCATATCAAGTGGATCGAATATATGCTGCTTAACAAAGCGATCCAGCGGCTCGCCAGACACACGTTCTACAATGATCCCAAGGAGGATCATACCGAGATCACTATACAGCTTGTCCTTACCTGGCTGAAATAAAAGCTCTTGCGCGAGAATTTCCTCGATGAGACTTGGCCTTGCTGCTTTGCGCGGAAGATAAGGTAAATCCGGCGGCAGCCCAGACGCATGCATCAATAGATGACGCAGTGTGATTTGCGGATGTCGGAATGCAGGCAAGTAAGCCTGCACGGAGCTATCCAGCGACAGCTTCCCTTGTGCCACTAGAACGAGAATCGATGGAAGCGTTACGGTAATCTTCGTAAGGGATGCGATGTCGAACATGGTGTTCAGCTGGATCGGAAGCTCCCTTGTGCCGTCTGAGTATAACCCGTATGATTTTTGGAATCGAAATCGGTTCGTTACAGTAATATCGAGCACAGCGCCGGGCAAGAGCCCATCGCGCACCCATCCTTCCACTAAGCGATCCACTTTATCCATTGCGTTTCCCCACCATGACGGCTTGTCGCGTCTTTTCCAGAGATTTGATGCTTTCCTCATAATGTCGGCCAGCAATTCCGGCGTACAAAATATCGATTACATTCAGTTGAGAAATCCTTGAGGCCATCGCCCCGCTGCGGATACTCTTTTCTAAGGTACTTATAAACAACTGTATATCTGCAAGATCCGATACCGGATTGGCTCCGAATCGGGTCAGCGTAATGACCGAGGCACCATTATTCTTAGCGACGGCCAGTGCACGAATCATGTCTTCGGTTTGGCCTGAATAGGAAATTCCGAAGACAACGTCACCAGGAATTAGATTGGCTGCAATGGTTGCTTGAGCATCAAACCCGGTGCCGATTTCACACCAACGATTAATACGCGTTAGCTTTTGCATGAAATCCTTCGCGATAACTGCCGATGCACCTACGCCGAACACGCCGACTTTTCTTGCGCTGCTCAGCGAATTAATGGCTTTTTCCACACTTTCCGGAGAGAGCACCGTCAAAGTATCTTGAATAGAAACAATATTGTTATTGGATACTGATTTAATGAGATCTACGATCGATCCGTCGGTACGGATTTCTTGATACGATTCTGTAGGTAGCGATGATTGTGTTAAATCACCAGCGATTCTAAGCTTCAACTCTTGAAATCCTTTGCAGTGAAGGGAGCGTGAAAGCCTAACAATCGTTGCTTCACTTACGCCAGCAAACTCTGCCAGCTTCTGAACGGAAAGACTGACTACCTGTTCCGGATGCCCCATTATATATTGTGCAGCCCTGCGCTCCATAGGCTTTAAGCTCCCCATAGCCGCTTCTATACTTACTAATCCACCTTTTAACATAGGAGTCACCCTCTACGGTTTCATGTGTAACTTTGAACTTGCATACCCTTATTATAGAGTTTTATTTCATTTTGTCTATATATTTTTGAAATAATATTTCACTCTTTGCATAGGTTTGGATCGATATCAATTAAGCTTATAACTAAAAAAAGATCAGGTCTCATTTGATTGAGAGCTTGATCTTATCTTTGCGTGGCGCTGTGTATTAATAAGTTGGTGCAATAACACCTAGATCGGCTGCATGCTTTATCAACTCAAAACCGTTTACCAAATCGATTCGTTCATTTCCTTTCACAGCAACATGCCATTCGTGCCCTTCATACGAGATAACTCCTTCTACCGTTCGAACCGTCATACCGATAAGCGACTTCAATTTTCCTTGACGGTCGGTCACGGCTCTTAAGCCATTTGGAAATAGTAGAGTGACCACACCGTCTCGATAAACAACCGATTCATCCCGTGTATTAACCAGCTCAAATGTAACACCATTTATAATCCGACTGTATGCAGTCCCATCCGCAATCACTTCCCCGTGATCAACTGCATAAGGCAGCAGTCCTGTAAACCAAAGTTCATCTTCCGGTCTAGGCATGATACCACTCAATCGTTCAATATAGTCCAACATACACAAAATCGCTGGTGAATAAGTCTCCGTGAAACCCTCCTCACCTGTCCATGGACTTAGCGCTTGAGCGAAGCGTGTCATTTTATGAAATGCAGCCATTAACGGATATAACACATAGGTGAGTTCTACAAACCTTCCATGATGCTCAAAAGCATGCGGCGCACGGATCAAGCTAAGGCAATTGGACGGCCCTGCCCAGCTGTTATAACTGGAGAAAGGGTCAAACCTTGGATCATCCATAGCGATCGACGTAAATGGATATTTGGCGAAAAACTTTCGCGTATTCAACAAATATTTGCGCAAAGCTTGATCAAAAAATGCTCGATCTCCCACTTCACATGCAAGCACACGTAGAAGGACATCGGACTGTACACGAACATGCTCGTCATTTTTATCCAGATCATAAAAGAACTGATCCGTCTCAACAAAGCAAAACTGGAACAAGCTGTTTAAGCTCATTTCCGCCTTTTCCCGCCAAGGCTCGCCACTCTCCTCGAGTTCTTCAGCAATTCTCGCTAGGTAGAGTCGCTGACAGTAGACATTTGCCGTTAAGTCAGGCGCAACGAATGGTAAGATTGGAGAGTCCGGATTACAAATTCTTGCGTCATTCCCATGGGGCGTATCCGGAACATGCCAAAAGCGTGGTGATAAATCATGTCCCGTATCAAATGTGCAAAAGGCTTCCACCCCATTCGTTCCGCGCGTATTGCGATAGGTATGCAGCCAATCATCATACTTCTGCATAGCTGTATACATTTTTCGTAAAAACGTCCTATCCTGCCCATTCAACTGATAATGATTCCATACGCTTCTAGCAAGCGGCGTCACCAATTGAATTTGTCTGTAAGAAGGACCCGACTCCGTGAGTTTATAAGGCATTAGACCATCTTCACGCTGATAATCAGCAAACAATTCATAAGTCGATTGCGAAACAGAAGGAATGAAACGCGATAATAATTCAGCGTTAATGGTCCCTGTGCTCTCCAGCCAACACCCTAGATAAATACCCCCTTCATGCAAAATAGGCTTCTCTCCACCCGTCGGTACGACACAGTCCAATAGTTTACGCAGAGCTTCGTAGTACACGGTTTCCAATTTATCGGAAGATGCCGCAAACTTCACTCCCGATTGGTTCCATTCCGCAAGAACGGGGCCATCGGATTCCTTTTTTAAAGTGCCAATCCGCTCCTCCGTGCGAATCCCGCGCAGCTTGCTCAACAATGCTTCTCTCATATATCCGCCTCTTCTCTCTAGTTAGGAATACGTCTTATGTCATCCAATTGAAAAGAAATAGACTGCCATTGGCAGCCTATTTCTCCGACAAGCGGCTTTCGTTATTTGTTATTGTTGAAAATTTTTACGGTTCCGTTAAAGAAATCCTCAGCGCCCTTTTTCACATCTTTTTTACCAAAGCCAATTTCCTGCACAGTTGTTTCAATCAGTTTCGTATATTCCGTATTGCCTGGAGGGTTATAACTGATCGCAAACGGCTCTTTATTAGTCGCTGCCGAAACGCGGCTTGTGTAATCATAGATGACCTGCTCAACCGGATTGGCATCCTTCTTCAGAAGATCCCGCATTTTGGAAGTCACAGGAACACCACGATCATTACCAAGAATTTTCGCCGCATCCGGATCATTGATCCAATAGTTCATGAGCATTGCAACTTCCTTTGGATGCTTCGTTTTCGCATAACCCGATAACCCTTGACTCGATTCGAAAACAACGCCGGTCCCTTTCGGTCCGCGAGGCAGTTGAACAAGTGCCAGCTTGTCTGGGATCAGGTTTTGATGAGCGCCCAGTTGATTGGAGGCGAGTAAGCTCATCGCTACTTTGCCTGTTACAACGAGTGATTTACTTGTATCTGCAGGCGGATTGGATACTTGCAAAGCTGGTGTTACAACCCCGCCTGTTTTTGTCATCGTATCCCATAAAGTGAACCACTCTTCCGCATCCTTCTGTTCAAAGCCTAGCTTCGCGTTATCCATATCGTAGAGCTGTTTGCCTCTTTGTTTCAGGTAAATATCCATACCGTCTACCGTAAAATTATATGTCCCGAAAACATCTTTACCGAGTTTATCCGTAACTTCTTTGCTGATTCGTGCATAATCCTCCCAAGACCAGCCATCTTGCGGAACCGGAATGCCTGCTTTTTTGAACAACTCCGTATTAACGACGATACCACGTGCGTTAGCTCCGGCAGAGATGTGAAGCAGTTTACCTTTGAGCGTGCCATATTGGATCATCGATTTGTCCATATCGTTTAAATCAAGCTCTTTCCCCATGAATGGATCCAGTTCAAGCAGCACGTTTTTATTCGCATAATCGACTACGTTCCCTCCGAGGAAAAACGCATCTGGCGCAGTACCCGAAGCCAACTGCGTATTTAGCTTATCGAAATAACCTGAACTCGGTGCAAATTCACCGACAATTTTGATATTCGGGTTTTTCTCCTCGAACTTGCGAAGTGCCTCATTGGTGCGATCTGCTCGCTTTTGGTCACCCCACCACATCACTCTTAACTCTACTGGCTCTGCCTTTGAGGTTTCTTTAGCTGCGCTTGTAGCTGCTGCGTTTGGAGAGCTGCTTCCAATGCCGGTCCCTGAAGAACAAGCCGTTGTAACGGCCATCAGCATGGCAAGTGTTGTTATCGCAAAGCGTTTTTTCATATGAAATCTCCCCCTGAATACATGATAGTAAACGTTTTCAAACTGATCGTAATTCATTTTTAAAACCAATAAAATGTCATTTCTTCGGGTGTTGATTCATCATTTTTTCGGATTATTTAAGTCCAGTGGTCGCAATTCCCTCAAGAAAGTACTTCTGGAATGAGAGGAAAATCGTCATGATCGGAACTAGCGAAAGAACGGACATTGCGAGCAGCGCTCCCCAATCGGATTCTCCGGATGGATCAAATAACGAGCGAATTCCGAGCTGAACGGTAAACAGCTTGATATTGTTGAGGTAAATCATTTGCGAGAAAAAATCGTCCCATGTCCAGATGAACGTGAAAATAGCGGTTGTGATTAAAGCAGGAACAAGAAGAGGCATAATGATGCGAAAATAAATCTGGCCTTGCCCGCAGCCATCAATGGTTGCGCTTTCGTCCAATTCCTTCGGAATTCCTCGAATGAACTGAACCATGAGTAAGATGAAAAACGAATCGTGCGCTAACCATTTCGGTACGATCAACGGTAAATACGTGTTGATCCATTCAATCTTGTTATAAATAATGTATTGAGGAACTAAAGTGACATGGTACGGAAGCATAATAGTGACCAGCATTAGGCTAAACCAAAGCTTTTTGAATCTAAATTCTAACCGTGCAAACGCATAGGCGGCAAAGGAGCATGTGATAATGTTGCCTAGGACGGAGAGAACCGAGATTTGAGCTGAATTCAGGAAGAAACGACCAAACGTTGTGCCCTGCAGCCCTTTCCAACCGTTCATATAATTGTCAAATGTCACTTTCTTAGGCCAAAGACTTGTATCTGAGAATATCAATTGATTCGGCTTAAAGGAACTGCTAAGCAGCCATAAGACTGGATAGAGCATCAACAAGCCAAAAGCGATAATCAACAGATGCTTCAGCAGTTTGGTGTAGTTCGTGTTCAAACTCATCTGTTCATCCCCTTTCATCCTTGCCGTCCCCATAGAATACCCAATACTTCGATGTCACAAATACAATGGCCGTTAGCACACCGATTACAACAAGCATAATCCAAGCAAGCGCAGAGGCGTATCCCATATCGAAAAAGGAAAATCCTTTCAAATATAAATACAAGGTGTAAAATAAAGTGGAGTTTAACGGTCCTCCACGACCATCTCCTATGACATAACCGGGTGTGAAAACTTGGAATGAATTAATAATGCTCATCACTAGGTTGAAAAAAATAACAGGGGATAGCAGCGGAAGCGTTATTCGAAAAAACTGCCTTACCTTGCCAGCTCCGTCCACTTGCGAAGCTTCATAAAGATCAGCAGGCACTTGCTTCAGACCTGCGAGAAAGATGACCATGGCCGATCCAAATTGCCATACTGATAAAGTGATGATTGTGGACAAAATGTAGTCCGGGTGAGCCACCCAAGATGGCCCTTGAATACCAAACCAACTTAGGAATTGATTGAATAATCCATCCCCATCGAATATTTTCCTCCAAACGATAGCGATCGCAACGCTACCCCCAAGCAAGGAGGGAATGTAATAAACCGTCCGATAAACCCCAAGTGCACGAATCCCTTTATTCAGCGCCAAGGCCACTATTAATGCGAAAATAAGTCTTAGGGGCACAGATAATAGGGCGTATTGAAAGGTTAATCCCATTGAGTGATAAAAGGAGTCATCTTCGTTAAAAATTTGCACATAATTGTCAAGTCCTAGCCACCTGGGGGCATTCAATAAATTAAATTTCGTAAAGGATAGATACAGCGAACCCAGCATTGGCCCCAATGTTAAGCAGAAAAAACCAACTAACCAAGGCAATAGGAATAAATAGGCTGTGCGATTTTGCCGCGAAAGGGCGGTTTTACCTAATGATGACATGAGAGCGCCCTCCTCCTTCGTGATCGATAGTGATGAATATTCATCACTTGTAAGATCATCATAAGGATTATAGGCGCTCCTTTGAATGCTATTTCTTCGGCACTTGATTATCAATTTTTTCAGATGCTTTGCGAAGACGATAATCAGATGGCGGCATCCCATACGTGCGTTTAAACTTAGAACTGAAGTAGCTGGCATTCGAGAAGCCTGTCAGTTCAGCGATATCCCATAAGCTCAGCATCGTTTCTTCAAGCAGCTGTACAGCTTTTGCCATACGCACATCTGTGATGTATTGAATGAACGTTTTTCCGGCTTTGGCTTTAAACATTTCGGAGAAATACGAAGAATTATAATTAAAGCGTTCGGCCAACATGGTCAAATTAATATCGTACATATAGTTATCATGAATGAATTGCTCAGCTGCTTGTATCATGGAAAGTTCATCTCCGACAGGATCATTACCGGTGCTGACAATTTTGTGTGCCAGGTTATATAAAAACTGCTTTGCTTTAGCTGCCGTATCGAACCCCCATACCTGCTCGGGACGAATCCACAGCTGTTCTCCGTTATCCAAGGTAATGCGAGCCGCATAGGCAAGCGTGTCCAACATGAGATATAGTTGAAAAATAAGTTTAACGAATCTGGCTTGCGATGCTGCGAAAGCTTCATTCAATTCTTTGTGAATCGCCTGTTCGAAAGCAGCAAGCTCTCCACGAGCCAAGTAACGCTGCATGACCTTATTCGTTTCCTCTGAGAGTACAGCCTCTGGCGTTGATAGATTGCTCAGGGTTTGTGCATCTTTATTGCCCTTCAAATTCCACTCCAAAAGTGAAGACAAATAACCATCCTTCCACTGATTAAGCCCAATAACCGTCTTACCGATGCTAATCACTGGCTGATATCCCAAATGATCAGTCACGGCAATGCGAAGCGTATCGACCAAGTGATCTAGGTTTGTATTCGACGCCACAGCTATAAAATGCATTAATCCGATATAGTTCGCATCGCGGAAAACTTGAATTTGACCAGGGATGAT
The DNA here is from genome assembly GCF_030817275.1 of Paenibacillus sp. V4I7. Taxonomy (NCBI): domain Bacteria; kingdom Bacillati; phylum Bacillota; class Bacilli; order Caryophanales; family Paenibacillaceae; genus Paenibacillus; species Paenibacillus sp. V4I7. The sequence continues at coordinate 1,592,547 of NZ_JAUSZD010000002.1, read as the reverse complement.
CTCTGCAACTTCCCTGCAAACCATTTCAAACGGCAGCCGCAGCTTGTCCGGTGAACGCTCTAATCGCCCCGCGTCACCCGTGCGTTCCATGAATCCCGCTGTAAGGAAACAAACACGGCATTCCTCCCAGGTATCCAATTGAAACAACTTAGCCTTCTCCCTAATCGTTGCTTCCCGTGCCAATTCCTCTTTAACTAGATGAACGATAAAATGCTCTTTCATTTCTTTATAATATTGCGAAAGCCGCCACTCCATCATAACTTGCTGATCGCGCTCATTTCGCTGCACATCGAGCTCATAGATAACCTTTAGCATAGCTTCTCTGAGTTCATCTTGCGTGACTGGCTTCAGCAAATAATCCCTCGCCTGAGTACGAATAGCTGCCTTGGCATAATGAAAATCTTCATAGCCTGTAATGACGATCAGCCTTAAAGAAGGATAGTGCTCATGGCATGCCTCCAAAAAGGATACCCCATCCATCATGGGCATGTTCATATCTGTAATTACAATGTCAACTGGATGATTCGTCAACCATGCTACAGCCTCTGCCCCGTTTCCCGCCTCCCCTACGATGGACAACCCGAGACTTTCCCAGTCAATTTTGAGTCTAAGCCCTTGCCGAATTTCGGGTTCATCATCGACTATGAGTACACTATACATCGATCGTTCCTCCTTGCAGCGGCAAAATAAGTGCTATATAGGTCCCCTGCTCCTTTGTGGAATCGATCTCAAAAGCAAACAACGGCCCATAATAAAGTTGGCATCTGGCTAAAACATTGCGTAATCCGATCTGCTGTGATCGACTGTTCAATATTTGCTCGAACTGCGAGGTTAACGATTCCGATCTCAGTTGCTGTGCCAGTTCCTCCGGGATCCCGGGACCGTTATCCGCAACTGAAAGGATGAGTCGGTCATGTTCATGTCGTACCCGTATAATTACATTAGCCTCAGCTTGTTCCCTAAAGCTGTACTTCACGGCATTTTCAATTAAAGGCTGCAAAATGAATTTAGGTATGGCGCATTGACGCATATTTGGGTCTTCCTCAACCGTAATATGAAGCCGGTCGGCAAATCGGATTTGTAAGATAGACATATAATGGCGAACATATTTCAGCTCCTCGTCCAGTGGTATAAGGTCGTCACTTATTTTCAATGAGAAGCGCATCATTTTCCCTAGAGATTCAATTACTCTCACAGTATCTTGTGTGCGGTGCTGCATCGCCAGACTGCTCAGCAGCTCTAAGGTGTTAAATAGAAAATGAGGGTTAATCTGCATGAATAACGCTTTATACTCAGCCTGCTGCCTCAACAGCTTTAGTTCAAATTCCGTCTTAATATGGTGCTGCAACTGACTCACCATGTTCCGGAACGTTGTCGTCACATAGCCGACTTCATTCCGAACCTTTGCCTCTTCCGGAATCCGATTCTCAGCGGCGTGGAAATCGCCCATTTGCACATAACGCATCGCGGAGGCGAGCCGAGAGAGCGGTTTGGAAATCCCATGCGAAAGCCATATTGCTGTAGCGATCGCTGCAACAAGCAATAACGATGCGAAGATCAGGATGCTCGTTCGAAGCTTGTAAAGCTTGCCGTATAGATCAGCTTCAGGCACGATCCCAACCAGCAGCCAATTATTAAGCTTCAGCTTTTTATAGACGAGAATGTCTTTAGTGCCCTGCTCATTCTTTACATAGACAACCCCATTCTGGAGATGGTTCGTGCGGATCGTCTCCATTTGTTTCGCTGCCTCCGGATGGGAGGAAGCATATTCATGTTGACCTAGAACTGAGTCTCCCTGCCCATCCAACAGGAATATGGTACCTTTCTCTCCAAGATGAATCCGACTTAGCGGTTCGAGAAAGAATTCGGATTTTACATTGATTTTCATCATATTTTTGGATTGAGAGGGCTCAAAAGTGCCGATAGGAAGCAATAAACTCAGGACGTCAAATGGTTTCGAGCGTCTTACCTCAATCGGGTCTTGATGAGCGGATACCCATTGGATTCCTCTTGTTTTAAAATGATCATACCACCGCTCACTCTTAAACGATGTATCATTGGTGATCTGGTTATCCGAGGAGATCCACATCCCCTCTTGCCGATACACCGTTACCGACGATACGATCGAATAATTGTTCGTCGTCTGTGTCAAAAACTGACTTAGATTAATGTTCGCGAGCATCTTCTCACCGGCGGGCAAAGCCAGATCAGAGAGCGCCGTATCCCAATTTTTCGTTGTGCTGCTATTAAACACAATCGAGGAAACATCGTAAATTTGCATAAGCGCCATATTGACGAACGACCCATATTCGTCCATCTTTTCATAAGCTGACGACTCGATATAGGAGCGAATGATTGAGCGGGACTCCGTGAAAAAAAGATAGGACATCGTCCCGAACGAAACGAACAACAAAACCACAAAAAAAACGATCAATCGGTTTTTGAGCGAATAGAACATCGTAACCCCCCTCAGTCTGCTCACCATCGCTAGTTAATTACATCCATATAACGCCTAGAAGCTGGGGTTTGTCAACTATAAACATACTTGCGAGGTGTCGAAGCCTTTGCTCTTGCCCGTTTCTAACGAAACGGTTTTATTGTGCTGCATAATCCTAGGAGGTAAAGCGAATAATTCCTTTATTATGAAATGTTTCCGATTTGACCTAAGATCATTTCACTTTGGGGGGATTGGAAAATGGAACTAAGACAGGAACCCATCAGTACTTCCGTTTCCCAAAATCTAGAGAAAATATTGCAATATTTTAGTCAAAATGACTATCTAGTTGTCAGAAATATCACCAAAAATGACGGTCAATCATTAGCGTCTATTATTTACTTAAATATCCTTGTTGATGAAAACATATTAAATCAACAAATCATCCGTAAAATGTCGGAAGATCTTCTTTACTGGAAGGGACAAGTGGATGAGGCGATTACAGGATCGTTATACTCTTTAGGCGCAGTTAGACTTTTACCGCATTTAGATGCCGCCGTAAGCATGATTACGGATGCTGGTTTCGTTATTTTTGTTGAAGGTCGCTCCGAGTCATATGGAATGATTTTACCCGGATATGAGACACGCTCGATAGAAGAACCAAAGCTGGAACCTAACGTACGTGGACCGCGAGAGGGGTTCACCGAAGATTTGCAGATAAATTTGGGTATGGTTTATAGAAGACTGAAGACATCGGAATTGAAATCGAAATCCTATATTATCGGACGACGGAGTCAAACGAAAGTGACGGTCTTGTATCTCGATAATCAGGTTGATCAAGTCGTTTTAGAAAAATTAATGAGAAAACTCGATGCTATAGACTTGAATGTTCTGGGAGATAGTGCCCAAATAGAGGAATGGATACAGGATAATACATTTTCACCATTCCCTCAGATTTTAAATACGGAACGCCCCGATCGGATTGTCACAGCCCTAAACAGAGGGAAAATTGCAATCATAACCGATGGTACTCCGATTGCATTAATTGCCCCCAGCTCTTTTTTTGAAATGTTGCATCCCAGTGAAGATCTTTACGAAAGGTTTTATTTTGCTAACTTTTTGCGCTTAATACGGTTGATCACTCTGTTCACTTCCTTGTTTGGGCCTTCCTTATATATCGCCTTGACTACCTTCCATCTGGAAATGATCCCTACACCGCTAATGATGGCCTTCCTTTCTGCCAAAGCGGGGATCCCATTTCCTAGTTTTATCGAAGCTTTCATCATGGAGGTGGCTTTCGAAGTGCTGCGTGAAGCTAGCCTGCGGCTGCCTCGCGCGGTCGGTCAATCTGTCAGTATCGTAGGTGCTCTCATCATCGGAGAAGCAGCCGTGCAATCGGGCATCGTTTCCCGTCCGGTTGTGATCGTGGTTGCAATGACAGGAATTGCTTCCTTTACAATTCCTTCATTTAGCACCGCCATCGCTTTGCGAATGTTACGGTTTCCTCTCATGCTTCTTGCCGCTTCTACAGGTGTCTTTGGACTATCTCTGGGATTGTTCGCAATCCTTTTACATCTGTGTTCCTTACGATTCTGTGGAGTACCATTCCTAGAACCGGTTGATTCTGAAAGCTTAAAAAATACATTAAAGAAATTTATCCTCCTTCCGACCCGCTATCGAAGTACCTCATCAAATAAGGAGAAATTTGAAAGTACGGCAAAGGTGAAGGGACATATTCTTTTAGGAAATGAAGGCGAGGAGTATGAAGAACGTTAAATGGTTCCTAGCTTTGTGTTCATTCCTGTCATTATTAGCAGGCTGTTCACCAGATATTAAGGAAATCAGCGATATTGCTTTAGTTACGGCAACTGGTATTGATTACGATAAGGAAAGCAATAAATATGTATTTACGACCTATTGTGTTTTACCCGCAACTACAAGTACGGAGAAAACAGGTAAACTTACGGAGTGGATTATTAGTGCAAATGGAGATTCGATATTGGACGCTGCAAGAAATTTGCGTAACCGTGCTGGTAAATCCTTGGTATGGCAGCATAATAAATTCTTTATTGTAGGAGAAGCCGCAGCACGTCATTCCCTTTATGATGTCGTAGATTTCCTAACAAGGAATCGTCAAATCCGCATATCAAGTCACCTGCTTGTTAGTGAGGGAAAAGCGGAGGATTTACTGAATATAAAATCCAATATTAGCGAACTGGCTTCGAATGTGCTGCTCGGGATCGTCCGAAATGAAAAGGAGTGGGGTAAGAGCTACAGTCTGATGATACATAAAGTGGCTGACCTCTACGCTAGTCCATACAGGGGCTTTGTTTTAGGCAGATTAAGTATGTCTCCAAAGTCTGATACTTCTCAATCATCGCTACTTTTAAAAGGTGGAGCTGTTATTAACAAGGGGAAGTTCGTTGACTGGCTGGATGGAAATGATGTGCGGGTTGTCCATTGGTTGTCTGAGAAAAGCCAATGGAAAAATTATGAGTTTACAGAAACCTTAGATTTCAAATCCACGAAAGTGACATGTTATCTTCGAGTCTCAGAAAGAGAAATTCACAGTGATTACGTCATTGGCAAGCCTAAATTGGATATCCTGTTGAATTTTAAAGCAACTTTGGGTGAAATGAATCATCATCTTGCATTGAACGATCCGGTCATACTTGGTCAACTGGAACAAGCGGTTTCCAAGGATTTGGAGAAACTTATTCAAGCTAGCCTAAAGCATTTTCAAGAAGATTTGAAAGTAGACCTCCTTGGGTTTTCTGATTATTTCATCAAGTATCATCCAAATAAATGGGAAATGCTGAAAAATGAATGGGATGACGTATATCCCACCATGTCCATTCCTGTTCATGTCGTTGTCAAGATTGAAAAACTGGGCATGACCCAAATCATAGGTGATCAATGAATGTTTCTTAATAACGCTCTCATCTTAGCAGCTATTTATTTGGGGCTGAAGGGATCTATACGGGTATGGAAACAACAGGCCAAAACGGATGCCATTGTACTCCTGTTGTTTTATCTCGTTATTATCGTCTATTTAAATCCCTTCATGAGTTCTTCAAAGCTTACCTTAGAGTCCTTAGGCAAGATTATTTATGGACCTATCTCCGATCACATGATAGACCTATTAAAAATACGAATGGAGGATTGAGGATGGCCGATCCGGAAAAAATCAATCATGGTCAATTGGGATTTCTCTGTTTCAGTTATTTGTCAGGATTCTCAACTTTGTTTTTAATCGAAGCGAAGCTGGTCGAGCAGGATGTATGGATGTCAAATCTTCTGGCAATTGTCATTGCAATAGGGATGTTATGGCTTCTAACCTTTGTTCAATCGCAGCATCCCCAATTAAGTATGGCAGAGACGTGCGAAAAATTGTTAGGGAAATGGTTTGCCAAACTCGCACTTATCATCTATCTTATCTATTTCCTTGAAATTGGAGTATTGGCTTATCGTGCCATAGCTTGGTTCTACACGACGGCTATCCTTCCATACACCGCTCCTAACGTGTTAATTTTACTCATCGTGTTGGTTAGTTCCTATTCCATTTATTTAGGTTTGGGTACTTTAGTCCGTACTGTTCAACTTATCCTTCCGTTTTTCATACTGTTAATCTGCATCGTTAGTTTGTTTATTCTGCGTGAAGTGGAGATCAATCCTTTCCTTCCCATGTTTCGAAGCAAAATATCAGAAGTCTTATACGGGGGGATGCTCTCTTTCGGTTTCCCATTCGGAAAGGCGGTTGTATTCGGATTTCTTCTATCCAGAGTAAAAAATACAAAAAAAACATTTATAAGTTTAGCAGCGGCAGTAGCTTTATCAGGCATTTATTTGTTGCTGGCAAGTTATTTGACGTTTGGTGCGCTTGGCATAAATTTAACCAAATTGTCTGCATTTCCCTTTTTCACTTCCATTCAATTAGTTAAATTCGGAGAATATATGGAAAGGATAGAAATTCTTATCATTGCGATTTGGACCATTTTCACTTTATTTGAACTTGTTGTGCTTCATTACGTTTTTTTAGTCGTGTTAAAACAAGTTTTCAAGATCAAAGAGACGAAACCTTTTATTTTACCTACTGGACTATTGTTCTATGTTTTGGCCTATTTTAGCTATACAAGGATGATGGATTTGGCGGCCTACGACTTTAAAATTCTTCCCTTCTCCTCTCTGCTCCCATCCGTAATCATCCCTGTCCTGTTAGCCATTATAACTTGGGTAAGAAAGCGGCAGCGTGCCGTGCAAGATCAGGTTAGTCGAATATAGTGCAGCACAGAGTAAGATACGATCACCCTTCCATGATGATCCCCCTCGAGTCATAGTACAGACTATTTAATGAATACGTTTTCCGTCCAAGACCACCATTTTCCCTTGTTTGAATACGGAATGGACATGGTTGATCCCAAAGTGATAAGGCAGATAGGCCAAGTTATCCGCATTGAAAATAACCAGATCAGCCTGTTTGCCCGCTTCCAAACTGCCAATTGTATCCGCTTTTCCGATCGCGTGAGCCGCATTGATGGTCACAGCCGTCAGAACTTCCTCCGGCGTCATCCCTAAGTTCAGGCAGCCCAGCGTCATAACGAGCTGCATAGATTCCGTTGGCGAACTACCCGGGTTATAATCCGTGGATAAAGCTACGGGGAGTCCCACTTCTATCATCCTACGCGCACGAGCGTGATGCTTCAGCCTTAAATTAAATGAAGTGGCGGGCAGACAGACGGCAATGACGCCAGCCCGCTGCATCGCTTCCAATCCTTCATCAGATGCAGCAATCAAATGTTCGGCAGAAATGCAGCCCAGTTTGCCGGCAAGTTGAGCGCCGCCCATCGGCTCAATTTCGTCCGCATGGATCTTCAAGCCGAAGCCCATCGCTTTTGCGGCCAACAGAATTTGCTCTGATTCTTCCACAGAAAATACGCCATGCTCACAAAACACATCGCAAAATTCAGCAAGTCCCTGACGTTTCACTTCGGGAAGCATTTCTTCAATGATAAGCTGAACGAATTCTTGGGACCTGCCCTTATATTCTTCTGGCACCATATGAGCACCCATGAACGTAGATACCAAATCAACTGGATGTTCCTGATTGAGTTTGCGAGTGACCCTGAGCTGCTTAAGCTCATCCTCCAGGGTTAGACCATATCCACTCTTGGCTTCTGCTGTGGTAACCCCATAAGAAAGCATGGTATCCAAGCTTTTCTTAGCCTTTACGTACAACTCTTCTTCCGAAGCCTGACGGGTTGAACGGACTGTGCTGAGAATTCCGCCGCCTTGAGCTAAAATTTCTAAATAAGAAGCGCCTTTCAGCTTTAAGGCTAGCTCATTCTCGCGAGAGCCGCCGTGAACCAAATGGGTATGAGGATCAATAAGTCCAGGGGTAACAAGCTTACCCTCAGCATCATACTTATGAGTTACCGGCAGTTCACCGATTTGAGCCAAAACTTCTTCTTCCAATCCCGCTGCAACAATGATACCGTCTCTGATTGCCACAGCTCCCCTTCGAACATCCGCAGCCTCAGACATTTCACCGCCTCGGCGTGGTTCCTGAGTTCCTTGCATGGTGATCAGGGTACCAATGTTATAGATCAGCAGGTCAATTCGATTGTTCTCCATCGTTTCTCCCCCTCGAAATACAGCAAGCCCGATTGGGCTTGCTGCGAGTTATCATCATTCATTTTATATATTCATTACTGATTAAATGCCCATCATCGGTACGCGAACGCCGCGTTCCTTCGCCGTTTCAATGGCAATCTCATAACCGGCATCAGCATGACGGATGACGCCCATTCCAGGGTCCGTGTTCAAGACGCGGGCTAATCTTTCGTCTGCTTCTTTGGAACCGTCCGCAACTACGACCATACCTGCGTGCAGCGAGTACCCCATGCCTACGCCGCCGCCATGATGGACGGAAACCCAGCTTGCACCTGATGCTGTATTCACAAGCGCATTCAATATGGCCCAGTCACCGACAACATCACTGCCGTCTTTCATGGACTCGGTCTCACGGTTTGGAGAAGCCACGGACCCGCAATCCAGATGATCACGTCCGATGACGATCGGCGCGGATAATTCTCCAGTGCGCACCATTTCGTTAATAGCTAGCCCCATCTTGGCCCGTTCCCCATACCCCAACCAGCAAATACGAGCTGGCAAACCTTGGAATGCGACTTTTTCTCTTGCTAATTCGATCCATTTACGCAGATGCGCATTTTCTGGGAACAGTTTCAAAGCAAGTTCATCGGTTTTGTAGATATCTTCCGGATTACCGGACAATGCCGCCCAACGGAACGGTCCTTTTCCCTCACAGAAGAGCGGACGAATGTAAGCCGGAACAAAACCAGGGAAGTTAAAGGCATCCTTAACCCCTTCATCAAGAGCCACTTGGCGGATGTTGTTGCCGTAATCAAATACGGTTGACCCCAGTTTTTGAAGATCAAGCATCGCCTGCACATGCGCAGCCATCGACTTTTTGGACAGCTTCACATACTGCGTCGGATCGTTTTTACGCAAGTCAGCCGCAGCTTCCAATGAATAACCGACCGGCACATATCCGTTAAGCGGATCGTGGGCCGAGGTTTGATCAGTTACGAAATCAGGCACGATTCCCCGTTTCACAAATTCTGCGAAAACCTCTGCAGCGTTTCCTACTAGCCCAATAGCGAGCGCTTTCCCCTCAGCTTTCGCTTCGTTCGCAAGCTTCAACGCTTCATCCAGATCGTAAACCATGACGTCACAATAACGAGTGTCGATTCTGCGTTGAATACGGGTTGGATCTACATCTACACCGATGACCACGCCATCATTCATCGTTACGGCGAGTGGTTGAGCACCGCCCATACCGCCAAGTCCAGCCGTTAATGTCAAGGTACCTCTTAATGTGCCTCCCGAACGCTGCCTAGCTGCCTCAGCGAAAGTCTCATAGGTCCCTTGCAAGATGCCTTGCGTACCGATATAAATCCAGCTGCCAGCCGTCATTTGTCCGTACATCATAAGTCCCTGTTTATCAAGTTCATGAAACGTCTCCCAGTTGGCATAGGCCGGAACAATGACCGAGTTGGAGATGAGAACCCGCGGCGCATGCGAATGTGTTCTGAATACACCAACCGGTTTCCCGGATTGTACTAGCAGGGTTTCATCCGCTTCCAGGTTTGTTAAACATTCTACGATCTTGTCATAAGACTCCCAGTTCCGTGCAGCCTTGCCGATTCCGCCGTAAACGACGAGATCTTCCGGACGTTCTGCTACGTCAGGGTCCAGATTGTTCATCAACATACGCAGGACAGCTTCCTGCTGCCAACCTTTTGCTGTTAGCTTCGTTCCGTGCGCTGCTCGAATCGTACGTTTGGTTGATTGTTCCATGAATAGTCACTCCTCTATGTTGTGTTCGAATTCATTTCGTTTCATATATCCCGTCAAGAAAGTCAATATGACATGCAAGGCAGTCCTAACCGTCGCTCTGCGGGGGTCTTGCATTGGATCTACACAAACAATATCAAAGCCTCGTACCTTAGGATGCTGCCCTAATAGGAATACGGCTTCCAACAGCTGCCATGAGGTCATTCCGGCTGGAACGAGCGCTGGCACACCTGGTGCATAAGCTTGATCCAATACATCCATGTCAACGGTTACATAGATAGCATCCGTCCCGTCACCGGCAACCTCCAGCGCCTGTTTCACCAAGGATTCGATCCCATTCTTGGCAACTTGTCGCGCTGTATATTGGGTGATTCCTTGCGCCATGGCATATTCATGGTACGCTCTTGAATTGGCGAAGCTGTGAAGTCCGATTTGTGCAATATGGCGGCCTTCAACCGTGCCCGATTCGATCAACCCGCGAATTGGCGTTCCGTTGGAAGGACCACCGTCCTCCAGATTCCGGACATCCATGTGGGAGTCTAGTTGAACGATCCCCACCTTACCACCGACATGGTGCTTAATCGCTTTCACTGAGGGGCAAGTGATAGAATGATCGCCGCCAGCAATAATCGGAAACAAATGAGGCATTGCGGCATAAATGTTCTTCAGCCCTTGTTCGATATTGGCATGACAGCGCAGCAGATCCGTCACATGCATCTGAATATCACCTAGATCACGTGCATGTAATTCCTGCAAATCGACACCGTGGTCGATACTGTATGTTGTAACATTTGTAAATAGTTCCCGTAATGCATTCGGTGTCATCGAAGCGCCTGAAATACTGATCGACGTTTTAGAAAGCGGAACACCGATGAAACCGACTTGGACTTCTTCCTCGCCTTCCCAAGGGGTCAACCACTGGGATACCTTGGTCTCGAATCGATCCCGCCAATTGGAGTTTCGTACGAATTCTGGCGGATTCAGCAGTTCAATTTGTCTCAAAGCTGCTTCCCTCCTGTAGGTTGATGAAACAATGTTTGTTTGTTCTTATGACTCCATCATACTTAAAATAGGAGCATCTGAATCTAGCCGAATTTGCGGAAAGGTAGCACAATATTACGGTTTAACCTTAAACGGATCATTCTTATGAAAACGCTTAAAAGCCAACCCCTAATAGGGTTGGCTTAAAGTGATTATTCCTATAACACTAGCACTGGGCTGATGACCGATAGTCCGTCGGACTGCACCCCATAATCATTTTAAATTTCCTTGCAAAATAGTTCGCATCCTGAAAACCGACTCTCGCTGCAATCTCTTGCATGGTTAATTCCGTTTTCTCTAAGAAATAAACCGCCTTCTCAATACGAACCTTATTTAGAAAGTCGACAAAGCTTACTCCCGCTTCTTTCTTGAATACATGGGCAAAATAATGGGTGCTCAAGTAACAATGCTGGGCAATTTCTTTTAATAACATTCTGTCTTGATGATGCTCTCTTATATAGACAATGGCGGATCGCACAATAGGGGACACCTCTAGGGCATGATCGTCCGACACTTGCTTGGCTAGCTTCCTCCAGTATGCGCACAGCTTTTTAACAAATTTGTCATACCGAATGGTACTGTACAAGTCTTGAAGCATTCTTGCATTTTCAGATAAAATTTCAGAAGCATTACCGCCTAAGTCGACAACCATTCTTGACAAAGAGAGTACTAGATCATAGGCTTCTGACTTAAATAGATCAATATTGTGCTTATACGATCGGGAAAGACTTTCTAATAACTCGACCAAATAAGCAATCGAACCTTCTTCATCGCCGATTCGGACACGTGACAGCAATTCGATTTTCTCTTCGTGGGTCACCGGCTTTGCACGTTCTTCCTGAATGCTTCTTTGTCCTTCATATTGAAAAATCATCCGGTTTCCTTGAAAGAAACGGTCGATCAATGATTCTTTGGCTTCGCTGTAGGAAAGATGAAGCTTGTAAGGATCTTCGTAATAGGTGCCTATTCCAGCTGAGACAGAAAAGCCCTTCGCATCTACGAAGTTTTGAATTTTCCGGACCATGCCATACGTAACTTGCTTATAGGACGGTTCTATGGGTTGAACCGATTGGAGTTCCAATAATACAGCTAATACGCCTTCTCCTACCCATACCCACAGGAATGGCAAGGTGATACTCTCAAAGATCGCTTCCACCAGCACCTGCCCGATCTCAATACTCCATTGCAATGACTTGTCTAAAGCCAAATCGGTATAACGGTCGATGGATAAAACGATAACGACTTGGGGCCGCGGTTTGATGCCAAGCCGCTCACGCATTTCATCAAAATCCGCTTCATGGATTAACGTCCCAGAAATGAGAAGTTGCGAAAAGGAAGCTTGGGCCGTATCCAATTTCATTGTCTAATCACCTCCCCCTATCTTAAAAAAGAAGCCGCTTTACTCCTAAACTTCAGAGAAAACCGCTTCCTTGTTGTTTTATTCTATCTCACCTATCATGACTTCAACAACCTTTACGATATTTTCCGCATTACCCCATATTTATGAAAATAATTACGAGCGTAGTTGTTAATAATAGGTAATGATTATTAACGGCGGGGTGATAGTGACATGAAACACTTTAAAAATAGAATCCAAACACCCACGGAAACAGAGACAATCCAGTTAGAGTCTGGAGATATCGAACTGAAAATTGCTCAGATTGGGGAACATTTATCACATACTGAGGACCTAAAAATTCATAAGCTCGTATTTAACAATCAATCTTGCGCATTGCTATACGTTGAATCCCTTGTAAAGGCCGAGTTCATTCAATCCAATATTATTAAGCCTTTGTTGGAAACAAACTCAGGCGTTGTTGAACAAATCGTGACTTCAACCGAAGTCACGAAATCTTCCGATGTTCTTCAAATAGGAAAATTATTAATGAATGGTTTTTGCATGATGGTCATCGAGAATGATTCAGCCGCGATCATGATGCTAGCTGCGCTATCACAAGGCCGATCTATCGAAGAACCCAAAGGTGAACAAATCATTCAGGGATCGCATGAAGGCTTTATAGAAAGTTTAAGCACGAATATTTATTTACTCCGCAATCGAATCAAAAGTCCTAAATTGAAGGTAAAGTACTTTACTTTAGGCAATGTTACGAATACGAAGGTAGCTATGATTTATATGGATAACATAGCTGCTCCAACTATCGTTGAAGAATGTGAGAAAAGGATTAAGACTATCGATCTTGATTATTTGTATTCCGTTGGTAATATCAACGAGATGATCGAAGAGCACCCATTTTCGCCTTTTCCTCAATCCATTCAGACCGAACGGCCGGATCGAGCTGTTTCTTATTTAATGGAAGGAAAAATTAATATTCTCGTTGACGGCAGCCCCAGTGTTTTGGTTCTTCCCATCACTTTTTTTGCATTTTATCAATCTCCTGATGATTACAACAACCGATGGACCACAGGATCATTTTTTCGGTTGATTCGATTAATTAGTTTCATTTTGGCCATTTCTTTACCCGCGATCTATATTGCTACCGTGTCGTACAATTCCGAAGTGCTTCCGATCGGAATTCTATATTCCGTAAAGGTTTCATTAACATACGTTCCATTACCCCCTATCTTGGAGGCGATCGTCATGCAAATCATTCTTGAATTGCTGAAAGAGGCTGCAATCCGGTTGCCATCACCCATTGCCCAAACGATTGGTATTGTAGGGGGATTAGTTATTGGCACAGCCGTAGTGGAAGCCCATTTAGTTTCTCATACAATGATCGTTGTCATCGGATTGACGGCGATTGCATCTTTTGTAACTCCGCTAAACGAGTTAGGCACCAGCTTGAGAATTTTAGGGTTTCCGACAATGCTTGCCGCATCTTTGTTTGGTTTTTTTGGAATTTCCATCGTGATGATGATCATCTTTATTCACCTTTGCAAAATAGAGACATTAGGGATACCTTATTTCGAACCATTTGGTCCTTATTATGGTAAGGAGGGTGTAAAAGATATTTTTCTAAGACTTCCTATTTGGAGGTTCAATAAAGTCCCACAAAATGCAGAACCCGGCCACAGTAAACAGTCATTCTTCGTGAGGTGGAAACGCTCTTGAATCCTACGATAAGCAGATTCCAATTGTTTTTTTTGATCATCAAGACGCAAATTGGAATAGGTCTCTTATCCTTGCCTTCGAAAATTCAGAGCACAGCTAAGGGAGATGCCTGGATCTCGGTTCTTATCGCAGGGGTCGTCATTCAGCTATTGCTTTTCGTGTACTGGCATCTGCTCAAAAAATTTCCAAATCACACCTTAAGAGAAATTACGGTTCGAATGCTTGGACCTTATATGGGTAAAGCTCTAAACCTCCTTTATTATGTTTTTTTTATTGTTATAGCTGGATATGCGAGTACACTCTATATTCAATTAGTTCATACTTGGATGCTCTCACTTACTCCTGGTTGGGTTCTACTTTTGCTCATCATAGGGACCAGTGTTTATCTGGCTACGGAAAATTTGCGCGTCATTGCAAGATTTTTTGTATTAACTTCCGTACTATTCGCTTTGTTGCTCCTGATCAGTTTTTTAACCTTTTCGAATGACATGCACTTTTCTAACATTTTGCCAATAGGTGAATCAGGTGGTGCGCAAATTTTCAAGGGAAGTGAAAGCACTTTTTTTTCAATGCTCGGTTTTGAGGTGATCCTCTATTTCTCCGCCCACGTACAAAAAAGTCCCAGAGGTTTGCTTAGTGTAATCTCATTAGCAAATTGCTTTGTTACCTTATTTTATACGTATTTTGTATTCATTTGCCTGATCGGATTTAGTCCTAAAGCGTTACAACAGGTGAATGAACCCGTTTTGTTTATTTTTAAAGGATTAACTTATCAACTGTTTGACCGCTTAGATCTGATCTTTTTGACGATTTGGATTATTCCAATGACCTCCACCATCGTTTCTTACCTATGCATAGCCGGAAAAAGTCTAACTGCAAGTCAAAGTTCTTATCGAAAGATGGTATGGATCAGTGCGGTTCTTATCTATCTATTTGCTTGGTATCTATCCAAATTGGAAAATTTAGATCCATTCAGTAAATGGTTTGAATATGGATACCTGATTATGATTGCAGCAATTCCAATTTTGTTGTGGATGATATCCTTCCTGATAAAAAATAATAATAAGGTCGGGTCAACATGAGAGTAAAACTTTTTCTTACGGTTTGTCTAGGAATTCTTTTAATGATCCTTACAGGGTGCTGGGACATTCAATATTTAACTACTAAAAAGATGGTAAATGGGATAAGCCTTGATGCTGCTAAAGATAACCAAATTAGTGGGACTGTTAGAGCTATCATTTTGGAGAGTAAAGGCGGCGGACAATTCGATGTGAAGGATGAAGTCATGCAAGCAACCGGGGATTCCGTTTTCAAAATTGGTTCTACGATTGACAGTATGCTTCCAGGTACCATTGAAGCAAGCAAGACTCATGTTATGATCATTGGGGAAGATCTGGCGAGACGAGGGATTATGCTCCCTTTGGAGACCTTCTACCGGAATCCTAAAGGGTATCTGAAAACGAATATTTTAATAAGTACGGGATTAGCTTCTGAAATACTATCATTTAAAAAAATAGAGAAGAGTCCAGTCGCTTTTGGCATTAAGCAAATGATTAATGGAGCAGAGAGAACAACGATTGTTCCAGAGCAAACTCTGTACTCCTTATGGAGTCAAATCTCTGACCCTGGTGAAGATACGGTGCTGCCTATGATTCGTAGAATTAAGGATAAAGCACTAATCGTTGACAGTATCGGATTATTTGATGGAGACAAATATACCGGAGTGACATTGTCGCGGGAAGACAGTACAATCTTATTGCTTCTAAAAGACAAGCTAAACAAACATGCATTCATGGATATTCCAATTCATCAGAGCTCTGGACAGAGCAAGCCTAAAAAGCTGGAGACTAATGTGATTTCATTTGAAGTACGGAAATTAAAGAGATCATTCGAAGTTTCTGTTGATAAAAATACGCAGGAAATTGAATGTTCAATTAAGGTTGACCTCTTCGGTGCCATTAGCAGCTCCCCAAGCAGTATGGGCCAAAAAATCGACCGCGAGCAGCTAAATCAAGAATTATCTGCATCACTAAACACACAAGCAGCAGGTGTCGGAAACAAATTGCTAGAAGCGAACTGCGATGCTCTTGGAATCGGCAGAAAGCTGAGAGTAAATCACTCTGAGCTGTGGAAAAACATCGACTGGAAGAACAAATACAAAGAAGTGAAGTTGAAGCCTAGTATTCAAGTCCACATAACAAGTACAGGTGTTATCAACTGAACGTATGGGAAGGTATACTCGCGGGCATGTCCATCATTTCCAAATCATCGGAATCGAGTAAGTCTCTGAAAGTGCAACAGCCGGTTAAGAGTCGCTTGACTCCTAACTGGCTGTTGTCATATCATTCGCTCCATTTTACGCCACAACTGCTTCCCTTCCTATGCTTCTTTCGTCTTCTTTCGTCATAGACCGTCTCTGTTTATTTCTCGGAATTCCCGTGGTGATAGACCGTTTATCTTGCGGAATAGCTTTGAAAAATAATGCAAAGACGAAAATCCGTGCTTGTCTGCGATCTCGGTGATGTTCAGATTCGTAAAGAGGAGGTCATCCTTCGCCCGATTGATCCTGAATTGGATGACATACTGGGTTGGTGGCAATCCGGTTGCATCTTTGAACAAATCAAAAAAGTATCCACGGCTTATGCGCAGCTCTCTGTAATAGATTTCCAAAGGCTGTAGATTGCCTTGTACCAGATCCTGATCCAATCGCTCGAGCAACTTGGACATGCGGAGATTGGGGATATGCTCCTCTTTCAGGGCAAAAGTGAGAAAAAACTCGATAAACTGCTGGAAGCTGCTCTGGATCTTTAAGCTGCGAACGTACGTCCTCTCGTTTGTATAGTAATTGTTAGTATAAAACTTCTCGAATAAATCTATCCACAGCCGCAGCTTCTCCACTTTCACATGCTCGGGTAAAGAATAAGGAAATGCAGGTCCGATCAGGGTAGATACCAGCGTGGCTGCATCATAGCAGATCATGCTCGGGTGGGTGAATTCGGCCCTACGATCTATGTAATACCAATCGAAATAACAGCAGATGTGGACCATCGGGTCTTGGCTGTCGGCAACCCAATGATGGGGCTGCCCTGCTGGTATGTACACGAGAGAGCCGGCTACCGTTTCATAAGTGCGACCATTGGTGTGAATGACACCTCTTCCCTCGCTGATCAAATATAGGGAGGAGGCATAACAGATCCGATTCTTGCTAGTCTGTCCTTTGGAGAATGGGTACCGGGTTGCAAAGTACACATAAGGATGTAAGTCGGCGAAATCCATCCATGATCACCACCTTATTCGAAAAAATTAAAATGTAATTGATATGACGATTGTACAAATAATTGACGATTTTGCAAATACAAAATAAACCGAATACTGTAGTATTTTTAAGTAAGGACGAAGATTTCTAAGGAGGATTTAACATGTTAGATACCAAGTATTTGTTGACAGATGAGCAAATGATGCAATTTATTAGCAAAGGATATCTTGTACTTCAGAACGACATGCCTCATCAACTTCATTTGAGCATCATGAACCAGATCAATCATGTTATGCATAATGAAGGCAACCCCGGCAACAACATTCTCCCCCGTGTTCCGGACATTCAGCAGCTGTTCGATACGCCAATCGTCAAGGGAGCCTTAAGCAGTGTACTTGGTTCAGACTATTACATGCATCCACATCGCCACTGTCATTACAACCAACCGGGAAATCAGACGCCGGGTGGCGGAAAATGGCACAAAGACGGCTATTGGTCTTCCATGCGCAGCCATCGACCTTGGTGGGCAATGATTTTCTATTATACCCACGATATTACCGAAGATTTAGGGCCTACAGCGATCATGCCAGGCACCCAATACTACGAAAAATTTCTCGGCGACCAAGGTGAGACGCTGCTGCCCACAGGCAAGGCGGGTACTATGATACTCGTGCATTTCGACTTGTGGCATAGAGCTTCGCTTAATGTATCAGAACTAGATCGTTATATGCTTAAATTTCAATTTCTCAGATTAAGCGCACCGGAGTTTCCGAGCTGGAATCATCAAAGCAGGGAGATGATTGTGCCGGAAGGAACACCCGCTACTCATTTGAATTTATGGCAAGACGTATGGGATTGGCTACGCGGAGAACCTACAACAAAGCAGGTTGGCACGACAACGACTGAGGAGCGATTGTTGGCATTACGGCAAGAGCTTGAGTCAGAGAACCCGACCGAACGCGGGCGGGCAGCGGACGAATTGGGGCGCATCGGAGCAGAAGCGGCTTCTTGTGCTCCCTTGCTAGGGTTTTTATTAAACGATCAAGTGGAAACGACCGCTTTGAATGCCGCCTATGCGCTAGGACAACTTGGAACTCCAGGGATCGAAATGCTGATCAAGCAAATAACGGAGGGGTCGAGCCTGACAGCGGAACGGGCTGCTTACGGATTGCAAGGAGCTGGCATTGAGGCGATTCCCGAGCTTCTCCGTGTTTTGAAGCATGAGGATGAGAAGCGAAGAGCTTTGGCGGTTTTCGTACTCGGGATGATAGGATCTTCCGAAGGTGACGTTGTGCCCTCGCTGATCTCGAGCTTGCAGGATCAGAGCGAATGGGTACGCCGGAATGCGGTTGAATCATTAGGTATGCTCAAAAATGCAGGTGACCAGGTTGTTTCGGCATTAGCGAAAGTATTGAAGGATTCTCTACTTTGTGAAACTGAAGATGCTTCAATATCGAATAATACGGAGTCCAAAAAGTCGTATGTAAGCAATCAGCCATACATTACCAACAAGGTCGGATATACTGCAGCACTTTCACTGCTGCGCACCGGTAATGCTGGCGATGTGAAGGAAGCTGTCCGCTCCTTGGAGCAAGCGCTTTACAGCAAAGACCGTTACGTCAGAGCTTATGCAGCGGAAGCACTCACCCATCTGCGAACGGAGGAAGCGGTCGATATCTTGATTCGATATTACCGCACTTCCCGCTGGTGCCCGGATACAAGTAAAGTCAGTACTTTCTAAGGACCCGATTACGAACTCAGCGGAGTTGTCCTACAAGTAGGTAAATCTACTTGAGGGCAGCCCTTTAGGTTCTCTTGAACTTATGGAACATTCGAATTGTATTCAGCATGAAATGAATGCTTCCATTGGAGATTTTCCAATGGAATCGCCTCTCATGCTTCGAAATTCGCATTTATATTGGAAATATTCCAATGGAAATGGCTTCCAGGCTTTCAACTCCTTACTTCCACTGGATTTTATCCAATGGAAGTAGCATTCAGCCTTCGAAATTCATCAAGCAAAAATTACATCATTCGCTCCATTTTACGCCAAAGCTGCTGCCCTTCCCGGGCAAATTGTTATCTATTGCACAGATGGCGAAGGATGGATCGAGCTTGAAAACCGTAAACCGCTGCAATTATTAGCCCGGCATTTGGCTGTAATACCTGCAGGCTTACCAAAGGGAGAACTATATGGAAAGCGCCATCCGGTAAATGAACGACCATTTGGATGTTTCCATTACACTCGCCGATTTAGCCAAGCATACTGGGGTATCCAAACAGCATTTGATTTTTTATTCAAGAAGGAGACTGGATTTCCGCCAGTGGAGTACTTTTTACGTCTCAAAATACAAAAAGCGAGCCAAATGCTCGACTTGACCGCCCTCGCGATCAAGGAAATCGGAAACGCGATCGGCATAACCGATGCTTACTACTTCTCCAGACTCTTTAAGAAAATGATGGGGGTTTCCCCAACCGAATATCGCAAAATTCCAAAGGGGTAACGATGTACCTAAGAATAGACCCTACATAATTGTGCACGATATGTCGGATGGATACATGCAATTCCTGCTATTCTTTTGATAAAGGAGGTCAGAAAATGGATTTGCTCAAAAACATGAATGGTGCTTTAAAGTATATGGAAGAAAATCTTACGAACGATATTGATTTTAAAGAAATAGCAAGAAGGGCTTTCTGCTCCGAATACCATTTTAAAAGGATGTTTTCCTTTCTTGCAGGTATTTCGCTATCGGAATACATCCGCCGTAGACGTCTTACTCTTGCAGCATTTGAGCTTAAAGGCAGCAGTGTAAAGGTCATTGACATTGCAGTGAAATACGGGTACAACTCACCAGATTCTTTTGCAAGAGCTTTTCAAAATTTGCATGGTATTGCACCGTCAGAAGCCAGAAATAATGGCCATTCACTTAAAGCCTATCCACCAATGACCTTCCAGTTATCTATCAAAGGAGGAAATGAAATGATCTATCGAATTGAAGAAAAAGAGGCATTTCGCATTGTTGGAATTAAGAAAAGAGTTCCTATCCAATTCAACGGGGTTAATCCGGAGATTGCGTCTATGTGGAAAAGTTTAGATGGCGAAACGATCAATAACCTCAAAAAACTTTCTAATGTCGAGCCTATGGGACTGCTTAGTGCATCCACAAACTTTTCTGAGGGCAGGATGGAGGAAAAAGGGGAGTTTGATCACTATATTGGCGTAGCAACAACGAAGGAGTGTCCAGATAACCTAACACAGCTGGATGTTTCTGCCTCAACATGGGCTGTATTCGAAGCAATCGGACCATTTCCTGATACACTACAAAGTGTATGGGGACGCATTTATTCCGAATGGTTTCCATCCTCAAACTATGAATCAATAGAAGGTCCAGAAATCCTGTGGAATGAGAATAAAGATGTAACCTCACCAACTTTTATAAGTGAAATATGGATACCGATTTTGAAAAAGTAATTACGGATTGAAGCAATGAAGGAGGGTTCTTTTGAACCTTGCAACAAAGGAATTGCACAGTTTCATAAATAAATGTAAAACGGAGCCCGCAAACCCTGAAGTGACCCGCGTGGCTCCGTTTATTTTGCCCCCTACTATTCTCGAGACTGTTGAAAATAACCGCTTCCGATCCTAGCGCATTGATTTTTATAAAGGCTTTTATTCAATTATAAGTGCATATACAATACTTGGGCCATCAACACCGATGGTTAAATCATTCTCAATATCAGCGAAACGACTGGGACCAGAGATAAAATGAATACCTGCGGGCATGTCCGTCATTTCCAAATCATCGAAAGGCCGGAGCACTTCACCCAAACTTGTCTTTAGTCGCTCCACAGGTATGATAGCGATAAGCGTTGTGGGCAGCAAGCTGACACTTCTTCCCCTAGTCGGGGCTGAAGTAATAACAAGCGAACCTGTATAAGCAATTGCATGCTCAGCCGCTATAACACCAATGTCGGCTCCTGCGGCGAAAGCGATGAGTTCATCTTTGCCATCGCAATCAACTCCGAAAGCATTCCAAACCGTGATGTCAATTTCTTTATCCGTAAGTGCAGCTCCGAGGGATTCTAGCTCGGGTTGATCTTGGATGATCAAGTGCTTTGCTTGTGTCTCTTCAATGAAATGTTCAATAAAGGCTTCGGCTTCAGCCATTCCTATCAATCGTTTTGCATGGCCACCAGCCTTATGCCAGTTCGACATAAATAATTGAATGCGTCCTTCAAGAGGCAGATCCACTTGATCCCAGAATTCAGGAGCCCCCTTCATGCTGTGTACCGGAGCTGTTTGCAAAGGCTTTGATCTTCCTAGCCGTGCAGCAATATTTTCGAAAAATGATGCCTGGTCCTTGCGTGCTTCCACTTCTAGCTTCTGGAGAAAAGCCGTATCTGATTTAGCCATGATGATTTCCTCCTCCCTCTTTACGAGCAGCCACAAGGATCTCCATTCGCGCTTTCATCACCGAATCAAGTTCAGGAAATGTGCCTTCCAATCCCTGCTCAATGTCCTTCCAAGATTCACGGAACGTCTTCTTAGCCAGGCTTGGCGCATAGCGATACGAATTCCAACCTTTTAAAGGGCCTATTTTGGCTTTAATATGTCCATCACGGACTAACAATTTCTGCCCAATGCGCCCAAACTTGATTAATGCTTTAACTCGCTTGGCATCTGACATCAACAAGTTAAAGCCTTTCATTCCGGCTTTTTCCACGAGATCGGTCGCCCCGCGCTCCACTTTACGCTGACGCAAGTAAACCAGCATATCGTGCAGCGGAATCTTCACTGGACACGCCTCATAACAGGCCCCACAAAGACTTGATGCACTTGCAATGTCATCCCATTGGTCGACATTTTTATTCAGTGCAGGTGTCAGTACAGCACCTATGGGTCCGCTATACACACCACCGTAAGCATGACCTCCAATATGACGATACACCGGACAAGCGTTAAGGCAGAGGCCGCAGCGAATGCAATTAAGCAGCTCCTGGAATTGTGGGTCTCCGAGCTGCAAGGAACGTCCATTATCCAAGATGATGACGTGCATTTCTTCCGGACCATCCCCATCCTGCTCACGCTGGGGTCCCGATATGACAGACATATATACCGTTAGCTTTTGACCAGTAGCTGAACGAGGGAGTAGTGTCGCCATCACTTCGAGATCGTCCAAGGTGGGGATGATACGCTCCATACCTATAAATGTAATTTGCGTTTTAGGGATGGTGCTCACCATCCGCGCATTCCCTTCATTCTCGAAAAGAACGATTGAGCCCGTCTCTGCAATAGCAAAGTTGCATCCCGTCATGCCGATATCGGCTTCCAGAAATTTCTCCCGCAGTTTTCTGCGTACATAACCAGCCAAAATACCGGTGTCAGGCGCGAGCTTCTCCCCCGCATCCTCAGAGAGCAGTTCAGCGATCTGATACCGGTTCTTATGAATAGCCGGAATGATAATATGCGAAGGCGTTTCACCAGCAAGTTGGATTATATATTCGCCAAGGTCCGTCTCTATAGCCTCGACCCCGATTTGTTCAAGCGCATGGTTCATATGCAGTTCCTCAGATACCATCGACTTGGATTTCACAACACTCTTGGCTTTCTAGTGTTCAGCAATTAGCATCGTCAAACGAACAGCATCAGCTGCATCAGAAGCGAAGTGTACGTGAACGCCTTGAGCTCTTGCATTTTCTACAAATCGAGCTAAGTAGTAGTCTACGTGAGCAATCGTATGCAGACGAATCTGCCTGCCGCGCTCCCGCCACTCTTCCCAGTTCCCGTGTTCTTCCGTGGCAGCCAGCTTCCCGTTCTTGAGCCGCTCGGTTGTGAATTTAACTGCATTACGCAAGAATTCATTATTCAGAGCGACTTTCGATCTTTCTTTGACGGTCCCGCTTCCTTTATTTTCGCTCATGCGCCAGCTTCACTCCTTCAGCTAGTAATTCCGCTAAATGCATGACCTTCACGGGTTTTCCACGGTATGATAAATTTCCAGCAATGTTCATCAAGCATCCCATATCCAGACCCACCAGCACTTCAGCTTCCGTCTCCATTACATGATCGGATTTCTCAGACACCATGGCACCGGAAATATCACACATTTTCACAGCAAACGTGCCCCCAAACCCACAGCAATCCTCTGCATGCGGGAGTGGTACCAGTTCCATGTCACGAACATGCTGCATGAGCAGCTTTGGCTCCTCTTTTACGCCTAATAACCGACTACCGTGACATGAAGGGTGATAGGTAACTTTGTGAGGAAACATAGCTCCCAGGTCGGAAACACCCAGTACTTGAACGAGGAACTGCGTAAATTCGTATGTTTTCTCAACAAGACGGTTCGCCTTAGCCAAATTCACAGGATCATGCTCAAAAAGCTTCGGATAATAATGATGGATCATACTCGTACATGAACCAGATGGCGATATGACAAAATCACTGTCATCAAAAGCCTCAAGTAGTGTTAATGCCGCCCCCCTCGCTTCATCCCAGTAACCGCTATTGAAAGCTGGCTGACCGCAGCATGTCTGCCCGCCAGGAAAATCCAATTTCACTCCGTATCTAGCCAAGAGCTTAACCATGGATTCACCTACAACGGGATATACTAGGTCGCTTAAACATGTGATGAATAGAGAAACTTTCATGATCTTCCCTTCCTAAAGCGATAGCAAATAGCCTTCTCGTTACTTGCGAGCTAACTTGGTAATACGGCCGAATTGCGTCCACTCCGCCACATAGACATTGTGCTGTGAATCGACACAAATGCCATGTGGTGAGCTGAACTTATCGGATCGGAAATAATCAAGCGGTAGATTTGGCCAACCTGTTTGCTTGTAGGCTTGTTGATCTTCACCAAGATGAGTAATCAAACGATCGTTGGTTATAAATCTAAGCCTGCTCTAATGAGAAATGAAGCTTGATTTCCTTCTGAGCATCCTTGCTACTCCATTGCGCGAGACGATAGTTGCCATTTCGATTCGGCATCAACCCAGGAAGAAGCTCAAGTTCGACATCGCCAGTTTCACCATCTGGCTGAATAACATAAATGGCATTCGAATACAAGACGAAAAGCTTATTCCCATCCACACGGATGACCGTCTCATCGGTTCCGTTCGTCACGAGCACCGGAACCGTTACACCAATTGCGGATAATTCCGTATCCTCTGCAGCCTCCACCGACCATGCCGTTGTCACGCCATCGTGTGCAATGCGATAAGATTCCGTGATCGCCGCTACACCCTCGATGCCAGGCCTTGGCATCAAATCACCGATAGCACGTAAAATGACTGGGTGTTGATCCTCATCCGGTGAACGCAAATCCATGTCGTTTATTAGCTGAAGTCTCGTAGACTCGTAGCGTAGTTTGAAAGATAGCACATCGCTATTTCCATCCCCACTTTCAAGCAAAGCATTCCAATGCAGCTTTTCAGGATTAGTCGGCTCCCCGTCCTCATTCAAGGAATGAAACGTTTCATGCTTTCTTCTGCCATAGTTAGCTAACCTGTGCCACGTACCGTGTGCATCCCTCCATGTCAAGCCTATAGCTGCTGGCGTATGGGGGCGCGGAATGATTTGTTTAGCCACAAAATAATTCAAATGAATATTGCCGTTGAGCCCAGCTATCCCCATCGAGAGCGCCGTTTCCTCTAGATATTCCGCTTTATGGAGCCGCACCCATCCGGTTGCGTCATGACCCATTTGCGCGGCAGTATCCATAACGAGGTGATAAGCACCTTGCTCTGGTCCCGTAGTGGCATAGATCCGGTTGAAGGATTTAATTGGCACTACATATCCGCCCAAATCGGCCGGTGTTGCCTTTTCGGAAATGCTCTCGTCAGCACTTTCAAAGCATGAAGCTGCAATTTGAGCGGCATACAAGCTGTACGTCGAATAATAGGCATAGAACTCCCAACCGTTTCGGAGCCCGCTATCAAACCGATTTTTCAACAACCGAAATTGGGTGGGATCCTCTATCCAGCGCAGAATGGATTGTAGTGCTTTGCGTGCAGCTCGTTTAAAGATACCTGCCCATTCTTGATCTCCTTCTTTGGCATAAAGCGAGGCTTCCCGTTCACACAGATTGGCAAAGGTCAGTTCATTCCAAATAATCTGGTTACTCCTGCCTCCGCAGCTCGTTCCACCGGTGGTAGACTGCATAAACAGCATCGTTTGAGCACCTTTGCGAAGTTGCCTTTCTAGAAATGTCTTCCATTCGCCGTTATAACCGGCATCTAATAACCCGCTAAGCTGTTGACGCGCAGCCAAATCATAGGCGACCGGAATATTCGGATCGCGGTATAGCCCTTCACGCGCAAAACGCGGCATTTGCGGTTTCAAATACTTATCAATGAAAGCCATAGAGTCCGTGAACCCTTCATTTAGCCTCATCATTTCGCCATGCATGGCATAAGTAGCCCAGTTACGTATGGTACGAATGTCTGGAAAACTTCGAACCGTTTGGCAATACGTTACCTCAGGCTCAACGTTGGACAAACTCGCTTTCCAGCTATCGCTCCGCTCCTTATCTACTATCGGTGCCAAAAGCTGATACGCCCTAACCAGCATGTGCGTAGTGAAATCGGCATGATCGTCAGGGACTTTATTCTCTCCCAAACAGGTACTGGCCCAATCCATCGCGAGCAAAATCTGTTCTTTGAGATCCTTGCAGCGATCGTTTGCTAGTAGAATAGCCCCAGCTTTTACAAATGCAGCGGTTGCATATTCGTGTTCGTTCCCATCGCCTGGATCCAGTATCCCCCCGTATTCACTTAAGCATGGGGCGAATTGACGAATTCGCGCTTCGGAAAAGTCCAAATATTTGTCTCGAGTTAATCCAGTTTCTTCGAGATTTTCTAAATCGCCTTTTTGTTTAAACGCGTCGATATCTTGCTGAATCGAGTTTACCCCGGATAAGCTTTCTAAATAGTCCAGTTCGTTCGCTGTAAACATGCTGTACCTCCGATAATTTGTCCTGTCACCTTACATATCTCAATAGTCTCCGGCAAAAAAGTTCTTCGTTTCCTTACCCTCGTTTGCATAACGAGCCATAAATGCGTTTCGCTTTTCCGAAGTTAGGTCGGCCGCTTGCTGAGCTTGGGTACTATCTCCATTATATTGATGGTCAATGACCCATTTCTGTCCAAAGCCGGCATGAACGACTTCATCCGCCCAATCAAAGTCCTGAAAGGTGGTCATTAAGGAGTCCTTCACAACGTCGCGGCAAAATTCCCATTCCTCCCGTTTCCCCGGAGGATATTTCATCGCTGATTTTTCGATAGCAATCGTTAAATGGGTATAAGCCTCCTCGATGCTAAACAGATTCTGGGTCATATCATACCAGCCTGTCCAGTTAGCTGACTCATAAATGTTGAAACCGTGGATTCGCAATGCAGCTTCTCCAAACCAGGAATGCCGGATTTCATCCCATAAATGACGAGCGGTATCATAATAAAATAACCATGGCTTCCCTTCGGAAGCAAAGTGAACACAGGCAACGGCTTCCGCCGGGGTCATTTCATTAAAACGGGTGAACATCATTCTTTTAAACCGTCCTGCATCACTATCTTCAAAAGTAACGTCCGTAAATTTGGCAACGGTTTTTTTGAAACGACTGTCACGCGTACTCGACTCCGGTAATTCAAACGATGTGGAAGCGACTTCAAGTGTAGGGTCCAGTTCTTTACGCTCTCCCAGGCCATTTACGCCACCGGCAGCTAGCAAGTAATCCTTCATACAAGCTTTCCAATTCTCTGCCTGCGTGCGTTCTTCCTCATTTGTCTGCTCGGAGATGGCACGAATGGCCTCTAACCCCCACTGGACTTGATTTTCTCGATCCATCAGTTGATGTCTCAGCATATGAATGGTTGGATAATCGGCGATTGGCTGAGCTAGAGAGAGATAATCTTGAATGGCTTCGATCTGCGCCGGTTTGATGACCTCAAACATCGCCGTGAGCAAGGTCAAGGTATTTCCTGAATCCAGCAATTTGATCATGGTACGCTCAAGAAACGGATCTGGACATTTATCAAAAGCGACCGTACTCATACGCATCTGCTTGCATCGATTGCGAAATTGATCATAGTGGCTGGCATCTTCCCAGACCATTCTTCCTAAAGCGCCTTTGATTTCATATTCTGGCCTTGCGATCATATGACCCGCTTGAATTCTCATCAATTGTCGATCGATATAAGCAATTCTTTGCAATCTTTTTGCTGATTCAGCCACAGATAATCCTATTCTGTCCCAGTCTTCGATCTCCATAAACGGTTTCATCATATGTCATTGCCCCAATTCATTTATATTATTTTACCTTTAATATAAATTCAGTTTATCTAATAAATGTGATAAAATAAATGCACTATAGCAGTCAAACATTTACACTATACTACATAAATTTAAAGGAGCGGACCTCTGTGACTATACTACCATTATCACTTGAACTAGGTTTATCATATGGCAAAATCACTTGCGAAGATTCGTGGAAATGGGATAGGATCGATCGCCCCTTCGAAGATTGCGATTTGTGGTATGTATGGAGCGGTGAAGGCGAGATGCTTCTAAACGGGCATACGTATGCACTTTCCCGGGGCAGTTGCTTTCTGTTTCGTCCGGGTGACCTTACTTTGGCTAAACATAATCCGCATAAACCGCTAACCATCACATATATTCATTTTCCGTTTCCATCCTTAGAAGTCGATTTGCCGGATGCTTACCGGATCGTTTCGGACTCTTTTATGTTCGAAACCATGTTGAATCGATACGTGGAAACGCTTCTCAATCCAAGGTTTGGTAGTATAGAAGAAGCCAAGCTAATGTTAAATTTGCTGCTCATTTATTTAAACCGTGACGATCTGGATGGTCATTCAAAGGAAACTTCGGCGAGCCATCATCTTGAACAACCCATTCGGGAGGTAGCTAGTTTTATTCGGCAAAATCCCAGCATGTCACATAGCATGGAAAATCTAGCTGAACGCGCCCAACTATCTCCCCGATATTTTTCCATCAAATTCAAAGAAATCATGAAGGTCACGTTAGAAATTTTCATCATTCAAACAAAAATTGAACGGGCCGAACATCTTTTGCGCTTTAGCGGCATGAAAGTGACGGAAGTAGCGGAAGCATTAGGCTACCGTAACATTTATTTTTTCAGTAGACAGTTCAAGCAATTTACGGGAAAGAAAGCTTCAGATTTACGTAAAAGTACATCTTCTGAACTTCCATAACTGATGGAGCGACATCCCAAGAAAGCAGCCAATTGCCAAGTTTTCCAGCTTGTGACCGCTCTTCGATTTGATGTTCTTTATACCCTTATCGTACTTCATAACTTGGCTGTAAAGTTTCGCTGGTTTTCACAATTTTGTTGATATTTTGCATACATGATCCATAAAGAAAAAAAGCCGGACTGGAGTATGATAACTCCAATCCGATATTCACCTCATTTCAAAACGAAACTCGGAAATGATCTCCCGTTCCACCTGCGTGCGATTCAACACGATTCGGTAAAATGGAGTCCCTGTTTTATATTGCGAATCCTGATTCCTGAGGCTGTACGGAGCAATCCATGACAATATGAACGTTATCTTCTGAAATTTGGCTGTATGCAATCTCAGACCGGTATGATTTTCCGAACCCTTGTCTACAGCCATCTATAATTGGAACCGAATGTCCATGAGATCCTGCATTGATCATCTCGTATCGATAGCTTGGTTGGAAATACTGCTATCGACATGTATGTCTGGATTTCGTTTTTTTGACAATAAAATTAAACCTTTTGAAGTATTCGACCAAATCAGCATGTACTCATATTTCTTCTTTTTAAGGTAATTCTGACTGAACACTTATGTCATCGAAATAAACGGTACCCGTCGAACCACCACCCCAATAGTCCCCTAATCGGATAACGTCAAAGCCCGTTTGAGACGTGGACGTCTTAACCAGTGTTTCATCGATGTATAATTTGACATCAGTGCCAGAGCGGTAATCGAAAACCAACTGGTGCCAACCAGTTGTTCGGTCGATAGTGGTCGCTGTGTTCGTACTGCCAACGCGGTATACATACTTACTAGTTGATGTAGGCGTATCTACACCTAATCCGACTTGCGTGGATGACGTGCCTTTGTCGACAAAAGCCGATGTTCTCAAATTATTATCGGTTGCATCATCATAAAACCACACTACACCGACTTGATTTGTCGTTGCACCTATCGCATGTTGGATAACATCCATATCTTCATTAACTTCATAGCTATAGCTTCCTTTAGGAATTAATGGAGTGCCTGTACTTGCTGTACCGTTAACGGTAGTCCAGTTGGCAAATCCGGATTCAAATCCGTCAGTGAAATCCACCGTATAAGCTTTAAAATCATCGAAATAAACGTCGCCTGTTGACGTTGACCTCCACCAATCCCCCATGGCTACCATACTATAAGCAGTAGTCCCTGTAGGGGAAGCAATTAATGTTCCGTCAATGTACATATCCACTTTTGTACCCGATGTGTAATCCCATTTGAATTCGTGCCAGCCGCTTAAACGGGGAATAGTAGTTGCCTTAACAGTACCACCGACCCTATAAACATAATTAGTGACAGAGGTAGGCGTATCCACGCCGATTCCACGCCAACCCGTACTATCATTCCATGTACCATTATCAACTCGTGCAAATGTTTTCATTCCTGTATCTACTGCATCATCATAAAACCAAAGCGTAGCGATTTTATTAACGCTAGAACTAACCTTTTGGTAAATAACATCCATATCTTGATCAACTGCGTAGCTTTTGCTGCCTCCATGATAGACTGAAGTACTGCTACTTGCGGTACCGTTGCCGATCGTCCAGTTGCCAAAGCCGAATTCAAATCCGTCATTGATAAGAGCTGTGGACTGAGTCGTAAAATCATCGAAATAGACGTTGCCTGTAATCGATGACCCCGACCAATCGCCCATTGCTACCAAACTAAAAGCAGTCACTCCCGCAGGCGAAGCAATAAGCGTTCCATCGATATACATATCCACTTTCGTACCCGATGTGTAATCCCATTTGAATTCGTGCCAGCCAGTTGAGCGGGCAATATTAGAATTCGTCAGAGTTCCGTCGATTCTATAGAAATAATGATCGGGATAATAATTCGTATCAACGCCGATTGAACGCCATGTTGTTCCATTTTCATTCCAGTTAGCAGCATCGTCAACTCGTGCTTGTGCTCTTACTGACGTATCTGCTGCATCGTCGTAGAACCAAAGCGTTGCGACTTTATTCACCTTTGAAGTAGCCTTCTGGTAAATAACTTCTGTATCATCATTTATTGGGAAACTGGAATCACCAAGATGCTTCTCTGCCGTAGTCGTTGTTGAAGTTCCCCTTCCGGTAGCCCACTTGCTTGTGCCGGATTCAAATCCGTCATCCTCAAGCGCAGTCTTCGTTATAAAGTGGTCTTTAAGCAATCCTACATTGTCGATATATGCTGAGTAATCACCGTCCGGCTTATTCACATATACGGTTGCGCTAGTATTCGTTGCACCGGTCGTAAATTTGATTTGATATTCGCTTGATCCCCACGATGTCGAGTTTACAGATGTCGTAACATCAGTTCCTCCATAATTTGTAACACCTAGCGTTACATCATCAGCCATATTTGAATTCCAAAGCTTAAAGCCATCAAAGAGAGCTATATTTCCTGTTCCTTTGAAAACTAGGTAAACGTCTTGCATACCTGTTGCAGCGCTGATATCCGTATCTTGCCATTTCCATATACTATCGTAATTGGCAAGGTCTACGGTCCCGAGCAGTGTTCCAGTCGTACTGCCTAGCCGAATTTCAATGCTTCCACTGTCAACCGTTGTATTGATTCCTGCGGACAATTTATTATATTTGGCAGTGGCACCAAAGTCGATGTTATTGAAAACCAGGTAATCGTCATTTTGCATAGGACCCACATATTTAGCATCTCGATAGACTCTAAAATCGCCGTTTGTATAATCCCAATGTGCGCTGCCGCTGCCACTACTGTAGTCTTCTGCTTGCGTTGTTAATCCGTTGATCTTGGCCCAAGCCGAGAAGACATAATTGGTGTTCGGTTGAAGTCCCGTTATTGTTTGTTCGATCTTGTCTCCTGCCTCTAGATACGCAGCTTTCTTATGCATCCGGCTCATCGAGTTCGTTTTATAATCCCAAGATGCTCCTGTAGCTAAGGAAGGCGAGCCAGCTGCAGATGTCCAAGAGGCTAAAGTACCAGACTCGAAGCCTCCATCATTTACTCTATTGCTATATTCAATCTCGTTGAGTGCAAACGTCGGATTGGGAGGACTCGAGAAGTTATGACCGGCTGTCCAATCGACGCCACCAAATTCAAATGCCCCAACATCTGGTTGATTTCCTACATACCCATCTGTTACTCCCCCTATCACTCTGCCTCCATCAATGCACGCTGAGCCAGACTGAAGACGAAAATCGTAGGAAGCCGTATTCACATACGAGCAGTTGGTAAATATTTGGTTGGAGGTTACATCGGCCTCGCCGCTAATTGCAACACTGCTTATGATGTTGTTATAGACTTTATCCCCATACGTATCACCGGCATAGGAATTAGGTGCCCCATTTTGTAAATTACTCGCATTGTAGACTGTATTATTAAAAACAAGATTGAAGTTACTTGGTGAATTTAAAAGTAACCCTGGATTAATGTTATAAATAACGTTCTTGTACATAATCAAATTTTCGGTAAAGGCATCCGCGTATAAACCACCTGCGAATGAAGGCGCTTTGTTATCATGGATCCGGTTGTGGTGAATTTGTGTATTCTGGTATTCCCCATTACCAAGTGCTAATACCCCGGAATCTGTTGTTGTCAAATTAGCAATACTGAAATCGTTATACTGAATGGAACTTGCTCTAGGAAACCCTCTTATGAGACCCCGTGAAGCTCGATTAACGGTATTATGACTGATCAATTGGTTACTTCCGTCTGCTTGAATGGGAGCAGCATTGCTTGCTTCAAAAGTGACATCATGAATATAGTTATTAATAACGCTGTTATGTGAACCAGACATCGTAATAGCATTTCCATACATATTCTTAATTTCTGAATCACGGACAGTATTGTAGGTTCCGCCAAGCAAGATGCCCTGACCTCGAGCGAATTCCGGACTGCTCTGAGATGAATAATCCAGATCTGTTGTTTCAATGATGGCTTTGGCAATGGTACTATGACTGCCGCCATTTGTCGTAATTTGAGCCCCGTAAGCGTTTACACCAGAAAATGTAATGTAGGATTTATTGGACAAGTCAATCGCATAATTCCTACTCTTGGCTTCAACTATATGATTAGCCGGGCTGTCCCCTCCAGGTACCCATAGATATAAGGTATTCGTAGCGCTATCCCGATACCATTCCATTTGTTGGTCTAGCGCATTCAGCGAATGGAAAATATAATATTCATTTCCTCCAGTAGGATAATAACCGGAAGAGGTCCAAGCAAATGGAGCGAAATGTAATTTATTGGTCGGACTACCTTCGTGGTTCGTAATTGTACTGATAAATGCATAATATTCATGTCCACTTATTGCATATACTTTGGCTCCGTTCCAATAGCCAGGAGCAAAAGAAGATAGTGCAGCATCTGTAATGGTGTACTCCGTAGCTGAACCCGTACCCGAGTCGACTGAAGCAAATCCTGATCTCAATAAAGGGTCACTGGCATTCGGCCACCTGGCTTCATGGGCCGGTTGACCGTCCACATATATAATGTCCCCATCCCCAGAATTGATAGTCCAGTTCATGGGTGCTTTATAAACGGATCCGGCATGCTGAGTCCAAACAGTGACTAAATCACCACCACTTACATTTACGGTCTCTCCGTTGTAATTTTGGAAGGTAATTGGATTACCTGCTGAACCGGAATATGCTGGTGTTACGGTTTCTCTATAGGTCCCTCCACGTATATATACGGTATCTCCCGCCTGTGCTAACGATGCTGCTTTTTGAATCGTTTGAAAAGGTGCCCCGAGCGTCAACCCATTATTCGCATTATCATCTCCAGAGGTGGAGACATAATAGATGTTACCCGTAGCATTTGCGATATTCGATCTCGTCAAATCCACAGAACATAATGCGAAAAGCAAACTGAAACAGATCATGATGTGCCAACTTTTTTTAGTCATACTTTCACTCCTCAACTTGTCTTTTATTGCAAGATATCTGTCTGTGCAGAGTTAAACCAATCTTTACTTGTTCCCCCTATCCTTAATTTTATAAGTACACTTATATGTGAGAGGCTGCTCATGAAACAGGACAACACGAACAGCCTCTGCCACCCATATAGTAAAGAGGAGTCAATGCTTGCTCTAATATGAGACAATGACTCCTTTGTCTCAATGACATTATCCTCCTGTGTTACGTATCGAAATCATAACTGAAGCTCCACAATGTCCACTGTCTCCCTGCTCCATGATGCAGGCAGCTCAAGAGTGAATCGGTGGTCTGAGTCGTTCCAGGCAAAAGTCAAATCTTGCCCGTTACGAAGCAGTCGAACGGAAGTCGGCTTGGAAATGCATTCCACCGTAACCGGACCCGTGTGCTCCGGCAGAAGATGCAGGTACCAGATGTTGCCACGCTTCGTTACGGGAACACTGCTGTACTCCTGATAATCATCGCTCTCCACGCCGAAGACTGCCTGACGATGTGCGCTCATCCATTGCTTTATTTCATCAAAGCGTACGAGCACGTCACTTGGCAGTGTGCCGTCCGGCTTGGGGCCTATGTTAATCAGGAAGTTGCCGCCCCATGCGCGTACGCGGGACAGAAGAGACAGCATCCAAGCCGTTGGTCTGTAGGCCTCACTCTTATGTGTATATCCCCATATTCCCGTGGGATGACTACTCCAAACGTCGCAATGCTCCCATATTTCCTTGGGCTTAGATGTGATGGTTTTCACCCAGTTGTAACACTCGGAAGTAATAAAATCTCCGACGCCATGCATTCTCGGACTGATGATGATTCCCGGCTGCAGTTTGCGGATTTCTTCGATTGAGATCGCGTCTTTCACATCTAATCCGCCGTCAAACCAGATGATATCGACTTCGCCGTATTCCGTGAGAAGTTCGGTGATTTGCCCTCGGACATATTGCCGGTATTGCTCTTCCCAGCCCTCCGGCTTGGCGGGCAGCTCAATAGGTTCGTGCCCAAGTCCCAACGCCGGTCCTTCCCCTTTACTGTGTTTATATCCAAAAGACATATTCGCTCTGTTGTAATACCAATCAGGTGGAGAATAATAGAGCCCTACCTTCAAGTTGTTGCGTCGGCATGATTCGACGAACGGACGTACCAAATCGCGGCTGTCCATGTGTGTTCGGGTTCCGTACTCACCGTATCGGCTTGGCCACATCGTATAGCCGTCATGATGGCGCGTCGTCAGCACGGCGTAAGTAAAGCCGGCGTCGGCAGCGGGCTTCAACCATAGATCGGGATCGTAGTTCTCAGGATTGAACTTCTCCGCCAATTTGAAGTAATCCTCGGGTTTCACTCGGTTAGGGCTTGGATCCCAGGGCGTTTTCCCCCACGAGTGCTCGCAATCCCCGTGAACGCTGGAGATCCCCCAATGGATGAACAATCCGAGCCCCGCTTTCTTGAACCATTGCGCACCTGAATGGGAATTGCTTACGAATTCCCCCTCAATCTGCGTACTTGCAGCTCCGATCATTTGATGTTGGTCTTGTACGGCATTGCCGTCATTGCCCTTTGTCTTAGTCATGGTTCTCTCATCTCCTAAGTCTTTGATTCACATTTCGTTGTTATGCCTAGATGTATCCGCTTTCAAAGATACAACTTCATGCCTCCCTGTTCCATAATCATTAATCGTGTATGATTTATAATAAAAAAAAGATAGAAAGACAATTTCTGGAGCGAATATGCGAAGCACCCTTTTTTATTTATGAAATATGACATTCGCTACTTAACCCTAGTAGAAAGGAGCCATTGCTATTACTTACAATGACTCCTTTCTATGAATGATCTTACTTTAATTTTACGAAATAGGACTACTTATGAATAGGGAGTCAAAATAAAGATAATAATATTAAATTGTTATTCTGAGTAATAAAGGTTACTAAAATCAATTAAAGTAACTTTTTTCATCTATTATGCTGTAAGGAATTACATTCACATCATCAAAATAAACAGTTCCTGTATTTCCTGACCACCAGTCACCGATAGAGATTTGATTGAATTCCGTCATTCCAGTAGGAGATGCAACAAGTACACCATCGATATACATGTCGACTTTCGTGCCTGAGGTGTAATCCCATTTGAATTCATGCCATCCCGTAGTTCGAGATATGGAAGTCGCCGCATAAGAGCTGCCAATACGTGTCGCGTATTTGGTTGTAGAGGTTGGTGTATTCACGCCTAAACCTCTCCACTGCGAGTCACTCCAAATCGTATTATCTACTTTGGCCATCGTCTGCAAGCTCGTGTCAGCAGCATCGTCATAGAACCATAGGGTCACGACTGAGTTTTCACTTGAACTAAAGGAATGCGTTATGGCGTCCGTGTCTTGATCAATGATATAGCTATTACTTCCAGAATGAGCCTGAGCCGTACTTGTGCTGCTGGTACCTTTCGCAGCTGTCCAGTTGCTAAGCCCACTCTCAAAGCCATCATTAAATGGATTGGTGATGCTAATATCATCAAAATACACCGTACCGGTATTACTAGTCCACCAGTCACCCATGGAGATCTGATTGAAGTTTGTCACTCCGGTCGGGGAAGCAACCAGTATTCCATCGATGTACATATCCACTTTGGTTCCTGAGGTGTAGTCCCACTTCAATTCGTGCCACCCCGTGGTACGCGTTACTGATGTTGCCGTAATAGGACCGTTAATACGTGTCACGTATTTGGTGGTCGATGTAGGGGTATTCACGCCTAAACCTCTGAATACCGTAGCGTCGCTCCATATGGTGTTGTCCACCTTGGCCATCGTTTGCATAGACGTGTCACTAGCATCATCATAGAACCACAGGGTTACGATTTTGTTAATGTTCGTGCTGAATGAATGCGTAATCACATCCGTATCTTGATTGATCACGTAGCTATTGCTGCCGGAATGAGCTTGAGCGGTACTCGTAGACGCAGTTCCTTTAACCGCAGTCCAACTCGTAAGTCCATTTTCAAATCCATCAAAGACTAATTCCTTGTACAACTGAGTAGCTTCGTTGGAATTTCCACTGGTCAAACCAGCTGAAGTTCGTGACTTCACTACGTAATAATAAGTAGTTCCGGGTGTACCCGTTGCATCACCGCAGGTCGTCGTCGTTACCGCACTGCACACAGTCGTTGTGTAAGGGCCGCCTTGCACCGTTGAACGCAATACGTCGTAGCTCGAGGCATTGTTCACATTTAGCCAGGACAAGTTCACTTGGGATCCCGTGAATGAAGTCGTTAAACCGAGAGGTGTGACCGCATAAGGGAAGCTTGCTTTAATGCCGATATTCGCATAATCCATCAGTGAGTCGTTAAATCCTGCTTGCCAGCTTACATTGGTAAGGGTATGACCGCTTGAGGAGTTCGTACGGTAAGGAACACCCTGCGTGTTGGTTATTTTCATATTACTGAATACTTGACCTGAAGATTCATTGTCCATAAACAAGCCGTTCGGGACATAATCTTGCATGGATGGATCAGCATACACATGATCAATGGTCACTTGATCCACTGTGTTAGCAGCTGCACTACGACCCCAGGAATAGATGGAAGCCGTATCTCCACTGTCTTGAGACGTATTAGAAATCTTTAAATATTTCATCACATTGTTCTTTAAATAAATATTTGTTGTAGCGATGCCCACATAAGTGTCAAAGGCAACTGCGTAGCGAGGAGAATTGTAGATTTCGCTGTACGAAACCTCATTGCTTCCACTGTTCATCAAATATACGCCGCTACCATTACCGACCAATTCACCTACATCATGAATGACATTGTTCGTTATGAGGTTATTTTTGCTTACATCGCCTTCACCCGGGTACTTGCCTTCAAGAATAACTCCCGAATGTCCGGCATGCTCAATCAAGTTTCCACTGACGGTGTTGTTCTGGTTGTAAAACAGCATGTAGACAGCCGAATAACCGGAATTACGGAAGTGTGAGTTGGTAATCGCAATATGGTCCGTATTTTGCAATAACAGCATCCCTGTTCGGTGCTGCGGCATAGTCATCTGCCTGTCATATTGCGGAAACGTGTGGCCTTCTCCAGAATCGCCGTTATTCGGCCAAGCATGTCTGTACCAGTCCGTAAAATCAGTGTCCTGGAAGCTTAATCCATCCAATTGAACGTGATGTATGCGACTGCTTTCCGAAGCGCCTTGAAGAGAAATGAGGCTTTTCACTTTAGGTGCGATGATGGTTTGCTGCGAGATTGATCCATCTTTTTGACCAGTAATATAAATAACCAGACGTCGTATCCAGATAGAACTCACCAGGTTGGTCAAGAAGCGCCAGTGCCCCTTGGATCACATATCGCGAGTTGGCTCTATTCAAATAGCGCGTAGATTGAGATAATGAGATTTGTCTAGTTGAGGTATTGATGGAACTGATAGGAACCGTATCTGTGAACCAGGCAGCAGGTCCAAGTGACCAGACGAATAACTGTGCATCTGTCAAATCCCAGCCAGTTGGATCAAGGTCTCCTGATTTATACTGGAGTACCGTGGAGGAATTACTATTTTCACTATAAAGATACGGTGCTTTTGCTGTGACATAGTTAGCATCTGGCGTATAATTCGGATAACGGGCTTTAATCGCCCTAGTGCCATTCTCGTATAGGGTGTCGAACCTCCAACCTGTTCCCACATTGACTTTATAAATGTTTCCTGAATGCAGAGTCCAGCCTGTAATTGGTTGACCACCAATCAATTTGGCGCTGCCTACAGCATCCTTATTTTTGTAGATGATATTGAACCCGTTTGAGCCGGAATCTGCTTCTGTGAATTGGATCGTACTGGTGACATAATAGTCACCTGCTGCTACGTACACGACAATATCACCCGTCATGTTAGCATTAAGACTGTTGGTGCGGATATAATCTCGGGCTTTCTCAATAGTCGCCCAAGGGTTCCCGGATGAGCCGTTACCTGTTGTGTCGTTGCCTGTTGGTGAAACATAGAACGTATCCTGCACGGCAGCGTGTGCTGTTTGAATTGGAGCTAAACCGACGAACAAGGAACAGATGATCAAGCAGATGAAATGAATCATTCCCACCTTTCTTGTAAACGCTTTCTTTCCGAGCCAAAAGTTTTGTACTAACTTGGATGTCATTGTCATTCCTCCTTAGTTAAATTTTTAAAGCTCTTTCACCAACCAACAATCGTTTGATCACCACCTTTCATTTATATCTTTAATTTTATGAAACAGTGGTCTATATGAATAGGGAGACAAAATAAAGATATGGACGTTAAATTGATTTTCTCGACATAAAATATGACTCCAACAAAAAGAGAAAAAGCAGAAGCCAATGGCTCCTGCTGCTGAAAGCTATAGAGTTAATTTTCCATTTGAAACATCATAAAATCACACTATTTTTGTAAGAAATTTGCATCCCTAAGCAAATAGGCTGCTGCCTCATTTGAAATATGCTTGCCGCTTTGAGCCTGCACTTCATTTATGAAGCTATTCAAGTTACCTTTTTCGAGTTTTTTCTGTAAGCTATTAGCAATTCCGCCGTTATCAATCCCGTTGTTACCGCTGAAGCGAGTTACCAATGCCATTAAAGAATCGATATTGGTGATGGTCTGGAATGTCACCGTCACACTTTGCGTATTCCCCGCCAGGTCACTCGATGTCACTGTAAGCGTGTGTGTGCCAAGCGCTAACGAATAGAGCGGAATCGTTGTTGCTTGCTGCACAGTCATGCCATCTAGTGTAACAGTTGTCAAGTTGTTATCCACTCCTGACAAATCATCGGTCACGTTAAATTGCAGCGTTAAATCCCCTGAATCGTTATAGCTATTGTCTTTAACAGGCGAAGAGATGGTAACGCTCGGCATGTGTGCGTCCAGATTGAACGAGATGTTCCGTGCTGTTTCCACGTTCCCCGCGTTGTCAACCGATCGATACATGATGATATAACTGCCATCTTGATTTATGGTTACCGGTGCCTGGTAAGTTTGCCAGTTAGCGCCTTCATCTACGCTGTATTCCATTGTGGCCACGCCTGATAAAGTATCTTCGGCAGCTAGGCTTACCGTCACCTCATCTACATACCACCCATTCTGTCCATCAGGAGAGGCAGCTGTCACTGCTGCTGTAATGACAGGTGCGGTTCTATCGATTTTGATTGTTACTGATTTCTGAGTTTCCTGATTGCCTGCAGCATCGATGCTGTAATAATTGAGCTCATTCAAGCCTTCTTCATCAATTTGAACCGTATTTCCTTCTGCGAACAGACTACCATTTAGGCTGTAAAAGGTTTGCGCAACGCCACTGCCTTCATCCGTTGCTGTTAACTGGATCGTCTGTGCATCTTGATGCCAACCACTTTGCGCATCATCCGTCGTCACAGGCGAAGTAATATCCAATATGCGAACCGTCACTGTGGAGACATCTGAATTTACAACTCCATCATTTACGATGAAACTAAATGTATCTGAGCCAATCACATCAGGGTTTGGCGTATACGTAAACTCTCCAGTTGACGGATTCGTAACCACTGCCGTTCCTTGCGTACCATTGCTCACAATGCTGTAAGTCAGCGGATCTCCGTTTGCATCGCTTGCAGATAAAATTCCGCTAATAGCTCTATTTTGCGGAGTCGTCAATTCAGAGCTTACGCCAACAGGCTTACTATTGGCATCTTTGATACTGATATCATCAAAATACACGGTGTTCGGATTTCCAGACCAAAAATCTCCTATTCTTATCTTGTTGAAACTAGTCACGCCAGTCACGCCTGCCGGTGGTGTAATGAGTATCCCATCGATATACATATCCAGTTTCGTACCAGAGCTATAGTCCCACTTGAACTCATGCCAGCCTAGGCTTCTGTTTACGGTTGTTGCCGTAATTCCACCACTTAGTCGCAATGAATATTTAGTTGTCGAAGTCGGTGTATTAACCATGATTGCCCGATTCGTTACCCCATCATCCACAAACGCTGCCATTTGCACGTTCGTCTTGTTGAGATTGTCATAAAACCACATCGTAACCACTTTGTTGTAGCTAGTTTCGAAATTTTGAGTGATGTTATCAACATCTTCATTGACAATATAGCTGTTATTGCCGGAATGCTTCACTGCTGTAGAAGTCGATTTAGAACCTGCTGATGCTACCCAGTTACCCAATCCGTTTTCAAAGCCCTCCAATGCGTTTAAGGATTGATAAACAGGAGCTGTGGTTGTACTCTCTGCCAAACCAAACTCATCCACATAACCTCTCAATCCGCCGCCACCAGTTTTAGTTGCATATATGGTAGCACTGGTACTGTTTGACCCTGTTGTAAAGGAAAAATGGTCAGGACGACTTCCTGCACCGACAACGTTATTGCCAGCATTTATGGTACTTTTACTTAATGTCTTTGGAGTACCACTGTTATCAAATCCGCTAGCTCCCAATACAAGGCTGTCCGTAGCAGGATTAGGGTTAGAATTAAATAATGTAAAGTCACCGAAATAACAATTGATAGCCGTCGCTGGATTGGTGTTAGAAAATACCAAATAAACGTCATGCGTCCCTGCTACCGAAGAAAGCGGTATACTTCTTCTATAGAACCATTGACCATTTTGTGCTGTGTCTAAGTTCATTGTATCCGTGGCAACTAGAGTACCCGTAGTAGGGCTATCAATATACATTTTAATTGTACCGGTACTGGAATTAGCGACTGTACCAAAGTACACGGAGTTGTACAGCGCAGAGGACCCAAAATTAATTTGATTGAATTTTAGGGTAGTCGTCGTACCCGGAATGATGTAACTATTCATTGAACGGTATTTCGTATTCGTAACAGGTGTGCTTGCGGCGGTATCCATGGTGCTTGCCAATACCTGTTGTCCCATTACCTTACCCCAAACACTAACGTTATAAGTGGTGTTTGGTTTCAGCCCTGTAACCGTCTGGGAAATCTTATCTCCATCGTTCAGGACAACACCGTAAGAACCACTTCTTATCAAACCGCTGGTTCTAAAATCCCATCCGTTTTGTGTTACGATTTGAGGAGAGCCGGTGGTAGTCCAACCACTCATATCACCAGTAGGGAAACCGCCATTTACAAGCAATTGCTTGTAAGGAATATTATGAAGCTGGAAAGTTGGATTGATATTGGCAGCATTGGCTAAGTCGCTTCCCGCTTTCCATGTCACTCCGGGCTGAATAGCGCCCATGACAGGGTAAGTGGAAGTGAATCCGTCAGTAACACCGGGTAACACAACACTACGGTAGTCGTTCGGGTTCTTCAAAGCAAAATTGTTGCCAGCAGCATTTACAAACATAGGAGCAAGAGCTGAACTAGTACCTATGGTATTAAATTGTTCAAAGGAGCCACCTGAGGTCTGAGAGTTGTAAGTATTTGCCGCAAAAATATTGCCGACGACCGTGGTTCCGAAAGAGCCTGTTCCATCATAGGCAGCACCCCAGCTGCTAAGACTTGTAGGGCAGTTGTATACCGTATTATTTAACAAAATCATGCGTTCATTGGGGGTGTTGATTAGGAAACCCACACTAACGTTATAAACGATGTTGTTATAAACCGCGGCATTGAAGGACACATTATCGAAATAAATGCCTTCACCTGCAGTATCATGCACGGTATTGTGGTGGATCTCTGAGCTGCCAAAATCGCTGTTTGAGACGTAAAACACACCGCCGTCATAGGAAATCTTCATACAATCATGTATGTCATTGTACTGGAATATTGAACTGGTGAAAAAACCGCCAATGGCAGCACGTCCTCCGTTGTACACACTGTTATGACTAATCAGATGATTGTACCCATTAACGTTTATACCGTCGGCATAAAGTCCATAACGATTAAAATCGTGAATGTCATTATTAATCACATTGTTATCATGGCCTTTGACAATGATCCCAAATCCATACATATTTTTAATTTCACAATCGCGAACGGTGTTGTGGTCGCCATCCAATGTAAAGCCAGAAACAAAACCACCCAAAGTTGTATTAGCAGCAAAGGGTTGGTTAGTGGAATCGACCATTTCAATGGTAGCGCCCTTGAATGTGTTGGAGCTGGAATTCGCAAAGTTGATACCGGCAGAACGTATATTAATTCCACTGATGGTAATACCTGTACGACTGGATAAGTCGAAAACATACTCTCTACTCTTCGCCTCAATAGTCCCAGTATTTGGATCCGCTCCACCTGGTACAGATACATACAAATTTTTGTTCGCAACATCCTTGTACCATACTGCTGTAGGTACGCCACTTACCGGATTTGCCACATCATGAATCAATGCATTATAAGAGTTAGTGATATAAAAACCAAAACCTGGATTGCCGCTTTGTGGATAGTAACCGGAAGCCGTGTA
The DNA here is from genome assembly GCF_030817275.1 of Paenibacillus sp. V4I7. NCBI lineage: Bacteria > Bacillati > Bacillota > Bacilli > Caryophanales > Paenibacillaceae > Paenibacillus > Paenibacillus sp. V4I7. Next base: position 1,549,842 of record NZ_JAUSZD010000002.1, on the reverse strand, counting down.
AGGCCACTCAACCTGCAAGGTATTTCCGGTGTTACCCGTAATCTTTCCGGTGTACACCACGAATCCATTATTTACCGAGGAAACAAGCAAAGCCCCTTGCAAATCATTTGCTATTGTAGAAGGCACCGTGTACGAGCTACTAACCGCAACGCTGTTAAATTGTAAATTAGCTCCTCCGTTTGTTGCAACAGGACTGCTAGGATTGGATGTATATTTTGCGTATTTTGTCTTGTCAAACATCTTACTGTCCGGGATGTTAGGCCATCTTGCCGGACTCAACGATGTGGTATTCCCACTGGCATCCGTATAATAGACAATATTGCCATAACCGTTATTGTAATCCCAACCCATAGGTGCCGAATAGATGGCAGCATTTGTTGCTGTGGGCGTCCATCCAGTGACCAAATCACCTCCGGACAAGGTAACTTTGTCACCATTGTAGTTCTGAAACGTCACCCCATCACTTTTAGGTATGACTGTTTCACGGTAAACACCGGCCATAATTTTGACTTTGTCGCCAGAAACCGCAACATTGGCAGCTTTTTGGATCGTCTTAAAAGCTGCCAATGTGGACTGACCATTGTTAGAATCGTTTCCGTTCGTGCCATCAACATAGAAGTTTGTTTCCGTCGATGCAAAAGTTTTTGACGGTATCGATAAAACTGGTGTGCAAATCATTATCACCGCTAATACCAGGGCCATCCATTTATAAGTCTTAGTTGCACTTGCTTGAAGCATTCTCATTACCTCCTATTTGCAATTTGTAAGCGTTGTCATCGTCTAATAACAATAACTATATCCCTCTTGATTCGTGCTCTCAAAACGGAATTGACTTTCCATACAAAAAGGGGCATTACTTGCTCTGTTAACAAGCAATGCCCCCTTTCTTTCAAATGTTTACTTCAAATTATTATTTTGTTTTAAAGAATTCGTCGATTTGCTTTTGAAGTTCAGCTATTACTTTGTCTGAGCCTGCTTTTTTCATTTTGTCGATAAACTCCTTATACTTTGCATCAGAGTCAGCAACTGCCCCTGATTCTAGGACAAGAGCATTAACTGTACCTTGATACTCTTTAACAACAGCCGCAATTTGTGCAAGCTCTGTTTTAATTGGATCAAGAGTAGGCTTATAACCAAGTAGAGGAGAAATGGTAGCACCGGCATTGATATCCTTCCAAATTTGTGTAAAATTGGCTGGGTTAGCTTGCGTTTCGTAACTATTCGCCGTATTGCCAGAACCCCAGTTTTGTATACCATATTTAGCATCTGCAGTCCCTTGGCCTGAGTAACCGATTGTTTCAATTTTGTTATCGGAAATTTTCTTATAATGCTTGCCTTCAATTCCCCAAACAAGAAGGTTATACAATTCTTTACCCTTCACTGTATCTAATAAATTAATAAGCTGCATAGCGCGTTCTGGATTTTTGGATGTTCTTGGAATAGCTAAATTTGTGCTATCGGATAATGCAGAAATCGTATACTTCTCTTCCATAGGAATTACTTGAATCGGGAAGCCATATCGAGTACTATCCGTCTTTGATTGATCTTCAATGCTACCGATTAAAGAATGGAACCAAGCAATGTTACCGTCCGGCTTGCCTTCATCTTGACGTTGATTTTGCAAGCTCAATATATCTTTACGGATGTAACCTTTGGCATACCAGTCCGTCATTGTTTTAATAAACAGTTGCTCTTGCGGTGTGTCATACCAATTGATAACCTTTAAGCTTTTCGGGTCTTTCAAATCACCAACCAGTTTGAAAGGAGCGGTTGCTGAGATTAAAATATTGTGATGCTGCATACTTGTAAGTACATTCGGGCTAAATCCTTTGCGTAATTGGTTGTTCGCTTTTAATTTCTCCAGGTAGCCTTCGATGACAGCGAAAGACTCTTTGGAAACTGGACCATTCTTATAAAAGGTTTCCTGTGCTAGCTTCGGATCGATGTATCCTTTATCAATAAACTCTTTCGGTACACGCAGGGTTGGACGGCTATCTACAGCTTGCTGATAGTTTGGAATCGCATACAATTTACCGTTTACACGAGCGCGGTCCAATACCCAAGAAGGTATTTCTTTCATAAGCTCAGGTGCGTATTTATCAACCAATGCATCCAACTCCATATAAGATCCTTTGTTGACCTCGCTTGGATAATCCAATGCATATCCTGTCCATGCAATATCAATCGGCTCTGCTGAAGCTGCCATCAGCTTCCATTTGTCAGCGTATTCCGCAGGAGTAACGGGTACGAATTCTACCTTTGTGTTTGGCAATAATGTTGCCAATTTCTTGTTAAACTCATCCCAAACCTCTTGTGCATCTGCTTGCTTACCTGGACTTAACTGCACAAACTTTAGTATCACCGGCTTAGCTGCTTCTGTAGCTACAGGTGCAGGTGATGCATTGGTGTTTGTACTTGGTGTCTCGGTAGCAGTTTTACCGCAACCAGATAATATTAACGCTGTAGCCATACTAAGAACAATCGTCTTGCTAAACACACTTTTAAGCGTTTTCATTTGTTATCCCCCTAATGATCTGCTCGAATATTATATTATACAGTTATGGAACATAGCTACATGTCCATACTTGGTATAAACAGGTAATCAACCTTTTACAGCTCCAACCGTAAGTCCTTTTGAAAAATATTTTTGGAAGAATGGAAATACCATCAGAAGTGGTCCAGCTGCCACGATCGCCATTGCAAATCTAATTGATTCCGATGGCAGCTTATACAGATTTACATTCTCCATATTTAAGTTATACGTCATTGAAGTTTTAAGGAATTCCATTTCCATTAAGATTCGTTGCAGCAGAAATTGCAAGGTGTACAGCCTCTCATCACGTATATAAATTAAGGATGTAAACCAATCATTCCATTTGTCCAGTAGAACGAACAAAGCGATGGTCGCAAGAGCTGGTTTAGACAGCGGAAGAATAATTTGCCAATAGACTCGAAACTCACTAGCCCCATCCATTTTGGCCGATTCAACCAGCGCATCCGGTAAGCCTTGAAAGAATGTACGTAAAATAATGATATAGAAAGCATTGGCAAGCGTCGGTAGAATATACACCAAGATCGTATTATTAATATGAAGATACTGGGTAATAAGAATATAGCTTGGAATCAGTCCGCCACCGAACAGCAAAGTGAAGAAAATAAAGAGGACAATGGGTCTGCGTAGCTTAAAATTTCTTCTAGACAGCGCATAAGCGCAAGTGGACATGACGATCAATCCACAAATCATTCCACCAACTGCCTGAACGGATGTTGTTAGATAGGCATATAGGATTTGATGTGGCTTTCCGAATATAAGGCGATATGCCTCAAGATCAAACTCAACTGGGATTAACTTGTACCCATACTTCAACAATGATTCCTCATTGGAGAATGAGACAGCTATGACTAGAAGAAATGGAATGATAAACGCTAAACTGAACAGAATCATGAACAAATGAAGCAACGTATTACCAATATTAGCTCTGAATGACTTAGGCATTCTTAACCGCCTCCTACTTACTCATTTATACAAAATTAGAATAGAGCATTTTCCGGTCTTACTTTCGTTACAATCCAGTTACTGATCACGATTAGGATAAGTCCGACCACCGATTGGAACAATCCAACAGCAGCTGATATACCGAAGTCCCCTGCTCGTAATCCACGATATACGTAAGTGTCAATGACATCCGTTGTTGGATACAACACGCCGATATCCCTTGGTATTTGATAAAATAAGCCAAAATCTCCTCTAAACAGGTTACCAATCGCCAGAATGATAATGATAGTTAAAACAGGGCTAAGTGACGGAAGTGAAATAGCGAATATTTGTCTCATTTTTCCTGCACCATCAATTTTAGCCGCTTCAAACAATTCCGGGTCAACGCTCATTAAGGCTGCGTAATAAATGATGGAGCTTAATCCAACCGTCTTCCAAATTTCGACAGTGACGATAATATATGGCCAATAATTGGAATTGGAGTAAACATCTAGCGAATCAAAACCGAAAAATTGGATCAGTTGGTTGAAATAACCTAATGAGGGATTGAATAACGCATACGTCATATACCCAACTAGTACCCATGATAAAAATTTCGGCATAATCATAGATGTTTGATAGAATTTCAATGCCAATTTCCCACGAACCTCAAATAACAAGAGTGCAACTGTGACAGCTGCTATATTTCCCAAGACGATAAATACACTAGCATAGCTTACTGTATTTCTAGTAATCCGCCATGCATCCATGGATGTGAAGAAGTATTCGAAATTTTTGAAACCGACCCAAGAACTCCCTAGAATGCCATCGCTATACTTATAATCTTTAAAAGCGAGTATGACACCGAACATCGGCGTATAGTGAAAAATGAGGTAATATAGAATTGCCGGTAAGGTTAGGGCAAATAATGCTATATTCTCTTTAACTAATCGTCTAAATGAATTACTCCTGAAAGACTTTGCAACTGTTTTTTCAGGCATCTTATTTATAACCGTATCTCTCATACTGTTTCCCCCTCTGCATACTTAAATTTTAAGTAATTGGCGTATAATTGAATAGGGAGTCAAATTAAAGATACGGTTACGAAGTTGCGCAATTCGACAAATCGAGGACACTAAAAGCAATAAAAGTCACTTTTTTCAACTCTTTAAGCGATTCCCTAATGAAAGACTCCTATAACCATGTCACGTTGAGCTATAATGGCTTGAGAACATCGAGAGGATGAAGTTCCATGTACAAGCTTGTTCTGGTTGACGACGAAGAAATTGTTCGCAGGGGATTGAAGTATTTCCTGGATTGGGAATCACTTGGATTTCAAATCGTTGCCGATTTCGAGGATGGCAAAGAAGCCATCGAGTACTTAAAAACCCATGAGGTTGATCTAGTTCTAACCGATATTCGTATGGCAGAGATCAATGGTCTCCAGTTAGCCAAGCATATTTACGAGCAATCCCCCCATATTCGCGTCATTATCATTAGTGGCTACAAGGACTTCGACTATGCGCAGCAAGCCATTCAATATAATGTAGAGCATTATTTGTTAAAACCTACGAAATACGATGAAATTACAGAAGTGTTTCAGGCTTTGAAACAAAAGATGGACAAACTAAAAACTCAATATATGAATCAGCAGCAGCAATCCGTTCGCTTCCATGAACTGCTTCCTCTATTAAAAGAACAATTTTATACGGACCTAGTGATGGGGGCGTTACGGAATACGGAGGAGCTTAATAAAAGAATCAACTTGTTATCCCTTTCACTAGATCCTGCCCATTGCCCCTGCGCTTTAGTTGAACTGGAGCTGTGTGAGCCCGAGAAGCTTTCCATGAAACGAGAAAAATTTACCTACTCCTTAAAAAGTATTTTCCATGCGGAGAATGCCAATTTCTTGTATAAAGCTGTTTTCAATGATTATCAGGGTCTGAAATTAATTGCCTTTCCAAACCATTTACTTAGCCAAGAAATGCTTCGCGAGCAGCTAATTGTGGAACTTAATGCAATCATTTCCCATATTCAGAACAACTTTGATATTGTGATTCGATATCACTTGACTGCTACGTTCAGTACGCTTATTGAATTGGCTCAATTTAGTGAACCTCTAAAGCTCGTTTATGAAGAAACGCGAGGTAAAGATCGGCTAGCACCAGTGGAATATGAGAAGCTGCTGGAGAAGTACAAGCTATTCTTAGCGAATGTAACAGATGACCAAAAAGAGGAAACCATGAGTTTACTCGACCGATTCCTGGATGAGTTTCGCGATTTGCCTGTCTCATTTGTGCATCGGTTGATTATGGACCTGTTTGCCATGGTATTTCGCTCTTACTCCGATCGGGGACTGCTGGGGAAAACACCTCATGAGACAGCTCACAATTACCATGCTGTCATTGAGATCAATGACTTGGAGGACATACGGAAATGGGCCAAGCAGTACATTAGCGATCTCATGGTTCTCAATGTGACTTCCAAAGAGACCAATGCGAAGCTGATCGTGGACGCTGCACAAAAGTATATCCTTCATAACTTTCATAGGGATTTGTCACTCGAAGAGGTCGCTAATCACGTTTTCTTAAATCACATTTACTTTAGCCGAATCTTCAAACAAACCACGGGAACCAATTATATTGATTATTTAACGCAACTCCGCATTCAGAAAGCGATTGAATTGTTGGAATCCCGCCAATATAAAATTCATGAAATTACGGAAAAAGTAGGTTACGTCAATAGTAAGTACTTTACTCGCTTGTTTAAGCAAGCCACCGGAGTCAGTCCGAAGGATTATATTCGTCAAATAAGCCTGCAGGATAAAGGTGTTAACCATGAAAACAAACCATAATTTAATTCAAGCCGTACGTATGTACAAGTTCCAGAGTCTCTTTATTAAGAGCTTAATTCTCATTTTCCTGCTGGTTATCGTTCCGTTCACCTGTTTGAGCGTCGTTATGTATTTTCAGATGAATAAGGCTATAGAAACGGAAGTAAGCGGAGTTAACATGAACTCCCTATACCGCGTGAAGGATAGTATCGATACTATTTTCAAGCAAATGGAACATGTTTCATTGGAGATGATTTTTCAAGATGATGTATCGGCCTTCATGTTAACAGATTTCACCAATAACAATCTTACGCCCAAAATGAAATCCATTCATGATAAGATCTCGATGTACACACGTTCCTTTAAGTATATAGATTCCTTATATGTGTTCTCTGAGAGAAATCAGTACATGCTCTCAAATCGATTAGACTCTACGCTACAAGAGTTCGATGACAAGAGCTGGTCCAGTAATGTCTATCAAAAAATCGACAGTAACATGTCCTACCGTGATCTTCGTAAACGGAATGATATTTATCCGTTCTACATCTCCTTTACGAGGCCTGCCTATCTTTATGAGAACAAGATTGGTGCGGTGACCGCTAATATTGATATTGAAGAGCTTCGCACCTTTTTAAATCAAACAACGGAACAATTCGAAAACACTTATATCGTCGATGGAGATGTCGTCTTATACAGCCTCAATCGCAATGAGTTCATGTCCAATATTCATGACGTTGAACTACTCAATGCGGCAGATGCCCTTACCGATATTCGTGGGCCTCATTCTTCCATTAAATCCATTCATGGACAAAAATATATTGTTTCCGTGCTCCCTTCAGAGGATAAAGGGCTAACCTATGTATCGCTGTTACCGCTAAAAAATTACGAGAAAAAAATGCAAGATCTTCGTGCCTTTTTGTATGTGTTTTTTGGCGTTGGCACGATCATTGTCTTGATTGTTTCGTTAGTGATCTCCATCAAGACATTCTCACCGGTTAATCAAATCATGTCTATGATTGAAGACCAGGAAAAGCTAGAGCCTTTGATGGCCTCCAGTGAGAAAAGCAAATGGAACGAGGTAAGAACGATCACCAGTTCGATCTTCAGGACCTTAGATGCGAAGAAGGGCTTAGAACAAGAGCTGCAGCTGCGTATGCACTCCTTACGGAAGGCGCAAACGATCGCTTTACAGAATCAGACTACGCCACATTTCTTATACAACACCTTGGAAACCATTAAATATCTGGCTATCGAGTTAACGAAAGGCCACAATTCCGTGTCTCATATGGTAACTGCGCTCTCTGATCTGTTACGCCGCAGTCTAGATACAGACAATCCATTAACCGATATTCGGGATGAAATACAGCATGCCAAGCAATATGTGGAGATCATGCAGGCCAGGTATCCGAACAAATTCGATGTCGTATGGCAAATCCAAGAAAGTCTTCTTACTTGCCAGATCTTAAAGATTTCCATTCAGCCGTTATTGGAAAATGCATTTCAGCACGGTATTATTCCCACTCGAAACCCAGGACAGATTATTATTACGGGGCTGCGCACGTCGGATGGCATTGTGATCACCGTTTCCGATAATGGCACAGGGATACCTGACGCTCAGCTGAAGAAGCTTCAACAAAGCATGTCTAGCGGGGTTAATTTGGAGGAAAAACATATTGGGTTGAAAAACTTAAACCAACGAATTAAATTACTGTTTGGGGATGCGTACGGAGTGTTCCTTACAAGAAATCTACACAAGGGTACAGCGGTGTTCATTGTTATTCCGGAACATATAGATGTTGATGAAATCGAATAAGAGCTTAAAATCGCAACTGCCGGTTAAGAGTCACTTGACTCATAACCGGCAGTTGTCACATTAGCCGCTCCATTTTACGCCAAAATTGCTTCTCATCCGGTGCTTCTTTCCAAGGCTCGAAATGTGGCAGCATCACCTCATGCCAATTGTCCGGAGAATGTTTGGTTGTTAGTAATCCTTGGCGTTTCCTTGTACTGATCCTAGAAGGTAACTCGTGATAGGAGAATAAAAACCTGCCAAAAGAACCGATCATATAAGTTGAATTAAAGCTATCTGGGGACTCTTCCTGCTTCTGATAATGATAAAAGATATAGCTCGAAGCCATTTCTGGTTTCAATCTGGCTATTGAGCCAACCCGCTCCTCGACCGATCGGCTGCCGCTCCAGAAATCCGTGTTTTCTGACAACCCGTCGTGAAAAACGTCTATCATGGGGATCGCTAGCCTGTGCATCGTCTCACTAGAATAGACATCATGATCAGGTTCAGTTGGCCACTTCTCTAAGTATCGGTCGAAAGAAACTGGCCAATCCCAAACTTGAACACGCGAGCCACCTGATACCTCGGCATAGACGCAAACATACAGATCGCAAGCGAAAACCGAGACATTCGATAGTCCTAACGCTGCCCATTCTTTATGCAGCGCATGTGTATCTGCCTTGACGAATTGCTGGAATTCGTTCTCCATCCCTTTGCGAAGTTGCGAGTAATAGAGGTGTCTATGCATCAGGCTTCGCTATCCTCATTGCCAAAATAGAATACTTTCGCATTGTGCATGCGTACATTTGCACGCTCCTCATCGCTCCATTGTTTAGGCAGCAACTGCTCGAAGAATTGAACAACATTGTTATAGGTACCTGCCATCAAAGCTACCGGCCAGTCACTACCGAACATGATGCGATTAGGCCCAAATCGCTCCGCAGTGTGACGGATATAAGGTGCTAACAGATGTGGATTCATTCCGCCAGCCGGTGTGATCATACCCGACCATTTACAATACACATTAGGAAATGCGGATAACTCATCGATGTATGCCGACCATTGCTCGATTTCACCAGTACGAATAGGCGGACCGCCTAGATGGTTAATAACCGCCTTTAAGTTAGGTACGGACTTTAAGTATTTAATTACGGTTGGCATATTTTCCGGTCCGATCAGCAGGTCGATGGGAAAAGCATCTTCCTCCAATAGACGAAGATGCTTTAGCAAGCGATCCGACACTTGCTCTGTGTTCGGCACGAAGACGGAACGGTCCAACCTGATCCCAACAAATTGCAGATTGTTACGTAAACGTCTATATTCATCAGCGAATGAATCTGCGAAAGGATCAAGCCAACCAACGACACCGAGGATTCGCTCATTTTCACCTGCTAGCTCAAGTAAATATTCCGTCTCAGCAATTGTAGGTGCCGCCTGTACGGCGATAATTCCACGTAAAGCATTAGCATCTTCAAGACCAAACAGATCTGATGGTACATAATTTTGGTAAAGAACTGGATTGCTAGGTGTAAGCCAATGATAATCGCCACGCTCCAGCCTCCAGAAGTGGACATGGCTATCGAGATAGGCATGGTTAACATCACTTGTAAATGATTGACGAATAGATGTCATGGATTACATACACTCCTCATTCTTACTCCTATACTTGGTTACGGCCTCGGATAAACTTAGCCGTCCCCCCTGCCACTTCTGCACTCCATGGCGTCTCATAGGTCGGTTGATTCATATAGCGTTTCATATGAAGCTTCAATTGAATGCCTGCTCCTGGAGCAAGGGTAACCGGTAACCATTTCCCATCGAGCTCTCCCTCGCCAATCTTTTGACCGCTTTGATTAAAGCTCTCCATATAGGTAAACTGGTGCTCACCGAAGCTGCCCGCTTGTACGATCACTTCACGTTCCTTGAACGCTGATAGATTCACAAATGTTAGGGTTACAAACTCATCACCAAGCGATTCCACCAAAGCACCGACGTCCTCTGGAAGACCGCATCGTTTAAGGGCGGCATCGAAATAACGTACTCTGGCATGCTGTAAGCCACCGTGGGAAATGTGCATGGGAGCGCCTAGCATCATTTGCAGTAATCCTTCGAAATAGACAGGTGAATATTCCTGCCACATATGAATACTATAGGGTGAATCCCAATCCCAGCTGGCAGGATCGCCCTCTGGAGATCGAAGCTTCTCCAATTGGATCGCGATCATCTCCAGATTCTGCTGCAAAATCCGCTCTGGATAGTCAGGGAATTGCCCTCGCATATATAAGTACCAAGGTACTGTATTAGCAATAAAATGCTTTGTTTCCTTACGGGTTACTGGATTTCTGCCTGAGATGGTGGGCATATCAATCAATCGAAAATGGTCTTCATAGGGAATACGGTCAACACGTGCCGCATCTTCCTCGGCCATCGATATCGTCCATAAATAAATCGGGTAGGTTGGAACTTGGATTCGGAAGTCCGTCCAGCCGGCATCAAAATGCTTATTCGGAACGTGCCATTTTCCATTGATTTCTTTCCCTAGATCCCAATTACGGTCCAATTGTGAACGTGCCAAATCTAACTTACTCCGATCTCCTGTCAGTAGTACAGCGTTCATGCCAGCATTTGTGAGCGGTTCAATGATGGACATAAAACCGTGCGGCCAACGGTAGCCGTAGTAACCACCCCACCATTTGCCATCGTTGTACTCTCCAATAATGTCGCTTAATCCCACGTTGTCTGGTGTCAAACCGTCGTTACGCAGTGTGCGCTCTTCCCAAGCGGCCAAGTACTCCAGCACCCACTGTCGATACTTTTCATCGCCTGTGTACATGAAAGCATTCGTAATCAACCCCGTTGCGTTCAAATTAAGCGGGACGTCTCCCTTCGCTTTCCGTTCATTCATTCTGGTAATGATCTCACCGTAAATGGTATCGTCTGACCATTTACACTTACCGCTTGCGAAGTCAACACCAGGAATATCCTCGAATGGTGCCAAATAATCATCGAGCACACCTCGATGTGTTACCCAGTCCTCTTCTGTCATCTGAAAGCGCGGTCCCTTACTGCCTGTAATTGGCGAGCGCATCAGCTTTCGTTCTGCATCATAGTTCGGAACTTCCGGATTCTTACCGGTATATAACTCGGCAAACTTGACCGCTCGCTGACTGTTCTTTAGCAAATGCGGATCGGACAAGCCAAGGAAATAGAGATATAAGGAGCCCTCGCCATGGTGCATCCAATCATAATAAGCATCAAATTCATTATGAATCTGGCCATATTCGGTCCATTGCCAGGTAATCGCATCAAACATAAGGCGGGACAAACGTAGAATCTCTTCATTGCCCCCGAGTGCGTAAAGCAGGGATAAATTCATGAACGCTTCATAAGGATCATCCGATCCGTCCATCCCTGGCCAATCTTCACGCCAAACGATCGTCCCATCTTCCCGCGTATAGCGACGAACATATTCCACCGCGGCCTCGTTCAGTGTATCGATTAACTTCCGCTCCGTGAGCGCCCATGTTGGCGCTGCCCATGAATCCCGTGCATAGATGGCACCCGCTAAGGGATTGGATTTGTTTGTCTGTGTCATTTTGCTTCCCCCTACCAGAATGTATCTTGTACGCCGCGCAGCTTACAAACGGCTTCTGCGAAGAAATAGTCCCCGTAGATCATCGGTACGTTCACGTGCGTTTTCTTAGGTCGATTGGCAGTTCCCATCCGAAGAATCGCTTCCTCGTTCGGATCATCCCAAGCTGTGTATTTTTCATTTAATTTAAAAATCAGCTTCTCAGCAGCACTTCGATATAGCTCAGACTCGCTCTTCGGCAGCAACAAACTCAACTCCATCATGCCGCTGGCTGCGCAAGCTGACGCGCTTGAGTCCATCGCCATTCCATCTTCCCAAGGGGCCCGGAAATCCCATGGCGGTAAACCATCTTCAGGAACATTGGCCAGGAAAAAATGCGCTGAACGCTTAGCTGCATCGATATAACGTTGATATCCCGTGTAGCGTGCGCTTAGTGCCATGCCGTATAACGCCCATGCGGTTCCGCGGGACCATGCTGAATCCGGCGAGTAGCCTTGTCCACCGAGCGCTTCTTGTCTTTCTCCGGACTCAGGATCGAAGCACACAATATGGTGTGACGATCCATCTGGACGAAGAAATTCACGCAAAGTCGTATCCGCATGAAGTGCGGCAATATGCCGAAAACGAGGGTCACCCGACTCTAGGCTCGCCCAATATAGCAACGGCAGATTCATCATGCAGTCAATAATCGCCCAACCAACCCGCTCCGGCTGGTTCCAAGCTCGAATGAACTGGCCTTTCGCATTGTAACGCCCAACCAGATGACTGGCTGCCGTCATGGCTCTCCGCTTCGAAATTTCACAACCAAGCAGCTTATACTGCGCCACGGAAGATAAGCTCCACATAAACCCTACGTCATGATGCAGTGGGTAATAGTCGGTAAGTACCGGGTCCATTAAGGCCTCGATCTGTGCAGCTGTATCTTTGAGTTCTTCAACCTTATTCTCACGATACACCAGCCACATCAAGCCCGGCCAGAACCCATTCGTCCACCAATCTGCTTGCTCACTCTTATATTTCCCATTGTATGATATATATGGAAAATCAGCGCCGACGGAATGACTCATTCGTTCCACTTTGCCGATGATGTTATCCCAAACTTGGTCTAGCCATGATGCACGCGTTGCATCCGTTCCAATGCTTGCATTTACATTAGACATTCTTCAACATCCTCCTATTACCATGTTATTGGCTGACCTGGAAATAAAGTAAGCAATCGATCTAATTCATCCTGAGGTAAGCCAACTCCATCGCTATAGCTTGCATTAAGGGCAAGTGAGCATAACGAAGTCGTTCCAGTTAATGTTACTGTAATGTCCGGACTAGAAAGGCTAAACCGCATAGCAGGCTCAATCAACCCTTTGGGCTCCGTCTTCCGTAAGAAGGCTATCTCTTGGATTCGACGCTCCGCTTCTTTAACTAGAGGCGAATCTTTCTTAATAAATGGTGCTGGATTATCCGCAAGGAGCCCCATTCCGAGAACGCTTCCATTAATAACGGATACGCCATGCTCTCGGGCAGTCGGCAGAAGCTCATCCATGGCCGTATAATCGATAAGCATATAACGACAGAACGTCTGTATCGAATCGATATGTCCTGATCGAATAAATGGTAGCAACAGAGACGGATCAAATGCATTGACCCCAATGGCGCGAACCTTTCCCTGCTCCTTCAGTTTAAGAAAGGCGGGGATCGTTTCGTTCATTCCAATTTCCGTGTTCGACTCGGAAAGCTCGTGCATTTGAATGAGATCCAGATAATCTGTCCCTAGGCGCTTAAGACTCTCCTCCACAGAACGAATCGTATTGTCGTACGAATAGGACTCACCCCGCATAACAGCTTTGCTCGCAAGAAATACTTTCTCCCTCTTGCCCTGCAGCGCTTTCCCAATACGGCGTTCGCTTTCTCCTCTTCCATATAACGGTGCTGTATCGATAAAGTTGACCCCGAGCTCTAAGGCCCGATCGATCACCTCAGTTACTTGTTCATCCGTGACCGGACCGTAATCCCCGCCAAGCGGAGCGCCCCCAAGACCTAGCTTCGAAACTCGAACTCCCGTTTTGCCAAATGTGGTATATTCCACTATGTTCACATCCTTATTTGTCTTCGTTAACTGATACCGATATTCCTATTATAAGGCACAAGGTCATTTTTTAGTTTTGCTGGTTGACACCGAAATGTTGTTATTTTGCACAACCCATTGATGTTATATAGATTACTACTAGTTTGTGAACGTTTTCTTTGTTACTTTTTTCGATTCCTTATATGTTGCAAACCTTATATATGGTGGATACATCCTAGATAAAAAACCTCTTTATTCACAAATAGAGACATTGTCTCCTATTGTAATGAAGAGGTTTAACTAATCAATTCGTTTCTTAACTTGCTTGGATTTACTCCGAAACGCGAATGAAATAATTTTGCGAAATGGTTGTAATTCTGAAAACCAACGTCTAATGAAACCTCTGACGCGGTTCGATTTGTATGTTGTAACAGAAGAGCAGCTTGATCTAGTCGCATTCGGTTCAATGTTTCTATGATAGAAAATCCGGTGTTTTCTTTGAAGAGATGGGAAAGCCGGGATGATGAGACGCCGATTATTTTAGCTACTACTTCAATTTTAATGGTTTCTCGCATTCTTTCTGAGAGAAGATTGAGTGTCTCTTGGACACGAGGGTCCGTTTTTTTGGATTGATTGACAGTCAAAAGGAGTAGGATATCACTTAGTGCATTCTTGCAAAGCTCATGCCATAAAACATTGCGTTCGCGAGAATCAGCTATGACTTTCTTGACGGCACGATATATACGCTTACGTGTGGAATCTGTATTAATGGTTTGGATAATCAAATCTTCTAAAGGCAACAAATGGGCTTCAAACAATTGAGATGAAAAATGAGCCCATACAAAATTCCAGGTTTGTCCATGGGATGTACCATATTGATGAGGTACTCCCGGTCTTAAGAGAACAACTTGGTTTGGACTACAATAGATTGTCTTACCATTGACACTGAAATACCCTTGACCCCCTAGCGTATACGTGAGCAGCCAGTCCTTCATACCTTGTGGTCACTTGGTAGAATAGGTGTCCGTTTCATTGAAATGGTCAGCGATGATAATGCCTGGTTCTATATTTTGGTATTTGGGATGTTCCACCGATGATTGAAACATTGGATTTCAGCTCCTCCAATCATTCATCTGATAATAGCAGCATTTATACAACTACATAGTAGACGATTTATATTATTTAAACAATTAGCACCAAAAATAATCTTCATAATAGCAGGATTACATGAAAAAAAAGCAAGATTATTACTTCTTTCTATATGAAATTCAACATACACTATAGATTGTGAGATGGATGTCACTTACAATCCCTATGAACGTCGAGAAAAGAGGTGAGAAACATGAACAATCAATTAGAGGTTCAAATGTCTTGGTGGGCGATGGATAATCTAGATGTTTTTGAAGGAAACACATTGTCTGACGAAGAGAAAATAACCTTAATCGCTAGCAATGGTTTTGACGGCATTAATGGATTCCTTCCTGCACCCGAGAAAGCTGATTACTGGAAACATCTATTGGACAAGTATCGCCTTTCGTTTAGTGTAAACGCTTACCCTAAATCGTACGAGGATCTAGCTGACTTCCTAGAAAGAGCAAAAGCCTTTGGCGGTATTGGATTTATTAATGCACAAGTCATGCAACCATTCATGACAGGTCAATCTGCCATTCAGCTCTTGAAGGGAATTGAGCAACTGTCTAAAGATGCGGGAATTCCTGTTTTCATTGAAACACATAGGGGTACTATTACCCAAGATTTAATACGTACCGTTGAATACGTTAGAGAACTAAAGTCTCTACCTTTAACAATCGACTTTTCCCATTACATCGTCGCTGGGGAACTGCATACTGTTTCTCAAGAAGCGGACGAGTTACTTCTTTCATTACTTTCGAACACTTCTAGCATACATACACGAATATCGAACGGAGAGCAAATACAAATTGACCCTGGTGAGGAACAAAATCATCCCATGTTCTCCCATTTTATTAAATGGTGGCAATTGGGAATGAAAAATTGGCTGCTTCAGGCTAATACAAATGATGTATTCCCAGTCGTAATTGAACTAGGTCCTCCCCCTTATGCAATAACAACGAATGAAGCAAGCGGGAGGAACAAAGAGATTAGTGACCGATGGCAGCAGTCTCTGTACTTGCAGCGCGTAGTAAGAGATCTATGGAGCACGATCACACCCTAATTTTGAAGAAAAAATCGATAATAGGAGGTTAATGAAAATGTCAGGAAACAGAGCTGTTGTCTACAGTAAGCCAGGTAGTGTAGAGGTTAGAAATACGGAATATCCAGATTTGGTGCTTAAGGATGGCCCAGGCGTCAATCCATTGAATGTGGGCCGCAAATGTGAGCATGGCGTTATTCTTAAAGTCGTGACAACTAATATTTGCGGTAGTGACCAACACATGGTTAGAGGTAGAACGACTGCACCATCAGGCCTCATTTTAGGTCATGAAATTACTGGTGAGGTTATTGAGGTTGGACGCGATGTGGAATTTATTAAAAAGGGAGATCTCGTCTCCGTTCCTTTCAATATTGCCTGCGGTCGTTGTCGGAGCTGTAAAGAACGGAATACAAACGTATGTCTAAATGTCAATCCGGATCGTCCAGGTTCCGCATATGGTTATGTCGATATGGGCGGTTGGGTTGGAGGACAATCGGAATATGTGATGGTGCCATATGCAGATTTCCAATTATTGAAGTTTCCGAATAAAGAGCAAGCGATGGAGAAAATCCTTGATCTAACGATGCTTTCTGATATTTTCCCAACGGGTTATCATGGTGCTGTTAGTGCAGGTGTGCGTCCTGGATCAACCGTATATGTTGCCGGCGCGGGTCCAGTAGGTCTTGCAGCGGCTCACTCTGCTCAGTTACTGGGAGCGGCCGTTGTTATTGTCGGAGATTTAAATGCGGAACGTCTTGCTCAGGCGAAAAGTTTTGGTTGTGAAACGGTCAATCTACGTGAAAATGGTGACTTAGCTGGGCAAATCGATCAAATATTGGGCTCACCTGAAGTGGATTCAGCTATTGATTGCGTAGGTTTTGAAGCTCATGGACATGGGAAATCTCATGGTGAAGCGCCAGCTACCGTGCTGAATTCAATTATGGAAGTAACACGCGCAGGAGGAAGCTTGGGAATTCCAGGGCTTTATGTGACTGGCGATCCAGGTGCTATTGACGAAGATTCAAAAATAGGTACACTAAAAATTCGTTTCGGACTGGGTTGGGCAAAATCCCATACCTTCGTTACAGGTCAGACACCTGTCATGAAATACCATAGAGATTTGATGATGGCTATTCTTAGCGGCAAAGCACAAATTGCTAAAGCTGTAAATGCAACACTTATTTCATTGAATGATGCTCCCAAAGCCTATCAAGATTTTGATCGAGGCGTTTCGCGGAAATTTGTTATTGATCCACATGGCCTTGTTAAATAATTGGATGAGAGTTTGTTCATTTTATTCCTCTAAATGATGATAATTGAAAATAATAAAAGAGCCATTGCTAACTCACATGTTAGGCAATGGCTCTCTTGCCTTACTATTAAATCTGTCTGTTTTAAATTACACCGTATTGCATGGAATTGTTGTTTTCTTGTCATCATTGATTAGGACATGTTACACTATTCTGAGCTAATCATCAGGAGGCATGCAGACGATGAAATTCTTAGAAGATGTAGAATTACATGAAATCCCCTATCGCTTTAGCTATCGCAAGATAACGACTGAGAATTATAAAGGATTCTACCATTGCCATCAGGGGATGGAATTTTTATATGTGCATCAAGGCACTGGGCAAATTGTGGTGAATAGCAAAGTCTACACGATTCAGTCTGGCACCTTCCTCTACCTGCAACCATATCAATTACATCACATTCAAGTTGAAGTTCGTCCGGATGCCCCATTCGAACGAACGATTATCTCCTTAGAGCCCTCTATATTTGAACCCTATTTCGCTTCATTTCCACACTTGAATGCTTATTTTCAGCATTTATGGAAAAAGGAACTCGAAGAGCAGGTGCTCCAGCAAATTGATAATAATAGCTTTATCAACCAATTATTTCAGCATCATCATGCAGGGTTTTCCAAATATCAGCACGATGCCAAACAGCAAAATTTCGCTTTACTCCTGCTGCAGATTTTTCAATTTCTCTATGCAAAAGGATTTGGAAATCCAATTGAAAATGGAAATGGATTTAATCCACAAAGACAGCTTCGTTATTCTGAAAAAATCATGAATTGGCTAGAGGGGCATTATTCAGAAGAAATTTCACTCGATACGTTAGCGGATCATCTGCATATATCCAAATATTATGTTTCACGTATCTTTAAACAAGAAACCGGCGCTACGTTGATGGATTATATTCTCGCGAGACGAATCAGACAAGCCTGTCTATTTTTAATAACTAGCAACAAAGGGATTGAGCAGATCAGCATTGAGGTGGGAATGAACAATTTCCCATATTTCTGCCAGGCTTTCAAAAAGCTTGTAGGCACGACACCGATGAAATATAGAAAAAAACTACAACAGCATGAATGATTTACAAGCGATGGGAAAATTGTTGTACAAGCTGCTAATCTGAGGATCACACGGAACGAGGATCCGCTATTTCGGCAATTATGCCGTTGCAAGTCCGATGAGCGGAACGTGGGTACGCTATTTTGGCTTTTTACCGATTTTACACCTCGAAAACGAGAAATAGCGGATCCTCGTTCCGCTAAAACGTGATATACGTGTTTTTGAGCAAAATAAGGCATCTACGTTCCGCTAAAATCTGGTGATGTCGGATTCGGGTTGAATTTCGGATGCAGATAGAAGAACTAAGGTGCGGCTTGCCTAAAATTGGGCATGAGATGAGATATTGTAGAAAGTTGAGTGCGAGGGCAGGTAGATAATCAAGAATATGTTCACAGGTGAGTAAACATTAATTATTTGGTTACTTGGCAGAAGGAGCGGCTTTGGAGAATCGACACGAAATGGACGTTTGAGCGGTTTACGGTTTGGTGACTGGTGGGACTGGGCTCATCAGCAAAACTCCACCAATGAGAAAACCTCTATCGTGGCCATTCAAAGATGGGTGACTACATAAGAAAGCGGTTTTCGGGAACCGAAAATTATACTTTCTTATGTGGTTAAAAAAGAGCTGCCTACGCAGCTCTTCCCTCTACAGAATCAACTTATAAATCTTCGACTCCGCCGGCTCCAAGCGAACGCTTATGTCTCCTGACGTCTGAATCGCGGTTTCCTCCCAGAGATCATGCAGCTCATACGTCGCATTATGGGGCAGACCCAAACGCTCAATGGATATACGTTTCTCAACCGTTTCATCTTTATTATAGTTAAACACGGCTATAAAGCAGTCGTCTTCTGACATTTGGAAAAAAACATCATCAGAAGCCGCATCGGTATTTCCCTCAAGCGGAATAAAACTTTTTCCTGTCTTTGCAATTTTTAGCAGCTCCGGCCGGGTTAACCAATCCTCTGCCCTCGTTCTTGCTTCCTCTTTGCGAAAATCGTCCCCCATGAGAAGAACCGTTCCGGCAATGAGGGAAGCATTTAGACGACTCCTACCTTCCTGCGCCATCGTAGGTTCTTGGTTAAAGCTCTTATATAGCACCGTATGGTCAGGATCGTTGAACGGATAAAGGGTCCCATTCATCCACCAACCATAAGTGAGAGAATTCAACATGTACTCCGTATCTTGCAGTGTACCGAAAGCATCACAAGAGATGCGCCTGCTATGAGCGTACTGATGTGGAAACATTGGCGCGATGGACAAGTTGATAAAGAATGGACGTCCGATAACCATGGGATCAAGCCTAGTCTTGATCAACGCCATGCCAAGGTTATACGCCTGAAGCCCTGTACGCACTTCCTTATCGTAATGCATGCCTTCCAAAGCTCCGTGTCCAAGGAAGTCGAGTTTAATGTACTCGAAGCCCCACCTGACAAACCGTTCAAGATGCCACTCCGTCCGCATCAGATTCCCAGGGTGCGTAGGATCAATCGCAAGTCCGCCGTCCAATTCAGGTAAAATTTGCCCCTGACCATCACGCAGCAGAAGATCTCGGTACGTATACTTGCCGTCCGTGCCTTCCACGACCCGGTCGAAATCGTTCCCCCAGAAGGCAAAAGGCGTCCAATAAATGCCGGGCTTTTGTCCATTGTCACGAACGTGACGCACGGCGTCTTCGAGCTGCTGCTGCGTTAAATTCGTCCAGAAGGAATCAAAGTTTATGTAGACCGTCCCCTGATGATGAAACCCTCCATCATACAAACTCTTTAAGAAGTCCGACGTATGGATGTAAAGCTCGTAGTCGAGTTCTCCCCCTGCCGCCGACCAGCTATTCCATCCGAATGGAACACCGTGTTCCCATTGAAGAGGTGGAGCTATCACAGCATTGACCTTTCCGTATTCCTCCAGTCCGGTTCTGTAATCCGCATACATGCCCACAAAGATACGCGGTGATGTAATCGTTCTGCCAATTAGCGTACCATGCGGAATGGTATCGCGCGTATACTCGCCTGCGGCTCCACCGTATACCTCCAGATGATGTATAGCCGCTCCTTCATGACCAACTACTCTCAGACCGGTTTTCCATGTATCATGGGTAACTGAACCAACAACTAGCCCTTTTCTCGATGCAGGTTCGAAAATTGCCGTTACCTCATAGCTTTCCAGCTGGTTCGGCATGGCAGTTGATTCGTAACGTACCCACTTGTCGTTATCGAAAGGCACCAACAGCGCGCGCAGTTCCTCTGCTGCCATTTCCAAAGAGATCGCGGATGATCCCATAGCTGCATCCACCGTCACTGGAGAAATGTAGTTTGTCTCCAATGCTTCCGATACACCCTCCAGCTCAACC
Source organism: Paenibacillus sp. V4I7 (assembly GCF_030817275.1). Taxonomy (NCBI): domain Bacteria; kingdom Bacillati; phylum Bacillota; class Bacilli; order Caryophanales; family Paenibacillaceae; genus Paenibacillus; species Paenibacillus sp. V4I7. The sequence goes on along the minus strand of NZ_JAUSZD010000002.1, from coordinate 1,529,216 downwards.
TGAACGAAAAAGTAGGGCGCTTTTTCATATAGCCAAAACGTCTGCGTAATGACCGGAAGCGACTCAGCCGAATGAATCACAGAGAACCGGCAGCCAGTGCCGAAATCATCGCGGATCATTTGAGCGCCGCTACCAGCTAGCTTGTGTTCCGAATAATCGGTCGAAGCAACGTATTTCTCTTCGATCCGCGCTGCGCTGTAAGCGCCGCTCAAGCGACCGCCGGTGAACCATTCGTAATCGGTTAATCCGCTCGCCAGATCGACAATAATTCGGCATAACCCATTTTCTCCAACCACTTGCCCGTTCAACTCTTGAAAGATCACCGTATTGGATGTCATCATTAACCCGCTCCTTTCATGCCTTTTAAATGAAGAAGGAAGCCGGAACAGTGCCTCGGCTTCCTGATCTGCATCCTCTCTTATTTCCAAAGATCCATGCGTTTCTTGTAGTTGTCGTTAATGATTTTCTCCACTTTCTCATCGCCAGCTGCCTTCATATCGGCAAGCATTTTATCGAATAGAGCGGCTGCATCCGTCTCGGTCTTGGAGATGATGACTTTCGTAATCGTTTGGCTCATAATATCTGAAATCTTCTGGCTGACAAGCGCATCCGGGGTGCCGCCGGCAGGGCCGAGATTATCATAAGCCGATGTTTCCCACACCGTATCGGACAAGTTCTTCAGTGCCATCTGGTCGATCTCGCCACGCTGGTAACGGCCCGGCAAATCATACGGCGTACCATCGGAGCCTTTACCGTTCTTCACGAACCAAGTCCATTTGCGAATACCTGTTTTCTTCGCGAAGTTATCCCAATCGTCTTTAAAGCCTTGAAGAACTTCCGGACGCGGTGTATGCTTGCCGTCCTTCATATCCCAGTGCACACCCTCTATCCCCCACATGAGAAGGTATTGGCCTTCTTCACTAGCCAGGAAGTCAATGAGTTTCATCGTTCTTTCTGGGTTTTTATTCGTCTTTGTGATCGCTATCGCATCCCAACCGAGCGAGCTTTTTGGCCCTAATGTTGTTTTTGCCGGGTCAACGCCAGGTCCCACAAGCTTGTACGGGTAGAGCTGCTTTTCAGGTCCGCCTGCTTTCTTAAGCACACCGTTAGGCGTACCGAAATCCCAATAAGCGCCTGGCGATGCAAATACGAGTCCGTTAGAAATCTTTTGCTCCCACGTTTGCTTCTTGTTGACTGGCCATTCAGGATCAATCAATCCTTGGCGGTACAGCTTATTCAAGTACATCAGCATGTCCTTATATATCGGGTCCTTTACATCGTACTTCAGTGTCCCATTATCTTCGTAGTATGTCTTCATCCCCCACATGCCTTTAAACGTTCCAAGCACAGCGCCCATATTTTCACCGTTGAAGCTCATCGGGAATACGTCTTTGCCGTCCACTTTGCCAAGCTTTGTTTTGAAATCCTTCAGCAGCGCTTCAAATTCATCTGCCGTGAACGGCTTTCCGCCCTCAGCTTTGTCCGGAGCAATCTGTTTAAGCCAATCCTTGCGCATATTCATGCCGAATACAGGCTCATTCTCCGAGCCGTACCAGTTAGAAAGGTAGTAATTTTTCCCGTCGGTAAACCGTGTCTTTTTCAAAGTGTCCCCATACATTTTGTTCACGTTGGGACCGTATTTCGTAATCAAATCATCCAGCGGAATAATCGCCCCTGCAGCGATGTACTTGCTGACGATATCTCCTCCGCGGTCCATTAGTACAACATCCGGCAGATCGCTGCTAGCGAGCATCAGATTCAGCTTTTCTGAAGGATTGCCCGTAGGCTGCTGGATTTCGATCGTAACGCCCGTCCGTTTCGTAATTTCCTTGGCAACTTCGTTCGTAAAGGCATCACCTGTATTTTTATCAAAGAACGTCATTTTAATCGGTGTCGTATCGTTTGCTTTGTTATCGGTTGCAACGGCTGGCTTATCGCTTGGCGAAGCCGTATTTTCTTTTGTAGAGCAACCAGCGATGACAGAACCCATAAGGACCGTTGAAAGCAGCACGTTGAACGTTTTCCTGGTCTTGAACATGGAATAAAATCCCCCTTGACTAATTGTATTGGAAACATCTGATTACCTTGCTTAATAGGATACCGTCCTATCCTCTGCGGATTGCGCTCCCAACCACCGCCTTTCAAGAATGAGAAAGCTGGATTAGGCTTTGACTGCTCCCACGGTCATGCCTTTGACAAAATACTTTTGCAAGAACGGATACACGATGACAATAGGCACCGTTGCCACGATCGTTGCAGCCATGCGTATCGAATCCGACGATACGGCAAGGCGTTTGGCCGAATCCGCCATCTGCTGCGCATCCGACACCATAGAAGACGTCTGATACTGATTCAAAATTTTGACGAGAACAGCCTGCAGCGTCTTCAGTTCAGGCTTGTAGGTGAATACATAGGAATCGAACCAAGAATTCCAATGGCCTATCGCTACAAACAACCCTATCGTAGCAAGCACAGGAGTCGTCAGCGGCAACACGATCTTGACGAAAATTTGCAAATCGTTCGCGCCGTCTATCTTCGCAGATTCATCTAATTCCCCAGGAAGCTGCTGAATAAATGTGCGTACCAAAATCATAAAAAACACATTCATAAGACCCGGCGCAATGTACACCCAGAAGGTGTCTATGAGGTGCAGGCTCTTTAAGATCATATAGTAGGGGATTAAGCCGCCGCCAAAGTACATCGTGAATATGAAGAAAAGTGTGATGAACTTCCCACCGACCAAGTCACGCTTGCTGAGCGGGTAAGAAAGCAGACTAATAACCAGAACAGCGAGAGGCGTGCCGATCAACGTACGTGCTAGAGTCACTTTGACCCCATTAATAATTTCCTGATCGCCTAAAATCTGCTTATAACTTGTTAAGGAAAACACCCTCGGCCAGAAATAAACGCCGCCCCGGATCGTATCCTCCGCACTGTTTAGAGACAGCACGAGAATGTTCCAGAAGGGGTAGAATGTTGCGATAAATACCAGAAGAAGGAACACATAAACGAACCAGGCGAAGACGATATCGCCACTCGATTTTGTTCTCATTCGTATCCACCCTTTCCTATCTTTTCTTATTAGAACAAAGATTGCTGATTCATTCGCTTGGAGAGCGTATTAACGCTGACGACCAGGATAAAGGCAATGACCGATTTGAACAGCCCAACTGCAGCACCATAAGAGAACATGCCGTTCTGTAATCCGTATCGGTACGTATAGGTATCGATAACATCCGAATATTTCAAGATGGTGTTATTTTGCAACAAATACTGTTGATCGAACCCCGCGTTCAAGATACCTCCCACTGACAAAATTGCCAGAATTACGATCGTTGGGCGTAAAGACGGAAGTGTGACGTGAAACATTTGGCGCAAGCGGCTGGCACCGTCAACTCTTGCTGCTTCATATAGTTCGGGATTAATAGCGGAAATTGCAGCCAAATACATGATTGCGTTAAATCCCATGTCTTTCCACATATTGGATATGGCAATAATCCCCCAGAAATAATGGCCGTTTTGGAAAAATTGCACCGGTTGCTCCGTGATGTTCATAAGCATCAGCAGCTTATTGATCAGCCCTTGCGAGGATAACAGCGTTATGATGATGTTTGCCGCTATGACCCAGGATATAAAGTGAGGCAAATAGGATACCGTTTGTACCACTTTTTTGAATAAGCCGGTCTTCACCTCATTGATCATTAAGGCCAGCAGAATCGGCGCCGGAAATCCAACCAACAGCGATAAGACGCTTTGCGCAATCGTATTGCGCATGATGATATAAAAATCACCGCTTGTAAAGAAGTACCGAAACCACTCGAAACCGACAAACTTGCTCGTAAAAAACTGGTGGAAAAAGGAACCACCGCCGGGCGAGTAATTGATGAATGCCATGTACAAGCCGAACATCGGACCATATGAAAATAAGATGGTAGAGATGAAGGCGGGCAGGATCATTAAGTATAAATATTTTTGTCCTCTCATCCTTCTGAGTCGCGCTTCCATATGTATAACCCGCCTTTTCCAGGCTGCGGCGGCTTGTGCCGCTCAGTCACAACCATAATCATTTTGTATATTCTCATTATAGGAATGAGTAGAAAACAATTCTATACAAGCATCTTCAGAATCATATTCCAAATGAACGATCCTTTGGCGAGGTCATTGTTTATTTGAGTTATACGTTTTACAATAAAATGAGTTATCTCAGCGTTTGGAAAGGTGGGAACGCTTTCAATGTACAGCATATTGCTTGTAGACGATGAAAAAATGGAGCTCGAGATGCTCGCCGATTACGTTCGTTGGGGAGACATGGGCATTCGTGTCGCTGGAACGGCGAAGAACGGCAGAGAAGCGCTTCAGCGCATGGAAGAGCTTCGTCCTGATATCATATTAACAGACGTCCGTATGCCGATTATGGACGGGCTGGAATTCAGCAGACGGGCCAAACAGATCAATCGCAATGTCCAGATCGCATTCCTAAGTGGCCACGATGAGTTTCACTATATTAAAGCGGCACTGTCTGTAGAAGCGATCGGCTATTTATTAAAGCCTCTCGACATGGGGGAGCTCCAGCATTTAATGGAGAAAGTCAAACAGAAGTGCGAGGAATTCCGGATTTCCTCCCAAACCTCGGAAGTACTAAAGGAATCCTATCTGAGAGAGCTGATCTTGGAAAGTAGTCCCATAGTAAGGTCCCAATGGATTGATAAATTGTTACTGCTTCCATCCAAAATGCCTTCGAGCGGTTTTTTTCAAATTTTATATATAACAGTTGACCCTATCCGCAATTATGGGGTGGAGCTCGTGACACTTATCCGCAATTTCACACAGACGGAAATACCCCGTTCCTTTCTCTGTCAAATCAAGGAAGGAACTTTCGTACTTCTCTGTCACAAGCTTGATAACCCGTCAATAGAGCTTAGCCATGCAGCGGAGCAGCTGATTCGGTATGTAAACGACAGAAACGACGCCATCCTTTCAATCGGTGTATCGGGCGTTGCTATGGGCCTCGAAAGCCTATACGATTTATGTGCAGGTGCCAAACTAGCGAATGAAAGCAAATTTTATTTCGGTTTGGGATCGTGTACAAAGGCCGATCAAGCCGTCGAGCCGGTCTACAAAGAGGTGAACCCTGAACCGGTAATTGCATCGCTTTGTCATGCCATTTCCCACTTGCAGGAATCTGCGGCTATCACCGTGATTCAAGACTTCTTTGAAGAAATGCGCACCTCGAAGGTCGACAGAGATCTGGTATGCTCAAGCTCGTTGCGCCTTATTACGGCCATTGAGCAACATTTTGCCAATTTACTCGGGGGTGACTCCGTCAATTCTATGTATGTCGACGATTGGAAGCGTATAGCCAATTATTCAACCATCAATGAAATCGAAGCTCACATCCTTGATGTCTGCCTTTCCATCCTCTCCCTTATGAAGAAAAAGGACAAGGATAAGAATCTTCATATCATTCATCAAATCGCTAGTCTTATCGACCGCAGCTTCAGCAGTCAGTTAACCATCGAGGATATCGCTAAACAAGTGTATCTGTCACCCAATTACGTACGAACCATATTTAAAGATAAAACAGGAGAAACCATATTGGAATATTTGACACGTGTGCGGATTCATCACGCTGCTGAACTGCTTAAAGACAAATCCAAGAAAATCCATGAGATTGCAGCATCCGTAGGCTACGAAAACGTCTCTTATTTTTGCTCTGTGTTTCAGAAGTTCAAAGGAACGACACCCAACGAATACCGGAAAAAACTTTTATGATACAAGGACGATTGCCCAAGCCACTCCGGTTTATAGTCAAAACGTTTCTTAATCTCAGTTTGCGCAGCAAGTTGTTCGCCGTCTTTTGCATCGTTTCGATCTTACCGTTATTGTTTTTCGTAAAATATTCCTATGACACGACCAAACGGGAGCTAACGACGCAAATCTATACCAATATGATTGCAACGACAGATCAACTTAACGCCAACTTGGAAACGAAGCTAGATTCCTATTCGAAAATATCCGCATCCATTTATTTGGATAGCACACTGCGTCTGCTCCTGACCAAAGATTACACTGAAGACAGTACAGAGTACTTGGATTCGTATATTTATTTCAATAATGTGATTAATAATGTACTGGCCACGAATCCCGACATTCGAGCTGTATCCATCCACACGAGCAATACGACATTTCCTGCGGACAGCGTATATATTAAGCGAATTGATGCTGCGACCAAAGCAACCAATTGGTACGAGTCGATCGCCCATTCTTACGGTAATGTGACATACAGCGTTTCCGCAACTACAGCTGTCACTGAACCCGTATTCAAGCTGGCTCGTTTGCTCAATAACAACAGCCTTAACTTTCCTTACGGTATTCTTACGTTCGATATTGCCGAAGCCGACATTTATCGGCTCATGGAAAAAGAAGATAAGCAAAAAGATATTTATATCGTCAACGAGAACGGCAATATCTTATCTAACCGCAATAAAGCGCTTCTGAACCAAAATATAGGCACATTGATCCCCGGTACTTTCGGCGATAACAACTCAGGAAGCTTCGACAGCCTGTACAATGGCGAGAAATCACTCGTCGTTTACAACACGATCAAGAATGGCTGGAAAACGATTTCTGTCATCCCATACAAAAGCTTTATTACCAACGCTCAAATCGCCTCCAAGCGAATTCTAATCATGGCTTTGAGCAGCATAGCTATCTCCGTTGTTTTGATTTATATAACAGCACGGTTCTTCACCAAACGGATCGAATCCCTGCTTCAGGTCATCCGACGGGTAGAACGGGAAGATTTTAATGTCAGTATGAAGTTTATGGGGCATGACGAAATAGGCCAGTTATCATTTGCATTCAAAAAAATGACAGGTCGCCTGAAAGAACTGATCAATGAGGTCTACAAGAAGGAAATTTCGAAGAAAGAAGCGGAAATGAACATGCTGCAAGCCCAAATCAATCCGCACTTTTTATATAATACGTTAGCGTCCATCTCAGCATTAGCCGTTAAACACAAAGATAACACGATCAGCGAAATGGTCTCTCACCTTGCCAAGTTTTACAGGATCTCCTTAAATAAAGGAAAAATGATAGTGCCCATCAGTGAAGAAATCAAACTCACCAAGTACTACATCGCCATCCAGCAACACAGGTTCGAGGGACTGCTTCGACTCCATTATGCGATTGACGACTCCGTGCTTGCTTATCAAACGGTCAAGCTGGCGTTACAGCCATTTGTCGAAAACGCCATCAATCATGCCGTTTGGGACGATGACGTGGGAATTAATATCATCATCAAGGTGTACAAAGATGATCGTGATATTTATCTGGAAGTGATCGACGACGGGATGGGCATGCGGACTGAAACACTGGAACGCGCTCTGAATAAAACCGACAACGTCTCGGGGTATGGGATTACCAATGTTGACCAGCGGATCAAATTAGCATTTGGCGACGAATACGGTGTTACGCTTTATAGTAAGTTCGGCATCGGGACGAAGGCGCAAATTCGTATTCCGCTGCACGGTATTAGTTCATAAGTTGATTAGAAAATATGGCTTAAATTGGGATCTAGATTGGATATTATAAGATACAACATTGATAACCCCAATGGCCTTTCTACCTTCACGAAGCTGCCGAACGAAGCCAATTGGGGAATCGCCTTACCCTAACCCAATAAAAATGTGTAACAAAGGGGCTCCAAGAGCCCCTTTTTCTTACGTCTATTTACTGACATTCTGGATGAGATAATCAATGTCAGCGATGAGAATCACAGAAAATTCTTTGCTGATCTTTTTGCCGGTTAAAGCTTCCACAAAGATGCGCAGCGCCTTTAGTTGGCGGACAGTCACTTCTTTATTGTTGCTGCGCACAATCGCTTCCACTTTGGCAAGCAATTCCTTCCCTTTGTCTGAAATCGTAATCGAACCGTTCGCAACACCGATGTTGATGAGATCAATGAAATGATTGGCATCTATCTGTACCTGAAGCGTATACGTACTCGCCGTTACATTGCCGGCCAGATCCGTCCCGGTTACCTCGATCACATGGTTTCCAACGGCTAAAGCTGCAGGGGCAGCTATGATTGGATTGCCCATGATTTTCTTATCCAGTTGAACGGTGCTATTGCTTATGCCGCTTAGCGCATCCGTGATCTGAACAGGCAGGCTCAACGGATCTGTTTGCCAGATGGTTAATGGATCCGTTATTCGGACAACGGGTGCTGTGCGATCGATGCCTACAGTCACTTGCTTGGCATCCTCCACATTACCGGATCGATCCTTCGATCGATAATGAATGCTGTAAACGCCTTCCTCGGATAGCGTTACAGGTCCGTTGACCGTTACCCAATTTTCACCGTTCAGCTGATATTCAGTCAACTGGATGCCGGAGCCTCCCGGTTGATCCGCTGCGCTCAACGTCATCGTGATGTCTTTGTTGGTAAAGGCTCCAGTACCGCTGATCCCATCGAAGACGACGCTCGTCGTAGGAGGAATAGAATCAAGCTGAAGCTTAAACAGTTTAGACTCGGCGGGCTTCAGGGTTACGTTCAGCTTACCGCTCACCTTATCCTCAGCTCCCGTCCATAAATCCGTGCGCAGATAATGACTGATGCCACTCAATCCTGCACGGGCCAGATCGACAGACTTCGTCGAAGAGGTAGCTGCGCTGTAATTGAAGACAGCGACATAGTAAGTTCCATCGTCATTCAGAACGAACGTATCAGCCGCATTTGCTCCGGTGTTCCCTTCGACCGCTCGGAAAGCTTTTCCTAGTAAAGCGACTCGGTTGATTTCCTTGTTCGTCAATAACTCGTTCATGTAGGCTTGAGCGCTCTCATTACGAACGTCATCCGAATTCAAGAAGACCGTACCGGAAATAACGGCAGAATTTACTCTGCTGCGCGCTTCGTCCAAGGAACTTGCCCTAGACAACGACATATGATCAGGGTCGGTGTACGGGTAAATCGTACCATTCTGCCACCAACCATAGGTAAGCGCGTTCAACTCATATTCGGTTTCACTGATTTTACCGTACACATCGCAAGAGATTCGACGACTGTGTGCATATTGGCTGGGGAATAACGGCGCAATCGATTCGCTAATGAACATACTGCCGTCAATGACACTGTTCACGTAAGCCATCCCTTGATTATAAGCTTGAATACCAGTGGTCACGGTTGGGTCGGCATGCTTCCCTTCCAAAGAACCGTGTGTTAAGAAATCTAATTTGATATAAGTGAAACCTAAAGCCTTAAATTTCCCCAAAAAATAATCCATTCGTGCTTTCGTGCCCGGATGAGTCGGATCAAGCGCATAGGCGCCATCCAGAGTAGGCAAAACTTTCCCAGTGCTATCCTTTAATACAATGTCTCCGTACGTATATTGGTTGTTCGTACCCTCGACCGTCTGACTCATATTATTGCCCCAGTAAACGAAGGGTCCCCAATAAATACCGGCTTGCTGACCATTTTGACGGATTGTTGCCACTGCATTTTGCAACTGGGTATCCGATAAATTGTCCCAATAGGAGTCCAAGTTAATGTAGAGTGCGCCATTGTTGTTATAATTATTGTTTTGAAGGTGTGTCTTGAAGTAATTCGACGTATCTATCACATCTTGATAGGTGAGATTGCTGCCGTAGGCCCCCCAACTGTTCCAGCCTACCGGTACTTCTTGGGCAACAGAGCCTTGGAAGCTTAAAGGCGGGGTGAATACAGCGTTCGCACGTCCGTATTCCTCGAGACCAGAACGGTAATCCGCAAAATAGCCGACAAACACGGTTGGTGACTTTAATTCAGTACCTGAAATGTTTCCGTGAGGTTCGACATCGTGCGTTATGTTGGATGCTGCTCCGCCATACACCGTCAGGTTATTCAATTTATTATTAAACCCGTTCCAAGTAATACCCGTCTTCCATGTATCGTGAGTGACGGAGCCGATCACGAGACCATTTCGATTCGTGTTATCGTAAATAGCCGTTACTTCGTACCCAGTGTTCGCAGTGTTGATCGATTGGGCCTTATACCGAATCCAATTATCATTATCAAATGGGACAAATAGCGCTCTGTTATCCGCATAGCTTCCAATATCCACTCCGCCGCTATTGTTTACAACGATAGGAGCCATGTTATTCGTCGTCATGGATGAAGTATTAACCGCTTCTAACTGGGTAAGGAAGAAGCTCTTTCCTTCATACATGGTATAGATTTGATGCAGCGAAGGTTTACCGGGTGACTCGTTGATTACCGTAAACCGAAGCCCAGTACCGAAACCGTCATGAACCGGGACGATCGCAGCATCCGATAAGGTATGACTGGTATAACTCTTGCTAGTAACAAGTTCGCCCAATTGTAAGCTGCCGTATACACCTTTTACAATTTTGGCGTCCTTCCAGGAATAATCCGCCAGACCGCTGTCTGTATGATACGTAATGGTAGTCTCACCGTTCGAAAAAGTCGCGCCATACGTATAATGCGTTACGGTGATGGAACCGTACTGTTTCGACTCGACGGGCTCGCCAAGGCTGCCCCCAACGTTATCGTCTTCGCCAGGATTCGGTTCACTCTTCGGACCGACCACGATTTTATCCAAATCTGGGGAGTAGCCGTTGCCGTCAGCAAACTGGATCGTATTGCTCCCGGCCACTAAAGCTAAAGGAATGACGTACGTATTCACCGTGTTCCAGTCGGGTGTTTTCGGAAAATCGTACGTTTCAGCTTCTCCGCCGTTTACTCTCACTTGTACGGAACGAGGATCGCCGGATATATAAGAAACCGTTACTTGATAATTCCCGGTTGACCCCACCTCAACCCCGTTAAATTGTAAGGAGCTGCCTTGATATATATTGCCGACTTTTTTACCTTCGGAACAGCTGCTGCAATTCGCAATGCTAGCTTTGCCAGCAAGTGTGTTAGCGGAAGACTCCGCTTCATAGGTAACGATTTTGGGCGACACTGCGATCCTATCGATATCAGGGGAGTATGCATTGCCGTCAGATAAAATGATCGTGTTGCTGCCCGCCGTTAAAGAAAGATCGACGTCAAACGTCCCTACTGTGTTCCAATCCGTCGTTTTCGGCAGATCATACAGCTCGGCTGTCCCTCCGTTAGCACTGACTTGCAAGGATCTAGGATCGCCTGAAATATAGTACAGTTTCACCGTGTAAATACCAGGAGCATTCACTTGGATTTGATTGAATTGTAACGAGCTTCCTTGATACAAATCGCCGACTTTTTTGCCTCCTGAACACTTGCCGCAATTGGATACGGAAGCCTTACCATTAAGCATATTTACTACTGACTCTGCCTCGTAATATTGTGCGTATGTCGGCGGAGTCTCGCTTCCACCACCTCCTCCGGGATTTGGAGTTGCTGTGGGCGCGATTACGATCTTGTCAATGTCCGGCGAATACCAATTTCCGTCGTCGAACATGATTGTGTTCGTACCGGCATTTAATGGAAGCGTGACATCAAAAGTGCCGACCGTGTTCCAGTCAGCCGTTTTGGGAAAATCGTAATTTTCCGCATTCCCTCCATTTACACGGATGTTCACCGAACGAGGATCGCCGGATATGTAAGAAACCGACACCTTGTAGCTTCCAGCTTCGCTCACGGTAATTCCATTGAATTGCAGCGAGCTTCCTTGATAGAGGCCGCCTACCTTCTTTCCTCCCGAGCATACGGTGCATTCGGCCACTGACGCGTTACCGCTTAAAACATTAACCGGTGCTTCCGCTTCGTAGGTTTGACTTTCCGCATACGCTGTCTGAACGCCAATACCGGCATTGGAAGGGACAGTCATAAACAAAAGCATGAACAAAGCTACCCATTTCGCAATCCTTTCTCGCATAAAATCTCTCCTTGTAAAATGTAATAACATTCATGTCCATTATAGGAATGAAATGAAAGAGATCTCTACACGATTATTTTCAGAAATATAACGATAATTAACGGTCTTTGTAATTCGCCAAGCAAAAGCAAGTGCAAATCAAACCTTTCGTTCGATTTTCAACAATTTACCATCAGCTAACCTGCCTGTTAGCCACACCTTTGACCAAGGAAAATCCTATGGCATATAATAAACGAATTTCAGGAAAGGTAGGTTGTTAACATGTATCAACCTCAACAAATGCCAGCAGGTCAACAATCCATGATTCAATCTGCACAACAAAATTACTTACAGCACGCAGCCTTGGCGGATCATTATGAACGACAAAGGATGATTAATGCCAGCAATTCTGTAGCGTATTATCGTTATGCGGAATTGCAGTATTTTCACAAATCAAGAGCTTATTTCTTCAAAGGTCAATTCTCAGCTACCAATGGATTGTGAATACTCTGCCCTATCTATTAAAAACAAGGAGCAGCTGCAGTCTGCTCCTTGTTTGTTGTTGAAAAAAATAGCGTCTTATTGCTTGAAAGATCCTTATAAAATAGACTGAAAGGAATGCCGAATAACATCCCCCCTGCTTATTATTCCGACAAGAACGCCTTGGTGCAGTACAGGCAGTTTTTTAATTCGTTTTTTACCCAATATAGCAGCAATTTGCTCTACCTCCTCTTCTGAGTCTACGGTAAATACCTTCTTTCTGGCGATTTTCATCACATTCAAAGGAAGCAAGCTGCGCACTCTTTCGTGGAACTCTTCATTGTCTCCCTTGATGATTGCCGTGTAGAAATAAGAACCGAAGACATGGTCATCATGCTTGCCGATATAACGCATAATATCCCCATCGCTAAGGTAAGCAACCACTTCATTCCGATCGTTAACAACGGGAAGCCCACTGATTCGGTGCTTAATAAATTTTTCAATCACGACGCGTACAGTATCGCCTTCTTTTACCTTGTAGACTTGACGAACCATGATTTCATTTGCCTTAATGACGGTTCCCCTCCAGTTTTGTATGACGAAACTATATACTTGCATTATACAACTATATGATGTGATTGGTCTTTGGGAGATCAGCAAATTGGATCCATGTTAATTTGCTTTACATACTTTTATGTGTTAAGATGATCTTATAAACAGCTCTAACATAAATTCACATATTGAAAAAGTGATCATTTGTGTAATGGTACCTTTTTCAATGTGTGATTTTTTTGTTTAAAAAAACATGTTAAATAACTATTTGGAGGTAATTTATTATGGAAACAGGAACAGTAAAATGGTTTAACGCAGAGAAAGGCTTTGGCTTTATCGAAATGGAAGGCGGAAATGACGTATTCGTACATTTCTCCGCGATTCAAGGCGATGGTTTCAAATCACTGGACGAAGGGCAACGTGTAGAGTTTAATGTAGCTCAAGGCAACCGCGGACCTCAAGCCGAGAATGTTGTAAAACTGTAATAAACAAACAAAGTAAACTGTCCTTAACAAGTGTTAAGGGCAGTTTTTTTAATCTAAGGAGGAGTTAACTTTGTATTTTCGAAGAAAATCGTTAGAGGATCTCCCTCAGGAAAACACAAAAATCTGGGCTTGCAAGAAAGAAGGTTGTAAGGGCTGGATTCGGGACAATTTTGCGTTTGAGTACGTTCCAACTTGCCACCTGTGCCTTTCTCCCATGATTAGTAGCGTGAAGATGCTTCCTCTGCTTGCCAACTCCAATATAGATATGAAGTCCCTTAATAAAGGCAGACAGATCTCGTAGACTGGTGCCTATTGAAACATATCTTGTTTATACAAAAAAGCTGGTTCCTTTTGCGTACAGGAACCAGCCTTTTTCGTTGTTTTATGAGACCAATTTTCTTGCTGGTTATTCCACGTTATGATAAACCTGCTGCACATCCTCTAAATCTTCCAAAGCATCAATCAATTTATCGAATTGGGCTTGTCCTTCTTCCGATAAGGTGACGTTGTTTTGCGCTAACATTGTCAGTTCAGCAATGGCAAACTCCGTGATTTCAGCCTTTTTGAATGATTCTTGAACAGCATGGAACTGCTCCGGATCAGCGTAAACCATAACGATGTCATCTTCTTCAGCAATGTCACGAACGTCTACATCTGCTTCCAGCAAAATTTCCATGATGTCATCGATGCTCTTGTCTTCAATACCGATGACAGCGGTGGCATCGAACATATAAGCGACTGAGCCGTTTACACCCATATTACCGCCATTTTTACTAAATGCTGCACGTACGCTTGAAGCTGTACGGTTCACGTTATTCGTCAGTGCGTCCACGATGACCATCGCACCGTTTGGTCCGAAGCCCTCATAACGAAGCTCCTCATAAATTTCATCTGAGCTTCCTTTTGCTTTATCGATGGCGCGATCAATAATTGCTTTCGGCACATTATAGGTTTTTGCTCGTTCGAGTACAACTTTCAAAGCACGATTCGCTTCAGGGTCCGGTTCACCCTTCCGCGCTGCTACATAAATTTCTAGCCCGAACTTAGCGTAAATTCGACTTGTATTTGCATCTTTAGAAGCTTTCTTCTCTTTAATGTTATTCCACTTACGGCCCACGATTGATCCCACTTTCTATTTTTATTTCATTAACATAATAACCGATTTTCATTCAAAAAGGAAAAAAAATTGCATCATTATTCCCGTACCAACGTTTTTCATTGTTCGAAATCATTTATGAGCTAATCAGCACGGACGCGCGGGACGGTCTGCTGAGAAGTCGATTTCTGGATTCTCAGACTCTACCGACGAGCTTTGGCTCGCCAAACCATAAGGAAAGGGATATCCTCAACCGATTCCGTTCGGATTCGGAGGATAGCCCTCGAAGATGCATCCTTTAATGGTATACACCTGCAATTGGATAAAATATGAGTTCTGGTTATTCATACACCCTATAATTACACTTTGATATGTCCACGTACCCATTCACGTATTTGAAGAGCCACTTCATTTACCGCCGTTTTAGAAGTATCGACGGTCGGCATTGATGGTGTGTATGCTTTGTCAGCATTTTCAAGCAACCACTTTGCAAAGGATTTATGCTCTTCTATCATTTCCTCTGACCAATTCCTTGCACGTAATCGTAATTCACGGGTTTCATCATCACAATGTAAGTTCAAATAGTAAATATTCTTGAAGTAATGATAATCCTCACACTTTTCAACATCCCATGGCATCATTGTTCCACATATTATAGATATTCGACCACTTTCGGCTATATTTCTTGCAACACGAAGCCAAATATTTTGAATTTTGTTCCAGTCGTCTCCCACAAATGGATGAATGGAATCAATGTCGAAAATATCAACATCTGGTAATAATCCTCTCAGTTCCTTAACAACTGATGTCTTCCCTGCACCACTTGCACCTGTCACTATAAACAACGGTATTTTTCCGTACATGCATCTTCCCCCTTGAAAAGTTTTTGAATTATTTTCCACCATAGGAGAAAAACCAAATATTGTACAGTGAAAGTTTGAATTTAGCATGCTACCCTTATGCGAAAAAAGCAGCCGATCCTGGACGGCTGCCTTCTCGTAATTGATTACTTTCCTTACATTATCCTTAGCAACTTAACGCTCGACAGAAGTCTTTCACTTACATTTCATTCCACAATTTTCTTAAGTTATTCATACCTATCCGCGAACCGATTTCACAGTCTTCCATTCCTTCGAATTCTACAGTTACGTAGCCATCATAGCCCGTATTTTTGATCAGCTTTATGATTTCTCTGATCTCGATGTCTCCATGGCCGACGATTGCGCCCCTTAAATAATTTCCGTTTGTAGTTCGGAACCAATTACCTTCTCCTGGGTCTTGATAGTACGGTCTGAAATAAAAGTCTTTAAAATGGATTAAAGAAGCATAAGGTAAATTTTTACGCACGCCGACAAGTGGGGCTTCGTCCACGCACATAAAATTACCTACATCCAATGTCGTTTTAAAATTTGGACGGTTCACTTCGGCTAGCACGCGCTGCACCCGGTCGCTCGCCTGCACGGAGAAACCGTGATTTTCAATCGTTGTCGTAATGCCGTAGTTTGCCGCATAGTCGGCAATAATTTGGCTTCCGCGAACGATGAGCGGTAAACTGTTTTCAAAGTATTCGATTGTCATTTTCTCTGGAGGCAGTGTAAAGGCAGTAACATCATGGCGCATATGCCTCATGCCCAATCGATGCACAAGATCAACGTGCTGCTTGACGCGGTCCATCTCCGCTTCGAATTCCTCCTCCGTCCCTTGCACGAAGTTAGCGGGTATTGAATAGTTCGACAAGTCAATGCCGAGCGATCTCGCCTTATCCCTGAGCGCATCCGCCAACTCCAGGTTATCTACAAGCGTATAGCCATACGGAACAAGCTCCAGATGCTCGCCTCCGTTGTCTTTCACCCACTGAACAACATCCAGAATAGTCATTTTTTCCGACTTCAACGCCTGCAGCAAACTATAAGAACTAAGCCCGATTTTCATCTTCATACCTCCAAGTATTCATCGATTAACATTCAACCTTCGAATCAATTTACTGAGTAAGCGGCAAATTTACGTACAATCGGCGTCGCTGCGCACGCGGTAAACCGGACTCTCAATTCGCTTGTCTCAACCGCTTTAAACTTGTCGATTTTTTTGTGACCGATGGCGCTTCCTTTTACAAGCTCCACCCACTCGCCCTTACACTTCGCTTCAAGCACATATTCCCGTACCCGTTCGCCGTGCGCGATATCTTCCATCAAAACAACGTGGTCGACGAATTGCTCGCCCTCCAAATGAAGCGTAACTTCCGTTCCTCCTCCTGTTGTAACAGCAAGCGGAGCATCAAACCGGCGACGGATTTCATCGCCCAATTCGATCACACGCTGAACGTCCACTTCCGGCAGTAAACCGCGGTCATCAGGAGCCACGTTTAACAACAGTGTAGCACCATGCCCGACAGAGCGGTAGTAAAGATCCATTAAGTGTTCCAAGCTGTGCAGGCTGCTCTCGTCGTCCGGATGCCAGAACCAATGCCGTTTGCGAATCGGCACATCGCACTCCGCAGGCACCCATGACGTAGTTCCTTCCATCCAAGTAAGCATGTCACTTGTGAACATACTCTCGCGTGCACTCTCCGCCGTATTCCAGCACGGGTATGGGGCAACGCCGTCTTCGTTTCCAACCCATCGAATCGTCGGCTGCCCCATATTGAACACCATCGCATCCGGTTGGTACTGTGTGACAAGTCCGATAATTCTCTGCCAGTCGTACTCCCGTCCCTGAGAGCCTGCCCCATCAAACCATACCTCAACAAGCGGACCGTACCGTGTCAACAGCTCCGTCAATTGTTCGGCATAGAAATCGTCGTATGCCGCTTTGTCCGAATAGCACGGCTCATGACGGTCCCAAGGCGACAAGTACAAACCGAACTGCAAGCCTTCCTCCCGGCAAGCATTGGACACTTCACGGACAACGTCCCCTTGTCCATCTTTCCAAGGGCTCGACTTAACCGAATAATCGGTCGTCTTCGTTGGCCATAAGCAGAACCCGTCATGATGCTTGGCCGTCAAAACAAAATATTTAAATCCGGCCAGCTTTGCTGTCCTCACCCACTGGCGCGCATCCAGCTGCGTCGGATTGAACTTTTGTGGTAAGTCTGTACCCTCCCCCCATTCCTGATCGCAAAACGTGTTCATGCCAAAATGGCAAAACATACCCAGCTCCAAGTCCTGCCAGGCCATCTGCTGCAGGGTCGGTATCGCTAAAACGTTAGTATCCATGAATGAGCCACACTCGCTTTCTTTCATTAGTATGTTAATCGCCTTAGATTGAGCAGTCAGAAATCATATAGTTCCGCCACCAGATCAGATCCAGAGGCGGAACATAAGGAAGCTATAATAGTTACTTTTTGGCAATTGCCTTTTGATAGATTTCGATATACTTACCTAACTGCAGACCGTCAAAACCTTTTACATAGCTATCCCAATCTTTCTCAATGTCTTTACTGCCCGTAATGAACTGTGCCATGTTGGACTTAATGTAATCGCGGATTGTCGTTTTCAGTTGAGCTGCCACTTCCGCATCTTCCAGTGCGATGAACACGCTAGACGGGTACATATGCTTCGATTGGAAAGGTTCATACTTCGCCGATTCACGCTTTAGTCGAACTTCATATGCGCCTTCTGCAAACGGATCTTGAAGAGCTGCCCACGAATCGCGATATTGGAACGTGCGGAGAGATGGACCAATCTGCTCCCAACCATCGTTGTGCGTCGTTTTCGTTTCAGCTTTTGGAATAATGGCATATTTCGCCGGCTTGCCGTTCATATCCTGCTCGCCGTCCTTCGCTTTGCGCCATCCTTGGCCTTCCGGACCGCGCTCTTGAAGTACGATCGCTTCTTCCGTGTACAAATAGTCGGCCAAACGGATTGCGGCAATTTGCTGTTCTTTCGTCGCTTTATTCGTAATCGCCATCTGCGAGCTGCCCACTCCCGCAAAATACCCTGCTTGCTGCACACCGTTCGGTCCTTTGAGTGGAGGAACGGTTACGTAGTCTCTATGTCGCGGGTGCTTTTCATCCGGCGAGTGCGCGTAACTGATCAATGCCGTTGTAATGCCTCCCATCACATTTGCGTCCTGACGGTTGCCCAATTGCTGAATCGCGTCGGAATTTTGCGTAAATGACGCTGGATCGATCAGTCCTTCCTTATATAACTTGTTCAGGTACAGCAATCCCTGCTTCCATTCTGCTTTATTGGCGACCAAATCCACTTTGCCGTCTTTCAACTGGAGGAATGTGCCACTGTCTTTATCCACCTGGTCGTCGATTATGAACGAGTTCATCAAAAAGGAGGAGATGTTACCTGCCCACATGTCGTCGGAACCCGTAAGCGGAATTTCGTCTTTTTTACCGTTGCCGTTCGGATCTTTTTCCTTAAATGCTTTCAGCACTTCGTAAAACTCATCCGTCGTTGTCGGCATTTTCAGCCCGAGCTTATCCAACCAAGACTGGTTAATCCACAGCTTCTGAGCGTAGTTACAGTGATAGCATTCGTTTATTTGCGGAAGCGCATAAATGTTGCCATCTGGCGCCGTGATCGAACTCTTCAGATAAGGCAGATCAGCCATCGCTTTCTTGAAGTTCGGCGCATATTTATCAATCAAGTCGTTCAGCGGAATAAACACACCCTGCTTGCCGAACTTCATCTGCTCGTCTTTGGTCAAGGACCCATGTAAAATCACTTCTGGATAATCGCCGCTTGCCAGCATTAGTTGTTTGCGGTCGTTAAGCGCTTTGTCAGGTACGAGGTCCCATTTAATTTGAATGTTTGTCTTGTCCTGAACGTATTTGGTAAATGTATTGGTCTCCATATTCTCGATGCTGGCGAGCTGAGGT
Organism: Paenibacillus sp. V4I7; assembly: GCF_030817275.1. Classification (NCBI taxonomy): domain Bacteria; kingdom Bacillati; phylum Bacillota; class Bacilli; order Caryophanales; family Paenibacillaceae; genus Paenibacillus; species Paenibacillus sp. V4I7. Next base: position 1,509,941 of record NZ_JAUSZD010000002.1, on the reverse strand, counting down.
GCAAACATTTTGATCGTCATCGGCTTCTTTACGATCGGATACTCTCCTACAGGTGAGAACACATCGCTAGCGACAGGCGCACTACCTGAAGGTGTGTTTGCCGCTGGCGTACCTGATTCTGTGCTGCAAGCGCTCAAAACGAGCGATAAGCTTAATGCTACCCCCATCGTACCCGTGTAAGCTTTATTCCATTTTTTCATATAGACGACTCCTCCCGTTTTATCGAACCCTATCATTTGAACCCAAATGAAGTGATCTAAGCTGCACGACGAACTCACCACCACCTTTCATGTTAATTGGGCTGCTTGGACGCTATAGCGCTACCCTTTCAATGAACCAATCATGACGCCTTTAACAAAATGCTTCTGCACGAACGGATAAATGATCAGTACAGGTGCACTCGCAACAACGATAAGCGAATACTTGAGCAAGTCCTTCAACCCCTGCTGAGCCAACATTTGATCAACTTTGGACACCATGGTCGGATCGATGGTGTTCAGAATCAGAATGTTGCGCAACACGATTTGCAGAGGGAATAAATTCGGCGATTTCAGGAAAATCAATGCATCGAAGTAAGCGTTCCAATGGCCGACAGCATACATCAGCGTTAGCACTGCCAGAATCGGTTTGGAGAGCGGAATCACGATACTGGTAATGAAGCGGATGTCACTGCAGCCGTCAAGTTCAGCCGCTTCAGCGATCTCATCGGGAATTGTTGTCTGGAAAAAGGTGCGGGCGACAATAACCTGAAACACCGCCATCGCCCCTGGTAAAATCATCGCCCAGCGAGTATCGAGCATATGCAGGTTTTTCACGACCAGATAGAACGGGATAAGTCCTCCGTCGAACATCATCGTGATGACTAGGAGTACCATAATAAAATTGCGGCCGTAGAATGTTTTTCTGGCCAGCGGATAAGCAAGCATAACGGTCAATGCAACATTGACGGCCGTACCGGCGACGGCATAAAAGAGCGAATTTGAGTAACCGGATACGATTTGCGGATTGCGGAACACTGCTTTATAGCCTTCCAGCGTAAAATCGACCGGAAACAGCCACACCTTACCGGATACGACAGCTTGCGGCGAGCTAAACGATGAGCTGATGATGAAAATGAGCGGGAACAGGACGATTATCAGCACCACGGTTAATAGCATGTAGATGCCTAGCAGAAACAACCGGTCGCCCCGCGATTCCTGAATCGTTGATGTATTTAACACATATACTCCTCCTTACTACGGACTGACGCTCTGGAATTGTGCGCATCATCGGTTCTTGTGTCGCCGTCTTTTACCACAAGCTCGAATTAGACAGCTTCTTTGCCAAATAATTGATACCCACGAGAAGAATCAGGTTAACGACCGAGTTGAATAAGCCGATTGCTGCCGAAAAGCTGAAGCTGGAGCTAAGCAGACCCACCTTGTACACATAGGTCGAAATGACTTCCGACGTGCTGACGTTGAGTGGATTTTGCATCAAATATATTTTTTCGAAGCCAAGCTTCATAATGTTGCCTAAATTCAAAATGAGCAGGATGACAGAAACCGGAATAAGACTAGGGATATCGATATGGATGATCTTCTGAGGTCTTGACGCGCCATCCACTTTAGCCGATTCATACAATTCAGGGTTAACACCTGACAGAGCCGCTATATAAATGATGGCACCGTAACCCGTATACTGCCAAACATCCGACCAGACATAGATCGATTTGAACAAGCTGGGGATCCCCATGAAGTTTGTGTTTTCCACACCGAGCATTTGCAGAAACTTGCTGATGATTCCGACGTTCGGCGACAGTGTTACGATAAGAATAGATACCATGATAACCGTCGAAATAAAGTAAGGCGCGTAAGTGACCATCTGCACGCTCTTTTTGAAAAATCCGTTGCGTATTTCATTCAAAGCCAGCGCCAGTAGAATCGGGGCCGGAAATCCGACAAGCAAACCGTACGTACTGATGCCGAGTGTGTTCTTCATATACAACCAAAAATTCGGCGATTCAAAAAATTGTTCAAAATATTTCAAACCAACCCAGGGACTTCCCCAAATGCCTTTGATGACGTTGTAATCTTTGAAAGCAATGACAACACCAGCCATAGGTATATATTTAAAAATGACCAGATAAAGAAGCGGCAGCCATACAACCAAATATAACTGCCAGTGACGCTTCATTTTTTTCCCAACAATGTTTAAAGATGACTTACTGCCGGGCATTGCCGTTTTATGCTGCTTGCTGTGGTTTGGAGGTATGGACGTCCTTACTTCCTTTTGGATGATTGACATTAGCTCCTTCTCCTTTCGTCTGTGCTGATGGCGCTTTCATAACTTAATATTAGAGTGTGATAATAGGATGCTGCAAGAAACAAGAATCGTGGCCCTAACCTTTTTCGCATAGCCTGAAAATACGCGCAGCTCCGGTTAATAGCCGGAGCTGCTGCTGGATAATCATTATTAAACTGATAGGTGAACAAGCTCTGCAAACTCTTTTCTACCGCTTAACCAATTTCACCCAGTCTCCCTACGTGCTGCTTCCTCGCGGAATTCGCTGGGGGAGCAGCCAACCACTTTCTTAAACGCGCGACTGAATGAGATCGCGCTCGTATAACCGACCTGTTCAGCTACCTCCTGCATGGAGACTTGCGATTCCGCAAGGAGACGCTGTGCAACCTGCATGCGGATATCGATCAGGAAGTCGACGAACTTCTGTCCGGTCTCTTCCTTAAACAGCTTACTTACATATTTGGCATTGATGTTGAAGTTTGAGCTGAGATAATCGAGCGACATATTCGGATTGGCGTATTGCTCTTCGATGAATTTCCGCATATCGCGAATCGTAGCTGCATGCAGACGCTGCTCCTGCGCTTCCTGCAAAACAGTGGCTAGACTATTCAGCACGGCCAAGGTCTCTTCCCGCATTTGGCCGAGTGAATGGCAATGATCAATGGTTTCGCTGAGCTTGGGCAAACCGTCCCTTACCCATATTTCTTGAAACTCTTTCGTCAATCCCGCCATTTCCCTGCCCAAATAATAAATTAAATAATTCATCAGATTCGTAATCTCGTCCTTCGTCAGCAGCCCCTGTTTCATTTCACCAAACAACTCGTCGTACTTCACCATCCATTCGTCATCGAGCAGTCTGAACGACTGAACAATGGAGCGAATCGCGTTCAGATGCGAGAACACTTCGGCTTGACCGTGATTTGCGATGTGCTTGCTTGTAATGAGCCGGTTTTCCCCGAGCACAATTTTGTGTTTCAGCGCCGTAAGCGCCTCTTTATACGAATTTGCAACATCGGAAAGTTGTACAACTTGCTCGCCGATACCGATAGTTACCGTAAACTTAAGGTTATCCTGCGTCCACACACGTACGCTTTCAAAAAGCTCGAGAATCGCAGAATGCTCGCTGGTCTCCTCCTCGCTGTCGACGAACACCATGACGCTGAGCTGAGACGCGGAAGTCCACTCTGCCCACAACTCAAGCTCATGCTTAGGGGCAAGCTCCTGAATGACGCTGCGAAGGGCGAATTTAAGCAGATTCTGGTCTATGCGCGAGTATTGGCGGCAAAATTCATTGTATTTATCCATTTCGATCACAAGCACCACTTGTCCGTCGGAAGGGCGCGGAAGCTGCAGGCTGCTCGTTTCTTCCATCCATTCATCAATCGTTAAGCCCGTACCGCCTTCAATGAGCTGATGAAACAAATACTTCGTTCGAAGATGCATATCTTCTTTGTGCTTTTGCTGATACTGATTGGACTGCTCAATAATATTTACGAGCGCCGATTCGATGAACGAAAACTCATCCCCGCCCTCCTTGGACACACTACCTGACAGTGGAAGACGGTAACCGCGAATACGCGCCACAATCTGCTCAAGCGGTTTGGAATTGCGTCTGGTCACATAAACCAGCCATATGAATCCAAACACAATCATCGCGATCCCGATAATAAACCACACATTATATAGCGAGGAGACGATATGAAACACCCTGCCGTTGACAAGTCCGCTTTGATAAGACCATCCTGTATAGCTCGATACGTAATTGGAGAATACCCTTGCTTGTTCATTAGAGCTCGCATCTTTAAACAAATCGTTGCCTGAAGCATCCTGAACCCCGATAAAGCTTGCTTTCGAATCGTACAGGTCGGCGATATTTTTTTGCAAAGAATCGGTCGCCACATTGACAACGATCATTCCTTTCTCGCTCGTTATGAACGGCGCCCCCCGGACAAGACTGACAACAGGCTTGCTGCCTTTGACCGTAAACTGCTCAAAGTCTCTAACGCCTGACCAGTGTTTGGACAACTGTGGAACCATGGCTCGCTTAATGAACGGCTCATCCTTATAATTGCTGAGCTGATCGCTTGTCGCATTGCTGAGAACGAAATTGTCTTCAAAACGCACCAAATAGATCGAATCGATAATTGGATAGGAAGAGATCATATCTTGCATTTTTTTTACCGCACTTATATTGATGTAAACGTTATCTTTTGCTTCATTATTGAAGAAATCAATCAATTGCTTATTGTTAATCGATTCGGTCATCACCATATTGTCAATTGCTTTCAGGGAGGTATCGATCAGGCGCATCGCCTGTAGTGACAGCATTTTGTTGGCGTTCAGCGCCTCCTTGCGGCTTTGCTCGCTTAGCAGCTGAAAAAAGACGAAAAACGTAAACGTGACAACGATAAAAAAGATTGGTATATACGAAAGCAGCAGCCGATGAAATAACGTTTTTCCCATGTTCAGCCTCCCGTTTAGAATACCTGCTACTGTTTATTTCTTTATTCAGAGGTTATTCCCTTTGAACTTATTAAAACTTAATGAAAATGTCAGACTTAATGGAACTATATGGCCTTTAGTTGGACAGCAAAAAGCCCACAGCAATGGGCTGAGGGTCGAAGACTAAACTCCCCTTAAGTAGTGGAACATCCCCGACTTTAGTACAGCTTCCATAACCGCCAACGGTCCGTTTTCGTAGAAGTTCAAAGAAGCTACAATAAAGACATAAGAACGAAGCAGACATACAAAATGCTTATATTTGAGAGGAGACTTATACGATGAACAAATTATTCAGATCCACTACAGATAGTAAATTAACCGGCCTTTGCGGAGGAATTGCAGAATGGCTCGGAGTTAATCCAACCATCATTCGTCTAATCGTTGTTTTTGCTGCTCTGTGCAGCTTTGGAACCATCACACTGCTTTACTTCATCGGCTCTATTCTTGTTCCGAAAATGCCTTATAGCCACATATAAAAAAAGCGGATAAGAGTTAAAGCTCTAATCCGCTTTTTAATAGCCCATGACATACGCTGTATTCACCTCATTATGACTCATGATTGGAATCGGGAGGAAGGCACAAATGCCTTCCTCCCTTAACTTGGTCCTTTTTAGTTATTGCCGGATTGATCATGCGGCACTGTGACGGTTGCAGTTTTTACTGTTTTGTTGCCTGCTTTGTCGGTAGCCGTGTACGTGATGGTGTAGATGCATGGTTTCTCCGCAAAGGAAATGGCGGCTGTACCGAATCCACAAAAAAAGGGAGGATGGCAGATTTACCATCCTCCGATATCCATATTTCTTCCAGAGAGTTACAAGAAGCTGCCCTCTGGAAAAATACTTGGCCTAAGGAGCGACCTCAGTGAATGTCGCATCCGCGTTAAACGTTGATCCTGATCCAGCCTGAGCATACATCAGATAATTGGAGTGGCGCAGAAATTTGGTAGAATCCGTCCACATTTGGTAGGACGATTTTTGGGCATCCGCCAATCCGGCCACGCGACGGAAGGTTGCATCACTTTTGAAAGTTGTCGTGCTATCGTTCTGATCCAGCCATACCTCTCCATTGGAACGGACATGCAGGAAGCGACCAGGGAAGTTGATGGATTCGAAAGAAACCCCGTTCGAATCGGCTAATCCGGAAACCATCTTAAACTGTGCGTCTTGAGCCGGAGAAACATTAGCATCTATCCGTGCACGATAGTTAGAGTGCCGCACGTAACGGTCCGAATTATTATACGATTGCAAGCGAACGTTTACTGATATCGGTTCGAGCTTCCACTGCTGATGACTGCCAAGCGTATATCGCCATTGCTGTATAAGGGCTCCATCTGCTGTGGAGATACCTTCCACGTCAGCTGGCTTGTTACTATGCACTGGGGTGATACGATGATAACCGCTGCCTACAGGGATAAAAGCAAATTTCTGATTGTCTCCGCCATTACTGGTCCACAACTTAAATTTGGCGCCATGATCCAAAGAGGCACTTGCTATATCCAAATATAGTCCGCTCTGCACATTCTTGACGCTATATTGACCTCCGCCAAGATGGGTCACAGTCCACTGCTGATCAGTTCCCCCATTAGATGTCCATTGCTGTATACTTGAACCACTTGCTGTTCCGGCTGCATCCATAGCCTTGCTGTTGTGGCGCACAATGAAACGATAAGTGCCGTCGGGAATATTTCCGCCAGGAAGAGTTGCAGTTCCACCGCTGCCGGACGGCCGGGTATAGAGAAGTGTACCGAGTCCGGGCTGGTCAAATGTCGAAGGCCATTGGGTGTTAGGGCCGCCTTCAGGTCTCATTAGCTGGGCGCGTGCGGCAATATTGGGCACCGACAGCCCCTTACGGTTTGCGTAATGGTTGTAAATCATTTCCCAAACCGGACGTAATTCGTTGCGACCGGCGCCCGATATGACCGTTTGTGTTTGAACAGCGCCGTTTGTGCCAGAGCCCCATTCGTAGGTCGCAAACGGTACGTTATCATCTCCGTTGTTATATTTGGCAACGTATTCGGCGGCGCGAAAGAAGCGGTTATTGGCCCACCCATATAAGTCGTCGCCTTGATTCCAAGCCATTTCATTTATCGAAGCCATTAATCCAATGCCCAGCTGTGTGTGCGGCTGGTCGCGCCCGGACTCCTGCCACTGTGCGAGCCCACCCGGGTGCAGGAATGGAATCGCATTATAGATGGAACCGTTTCCAGCGCCATGTTTAAAGTATTCGATTCCTATGTCGTAGATATCCCGGCGGTCAGTGAAAATGCCAATTGCAACTGTCGCCGCCATATTGGCCAAATCCCAGTTCGCCCAGTAATTTTGGATGTATGCGCCGTTGTGATCCCCACCGTATTCATTACCAATAAGGAAGCGCTCGTTAAGAGGCTTATAAAATACATCCAACAGCATGGTTTGCATCTGGGTCACGTTAAAACCGGAATAGCCGCGCATAATCTCTGCCGCGTTAGCCATTTGATATCCGAAAAGTCCGGCAGCCAAATAGCGGTCGGCATTGCCGGAGACCGTCGTAAGTGTGGACGACCAAGCGTTCAGAATGTTACGCGCCGTGTCGCCGTTAGCCGTGTTTCCGGTGATCTTCCATAGTAAGGCATTCTGGTAAGCGCGGGCAACATCGACGTACAACAAGGATACATTGTCGCCATCACCGCCGCGAATGATCGTATCCGTAGCACGCGGGGTCCAATTGGATGATGAAAGAGGGCTGCCCAACAGTTGATTATAACCGTCTAGATACGGCTGTGTGCCCGCGTTAACCATCTGATTCATGCGGTCGAAATCTGTCTGTGTATGCAGGATGCCAGGATGTACAAAGGCAGTAGCTGCTTGTCCTTTATTACCATACCCTATCATGCTCACCAGAAGACTTAAAATAATTGAAAACGCTAACATCTTCTTCATCATAAATCATCTCCTTTTTGTTTTGACCATTCATTAGCCTTTTTTTCGCAGCAGCTACTTTACCGGCGTTTCTCCAATCGCATCCCCCCCTTGCAAAATATCAACTTTGCTTTGCCCTAATACTGCCTTTCCGAATCAGGGTGTATGAAAAACTCCCTCTCGTACAATTGGAAAGTTTATTTCCATACTGTCTGCACAAGAGGGAGCTGAAAAACAAAAGACTATTATACTAAGCAAATTTGATACGTCATTTTACGGAGGCGGACAAATACTTGGCATCCCGAAGCAAGTAGTCTGCGGCTTGCGCAGAGATATGCTTGCTGCTTTGCGCCTGCACTTCGTTCACGAAATCGGGCAGATTGTTCGCAGCCAATTTGCTTTGCAAGCTTTTGGCAATTCCCGGGTTATCGATCCATCCCATATTTATAAAGCGAGTGACCAAAGCCTGCAAGGATTGGATGCTTGTCGTAGTCTGGAACATGATCGTCTGGCTGTTCGTATTCCCTGCCAGGTCGCTTGCCGTCACGACCAGTGTGTGCGAGCCGAGAGGCAGCGTATAAAGCGGAATAGTCGCTCCTTGCTGTATGCCATACGTATCCAGCGTGACTGTTGTCTTGCTGCCGTCAACTCCGGACAAGTTATCGCTCAGCTTAATGATCGGAGTCATATCCCCGGAATCGTTGAACGTTCCGTACACCACGCCGGAAACCGTAATCGCAGGTAGAGTCGCATCCAGATTGAAACTAATTATTTTGGCCTCTTCAGCATTACCGGCATTGTCCGTCGAACGGTAGCTCACGGTATATTTGTCATCTTTGTCGAACGCTAACGCCGATGTATAAGCCCGCCATGTATGGCCGCCGTCCAGACTGTACTCGGTTTTGGCTGTGCCCGACAGATTGTCATAAACATTAAGGCTAACTGTTACAGCGTGTACATACCATCCATTAAGCCCATCCGGCTGAGCTGGTGAGACAGCAGCCGTCGTCACCGGCGGCAGCGCCTTCAGCGCGGCAATCACATCCGCGGTAGCCGCATCAATGATCTCTTGAGACGCGGCAGCCGGCACAGCATTCATTTTGTCGAGTGCATTCTGTAGAGCTTGCCATTGATTCGCCGCGTACTGCGTGCCGTTCAGCGCTTTGATTTCCGAATTCAAGACATTGATCAGGGTTCGGTCGATCGGCTTCTCGTAGAACTCGAGCTCGGCGACGTTCGAGCTCCCGCCCGGAGAATAGAAGCGCAGATAACGGAAGGCCGTCGTATTCGTGATCACGCCTGAATTCCATGCCAACGCACCTATGCCGTTAATCGTATAAAGATCGGTCCAGTTCGTTCCATCGCCCGAACCTTGAATGATCGAGCCGTTGATCCGGGGAACAAAATTGCTTCTCGGATAGAACCTGAGACTGCCGATGGATTTGGCATTGCCTTCACCCAAATCGATGAGAATCCAGCTTGGGTTGGCCGTGGTATCGGTATAGGTGCCCGTATTACCGTCAAACGCCCGCCATCCGTTCACTGCGGCCGACCCTGCGCTGGCGTTAGGCCAGGCTACAGTGGAAGCAACGACCATCGAAGACGTCACATCAACTTTCGGCGCAGTGAGTGTGATTGTTGACACCAGCGCCGCTTCTGCTTGAGCGAGCTGTGCTACAAGCGCCGCTTTATCGGCACCAGGCAAAGCGAGCGCAGCTTGGATCCGCTTGAATTCCTTCTCATACAGGTAGTAGCTGCCCTTGGTGTAGCCGTCAGGCTTCAACATGCCGAGATTGACCTTGAAATCAACTGTTTGGCTGATCTTATACAATCCGTTGCTCACTATAAAGGTGACAAAGTTGTCGCCATAATTCGCATGAGCAGGAGTCCATGTGAAGACGCCCGTGACCGAGTTGAGCGCCGCGCCCGAAGGCAGCTTGGCTGCGCTGTAGGTCAGCGTGGCACCCGTCGGATCCGTTGCTCTTACCTGATACGTAAACGCCTGTTTTGACATAAGCTCCACAGTTTCATTGGAAGCGATGACCGGTTGACCCTTAACGGTGATCTTGACAGTACGGGAAGTTGTCCCTCCGTTCGTTGCAGCTGTTAAGGTTACGGTATAGACGCCTCCCTGCGTTCTGTCCGGTATCCATACGACGGTACGCTTATCCGCATCGAAAACCGCTCCTTGCGGCAGTCCGCTGACACTGAATATGGTGCCGGCAACGGAGTTCAACTGATGAAGCTTGAAGGCGAGCTGATTGCCCGCGATGACGGCTTTATCCATGACAGGAGCGATCGCCGGAACGCCCGGCAGATAGACCAGACCTTCATAGGCCGTGCGTAAGCTGTCGGCTGCGGTGTCGACTTGAGCCTGGCTTGCGCCGGAGTCGGAGGCGACAGCCTGCGCTCCAGGTATTGCCTGCTGCAAAGCTTGCACGCTGTCAGCCGTATAGATGCCGGCATTGCCTGCTGCAGCAGCTTGATCCAGCAAGAATGTAAGTAAGCTCTTGTCAGCTCCATTTCCTGGTTGGTTATACACGGCCCCAATTTCGGCATCGCTTAAGACGCGATTGTATACGCGGAATTCATCGATCATGCCGTTAAACAGCGGATCGGCAAACTGGCTTTTGCCGATGTAGTTCGTGCCAGGCTGTAAATCGCTCGGTTTGATCGTGAAACCGCTTTTGGTCGCCTTCAGCGCGCCTCCCACATACAGCTTCGCCGTGCCATTCCCCAGCGTCACCGCCACATGCACCCATTGATTGGCAGGCAATTGCGCAGTTTCCACGGATTGTTCGCTGCTGCCGTTCTTGATATCGAACAGCAGCTTATTACTGCCCGATTTCGGCGTAAGGAACATGTATTGATTCGTGTTGTTGCCAAAGTCGAAGATCCGCTGCCACTGGCTGCTTCCATTCCAATACACCCAAGTTGCGAGGGTGATCTCGTTGTAAGCGGACATAGGGTGCGAGGCCGGCAGCATAACGTAGCCATCCGTGCCGTTCAAGCTGATCCCTTGCCCGACCTTTCCTGGTGCGTAAGCTGCGGTTCCAAAGACGGTTCCGTCAGTTGACGAAGAAAACCCGAACGTATTCTTTGCGTTTCCTTCGAGCGAATACAGTGACGTCATGTACGGTACCAACAAACTGCGGGCATCATAAATTTCGTTAATCAGCTCTTGCTCGGTATAATCAGGATTGCCGACGGCGTTCTTCACATATTCCAATTCTTTCTGGAACAGATAATAGCTTTGTTTCGTATAATTTTCGGCAGGCAGCTTCGCCGCTTCCGCCAGCGCTTCGGCAATAGTGCCCGGAATTTTATCAACCATCTCATGGCGCTCTCCAAAAATTCTGAATTCGGACAATTCAATCATGGTGCTCGACGGCTGAATCATTTGAATTTTCAGGTAGCGGAACTCCTGATTTTTGAGATCATCTTGTACCTCAAGTGTTTGCATATCTTCCGTAACCGTTGTCAGACCAGGCGTTAACCGGGTCCAATTCACTCTATCATTGGATCCAAAAATGGCAGTACCGCCGACCCGTTCGGGGAAACTGGCTCTTACCTGGAGCCCGAAGGCATTGGCCGACACTTTATTGTTAGGCCCAAAATCCATGAAATAACTCAAATTCTGAGCTAAATAATATCCTGCAAAACTGCCTGCATAATTATCCAGAAGGTTGGGTAATTGAGTTCCAAAGGTTGAACTAACAAACATGTTGGAATAATCCATGCTTCCGTCGCTTAACAATGGCGTCAATAATTGAAGACCTTCAACTGCATTGTTCAAGTCCGATAATTTCTGATAGAAAACATCATCGGATGCGCTGGAGATCAGATTCATGACGTCAGCATACGCTCGATTATAATTATCAAGGGTTGACGAAATATAACTAATATTGGCATTATACGGAGCGATTACTGCGCTTACTGTCGATTGCCGATCATTGGTTACGACAACTATAACATCTTTCGCTGTAACCGTGGTTCCGTCCGACGCCCCCACTACGAAGGAATAGGTTCCGGCTTGTGTCGGCTTCCACGAAAATGCGCCGGTGCTTTCATTGAACACTACACCCTCAGGTTTATTATCAATCTGATAAGTAACTACATCGGTAGCACTCGCGTCTGTTGCGGAGAAATCGTAGTTGATCGTTGCCTGAGACCCGGCATAGGTAAATAAGTGTACAGCTTTATTTCCTGACGAAAATACCGGAGGCGTCAGCAATGTTCCTGCTTGATAATTAAGGTGGTCAATGTCAACCTTAGTGCCGGCTCCAATTACTTTGAAATACGCAAGGTCACCAAAACCCTGGAAATCATTCATCTTATAGGTCACATATCTCCACTGCCCCTTCGTATCCGGCAGCGTCAACGTGTCGTTAATACTATAGCTCATTTCCAGTTTGGCTACCCCATTGGTCCGAATCCTGAATCCAATGGTTTTCTCGCCGGTGCCTGCACCTACGAGCGCAATTTTGCTTCCCGCTTCCGTCGCCTTGATCTGAGCGAAGGAAGTATCTCCCTCTTGTTTTGTCGTAGAATTACTGTCAAAAGCCGTGTAACGATCTTCAATCTCTCTCAATGGTTCTGTTATTGTTTTTACAAGATACTTTGTACCCTCAGCCTCAGCTGCTTTAGGTATGAAGAGCCAGAAATCTCCTCCTCCATCTACTCCATCCCAATTGTAAAACACTCGGTCTGCGAACATTTGGGTAAAGTATGGGGCTCTTTCTTCCATATTGATTCCCTTGACATACTTATAGTAATAGAACAGCTCCCACGTATTTTGAGTCAATCTTCCTCTGTATTGCTGTGACAGTTCCTTATAAATGATAGTTGGATTTCCATTGACATCGGTATGTGCCGCCACAGGAATCCATGGTGTATCATAACCGATCATGAACTTGGCAAAATATTCAGCAGCGTCCAGGATTCGATCATTCAGAAATTCATAGGGGCCTACAGCATTCGGCGCTGTGGAAACAGTCCCCACTACCGGATCGACTTTTGTTTCCTGGGCAAGCAATAAACGCGCCAAAATTTCCGCATTGGTGACGTCTCCGGCGCCATGCGCCTGGTCCCGGCCCATTTCGACATGCTGAACTACCGGAGGATTTACCGTCTCACCTGTTAAGTCATTTTTATCCACCAATCTGAATAGTTGCTTGATAGCGCCGTTTTGACCCTGGTCTACAGCGGTCTTGTTAACGGTAAACCACTCAACTCCCTCATTATACCTGTCTTTGTTACCGGTAAAAATATAACCTGCCATAGCTCCTATCAGCGGATAAAGATGCTGGTTCATAAAGCGGTAATTCGTATGCTGAAAGGTTTCGATTACCGGAGTGATCAGATTAGTCGTGAAATCGGTGGTATCTTTATCCGTCCACTTCAGTTCTTCTGTTTGGGTGCTTGTATACTTTAAGATTTCCGCAGCGGTAACCATACGGTTCAGAGGGATTCCCGTGTGAATGTGCGCATCTGTAAAATACACGTATTTCGCAGGGTCCATCTGCGACCAAATGCGAATAATATGCATGGCATTTGCCCGATAAGTCTCATCACCGGTTACAACATACAAAATAGCCTGGGTATAAGCCTTCAAACCATCGGCAATAAATCTTCCATTAAAGCCCTGGCTGTTAAAAGCATCACTGGCTGGTTTCATCGGATCGGCGCCCTGATTGTTTGACCCGACGTTCCTCGCAGCGGCAGAAGATAATAGCATTTGATTAAAATAAGTATTCCAAGGTTCCTTTTGCTCCCTTACCTGTGTCCTCATATTTTCAAGGATATCCTTGGTAAGTCCGACACCGGGATGCTTGAATCCGCTTGCATCGATGACCTCATTAATCGTTGGTTGATAATCCGTAATCATCGATGCTGTTGTTTCCGCCGCAGCTACTCCCGCCGCTAAAGGCAGGATCGTTGCCATTAAACAAAGTGAAACAAGTAGAGACAACATACGCTTAAGACTATTTCCAAATCTAAGCCTTTTCCGAAGCTTCATTATGTACTCCTCCATTTAATTAAAATATCAACGGGAAACTGAAATTCAGTTGCGTTGTGCCGACATTAGCACCTTTCGAGAGGATTATTGAAACCGGGAGGAAGACATTAATGGCTTTCTTCCGGTTTCATGTAATTCTTCTTATTAATGGCCGGATTGATCGTGAGGCACGGTGACGGTTTCAGTTGAAACCGTTTTGTTGCCCGCTTTATCAGTAGCCGTGTACGTGATGGTGTAGATATTTCCTCTTTCCGCACGCACGCTGAATGAAGTGGCGGCTGTACCGAAATTGGCTAGAATGTCGCCTTGTCCACTATCCGGCTGATTGCTCGTGATGGAGGTCAACACCACAGATTCAACGCCTGAACCATCGTCACTCGAAGTCAGAGCGGCATTGATAGTTATCATCTTATGATTCGGCGGCCAAATCGACGTTTTGTCCAACTGAACAGATAATACAGGAGCTGACTTGTCCACTTTGAACTCAATCGTTTTGAGTTGTTCTAAGTTGCCGGCTTCATCCATACTGCGGTAACCCAGCTTATAAGCTCCTTCGCCAAAGGCAGGAATAGATCCGGTGTATACCATCCAGTCACCGTCATTAACCTGGTACTCCGTTGTTACAGCTCCTCCATATACACTGGCATATACCGATAAGCTAACGGTAACATCCGCCAAGTACCAGCTATTCTTGCCGTTTGGCGTAGCAGGGCTTAACGTTGCGGTGGTAATAGGAGCAATCTTATAAATGTTGCTTACAATAGTGCTGGTTACATTCGATGCATTGCCTACAGCATCCGTTCCTCTTGCATATACGGTGTCATTATCCTGGACAATAACGGATGCCGTATAAGCACTCCACGAGCCGCTTTCGCCCACTTTATACTCCTTCACCGCCGCATCGGCCGGATAGGTGATCATTACGGTGACACCTTGATTGGTCGGAGCTGAGGTATCTACGGCCAAGGTTGCATCAGCCGGTGCAATACGGTCGATGTTGCCAACCACATATGGGGTGGCGTTCGAGACGTTGCCCGCAGCATCCGTACCTTTTGCATACACCGTGTTGTTTTCGGAGATAACCACAGGCGCGCCGTACGCGGTCCAAACGCCGTTATCGCCTACCTTATACTCCTTCACCGCAGCATCGTCCGGATAGGTAACCGTTACAGTGACATCCTGGTTAGTCGGCCCTGTAAAGTCGGCCGACAATTCGGCGTCCGCAGGCGGCATCCTGTCGATATTGCTGACGGTATAGCTGGTCACATTCGATACATTGCCCGCAATGTCCTTGCTCTGTGCATAGACGGTATCATTGTCGGATACGATCACAGGTGAAGCATACGCTGTCCATGTGCCGTTATCTCCTACTTTATACTCCTTGACCACCACGTTATCCGGGTAGCTGATCGTCAAAGTGACATTGCCGTTGGTCGGATCTGTCATGTCAGCTGTGAAGATTGCGTCCGAAGGTGCTGTCTTGTAAATGTTGCTTACCATGTAGCTCGCCACCTCCGAAACATTGCCTGCAGCATCCGAACTTCTTGCATACACCGTTACGTTTTCGGAAACCATTACAGGAGCAGTGTACACGGTCCATTCGCCGTTATCGCCAATTTTGTACTCTGTCACCGCAGCGTCAAGCGGATAGTAGATCGTTACATTAACATCTTTGTTGGTCGGCACTGTAATATCTGCATACAAACCGGCCTCAACAGGTGCAGTCTTATCGATGTAGACGACCGTATGCTGCTGCTCCACATTGCCTGCCCAGTCTACGCTCCAATACACTAACGTATGCGTTCCATCGGTGGGTAATGTAACCGTGTTCCCGGTTTGCTGCGCGCCGCCGTCTACTTGGAAGTAGGTTGCCGCAACACCAGAACCTGCATCAGTGGCATTGAGGCTTACCGTCGTTCCCTGCGATGCATTATCTGTTGTCACCGGAGACGTCAGGTCTGCCTGTTTCACTACGCCATGCAGTCTCAAATCAGCGATATTTCCAAACCAGTTACTCCAATTCCAAACGCGGATATACCGGTACGGTACTTTGCTGCTGACCTGGAAGCTTTGCCAATCCGCAGAAGCTACAGCTGCTTTTGTGAGATCCGTCCAGGTCGTATTATCGTTGGAGCCTTGGACTACGGTATTCTTAATTCTGCCAAGCAAATTACTTTCTTGTCTTCCAATCATCTCTACACTCGAAAGCGTAGCTTGATTGCCATCCTTAAAGTCAAAGGTAATATAGCCTCCCGATCCATTGGTACCCAAACGGAAATCAGTTACCGAAGCTAAATTGCTGTCAAACAGATTATTCGCTATTGACAAGGTTGTTGCTGCAGTTCTTCCTGAAGTAGCATCAATGAGATTGGCGATGCTTGTCACATTACGAATCAAATCCGACTCATCGACAATATACAGCTTGGAGCTATCTGTTGTAGATGTTGCCGGGTATCCATCCACTCCACTTTGCGTCATGTAATTAACAGTGAACGTTACGTTTCCTGCTGCTACACCTTGATTTAAGGTCGCCACTGCTGTCCAGTTGATGTTATCGGCAGAACTAACCGTTGCATCCTGACCTTGCATCTTGACCTTGACGTTATTGATCGCTTCTTTTGCTTTGAAGGACAGTTTTACCGTGTTGCCTGGCACAATCCTCGTCTTGATGCTCTGAGCCGAGCTGATCGAAGCCGTCTCAATTTTGTTCGTGGCTTGAACTGCGCCATACAACCGTAATTCTGCCATATTGCCAAACCATTGGTTCGCATTGTAAATGCGGATATAACGATAGGTTACAGTATCGCTAATACTTAAGGTTTGCCAATCCATCGTCTTTCCAGCTGTCGTGGAAATGGTCGTCCAGTTCGTGTTATCGTTGGAGCCTTGTACCACCGTACCGTTGATTCGGGTATAAGTGCTATCTTGCCTTGCAAGCACCTCTGCCTTCGACAGCGTGACGAGATTGCCTTCTTTAAAATCGAACGTAATGTATCCGCCATAGCCGCTGCCATTTACACGGAAATCGGTAATTGTACCGGCATTTCCGTCAAATAAATTACCTGCCGTTGCCAAAAGATCTGCCGGAGTTCTTCCGCTGGAATCACTTAACGTGGTGATGGCAAGTATATTGCTAATCAACCCGGTCTCGTCGGCAATATATAGCGATGAGCTGTCAGTTGTCGTGGTTTTTTCCGGCCCGTCGATTCCGGCTGCCGTTTTGTAATTGATACTGAAGGCTACTTGACCCGGACTTGTGTTGCTGCCCATAACGGCCGCTGCTGTCCAGTTGATATTGTCAGCCGTGGACACCGTTGCAGCTTGTCCATGAATATTGACATTGACATTATTAATTATTTCCGTTGACTTGAAGGACACTTTGACTGTGTTGCCCGGAACAATTCGTTTTTGGATGCTTTGTGCTGAGCCTATGGAAACCGAATCAAGCTTGGACTTGATTTGAACATCGCCATACAAGCGTAATTCAGCCATATTCCCAAACCAGTTGTTTCCATTTGTTACACGGATATAACGATATGGATCTGTACTGTTAATTGTTAGCGTCTGCCATTCCGTTGTATTCCATGCTACGTTGGAGATGGTTGACCATGTCACATTGTCGTTGGAGCCTTGCACCACTGTGCCATTAATTCTGCCAGAAAAACCATCTTGCCTTGCAATCACTTCCACCTTCGAAAGTCTGGCCTCGCCGCCTTCTTTAAAGTCGAAGGTAAGGTATCCTCCATAGCCGCTGCCATTTAGACGGAAATCAGTAAACGTTCCTAAATTGCTATCAAACAGATTGCTCGCCGTTGCCAAAAGATCTGCCGGATTTCTGCCGCTGGAATCAATGAGATTGGCGATCTCAAGCAGATTGGAAACATAACCTGTCTGATCAGAAATAAATAAAGATGAGCCATCCGTTGAAAAGATAGTTTCTGCCGCATCTATTCCCGCTGCCGTTTTGTAATTGAGCTTAAATTTGACTGTACCTGCTTGCACGCTTGGATCTGCAACCAGCGTTGCTGTCCAGTTCAGATTATCAGTAGTGGAAATCGTTGCAGCTTGGCCTTGAATTGTGGCTGCTACATCTTGAATCTGTTCGGTTGACTTGAAGGATAATTTGATCGTATCGCCCGGAACGATTCGATTTTTCAAGCTTTGGTCCGAGCCGATGGAGACGGACTCCAGCTTGTTTATTGTCTCAAAACGCTGGCCAAAGATTCTAAACTCACCCACTTCCAGCATCGAGCTGGACGGTTGAATCATTTGCATTTTCAAGAAGCGGAATTTCTGATTTTCGAGTCCGGCCTGTACCTCAAGTCTCTGCATATCTTCCGTAACCGTCGTTAGGCCAGGGGTTAATCTTGTCCAATTTTCTTTATCATTGGAGCCGAACATGGCAACGCCGCCTATACGTTCCGGAAAGCTCGCTCTTACCTGAAGCTCGAAGGCATTGGCCGATATTTTGTAGCTTGGCCCGAAATCCATGTAATGCGTCCGATCTTGAGCTGTAAAAAATCCTACAAAGCTATCATTCGTACCATCCAACCAGTTGGGAACGGCATTGCCCATGGTTGAGCTGATAAACATATTCGTATAATTAACGCTTCCGTCATTCATCAAAGGCGTCAATTCTTCAAGACCTTGAACTGCACTGTTCAAGTCAAATAGTTTCTGATAGAAAACCTCATCCGTTGCACTTGCGATTACATTTATAACGTCAGCATGCACGTCCTGATAATGATCAAGCGTTGCAGAAATATAAAGTGTATCTGCATCATAAGGTGCAATGACTGCGTTAACTGCAGATTGCCGATCGTTTGCTACGACAACGGTAACGTCCTTGGTCGTAACCGAAGTACCGTCTGACGCACTCACGACGAAGGAATACGTTCCTGCTTGTGCCCGAGACCAGGAAAATGCGCCAGTGGTCTCATTGAACACAGCGCCCTCAGGCATATGATCAGCCTGATAGTTAACTGCACCAGCGTCTGTCGCAGAGAAATCGAAATTGATCGTTGCCTCAGACCCGACATAGGTAAATAAATTTAAGTCTTCACTTCCTGCTGTAAATACGGGAGGCGTCAGCTGTACGCCAGCTTTTACATTAATGTGGTCAATGTCAACCGTAGTGCCGGCTCCTTTTACATTGAAATAAAGGAGATCGCCGAGCCCTTGGAAATTATTGAACGCATAGCTGATATATCTCCATTGACCCTTCGTATCCGGCAGCGTAACGGTATCGCCAAACACATCCATCTTCGCTACGCCATTAGTCCGAATCTTGAATGCAACGGTTCTCTCGCTGCTTCCGGAAGCAACCAATACAATTCTGCTTCCCTCTTCCGTTCCCGTAATCTGGACGAAAGTCGTATCTCCCTCTTGCATTGTAGCAGAGTTACTATCAAGCTTCGTGTATCGATCTTCTATTTCTCTCAAATCCGGATTTGTTATACCTGTAGGAATATTCTGTGTACCCTCAGCCTCGGCTTCTTGAGGGATATACAGCCAATAATCGCCACCTGCATCCGGCGACTCCCAGTAGAAAGGGTGTCTCATATTAAACATCTCGGTAAAGTATGGAGCTTCTACCTCCATATTTATTCCTGCCGTATATTTATAGTAATAGTAAAGGTCATACACATTACCGCCAATTCTTCCCCTGTAACCGCCAGCCAGATGGTTATAAATGATGGTTGGATTTCCATTTATATCTGTGTGTGCCGCAACGGGTATCCATGGTGTATCGTAACCAATCATGTACCGGCCAAAAAAGTCGGCAGCCTTTAAGATTCGATTATCCAGAAATTCGTAGGGGCCAACAGCATTGGGCGCTGTAGAAATAGTCCCTTCCACCGGATCTACCTTTGTTCCTTGGGCAAGCAATAAACGCGATAAAATTTCCATATTGGTTACGTCTCCGGCGCCATGCGCCTGATCCCTACCCATTTCGACATGCTGAACGACTGGAGGATTTACCGGCTCTCCTGTTACGATATTGGTATCTACCAATCTGAACAATTGTTTAATAGATCCGTTCATACCTTGGTCAACAGCTGTCTCGTTAACAGTAAACCACTCTACTCCCTCAGCATACCTTTCACTGTTGCCAGTAAAGATATAACCTGACATAGCTCCAATCAGCGGATAAAGATGCTGATTCATAAAGCGGTAATTCGTATGCTGGAAGGTTTCGATTACCGGATTGATCAGATTTGTCGTAAAATCTGCTGTATCTTGATCTGTCCACTCCAGTTCTGCTGTTTGAGTGCTTGTATACCTTAAGATTTCCGCAGCGGTAACCATCCGGTTGAGCGGGATTCCCGTGTGAATATGCGCATCATTAAAATACGCGTATTTCGTAGGATCCATATGCGACCAAATTCGGATAATACGCATCGCATTTGCCCGATAAGCCTCATCACCCGTTACATAATACAAAATAGCTTGGGTATAAGCCTTCAAACCGTCTTGTATAAATCTCTGATTAAAGCTCTGGCTATTAAAAGCATCAATGCCTGGTTTCGCTGGTTCAGCGCCTTGATTGCTTGATCCGACAGTCTTTGAAGCAGTTGAAGATTGGAGCATTTGATTAAAATAAGTATTCCAAGGTTCTTTTTGCGCCAGAACCTGTGTCCTCATATTTTCAAGAATATCCTTGGTCAGTCCGACACCGGGATGTTTAAAACCGCTTACATCAATGACTTCATTAATCGTTGGTTGATAATCCGTAAAAATCGATGTTGTTTCCGCTGCAGCTACTCCTGTCGATAAAGGCAGGATCGTGGCCATAAAAGTAATGGAAATAACGATAGACAAAATGCGCTTAAACGCATTCCTGAAAGTAAGCCCTTTCATTTGTACTCCCCCATTCATTCAGCTGTGCCTTGGTGTAAAAATTCATTAAATCATTGCCCCAAAACTTCAACGTGAAGTCTCGTATTGTCAAATATTCAAAAACCTCAACCTCTTAGCTCACAACTATTGCGGCCCCCTAGATAATGACAGTTCTCAAACAAACTGGTCCGAATCTTTATCTTTAATCACCTCCACAGAACCCTTTTTTTACAACAATCAAATAAGCATCTTTCAGCACTTTCACAATGAATCCTATCAAAATGAAAGCGCTCTATCCATTGCAAAATTATTCAATTTCATCAGATTTCTTTCAATTTGACCGATCGCATGTTAAAAGCGGCGCAATATTTCAATGCTATCCCGTGGTCTTGATACCCGGGATAGCCTTCTGCTATTTTAAAATAAGTAATCTATATATTATATCGAATCTTTATTTCGAATGATGTTCACATTATGAACATAGGACCCTATGAGAATATCCTCCGAATCTAATTTCAGCTGTCGGCCGTTCACTAATACATTCTCGAAAGTGATGCCGTCGACAACCCGGGTTTCATCGAATCCCTCAATACGGGACGGATTTTCGCAAATACCGTTAAAGACGATATCTTTAAAGTGGATATTCTCTACCCGTTTTCCCGGATGCGGATTATATTTCGGATTATGAACGACCCGGATGTTGAAAAGCTCTCCGAGCTCAAATTGCTCGATCCGGATATTTTCGTACTTTACGTTTCGAACGGTATTATTATCCCCAGGATTGATAGCCATACATCCCCAATAATCGGGCTGCGGTTCGTGATGCTCCAAAATGTCGATGTTCTCAAATACGATGTTTTCAATGACATTTCCACCGTTTTCGGAATCCCCATGGGTTCCGATATTCATAGGATGGGCAACATCCGCCCAAAGGATCGAGTTTCGAACCGTAACGTTCCGGCTATCTCCGTCAAACTCCCCGCGGTGTCCGTATATGGCGATACAATCATCGGAAGTTCGCAGAAAGACGTCATCGATGTCAATATGAGAACAGGACATCATGTCGATGCCGTCCGACCAACCTCGGGTACTGAACGTCTTAAGGTTGCGGATTGAGATATGTTCGGATTGTCCGATCAGTACGGTATAGTGGGGTGGATCAACCGTAATAATTCCTTCTATCGTGATGTTCTTTGAGAAGGTGATCTGAACTCCACGATAATAAGTGGTTTTCTCAAAATCCGACATATAGAGCAGCCCTCTGCCCCGTATCGTCACATCTTGCACACGCTCGCACACTAGCGCCCCTACAACGACGGCACCTCCAGCGATATAAACCGTTTTCCCGGAGGGAATGCGCAATTGGGGCTCTTCCAAAATATGCATGCCCGGCCCGAAGAAAATTACATCGGGATCTGCCGGATCGGGAACATTATCTTCCAATGGGTTCGCAAAGATGTGAAGGTTGTGGAACCGATCCCCGTTTACTTCCAACGATAATTTTCGCGGTCGATCAAGTATGAACGTCACGCGGTTATCGCTATAGGAGCACTCAAGCCCTGACGATAAGGGGCGAATCACCGCTTCCTCTACAACCCCAACGTTCTTTACCACTTCGACTTCAACGGGACCGGTGCAATCGAAATACACCATGGAGGCATTCCGCACGTCATGCATATCGACCTTCACGTTGTAACTAAACAGCTCCTGCCATTCACCTTGTAGCAATCGGACCCGTACCGTGAAATCGGAATTTCCAGCCGCTTCTGCCGGTGCAGGATATGTGATCAAATCATTTTGAACTTTAATCAATGGAACTCGCCTCCAAAATACTTCTAATTGTGAAAATAAAAGCCGGAAGGGCTGGAACATGAATGGCATGTTCCAACCGACCGGCCCAGAGTTAAAGCAGTTTTGATTACTGTTGATTACTTCTTATTACGCTCTGCGTACACCTTGGTGACTTCATCCGTCAATTCTTGACCGCCAGCTTTCAGCCACGCAGCCTTGAAATCGTCAAACGCTTTATCCGTATTCGTTTCGCCGGTGACGGATTTAATCACATATGCGTCCTCCAGCGTCTGCAGATTCCCCCAATATTTCGACTTGGTGGTCAAAACGGCAGGTCCCAGGATGTCCTTCATTGGCTCATAACCGACATTTACCTTCGCCTTCAGGTCCAGCAATTCCTTGCTCGTATTGTATTTCGCCATGGAAGTAACTGCGGCGTTGAGCGGATTGTAGAAGCTGCCAGCGCCGGCTTTGATGGCAGCGGCCTCCGGTGTCGTCTTCGGAACAACCAAGTCGCCGTTCTGATCATAGTTGACGTCCTTCTGACCGTAAACCGTCAGCAGCCACAACTCCGGATTTGTTGCGACGGCATCAAGAATTTGCTCAATCTTAACCCGTTTCGCTTCATCCTTCTCGACCTGTGCGCCCAACAGAACAGGAGCTTGACGCCCGCCGTAAGCGAAGCCTAACGATTTGCCGGCCGGGCCGACAACCGGCTTACCTGCAACGACAGTCTGGCCCTTTTCCGATCCTGGTTTCGTAATAAATCCGGAGTTCTTGTCGAAATTGCCCCACTTCATGTTGTCGACCATACCGATCTTTTGGTTGGCGAATTTCTCGTTGAGCTGATTGTTGTCGGTTGTAATAAACTCCGGATCGATCAGTCCGCTCTTGTACCACTTGTTCAGAAGCTTGAGCGCGGAGCGGGTTTCTTCTGTGAGCCCGCCGTACACGATTTTTCCATCAGCACCCAGCTTGAACTGATACGGAGATACGCCATGAGCCGAGAATACGGAGGTGAACATTTGGATCGGGAGCTTGCCTCGACCCGACATGCCGTACGTATCCTTCTTGCCGTTGCCGTCCGGATCGTTATTGGCGAATTTCGTGAGCACATCCTCCAGCTCCGCGAGCGTCTGCGGAGGTGCGTTGTAGCCGATCTTCTTCAGCCAGGCATCGTTATAACCGGGAATGAAGCCAGACTCACCGTCCGGCCATACCTTAGGAATCCCCCAGTTCTTTCCTTTGTAATTGCCGACACCCCATGCACCGGCGTCAACCGATTCCAGCGATTTAATATAATTCGGCATATTCTTTTTGATTTCATCCGGGGAAAGGCTGGCAATGACGCCTTGATCCGCCCACGTGGCCATATCGGTTTCGTTCGCATCGATCGGGAAAATGTCAGGAACTTGTCCGGAGGCAAGCAGAACTCCGAATTTTTCCTTCCATGTCGTTCGTTCAAATTTGACATTCTTGATTTTTACGTTGAATTTTTGCTCCAACTGCTTCTGCACGTAGTTGTCGTCAGCTTCAGGCGCATTGAAGTTGTTCGCCCAAGTAATTTCAATCGGCTTTTCTGCTGCCCCCGGTTTATTGGAAGCTGCCGGCGTTTGTTCGGCCGATTTCCCTCCGCTGCATCCTGCCGCCAAAAGCGACATCGATAAGACGATAGAAGTCATACCCAACATTTTCTTATTAATCTGTTTCATTCTTTTTTGCCTCCCTTTTTATCATACAAGTTATATTTAGACGGAATACTACAAGAGCAATCCCATTTAAATCAGGTGATATGTGCTAACCCTTTAGCGAGCCTACCAAGACGCCTTGGACAAAATATTTCTGAAGAAACGGATAGACGACGAGGATCGGCAGCGCGGTAAACATGATGATTGCGGCCTTAAGGGTTTCCGGCGCCTGTTCCTCGATAGGCACGGCTGTCAATGGATCTCCCTCCGCGGTAATCACGATTCTTCTTAGCAATATCTGTAGCACAGTCTTCGATTGATCCTGAATGTACAGCATCGCATCGAACCAGGCGTTCCAATGCCCGACGGCGGACCAAAGCGCAAGGGTGGCCAATATAGGCTTGGACAACGGCAACACGATAGTGAACAAAATACGCAGGTCGCTTGCCCCGTCGATTTTGGCGGAATCCTCCAGCTCCTCCGGAAGGCTCATGAAAAAGTTGCGAAGAATCAGCATCGAATATGTGCTGATCAAGCCAGGGATAATCAAGGACCAACGCGAATCGATGAACCCTAGCGATTTGATCAGGAGGTAAGTGGGAATAAGCCCGCCGCCAAAAAACATCGTTACAACGATAAACATCGTATAAAAATTGCGATGCGGAAGATACTTCTTCGAGAGCGAGTAGGCCCCCAGCGCCATAAATAGCAGCGTAAGAAACGTCCCCACTACAGAGCGAAACACCGTGTTCCCGAAAGCGATCCAAACCGAATCGGTCGTAAACACTCTCTCCCATGCACTGAACGATATCTCATACGGATACCAGTGCAATCCCGGCCTTAACGCCTCGGCGCTTGTACTGAGGGAGATGGAAAGAACGTGAAGAAACGGGTAGATCATACATATACAAACACAAGTAAGAAATGCGATTACGATTATTTGAAACACTTTTTCACCTAAGCTTAACCTCACGGCCGTTCACACCTTTCTGAACACTTGTTACGTAATTCCTTCTTGCCCCATTTTTTTTATGATATAGTTGGTCGTTAACACCAGCACTACCGCTACGACATTTTTGAAAAGACCGACTGCTGCCGTCAAACTAAATTGGAAGTTTTGCAGACCTACGCGGTACACATACGTATCCAATACATCAGCTACGCCATATACGGCTGGAGAATATAAGGTAAGGATCTGGTCGAAGCCCGCGTCCAGAACCCCGCCAACCCGCAAGATCAATAAAATGGTAATAACCGGAAGAATGGAAGGGATCGTAATGTGGATGGTTTGCTTCCAGCGGTTCGCTCCGTCAAGTACGGCTGCTTCGTACAGCTGCGAATCCACTCCGGCCAAAGCCGCCAAATAGATGATGGTCCCCCAGCCAATTTCTTTCCAGATGGCAGATACGACCATCGTGAACCGGAAAGACGATTCACTGCCCAAAAAATAGATCGGTTCAAACCCAAGCTGTTGGATGATATAATTGACGACGCCGGTGCTCGGAGACAGCAGCGTAATCATAATCCCGCCGATGACGACCCAAGATAAAAAATGGGGCAAATACGAGATCGTTTGGGCAATCCTCTTGAATACCGAAATCCGCACTTCGTTTAACAGCAATGCCAAAATGATCGGGGCCGGAAACCCGAATACGATGTGATAAAAGCTGATCACGACCGTATTTCGCATGATTTTCCAAAAGTCGGGTGACATCATAAATAAATATTGAAAGTGCTTGAACCCAACCCAAGGGCTTCCCCATATCCCTTTTATAATGTAAAAATCTTTAAAAGCCAATTGAATGCCGTACATGGGGGCGTAATGAAACACGGCATACCAGATCAGCACAGGAGCCAGCAACAGGAACAGATACTTGTTCTTCTTATATTCTCTCCATGTGTGTGCCAATCTCGATTCCGTTTTTTTGCCGACTACTTTAACACTGTTTAATTCAGAGGTGTTTGCCGGATTCATGTTTGTAATCTCCTTTCTTAGATGAGGCTGAGACCTCGTTTCATACCCCTACTTTATTACTCTGATAGCGTTCTTTCCATTGTAAATTCATTCGATTTCGTAAGAATTCTTTCATATTTGATTGCATTTTCTTTAATGAATCATAGATAAGCGGCTTCCATAGAAAAAAAAGACAGCCTTATTAGGCTGTTCATGAGTAATTCTGCTATATGGCTTGCACATCTGTGTTTTTTACCTGCCGATATTGTACCGGGGTGATCCCGAAGCGGGCTTTAAATTTGTTGTGAAAATATTGCGGGTTACGATATCCGACGAGAGACGCGATTTCCGTGACGGATAAGCGAACGTCTTCTCGCAACAGAGCTGCTGCTTTGTCCAGCCTTGCCCGAGTGACATATTCGGTAAATGATTCCCTCATGACTTCGCCGAACAAGGTTGAAACATAGGCCGGAGCGAGCGAGGCCATTTCGGAAAGAAGATTCAACGAAAGATCTTCGTGTAAATGTTCGTCGATATACACTTTCAATTTTAATATGACGTCCGCATGAGCATGATTGCCCGATTCGCTTACATGTAAAGCAATCTGCCCCGAGAGGCTGCGAATCGCGTCCATCGTGTCCGACAGCGTTTCTTTTTTCAGTTCGTCAAATAGATTGGAGGAAGGAATCAACTGTTGTAAATCCAGCTCGATCACGACCTGATAAAGCGTGGAAACCAGTTGAAGCAGCGCTAATTCCACCACTTCGAGCTGTAGGCTCTGTTCCTCCAGGATATTGGTGAAATCATCGATAAACTGATTCGATCCGTTTACATTCCCGACCTTCAATGCATTTTTATAGAGATCGAACGAAAACATGTACGGCGTCGGGTTCAATGCAGAAATCTTCGAGTGCTGAACAATCGCTTCCTGACCATAAAAAAAGCAATAGCGATAAGCTTGCTGCGCCAATTGATAGGAGAGTGGGATTTCTTCGAGCGATTGAACTAAAGAGCCGATCGCAGCCCCGAAACGAATCTCGTCTCTAATTACCTCTTTTACTCGAACTAAATCCGCAGCAATCGCTTCATCATCAACCATGTCGAGGGAATCAAAGAAGAAGATGATAGCTGCTTCCCTCAAATTCAAGCAGACAACCTCATTTCGTATGGAGTGGTCGATCTGCTCATAACACTGCTTGAACTCCTTACTATGGCCTTCCATGAGCGGAATATACGCGACTAGAAATTGGCGGTCCTGAGGCAAGTCGTCCATATTCTCCAAACCAAGGCTGGCGCCCAAAACAAGATTTTTCATTTCGTTCGTTTTCGCCAGGGATTCCAAGGTCTCAATTTTTTGTCCCAAGCTATTCAACGCATTTCTGATGATTGCGTATTCGTTCATTTGGGACTGTGCCGAGTTAGGTTGATGCAGACTGCGGATATGCTGGACAAGCTTTTTCATTGGAATATAAAATCGTTTTGAAATCATGTAGGAAATGACAAACCCTAACAAGAGTACCAAACTGCAGCCTATGAATATTTTTGTTTTGATTTGTTCGGAAGCTAATACAAACGTATTCATAGGACGAACCATCGCATAGGTCCAACCGTTCCCCGACTTCGATTTGTCAAGGTACGACATCACAATTGTGCCGCTCTTGTCGTCAGCGATTTCCCGAACGGTCTGACCGGATCCAATTACGTTCTGAAGCAGGTGAATTTCGTCCGGATTCGAATCCGTTGTTTGAACGATCAAATTCCCGACCGCATCGAATATATAAAGCCTTTCGTTCTGGGAGTTCATAATTTTGGCAGCAGCCTGTTTGACGTACTCCTGCTCGACATCAACAAACAAGTATCCTTTAGGAATAGCGCTTGGGATGTCATACGGAAGCTTAACGACATAAGTCATAACCTGCTTCCCTTCGGCAATACTGGGGCTTGTATCCGGCAATGTTCGGGTTATCCATCGGTTGGGAACAGTTTGATTTAGCTGACCGATGAAAGCGACGTCTGTAGAGTTATCCGGCTTCATAAAAAAGGAATTGTTGTCAACGACATAATTTCCCGTACGAAAATAGGCCGTCATTTTAGAAGCACCTTCAATAGCCAATTTATAATTATCAAGATCCTGGCGAAACGACGCAATGCGGCTGAGATTGCCTTCCCATCCGCTATCCAACAAATAATTCAAATTGGAATTATTCTGAATGAAAATGGTAGATAAAG
This sequence comes from Paenibacillus sp. V4I7, assembly GCF_030817275.1. Lineage (NCBI taxonomy): Bacteria > Bacillati > Bacillota > Bacilli > Caryophanales > Paenibacillaceae > Paenibacillus > Paenibacillus sp. V4I7. The sequence goes on along the minus strand of NZ_JAUSZD010000002.1, from coordinate 1,481,738 downwards.
CCTTATTCTGTAGATTGTCTTCGAATCTTCTAAGCAGCGTCTGTTCGACATAATCCTTTACGGTAACAAGCCGGTTTTGGCTGTCCTTGGAGATTTCGCCAACCATCAATCGATTGGCTTGAGAATATAGGTAACCTCCCGTAAGCCCAATCAGGACGACAGCCAAAATCGTATAAGATAAGATAAGACGGGTAAAATAGGTATCTCTGTACTTGGGCATTACTCTCATAACAAGCCCCCTTTAACTTTCTCGGACCATTCATCCGGTTCATTCGTATGCGTTTTCATTTTATAACTTATATTGTACCATGATTGCATGATGCCTTGCACTTAGGTTTTCAAAAGAAAAGTTTACCACATATAATGATTTACGGTTACTTGAAAAGCAAGAAATGTATCTAATAAAATTATTGAATAGTTGTAATTGGTGCCAATTCAGCCGCAACATCTGTCTCTTGTAACATGGAAGTTATTTTTTTGATGTCGTAAGACAGAACTCTATCTTTTTCCAAAAAAGGTACCTGTTCGCGGCACTTGGCATAAATCCACTTTGTCCCTTTGCCCAGAAGCTCGGGATTACGATAATCGATAGCTTGAGAAGCACATAAAAGCTCAATAGCGATAACTGAGTAAGCATTTTCTACAATTTGCTTCGCTTTTCGAGCTCCGATCGTTCCCATGCTTACGTGATCCTCTTGATTGCCTGAAGATGGAATTGAATCGACACTAGCTGGATGAGCTAAAGATTTATTTTCGGACACCACCGAAGCAGCGGCATATTGGGCAATCATAAATCCAGATTGAAGACCACCATGTTTTGTCAAAAAGGGAGGTAGATCACCATTTAACTGCGGATTTACTAAACGCTCGATCCTTCTCTCGGATATGTTGGCCAACTCTGACATACAAATGGATAAAAAGTCCATGGCCAATGCGATCGGTTGCCCATGAAAATTGCCGCCAGAGATTACCCTCTCTTGCTCCTCGAATATGAGTGGATTATCAGTGACTGAATTCATCTCCACCTCGATTTTTTCCAATACATACGAAAGTCCATCACGACTCGCTCCATGAACCTGCGGTATACAGCGTAGAGAGTACGCATCCTGCACCCTTAACTCCCCTTGATTTGTCATCAATTGGCTTCCCATCGTCAGTTTTCTTATATTTTCGGCAACCAGCAGCTGGCCTTTGTGCGGTCTAATTTCATGCGTTTCCGCATCGAAAGCGTCCCTAATACCCAATAATGCCTCGCAACTCAGTGCTCCCGTCGCATCCGCCCATTTCGCCAAATTCAAAGCGTCATAACATGCTATTGCCCCAACCGCGGTCATGACTTGGGTTCCATTAATTAACGCAAGTCCTTCTTTAGCTTCCAAAGATATCGGTTGAATGCCCGCCAATTTCATAGCCGTTCCGCCATCCATACGCCGACCTTCATAGACAGCCTCACCTTCTCCAAATATGACTAATGCCACATGAGACAAAGGAGCCAAATCGCCACTGGCACCGAGCGAGCCTTTCTCTGGAACAACCGGAACGACATCCTTATTCAGCATCTCGATCATCGTTTGGACAACCTCAAGCCGGATGCCCGAGTAACCTAATGAAAGCGATTTGATTCGAAGCAGCATAATCGCCCTAACGACTTCTTCTGGCAATGCCAGCCCTATTCCACAAGCATGACTTCGTATGAGATTTGCCTGGAGCTCTTTTGTATCTTCACTTGAGATATACGTATCACTGAATTTACCGAATCCGGTGGTAAGTCCATAAACCGTTTTTTTCTCTCGAAGAAGCTTTTCCACATAACTTCTGCTGCGGTTAATTTTCTCTACGCTTGTATGATTCAAAACCACTCTAGTCTTATTTCGAGAAACCTCAATCACATCTTTTAATGTTAGTGTTACTCCACTACCTACTAAAATTTCTGTCTGTAATGTCTGCATTATGATCGCTCCTCGTATGAAAATATAAAAAGGAGCCAATACCAAATAAGGTATCGGCTCCTAAATCACTAAATTTACTAATAGCCTGGTTTATTATTAAATTCACTTTCATTGTTCATGTGCAAAGAATAGTCATTCATCACTAACTTTACTAAATATACTAAATATGATTAAATCCATAGCCAAAGGCTTCATGCTCAAATCCCTTTTTGGGAGCACCAATGGTTCCGTAAATAGATACAGCGATCCACTCACCGCTTTGCTCAGAGGATTCTCCTAATTTACCGCGAACAATGGAGAATGTCAGCCCTACGGTCCGTAATATATCACCGAACTGTACCATACCTCTGCCAACTCCCTGAAGAGCTTCAATAATAGCATGGTATAGTGCGTGCACTTCGTGATAAATATCTTTATTAATAATATGATTGTTTTTTGCCGTCGTTTCTATGGCTGCGATAACTTTGTTTAAGTCCATCGCTCCAACTTTGCCAACAACGTATCGATAGCCTTTTTCTTTCAACTCATTTTCAACATCTTCATTCCATGAATGATCCCTCAAAACTGCTAATAACATAGACAATTTACCGATCGGAAAGGGTGTCTTTCCTGGACTCGTCATTGGATCGCCTCCTTATAATATTAGTTAGCGCTTTCATATAATAATTAAGCATTGATGACAAACTGTTCATTGATTGTCTATTGCTTTTATTACAATAAAAAACCAAAAAAGATCGCGTTAAAAGTAAGTAGATACTTAGCGTATCCCAAATACTTTAGCCCCGATCTTCTAAATAACTAATGTCTAAACGACTGAACTGTATAATGAAATATATCATGGTGGTTGGTTGATGTCAACAAGCAGAGAACATTACCGAAATGACATTTCTAGGTTCAGAATTTTCGTTTTCGCACTCGAAAGCTCTTCTAATCGATCAACAAAATTTCTGTTTCATGAAGGCAAGACCTTGCGCGTATTCCTGACTGTCCCTAACCGTGCACTCGGCAGAAATCATACCACTGTATCCTGATTTTCGCAGACAGTCGGCGAATGCATCGTACGGGTAACTGCCGGTTCCTGGCGGGACGGAGCCCGCAAACACGCGGTGCTCCGTTATCTTATATTCGTGTGTTGCTATTAGCTCGCTCGTTCCGTTTTTGCTGACTCGGAAGAGAGTGCAGATAAATTGAATCCTTTAACTATGAGCCATACAGCTAGAATCATTTCATTAGCTGCTACTGGCAGCGCCAAAATAGCACCCCAAACAGAAACTTGTTGAATGACACCGAACATGACTAACAAGGCACAGATAAAAACAAGTGTTGCTCCTGTCATCCCCAAGATGGGTATAAACCTGGGTACGAGCTTGGTTTTATAAAATATATAACTGTACATCATCGTGTTGATGCCCAGCATGAAGAGAGGCCCGAGCAGAAAGGTCCAGTCATGTACTGCTTTTAATAATATACCTGAAGCTTGAAAAGAGGCGATATCCGGAGCCGCTGCTGCTGCAAATTCCCGGCTTAAGGTCAACAGGGACAGTACGCTGATTATACCAATAGTAATAATAACGGCTTCAAGAAACCTGAAGCAAACATGCCAAAGAGCAATAGTTTCATTATATTTTCTTAACAATGGAAACATTGTAGTTGCAGTACCAACCGCTGAAACGACAAGAATTAACTCCATAAGTGCTCCCAGTATCACCTGGTTGGCATGTTCGGAACCTTTCATCAGGTAATCCGGACCATTTAGGATAGGATCGTATAAAATAAGACCGATTATCGCCGTAACCGCCGCAAGTATAAATAGTATTCCCACAATTAATGCGCTCTTTTTATTAGTATTCATTTGTTTATCTCCTTTTTTGAATTTATTTCCTTACCGTTATGACCATGTTCCCCGACCATGGGCTGCGCTGTCTATCTTCCCTCAGCGCCACCGATCTCCGCGCTTCTTCACGTAGTGTGCCAACACATAGCGCCAAGGGATGACGAAAGGAACAATCACGACCAACAAGCAGGCTGAGGCCGTCGCCCAGGTTGACTCGTCCATTTGACCGGAGAACCACAGTGGGAGCGCAACGACGCTCAGCCAGATCGACTTCCACAATAATTCCCACAGAAGCAAAGGCAGCATCTGCAGCGGATATCGCAACCCCAGGACTGACAGAGCCGAAAAGGCGGCCAGCATGCACTGGACCACTCCTTCCATAAGTTCCCACGGCTTATCGTGGTGGATGACTCCAGGCCATACCACGATACCGAGCCCAACGATGATAAGAAGGTACAGCGCCCTCAGCAAATAAAGACGAAACAACGAGACCTCGTTCATATTTGTTTATCTCCCTTTTTGAATTTATTTCATTACCGTTATGACCACGTTCCCCTTTTTGTGTTTTTTCTCGACATACCTATGAGCCTCGGCAATTTGTTCTAACGGATAGTGTCTATCGATGACCGGTCTTACCTTTCCTCCCTCAATAAGCTCCTTCAGGAAGATTAGATCTTCAACACGATTCTTTTGTGACATATCCACATTCACATAGGTTCCGTTCGAGCGAAGCGATTTCTTGCCTGTTGTTTTTGTGATTTTCGATATTTTTTTCCCAACGGTATCAAAGATTAAATCATAACGTTCTCCACTCGCTGTAAAATCCTCTTTCGTATAATCAATTACCCTATCGGCTCCTATAGATTGCACCAACGCAAGATTCGTGGAACTGCATACCCCTGTTACATCCGCCCCATAATATTTGGCAAGCTGTACCGCATAAGTACCTACACTTCCAGAAGCTCCATAAACAAGAACCTTCATTCCACTCGCGATTTTTCCTTTCCTAAGAAAATTCAACGCGGTTATTCCTCCAACGGGAACAGCGGCGGCCTCCTCATACGTCAAATTGGTCGGTTTTATAGCCACAATGCCATCTTCAGGCAAACATTTGTACTCGGCATATGCACCAAAGCCAATACCACAGAAGGCAAAAACTTGGTCACCTTTCTTAAATCGTTTTACATCTTTGCCTACTACTTCAACTTCCCCAGCTAACTCAAACCCTAATATCGTTACTTTTTTGGGCCTTAAGATACCATTGTAAAGTCTTGCAACGAATGGATCAGCCTTTCGCATGCGCCAGTCACCTGCTGTTACCGTTGTCGCATAGTTTTTCACCAGTATTTCATTGTCCTTGGGTGTAGGTTTTTCTAACTCTTTCAGATGAAGAACATCTGGCGATCCGTATTGGGTGTATACAATTGCTCTCATATTTGTCCCTCCTAATGATTACCAATTGCAATGAGCAAACAGGTCCAATTAACCCCGAATTAGACATAATTCCTCTTCATCCAATCCGTGATACCAAGACCCTCTGATTCATGTAATTCTTCCACATCAGCCATTCTAAGTAATGATCCGTCTTTGATCGCAATGAAGGAGTCCAATAATGATTCAATTTCCGCAATCTCATGGCTTGTCATGATGAGCGTCTGAGATTCCAAGTCAACATAAGAAATCATTCCTTTAACAATAGATTCTCGCACCATGGGATCAAGCCCGGACAGTGGTTCATCCATTAGAATGTAGGATACTTCTCTGGCCAAAGTAAGCATGATTTTTAACCGAGCACGATTTCCTTTCGAGAGGTCTTTGATTTTCATATGAGGCTCCAGCCGCATAAACTTCATGATTTCTTCCGCTTTAGCCATGTTAAAGTCCGTATATTGGGAAGCCTGAAAATCCATCGCTTCACGTACTGTGAATATCGAATAAAAAGAACCAATCTCTGATAAATAAGAAACCACTTTGCTAGTTCTTCGACTGGCAGTTACTCCATTTACGGTTACCTTCCCTCTTGTTGGAAGCGACAGTCCGGATATAAGTCTCAAAAGCGTTGACTTTCCGCTGCCGTTCTCACCCACAATGCCAATAATTTTACCTACGGGCAAAGTGAATGAAATGTTATTGAGTACGGGCTGTTTAACATATTTTTTAGAAACATTCGTCAATTGAATCAAATCACTCATCTCCTTTATCCAATTTGCTTAAGTGGTCCTGGAGCCCTGATATGATTTCATAAGAGCTGAATCCCATTTCCTGCATGACCTGAACAAACGATAAGATCTGCTCATTTTTTAATATTTCACGCTGTTGGACCAAGCGCTCCTCTTGTTCCGTGACAAATGTACCTTGACCTCTTCTCGTTTCCAGGATACCCTCACGCTCCAACTCACTGTAAGTACGCTGAATTGTGTTTGGATTAACACTGTATTTGATCCCCATTTCTCGGACAGACGGAAGCTTCTCACCTGCTTTCAATTCTTTGCTTACAATCTGTCGATTAATTCGATCCGCTAATTGCAGATAAATTGGCTTCGAAGCATTAAATTCTTCCATTCTTACACCTCAACTTTATTGTCAACGATCCACGCGCTCAGAAAGAATAACCCAATGATAAAAATGAAGGTATACAAATATTCTCCTGCATATGTTTGAATAGGATTTATTGAAAAAGAAGGGAAATCATAAGTAATATTCCCCCATTTCGTTACTAAACTATACAGTTTAGTGGACTCGAATAGGGCAGTTATCCAACTAGGTATGATAATTGCCCCAATAACGACTAACCAACTCCAACGCCCGATTGCAAACTTAAGGGATTGGTATAGCGCCCAAAGAAATAACACCCAAACGCCAATGATTATAGAAATCACAATAATATGAAGAAATATGAATAATCCCGATATCCAAGTATCCGTCCAATACGCTTCAATTAAGTTGAACTTGGGTATGATCAGCAATCCGGACATCACATATAACATCAATAGCGAAATAACAAGCATCAACAGCCCGTTCACTATCTTACTAATTAACAATCTAGAAGCCGGCCCAGGATTATGCAGCCATAGATGCAGCTGATTTGCCTCTGTTTTCAAACTGATAAATACAATAATCGGAACATATAAAACATGAAGAACAACGCCAACTACTAAGGGTAAGAAAATAAGTAAGGTATGATCTGCTTTCATCCCCATATATAACGTCAACAAGACAATCAATAAATTAATTACAAGTCCTACGAAAAATACGGTTCTTGTTAATTTAAAATCTTTTTTTAATAAAGCTACCCATGCCCTCATCCAAATCTCTCCTTCTTAATGAAACTTCACAACGGAAAATTGTATTAACGTAATAGTACACTAAGACATTATGTATGTAAATAGACATTATAAAAAGAAGCAAGAAGGAAAACCTTCATTACTCCCTGAGTACGCAGCTTTTGTTATTTTGAACTTATTCCACTAAGGCAATTAACGAAAAAAGTCTGCTTAATCTCTGTATCGCATTCACGAGAGATTGGGCAGACTTTTTAAATGGACCATCATGGGCCTCTTATTCATTTTGATATACCTGCAAAAGCTTATTTCGGACGTAACTAAGATGTCGGTACATATGCGTAAACGCTTCGTGTGGATCCCGATTAACGAGCGCATTATAGATATCTGTATGGAATTGGACCGTTACATCACGTTCACGTTCCCTAATTTGTCTGTCCATTTTGTCAAAGGTTATAAGCAGCGGATCGATCATTCCTTCAATGATCGGATTGTTCGCACTCAATGCAATAATCCGATGAAATTCCTTGTCCGCTTCCCCATAGTTGTTATCGACACTGCCTGCGATTTCATCAATGGTTTCCTTTAATCGGTTCAACTGCTCGTTCGTAATCTTTTCTGCCGCTATGGCCACAAGTCCCAGTTCTAATGCCATTCGTGCTTCGATGATCGCTGGAAGGTTACCAATGGACAAAGCCAGCATCACCGAGAACGGATTGCTGCCGATTTTATTATTAAAATGGGTTCCGCCACGAGTTTTTCGCGTAATCACTTCAAGCGCTTCAAGTGAACTTAATGCTTCCCGCAGAACCGGCCGACTCACGCCTAACATATCGATCAGTTCCATCTCGGACGGCAGTTTATCTCCTGGTTTAAGCTGACCGCTGATCAGCAGCTGAACAATGCTGTCAACGACTTGCTTGGGCAGCGTGTTTCGTTTAATAGACTCCAATTCTACGCTTCCTTTAAGTTCTACCATAATTGCCCTTCTCTCTTAGCTGACTAAAACGCATAATCATATTGTAAGACGAATTAGATGAAATAACAATGTAGACAGATCTCTCCTTCATTTCATTTTATCATCTCGATTACCGTACAAGACAAGGTTGTTTATGATCGAATTTCCAGCCAGGAATCAAATACTGCATAGCAATCGCATCATCACGTGCTCCAAGCCCTTTCTCATTGTAAAGCTGGTGCGCTTTCTCAATTTCAACCATATCAATCTCAATGCCCAAACCTGGCTTGTTTGGAACTTCCACCATGCCTCCGACAATTTGGAAGGGTTCTTTGGTCAGACGCTGCCCGTCCTGCCAAATCCAATGGGTATCGATAGCTGTGATTTTTCCCGGTGCAGCGGCAGCGACATGGGTAAACATAGCAAGCGAAATATCAAAATGATTGTTAGAATGCGAGCCCCACGTCAGCCCCCACTCATGACACATTTGAGCTACTCGGACAGAGCCTTGCATCGTCCAGAAGTGTGGATCTGCAAGTGGAATATCAACCGAATTCAGTTGAATCGTGTGTCCCATCTGACGCCAATCCGTGGCGATCATATTCGTAGCTGTCGGGAGCCCTGTAGCACGACGAAACTCTGCCATTACCTCACGTCCGGAATAGCCATTTTCAGCTCCGCAAGGATCTTCGGCATAAGCCAGTACATGGTGTTGATCGCGGCAAAGGCGAATTGCTTCAGATAAAGACCATGCGCCGTTTGGATCCAGCGTTATTCTTGCTTGCGGAAAACGTTCGGCTAGCGCGGTAACGGCCTCGATCTCCTCTTCTCCACGAAGCACGCCGCCCTTCAGCTTGAAGTCGTTAAAGCCATATCGCTTGTATGCCGCTTCAGCCAGCTTAACGACAGCTTCAGGTGTAAGCGCTTCCTCATTACGCAATCGTGTCCAATCATCCTTGCCATCCTGCCCGCTCAAGTAAGGAAGCTTCGTTTTATTACGTTCGCCGATATAGAACAAGTAACCTAACATCTCTACGCGGTCACGCTGCTGCCCTTCTCCAAGGAGCGCAGCAACAGGAACACAGAGAAATTTCCCCAGAAGATCTAACAGTGCAGCTTCCAAAGCAGTAACGGCGTGAATCGTGATGCGAAGATCGAAGGTTTGCAAGCCACGTCCCCCAGCATCTCGATCAGCAAACTGTTTGCGTGCTATGTTCAGGATGTTATTGTATTGACCTATGGATTGACCAATGACGAGCGCCCGTGCATCCTCTAGTGTTTGACGAATCTTTTCACCACCTGGAACCTCACCAACACCCGTATGTCCTGCGTTATCCTTGAGAATGATGATGTTGCGTGTAAAGAAAGGAGCATGTGCACCGCTGAGATTAAGCAGCATGCTATCGTACCCCGCCACAGGAATGACCTGCATTTCCGTAATGATCGGCGTGCCTGAAAATCGGCTATTCAGTTGGTCATGTTTCATATCCTGCATCAAATTGTTCTCTTCCCTTCATTAAAAAATAATATAAAATAAGGAAATGGATATATACAAGTCATATTGTAAGACAAATTAAAATATGCGTCAATTTATTCTTTATGATCTGCGATAGGGGAAGAAATAGCCAGGGGTTCTCCTGTTATGAAGATCCCCTGGCAGTATTTATGCAATGAAACTCATACCCCTTTGTGTATTTGAGAGCAAATATTTGATCCCGTCACGTTCAAATTTTTCGTCGTCCACGATCAACACGTTGAACATTGGAATCCTCCCACTATAAATGAATGTTTTCTTTCATTTGCACACGTATGGTCCAATTAAAAAGTGGCTGCCTCAATGGCAGCCGTTCTAAGTCACATGTAGAAAAGCACCCGGCCAATCCGGACCGGATGCTTACTACATGTGTTGTACGATGCTGTTTTATTTACTTCGTGGACCATTCTGTGATCAAAGCATTGGCGTCCGTTCCGAGGACGGACATCGCGGCTTCGGAGACATTATCCGCCAGCGGCTCGTTATTCAGGTGCTTCAGGAAGTCCTGCATATGTTTGGCCGCGTTGATCTTGTCGCCTTTGTCCAATTGATGCAAAGCCTGGTTCAAACTGTTGCGCAATTGTTCAGCCAATGGACTCTTCAATTCACCGGCTTCGACATATCGGTCAATCAATTTGGATACTCCTTCGGGGGTGGCGGTTATTGTTAAGCCGACAGACTCATCCGTCGTATTGCCAGCCTGATCGGTGATGACGACCCTCAGTGTATGAAGGCCAAGCTTACCGGCCAAATCAACGGAAGCGCCATTCGTAAGCCGCTTTCCGTCCAGGGTGAATTCCTGGCTCGCTATACCGGATAGTGCATCGTTCGCGTTCAGAAGCAGCGCAATCGGGCGATCATCGGAGAAAACTGCACCTTCCGCAAGCGGTTCCCCGTTTGCCGTCAGCACAAAATCCGGCTTCAATTTGTCAATCCGGACGACGAGCTCTTTCGTTTGCTCAATGTTGCCTTCAGTGTCGATAGAACGGTACTCCAGTCGGCTTACGCCGTCATTCGTAAAGGTCATCGGCCTAGCATAAGTTTGCCAATTTGCATGATCCCCCAGCCTGTATTCCGTTTTCGCTACACCGGAGAGATCGTCATAAACCGATAGCGTGACGGACGCCTCCTTGTTCAGCCAGCCGTTCTGAGGCATCGGATCAATCTGAGCCTCCGTAATCGGTGGGGTCAGATCCCGCAGGGTAACATCAATATATGGCTTAATGTTTTTGGTATTCGTCAAGCTAGTAGCGTTAAATCCACCATAAATCCTGTAAGTGCCCATGCCACCGGGGTTATAACCGGCGGAGCTCCATGTAACGTTCACCTTTTCTGTCAACCCCGTACTCAAGGTTACATCAAGCTGTGAAGGCAAGCTTAAACTTCCAAACGCTGTACCTTTGGAAGCCGTAATTTCTTTCGACCTTGCCCACGCTACAATATCCTTAGGTTGATCTTTGGGATTCCATCCATCATGGAAAATATAAATGTCTTTATCCCTCTTGATCAAGTATGTATCGGAGAGATACATGGTTGCGGATTGGAATTCATCTGCATAGGCCGCATCTCCTGCGCCATTATACATGCCCCGATAAAGACCCCATTTGGAACGGTTTTGCTGCCCCGATACAACAGGCAGGTCGCCTCTTTCGTTTCGGCCGGTAATCGGGTTTTCCACTTCAGGGCGTCTGTAGGTTTCAGCTGTCATACCGCCTTCAAAAAGCACCTTACCTGTTTCCAAATCGATAAGCTTACCGTAGATGTAACCGTTATCGGCTGTTAAAATCGTAACATCAAAATCAAGCCAGCGGTCAACGACCTGTTCAAATGGAATCGTGAATAACGGCTTTATTCTGTCCGCATAGCCGCCATCAGGATTGTTCCTGAACTCTAGTTGCCCTTTGCCTTCGCTTGAAACCAGAGAAAGCGTGGCCACCGGCTGTCCTGCTGCGTTTCCGGCTATTTCTTTCAGTTGGAAGATGTGCCAAAACCTGTGGGGAGCAATAAAATCGTTGGCATGGTGATCACCGACATCCGTCTGAAACCTTAAGGTTTCAGACGGGAGCATAAGCCTCCAGTGGTGGGTCACAATGTCGCCGCCCTTACTGTTTGCATCGCTGCTTGAAGCGTTGGTGTTGCTTTTAATCTCCAGCCTCTGACGATCGCTTCCTACTGCGCCCCGATCGCCGTCGTCCCGGCTTACGCCGTCCGGGGTAACAAAAGGCACAAATTCGTGAAAACGCAAAATGTCGGAGCCTAGTTTGTCGGTTCCCGGAATATTTGCGATCCCGTATTTTGTAAGTGCATTCGTATCATTTCTGCCTATGGTCTGCAAATACATGTTATCCCCCAGCCATGCTTCCTTAACTGTCGAAGCCACCGGGTAGTCCTCTGAACGATCATAGACTGATTGCGACCATATTTTCCCACTGTAAGACGAGGGGGTGTTCGGGCCTTCTATTGAACCCGTAGTACTGCCATTGCCGATTTTAGATGCGCCCATAACATCCCATACATGTTCTCCACCTTGAATATTGAGAGGCAAATACTTGTCACCCGCTCCCATCCCTGTTATCGGGGGCAAAGCCATATCTACAGTAACGGTTATAGTATAGGTTCGGGTGTTACTGCTGTCATTCTTGTCGGTTACCACCAGATAATATAAAGTGGTTCCGCTGGTTGAAAATTGGTCCATCTTGGCATCTCCTTTGTTAATGCCGCTGGCAGCAAAAGAGATGGTGGTTATTTTGTTACTTCTGAATAGCGTCGTGGTAACGCCCGGGTTTGTCATTACATTCAACATTTGGTATAAGGTGCCGTAGGGCAATGATATATGAATGGTTGCTTGATTCAGATCAACGACTGCGTTTACCGGCTTGTTCACTTCTATTTCCAATAAACCTAAGCTATCTCCCGGCGCTGCATGAACCGATGATGACGGAAAACCGGATAGGCTGATCAGTGAAAGTACAAGGGCAAACGAAAGAACTAAGCTTAATCCCCTTTTAAAAACTTGCTGCTTAGACACTTTGAAGAAAAACATCTAAAAGCCTCCTTTATTTTCGTGAAAAATTGCCTTTAAACAGCAGGCTCAACTTCTTTCCAACTCCAACCCCTTCCTCCGTATAATCGTTCATTCGGCAAACGCTTTCAACTATCATTATAATGAATTGTTGAAATTTCCAGGATAGATTAATTTATGATCCACATGTCATTTTTTACGGTTTTAGCCATAATGGAAAAAAGGACTGGCGTGCGTTTATCAGCCTGGGCTAATAGATAGCGAAAGACAATCCTTGACTTCATTGAATAACTCAAAGAAAATAAAACAAACCGGAACCCGTAATTCGGAGTTCCGGTCCTATAACTACTAAACGTCTTTATATATCCGCCCATCCCGAAAATGAATAATCCGATTCGCCTGTCCCGCAATGACCAAAACTAGTGTCCATAACGGTTACCCTCAAACTCCGCCAATGCGGTCAGCAGAGCCCTTACATAACCGATGGAATAGCCCCAACCGATGCTGGACGATTTCCAACCAATGCCCGAATGCGTCCAATTTTGATCTAAATCGATACTGTCGCCTTCCAACTGTGTGATATGGTCCGGATTGATACAGCCCTCGTATCCAACCTTCCGCAGTTCGAGTAAAATTTTAAACACATTCAAATCGCCATCATCCAGAAGCGCTTCTTCGAAAGCTCCCGCTGTTGGAAGGCTGCCCCTCACATTGCGAAGGTGTACCAAACATATTTTTCCTTTGCGCCCATAATGATTGATTTCATCCATGACCAAAGAGCTTCCGCCTTCTTCGGCGCGCGTTCCCACACAGTATACGAATCCGACATTTTTACTCGGAAAAGCATCAATAATCCGATGGAAGCCGAGCCCACCGAACGGGGTTCCATGGTTTGGTGTATCGGATGGATGAACCGTCAATTTTACGTTGTAGTCCTCGGCCAAGGGAACCAATGTGCGAAATGCTTCCGTAAAGCGGCTCCAAAAGCGCTCCCTCTCTTCTAAACCAGGCATTTCGGGCTTATTCTTCATCAAGCCAAGACTTTCTCCTCGAGCTACAGCTCCCCCCCGCTGTACGGCTTTATAGCTATTCGTCAAAACAGGTGCAGTATCCCCGGCAAAACGCTGCCTTACAATCGGCAAGCCCGCTTCGCCAAATACCTTTACAGCAAGAGCTGAATTCTCCAGCTCCTTTTCAAAGCCCGGCAAATTGTTCATAAACCGTTCCGTGAAGTCTGGCAGCGTAACCCGGTTCATATCGAGCCCAAAGGAACGCACACGCCTGCGCAGCTGAAGTAACTGATCCAAATCCGGATACCCCTGCTCCTGCACCCCAGGAAACGACGATCCCTTACCGAAATCTACATAATCGATGCCCAACTGGCACATTTGCTTCAAATCGCGATCCGTTAAATCGCACGTATTAACCGTAACCGATATCTTCATCATCGTTTAGCCTCCTACTCGCTAGTTATTCCTCACTTGACGCCACCTGCAGCCAAACCGCTCTTTAAAAACCGTTGAGCCAGGAAATACAGGAAAATGGCTGGCAAGGATGCAATGACAGACGAGCCCATCAGCAGTCCCCAGACTGCCTGATCCGAAAATTTAAAGCCGGAAATCCCAATATTGACCGTCTGCTGCCCCGGGCTTGTCGTCAAAACCAAAGCATACAAATATTCGTTCCATGCCAGTGTGAAAGCAAAGGTAGATACGACGGCTATTCCGGGAGCCGCAATGGGCAGTATGATTCTGAACAAGGCCTGAAGACTGCTGCATCCGTCGATCAAGGCCGCTTCCTCCAGCTCTCTGGGAATTGCCTTGAAGTAGCTGATCAGCATGTAGCAGCAATAAGGAACGATAATGGTCGGGTAAACAATCAGCAAAGCATTCTTATTGTCGCTCAAACCAAGCTTGCTTACCGCCACATACATCGGGATAAACAATACCGCCGTTGGCAGCAGATACGTATAAATAATACTTTGCGAGAAAAAGCTTCTCCCCCGGTAACGCAGCCGGGTCATGCTGTACGAGCCCAGAATACTGATGCTCACCGATATGAGGGTAACGAGGGAAGCCACATAAAGGCTGTTTTTCACATAATTCATGAACTTCGTTTTTTGAAATAAATCCTTGTAATGGGATAATGTCCACGAATCAGGAACCAAACCGGGTTTCGGTGTATACATCAGCTCGTTCGGGGTAAAGGAGGATTTGACCATCCAATACACCGGAAACAACGTCCAGATGGTGAAAATAAAAACAATGACGTAAATAATCGTCTGATTCCTAATCTTTTTCACTGTTCTTGACTTCATCCTTGTTCCCCCTAATCATCCGCTTTCATTTTTCTCATGGAGACGACAATCATGATGACCAGAATAGGAACGACGGAACCCGCCACTGCCAGCGCCCGACCCATTAGATTTTGTTGAAAAGCTACTTCATACGTATAAGTGGACATGATCGCTGATGCGTTCAATGGGCCTCCGCCCGTGATCAAATATACACTCTCAAAATTGTTAAATGTCCATATGCAAGAAAGCAATGTTGTAATGGTAATGACTGGCATGATCGAAGGAACCGTGATCGCGAAGAACTGTCTTACCCAGCCTGCGCCGTCGATTGTAGCCGCCTCATACATCTGTGAATCGATGGTCTGTAAGCCGCCGAGTAAACTGAAGATGAAAAAGGGAAGTCCCTTCCATATGTTCACTATGATGACGGAAACCAATGCCATATGGAGCCCCGAGGTCCATAGAATGGGTGTATCTATGAGGTGAAAACGAAGCAGCAGGGAATTGATAATGCCGTAAGTATCGTCATACATCCACCGCCATGTGATGGCGGCCACCATGCCGGAGAGAGCCCATGGAATAAGCAGGATCATGCGAAAAATTCCCCGGCCGAAGAATGTCTCGTTGACCACGACCGCCAGCATCAGACCGACGACTAATTTAAAACCCACGCTGAAGATCATATAGATGAAGGTGTTTTTAAGAACCTTCCAATACTCTCTATCGGTAAAAATATGGAGATAGTTGTCAAATCCGATAAATTTAGGTTCCACACCTACGACTTTGTCCGTAAAGCTTAAATAAATGGCATTGATGAATGGGAAACCGATGACCACAAAGATGACAAAAGCCACCGGTAGAATTAATAAGTATCCGAGCGTTCTATCATATTTTCTGCTTAACTGTCCCACGCAAGAAATCACCGCCTGACTGCGTATAGTAAGACCCCGTTACTTTTTGCCATATAACTGCTTGAGCTCTTGTTCAAGCTGATTAAGAGATTTCTGCGGATCCATCTTCTCCACAACAATTCTTTGCACCGCTCTTGTCGCAAGCTGCATGGATTTGGCCTTGGATCCGAGATCATCCTCAGGACCTGGATAGTTACTTGAGCCGACAACGTCATTAATCATTTTCATCCAGCCTGCGGCTTTATTGTTCGGGTCCTTCCAGAATGCCATCTCTTCAGAGCCCTTAAGTACCGGCTGAAATTTTCCTCCCATGACTTCAACAAATTTATTGTAGAAATCTTTGTCATAAAATTCGGTAACAAACTTCTTCGCCCACTTGGTGCCTTTGGCATTTTTGAATATGGCGAAGACGTTGCCGCTGCCTAGAATAAAATCACCCTTAGGGCCGGCAAGCTTTGGAATGAGAAGCGTATTTTTCTCAAGCTCTGGTTTATCCTTCTTGGCCTGATCGTAGATGCTTCCGCTGTTGATGACGAAACCGACGGTACCTGCTAGATAGGCATTGTTATTGCCGTTATCGTCCCAAGTCACAGAAGATGGCGGCGTTAGGCCCTCTTGCCAAAATTTCGCGAGAAACGTAATCGCCTCCAGCGTCTCTTTGGAATTGACCGTGATATTATTGTCCTTATCGACAATAGCTCCGCCATACGCTAGTATGACATCCCGAACAAAACCCTCGGCATCTCCGCCTCCGGATTGGCCTAACGGGAGACCTACGGCGTATATGCCGTTTTTCGGATCGTTGACAATTTTGGCCTGCTCGTAAAGCTCCTGCCACGTTTTCGGTACTGGCAATTTGTGCTTCTCCCAAAGATCTTTGCGCAAGTAGGCTCCGCCCATTTGGAAGGATTGAGGCACCATGAAATATTTATCTGCCACTACAGAAAATTTTTTAGCTCCATCCGTAAAATTGATTTTCGTAATGATGTCCGAAGTGTCCACGAGCTGTTCGGAGGTGACAAACTGCTTGGCAACCGGGTCGTTAGCCACAATAAGATCCGGTGGATTCTTCGCTTCGATCGAGGCCAACAGCTTCGTTTTCAAATCGTTTTGAGCAATGACCACGTATTCAGTATCGACATTGTTCGCCTTTCCGAATTCCTCCACCCGCTGCTTCATAAGATCGTTATAAGCTTGGGTATATTCCCCTTTATCCCAGAAGATAAATTTCTCTTTAGGACCATTAGAAGCACCTGGCGAAGCAGCTTTATCAACGGATGAAGAAGTAGCCGTATTATTACTTGTCGAACATCCTGCAGCAATCGTTCCCAACAAAGTAGTTGCTGCTAATACAGAGCTCACTCTATTCCATTTCATAGTCTCACCTCATCTATTGTATTGTCATTTATATGGCGTACATCGCACAAAGAAGCGCTTTGAGATACCCGATTGAATAAGCCAGTCCAATTCCGCATTCAGTACGATGGTCACCACTGCGCCGATCCCGATCGTCCCCTTCAAGTACAGGAATGTGATCCGGATTGATACACCCGTCATAGCCTACCTTTTTCAATGCCATTAAAACCTTGAACATATTCAAATCCCCATCATCCAGCAGCGTTTCTTCAAACCCTCCCGAAGTCGGCAGGCTCCCGCGAACATTTCTCATATGAATGAGATGAATGCGTCCTTGTCTTCCATAATGATTGATTTCGTCAAGCACGAGCGATGACCCGCCCGCTTCGGCACGGGTGCCGATGCAGTACAGATAGCCTACCTGCTTGCTCGGAAAAGCATCAGTAATTCGATGATAACCCAGACTGCCAAAAGGCGTATCTGCGTTTGGTGTATCCGAAGGGTGCATGGACAGCTTCACATTGAAATCTTCTGCAATCGGGACCAGTTGACCGTAAACGATCAGGAAACGTTCCCACCAAGCTTGAAGTTCCTCATAAGTCGGCGTCTCCTGCTGTTGCTTGGTAAGACCTAAGCTCTCACCACGGGAGATATACCCTCCACGCAGCACCGCATCGTAACGTGTCATCAACTGATCGAACGTATCCCCGGCAAACCGCTGTCGTACGATGGGTACTCCAGCTTCGCCAAATACCTTCATGGCGTTAACGGTATTATCCACTTCCTTTTCCGAGCCGGGAAGGTTTCTCATAAATCTTTCCGACATATTAGGCAGTGTCACACGGTTGATATCCAGTCCGAAGGAACGGAGTCTGCGTCTAAGCTTTAACAGTTCATCTAAATCAGGGTACCCTTGCTCCTTCACTCCAACGAAGCTGGAGCCGTTCCCAAAATCGAGACAATCCGCCCCCAGCTGTACAAGCTGCTTCAAATAACTGTCAGGGTGATCCACTCTTGCTGTTGTTATGGATATTCTGATCAATCTCCTCATCCTTTCATAGGAAACGCTTTCAGTACTATGATTATAATGGATACAGGAAGAATAAAAAGGCGGTTGGTTCCTCTTTTGGTATCATTTATTGGCTCGATAAGGACGAACAGGACGAAGAAGTATCATCTTTTAACAAAAAGGAATCATTACATACTCATTTGACAAATTGAGGGACTACAACCACCGATCAATGCTATAATGTGCCTATAAGAAGGTTGTTGATTTTTCCAAATAGAGAGGCGGGTCGCTGTGTATAAGCTCCTTATTGCTGATGACGAATATGAAATCAGAAATGGCTTAAGCAACTACTTTCCCTGGGGAGACGTTGGCTTCACGGTCGTGAGTCAGGCTGATAATGGCACTCAGGTATTGGCATATACGGAGAGACATGAGGTGGATGTTATTCTCTGCGATATCCGAATGCCGATTATGACCGGAATCGATGTGGCTAGAGAGCTCTACCTAAAAAAATCACCAATTAAAGTCATTTTTTTAAGCGGTTACAAAGATTTTGAATTCGCCCAACAGGCGCTGATTTACGGCGTGAAAAATTATATCGTCAAGCCGACCAAATACGATGAATTAATGAATGTTTTCTTAAGCATCAAAGAAGAATTAAATCAAGAAAAGAAACAAGATGCAGCGCAAGAAGGGGCTGTTTCCGATAAAGTGATTTCGGTGATCAAAAATTACGTGAAAGAGCGCTATCGAGATGCTGCCCTGGAGGGCGCTGCAGATTTAGTTCACATGAGCCCTTACTATATTAGCAAGTATTTTAAGCAAAAGACGGGAGAAAATTTTTCGGATTACGTCATTTCCATTAAGATGGAGAAAGCCGCACAATTTTTAAAGGAAATCGATTATAAAACCTATGAAATCAGCGAAATGATCGGTTACAGCAACCCTAAAAATTTTACCCGCACCTTCAAAAAATATTTCGGTAAAAGCCCGCGTGAATTCAGAAATGCGGAATACATATAAAGGACTATAGGAAATCGGATGAAAACCTACCATGCATTTTTCCTTAAAAATTTATTCACTTTTTTGATCCCCATGCTTGTACCTATTCTGATCCTAGGCACAATGTCCACGGTCATTATTAAGAGATATGTAACGGAAGAAATTAATCACAACACGACCAATATGCTCAAGCAAACAAAGGAAAATATCGAGTTGATCTTTAAACAGCTTGATTCGCTGAATATCCACTTTATGGCCAATGCGATCGAATTTGCGAATTTAAAGAGCCTAATGCTCAAGCCGTCTCTGGAGCTGGATGACTATAAAGTACTCGCGACCATTAAAAATTTGATCGATGCGCCTGCCATGGCGATGCCTTATATCGATTCTGTCTACGTTTATTTAAATAATGACAAAAACCGTTTACTTTCCACGACCTCCGGCGGACTGATCGATTTAAATGAATTTTATGATAAAGCCTGGTTCGACAGCTATAAAAGGCATCAACATGGCGACGATTTGGTATGGACGGAAAACCGCACCATTAAGAAATACAACTTTGAGAATTCTGCCGTGGAGCTTATCAGTCTTTACCGCAAATTGTCCCGCGATCAGGGAGACGGTCTCATCGTGCTCAACATTGACGCCAAATATATCGAGAACCACTTGTCCAATTTGTCCACACTACAGGATCAAACCCTGCTCATATTAGGCCCGAACGGGGATGTTATGTTTAAAAATAAAAAACTCCCCTATTTTGATCATTTAGTATTTAAAGATCTCGTTTCCGATGGGCGTCCCTTTTATGAGACGAACCTGAACGGTCAGCCATTTATCGTTTCCAAGCTGAACTCGGATAAGTACGGTTGGACCTACTTATCTATTGCCCCCAAAACATCGTTATATGAAGTTCCCGATGGTTTGAACCTGACCAGTCAGCTTCTCCTGCTGTTCTCCTTTTTATTTGGCTCCGGATTAACGTATTATTTGACCAGAAAAAATTACCGAGATGTGAAAACGATTGTTACGATTTTGGAATCCGCCGAAAACAGCAAGCCGCTGCCTGCTCTACCTTCTCGCGTGAAAGACGTTTACAGCTATATCATTCATAGCATTCTGAAAAATTTCATCGAGCAGAACTATTTAAGCATCCAACTGTCCGAACGAAAGTATAAAGCCCAAGCTATGGAGTTGATCGCCCTGCAGTCACAGCTGAATCCTCATTTTCTATATAATACGCTGGAGACAATCAATTGGAAAATCGCTAGCCTTACCGGCAAGCCTGGGAATTTGAACAAAATGGTGGAAAATTTGGCAGATATTTTGCGATATTCCTTGGAAGGGCATAACAAACCGGTCATCCTTCAAAAAGAAATCGCTTATACCTTAAGCTATATCGACATACAGAAGGTTAGATATCACGATAAATTTGATGTTGTCTGGGAATATGAGGAGCATGTCAACAAGTACAATGTGCCAAAGCTAATTTTGCAACCGCTTATTGAAAATAGTATCTACCATGGCATCAAAGTGAAGGAAGGATCCTATCGAATCAAAATTAAAATCTGGCAGATAGAAGAGATGCTTCACTTGGCTGTGATTGATAACGGAATCGGAATTGGCAAAGAAAGACTTGACCAAATTACGTACGAACTCAAGCAGGATATCAGCGAAACGGATCATATCGGTCTATACAACACACACAAAAGATTGAAATTGCTTTACGGTGAATCATTCGGCATTAAAATCCGGAGTAAATACGGTTGGGGAACGGCGGTCTACTTAACCATTCCTATATAAATTATCCAGATCAAAAAGGGGCGACGAATGTAATCATTCATCGACCCTTTTTGTCTTTCAAATAATCCATTAATTGTTCGAGGGTAACCTCTGCAACCTCGAAGGCTTTTTTCTAAATGCGCGTCATTGTAATCATCGATTATCTCCGTTAGTGGAAAATCTCAATACGTTCCATGAAAGCTTAGGAATTACAACATTTCGTACTTTATCCCCATGCTCAATCATACTTGCTATTCGTGGTACAACCTTATCTGGCTCATCAAATGAATTCTTAGCTTCCAGATCTTGACCATCCATAATCATATGTTCAATTCCTCTTACCTCTTGAAATGACCTCAAATCCAGCGTTAACTCGACATCCTCTTTATCGCAGTTCAATACAAATAGTGTTAAACTGCACGCCTCTTCATTATAAGTTGCAGCGCTTTGGATAACTGGCGCCTCCCCATAAAGATTACTCTCGAACTTAGGGCAGGCTATCTGTGTTTGAATAGCTTTTCCTCTGCCGTATAACGATACCTGCTGGAACGGGTAATAAATGGCTTGTTTGATTGCTTTTCCGCCCATTTCCGTAAAAATAGGCGCAATGACATTGACCAATTGGGCGAGACAAGCCATTTTGACCCTATCCGCGTTGTTCAAAAGCGTACAGAGCATACCGCCAAAAACAAGCGCATCCAATAGCGAATAGTTATCTTCGAGAATCGGCGGTGCCACTTCCCAAGGGAACCGTGTTTGTTTTTTTTGATACCAAATATTCCATTCGTCAAATGATAATTTAAGCGTCTTTTTACTGCGGGTTTTGGCTTTTACATAGTCAGCCGTGGACGCTACGGTTATTAATAAAATCATTCATGTCTACAAATGAGGCCAGGAAATCTTCGACATTTCCTTCGTTCTCGTAGTATCTGTGCAAAGATAAATAATCAACATGTTCATAGGTGTGCTCTAGAACGACCCTGTCCCATTCCGGGTATGTGGGCATCAACGGGGAGGAGCTTCCGCATGTAACCAGTTCCACGGACGGATCAACCCATTTCATGATTTTTGCAGTTTCACGCGCTTTTTTACCATAATCCTCCGCATTCATCGCACCGATTTGCCAAGGTCCATCCATCTCGTTGCCCAAGCACCAAATTTTTATGTTATGAGGGTCTAGATGCCCGTTTTTTCTTCTTAAGTCACTCCAGTAGGTGCCGGAAGTATGGTTGCAATACTCAAGCATGTATCCCGCTTCCTGAGGCGTTCCCGTACCCAGATTAACAGCAGCCATTACCTCTGTACCTGCCTTCTTACACCAGTCGACAAATTCATCGATCCCAAACTCGTTCCTCTCTACAGACAACCATGCGAGGTCAAGCCTAGTTGGCCTATTCTCCTTCGGTCCGATTCCGTCCGTCCAATTATAGCCTGAAACAAAATTTCCGCCAGGATATCTAACAATCGGAATATATAGTTGCTTTACTAATTCCAATACATCTTTTCTGAAGCCCTGTTCATCAGCTAGAGGATGACCGGGCTCGTAAATGCCCGTATACACGGCTCTGCCCATTTGTTCGATGAAGGAACCAAACAGCTTATCGTCAATTTCTGCAATCAAATACTCTTTATCAACCATACATTTCGCATGCTTCATCCTGTATTCTCCATTTCCGATTATAAAATTCATCTCTGTATGATTCGAAGCATCCATGTCTTAACGATCTGCAACTGGTATGCCGAAATTCGGAGTTCCGTCCTCATTCCAGACTAATTTTTGTGCTCGTGCATGACGATTGGGATCAAACAGCGGATCACCGATGATTTCCTTATAGCTTCGGGAATGATAAATCATAATATCCTCCGAACCGTCCTCTGATACGGTAAAGCAGTTATGGCCCGGACCATATTGTCCGGTTTCTTCGTTTGACTTGAAAACGGGCTCTGGCGATTTGATCCATGATTTCGGATCTAGTAAATCAGTAGTATCCCCTGCTGTCAGTACCCCCATACAATAATTGCTATCCGTGGCACTTGCCGAATAACTGATAAATATTCTACCGTTTTTCTTCAATACAGCAGGCCCCTCATTGACCCAGTAACCTACGATTTCCCATGGATACTCCGGTTGCGTAAGCATGATCTGTTTGCCTTTAATCGTCCATGGATTAGACATTTCAGCTATATAAAGATTCGAGTTCCCTTCGATTTCGGGATCTTTTTGTGCCCAAACCAGATACCTTACTCCTTGATGTTCAAAGGTTGTAGCATCCAGAGCAACGGATTCCCAGTTTGTTTGAAGCTGATCTTTTTCCACCCAAATCCCTTCTATCGGATTTGCGGCTTCATTTTCAAGAACATACATCCGGTGGTCCCATACCTCGTCCAAGTTCTCATCCGATCCTCCGGAAGCAAAATAGATATACCATTTACCATCAATAAAATGGATTTCAGGTGCCCAAATAAGGGAGCTCATCCTTCCAGCTGCATGTTTCCTCCAGATGACCGTTGGAATAGCGGTTCCCAACTCCTGTATAGTTGCTGCCCTTCTAAGCTCAATACAATCAAACGCAGGAACTGAAGCCGTAAAGTAGTAGTAACCATCTGTATGTTTATAAATCCATGGGTCTGCACGCTGCAGGACGATTGGATTTTTATAAGCTTGCTTTATTTTCAACCTACCATTCAGCTCAAGTATAGGTAAAAATACAGGTCTCTCCTCCGGAGTTTGGTTAGGTCTATGGATGGTTAGCATGAATGTCCCGTCAAAAGTTGTAAACAGCATGCCATGCCCGCCATCTTTGGCAAATAACGGCTCATCATCATGCAGCCATGGTCCCGTAATTTGTCCTGTTGCAGAACGCGCAATCCCAATTGCATATCCATCAGCGCCATGGCTTGACCACAGCATCAGGAGTTCGCCATTTTCCGTCCGATACATGAAAGGACCGTCTGTCACATAGTTATCTTTTTCGTTTGAAGCAGCACTTCTTGCAAATCCACAAGCCCACGATGCTTCTGATGCATGAAATAAAATCACTGGTTCGCCAATGACAGATTTGAAATCCTTCGTTAATTGGACAGCACACATTTCACCATCTTGAACATGCAGCCATTCATGACAAAATACCATCCAGGGAATCCCTGCATCATCAACGTACAGAGTTCCGTCCAGACACTCCCAATGAGAAGGGGTAACAGGACCATCCGAATGCGGGATAAACGGCCCAATTGGATGCTCAGAAACCAGAATTTGTGTTCCCCTGCACCTGTTTTCTGCTTTAAAACTGGCAAACATATAAAACTTGCCCTCATAAAGATAAACTTCAGGGGCCCAGTAATTTTGGTCTGCCCAAAAGTCGGCTTCCGGCCGAAAAGCAGGGAACGGGCCTTCCCAATTTTCAAGATCATCGCTCATATACACATCGAAACCTGTCGCTTTTCCTTCCCAAGCATTCTTATCAGTCGTTCCATAGAGGTAGTACTTCATTTCATTTGTATCAGCCAGTACGAATGGATCTCGTATTTGAATTTCTTCTCTTTTTAGCATTAGCTTCCCCTTATCCTTAATTGTGCCTAAAGAAGATGGCTAAGACCATCTCCTTCAGGAATTTGATTTATTGAAAAGCTACAGTCGGATTCCAAGTGGTTTCATCAC
Organism: Paenibacillus sp. V4I7; assembly: GCF_030817275.1. Classification (NCBI taxonomy): domain Bacteria; kingdom Bacillati; phylum Bacillota; class Bacilli; order Caryophanales; family Paenibacillaceae; genus Paenibacillus; species Paenibacillus sp. V4I7. Next base: position 1,457,149 of record NZ_JAUSZD010000002.1, on the reverse strand, counting down.
TGCCGTTGCTTCCGTTCTTATTCACGATTAAATAAATCATATCATTTGCTGCAACACTTGTCGTAATATCGTGTGTGACCCCAACGGTATCTGTTCCCGCAATATATTGCCATCCGCTTGCTGGCCAGATCTGCGTGCCGTTCTTCATGATCTTCACATTCACGCCATCGCCACCGCTATTTCCTTTCTTAGGATTGCCGGTAATTCTTACCGATCCTTTCACTGGAGATTTCCATGCCACTACGGAATCGTTAGTATCCGGATGGATCTGAGATGGAGACCAGATGAGGTTATACGTACCTGCACCTTTCCATTGATTATTGGTTGAGTTCCAAGTCATATTCGAATAGGTGCTTCCGCTTAACTGCATATAATTCCAATACCCCGAGTTTTGAGTTGACGAAAAATCAGTGGCAAGCGTAGACGCGTATCGGATCATTGGATCCCAATACGTTGCATCGCTGCTGTTGGTTGAGTTTTTATTCACGACAAAATAAATCATATCATTTGCTGCAACATTGATTGTTACATCGTGCGCCACTCCGGATATGTCTGAAGCACCGATTGCCTGCCATCCGCTTGCTGGCCATAGCTGCGTACCGTTTTGCATCATTTTCACATTGACGCCGTCGCCGCCGGCACCTGCTTTCCTTGGTTTACCGGTGATTCTAACCTGTCCTGCCTTCGGTGCCTTCCATGCCAATACGGTATCATTGGTGTCAGGATGAAGAACTCCTGCGGACCAGATCCGGTTCCACGTACCAGCACCCTTCCATGCATTCAGGCCCCCATTCCAGGTCATATTCGAGTAAGTGCTGCCGTTATATTGCATATAGTTCCAGTTTTTCTGACCTTGTGTCGTTGAAAAATCGAGTGAAAACTTATTCGTCGTATTCGCATCATAAGTGCCATTCGTACCGTACTCTTGAGCTCCAATATCAGGCATCAGATTGTACAGCGTGTTGCCCCAGAAATCTACCCCGCCATTATCGGCAGTTGGTATACCTTTATCAATAGCTGTTGATGTCGATTGAAGCTTGTAATTGTCGGCATAGCTCATACCGTCGCCAACAACGCCTGGATTCACAAATTTAGGATCCCCGGTCACTGCGTTACCATCGGCAGTGTTTGCCGTAACAGGATAGTACAAATTATTGTCATATAGCGAAGATGCCCAGTTAGGACTTGTCTGGAAATTGAAGATGTTGTTCCAGAACCTATATGAGCTGCCGTCAGCGCCTTGGCTTGCATCCAGTGAACCGCTGGACTTATAGAATGTATTGTTGTAGAAGTCGGCTGGCCTATCGTCAGTTCTTGCTATATACCCGATATCATCGACGCTAACGTTATATCTAAGTACTGTTTTTACATAACCATAAGGTGTGATATGCGCACAATCAAGCCAGAATCCGCCTTCGTTCCCATGGGAATAATTGTACTGGAAGTAAATCGTTCCGCCTGTTCCTAAATCCGTATCAAATGCTGTGCCGTCAGCATCAAACAGTCTAGTTCTGGCTACCTCATTGTATTGAATAATAGTGTCTTTCGAGATAATTTCCCATATGCCTGCAATAAGCTTTGTATCGGCTTGATTACCATTGTAGCCGGCATCATAAACCGAATTATGTTCAATAAGCGCGTTCAGAGTACTGCCCATAACCACACCATCTGAACCCGTTTTACTTATAATATTGTTTCTAACAACAATATTGGTAAACAATTGGTCAGCAGTCGTACCACCGGTTGAATCAACCTTAATACCGCTTGTCAAAACATCATGTATATTGTTTCCTTCTATCAACACATCATCAAAACGGTCTGTCGGTGTAGCGTCACCATCATATCTGATGTGAATTCCTGAGTTATCATACATACTTTGATACGCAGGCATTGATCTTCTGTTTTCTCCGATTACATCGTGGATATTGTTGTTCGCAATGTGGATGCCATGTGTAATCCCCGTTGCTTTACCAAGCACCCTGATCCCGCTTCTTGCGGCTCTGCTGGCCGCAGTGTTGGTTATTTCCAGGTTGTTAATCGTCCAGTATTCCTGACCATTCAGGGAAACCGTTGCCGCAACACCGCCTCCTGCTATCAATGGTTTATTACCTGTTCCATACATGTCAATGGTGATTTGGTTGGTACTATCCCCTGAACCCAGAGGGCTCAGCATGCCAGTCCACGAGCCTCCGGCTTTAAATAAAATTTGGTCGCCCGGCTGGAAGGTAATACTGTTAACCTTGGTTAACGTTTGCCATGCTGCTAATGTGCTTGTACCACTGTTGGAATCGTTTCCTCCGGAAGAATCTACATAATAAGTGGTGCCTGCCGCCTGTACGGTCGCAATCGGAATGGTTACTGCCAACAGCATCATAACGAGGAGCCATGCACTAACAAATTTTTTCACAAATAAATCCCCTTTCCTTTTAACGCTAAGTTTTTTTATTTAAACTATTATTCCATGACCTCAGCTTTGATCAGCCATCTCACAACAGCCCTCCTTCCTCTAAACTGAGGTCTGGATAATAATAATTTACAGTTTATGAAATGCTGTTGTACGCTTTGTTATCCACAATTAACTTCGATCCATGAACCAGCTTGTTTATGAACTCATCAACCTTTTTGTCAGTTAATTCCTTCTTAACTTGCTCTCTTACCTCATCCAGTGTTTTATAGCTAGGAATGCTTTTTTCCAGCACTCTAACGATATTAAAGGAAGCGCTTTCTTCAATAACGTCGCTTATCTGACCATTCTTTAATTCATTCAACGTTGTAGTCAATTGCGGATATGTCCTGACATCCGTCTTGTAAGTGCTTTCATTAAACGCCATTCCCTTGTATTCTATATCTGATTTATCTTGTTTCTTATAGGCGTTAACGATATCCTCAAATTTCAAACCCTTATTTGTATCTTCCTTTATTCTTGTAGCCATACTAGCTGCAATTTTTTTCTTATCTGGCGAAGGATTACCTTTTTCATCCAAATAAGATAGGACTATTTTTTCATACTTAATCGAATCTATCTTTTTATACATTGTTTCTTTATTTTCGTCATAGGCATTTTTTATTTCTTCATCACTGGATAACAGCTCTTTATCCGCCAATTTGTTTTTTAATTCCTCCATCCTATTCCCGTGGAGAACCTCATAATATCCTGTTGCATCAAATTGCTGGGGGCCGTATATAGCTTGTTTATTTTCTACTGCCTTCTTTCGCCTTTCGTTTTCAGCTTTAAGCTTATCGAGGAAACCGGAATAGGATATATCGCTGGCTATTCCATTACTTTTCATTACGATCTGCTCTGTTTTAATTCTTTTCATCTTATCCAATGTCTTTTGCTTAAGAACTTCAATCGGTATTTCTCCCTGAAAGCTTGTTGCCCAGAATTTGGCGCTGTCCGTTACTCCATATTTTTGAACAAAATAGGAAAAGACATTTGCTCTTAAACCCGACATGACGTTCATAAACTCATCCTTGGATACTGGCTCTCCATTTACCGTAAATACGGTTGCCCCACCTGAATATTTGCTTGAATGAGATACAATCAAAGAGGCTGAAAGCAGTACCGTCGCTAATAGCGGCAATAGGACGGCAAAAAATATTTTCTTTTTAAAAATACGATTTATCCGCTTACTTTGCTTCATAAGTCCCCCTCCTGATTGTCGATTAGATTTTCCAATGTGTACATGATTTATCCATTTTGTTCATTATTTGAAGGCTCGTCCGACTTATGGCCGACGAGCCTAACTATTAGGTTAGCAGATCGTCATTAGCCTTTTACTCCAGTAAAGGCAACACCTTTCTCAATAAATTTTTGACAAGTTATGAACACAATGAGCAAAGGAATCATACTAATGACACCGCTGGCCATGAGCATATTCTCCGATATAGATCCACCTTGATACTGCAAATTATTCAGTGCTACCGTGATGGTCCAGTTTGCCGGAGACTTAGCCACAACGAGCGGCCATAAGAACTCATTCCAAACCGGCAAAAATGTCAGAACCGAAACAACCGTGAAAATCGGGATGGACATCGGGATGACGATTTGATAAAAGGTTCTGAATTCAGAGGCGCCATCTACTCTTGCCGCTTGGATTAATTCCCTCGGTAATTGATCAAAGAAGCCTTTGAACAGGAAAATCACAATACCCCATGCGGTATGCGGTAATATTATTGCCCATAACGTATCAATCAGATTCAATTGAGTCATCGTTAAATATAACGGAATTAATAAGGCAATATCCGGGATCATCAGGGTGGCTAGAAAGAACATAACCAAGACTAAATTAAGCTTTTTGTTGTGAATAAGAAACGAAAGCGCATATCCGGCCAAACCGCCAAACAGCAATTGAGAAACAATAGAACCTAACGTGACAATCACACTATTCAGAAAATAATGAGTAAATCCACTGCCATTACTGGATGCGGCTTTCGTAACTTTATCCAGGATCAGATAACTATCGAAAATGCTCCAAAATCTAGGCTTTTCTTCGATACTCTGTACCTTGCCGCTGACGTACTTCGAAGTCGCGTAAAAATCCCGAAAATGAGTAGAAATAAGCTCCTTCGAATTTTCTAATTCGTTTGCGATTTCACCATGATCCCCAAACCATTGGAAGGTAGATAGCTTATTCGCTTGGATAACCGGTAATTTGACATTCATCAGATTGTCGTTAAAAAGCGTCGTAGGTACAACTAGCGTTCTTCCATAAAGGAAAGAGGGTCCTGATGTTTTCGCGGTATATATCAGCTTGCCGTCTTTCATCCCGCGAATAACGACTTCTCCGATTGAATCACGAATATTCGATGCCCATGGATACCAAGTCGCTTTCATCGCATCTTTTTCGTAAAACTCAGCATCCTTCGACTCTTGGCCTGTGTAATCGATTTGAACTTGAATCGCATGAGGGATGGTAGGCAACCACTTTGGCGGATAGGCTTGAATAGACGACGCGTCCTTCAGTGAAGAAGAGATCATCCACACAAGTGGAATAAGCGATAAAAAAATAAATAAATAGGTAATGCTATAAGCAATAATTTTAATCGACCCTTGGCCTTTTTCTTTAATGGTATTTGGATTCAAAGCTCATCACTCCTTTCTATCAATCATTATCGTTGGAAACTTTGAGTTGTATAAACGTGATCAAGCCAATCAGGATAAATAAGAACACCGAAATGGCTGCCGAAGCTCCGAAACGATAATTGTTGAAAGGCCGTGTTGAAAACTAACATCGATACAACCGTTGTACTGTCGGCAGGTCCCCCTTGGGTCATCACGTAAATGTTATCAAAGGTCAGCAGGATCCCTGTCATAAAGCTAATTAATTGAATGAAAATAATGAATCTCATATTCGGTAAGATCATCGTTAGCAATCGTTTCCATGGACCCGCCCCGTCTACTTTAGCGGCTTCGAGAATATCCGTAGGGACCGATCGTATGGCAGAATAATATAAAAGGATGGCTATCCCTTGGCTTGCAATGAGTGAAGGGAGAACGATCGCAAACTTCGTTACATGCAAGTCGTTTAACCAAAGGTAAGGACCTAAACCGATTTTCCCAAGGTAATAATTCAATATGCCGTGATCGGGATTATACATCCATCGCCAAATCAGAACATTAACGACCACCGGAACAGCAGAGGGCAACTGATAAAGGAAGCGAATAAACATATTGCCGTGATGAATTTCATTAAGAAGCAACGCTTGTACGATAGGAACCCAGAACGTCATAAGCAAGTACATCAACGCGAAAACAAAGGTAATCTCAATAGCATGCCAGAAGGAAGGCGAACTCAAAAATTCAACATAGTTATTTAATCCCACAAACGTTCCGGGAGGATTTCCGATTTCATAGTCAAACAAACTGATATAGATCATCTTAAACAACGGATAGTATTTAAATAGGAGAAAACAAACAAGCGAAGGAATTAAAAAGATAATAGGCATCCAGCTAATGGTTATACGTCGTTTCACTTTTACACTCTGCAATCCTGTCTCTATACTGGTTTCCATTCCACTCACCCTCTTAGGTAGTTATCGGGATTCCCTTAAGGGAATCCCGATGTCTACTGTCTCTATTTATTTTTTGACTTCAGCATTGTATTTGTCTATGACTTCCTTTTGAGCCAAGTCTTGTTGTTTTTGAAGCTCGGCTTTTGGATCTGCATTTTGATCAAGCAGCACTTTTTGAATCGCGGCAACGACATACTTACTGAGACGGTCCTTTAAGAAATACTCTAGATGTGTATCTGAAGCGGCCTTCTTAATGTTTGCAACAATATCAGCAGGGATACCCTCATAAATCTTTGAGGTGTCCAGATCTGTACGGAAAGTAAGCAAGTTAGGGAATTGGCCAATTTCTTTGGTATAATTCAATCTACCATCGTAGAAGTTCTTCGAAGACATGAATGTAACATAAGTCCAAGCTGCATCCTGCTTCTCTTTCGTAGTTTTCGCATTAATTGTCCAATAGGCACCTCCGACTTGCGAAGGCGATTTACCAGATGGGCCAGCAGGAAACGGCATAGCGCCGATATCATTAATATCCATGCCTTTAGCAGTAAACCAATCCACCCAGCCTACGGTCATTCCCGTATGTCCTGTATAGAAATCCTTGTTATTGTCGTCCAGTGATTGTACTACGTTTTTCTGTACGACTTTGTGCTTCCATTTTAAGTCTTTATAGAATTGCAGTGCAGTTACTGCAGGATCTGAAGTGAATGTCAACGTTGCTGTTCCGTCATCATTTTTCTTAGTGAGATCCCCGCCGGCTTGCCAAACATAATATTCAAAAAACCAATCTGCCCAATCCATTCCCAAAATATTATAACCAATTTGACCTTTGCTTGGGTCTGTTAATTTCTTAGCTGCATCAACAAATTCATCCCATGTCGCAGGCGGCTTGGCAGGATCAAGACCGGCTTCTTTAAAAAGCTTTTTATTATAGATCAAAGGCGTCACATACATATCATTAGGAACTCCATAGACTTTCCCATCCCTATTTGCAGCTTCCAATGAAGAAGGAATGTAGTTCCCCTTATCTGCATAACTGTTCCATCGATCAGTAATATCTAATGCGAAACCTTGCTTAATATATTTTTCCATGTCAGGATAAGGATTATTCGGTGTTGCATCTGGCCCTTGCCCTCCAGCCATTGCTGTCAAATATTGCTCACGATCCTTACCTCCTGTTGCAAGCTCTTCATGCTTCACCTTGATGTTCGGAAATTGCGCATCAAACGCTGCAAACTGTTTCTCAAGATACGGCTTTACAGGATTATCAGCAGCTGGCTTATCCCATACTGTAATTTCTATCGGTTTGGCTGAAGCAGCTGCTGGCGTGTTGCCGGCAGGGCTGCTGCTAGGGCTTGTAGTGGCTGTTTTGCCGCCACATGCACTAAGCAAAAGTACGGAAGAGAGAGCGACTGCAGTTACTTTAAGTTGTTTCTTCATTTTTCAATCCCCCTGAGATATTCTTGATTACGTTTTCATTATAAGATGAACGGAAGATGGTTAGAATCCAATAATTCAAGGTTATTCTACAAATAATTCAATGAAAATGTTAATTTTTTTATACCTTATTACTTTGTTTGTCGATAATTTTGCCTGTATTCTTTCGGTGATAAGCCTTGCGATTTTTTAAAAACACTGCTAAAGTACGCAGCACCCTCAAAACCGACCATCTCCGCTATTTCCTGAACCTTCATATTCGTTTCCCTTAACCATTCAGCCGCCTTTTCCATCCGTAGCTGGGTCAGAAAATCAGAATAGCCTTGGCCATACTTATCTATAAACCGCTTAGAGAAATAAGTAGGGTGAATAAAGAAACGTTCTGCAATGGACTGCAGGGATATGTTTTCATTTAAATTCATAACAAGATACTGCTTAATCTCATCCATGACATCCTTAACAGGATGAGCTTTATTCAAGAAATGGATGATATTAGTAACTTGACTTTGGATTTGATGGACAGCTTCACTCCAACTCGTCAGATTTTGCAGCCAATAGTGCAGATCGTCCATTTCCCCAATAACCAACTTGGTATCCTCTGTTTTCTCCAATAGATATTTCCTTAAGAGAAGATACATATCTGCGCAGAACCATTCTAGCTGAGAATAAGTAGCTGTCGGGAAGTCCACAAGGCTCTGAATGCGATGCGCAATCCATCGATGTAATGCCGTTTCATTCCCTTCATTAAGAAGACTAAACAGCAGTTCTTCATCTTTCTCTTTCATGAATTGTTCTCTCGAGTTCGTATGGCTCTGAATCCAGCCATAATCATAAATTTTATTTGCGCCGCTAATGATTTTATTACGAAGCGACAATTTGGCTAACTGGTATGATTTCTGCATCTTATCCAGGCTATCGACAATACTGCCAATAGCGATCGTCACTTCCAGACGCATGTAATGATTCACTCCAAAAAGAACGCCTTTGAGCCATTCTTTTACCGCGGTATTTTCATTCGGATTCTCGACTCCCAAAATATAAACCATCTCATTCTGGTGAATAGCGTGTTGAAATATAACTCCGTCTCTACCCGCCAATTTCATTTGATCCGACATCATATTTTCGATGGCGAACCGGATGAGATCTTCATCGCCCGTACGAAATGAATAATGTGGAAGCTGGTAGGGCTCTAATACAAGTACGATGGCCAAAATGTAGGGAAATCTCTCTATAATATCAGATACCGTCGTTATGCTTTCTTGTGAGGAAGCCGACTGTTTGGGTTCTTGAACCATTCTCGTTAATAATTGTTGGCGAAGACTCTCCATATTCATCTCTTTATCTTGCTTCAACTTTTCCATTTCTAATCGGGATTTCCGCGTCTCTTCAATCTTCAATATGATGTTTGCCAAATTGCTGCGCAGCTCCGCCTCATCAATAGGTTTCAACAAATAGTCGGATACGCCGTACTTAATCGCCCTTTTGGCAAAATCAAAATCACTATACCCGCTAATAATAACAAATACGATTTCAGGATTAAGCTCTTTGACTCGTTCTATAAAATCTAATCCGTCCATTCCGGGCATCCGAATATCTGTAATCACAATATCAGGCTGCACGCGGAGGGCAAACTCAAGTCCTTCAATTCCATCACCAGCTTCACCTACAATGGTAATAGGTAATCCCGATATGTTAATTTTCGCAATGATCCCCTTTCGTTGTTTGGGCTCATCATCTAAAACCAATACTTTAAAATTCATACGAACTCGCTCCTTCAATCCATTATTTCATTAATCGGATGATGACTTGCGTGCCTTCGCCAAAAACACTTTCAATGGCTACGCCATATTGTTCACCGTATAATAGTTTTAATCGGGCATGAACATTAACCATTCCAATCGATGTCTGTTGATTGTTCGCCGAATAGCTGGATGCTGACCAAGTATTTAGCCTAAGCTGCAAAGCTTTGAGTTTGTCTGGATCCATACCGACCCCATTATCCGTCACCTTAATCATGGCATCCTGCTCATCCATCGATACCGCTTCAATTTGAATCGTCCCGCCTTTTCGCGAACGCTCTATGCCATGGATAATGCTGTTCTCCACAATGGGCTGAAATAATAGCTTGGGTATTCTCATCTTCGTGAGTTCAGGATCGACAATAATGTTATACTCAAGCCGTGTTTCATAACGGATTTTCTGAATCGATAAATAGACTTCAAGCTGCTCAATTTCTTCTCCTAATGTAGAGAAGCTTGCCCCATTGATATTATAACGAAGCATTTGGGCAAGAGAGCGGCACATCACACTAATCATCTGACCCTCACCTTGCACCGGTGCCAAGCTCTCAATCGTGCCAAGCGTATTATACAAAAAGTGTGGATTCATTTGTGATTGCAGCGCTTTTATTTCCGCATCCTTTTTCAACAGCTCTGTTTCATAAACTTGTACAACCAGATGATTGATTCTATGGGTCATTTGATTAAAGCTTTGGCAAAAGTAACCGATCTCATCTTTGGTTTCAACGGGTACTGAGATATTGTAATTACCTGTCTCCATCTGTTTCATCCCTTTTCTTAAGCGCTTTATCGGGATGAGTACACGCGAGGAAAGAAAACTGGCAAATAGCATCGTACTGAGCAAAGCGCTGAGGCCAATCAGAATTGTCCTTTTGGCAACGGAATTGACTTGAGCAAGGAGCACGTTAACAGGAACTTTACCAACCAACATCCAGTCTGAATTCATAAAACTCTTGTAAACAATCAATGTTTGTCCTTTATCTTCATTTATAAAAAAATAAGGTTCGGGACGCATTTTTTCGAATTCAGAAAAGTTCTGTTCATTGAGAAGCGGTTTTCCGGTAGAAGATTGATCAGGGCCAAGCACGATCTTTCCATCCTTCTTATCGATCAGATAAAAATCGCCTTGATCATTCGATTTAAGAGAATTTATCCACTCCTGCAGCTTTTCATTCGAAAATTGTATCGTCAGCATCCCGATAATAGGTTGGAAATCCCCAAATACATCCTTGAGCGCTTGTGTATAGGCTATTGTTCGATAAGGTTGGTTTTTCGGGTCATAAGTGTTGGAAAGAACCCACGCCCCTTTACCATCGTTTTGAACCGCTATTTTACTCAGTCTGTCTGATTCTTTTTCAAAAGAGGCCAATTGGCCTGGGTTTGTAAAATAACGGAAGGCTCCGGCTGATAGTTTGCTTAAACCATTCGAATCACGGACGACGATGGCATCAATGAATGGATTATTGTTTGCAAGGTCCATGAGTCTAAACGTAAAATAGCTCATTTTCTCCGGGTTCTTAGAATAATCTTTCATAAGTGACTGCAAATCCGTATCTCTAAAGAGATTCCATGTTTCTTTATTCGTGTAATCCATGTGGGATTCCATCGTTTGAACGGATTGGTCCACTAGTCGTTCCATATTGGATATCGCGTTTTTCTTTATATCCTTAGAGGTTTGAACATAGAAATTGATCCCTAGACTTAACACTGTAATAATAATGATCATGAAGAAAGACAGCAGCATTTTCCTGTAAAAAGATCGTTTCACATAATCGATTGGAGTAAAAATCCATTTATTAAATATATGCAAGGCGACGCCTCCATTTCGTCAACGTTCGACATTTTCTTACAATACTAACATAAGAGTAAATCTTGTTCTATCTTCCGGGAATGGATGTTATTTGAAAAATCACAAGATCATCGATTTATAAAGAAAATCATTAACAAAAGATTCCCACTAACATAAAGATACCGAGTCGTTAGATTAAATAGCCCTTGATCTTTTCAGTAGGAAAGGTTGCGGGCATTATTCATGTTTCGGGACTACTTCTTACTTATTAAAAAAGACGCTCACCCTGAGAGTGAACGCCATTGGACCAAATTTCTTTCAATTACTATTGGATACACGGATGCTTAATTAAACATCCGCAGCACAACGAAAACCTATATTTCCCGCTGAACTGTCAGGTGTATTCTTACTCCTTGCAGCCACACGATATTGATTACAATAGGAAGCATGGCACAAGTACGAGCCTCCCCTTAGAACTCTACTATCTCCAGTTGGGGGCCAAGTGGGGTTATCCTTTGTGCCATTGATATGATAGGTAGGGCTAAACCAATCCGAGCACCATTCCCACACATTCCCAGCTGCATTATAAAGGCCGTCTTGATCGTCAGTCCCCATTAAAAACTTCCCACCTGGTATATAAATCATACGTTAGTTTGATGAATAGTGCTCCGACTTGCTGAGCAGCATGAAGGTTTATTGGAAGCAACGGCTGTGTTTGCTCCCGGTCATAGTATGGATTGCAGAAGTAATCTTCAATGAATTGTTTTTGCGTTTATCAGATTGTTTATTTACGAATGAGATAATGTTCTTGTTATACGACATCACTCCAACAAGTAAAAAAGTCCGAACTAATGACATTTTGTCATTAGTTCGACTTTTTAATCTGAAGATCCCAAGACTGTCCCTGTTTTATTGAATTAACGTTCTCCAAAACACATTATATTCTCTCTAATCGATTTGAATGAGCACTTTACCTTCTTCTATTTTGACAGGGTATGTTTTTAAAGCGATGCATACGGGACGGCGTTTAGCTGCACCAGTAGGTATGTCAAAACGGCCGTTATGCTTCGGGCACTCAATAACATCACCCATAACCAAGCCGGTAGCCAAATGTATTCGTTCATGCGTGCAGTATCCATCGGAGGCGTAGTAAACACTGTTTTCCGTACGGTAAATGGCAAATGTCCGATCCTCATGATCAAAACGTATGACATCCTCCACATCGATATCCTCCGCGGCACATGCTTCGACCCACTGTTCGTTACTCATTGTTCTACTCTCCATTAGCTTGTATTTTAGTTATCGTTTAACTTACCGCTGTTCCATTAGAAACTGCTGCATTTACGTCAGTTTCCTGCCTGATACCGTATAAATAAGGCCGAGCTGTGTCCGGCAATGGCCGCTCGATCACATAGGCTGGATTTTCCTTTTGTCTGATCAGCGCTGAAATCACTTCTTTCAACGCAGCCCAAAGACTGGGGCTTGGAGTTGGACAGTCGTGCTTCATCTCTTGATGAAGCTTAGGCAACGCGTGATAGGGAACCATGGGAAACATGTGGTGCTCCGTATGATAGTTCATGTTCCAGTACAGAAACCGGAATATCGGATTCATATAAACGGTACGGGTATTCAGTCGATGGTCGAGAACATCCTCATGCAGCCCCAGATGCTGTGTGATGCCAAAGAGAAGGACGACAACGCCACCATAGAACGACGGCAAAAAGATGTACAAAGCGGGCAGTATGCTTTGGGTATATAAACTTGCTGCAATGACGCCAAGGATTATGAGCACGTATATACGTGCTTCCCAAAACGTTTTCCCATGCTCCGAAGCAGGAATATATTCTCTTTCCTGTTTGTCCAGCAGGCCGAAGAAATGTAAAATAAATCGTTTGATCTCAACAGGACCGCCATACAAATGAAAAATTTGCATGATTATGATTTTCCACACCGGAGGTCGCTCTGTAATGATCTCCGGGTCGCGTCCAACGATGATGGTGTCCGTATGGTGACGAGCATGGCTCCATCGCCAAGGCGTTGCCGACCGTAAAACCATGAAGGAAGCGATTTGGTAAATGACCTCGTTCATCCATGGTGTTTTAAAGGCTGTTCCATGTCCACACTCATGCCACCTGGAATCTCCCGGTGTCGCATAAAGGATGCCATATGCCAGGAAGGCGGGAATCGCCCACCATGTGCCCCATGCTTGATAAGCGATAAAACCCAATACAGCAAGAGAACCGAACCAAATGAATGTGTCCCTGATAGCAGGACCGTTCTTTCTCTTCATTAACTCTTTCATGCGCTGACGGGGGATTGGACTCGTATACCACTCGGCTGTCGCGAGTCCTCTCTCTTGCGCGCGCTTATTCTCGGGGCCGGTAATGCTGTAGTCTCTTTTTTGTGGATTCGGAGCCATGAATGATTCCTCCTTTGCCTGTCATACGATTAGGCTGATTAACAGCCGTTCTTCTTTAATTTGTCATCAAGGAATTTTTTCGCGCGTGGAATGTCCTGCTCATCCAGATGCTCAATAATGATCGGTATGTTCGGATGAAGCTTAGACAGCCTTTGCAGATACAAGTCATAATTCAGAATGCCCAATCCGGGGGCCGGAAGCTCTACCGCCCCAGCTCCTCGGAACGTATGCGATTCCACAGCGTCGATTGTGGCGTGCTTTTCGGAGGTGTCTTCGGCAGGCTTGCAATCTTTTGCATGAGCAATCTTGATTTTGTCGCCGAGCGTATTGAAAATGAGATTAAGTTCATCATCCACTTGGTGAATATTACTGTCCGTAAAATAGTTGGTAGGGTCCATCAGCAGCCCAAGACCCGGATGATTAACGTCGGAAAACAAACGTGCCAATTGATTGACCGATCCAATGACATTATTCACGTAGTTCTCTACAAGAAAGACGGAACCGTGATCATAAGCGAATTTGGCCAGATCCTCCAGTTGCCTGCACACTTCCTCATACGCTTCCTCGGTGCCATTCTTCTCGTTCCATACCCAATCGCTTTCCGTATGATAGGTGCCCGTCTCGCTGATTACGTAGGGGGTGCCTAGATCGCGTGCAAACTTTAAAAGTGTTTTCAATCCGAATAGATTTTGTTCCCGTTTCTTCGGGTCCGGATGAATAATATTGGTGTAACCTGAGATGCAGACGATTGGTAAGTTAGCGTCCCTGAAAGCATCGCGGATTGTATGGCACTTCTCTCGTGTAAGTGACTCGAAAGATAGATCCATGTCCTTGAAAGACAGATCAAGCTGAACGGAAGAGAAACCGTCCTTTTGAATTCTCGAAATTGTCTCCGCTAGCGTGTAGGGATAATACCCATTGAAAATACCTACTGAAATCATGGTTGTATGCCTCCTTCAAAAGTGTAAGATTGATACTGGCTTTCTATCTCCGTAATGGCAATCGTACGCTGTTCGGCAATGGACTTATAGCACGCATCCACAAGAGCTATCGATTTCAAGTTATCCCTGCCGCCTATTTCCGGTTCGCTATCCGTTTCTACCGCACGAAGCAGCTGCGCCATCGTTCCTTGAAACGCATCCGGAAACCAGACTCCGTCCCATTGAGGTCGGTGCCAGTGATTCGGAGATTGCTTCGTTGTGAACTCAAGTGTGCTTGGCGTTCGTTCGGGATACGACGGCCAACCTATATACCCTTGGGCGATGCCGTCTAGTCCTTCGACTCTCCATTTGATGTATAGATCCTTCTCAGTACCCTCGCCCGGCCAAGCCCACACATCATCTAAACTAGTGGCTAACAGCTCACTTGCATATTGGAACGTGTATTGGGAAATTCCGTCGATATGTTTAAACGACGTCCGAGGGTCTCTGCGCGTAACAGCGGTGATCTTCTCCGGATCGCCGAATAGATAGCGGAAAATATCGATATGATGGATACCCATATTGAGGATTTCGATGTGCTCATACTTATGCAGGAATTCCTGCCAATGAGGTATCGCCCGCATTTCAATCGTTGCAAGGACAGGTTCGCCAAGATATCCCTTGTCTAGGATTGTTTTCAGCGCCCGCATCGATTGATCGTAACGCATGTTGGAATTGACGGCGATTTTGATGCCGGCCCTTTCACAGAGTTCAACAATTTCAAAAGCTTCGTGAGCGTTCATAGCTAGCGGCTTTTGACATAGAATTCCTTTTATGTGCTCTTGCTTAACCGCCTGTCGAACAACCTCCAACTGTCGATCCGGAGGAATCGCGATATCCAGAATCTCGATCAGCGGATCTTCGATCAGTTCTTCCCATGTACGGTATACCTGCGGGATATGCCGCAATTCTGCAACAGCCTTGGCATTTTCAAACGATCTTGAGCTAATGGCGTATGGGTTAAATCCTGCATCCCGATAAGCCACGAGATGGCAGTCCCGCATAATGAATCCGGAACCGATGCAGCCAATTCGATAATCTTTACGCTTTGGCATTTCCGGTTCGATAGGTAAGTTTAAATCCATTGTCTGCACAAGATATTCCTCCTTCTTTGACCTTCCATGTGTGTTCACACCAATTAAAGCGCTTTCTATTGTTGATTTCACACCCCTTATTTCGTGGATTCTATCCATAAGCAGGTCGTAAAACTCATTTTTTCACCTGCCTTTATGCCCTTAACGCCTGTCAGTTCATGCTCATAGGGAAGATTAAACGCATCTGTGACGCATGTGTATGGCTCCAGCGAAAATGCCGATCCCCAATTAGGACGGAACAACACGACAAAAGGAAATTGACGGTCGATCTGATAGGCAATGGCATACCCGTGATCCATCATTTCAATACGGCAAATGCGATCTTCATCCTCGCTATCCATGGTCAACAGTGAACAACCGAGCTGCGGATAGTCTGAGATCTGGACGCCTTCTTTTAGAGTTCGGCTTAAGTGAGTAATTGCTGGCCTGCCCGTCACGAATGCTTCATTCGTCACTGGCCATTCCTCAGTCGTAGGAACCTTCAACACGATCTTCTCTCCGCTATCAAAAGGAACTGAAAAATAAGGATGCAGTCCGAAAGCAAAGGGAGCTTCGTCCTCCCCTTCATTCATAATCGTTCCGTTCATGTATAGACGACCCTCATAGAGACGGTATGTGAGCGTGAATGAAAGATGATGAGGGAAATAAGCTATAATATCTGGATTCAACTCATAACGGAAACGGCTGATCACAAAAGCTCCGCTTTCTAGCGTTGCCCCGTATTCGAGAACTTCCCACGCTCTGGAGCAAATTTCGCCGTGCAGATGATTGGAGGGCGGCTCGTTCAATGGCAAGTTGTACGTCCGTCCGTGAAATGAAAACCGACCATTTTTTACGCGATTGGGTGGAAACAAGATCGGAGTGCCGTATTTGAAATTGGCAAAGGGTTCATTTCTTAGCATATGTAAGCTTACCGGAGGCAAAATAACGGGATGTCCCCCGCTTTCGAAGCGAAAGAGATTGTTTCCTACCTCCGGTATAATTTCTGCGGTTGCATCACTTCGTGCGTCGTTTAAAACAATAACCGAATACCCTTCATTTATGATTGATTTTGCGGAATATCGACTCATGAGGCACCACCCTATTCAATATTCAACAATACACTGATCTGACAATTGGTATGCCCATATGGAATGTTCGCGCTTTAATAAGAAGTTATTAAAAACCTTCTAACTCAAAAGTCAGAAGGTATATTAAATAATCCTTAATTACTGCTGCTGTTTTTAACGAACTCTGAATTTATTAAAATAATAGCATGGTATTATCTGGAATTATATAGGTGTATCCTGCTTAGATGAACGAGAAGCTCAGTCAGATATACACCTAGTAATCATCGGATATTCGCGAATCCTCACCTCTCTGCTGTGGTGTTGGTGCAGCGACCGAAAACTTATAAATTATGTAGCAATAAGAAAAAGCCTTTTGCAGCAAATATTCGCGCAAAAGGCTTCCTTCCATCAGAACAGTATCATTCATTTTTATTCGTAATGTGTATTCTTCCTTCGTCGAATTGGACATTCTTGTTCAAGCTCTCGCCGACAAACCGCAGCGGCACCATGGTTACGCCATCTTTAATCATCGGAATTGTATCCAACCAGGTTGGTACGCCGTTCACATAGGCCATATATTGGTGTATCTGCAGCTTAATTTGAGTATCCCCCCGGGTCAGGGTTACGGTTTGATCCTCACTGTTCCATCCTACCTCCACACCCATGGCTTCACTGATGAACCGGATCGGCACCATAGTTCGTCCATTGAAATAATACGGTGCAACCTCCAGCTGTTGTTCTTTGCCGTTCACTCTGACCGTAGTGGAATCAATTTGCATATAAATATTTTCCAATGGACGCATCGTTCCTAAACCTTCCATTGGTGTAACGTACTCGAATTCGCCCCGGCTGTTCTTTACGTAGAAACCTAATTCAATCCTATCTTTTTTGGTCGTTATTTTATATTCAAAATCATTCATGGATTGCTTAAGATCAGCTTCCTCTTTGGACAGCGGCGCCGCTTTGCCGATTAGCCGTTCATCCTGCAAGTAGGTCACTTGCCCTCCATCATTTTTCCAATAAATCTCCAAGCCGTCCTTGCTTTTCCCTGGGGCATATTTCCCTTTAATCAGCCATGTTCCATTTTGATCCAGTTGGGTAGCCTCTACCGTTAAATTATCAACAAGATCGCGCTGCGTATCCATATAGATGATGGTTTTGGTTCCATCCGCCGTTGCAGCCGACATCACTACTCTTGTCGAATACCTGTACGGATCGGCACTGTAGGTTACGTTGAACTTGTTGTCTACGATCGGGATGGTTTCGTAGTATCCACTAACCGTTACCTTCTCTACGGAATCTTGAACTTCGCCGCTAACTTTAACATCGTACATACCTGATACCGGATCGAAGGTTGCGGTTAACGTCGTTTTCGAAATGTTAAACAAGCTGCTATTTTCCCGTTCCGTTACCGTAACCGGACCGAACCGCTTCCCTGCCGCATTGAAAACATAGTAATCCGTTCCGGGCGGGACAGAATTGATGGACGTTTTTCCATCAGACCTGATGATAGACGATCCCATCGCTATAGTCTGACCTGACTTTATGAGCATAAGACTCACCGTCGATTCAGGAGTACCTCCTTCTATGATGACGGTATTTGCGCCTCCTGTAACCTTAAGAGGATTTACCTTAATAGGACTGGCTGTTGGCATCGGTGTTGGAGTCGTCGATGGAACAGGTGTTGGCGTTGATGCCGGTGTCGAAGATGGAACAGGTGTTGGCGTTGATGCCGGCGTCGAAGATGGCGCAGGTGTTGGCGTTGATGCCGGTGTCGGAGTGGGAGTCGTAGACGTATCCCCCTGCGGCTTTTTGAACTTTATAGGTTTGGAAACTACCGTTCCCTTCGGCGTTTCGATCTCCAACACATAGTACTGCGTTTCCTTTATTGTGCCGTTATTGCTGGCGTACAAGTCCCAGTTAACCGTACCCTTATAGGTACCGACAGGCTCCTTTACATCTTTACGAAAACCGGGGTTAATGATATCGGTTCCTTGCATAATGCCAAGCAGCCATCCGGTTGTGGCACGGTTGGTCCGCCATACGCCTTGGTAATTATCCTTGCCGTAGTCATCGGTCGAACGAAGCACGACCGCGTGAATGGTTGTTTCCTCTTCTAACTTCAGCGAAAGCTTGTAGTGGCCGTCCTTGTTGCCCTCCGGCGTAAAATCCGCCGCACCGACAATGTCGGATGCCGTATCCTCAAGGCTGAATCCTTTAATCTCCACTCCCCCAGGAGCTGTCTCACCGAAAGCAGACGCAATACCGGCAGCGGTCAAACAGGCGGCCAGCACACATCCCAGCATGGTTGATAACATCTTTTTGTTCATCATTAATCCATATCCTCCTCATAAAAAGCCTCTATGGCTTTATTATGATTGATAAATCGGATAATGAGGAGGTTGAACTTTTATCCCCCCCCCCTTATGGAACAATTCTAATTTAATGGGCATTTCACAGTTCAAACACAAATGTGATGTTTCTCAAGAATTCTAACTGTTTCAAAATTAGATGGAATAATTTTAATCCCAAACAATGTTACAAAAGGTTCCCTTTTCTGCGGATTCATTCGCTTTCAAACATAATAATGCACTAAGCAGACCATCATCTAACGTGGTTGCAGATTTCTCTTCCCCGCGTAATACCTTCAGATAATTACTTATTAGCTGTTGATCCCCTCCCCCATGGCCGTCATAAGCATCCAAATCGAAATTATAAGTTTCCACTTACATGCATGCCCGACTCATACCGTAAAAGAGCACTTCCAGAATCTTCATTACCGGTGTCCACAGCAAAGCTGCAAAACTCGCCCAAATCATGATGGACAGCACTTTCCGTACAAGTATGCTTCTCTTCACATTCCCTTAAACAATAGAATAAACTGATAATAAAAGTTTAACTCATATGAAGAAATCGTATTTGTAAGTCAGATGTAAATCAGATTTTGAACACAAAGAAGGCTGCGTATCCTACGGGCAGCCTTCATGTGTAATATATTTAAGACTAAATCAATTATTATCGCTTCTGGTTCTTATAACTCAGTCATTCTTAAGTTACTTTGATTTTCAATAGTCTGGTTTTCGTGACCATACCCGCACTCTCCAGAGTCCTTTTAGAAGCTTCGTTATAGTACCAACATCCACTTACAGGCTTAATACCCTGCTTATCACACCATTTCCTTAATTTTAAAATAATGACTCTCCCAATTCCTTGCTTTCTATATGCCTCATTAGTTAACATACCTATGCTTGCTAATCCTTTGAACATCTTAGACTTCTCAACTACTCCGATTCCAAGCAACACAGCACCTCTATAGTAGGTGAAGAGTTCTCCACTGGCAATCCGCCGTTCGTATTGGTCAAGAAAATCTCCACAGATTTGTTGTATTTGTTGCAGATCTTCTAGATTAGCAGGGCGAAATGATTCATCACCTGAAACATTACTCTCTATTATGTCTGCTTGATTGTCTTGGAAAAAGTAAGCTTGTTTGTTGATTGTGAAGTCCTTATCTAACGCTAGGCTTACAAATAGTTCATCGCAGGTCGGAACGAAAAGTGAGTTCACAGTATTACGTTCTAGCACTTGGTTAAACATCTTCTGCGAGTACATTTGGTAGGGACGACTGATGTAGAATTGGGTAAGAAGTTCATTATTGTGAATTGCATAGTAACCCAGTACTTTTGATCCCTCTTGGATCATGTAAAAAGTCGAGGTTAGAATATGATCCTCCAAGAAGGAGTCAAAAGGTGAAGATAGCCCGAGGATGTATTCTTCAATAAGATATTGAATTTCATTGATAAGACATTCTTTTGTAATCATCCCAAGCCGTCCTTTCATGAGAGACTATTAGTAATTCCATAGTAAATGATGCATTTCATAAATTAAAGGGAAAGTATTCGTTAATCTAACTTGCCCGTTTAATTCCCCGTGAGTTGTCGAACATCACCAACTTTTATTAGAAATATGTTTCTCTATTTAATTCCAATTCCTTTTTTATTGTGTTAATCTGCCCTTTACTTGAATAGCAAAAGAGGAGCTGCCACAAAGCTAGCTCCTTCAGTATCGGCAATCGGACTTTTTCTTTTTACCCGACATTTTTATTGTATTCGTGTCATCACATTCACAAAATGAATAAACCTTCTTTGAATTGCGTAAAATACCGTTGTTTCCAATTATTACATCACTTACGGGACAATAACGAAGAGGTAGCTATGACCAATGAAGAATATCTTAAACATATAAAAGAATTGATAAGTAATACTGCCCAAGATAGCATCGAGTACGTAATATTGTGGAAAGAGCATGTGTTGTTTACCTGGCAGTGGTGGTTTAGCCTAGTTTTATTCGTCGTTCCGATTATTGTTTGGTTTTTTATTAGGAAAAAAAATAGCACTGATCGCTTGTTATATCCAGGCATCATTGTACTGCTCGCGGCGTCCTGGCTCGATTTTATGGGAAATAATTTTGGTTTATGGTACTATCCCTACAAACTAATTCCAAGTATCCCTCCTTACATTCCTTTTGAAACATTCATTGTTTTTGAAGTGATGCTCTTACTACAGTACAAACCAAAGTCTTCTCCTTTTCTAAAGGCGCTCATATTGGGGCTGTTTAACTCATTCGTATCCGAGCCTTTATTGAGTTGGTTAGGAATTTATGTGGTGGTACATTGGAGTAATTTCATATCACTACCTATTTACATTTTGATATATTTATTGGCGGATTATTTCTCGAAACGAAACAAAATGAATAATTTGGATGCTCCATAATAACATGACTCTTTGGTTGGGTAGCGATATTAATGCAAAAGTTCAATATTTATCTGCCCCCTCTTGCCCCCGCACTGATAAATATTGCGTTAAGTTGGGTCATCTCCAATCCATCATTTCACCACATTCAGCCCTTCCTCTTACTTATCGGTGCGGAGACGATCCAAAAGCACCGCAAGTACGATAACAACACCTGTAATAACGGTTTGCCAAAAGAAGCTAACATTTAAAAGTGTCAATCCATTTCTAATTACGCCCAAAATTAGCACACCAATAATGGTCATCTGAATTCGGCCAATTCCCCCAGCCAGGCTCGTTCCGCCGAGAACAACGGCAGCAATGGCATCAAGCTCGGCCATGCTTCCAGCATTCGGCTGACCGGAAATTAAACGCCCTGCAAGTACTACGCCAGCTAATCCCGCACATAAACCACTAATGGCATACACATTAATTAATGTCTTTTCAACCTTAATACCTGTTAATCTCGCTGCCTCTTCATTTCCCCCAATCGCATAAATATGTCTGCCAAACATCGTGTATTTAAGTACGATAAACATAACAATATAGACACTGAGCATAATGTATATGGGGGTTGGAACCGATAGGATCTTCCCTGATCCAATAAACTTAAACGGTTCCGAAGCCAGTATGGTAGGTAATCCCCCGCTAATCACGAAAGCAGCGCCTCTAATATAAGTCATACTGCCTAATGTAACAATAAAGGATGGAAGTTTGGTTCTTGCAGTCAGAAAACCATTGATCCAGCCTGCTGCATATCCCACCGCAATCCCAGCGAACATGGCAATAAAAGGGTTAACTCCTAGTTTTGACAACATTACGGATACGACGCCAGAAAGTGCGATAGTCGATCCCACGGATAAATCAATCCCGCCCGTCAGAATAACCAGGGTCATACCCGCTGCAAGAATTCCGATAACGGACGATTGCTTTAATATATTGAGAATATTCCCCGTATCGGTGAAATTAGGTGCAAAAATGGCGAGTATGATACAAATAGCAACTAACACAATTAACATGCCTAGTTGATTCCAAATTTTTCTCATGGATAATCCAACATTCATTTTTTTATTAACAATTGCTTCCATTCCAGCACTCATTTGATCTCCCCCGTTGCATAATACATGATTTTTTCTTGCGTCGCGTCTTCCCGCTGCAGGTTTGCCCGTAATTTACCCTCATGCATAACAAGTATACGATCACTCAGCGCTAATATTTCTGGCAGCTCAGAGGAAATGACTAACACAGCAAGACCGTTTTTGGCTAATTTACAAATAACTTTATGAATTTCAGTTTTCGCGCCAATGTCGACACCTCT
The DNA here is from genome assembly GCF_030817275.1 of Paenibacillus sp. V4I7. Classification (NCBI taxonomy): domain Bacteria; kingdom Bacillati; phylum Bacillota; class Bacilli; order Caryophanales; family Paenibacillaceae; genus Paenibacillus; species Paenibacillus sp. V4I7. The sequence continues at coordinate 1,434,462 of NZ_JAUSZD010000002.1, read as the reverse complement.
TGTCGGTTCATCTAACAAAAGCACTTTAGGCTGGATGGATAACCAACGTGCAAGCAGTGCTTTTTGCTGATTTCCTCCGCTCAAGCTGACCACCTTTTGTTCTTTGTTTGCCGTTTTAATGCCTAATTCACTTATATACCTATCAGCTTCATTGCTTATTTGCGACCAATCTAAGAGGGCTGCTTTTCGATATTTATACATTTCAGCCATCATAATATTTTCTTTGACAGACATATTCAGGAATAGCCCTTGCTCCTTACGACTTTCCGGAACATGAGCAATACCATATCGTATAGCATCTTCTGGAGAAGAGATTTTCACCGATTGACCGTTAATCAGAATTTCACCTGCCGTTATTTCTGATAAACCAAAGATCGCTCTGACTAGTTCTGTTCTTCCTGCCCCTACCAATCCTGAAATCCCAACAATTTCTCCTGAATGCACCTTTAGCGAAATATCCTTTACATTTTTGTTATCAGATAAACCTTTAACCTCTAAAACCGGTATTTTATCTTTAATCCAGATCGTATGTGAAGGCGGTTTTTGAAATAAATCGTTTAATTCACGACCAACCATTGTCTTAACCAGATGCTCCGGATTGGTTTCGGCGATAGGAATCGTTGTAATCCACTCTCCATCACGCAAAATGGTACAACGATCAGAAATTTTAAAAATTTCATCCATACGATGTGAAATGTAAACGATCGCAACACCTTTTTGTTTGAGTTCATTAATAATAATAAACAGCTTATCTATTTCTTTGTGTGTTAACGAAGCTGTTGGTTCATCCATCACTAGAACTTCTGCTTCTATAGATAGGGCTCTCGCGATTTCCACCATTTGTTGTTGGGCAACACTTAAAGTTGAGACATATGATCTTGGATCCAATTCAGATCCGATTGATTGTAATAAGAAATGGGCTCGCTCGTGAACTTTCTTCCAGTCCACCATACCGAACTTATTTTTCGGGAATTTGGTTCCCATCAATACGTTCTCACCGATGGTTATATTCGGTGAAAGATTAAGCTCTTGATGAATGACACTAATGCCTTTCTCACGCGCTTCCATCGCATTATGCCAAGTAATCGATTTGCCTCGATACATAATCTCGCCGTTATCTGGACGGTATATCCCTGCCATAATCTTCATAAGCGTCGACTTACCGGCACCGTTCTCTCCCATTAAAGCATGTACTTCACCTTTATGCAGATCGATGTTTATGTTTTTTAATACGGTAACCCCAGAGAAAGACTTGGAAATCGCTCGCATGCTTAACACTATTGACGATTCAGAGGAAATGTTTTTTTCAACTTCCGCTTGCACAACTTCCATGTTCTCACTCCAACCCATTTATTAGTTTATATCGTTTGTTGACGATTGAATTTATACGATGTGGCACCCCCAGAAAGGGGAACCACATCGTAGGAATGACTCCATATTACCAGCCTTTATAGTCTTTAACGTTTTCTGTCGTAATGAAGTCAGTTGGAAGTTTAATTAATGGTTCCACTTTTTCACCAGCAAGAACTTTAAATGCCGTTTCAACCGCAATTGTAATCATATTAAAAGGATTTTGTGCTGAGCTTCCAACATAGCTTTTGTTTTCTTTCAGTGTAGTCACTGCATCCGGAGATCCATCCACACCGACGATAAACATTTCCTTGTCGCGACCTGCTTGCTCTGCAGCAATTTTGGCGCCAATACCTGATGGATCATTAATAGCAAATACGGCATCAATTTTCCCTTTACCGTTTGCTTGTAGAATGGTTTCCATTTTTCCTAGTGATGTTTCACGATTGCCGTTACCATTTTGATTAGCAACTATCTTAATTCCCGGAGCTGCTTTGAGAGCTTCATTAAATCCTGCAATGCGGTCTGTTACAGCAGATACTGGCGGACCGTCTAGTACGGCAATATTTCCTTTTCCATTCAACCTTTTAACTAAATATTCACCTGCTATTCTTCCTGCTTGAACGTTATCGGAAGTTACACTCGCATTAACGCCACCTTCAGAAATTGTATCGACAGAAATGATTGGAATACCTGCAGCTTTAGCTTGACCCACTGCTGCTGCAATACCTTTGGTATCTACGGAGCTTAGAATAATCATACTTACTTTTTTGGTAATAAAATCTTCGATTTGGGCGGTTTGTGTCGCCAAATTATCTTCTGCACTAACGGCGATAACTTCACCGCCGTGTTTCTTAGCAGCTTCAGCTGCACCTTTGGACATCGCTACAAAGAAAGGATTGCTTAAGTTTTGTACCGTCAAACCAATAACTACTTTTTTCTTAGGTGCCGGATCTGCTGCTTTAGCTGCGCTAGCTGTTTCTGCTGGCGCCCCAGTTGCTGCTGCGGGTTTGGTTTCCGCTGCTTTACCACAAGCCGAAAGTGCAAATACAACAAAAAGCAATAAGATCATTTTCATGTTTTTCATATTCAAATTCCTCCGAATTATTATAATTTTTTAAAAAATAAGTTTGGCGAACAATAGGAAGATATGTGATAATTAAAGTGTAAAACTCTTTAGTATGTTCTTTTCTCCCTCCTTTTTTTTGGATACAACCAAATCCCCCAAATGAAGTCACGCACGATTGACACTAATTACTTACCTAAAAGTAGTCTCACCTCCCTAAAAGAGTGAATGGTTGTTTGATGTGTCTTAATCATACCTGTGATAAAAACAAAAAATAATAGAAAATCCTCTCGTAACTGTTGAAATTTCTCTACTAAACAAAAAAGCCCTGGCCTGTTATGAATCAGGCTAGGGCTATATCTTGTTACTTCTACTACCTCTGAAAACTTATACTCTTCACACCAATTCGTCTTGGTTGCGCTTATTCCTGTATCAATAATCGGTAAAGCACTACAGCCGTCTCAGCCCTCGTCGTATGATCGAATGGATGAATCTTCCCATTGTTTCCTTCAATAATATGGGATTTCACAAGAGAAGAAACACTGTCAATGGCATATGACGAAATATCATTACTATCCTTGAATACAGTCAAATCCGATTTTGTACCTTTGGCTGCATCGCGTTTCGCTGCAGCCATCGCTCTATTCAGCATAACTATCATATCCTGCCTTGTAATGGAAGCATTCGGGTTAAAGTGGCTTCCATCTATGCCATTAGTAATACCCAGCTTTGTGGCGATGCTGACCGCTTCATAATAATAATCATCCGATTTAACATCATCAAAGTTGGAATCCGCTTGGGCCGTTAATTCAAGTGCGCGTACAAGCAGCAGAATAAAGTCTGCCCTTGTAATATCCTCTTGCGGAGCAAAAGCTATCTCTGTTGTGCCTTGAATAATGCCTTTGGATGCAAGGAGTTCGATCTGCTTTTTAGCCCAAGCATAATCATTAAGATCATCAAAGGACTTATTCACATAAGCAATTGCATAATAGCTGAAATGGATCGTTTTAAAGATCATTTCACCCGTTGCTTTATTAAATTTGGCATTTGGAACAGGTGCGATGCTGCCGGATGGCTCCAGATACCAGACAACTAAATGATCCGTATTGTTCATTTCTTCTGCTACAGGCGTGTAATTGATAGCTACCTGAACAGGAGCATCCGCATTACGCCATGGAATAACTTTACCATTCAAAGTGGCAATTAATTCAAGAACAGGTCTTTCTCCGATTTCAGATTGTGCTGCATCATGATCCGCATGAGTCATACTTAATACAATGTTGTCATTCTCATTGAACGCGCCTTCGGTAAACATCTGACTCGATAAAGTCATTGTGCCTATTGGACTACGAATTTCAAATTGTCGATTAGCATGATTACTCGATATAAACGTAGATGGTATCTCGATGCTGTACCCTTTAACATCATCCGCTTTATCCAATTCGATTGTTATCTTTTTGGTGCCTTTAGCGTCAATCCCGGCTGCATCCAACGCTTTATTCAGCGTCTCTTTCGAAACTTTACCCACAGCAATTCTATTAATTAAACTAGTCGGAACAACTAGTCGGCCCTGATTGTTTGGCGTTGTGCCCACCCCTGTAGTTACTGGGGGCTGCGGCGTAGGGTCTGGGTCTGGGTCTGGGTCTGGGTCTGGGTCTGGGTCTGGGTCTGGGTCTGGGTCTGGGTCATTTGATTGTAAAACCGTGACAGAAGCTGTTGCCACATGTCCTTTATACGCAGCTGTAATCAAGGTTTGACCCGGTCGCTTCCCATATACGATGCCGGCAGCATTCACAATGGCTATAGAAGGATCAGAGCTTTTGAAGACTGCTTGGTCCGTAACAATTTGTTTGCTTGTTAGATCTCCATATCCATATACGGTTAATGGCATACCCTGCAAACCTCCATACACGATTCCCGTTACAGAGTTGTTTACATCATGAATGGCACCGCCATATACCGCTTGACTTACAGTTTCAGTCATTGGACTTAAAACAAGAGCCGATACAATGGTTGGGAGGGTTCCATTCGTTTCAAGCGTGTAACTTCTTTTATCCATTTGAAGCTTCTTGATCGACCTATCCGCCCAAATGCTGTCAAGCTGATAAATACTTAAGGAGTTGACGTTCACTTCCCCATTTTTTGCATAAAGCTCAAGTCCCTTACTGTTCGAATCAGGGAATATTTGATCTGTGAAAACTCCTCTTCCATCATTTGCAAACACTTCAAGGGTATCCTCATCCACGAAGATATGAAGTTTAATTTTGTTATTTTCCGGAATGAGAGGAGCTTCTTGTCGGACAGGGACAATATCACTTACTTCTGGTCCTCCTGAATGTGTGCGGTCTACAAACACTTTTCGACTCAAAGTGTCATACCCGATCACTGTCTCCTGCGTATCGGACTTACGAACCTTGAAGCCAAATTCCGCTGCATCCTGCAAATCAAATTCCGCGACAATTTCCATTGTGCTTCCATATACAGCTTGCAGGACATTGTGACCCGGTTGAACTTGGAAATTGTTCCACTGCAGAACCGGCTTTCTTAACTGTTCCAGCTGCTTAACCGGCTCTTGAACTAGACGAATTCCATCAGCAGTCGTCTTAAGCTCAATGGTGCGTGGAATGCTCATTCCACCCCGCCAAGTACTTGTAGGCGTATTGCTCGCATATCTCCAGTTATTCATCCATGCGATCCATATTGGTCTTCCTTGCTCGTCTCTAATATTGTCCCATGTTACTGCCGCATAAAAATCTGAACCAAAGTCAATCCAATTGGATTGTTCAGGAGTTGGCAGTTCATCCGGTGTAAAGGTTTTACCATCGAACGTGCCGATAAAATACTGCATGCCCGACCCTTTACCTGGAGGTTGAGGATCTGTTTTGATGTTTCCGTTACCGTCGCCGCCACTAATAATCATAACCCATTTCTTGTTGTTCGGATCTCCATCAATCGAAAGCTCGATCAATTCAGGACATTCATAGATACCGAAATGTGAGCCAAGACCGCTATAACCGAATGAGCTTTCATAATTCCATTCTTTTAAATTTGTCGATGAATACAACTCGACCTTATTACCAACTGCTAATTGCATGATCCATTTTTGAGTGTCATTATGCCAGAATACTTTAGGATCCCTGAAATCCGGCGCATTGCCCTTCGGCTCCCTTAAATCCGCTGCAGCATCTGGCAACAGGACTGGATTTCCATCATATTTGATCCATGTTCTGCCTTTATCCTTACTGTAAGCAATACTCTGCACCTGTTTCGCCCCATTTTGAGTATAGAACGCTACCAGACCTGATCCTTCTTCATTAAAGAATCCAGATGTGTTATTCGCATCGTATACAGCACCACCAGAGAAAATAGCACCGTGCTCATCAGGCGCCAAAGCTACTGGAAGCTCTTCCCAATGTGTAAGATCTTTACTTACTGCATGCCCCCAATGCATCTTATCGAAGGCAGGAGATGTGGAGAATGGCGTATGCTGGAAAAACAGATGGTACTCTCCATCAAAATAGACCATACCGTTCGGATCATTCATCCAATTTTTCTCAGGTGTAAAATGGAACTGTGGTCTGTATTGTTCTAAGTATTTTTCACGCGGAATACTCAGTTGAAAATCATCTACACTCATATATCCGAAAATCCCTGAAGTTTTATTGTCTACAACTTTAAAATATACTTCTTCCCCCAGGTAAGCTGAAGCATCCCATGTAACATCCTGAAATATGTCTGAGTCCGATCCTGTGGCTCTAAACAGTTCCATATGATCAGAAGCTCTGACTAGAGCTACATGCAGTTGAGCAGCATCTTTGCCTCCAGCGACCAAAAAGCTCAGAATACCAGTCCCTGTAAATTGGAATACTTTGGATGACAATGTACCTGTCAAGGCAGGGTTACTCACTTTATTCCCGTTCACATAATACGTTCCATAGTTTCCATTCCCGGGTAAATTTGAGACAGAATCTGCGAATGCTTCACCTTCCAGCGTCCACCCAGACAAATCGCCAGTTTCAAAATCAGGGTTTTCCAATTGTGAAACAGCATTCACTGTCACAAAGCGATCCAGGTTGAGATGTCCCCATCCTGCAGTTGTTTGATCCACAATCCGGAAATACAGTTCTTCACCGGCATACGGGGTAGCGTCAAAAACATGCTCTGAATATTGTTCATCACTATTACCTGTAGTCGTGTAAAGAATCTCGCCTGTTCGATCCCTTACTAGCGCAACATATAAGTTGTCAATATCCGAACCACCGCCCAACAGGAAAGTTAATCTTCCCGATGTAGGGATATTCTTATCGCCCAAAGCGATGAAATGGCTGGATTCCATAATTCCCTTTCTGCCATCTCCACCGCCATGAAACCCCCAGAGATGATAAAGTCCATTGTGCTTAAATGGCTTTGTTCCCCAGAATTTATCCTGCGTAGTAATCGTATTATCGAAAGCGTTACCCTCAACGACCTTCCAACCACGCAGGTCTCCGCTTTCGAAATCGCCATTCATAACTTCATGAGACACATAGTAGTTGAAATCATCGACATGGATATGACCTGTCGTTGAGTTATCGACAATGGAGAAATAAAGCTCTTCGTTTATAAATTTCGAAGCGTCCCAACTAACGGTTTGATAACTCTGAGAGTTGTGACCTGTTGCTCTAAACAATTCTTTATGGTCGGATGCTCGAACTAATGACACATAAAGATGGTCAACGTCTATATCTCCGCTAATTTTAAAATTAACAGTCCCTGTCCCGGCCAGCCTGAATATACTGGATGTTAAAGTGCCTGTCGCTTCGTTATTTCCGACAACATGATAATTGCGCTGTTGCCCGTAGGCATTTCCCGAAGAATCAGTGTCCTGATCAGAAATTGAAAATGCGTTTCCACCTTCTGTCCATCCTGATAAATCTCCTATTTCAAAATCTTCATTATTCATCACATAGGAAGGAGAACCTGTATTACGAACATGGAAATCGTCGACATTCAAATGTCCTGTTAGACTATTGTCCATAACTTTCAAAAACATCTTTTGCCCTAAGTAGGCTTTGGCATCCCAAACGATCCGTCGAAGAGATTCAGGGTTTACCGCACCATTTGCCGGTGTCTCACTGAATAGGATTGAATCGTCTTCCGCGTTTACTAACGCAACGTAAAGATTATTCGGATCATGATGACCGCTTAACATAAAGTTAATTTCACCGTTGCCGCCAAGTTTAAAGACTGACGATTGGAGAGAGCCTGTTCTTGCATTCGCATTACCCGAACCGGCGCCAGCTAAACCTTGAATATAGTAATTGCCTATTTGGTTGATTGGGTCTTCACCCGACATTGTCTCAGCGGAAGCAGTTCCTGTAAAAGCATCACCTGCAGCTTGCCAGCCCTCTAAAGTGCCTGTTTCGAAGCTTGGATTCAAGATATCGACCGGATCGTTATTGAATACATGAATATCGTCAAGGTTAACATGCTGCCACCCGCCGCCAGGCACGCTATCCACTGCTTTCAGATACACTTCCTCACCTATAAATGCAGAAGCATCCCACACAACTCGATCGTACCCCTCAGAGCCTGCATGAGCTGTATGCGTGGATTTGATCAGTTCTTTCCCGTCAGAAGCACGAATTAGCGCAACATACTCCGTTTGGGGGAAATTACCTCCGCCTAGCATGAAATTAATTTCACCATTCCCACCTAGCACAAACGTGCTTGATTGGATACTGCCTTCCTTCCAATCGTCACCCCAGAAGTGATACTCACCGACTTTATTAATCGGGTCAGGATGCCAGTAATTTACTTCAGAAGTGACTCGACCAGGTGCCTCAGTGCTCGTAACAGTCCAACCCGTCAAGTCGCCCGTTTCGAAGTCAGGATTCACAATGTCATGAGGCAGATTATAAACATGGATATCGTCAATATTCACGTGCTGCCATCCGCCTGCTGCTATCTGGTCCACAAGCATTAAATAGACTTGCTCACCTAGGTAAACCGAAGCATCCCAAGTCACTCTTGCATACGCCTCAGAATTTGCAAATTGTGTATGATTTGCTCTCATCAGTTCCGTATTGTCAGAAGCACGCATTAAAGCAACATACTGCGTATCGAGATCTCCGCCACCCATCATGAAATTAATCTCGCCAGTTCCACCAAGGACAAACACACTGGATTTGATAGATCCTTGCTTCATGTCATCGCCCCAAAAATGGAACTGACCTGTCTTATTAATCGGAATTCCATACCAATAATTTACGGTTGGCGAAACTTGACCGGGCGCTTCTCCGGATACAACGGTCCATCCTGTTAAGTCGCCTGTTTCGAAGTCAGGGTTCACAACGTTATGAATTGTATTATATACGTGGAAATCATCAACATGGATGTGTCCTTGACCCAGATCAACAGCTTTCAAGTAGACCACTTCGCCTAGATGAGCGGAAGCATCCCATATCACTCTTTTCATGGATTCGGGACCGTCACCTAGAGAAGAACCGGTTGCTCTGTATAATTCTGTATCATCGGACTCTCTGACTAGAGCAACATAAGTATGATCCATATCATTCGATCCGCTAATAAGAAAGTTTACTTCGCCTGTACCTTCTAGCTTGAATGAGGTAGACTGCAGAGAACCTGACTTCGCTTCTGCACTTCCGGCATCACCGGTCAAGCCGGTTACAAAGTACTTTCCTTTTTGATAATAAGAGGTTTGATCCTCACCATAAGCTACCGCGTTTGAGACTGAAAAAGCATCGCCCTTAGCGTTCCAACCACTCAAGTCTCCCGTTTCGAAGCCTGGATTCTCAATACTATTCGTTACATTGTACACTTGAAAATCGTCCACATTAATGTGCTGACTTGTGCTATTGTCCACAACTTCAATATAGAGATCTTCTCCTATGTAATCTTGAGCTTGCCAATTCACTCGTACATATCTCTCAAATTGATCCGGCAATGCGAACCCCGCGCTTTTAAACAAGATTGTTTGATCAGAAGCGCGAACGAGAGAGACATACAGATTGTCGATATCATTGCCTCCGCCAACCAAGAAGTTAACTTCACCATTCCCGGAAAGCCTGAACGTACTCGATTTCAACGTACCTGTTCTTGAATCTGAGATGTTTTTGCTGCTATCGCTTGGATCTATTGCCTCCGGATTCCATCCCCATGCATGATAAGTCCCGTTCTGTTTAAAAGTATGGTCTCCCCAAAAATGCTGTATAGATGAGGGAAGATCGCTAAATGCATTCCCGGTTGTCATCCATCCTGATAGATTGCCGGCTTCAAAATCAGGATTTTCAATTGTGACCGGATGTTGTAAAGCATTCGCGGCTGTTGATATTCCACTAAAAGAAACAACATTAGAAAATAACATTAAACTAGCTAAACCTAACGCAACATTACTTTTTACCTTTCGGGCGCTAATCGCCATTTTTGTAACCCCTTTCATTAACCGGTGTTTTTTTTCGTGTCTTCATCATACCTTCGATCAAAACTAAAAATAATAGAAAATCTTCTCGTGACTGTTGAAATTTCTCTAAAAAGCTCCATACAGTTACTAAAATAAATACAAAAACCCTAGCCTGATATGTGGAATCCGGCTAGGGCTAACTATCTTGTTTACTTCTATTCTATGACTGGCAGCCAAATATTAACGGTAGTTCCTCTCCCTAATTCACTCTCGAAATGCAGCCCAAAAGGATCGCCAAAATGGAGTTTGATTCTTTGATTCACATTTTGCACGCCGATACCACTCCCTTTCTCAGATGTACGATCTTTTTGGTACATTTTATGGATTTCCTCTGGAGACATTCCAATTCCATTATCGATGACCTGAAGAAGAATACGGTTCCCCTTACGTATCCCCGTTATTTGAATATACCCTTTCCCCGCGTTATTTCTTACTCCGTGATAAATAGCATTTTCTACTAGAGGTTGTAAAATAATCTTAATCAACTTATTAGAAAGGATACTCTTATCCACATTGATTTCAAAATCCAATTTAGATTTGTACCGCATTTTCTGGATCGTCAAATAGTTTTTGATATGCTCGATTTCGTTAAAAATGGAAATGAATTCTTGTCCCTTGCTAATGCTTAAACGGAATAACTTAGCCAAGGAAGCTGTCATAAGGATAACCTCTTTCGACTTTCCAGTTTCTGCCATCCATATAATTGAATCTAACGTATTATAAAGAAAATGAGGATTAATCTGAGCTTGTAACACCTGCAGCTCGCTCTTTCTTTTTAACTCCTGTTCCTTTATATTTTGCAGCATTAGTTCTTTGATCTCTATCGTCATTCGATTAAATCGATTACTTAAATGCCCGATTTCATTGGAGCTTTGAATATCAACCTGAATGTCGAAATTCCCCTTTTCTACCTCTTTCATCGAACTTTCAAGATGTTTAATGGGCTTTGAAATACGTAAGGATAGGATAATAGAGAGCAACACTGCGATGATAAGAAACCCTATACCTCCAAAAAAAGTATATGTTCGCAACTCATGCTTATTGGAGACTAATTCGTCCACATAATTGACCCCGACAATTTTCCATCCGGTGCTTTGCGATGTTTTAATCGTGTACATCCGGCTATTTCTACCTTCTGAAGTCACAAAGCTGCTGCCAGGAGTACGCATAACTTGAGAAATCAGTTCTATTTTCTGATTGTTATTAATCATTTGCTGCTCTGGGTGATACACGATGTTTCCCTGTGCGTCCACAATGAAAACATATCCCCTATTTCCAAGTTTAATCTTGTTGCAAATATCGTTGATGACGCTATAATTCAAGTCTACAAGCAGAACGCCGAGCTTTTCATCTCCGACATCACTACTCAGTTCACGGCTTAAGGATATCACGGAATTATACTCGTTAAGAATCATATTTTGTACGTGTGAAGAAGAGATAACGACTTTCCCTTGCGCTTCAATTGCCTTCTTATACCAGCTTTGTTCCGTTGGATCTACTTTTGGATTTAATTTAATATTTTCATTGTAAGGGATAATTTCCCCATTTGTACCAAAGATAAGGATCGACGAAATATCCTTTCTTGTATTCAACACGGAATTCAGTTGGAAGGATATTTTCTGTTTCAAGTCTTCCTTACCGATTGCACCTAGATATACCTGCTTCAAGAGATACTCTTTGATATCATAATTGGAAAGAACCATTCGCGAAATATTGTCCATATAATTGATGTAACTATCCATATTGGAGCTCACTTGTCCCATCAGCTGATAGGTATAGTCGCGTGAATTTTTTTTCACTGCATCTGTGGAAAGATGATAAGACATCCATGCAATTACCATAATCGTGACCACAATTAAGCATGAGAAAGCAACAGCAATGGTTGACTGGATACTTTTGAAACGGAAAAAATGCTTGATTCGATTCCTTACCATATTTACGCCCCTTTTACACCATTCTGCGATACACAGTCGGGGTCATACCCGTCGCTTTTTTGAAAATTAAATTGAAATAATGGGGGTCCATATAGCCTATACGACTCGCGACTTCGTAGGTCCTCAAATCTGTACATTTAAGCAGTTCCTTTGCCTTTTCCACACGAATCCGAGTTAGATAACTTATGAAAGTTTCTCCAGTATGGTTTTTAAAAATAAGGCTAAAGTAACTTGTGCTTAGCACCAGATATTTGCAAACCATATCCATGGACATTTTCGCATCCGCATAATTACCTTTAATAAATTCTTCCGCTTTCAAAGCCTGCATCTTGCAAAAACTGTTTCTTGTTTCAAGGATAAGGCCCGTGGTACGAGAACAGTAATTTTTCAGCCAATCTTCCACTTCATCCAGTGTTTTTAACCCGTAAATTTCGGTCAATGGGCTTGAAGTCTTGCTTTGAAGTGTTTCCCGAATCTCGAGTTCATCTAAAAGATCCAAAATTGAGACGATGATTTGCTGTATGTGAATATAACAACGATCCATCGGCAGATAGGATTCCTTAAGATTCTCAATGATTTTCTCAATGATCCCACCGATCTCCTGCTGAGTTCCCGACTTTAAGGTATTAGCGAGTTTTTTTTCCCAATGCTTATCGAAAGGAATGCTCTCACTCCATTCCCCTTCAATGTCGCCGATATGTATGATCCGATTCTTTCCAAGAAAAAAGCGATAATCAAGAGCAGATAAAGCCCTCTTATGAGAATGATGAATTTTTTTTAGTGTAGAGCAAATATCTCCTACGCCAATGGACACTGTAAACTTCAGATACTCTCGTACCGATAGGTTGATCTCTTCGAAAATTAGTGCTGCTTCTTCACGGAGTATTTCCACATTCTCGTCATACAGGATTACGATTGTTTTTTCATTATTGTTTTGGAACACGAGTCCGTTCTTTTTTCTTGTAATAATTTCTCCACTAATGTTACACACTGCAAAATAAAGCAGTTCACTCTCGCTTTCGGGATAAAATCTTTGCAGTTCTCCATGATCATCTACATCAATCACTGCGACTAAATAATGGCTTCCCGGTAAATCAATTTCCAAATAGGCAAGCTTATCCTCAAGCTTGCTTTCACGTAGTTCTCCTGTAACCAACTGATTCAAGAACCGCTCTCTTACGAGAGGCAAACTCTCTCTAAGCTGCTGCTTAAGCTTGCTTAAATCCTCCACCTTACGATTCTCATCATCAAGATCCTCCTTTACTTTGGAGAGGATTTGACATAATTCATCGGCTGTATTCGGCTTTAAGATATAATCATGCACCTTCAACTTCAATGCTTGCTGAGCATATTCAAATTCATCGTAACCCGTAAGAATAATTATTTTGGTGTGAGGATAATGTTCAAAGAGATAACGTGACACTTCTAAACCATCCATCAAAGGCATGTTAATATCCGTTAAAACCACATCGGGTTGAAGCTGTTCGAGTGCCTTCAGCACCTCACGACCATTTTCAAAGTCGCCAACCACCTCAAATCCCAACTCATTCCAGTTTAGACTATCTCGTATTCCTTCTCTTACGTTGTCTTCATCATCCGCAATGATAATTTTATACATACATTTCACCACTACGCTTTCGAATTTTATAAAGAATATTACCAACCTTTGTAGGTTTCAACATTATCTTGAGTAATCAGATCAACAGGAATTTTAATTAACGATTCTATCTTTTCACCTTTAAGAACTTTAAAGCCTTCATCCATTGCCAATTTAATCATTTCAAATGGATACTGTGCAGAGGTTGCAACAAAGCTTTTCTTTTCTTTAAGCGCATTAACGGCATCTGGTGCACCATCTACACCAACGATAAACATTTCTTTGTCGCTACCTGCTTGTTCCGCAGCAATTTTAGCACCAACTCCAGAAGGGTCATTCGTTGCAAATACAGCATCAATTCCCCCTTTTTTATAGGCTTGAAAAATGGTTTCCATCATTGAAACCGATATGTCACGGTTGCCATACCCATTTTTCTTAGTAACTACTCTAATTCCTGGAGTATCTTTAATCGCTTCTTCAAATCCAGCGATACGATCCGTTACAGCAGATACAGGAGGCCCGTCAATAACAACAACATTTCCTTTTCCATTCAAACGCTTAACAATATATTCACCAGCTAATTTTCCAGCAAGAAAGTTATCTGAGGTTACAACCGTATTCACACCTCCATCTGCACCTACGTCAACTGCAATGACGGGGATTCCCTCCTCTCTAGCTTGACTAACAGCACCAGCTATACCTTTGGAATCTACAGCATTTAGAAGAATCACATTTACTTTTCTTGCAATAAAATCCTTAATTTGAGCTGTTTGCTTAGCCAAGTCACCTTCTGCACTTACTGTGATTACATCAGCACCATGCAGCATTGCACCTGCAGTCGCACCTTTGGACATCGCAACAAAGAATGGATTGCTTAAATTTTGCAAAGTAAATCCTACCACTACTTCTTTCTTTTTTTTTGCCGGTTCTGCATTTTCTGTTTCTAAAGGTGCAAACGTTGCTTCAGATGTTTTTGAAGGTTCCGGTATTCTACTTGAAAAGCATGCTGTAAGCGCAACTAAAGCAAGTGCAACAAATACATAGGATAATACTTTTATGCTTTTCATAGTAAACTAGCCCCTAATATTTTTTTTATTTACTTAATTAACACGCCTAGATTGCTTGCTAATTTTATGATTATTATAATTGGTAAATCCCTTGTTCAATTCGCTGAATGCAATTTTCAGCAAACTTGTAATAATCAAAATTATGGTGACTATCCCCTTTGGTAAGTCCACTGTAAAACATTCCCCACGCAACCTCTCGAACCATCGACACGAATTTCATGTCCTGAAAAATGTGAAATGCTTCCTCCTCGAAATATCCGAAATATAACTTTAACCACTCACGCTCATCTGTTTCACTGAACTGGTTTGTAAACGGAATGAGCGTCAATTCGAAAAACAAATCTCCGACTCCCGACAACTCCCAATCAATAATTTGCAACTGTTGGCCTGTATAGATCATATTGCATAAAAAGGAATCATTGTGACAGAATTTGTTGTTATTTTCTTTGTCATTACTCCGCTTATGCGCGATTTTCTCTACTCGATGCAAAATTCGGTTTAATCCATCAGGATGCTTGACTTGAAACTGATCTGCGCCTTTCAAATATCCATGAATTAAATCATAAGGAGTACATGTTCTGCCTTGACCTTCCATACGATGTATTCGTTTAAGGCGATCCATAATCATTTCTTTGATACGATCGTCTTTGAGATCATCTTTCTCAAGCATTCGCCCTTCTATAAATTCCGTGACTACAAATTGTTCCGGATAATTACTCGGAATCACTTTAGGAGCAAAGCCTTCGCGGTTTGCCTTCTTCATCACTTCTACTTCGGAGCGGCGTGTCAGGTTCAAATACTCATTTTGCCTGCTATTGATGCGAAGAACGTAATTACTCTGTTTCGTTTTTACCTTGTAGGTTTGGTTGCACAGCCCACCATTAAGACTTTCAAAACTTAAGAATTCATAGTTT
Source organism: Paenibacillus sp. V4I7 (assembly GCF_030817275.1). Classification (NCBI taxonomy): domain Bacteria; kingdom Bacillati; phylum Bacillota; class Bacilli; order Caryophanales; family Paenibacillaceae; genus Paenibacillus; species Paenibacillus sp. V4I7. The sequence continues at coordinate 1,419,072 of NZ_JAUSZD010000002.1, read as the reverse complement.
AACTCTGGTACTTCGCGAATAATTTCTTCAACTTTCATGTTCAACAGGATTCACCCCTAATTCGATCGGACATAAAATAATGCTGGTTCCATCATTAAAACGTTTACGTATACGTTTACATTAGTAAAGCAATTACATTATATCTCTCTCACTACGATTTATGAAACAAATATTTTACCAGCGGCCGTACCACCAAGTTTCAGCTTCCTGATCCGGCCAATGATCCCCGCCCGACTCCTATGCTTTGTTTTGTGTACATCTAAAGGAAAAATACCTCCACTACGATGAATAGCTGGAGGTACTTTCCGATATTTTCTTGGTGTGGCACTTCTAAATATCCAAGGCTTGCTTAGCCAAGGCCAGGGCACCGCAAAGGCCAGCGTTACCGCCTAGAGCGGGTTGTACAATGTAACTATCGTTGTCCTCTGAAAAAGCCGGATGCTGTACGTAACCATTCAACAGTTTACGAACTTGTTCGCGTATAAGCGGGAATAAGTGAGACTGGTTCATAACGCCGCCACCGATAATGATTTTCTCCGGAGAAAGAATGAGCGCGTAATTGACTAGTGCCTGAGCTATATAATAGCTTTCCATTTCCCAAGCAGAATGAGTATCTCCAAGTTCAAACGCCTTCGATCCCCAACGATCCTCCAGCGCCGGTCCGGCCGCCAGTCCTTCCAAACAATCTTTGTGAAAGGGGCAGTGTCCTTCATAGCTGTCATCCGGATGCCGCCGTACAAGAATGTGCCCCATTTCCGGATGGGTCAAACCATGAACGAGCTTGCCTTCAACGATTGCACCTGCACCGATCCCGGTTCCGACCGTCATGTACAGGCAGCTGTTCAACCCTGCTGCTGCCCCCCATGTTGCTTCCCCCAAGGCAGCTGCATTCACATCGGTATCAAAACCGATAGGGATGTCAAAGCACCGCTGCAAATGCCCCACGATTCGGTAACCGCTCCAGTGCGGCTTTGGAGTCCTTGTTACGGAACCATAAGTCGAGCTCTGCGGGTTCACATCGATCGGGCCGAAGGTTCCGATTCCAATCGCTTGTATCTCTTTAGATGCAAAGAAATCCATCGCATTGCCGAGCGTAGCTTCAGGTGTCGTTGTTGGGATAGAGATGCGGTCAAGGATTTCGCCATCTGCCGTACCAATCCCGCATACGAACTTTGTCCCGCCGCCTTCGATAGCACCTAATAACAATTCGTTTCCCTCACAATCATCGTCACTTTGTTATACCGTCACAACTGAATAGATCGATCTCAATGGATGAAGCGCTAAAGAAATGACCTTGGCCTTTCCATCAAGCACATAAAGTTCTAAACCTGTACTGGACGGATCCGGAAAAATTTGATCGGTAATCACGATCTCCCCGTCATTTGCAAAGACTTCAATGGAGGAGTTATCGACAAAAAGGTGCAGCTTTAGCCGTCCGTTTTGAAGCTCCAATTGTACATCATGCTTACAAGCAAATGCATCATGAAATCCACTTTCACCGGAGTTGCAGCGGTCAACAAACAATGTCTGCATAGCGGTGTTATAGCCGACTACGGTTTCTTCCCGCTCCGAATTCCGAAGCTTAAAACCAACTTCCGATGCGTCGCCCAAATCGATCTCACATTCGAGCTCATAGATATCGCTGTGCACGTCCGAAAGTATGTTTTGACCGGGGCTAACGGTAACCTCTTGCCAAACCTGCGCTTCTAACCGAAGCTTCTGCAAATCCGTCACAGGCTTTTGAACCAAACGGATTCCAGATGGCCCCTTCTTCAGGGAAAGCACCCGTGGCAGTGTCATTGCGCTTCTCCAACTGGTCGTCGGGGTGAGATTTGCATACTTCCAATTGCTCATCCAGCCGATAAACAGCTTTTCTTTATCCGATCTAACAACATCTGACCATGTTACACCAGCATAGTTATCTCTTCCATGATCCACCCACAATACGGTTTCAGGAGATGAATCGTTCATAAACGTACTTCCGTCAAAGCTCCCGACAAAATATTGTGTCCTTGAACCTTCCGCCATCTGTGGATGATCTCCGATGCTGACGATCAGTATCCATTTCGTTTCTTCAGCATGACCTTCTATCGGTAGCTCTATTAAGTCCGGACATTCCCATACTCCGTCGTGTGAGCCCTCTGAGGCACCGAACTCACTTGCAAAAGACCATTCCTTTAGATTGGAAGACGTATAGAAATGAACACAGTCATCCACTGCAAGCACCATGATCCACTGCTGTTTTGAGGAATGCCAGAATACTTTAGGATCCCGGAAATCCGTTATTTGCTCGTTGCACAACACAGGATTCCCCTCATACATCACCCACGTTCTGCCTTTATCCAAACTATAAGCAAGGCTTTGCCTCTGTCTCGGACGTTCGGAATCCGGATAATGGTCCGCGTGGGTGAAAATAGCAACCAGACCAGGCTTACCAGAGAAAAATCCGCTGGTATCCTCCCAATCCACCACTGCGCTACCGGAGAATATGAAACCATTCTGATCAGGTTTTAACGCAATCGGGCAATGCTCCCAATGGGTCAAATCCGTACTGATTGCATGTCCCCAATGCATCGGCCCCCAGGTTGTACCTTCTGGATAATGCTGATAAAACAAGTGATATTCCCCATCGAAATATACCATTCCATTTGGATCGTTCATCCACTTAGCCGGAGGTGTAAAATGAAACTGTGGCCGGTACTTTTCTCTATACATAATAGTTGACATCTCTTCCACTCCCTCTATTTTAAAAAAACCGGAGCGTCACCTTCATACTCGATCCGCTCCGGCGGTCTTATAACAAAACTTATTTTTTTACGTTTCTGTCGTAACCTGCTTGTTTAATCTTCAACCAATCTTGTAGACCCAGACGGTCCAATTCTTTTAAATAACCAGCCCATTCAGCATCAATTTTCCCATTCTGAATCCACTCAGTCCGTTTTCTCAGTACATAGGCAAACATATCTGTTTCAATCGCAGAAAGTCGATCCAATTCTTCTAGAGAGAAGAACACTTTTGGATATATATTTTTAGCCTTCATGTCCGGGACCATCACTTTTTTCATTAGGTCCAATCTCCATGCCGCATCGTCTGGCTTCGTCGTAACATTGCCATAGTAAGAATCCAAAATCGCCAATGGTCCGCCAACAAAGGTTTTCTGTCTCAATTCCCAAGGAGACGTTCCGTTCAACGGTAAATGTTTCAGCATTTTTTTAGATTCATCGAATTCAAAGATATTTTGCTGCGCTTTATCCCCATAAGTGCCCCAGTTGTTTTGTACGGATTGGGTTGGATCGTATAGGGAATCAATCCATTTTGCCGTTGTTTCGATATTTTTATTTGTTTTGGTGATAACCATTCTTCCTCTATCGAAGCCCATTCCGTTCGTTCTCGTTACGTTTTTCCAGCCATTCGGCCCTTCAAGCGCAGGCATAAGGTCATATTTATCATTCATGCCCGTAATATTTCCCTTATCCCATGTGAAGTACAAACCATAACGATTTTCTTTTCCTTTAGCTAAATAGGTATTCCAATCCTGCGTAGGCGCTTCAACATCCATTAAACCTTCTTTATATAATTCATTTAGAAACTTGACGCCTTCCTTAAAGCTATTATCAGCAGATGTGAAAATAACCTTTCCATCATCACTGACAACCGTATGGTCCCAGTTCTCACCCAGACCGAAGGAGCCGAATAAGAAAGCCAAGTCTTCTCCGCCGGTTTTATTAATAAAGGACATAGGTATTTCATCCGCTTTTCCATTACCGTTCGGGTCTTTTGTTTTAAAAGCAATCAAAACTTGTTTTAATTCTTCGGTCGTTTTAGGCATTTTCAAGCCTAACTTATTTAGCCATTCCACATTAATCCAAGGAAAATCGTCGACCGAATGGATACTTTCCTTACCCGCGCCCAGCTCCTCAATCCATGGGAATGAATATATATGGCCATCTGGGGCCGTAATCATCGATTTATATTGCGGCGCTTTCTCCAAAACCTTCTTGAAATTTGGCATTTGTTTTTCAATAATGTCATCGAGCTGAATAATGGTTCCGTCCTTTGCCAATTTAAGCAAATCGTAGTCACCCAAGGCTGCATCGAAAATCGCATCAGGAAGGTCACCGCTGGCAATCGCTAAATTTCTTTTCTCCGTAAACGAATCCCACGGATAATTCTCCCAATCAATGTGTATTCCCGTCTTCTCTTCTAGACGTTGGAATATCGCCTTTTTATTAGGATCTTCGGGAGCTAGCGGTGAGCTTTGTGTCATAAACTTCAAAGTGGGTTTCGCTGTTGTACCTGTGGCTGCACTTGATGCTGTCGTCTCGCCTGATTCTTTGCTGCACCCCGTTACTGCTAATAATGCCGCCATTGAAATGAATAATGCCTTTTGGGAATGTTTCATAAAAATAACCCTCCTCTTTTTTGGAAAACCTATATGCTTGTCGATCCATTATTTTAATGAACCGACCAAAACACCCTTTTCAAAATATTTTTGGAAAAAAGGATACATAACAAGTAACGGTAGACTGGAAATGACAATGGACGAATACTTAATGATCTCAGATAGCCGTTTCAGTTCTGCCATAGCCAATTGGTCCGCAATCATGCCAGGATTTACTTGATTCTGAATTAAGATAGATCTTAAAACCAACTGTAGAGGCAGTAAATTTGCACTCTTCAAATAAATTAACGCGTCGAAATAAGAATTCCATTGACCTACGAATGCATATAGAGCTAATACGAAAATAATTGGTTTAGATAGAGGGAGAACAATCTTGAAGAAGATACGCACCTCAGATGCACCATCGACCTTGGCTGCCTCGTTCAATTCGTTCGGAATACCACTAAAGAATGTCCTTGCCAAAACAATATTCCAAACATTTACAGCCGTTGGTAGGATGATCGCCCATACCGTATCTAACATTCCCAAGTTTTTTATCACCAGATAGGTTGGAATTAATCCCCCGCCGAAAAACATAGTGACGACAAACAGAATCGTAAAAAACTTTTTACCTACGAAACCAGCAACCGATAAAGGGTAGCCGGCAAAAATGGAGACAACGACGGTAACAAAAGAAAATGCGACAGAGTAAAAAAGAGCATTTACAAATCCCCGGATCATCGCATGATTCGATAAGATGACTTTATACCCTTGAACACTATAATCCGCAAGATGGAAAGAGATCCCTTTATTTAACAGTGCAGTCGGCTCCATAAACGATGCCACGACTACATAAATTAAGGGAACTACAACGATCAATACAGCAAAGAACAATAGAATGTAATTGATGGTCAGAATAAAACGGTCCAATCTAGTAGGCTTAAAATTCATACGGCATCTCCTTTTCTTTTAATAGAGGCCTTCACCTTCATTTAATTTCTTCACGACAATATTAACGAGGATAAGTAAACCGACATTAATAACGGAGTTAAATAGACCAACGGCAGAAGAATAGGCGTAATTTCCTGCTTGCAAACCAATTTTATACACATAGGTTGGAATGATCTCTGAAGTCGGAACATTCATTGCCGTTTGCATCAAATAGGCTTTCTCAAATCCAATTGCCATAATGCCGCCGGCAGCTAAGATGAATACGATTGCCATAACCGGTTTAATCGTAGGCAAGTCGATGTGTTTAATTCTTTGCAGCAGGTTAGCTCCATCAATGGTTGCAGCATTATGGAGTTCGGGATCAACGCCGGCTAATGCAGCTACATAAATAATCGATGACCAGCCCGCTCCCTGCCAAATGCCAGATAAGATATAAAGTGTACGAAAATAATCCGGGTCTGACATAAAACTAATAGGATGACCTGTAATCAGGGTTAGAATCTTATTAATCGGCCCTACCGGCGATAAGAAGACGAATAGCATCCCGACAACTACGACAACGGATATAAAGTTTGGCGCATATAAGACCAATTGAATCCTTTTTTTAACACCAGCTTTGCGCAATTGGTTCAGCATAAGCGCTAATAAAATGGGAACCGGGAAACCAAGTATGAGTCCGTAAGCACTAAGTTTCAGCGTGTTCATGAAAATAACTTCAAAATTTGGTGAGGTTAAAAACTTCGTAAAATGCTTTAATCCAACCCATTCACTGCCGAAAATCCCTTTGCTCGGACTAAAGTCTTTAAAAGCAATGACCGCCCCGTACATGGGCACGTACTTAAATATGATCGTCAGGATGAAGGCTGGTGCCATCAGTAAGTACAGGAAAGGATTTTTCCTCATATAATCGATTTTACTTATAAATGCATGACTTTTCTGTTTAACTGCTCTCATTTCAACTTCCGCTAATTCTTGCAAGACAGTACCCCCTAACTCAATATCCATAGAATTATTCATTTGCACAATATTTTGCATGCAACCGTGACTTCCCACATGCGAACCCTTGTAAGGAAGGGCTTACATTTTTCACTTTATCCTTTCGGCCACAATTTCAATTTACACTCAACATTGAATTTAGTCAACAAAATTTTAATGTATTTTTGTTCATATGCAAACTAAATAAAGTGCATTTCCACACTAACAATCGATAAACCCGCCTATTTTCATGCATCTTTTCTTATTGCCAAAGATAAAACAGAGTTAGTAATGTAACTTTCGAATGAACTTCAATTCATTTGCACAAATACAAATGTGCATTTGTTTATATAAATTAACGTAAATGTAGCATTATTACCACTTTGCAAATGCACTAATTATTCGATCTATATTTGTTCATTTGTAACCTTGTGAATTGACATTTTATTTATAATATTATACATTTAGTTTAAATTAATCATTCATTAATCTGAGGACTGATGTTGTTCGCAAAGGAGTAAGCACATGAGTAAAGAAAAAATCACCATACAATATATCGCGGACTCCTTGGGGTTATCCAGGAATACCGTTTCTAAAGCTCTTAACGGGAGTGAAAGTATTCCTGCAGAAACAAGAAATAAGGTATTAAAACGTGCGATTGAGTTAAATTATAAACAGTTTGCTCTTATAGATACGGATACGTTAACCACCAAAAATACGGGTAACATTGCACTTTTAACATCAAATATGCCGAGCAATAGTCATTTTGGCGCTTCATCGCTAAGCGGGCTTGAGAAAAAAATCAGTTCCGATGGCTTTAATTTATCCATTCACATTGTTCGGGAATCGGATATTGATTCGTTAGTACTGCCTAATAATTTCGATACTAAAAAAGTGGATGGTATCGTTTGTATTGAGCTATTTGACAAGAAGTACACCCAATTAATCAGTTCTTTGGGAATCCCCGCCATTTTTATAGATTCCACAGTGGATATCTTTTATTCCGAACTTCAAGCAGATATTATTTTAATGGAAAACGAACAAAGCACTTATTATCTGACAAAGAAATTAATTGATAATGGTTATACAAGCATAGGTTTTATTGGCGATTACAATCATTGTAAAAGTTTTAATGAAAGATGGGTTGGATTTAATCGGGCATTACTAGACTCTCATTTGCAGCTTGACCCTTTGTTTTGCATAGTTGAAGAAGATCGATATGTTGCGGATCCTAAATGGTTGGAGAATCGGTTGGAGAATATGAAAAACCTTCCGTCCGCATTTGTTTGTGCGAATGATTTTATTGCCATTAACGTGATGAGGATATTAAAAAATAAAAATGTACAAATACCAGAAGATATTGTTATCAGCGGTTTTGATAACTCTCCTGAGTCGCAGATTGTAGAACCTCATTTAACAACCGTCCATATATTCCGAGAAGAAATTGGAATCCTGGCCGCTGAAATATTGTTGTCCAGGGTCGAGAACCCTCTCAAGCCTCCTCAAATTACTCACGTTCAAACGAAGCCGATATTTCGTGAATCTACGGGTAAGTTAAACGAATCGTAATTTATGAAACCATAAAACAATAAACCGCTGCACCCTATGAATGGTGCAGCGGTTTATTGTTTTCTTAAGAAAGGAGTCGGGAAAATTTTTCACTTGGAATCCTGCGTTTGCAACAAATCTTTTAATCTTCCAGGGAAGTTCGTAATAATACCCGAAACCCCAAGCCCAGTTAGATGCAGCAGATCATTTACTTCATTAGCCGTATAAGGGTAGACATAAAGCCCGCTCTCTGTCGCGTTCAGCACATCCTCGGCATCCAGCATTTCAAAGTAAGGATGAAGCGAGTACACTTCCACATCAAAACTGCGTGCGTATGCGGTAGGATCAAGTAATTTCGATTGATACAAAAGACCGATCTTGGCTTCCGATTCCATTTGTTTGATCCTTCTGACACACTTATGGTCGAAAGATGAAACGATGACATTATTCAAACGGTTACGTCTACGCAGAATTTCAACTATCTTATGCTCCATTCTGCCATCATAGGAGTATTTGATTTCCACGTTAATCATGATGGAATCAGGTACTAGATCAAAGACTTCGTCCAAAGTCGGCACAGTCTCCCCTTTGAACTCATCGCCAAACCAGAAACCAGCATCATAGGTTTTGATTTCCGATAAGCTTTTCTCCGCTATCAGGCCTTTCCCGTCTGTAGTCCGGTCCAACGTCATATCATGACAAACGACAATTTCATCGTCGGCGGTCAAATGAACGTCAAGCTCAATCCCTTCGCATCCCTGGCTTAACCCAAGCTGGAAAGCAACGCGTGTATTCTCTGGGGCCATTCCTTTGGCCCCACGGTGTGCAATAATCATCGGTTTGTTTATAAGCATTCTTATTTCCTTTCCGGCTATGGTCTTCGTCATAGGCTTTTTTAGTAATCGGGAAGTATCCCGTATTGACTTGTCAGTAAGCCTGCTCCGCATAACCGGGAAACCGGTTGTGAACGGCACCAACCCCCAGCTCGCGGGGCCGACCCTTATACAATTGAACGGAACTCGGCTATGTCCAGACCAAAAATAAATTTTTGCACCGCCTTGGCGACGCCGTCCTCGTTGTTGGACATCGTGACGGCATCAGCGATCGCCTTGACCTGCTCCTCGGCGTTGCCCATCGCCACACCAAGCCCAGCCGATCGTAGCATCGAAATATCATTCTCGCTGTCGCCGACCGCCAAGACCTGTGCCATTTCGATGCCGAGCAGCCGGCAAACCTCCCGTACGCCGCTTTCCTTCGTGATCCCCTTGACGGAGATTTCCACATTGACCGGAGCGGAAGAGGTAATCTCCAGCTCGCCCCAGCTGAGCAGCTCCTCGCGGATACGCGCCACTACCCCCAAATCGTCATGCTTCATGCCGAATTTCATCCAATCCATTTCGAACAGCTCTTCGCTCCAATTGCCCTGGCCAGACAGGCTCTCCACGGAATATCCCCAGTAATGCGCATCTTCCCGGAGAGCCAGCTCATGCAGCCGGCGAACTGTTTCGCGGGGCAAATGGGTGCGAGCCATTAACTGGTTCGGCCCTTCCCAAATCTCCGCTCCGTTCAACAGAACCATAGGCGAATCGAGCTCCAGCTCCTGCCAAAAAGAGCTTACGGTCTGCATCCCCCGGCCTGTAGCGAACATCACGGTTACCCCATGGTCCACAGCTTTCCAGATCCACTTCTTCGTTTCTTCCGTCACCTGCTTATCGTCGGTAAGCAGCGTACCGTCCATATCCAAAGCCAACAATTTATATTCAGACATTCCCTTGATCTCCTCCGCGCTCTCTTTCCGATTACAGCGACAGGCTGTTGACAGGCACTTCAAATACGCGCTTCATCACCAAGCCTGCGGCCAGAGCTGATTCGTCCGGTTTCTGCCGCATGTAACTTAGTCGCACGCCACGGCATGTTTCCGGCACGTTCGCTAGAATCCGCTCGTCCATGGCCGGGATCAGCCGATCGCCCAAAACTTCCAGCAGCTTCCCCGTCATCAACACATGGTCGGGGTTAAGAAACGTGATCACATTGCTTACGGCCAAACAGAGTGCGGTCACAACGGTTTCGTACAGCGCCGCCATCAGTGGCTCTCCGGCGCGAACGCCTTCAGTGAACTCATCCAGCGTCAAACCGACATTCACTGCCAGTCCGCTTGTAGAGGCAAGCGTAGTCAAGCAGCCGGTTCCCCCGCAGTGGCAGCGGTAAGCGTTCGCGCCAGTGAATGCCTTGTAATGCCCGAACTCCCCTGCTCCGAACGTGGACCCGGTTACCAACTGATTATCGGCTACAATGGCGCCGCCTATGCCGTAATCGAATTTCAGCGTTAAATTGTTCGACGAGCCCTTAAGGCTGCCATGCATATTTTCGTTGATCGCCAATAAATTAACGTCGTTCTCCAGGTAGAAGGACATATCGTACTTATTCTCCAATCGCTCCTGCAAAGGAAACCGGCCCCATCCTAATCCGGGCAGCCGCAGGGCGATCCCCTGTTTGGAATCCACCAGCCCTTGTATGCTCAAGCCGATCCCCTTGATCCTGCTTCGTTCCGGCGTTAGCTCCAAAAGCTCCTCGATCACCTCGCACACAGTCGCAAGAATGTGATCTTCGTTCAAGTAGCGCTCGACAGGTCGCCTGGCTTCGCCTACAAGATCGTAGCGGAAATTGTGCAAAGCCCCCCTGACATATTTGCCAGCGAGCTCAATGCCGATTGCGAACATATTCATAACATTGACCGTCAGCGGAACCGGCTTGCGGCCTCCGCTGCTTCCGATGGGCGTACCCTCGACCACGAGATCCTCCTGTAGCAACCGGTTGACGATGTTGGTCACAGTTTGCTGGGTCAATCCCGTTAATTCGGCCAATTCCACCCGTGATATCGGTTCTTCGTTAAAAATTAGATGCAGCACCTTTTGCTGATTGATTGATTTGAGCAGTTGCTGGCTGGTTACTCTAGTCATTCGCTTCTTTCACCACTCCTTTTGGCATTATGATAAAATGATTCCTGCGACAGCTTATTTCCTGCTAAGCCTTCACTCGTCCGCTTTCATCCAATGTAACCGGCTCACCCCGGCGAACCGACTCGTAAGCCGCTGCAGCGACAGCAGCCGACCGAAGGCCGTCCTTGCCGGTAATCGGCACTTCCCTGTTGCTTCTTATTGCATCGATGAAAGCCTGCACCAGACTGCGGTTCATATCGTCTCCCCAGTGGCTCCATTGGGCTTTCACTTTCTCATCGCTGTACACCTCGCTCTTCTGGCCAAAGGCATCGACGGAAAGCAGACCGTTCGTTCCTACAATCTCCATCGTAACATCGCCCCAGTAAGGGAAGGACTTCGTGCGCGACCAGCTGGTATCGATCGAAGCAATAACTCCGTTTGCAAACTTCACGTGCAGTATTCCGGCGTCATCCACTGGAATCTCATGAAACAGGGTCGCAGCTTCGGCGTACACCTCCATTACAGGACTATCCAACATCCAGTTGAGCAGATCCATGACATGAACGGAATGGTCCAGTAGGGCGCCTCCACCCGACAGCGCAGGATCAATGAACCAGCCTCCCGGCATGGCGCCTCGGTTCGAGCCTTTCACTGCAACGACCTCGCCGATGTCGCCCCTGTCAATCGCTGCCTTGGCCTGCACAACTGCAGGGAGGAAGCGGCAGGGAAACGCCGTCATCAGCCGGACTCCGTTCTTCTCGCAGGCAGCTACCATCTGTTCCATTTCCTCCACGTTCAAGCCGAGCGGCTTCTCACACAGCACATGCTTTCCAGCCTCCGCTGCGGAAATCGTGTGCTCGGCATGATAAACGTTCTCCGAGCAGATGACCACCGCATCACAGTCGCTGCTCAGCAGCTCACGGTAATCCGCGAAATAACGGATTTCGGCATCCTCCTGCAAATACGGCTCCACCCGGGCATGGTTGTCATCCGCTATGCCCGTAACCTTCACTCCCGGCAGCCTCTGGAGCTGGCGATAGAAGCCGGCAGCATGGCCATGAGCGAAGCTGATCATACCTATCTTTACAACGTTCGTTAACTCAGGCACTACGTCTCTCCCCTTCCTGTCCCTCTTCATCACTGTATACGTACCGGACGACCTGCGGCGGCGGATTCAATCGCGGCAAGGCCCGTCTGCAGCGCACTTCGGGCGTCAGCGAACGTTATGTCCGGCTCTGCGCCGGTCCGCAGGCATTCCACGAAATGAGCCAGCTCCAGGTAATACGGATTATGCATAGAAGGGCTTTTGGGAAGCCGAATAGCCGGGGTCTCCGGTAAATCGTTATTTGCCTTGAACATTTTGAGCGAAACGGCATCCTCACTATTAAAGCGGATGACTCCTCCGCTTCCCGCCAGGTCCACGCTAGTCGTGAAAGGTCCTGGAAATCCCCAATAGCCCTCGAGATGCGCAATCCCGCCATTTTCGAAACGCAGGGTAGTCAGAGCATAGTCGAGACCCTCGTGCCTGCGGTTCATTGCATACACGGATACAGCCTTCCCGAAGATGCTTTGGGCAAAATCAATATCGTGAATCATCAGGTCGAGGATCACACCGCCGCTGATGTCACTATTGGCGTACCAAGTCTTGGCAATACCCGGATTGCCGCCCATCCGTCTTGTATGCAGCACTCCGGGCTTCCCGACTACTCCTTCCGCAGCCTTGCGGCGAATATCGGTATAGCTTGGGAAGAAGCGTACCACATGCCCGATAAACAGCCGTACTCCGTGCTGCTCGCTGACAGCGGCCATTTCATCCGCTTCCTCGGGCGACAAGGCGATGGGCTTCTCGCAAATGATATGCTTCCCGTGACTGGCAGCCCTGAGAACAAATTCCTTATGCATATGAGTAGGCAGGCAGACGTCTATAACCTCCGGACCCGCCTCCAACACCATTTGATCGAAATCGAAATAAGCCTTTGTCTCCAAGTTCCCGGCAAGCGCCCGGGCGGCTTCTTCCTGCAGATCACACACACCGACAAGCTCAATACCGGGCATACTAATCCATTCGGCCCCATGAGTACGGCCCATTGTACCGCAGCCGATTATAGCAATCTTCATGCATTATTCTCCTTCATACTCTACATTTAACCCTTAACCGCACCTAAAGTGGCGCCCTGCATTATCATCCGTTGGAACAGCATGAACACAATGACGGAAGGTACCATCGCAATCGTCACCCCTGCAAACAACGTAACCCAATCCGCTGTAAACTCCATCATTTTATTGGCTTGGTACATCTGCACCGCAATCGTGTATTTCTCGGGATCGCTCAAATAGATGAACGGCCCCATGAAGTTGTTATAGTAGCCAAGGAATTTAAAAATCGCAACCGTAACAATCCCCGGAGTGGACAAGGGAACGATCACCCGCCAGAACACCTGGAAGATCGAAGCGCCGTCGATATGAGCACTTTCCTCCATGTCCTTGGGCAGCGACTTCATAAAGCCCCCGAGCAACATTAGATAGAACACACTCTCCCCCAGGGAGGACAATAAGATTAACCCCGTTAAGCTGTTCGTCAAATGCAGCTCCCTCATAATCACGTACTGAGGCACCAGGGCGTTAATCCCTGGCAGGAACAAGGAAAGCATAATAAGGCCCCAGATCAGCTGCCGTCCCTTAAACTCCATCCGGGTCAAGGCATAAGCGTTAAGTGTAGTAAAGAACAAGCTGACTACAAGGCTTCCGCCTACATAATAAAGCGTATTTAGCAGCGAACGACCGAAGCCATATTCCGTCCAGGCTGTTGTGTAATTGGACCACTGCAGCTTTTTGGGAAGGCTCCAGATGTCCTTGAAAAATTCCGGATTGGACTTCAGAGACTCATAGAACACCCACACTAGCGGAAACAGGATTGACAAAGCCCACACATATAGTACTAGACGCCACACGACGTCCATAAACGACTTTTTTTCCTTCAATCTCATCTTCTCCCTTCTTTAAAAAGTATGTTCCTAATACTCTACACCCCGGTTCGGCAGAAACTTATCCAACAGCAGTTTGGCCGTGATCAAGATGACGAACAGAATCATACCGACAGCGGATGCGTAACCGTAGTTGATGTACTCCGTACCGAAAGCAAGGTTGAACATATAGAGACCGATTACATCCGTAGAACCCGACGGGCCGCCATTAGTCATAATCAGAATAAGCTCGAAAGTCTTGAGCGTGCTGATCACGAGGAACAGCGCGCTGACCCGGACGACGGGCAGAATGAGCGGCAGCGTAATCTTGAATAGCCGCGTCATATGTCCTGCGCCTTCGAGAATAGCCGATTCATACAGCGACTTGGGAATGCCCGACATAGCATTTACGAAAATGATGACATAAAGACCGACGCCTCCCCAAACCCATGGAGGAATCAGCGCCCACAGTGCCGTACTATCGTTGCCCAGCCAATAAAAATGGTTCATGTCGATCCCGAGCAGCTTCAGGCCGCTGTTAAGCAGGCCGTATGTGCCGTCATATATGAACGCCCATAATAGAGCAACGACGACAATCGATAAAACGTTCGGAAAAAAAAACAGGATTTTCAGGAACTCATTTTCCACATAACTCTTGTATGTGACCAGATAAGCAAGCAGTAAGGAAATGAGCACGACCAGCGCCGGTACCGTCGCCATAAAAATAAGGTTGTGCTTAAGCGCCCGCCAAACATACTCGTCCTGAATCGCGGTAACAAAGTTGCTGAGCCCTACAAACTTGGAATCCGTGAGCCCGTCCCAATCCAATAACGCATAGTAAACGGATAAAACATTCGGAAACAGCGTGAATAGCAGATAGCCCCCGAACGGCGGCACGACAGCCATAATGAGAAAAATCCACTTCTGAGTCCGCGCTTTATCCAGTCCCATGCGGCCGGAATAAGAGGGTTTATCTTTCACTACAGTAGGTTCGGACAAGGGAAGTCAACTCCTATCAAGGGAAATGGAAAAGCGGAGAGGACCCCCTCCCCGCCTATAAACTTATTTCTTCTGAGCTTCTACGGCTTTCTTGAGCAAAGCGTCTGCTTCTTCGAGAATCGGCTTCGGATCCTGCTTGCCTAATACGATCTTTACCGTGGCTTCTTCCATCATCTTATTGGCTTTGGCCAGGTTCGGATCGGAAATGCTAATAGTTCTATGCGGCTTGTACGACCGGGCATCGTTATCCTTAATATACTTTAGAATCGCCTGCGCAGAGGTGGAAAGCTTCACGACTTTAGTCGCATCGTCAATCAAATCTTTTCTCATCGGGAGGGCGCCCGCTTTTTCTGCGGCGAACTGCTGGTTATCCAGCGTCATCAACCATAGAATGAACTCCTTAGACCACTTCTTGTTCAGATCCGGCTTGCCGGCCCACATGTATTGGAAGTTAGTAATTCCGCTTCGAATCCAAAGCTTTTGCTCCACCTTATCTCTGAACGGCACCGCCATAAAGCCCCATTTGAAGTCTTCCGGCGTGGTCTTCTTCATTTCGTTCTCCACATGGCTTCCTGTGGAAACCATCGCGGCCTGGCCTTGAATCACCTGCATCTGGGACTGGGTATGGTTTAACGCTGGCAATCCTTCCGGGAAGTATCCTTTCTTGCCAAGCTCATACAGGCGGTTCCAGTGTTCCAAGTTTTCCTCACTCGTAAATTGAGGTGTGTTGTAAGTTTTATAGTTTTCGATCACCTTATCTGCGTTTCCTTTGATATCGGCCAGCTCAAACAGCTTTGCAGGACCAAAGGCCCAGTCATAGTAATTAGGGTAAACTCCCGGGAAAGTAATCGGCGCCACGCCGTCCGCCTTAATTTTGGCAAGCAGGTCGTTAAACTCCGCCCATGTCTTCGGATTCTGGTTCCAACCCTTCTGTTCGAACAGCGTCTTATTGAAAAACAATCCGCCGTAAGAGCTCGAGGTG
This sequence comes from Paenibacillus sp. V4I7, assembly GCF_030817275.1. NCBI lineage: Bacteria > Bacillati > Bacillota > Bacilli > Caryophanales > Paenibacillaceae > Paenibacillus > Paenibacillus sp. V4I7. The sequence goes on along the minus strand of NZ_JAUSZD010000002.1, from coordinate 1,403,334 downwards.
GCAAACTCGTATACCTTTCCCTTCACCTTAGTGAACGATTCGGCGAGGCCCGGCATCATGAGTTCCTTCACTGCTTTGCCCGGTACGTCCGGAAGCTTTCTGTCGAACAAATCATCGAAAGGCTCGAGCTTACCGGCTTCAGCCAGGGAAATGATACCTTGTGCTCCGGACGGCGGCGTCGTGTTGAAAATGTCGAACATGTCGTTGTCGTTGCTTGCTGAAATTTTCGTTTGAATCATATTCTTCATGTCCGCCGATGCGGTAACGTCGAAGGAAACGTTCGGGTATTTGGCCTGGAAGGACTTTACGGCATAATCGAACCATTCCCTTCCATAGCCTCCCATGAAGAAACCGACCTTCAGCGTCACTTTCTCTGTCTTCGGCAGCCCGTTTTCGTAGACTTCCTCTTTAGTCTGATTCTGAGGCTGACTTGCGGAAGGTTGTTCCGTTTTTCCTGTACACCCTGCAAGCAGCGAACCCGACATGGCAACAGCCAGGCTAAAAGCCGTAAGCTTTTCAAATTTGTTTCTCATACTGAAACCCCCCTTTAATTAATAAAAAAAATTGATTTATTAAGTATTAGAATACAGGGTAATTGTTTGGCGATGATTATCGTTTTGTAAGGGATCTGTTAAAAATCGCTGATTCACGTGGTATGAACACGTTTACAATTTACACCCAATTAATAAATCAATTTTATTTATTATTATCCTACCTGTTTTTTCTTTTTGATACAATAGAAATCTTTCGACAAAAATCCCTGCCTTTACCCAGTAATGACCTGCGTGGTAAACTAATTTTTACTAAGAGAATAAACGTGTTCAGTTCAAGGAAGAGGTCGACTTATGTCCACATTGAAACATGCAAGCCACACGCTGCTTAAATCCATAAATCAGCAGAAGGTGCTGCATCTGATCTATTCGGAATGTCCGATCTCCCGTGTAGAGCTAGCTGGAAAAACCGGACTTAGTCAGCAAACCGTCACCAACATCGTCAACCGCCTTCTCGAGGATCAAGTGATCATCGAAGGCGAACCGCAATCCCTTGAGAGCGGCAGCGGTCGTAAGCGCGTTCCCCTGCTGCTTAACGGTTCCCGATTCAGTGCGATCGGCATTGAATTGTCAGGCACATCGGCACGGGGAGCGGTATATAATTTTCAGCACGTCCGCTTGGCGGAAGCTAAAATGAAGGCAGACCGTTACGAGACCGAAGAGGACTTGCTCCGGGTGATCCGCAGTGTGATTGACAAACTCATAGGCCAGACCCCTGACCCTACCTGCCTGAAGGGAATCGGCTTCAGCGTCCATGGACTCGTTGACTCCTCCGAAGGCATTCTGCTTCGCTCGCCGGGGCTCGGCTGGAAGCGGATACCGCTGGCGAAGCTGCTGGAGGATGAGTACGGGCTGCCCGTCTTTCTGGAGAATGACACCAATCTGCTTGCGCTCAACGAGAATATGGGCGGAAGTCTGATCCCCTCCAAAAACAATGTGACGCTTAAATTAGGCAACGGCATCGGGGGCGCCATCGTCGTAGATAAGCTGCTGGTCACCGGCTCCTCCTTCGTAGCAGGCGAGTTAGGCCACTATAAGGCGTTTATGCCGCCCTACGATTATGAGTGCTACTGCGGCGGCAGAGGATGCCTAACCACTTTGGCATCCTCAAGGGGCTTGCTGCGAACGCTTGGCAGGAGTGTGGAGCAGTTCAGTGAAGCTGTCCGCGCCGGAGACCCCGAGACTGTTCAGCTTTACGAGATGGTGAGGTCAGCGATCGTTTACGCCGTTGCCAATATCGTCACCCTGCTCAACCCGGACCGGGTTCTGCTCACCGGGTTCATGCTGCCGGTATGGGGGGACTCGTTCGTTGACGAACTCAAAGCGCGAGTGATGGCCCAAGTGCCGGAAACGTGCCGGAACGTAGAGTTCCTACATCTCACCGATGTAGAGGACGAGACTGCACTGGCCGTCGGGCTTGTCCTGCAGAGCGTGTTCAAGATCCCGCTTGACAGCTTGTCGCTGTGACTCGCAGTTACCGTTCGGTTGTACTTCAGTAAACTGGAAATATAGGGTTACGGACGATATTTTCGCAACAAAATCCCCTGGAAGAGATGAACAAATCTTCCAGGGGATTTTCGTTAATTTGTTCCTTACAAGCAGGTTATCCGCCCCAGATGCGAAGCAGGGCCTCAGCTTTATCATTCAGCCACTGCCGGGCGTCCGCTGACGCCAATTCCTGAAGCGCTTTATTATTGAGGTGCTTAATAAAGTCCTCGATCTTCTTGGCTGCCTCATCCTGCTGTCCCTTCTGCACATGGCTCTCCGCCTGGCTAAGCACATTCTCCAGCTGTTTGGCCAGCGGATGGGTGACCTTGCCGGAGGTAATCAAGCGCTGAAGGCCGTTCTGCAGAGCAGGCAGATCGATCAATGTTTTAAGACTTACCGGCTCGCTGAGATCAGATACCGCTCCCGACGAGTGTACGGCCTTGACCTGGAACATATAGGCCGTATCCGGCTCCAGTCCCGTTAAATTGTACACCGTGCTGGTCACCGAGGTGATGGCCCCTTGACTGCCGTACACCTGGTAGGTCACGCTGCTTCCGTCAGATGCTGTTGTTGGGGACCAGCTCAGTTGCGCCGAAGCCGCGGTCACGTTTGCCACCTTCACGCCTTGCGGCGCTTCAACGGTTAGGCGGGTGCGGAAGGACCAAATATCCGAGTACGTCCGTCCGCCGAAGCTGTCCTCCGCCAGTGCGTACCATTCATAATTCGTACTGCCTTTCAGGCTGTTCCAGTTGACCATGGCTGTGGAACCGCTGGCCGCCTGCGCCGATCCAATCGCATCGTTAGCGTACACTTTTACCGTCATCGCGTCGGTCGCCACTCTTTTCACCATCGGCTTCAGATCCACCGAAAGCTTAAACTCATCCTTGCTCGGATCGTAATAATTGTAATCGTCCAAATACGGCGAATACGTATTAACATAGACGGTATCCGTCTCCGTATCAAAATGCAGAAGCTTCAAATATCCATTTCCGCCGTTCGGAATGCCCTGATAATCGTTAAGAATCTGGTACACTTTGCGATCCGGCTGTCCGTCCTTGTTATCGTCAAGCTGGTCGGTACGCAGCGCACTTCCGGTGAAATGACCGCTCATGACCATCCATACGTTAGGATTCGGAACTACTACTTTCTGGTAAATCTCGTTGCCAGTTGCGGATCTTGTTGCGTTATTTTGCAAATAATTATGAACCACAATAACCGCTTTACGATCCGGATACTGCTTCAGAACGCTGCTCATCCAATCCATATCCTCATCATTCATGCCCCAGCCCATATAGACGAAAATAAAATCGTTGCCGCCTGCCGATATCAGGTCATAGTGACCTTTGTTATCTTTGTACGACTCTCCGTAGTAAGGCTTATCCTTAAAGCGGTTCTCTCCGAAATACTTAGAGAATTCCGAGTAATCCGGCACTGACGTCGCTCCTCCGTCGAACACGTCATGGTTGCCCGCGACTAAACCCCAAGGAATTTGGGCGTCTTCTACCACCTTCATAAACTTATCCGCACGTTCCCACTGTCCTTTGATGCCTGCAGAGTTTACAATGTCCCCCACTTGCATCACATATTGAATATTCATCGATTCTTTGGCATCGCGCAGGAAATTGACTTGGGACTCAAAATATTCCGGCTGAATTTCCGCGTAGATCTGTGTGTCCGGTATAGAGGCAATGGTAAAATCGTACTGCTCACGGCGCGGAATCTCATCCTGAATCAGGACTTGGACTTTGCCATTTCTTGCATAATTGCCGCCGTCCACCGCCGCAGAGAGGGTAAAGTCTTCCTCGGAAACGGCCACTGTGGACGCTAGGGAATCCCACTTTGCCGCAGTATAATTCCATGCGTACAAACCTACTTTACGCCCCTTGAGCGAATGCCCTTCCCAACTTAGCTCGAGAAGATCGCCGGCGCCGGTTTCCGCCCCCGCTTCCACTTCAAAGCGCTGATAAGGAAACTGTTCAGTAGAGTCCGTAGTGACGTAACGGTCATCGGAGGCTCCCGCGGCTGTTTGTTCTTCAGCGGTCAGCTGAGTTTCTCCAGCACTCGTCAAGGTCAGAGGAGGCTCTACATCAGCCGCATGCTTGTAAGCGGTCACTCCCGCGTCCGCGGCGGTGATCTTTTGCCCTTTAAAGAACTTCACGTTCAGCGGGTCGCCGGTCGGATCGGAAACCGATACCTGCAGGCTCACGTTCGTTTCCGTATCCTGTTCACCGTCCGACGGCGCCGCAAGGAGCGGCTTACCCGGAAGCTCTGCAGGCGTTGTGAACTTGATCGTTTTCTCCGTCGATTTGCCTCCGGCGTCTACAGCCTTAAGCACAAGATTATGCTCCCCCGGTGTGAGAGCCGCAGAGGAGGTGGAATACGGAACCTCAATGAGCTTGCCATCCAGATTCACCTCGAAGGATTTGACGGAGGAAGCCACATCCGATGCGGAAGCTTGTATCTCAAAAGCCCCTTTGTAAGTACTGCCTTCCGTAATATTCGCAGTTACAACCGGACCTTGATTGTCTACAATCACGCTCGCTGTGTCCTTGCCGCCGTCAGGCAGAGTCACCTCGACCCGATGAGATCCGTCAACGGCTGCTGCGGTATTCCATCGGTAAGAGATCCCGTCCCAATAGCGCTCGGGAATCGTGAAGTTGAAGTACACTACCGGAAGGAAGCGTCCGTTATCTCCCATGTCCAGTATGGTTGCCGGGTTCCCATATTTCGGGTCGCGGATGACCGTACCGTCCGCCAAAACAAGCCGGACATTGCGGATATTGAAATCATCCAGGCCGGGCTCCGGCTGGTTCTCATAATAAGGTCGGATTGATGAACCCGCTCGCAGTGCAATCGGATTCGCCTGACCGTACTTGAACAAATCGGGCCGTACCGGCACTACCATGGTTTTGTAATCATTGGTTTGGAACGGAATCAAGTGCAGCGTCTCGCTGCCCATGGTGGTCACGTTCTGCCCTACATTTATGTCGTCCGCTTCAAATACGAAATAAGCCGTTTTCTCCAGGGCTCGTTCCGTTGGACTGACAGGCTGGCCGTCGATCGATAGCGACATGGACCCTGCGGTGGTAGACGAACCGATCAGAACCCGCTCACCGGATAGAACATTGCCATCAAGAACGTTCAGCGCAGGGCTTTTCTCATTCCCGGCCAGGCTGATCGTTCTCGGAGCCGTTGACGTTGCGTTGAAGGTATCGGATGCTTGGAAATAGTAGTCGAGCGTCGGGCTCCCGAACCATTCCATCATCTCTAGTGAGTAGCGGAAGCGTCCGTCGGCGCCTCGAGGCAAGGTTACCATTTTATAATTCGTCGTCTTGTTGGATTTATAGTATAGATTAACGGACGCAAGTAGACGATCATCTGCCGCTTCGGCCATCAGCTCAATCGGCTTGATCAGATCAATGCCGGAGTGATCCGTAAGATCTTTTACCGACGGCGGGACAGGGTCATTCACAGTAAGGACTGGCTCTGCCGATACGTTTTCCGGGTTGAAGGTTCCCGGGGAGGCCGGCAACGTCTTGGAGCTGAGCTTCTTCATATCGAGACTGCCGGCGTCCGGAACGCCGTACTCGATACTCAGATCAGCCGCCGTATCGATCACGCCTGGGTTAAAGCTCGCGCGTACAATGTCGGTTCCTGTATTAGTAGCCACCACGAGGGTTCTTTCCCTCAGGTTGTTAAGACCGCCGGGAATCCGGACAATGTCTTTATTTTCAACGAGCGAGGTTTGAAAATGCTGATTAAAGTCAGCCACCGTCTTGAGCTCCCCTGACGCCGTAACCGCCCAGAAAACCATGGCCTGCTTAGGCTGGATGATAATCTGTTTATCGGTGTAAGGCCGCCAGAATAAATCATGGCCGGGCTCCCCCGGGTACCTGTATAAAATAGAATAGTCCTTGAAGTCGATCGGCTGGTCGCTGTTGTTATAAACCTCTAGGTACTCGTAGGGATCCTCTCCCAGTGCATCGTCTCCACCGGAGTCAGGGACCATTTCAGTAATGAGCATGCGGGGGATTCCAGCTGCCGCTTCGATGGCGGCTGCGCTTTCTGCAGCTGCAGGGCTGCTAAGCGGCAGCAGAGAGCCGGCGGCAAGCTGTGTGGCCATCAGGTAGGTGAAGCAGCGGGTTAACAGTTTCTTTTTCACTTGTTAGTCATCTCCTTGTTTTCAATTTTCTCAATGATTTCGAAGTACAGGAAATAGCTCCATTCGTGTAGTTAATTAATAAATCTATTAGATTTATTAATTACTGATAAATATCATTCGCTATCAATGCCAC